>NZ_JAGPYS010000010.1:0-180966 GCF_020312195.1 Pseudomonas sp. P129 | reverse complement strand
TGGATGTAGGCCATAACGAAAAATGCTCCGTACCTTTCGATACGGAGCATTTTCTTTGACCGCTGCAAAGATTGCTAGGTTTTCACACAGTCTGTTTCAAGGCGCCTTTTTTGTGAGTCGGGCAAAGTGGCTAGTGTTCTTCGGTATATCTACGGGGACAATGGATCTTCAGAACACCTCTCGCTGCTCATGCTCCAGCATGGGAATGCAGCAGAGGACGCAGAGCGTCCAGAACGGCATGCCCACGCGGAGCATGGGCACGATAGTGTTCTCCGGCGCGCCTGCGGGAAGATGGATCTTCAGAACACCTCTCGTTCCTCACGCTCCAGCGTGGGAATGCAGCAGAGGACGCAGAGCGTCCAGAACGGCATGCCCACGCGGAGCATGGGCACGATAGTGTTCTCCGGCGCGCCTGCGAGAGATGGATTTTCCGAACACCTCTCGTTCCTCACGCGCCAGCGTGGGAATGCAGTTCACGACGCTCTGCGTCGAAAGAGGACGCAGAGCGTCCAGAACGGCATGTCCACGCGGGGCATGGGCACGACAGTGTTCTCCAGCACGCCTGCGGGGACAGTGTTCCTTCAGCCGAACACTTCGTTCAGCAGGTCATGCATGGATTTGAACGCGCGACTCGACACTTTGGGATCGTACATCATCATCCCCGGCACGTTGGCGTGCGGATCGGTGAAGGAATGGAATGCGCCGCCGTAGCTGTATAGCTGCCAGTCCACGCCAGCGGCGTTCATTTCATCTTCGAAAGCCGGCAGTTGCTCTTTCGGCACCAACGGGTCAGAAGCACCGTGCAGGACCAGCACCGAGCCCTTGATGTTTTTGGCGTCAGCCGGATTGGGTGTGTCCAGCGTGCCGTGGAAGGAGATCGCGGCTTTCAGCTCGGCACCGGTACGCGCCAGCTCCAGCGAGCAGCAGCCGCCAAAGCAGAAGCCGAACGTTGCGATTCTGCTTACATCCAGCGAAACATCCGCCTGACTCAGCAACTGATCGAGACCTGCCTGCATGCGCTTGCGCAACAAACCACGGTCGTTCTTCAGCGGCGTCATGGCGGCGCCTGCTTCGTCATTGTTACTCGGGCGAATCTGCTGGCCATAAAGATCAGCCAGCAATACCACGTAGCCCTTCTCGGCCACGGCTTTGGCAATGTCTTCGGCACCCTGGCTGACACCCATCCAGTTGGGCGCCATCAACAGACCTGGCTGTGCAGCAGTCGCTTTTGTGTCGTATACCAGGCGGCTTTCATAAGATTGACCATCAATCTGATAGACCACAGAACGAATTTCGATAGTGCTGCTCATTACTGACTCCTGATCGTTGGAGAGATGAAAGACGTGTCGCGGGAACTGAAACAAAAAACCCGCCGAGGCGGGTTTCTTGTCAACCGGCTATCAAACCGACAGTTCTACCAGCAACTTGTTCAGACGACGCACGTAAGCGGCCGGATCCTTGAGGCTGTCACCAGCGGCCAGCGCAGCCTGATCGAACAGGATGTGCGACAGATCGCCGAAGCGGTCTTCGCTCTGTTCGGCATCGAGCTTGCCGATCAACGGGTGGGCAGGGTTGAATTCGAAGATAGGCTTGGAATCCGGCACTTTCTGCCCGCTGGCTTCCAGAATCTGACGCATCTGCAGCCCCATATCCTGCTCGCCAATGGCCAGAATTGCAGGCGAATCGGTCAGGCGATGGGAAACCCGCACTTCGCTCACCGAATCGCCCAGCGCGGTTTTCAGGCGCTCGATCAGGCCTTCCTTGTCCTTGGCGATCTCTTCCTGAGCCTTCTTGTCCTCTTCGGAGTCGAGATTGCCCAGGTCCAGGTCACCACGCGCCACATCCACAAAGCCCTTGCCATCGAAATCGCTCAGGTAGCTCATCAGCCACTCGTCGATACGATCGGTGAGCAACAGCACTTCAATGCCTTTCTTGCGGAAGACCTCAAGGTGCGGGCTGTTCTTGACCTGTGCGTAGGATTCGCCAGTGAGGTAGTAAATCTTGTCCTGACCTTCCTTGGCGCGCGCCAGGTACTCGGCCAGGGAAACGCTCTGTTCGCCGCTGTCGTCGGACGTCGACGCGAAACGCAGCAGACCGGCGATTTTTTCCTTGTTGGCGAAGTCTTCTGCCGGACCCTCCTTGAGGACCTGACCGAAGTTTTTCCAGAAGCCCTTGTACTTCTCGGGCTCGTTTTTCGCCAGCTTCTCCAGCATGTCCAGCACGCGCTTGGTCAGCGCCGACTTCATCGAGTCGATGATCGGGTCTTTCTGCAGGATTTCGCGGGAAACGTTCAGCGACAGGTCATTGGAGTCGACCACGCCCTTGACGAAGCGCATGTACAGCGGCAGGAACGACTCGGCCTGATCCATCACGAAAACGCGCTGCACGTAGAGCTTGAGACCACGCGGTGCTTCGCGCTGATACAGATCAAACGGCGCACGCGCAGGCACGTACAGCAGCGAGGTGTATTCCAGCTTGCCTTCGACCTTGTTATGGCTCCAGCTCAGCGGGTTCTCGTAGTCGTGCGCGACGTGCTTGTAGAACTCCTGGTACTCCTCGTCCTTCACCTCGGTGCGCGGACGGGTCCAGAGCGCGCTGGCGCGGTTGACGGTTTCCCATTCCAGCGCCGCAGGCTCCTCGCCTTCGGCTGCCGGAGCCTGCTCTTTGGGCAGCTCGATCGGCAAGGCGATATGGTCGGAGTATTTCTTGATGATGTTGCGCAGGCGGTAGCCGTCAGCGAATTCCTCTTCACCGTTTTTCAGGTGCAGAACAATACGGGTGCCACGATCAGCCTTGTCGACGGTGGCGACTTCGAACTCGCCTTCGCCCTTGGAAGACCAGTGCACACCTTCGCTCGCTGGCGTGCCGGCACGACGACTGAACACTTCGACCTGATCGGCAACGATGAACGCCGAGTAGAAGCCCACACCGAACTGACCGATCAGGTGCGAGTCCTTCTTCTGGTCGCCCGACAGGTTTTTCATGAAATCGGCGGTGCCGGACTTGGCGATCGTGCCCAGGTGGGTGATCACGTCTTCACGGCTCATACCGATGCCGTTGTCTTCAAGCGTAACGGTCTTCGCGTCCTTGTCGAAGCTCACACGAATTTTCAGCTCCGCGCCGCCTTCCAGCAACTCGGGCTTGGACAACGCTTCAAAACGCAATTTGTCGACCGCGTCAGACGCGTTCGAGATCAATTCGCGAAGGAAAATTTCCTTGTTGGAATACAGCGAATGGATCATGAGGTGCAGCAGTTGCTTTACCTCGGTCTGGAAGCCCAGGGTTTCCTTTTGAGTTTCCACACTCATAATCATCAAACTCCGATCTGGATGGTATAAGCCGTCACGGTCAGGCAGCAGCCTGTGTGACAGCGGGTAGTCATCAAGGTGGGGGCTGGGTCGGGGATTTCAAGAGCCAATGATGCCTGGAGCGTGTTTCGTGCATCGGGCACGAGGCACACCAGCCTGCTCGGAGCTTGCCGGAACGGCTCATGACCGGCGCGCTTTGATCAGCCTGTAACGACCGTGAAACAACGCCCTCCATTATTGTCGTCACCGGTGGAACTTAACCCTCAGGGGCAGGCTCTTAGGCTCGTGAATAATCAATAAGGAGAAACACCCCATGCGTAAATCTTTAGCCTATGCCTTGATGCTTTCTGCCACCCTGGGCCTTGCCGCCTGTGACAAAAAGTCCGAAAACACCCAGCAAGATGCCAACAAGGCAGCTCAGCAATCCCAGGAGTCGATGGAAAAGGCTCAGGAAAAAGTGAATGACGCGGCCAAGGAAAGCCAGGAAGCCGCTCAGAAGAACGCTGAAGCCGCTCAGCAGCGCACCAATGAAAACGCCAACAAGGCGCCAGAAGCAGCACCAGCCACCAAGTAAGGCTGAGACGCTCGCAGAACTAAAGAGGCCCGCTTATAGCGGGCCTCTTCATGCAACACGTTTTTTCCTGCGCAATCGTCTAAAGCACGGCCTTCAAGCCAGCGCCTCGCTGCGTTTGCCCATGACCCTGTCGACCACCACTGCAACTGCCAGCGTGACAACAGCAGGCACCAGCCACGCAAGCCCCTGATCACCCAGCGGCAGATGGCTCAGAACATCGGGCAGCGCGTCGCCGAAACCGGCGCCCTTCAGCGCATCGATCAGGCCGAACACCAGCGAAACCAGCATCACAGGCGCCACCACACGTCCCTGGCTCTGCCAGAGCTCCTTGCAGAAGCTCAGCGCGACCAGAACGATGCATGGCGGGTAAATCGCCGTGAGCACCGGAATCGAAAACTGGATCAGTTTGGTCAACCCGAGATTGGACACCAGCAACGAGAACACGGCGAGGATGATCACCAGCGTTCTGTAGGACAGCGGCAGCACCTTGGCAAAGTATTCGGCGCAGGCACAGGTCAGGCCTACCGCAGTGACCAGACACGCCAGGGAAATCAGCACGGCCAGGAATCCGCTGCCCAGCGAACCGAAGGTGTGCTGTACGTAGGCATGCAGAACCGCCGCTCCGTTGCTGGCACCTGCCGCCACGGCGTGGCTGCCGGAACCGAGGCGAAACAGGCTGACATACACCAGCGCCAGCCCGACTCCGGCAATCAGCCCGGCAATGATCGCGTAACGCGTGATCAGACGGGGCGATTCGACACCGCGAGAGCGGATCGCGTTGACGATGACGATACCGAAGACCAGCGCCCCCAGCGTATCCATGGTCAGGTAACCATTGATGAAGCCCTGGGAAAACGGTGCTACGGCGTACGCGGGCTCCGCCTCCCCTATTCCGCCTGCCGGCAAGGCGAATGCCGCGATGCCCAGCACTGCCAGCGCGATGATCTTGAGCGGCGCCAGAAAGCGTCCGACGGTATCGAGCAAGCGCCCCGGGTACAGCGAAACCCAGAACACCACCAGAAAATACACCAGACTGTAGAGGAACAATGCCATCGGGGTGTCGCCGGTCAGCGGCGCCAGACCGACTTCGAACGAGACCGTAGCGGTACGCGGAGTGGCGAACAAAGGGCCGACCGCCAGGTAGCAGACGGCAGCGAGCGCCCCGCCGGCGATCTTGCCAATCGGACTGCTCAGGGCATCCATCGCGCCCCCGACCCTGGCCAGAGCGATCACGGTAATGACCGGCAAGCCAACCGCGGTGACCAGAAAGCCCAGCGCCGCCATCCATACATGCGGCCCGGCCTGCAGACCCACTATGGGGGGAAAGATGATGTTGCCAGCCCCGACGAACAGGGCAAATGTCATAAAACCGAGTGCCAGGATGTCCTGGCCTTTCAACACTTTCATTACGAGGGACCACACGGAATCGAAATAAGGGATGGGACGTCACCCATGAATGGGGCAGACGCAGCCCGTCGGCGTAAGACGTGGCAGTACCTTGCGAAACGCCCCTCGTGAGGGCAACGCAAAAACGGCGGACAGGGTAGCCAACTTCGCTGGAAAATGCACTGTCTCAGGGCGAGCCACCCGACGACGCACCTTGAACTGGCAATTGCAAAAGCCGCTGTAAAACCAGAAATGCCTGACAGACCAGCCGTTTCCTAACGGATAGATTGGGCCTCCTCTCTATACCCGGCAGCTTATTTCCATGCCTGACATCACCCATCTGAGCGCGATACCCACACCGACCCTGTTCACGCCGCGCCTGGTCCTGCAGCCCTTGCAGCTTGACGACGCCGCAGCGATGCAAAGCCTGTTCAACCAGTGGGAAGTGGTGCGTTATCTGACTCACCACGTGCCCTGGCCTTATCCGGACGGAGAAGCGCTGCGTTATATCCGCGAGGACGCCTTGCCGGCCATGCAGAACGGTGAGGAATGGCACTGGTCGATTCGCCTTCGCGGCGAACAGGATCATCTGATCGGTGCCGCGTGCATGATGGATGAAGAGGACAACAATCGCGGGTTCTGGCTATCCCCACCTTATCAGGGGCTGGGCCTGATGTCGGAGGTCTGCGTGGCCATCGACCGTTTCTGGTTTGAAACCCTCAAACGCCCCGTGTTGCGCGTGGCCAAATCGGCCTTGAATGAAGCGTCGTGCCGCCTGTCGCGGCGCGAAGGCATGCGCCTGGTGGCGGTGCAGGAAGCGCAGTTTGTCTGCGGGGCCACACAGGAGCAGATATGGGAGTTGACCCGCCAGGAATGGCATATGAATAACAATCCATAGAAGGAAACAGGGCCAGAACGCCCCGCGGTCTTTTCACCCGCCCAAACAAAAGCCACCCGGAGGTGGCTTTTGTCGATTACCCGAAAAGCAAGCGAGGCTTACTTGGTCGGCCAACCGGTCAGCTCGGCCAGGGCCTTGCCGATGTCTGCCAGGGAGCGCACGGTTTTCACGCCAGCGTCCTGCAGTGCAGCGAATTTCTCGTCTGCAGTACCTTTACCACCCGAGATGATTGCACCGGCATGGCCCATGCGCTTGCCCGGAGGAGCAGTCACACCAGCGATGTAGGAAACAACCGGCTTGGTCACGTGTGCCTTGATGTAGGCAGCCGCTTCTTCTTCAGCCGAACCGCCGATCTCACCGATCATGACGATCGCTTCGGTCTTAGGATCTTCCTGGAACAGCTTCAGGATGTCGATGAAGTTCGAGCCAGGGATCGGGTCACCGCCGATACCAACACAGGTGGACTGACCGAAACCGGCGTCAGTGGTCTGCTTCACAGCTTCGTAAGTCAGGGTGCCGGAACGCGACACGATGCCGACCTTGCCTGGCAAGTGAATGTGACCTGGCATGATGCCGATCTTGCACTCGCCCGGAGTGATGACGCCTGGGCAGTTAGGACCGATCAGGACCACACCCAGCTCGTCGCACTTGACCTTGGCTTCCAGCATGTCGATGGTCGGGATGCCTTCGGTGATGCAAACGATCAGCTTGATGCCGCCGAACGCTGCTTCAAGGATGGAATCCTTGCAGAAAGGAGCCGGAACGTAGATCACGCTGGCGGTTGCGCCAGTGGTGTCTACTGCTTCTTTCACAGTGTTGAACACGGGCAGGTTCAGGTGCGTGGTGCCGCCCTTGCCTGGTGTCACGCCGCCCACCATCTTGGTGCCGTAGGCAATGGCTTGCTCGGAGTGGAAGGTACCTTGCGAACCAGTGAAACCCTGGCAGATAACCTTGGTGTCTTTATTGATCAGGACGCTCATTACTTGCCCTCCGCGGCTTTGACAACTTGTTGAGCAGCGTCGGTCAGGCTGGTAGCAGCGATGATGTTCAAACCGCTTTCTGCCAGTACTTTAGCGCCCAGCTCAGCGTTGTTGCCCTCAAGGCGCACAACAACCGGGATTTTAACGCCGACTTCTTTCACTGCACCGATGATGCCTTCGGCAATCATGTCGCAACGAACGATGCCGCCGAAGATGTTGACCAGTACTGCAGCGACGTTGGCGTCGGACAGGATGATCTTGAACGCTTCGGTAACGCGTTCCTTGGTGGCACCGCCGCCAACGTCAAGGAAGTTTGCAGGCTTGCCGCCATGCAGGTTGACGATGTCCATGGTACCCATGGCCAGGCCGGCACCGTTGACCATGCAGCCGATGTTGCCTTCCAGCGCAACGTAGTTCAGTTCGAACTTGGCTGCGTGAGCTTCGCGAGGATCGTCCTGCGAAGGATCGTGGAAGCCCTTCAGCTTTGGCTGACGGTACATGGCGTTGGCGTCGATGTTGATCTTGGCGTCCAGGCAGTGCAGATCGCCGTCAGCCTTGATCACCAGCGGGTTCACTTCCAGCAATGCCAGGTCATGGTCCTGGAACAGCTTGGCCAGACCGGTGAAGATCTTGGCGAACTGAGTGACCTGCTTGCCTTCCAGACCCAGCTGGAATGCCAGATCGCGACCCTGGAACGGCTGAGCGCCGACCAGTGGATCGATGGTGGCCTTGAGAATCTTTTCAGGAGTGTCGTGAGCGATCTTCTCGATGTCCACGCCACCTTCGGTGGAAGCCATGAACACGATACGACGGCTGGAACGATCGACCACAGCGCCCAGATACAGCTCTTTGGCGATGTCGGTGCAGGACTCGACCAGGATCTTGGTCACTGGCTGACCGTTGGCGTCAGTCTGGTAAGTCACCAGGCGCTTGCCCAACCACTGTTGAGCGAACGCTGCAGCGTCTTCCTTGCTGCGAACCAGCTTTACGCCGCCCGCTTTACCGCGACCACCTGCGTGAACCTGGGCTTTGACGACCCACTCGGTCCCGCCGATCTTGTCGCAGGCTTCTGCTGCTGCTTCCGGGGTGTCTACCGCGTAACCCTTGGATACTGGCAGGCCGTACTCAGCGAACAGCTGCTTACCCTGATACTCGTGAAGATTCATGCTTATTACCGTCTTCGTTTAGGTACTGCGCATTCGGTGCTGCACGTCAGCGTGCCGCACCACCTGTGACCGCTACTCCGGGTGGACTCCGCAAATGCCGTGGGACACTCATGAAGCCGCCTGAGAGGTCGAGTCCGGCGCAGATTCCGCGGTAAGCCCTGCTTGCAAGGCCAACGACGGGCACTGCGCCGTGGTTTCTCTTGTTGTCTTAGCGTTTCTTGCGATTCTGAATGTGGATGGCGCCGCCATTCACAGCCAGTGCAGCTTCATGCAATGCCTCGGACAGGGTCGGGTGCGAGAAGACCATCATGCCGATGTCCTCTGCACTGGTACCGAACTCCATCGCGATTGCGCCCTGCTGTACCAGTTCGGCAGCGCTCGGGCCAATCACGTGAACACCCAGAACACGGTCGGTCTTGGCGTCGGCAATGATCTTGACGAAACCGCCGGTGTCGTTGGCTGCCATGGCACGGCCACTGGCTGCGAACGGGAACGTACCGACATTGACTTCAACGCCTTCGGCCTTGAGGGTCTGTTCGGTCTTGCCTACCCAGGCGATTTCCGGGTGGGTGTAGATAACCGACGGGACCAGGTTGTAGTTCATCTGGGCCTTGTGGCCCTTGATGCGCTCGACAACCATGATGCCCTCTTCCGAGGCCTTGTGCGCCAGCATCAGACCGCGAACCACGTCACCGATGGCGTATACGCCCGGTACGCTGGTGGTGCAGTAGTCATCGACGTAGATGAAACCGCGCTCGTCCAGATCGACACCGCTGTCCGAAGCCAGCAGGTCAGTGGTAACCGGACGACGGCCCACGGCAACGATCAGACGATCGAAGGTGATCGACTGTTCGCCGGCAGCGTCGGTGTAGCTGACCACAACCTGTTCGCCTTCGACCTTGGAACCGGTCACGCGAGCGCCCAGCTTGATGTCCAGGCCCTGCTTGTTGAAGGTTTTCAGTGCTTCCTTGGAAACCGCTTCGTCGGCTGCCGGGATGAACTTGTCCAGCGCTTCCAGAACGGTGACCTGGGCACCCAGGCGAGCCCACACGGAACCCAGTTCCAGACCGATCACGCCAGCGCCGATGACGCCCAGACGCTGTGGAACCTGCTGGAATTCAAGAGCACCGGTCGAGTCGACGATGATTTTCTGATCAACCGGAGCGGGTGGAATGTCGATAGGACGCGAACCCGAAGCCAGGATCACATGGTCCGCTTCGATGATTTCGACAGTGCCGTCGGCAGCGGTCAGCTCGACTTTCTTGCCGGCCAGCAGTTTGCCGTGGCCCTGCAGCGTGGTCACGCCGTTGGCCTTGAACAGGCTGGCAACGCCGCCGGTCAGGCCTTTGACGATGGTCGACTTACGGCCGATCATCGCCGGAACGTCGATGCTCACGTCGGAGGTGGAGATGCCATGTACGCTGAAACCGTTCTTGGCTTCATAGAATTTCCAGGAGCTGTCGAGCAGTGCCTTGGAAGGAATGCAACCCACGTTCAGGCAGGTACCGCCGAGGGCCAGTTTGCCCTCTTTGTCCTGATACTTCTCGATGCAGGCAGTCTTGAGACCAAGTTGCGCAGCCTTGATGGCGGCAACATAACCGCCAGGGCCTGCGCCAATCACTACCACGTCGAATTTCTGGGACATAAAAAAGAATTCCTCTATAGCTGCGAGCTTTTAGCTGCAAGCTGCAAGTCAGTCCGCGTTTCATCGCGAGGCCGACTTGCGACCTATTGAATTAGGTGAAACACATCAGCCCCGACTGCTCGCCTTTCGCTTCTGACTTGAAGCTTGAGGCTTGCAGCTCGAGGCTACTCCATCAGATATCCAGCAGCAGACGAGCAGGATCTTCCAGCAGGTTCTTGATGGTCACGAGGAAGGTTACCGCTTCCTTGCCGTCGATCAAACGGTGATCGTAGGACAACGCCAGATACATCATCGGGCGAATCACAACCTGACCATTGACTGCCATCGGACGCTGCAGAATGTTGTGCATGCCCAGAATTGCAGCCTGTGGCGGGTTGACGATCGGCGTCGACATCATCGAACCGAAAGTACCACCATTGGTGATGGTGAACGTACCGCCGGTCATCTCGTCGATGGACAGTTTACCGTCACGGGCTTTCTTGCCGAAGGTGGCGATGCCGCCTTCGATTTCAGCCAGGCTCATGTGCTCTGCGTTACGCAGAACCGGTACGACCAGACCGCGATCGCTGGAAACCGCGACACCGACGTCGGCATAGCCGTGGTAAACGATATCGGAACCGTCGATCGACGCGTTGACGGCCGGGAAGCGTTTCAGCGCCTCGGTGGCAGCCTTGACGAAGAACGACATGAAGCCCAGGCGTACGCCGTTGTGCGACTTCTCGAACAGGTCCTTGTACTTGGAACGCAGTGCCATGACTTCGGTCATGTCGACTTCGTTGAACGTGGTCAGCATCGCCATGTTCGACTGGGCTTCGACCAGACGCTTGGCAACCGTTGCACGCACGCGGGTCATCGGTACACGCTTCTCGGTGCGATCGCCAGCGGCGACGACAGGAGCGGCGGCAGCAGCAGGCTTGGCAGCAGGCGCAGCGGCCGGAGCGGATTTCTTCGCTTCAACGGCAGCAACGATGTCTTCCTTGGTAATACGGCCGTCTTTACCGGTGCCCTTGACGCTGGCCAGGTTGATGCCGTTTTCTTCAGCCAGTTGACGCGCAGCAGGCGCAGCAATCGGGTCTTCTTCGCCAGCAGTTGCAGCCGGTGCAGCGGCGGGTGCCGAAGCAGGTGCCGCGGCAGGCGCAGCAGCAGGTGCCGGAGCAGCAGATGCTGTAGCACCGTCATTCAATGTCCCAAGCACTTCGTTGGACAGGACGATGGCACCCTCTTCCTTGGTGATCGTTCCCATCACGCCGTCAGCTTCGGCCAGCACTTCGAGGACAACCTTGTCAGTCTCGATATCGACCAGCATCTCGTCGCGCTTTACCGCATCGCCCTCTTTTTTGTACCACTTGGAAATGGTGCCGTCGGCAACGGATTCCGGGAAAGAGGGGGCTTTGATCTCGATAGCCATTATCTGTAATTCCTTAATTCGGTTTCTAATGCGCGAAGGCGTTAAACAGTGAAGGCATCTTGCAGCAGTTTTTCCTGCTGCTCGGCGTGCATCGAAGCGTAACCACACGCCGGAGCGGCAGAAGCATCACGACCGGCGTACTCGAGAACGAGTTCACGTTTGTGGTTGCCCATGCTGCGACGCAGGTGGTGTTGACTGCTGTACCAGGCACCCTGGTTCATCGGCTCTTCCTGACACCAGACCACATGCTGCAGGTTGGTGTAAGGCGCGATGGTTTCCATCAAATCATCTTCAGGGAACGGATACAGCTGCTCGAGGCGAACGATGGCGATGTCTTCACGCCCTTCGGCACGGCGTTTTTCCAGCAGGTCGTAGTAAACCTTGCCGCTGCACAGCACCAGACGCGTGACCTTGGCCGGATCGAGGGTGTCGATTTCCGGAATGACGGTCTGGAACGAGCCTTCGGCCAGATCTTCCAGGGTCGAAACAGCCAGCTTGTGACGCAGCAGCGACTTCGGTGTCAGCACGATCAGCGGCTTGCGCAGCGGACGGATGACCTGACGACGCAACAAGTGATAGATCTGCGCCGGAGTCGTCGGTACGCACACCTGAATGTTGTGCTCGGCGCACAATTGCAGGTAACGCTCCAGACGGGCCGACGAGTGCTCTGGCCCCTGCCCTTCATAGCCATGAGGCAACAGCATGGTCAGACCGCACAGACGGCCCCACTTGTGCTCGCCGCTGGTGATGAACTGGTCGACAACCACCTGGGCACCGTTGGCGAAGTCGCCGAACTGGGCTTCCCAGATAACCAGTGCATCAGGCTGGGTGGTCGAATAACCGTATTCGAATGCCAGTACGGCCTCTTCCGAAAGGAACGAGTCGTACAGGTCGAAACGTGGCTGACCGGAGTACAGATTCTGCAGCGGGATATAGGTCCCGGCGTCTTTCTGGTTGTGCAGCACGGCGTGACGGTGCGAGAACGTACCACGACCGATGTCCTGGCCGGTCATGCGGATCGGGTGACCTTCGAAGGCCAGTGTGGCGTACGCCATGGTTTCGGCGTAGCCCCAGTTGATCGGCAAGCCACCGGCCTGCATCTTCTGGCGGTCTTCGTAGATTTTCTGAACCTGACGCTGCACGACGAAGCCTTCCGGCAGCTCCATGAGCTTGGCGGACAGTTCCTGCAGGGTCTTGAGATCGAAGCGGGTGTCGTGACGCGCAGTCCAGGCATGGCCCAGGTATGGACGCCAGTCGACGAACAATTCCTTGTTCGGCTCCTTGACCAGGCTTTTCACCACGTGCAGACCGTTGTCCAGCGCGCTGCGGTAGTCGTCGACCTTGGCCTGAACGCGGGCATCGTCAAGAACGCCGGTCTTGATCAGATGCTCGGCATACAACTCGCGCGTGGTGCGCTGCTTGGTGATCTGCTGGTACATCAGAGGCTGGGTACCGCTCGGCTCGTCAGCTTCGTTGTGACCACGGCGACGGTAGCAGACCAGATCGATCACGATGTCGCGCTTGAACTGCATGCGGTAATCGATGGCCAGCTGGGTCACGAACATCACGGCTTCCGGATCATCCCCATTCACGTGGAGGATCGGCGCCTGGATCATCTTGGCAACGTCGGTGGCGTACTCGGTGGAACGCGAGTCCAGCGGGTTGCTGATGGTGAAGCCCACCTGGTTGTTGATGACGATGTGGATCGTGCCGCCCGTCTTGAAGCCGCGAGTCTGCGACATCTGGAAGGTTTCCATGACCACGCCCTGGCCGGCAAAGGCCGCGTCGCCGTGGAGGGAAATCGGCAGAACCTTGTCACCGTTCGGATCGTTGCGACGATCCTGACGTGCACGCACCGACCCTTCGACCACCGGAGACACGATCTCCAGGTGAGACGGGTTGAAGGCCATGGCGAGGTGAACCTCACCGCCTGCGGTCATGACGTTGGAAGAGAAGCCCTGGTGGTATTTGACGTCACCGGAACCCAGCTCCACTTTCTTCTTGCCTTCGAACTCGTCGAACAGGTCGCGAGGATTCTTGCCGAAGGTGTTCACCAGTACGTTGAGGCGGCCACGGTGGGCCATGCCGATCACGACTTCCTTGGTGCCATAGGACCCGGAACGCTGAATCAGCTCGTCGAGCATCGGAATCAGGCTTTCGCCGCCTTCCAGACCGAAACGCTTGGTGCCCGGGTATTTGGTGCCCAGGTATTTTTCGAGGCCTTCGGCTGCGGTAACACGCTCGAGCAGGTGGCTCTGAATGTCAGCCGAGAACACCGGACGGCCACGAACACTCTCGAGACGCTGCATGAACCAGTTGCGCTGCTCGGAATCCACGATGTGAGTGAACTCGGAGCCAATGGTGCGACAATATGTCTGCTGCAACGCTTCATGAATTTCGCGTAGGCTCGCTTCCTCTTTGCCGATGAACAGGTCGCCGGCACGGAAGGTCGTATCAAGATCGGCATTGGTCAAGCCGTAATGATTGATCGACAGATCCGCAGGCGCAGGGCGCTGCCACAGGCCCAGCGGATCGAGTTGGGCAGCCTGGTGGCCACGCATCCGATATGCCTGGATCAGTCGCAGCACTTCAACCTGCTTCTTCTCGTGTTCGCTGCTCACACTGCCGGCGGATACCGGTTGAGCGCGGCGCTGGTTTTTGGCCAGCAACACGAAATGATCGCGAATGGTCGAGTGCGATACATCAGTGGCAGAGCTGCCATCAGCTGGCAACTTCTGAAAGTAGGTGCGCCATTCTTCTGGCACAGCGTTAGGGTCGTGCAGGTAAAGCTCATAGAGCTCTTCCACATAGGCAGCGTTACCACCGGATAGGTGGGCACTGTTCCACATGCGCTGCATCACGCTTTCTTGCATGCTTGGTCACCCTCGGTAAGGGGACACCACCGGCGAAGACACCAGAGCAATCCTGAAATAGTCGTGTGCAGCGACTGTATCAAGTCACCAGGGATCACGCAGATAGTCCGGGTACCAGCCCGGATGCCCCTGCTGGTCTCATTTCTTCAAAATAAGAGCCGCAGCTTTGCGAGCTACTGCTCAGGTTAAAACTACGGCGCCGGTTGAAGCCTGCGCCGTAGCCACTTCGGTGTAACGGTGTAACAGATAAAGCAATGAATCAGACGCCGTTCTGCAACAACATGTTGCGCACGTGACCGATAGCCTTGGTTGGGTTAAGGCCCTTCGGACAGACGTTGACGCAGTTCATAATGCCGCGGCAGCGGAATACGCTGAACGGATCATCAAGCGAAGCCAGACGCTCACTGGTGCGAGTATCACGGCTGTCAGCCAGGAAACGGTAGGCTTGCAGCAGTGCAGCAGGACCCAGGAACTTGTCGGGGTTCCACCAGAAGGACGGGCAGGAAGTCGAGCAGCAAGCGCACAGGATGCACTCGTACAGACCATCGAGCTTTTCGCGCTCTTCCGGCGTTTGCAGACGTTCGATGGCCGGAGCCGGCGTGTCGTTCTGCAGGAACGGCTTCACCTTCTCGTACTGCTTGTAGAAGATGCTCATATCGACGACCAGGTCACGGATAACCGGCAAACCCGGCAGCGGACGTACGATCAGCTTGTTCTTGGCAACGACAGCCGACAGCGGCGTGATGCAGGCCAGGCCGTTCTTGCCGTTGATGTTCATGCCGTCGGAACCGCACACGCCTTCACGGCACGAGCGACGGTACGAAAAGCCTTCATCCTGCTCTTTGACCAGGGCCAGCACGTCCAGCACCATCAGGTCCTTGCCACCGGTATCGACCTGAAACTCCTGCATGAATGGTGCAGCGTCCTGATCAGGGTTGTAACGATAAACACTGACTTGCAACATATCGGTCACCCCTTAATAAGTCCGAATCTTCGGTTCAAAAGTCGGGACAGTTTTCGGCGAGAAGTTCACGGCACGTTTGGTCACACTCTTGTCACCCGGGAAATACAGGGTGTGGCACAACCAGTTCTCGTCATCGCGATCTTCGAAGTCTTCACGAGCGTGAGCGCCGCGGGACTCTTTACGATGCTCTGCGGCAATCGCCGTGGCTTCGGCAACTTCCAGCAGGTTTTGCAGTTCAAGCGCTTCGATACGGGCGGTGTTGAACGCCTGGCTCTTGTCGTTGATCTTGACGTTGGCGATACGTACGCGCAGATCAGCCAGCTGGGCAATACCCTTCTGCATGTATTCGCCAGTACGGAATACACCGAAGTAGTTCTGCATGCAGCTCTGCAGTTCTTTGCGCAGGGTTGCAACGTCTTCACCAGTGGTGCGCTCGTTCAGGCCGGCAAGGCGTGCGAGGGCAGCATCGATGTCGGACTCGGAAGCGCGTGCATAATCGACGCCCTCACGCAGAGCCTGCTCCAGGTGGATACCCGCAGCGCGGCCGAACACCACCAGATCGAGCAGCGAGTTGCCGCCCAGACGGTTGGCGCCGTGAACCGATACACAAGCCACTTCACCGACCGCGAACAGACCAGGAATGATCTGATCGACGCCCGCCGCATCCTGAGTGATCGCCTGGCCATGAATGTTGGTGGCAACGCCGCCCATCATGTAGTGGCAGGTCGGTACGACAGGAATCGGCGCGGTCGCAGGATCGACGTGAGCGAAGGTCTTGGACAGTTCCATGATGCCTGGCAGACGGCTGTGCAGCACTTCTTCGCCAAGGTGATCGAGCTTGAGCATCACGTGATCGCCATCGGGACCACAGCCGTTACCGGCAATGATTTCCTTGACCATGGAACGTGCCACAACGTCACGACCGGCAAGGTCCTTGGCGTTCGGAGCGTAACGCTCCATGAAACGCTCGCCGTGCTTGTTGATCAGGTAACCGCCTTCACCGCGGCAACCTTCGGTGACCAGTACACCTGCGCCGGCAATGCCGGTCGGGTGGAACTGCCACATTTCGATGTCCTGAACCGGCACACCGGCACGCAGCGCCATGCCGATACCGTCACCGGTATTGATCAGGGCGTTGGTGGTCGACGAGTAGATACGGCCTGCACCGCCGGTCGCCAGCACGGTTGCATTGGCGCGGATGTACGAGGTTTCGCCCGTCTCGATGCAGATCGCGATGATGCCGACAAAGGCGCCATCGTTGTTCTTCACCAGATCCACTGCATAGTATTCGTTGAGGAATACAGTGCCGGCCTTCAGGTTGGCCTGATACAGGGTGTGCAGCAGCGCGTGACCGGTACGGTCGGCAGCAGCGCAGGTACGGGCAGCCTGCCCGCCCTTGCCGAAGTCCTTGGACTGGCCACCGAACGGACGCTGGTAGATACGGCCCTGCTCGGTACGGGAGAACGGCAGGCCCATGTGCTCGAGCTCGAAGACCGCTTCCGGACCTACGGAACACATGTATTCGATAGCGTCCTGGTCGCCGATGTAGTCGGAACCCTTGACGGTATCGTACATGTGCCAGCGCCAGTCATCGTTCGGATCGGCGGAAGCGATTGCACAGGTGATGCCACCTTGGGCGGATACGGTGTGCGAGCGGGTCGGGAAGACCTTGGTGACCACGGCAGTCTTGTGACCGCCCTGGGCGAGCTGCAGCGCAGCGCGCATGCCGGCACCGCCACCACCAATGATGATGGCGTCGAAAGAAAGCGCATTAATGTTAGCCATGGATCAGATACCCCAAAGAATCTGCACGCCCCAGACGAAGTAGGCGAACATCAGAACGCCGCATACCGCCTGGAACAGGAAACGTACTGCAGTGGCGGACTTGCCCAGCGCCATCGGCGTCAGGTAGTCGGTCGCAATGGTCCACATGCCGACCCAGGCGTGAGCGCCAAGGGCAACGAGGGCCAGGAGACTGAAGATACGCATTCCGTTGTGAGCGAACAGACCATGCCATTGGGCGTAGCTCAGACCCGGGTGAAAGACCATGTAGCCGATCAGGAAGATGAAATAAGCCGCGAGCACGACTGCGGAAACACGCTGAGCCATCCAGTCATAGAGACCCGAACGCGACAGGTTGGTGACGTTGGTTACCATATCCATACTCCCGCCAGAAGAATCAGAATCACGGAGACCGCGATAACGATTTTGGAGCCCAGCTTGCCGCCTTCAAGCGTCTCGCCTACCCCCGAGTCCATGATGAGGTGACGAATACCGGCCACCAGGTGGTACAGCAGGGCAGACAGAAGTCCCCAGATGATCAGCTTGGCCAGCGGACTGGTCATATACGCCTTGACTTCACCAAATCCCTCTTCGGAGGCCAGCGACTTGTCCATTGCATACAGCATGATTGCAATACCGACAAAGAGGATGACACCGGAGATGCGGTGAAGGATGGACGTGTAAGCGGTGACTGGGAGCTTGATGGTCCTTAGGTCTAGATTTACAGGTCGTTGGCTATTCACGGCTTTTTTTCACACTGAAGAGCCCCTAACAATCAGGGCAAGTTGTTGGGAAGTGCACTGGTCAGGTACCCACCACCCAGGAAGTGACGACCCCCTTGAAACAGGCCAAAAGCCTCTGGCGGTCGGACGCCGAGTATAGACAGTTAGGTTACTAATGACAACGCGCAGACGTACCGCCAATAGCGCATTGCGTTGCCGCGACAAAAGGCGTAAACGGCAGTAAACCGTCTGCAAAATCCACGGCCGGGCCCTTGCGGAACACGACTTTAGGCAAATTGACTTTAGAATTTATCTCACTATAGTGATGCGGGCCCTGCGTGGGGGGCCTGTCTGATGATTTGAAGCATAAATAGGAGGCCACATGGCTGACAAAAAAGCGCAGTTGATCATCGAGGGCGCTGCCCCCGTCGAGCTGCCAATTCTGACCGGTACAGTGGGTCCGGACGTGATCGACGTACGCGGCCTGACCGCCACCGGCCGCTTCACATTTGACCCTGGTTTCATGTCCACGGCGTCTTGCGATTCGAAGATCACCTACATCGATGGTGACAATGGCATTCTGCTGCACCGCGGCTACCCGATCGAACAACTGGCCGAGCAGTCCGACTACCTCGAAACCTGCTACCTGCTGCTCAACGGCGAACTGCCCACCGCCGAGCAGAAAGCCCAGTTCGTGGCCGTGGTCAAGAACCACACGATGGTTCACGAGCAACTCAAGACCTTTTTCAACGGTTTCCGTCGCGACGCCCACCCGATGGCCGTCATGTGTGGCGTAGTCGGTGCCCTGTCAGCGTTCTACCACGACTCGCTGGACATCAATAACCCGCAGCACCGCGAGATTTCCGCGGTACGCCTGGTCGCCAAGATGCCGACCCTGGCAGCGATGGTCTACAAGTACTCCATGGGTCAGCCCATGATGTACCCGCGCAACGACCTCAGCTACGCGGAAAACTTCCTGCACATGATGTTCAACACCCCGTGCGAGATCAAACCGATCAGCCCGGTGCTGGCCAAGGCGATGGACAAGATCTTCATCCTCCACGCCGATCACGAGCAGAACGCTTCGACCTCCACCGTGCGCATGGCAGGCTCTTCGGGCGCCAACCCGTTCGCCTGTATCGCAGCCGGCATCGCAGCGCTCTGGGGCCCTGCCCACGGCGGCGCCAACGAAGCGGTACTGACCATGCTCGATGAAATCGGCGATGTGTCGAACATCGACACGTTCATTGCCAAGGCCAAGGACAAGAACGATCCGTTCAAGCTCATGGGCTTCGGTCACCGCGTCTACAAGAACCGTGACCCGCGCGCCACTGTAATGAAGCAGACCTGCGACGAAGTACTGAAAGAGCTGGGCATCACCAACGATCCTCAACTCGAACTGGCCATGCGCCTCGAAGAGATCGCCCTGACCGATCCGTACTTCATCGAGCGCTCGCTGTACCCGAACGTCGACTTCTATTCGGGCATCATCCTCAAGGCCATCGGCATTCCGACCAGCATGTTCACCGTGATCTTCGCCCTGGCGCGGACTGTCGGCTGGATCTCGCACTGGAAAGAAATGCTCTCCAGCCCTTACAAGATCGGTCGCCCTCGCCAGCTGTACACCGGCAACGTGCAACGCGACATCGTCGCCCTGCAAGACCGCAAGTAAGCGCCACACGCAAAAAAAAGGGCTGCCATTGGCAGCCCTTTTTTTATGCGCGCTATCCGGTGCGGATCATTTGGTTTGCGCGGCACGCTCCCTGAGCGCTTTCAAGGTATTGAACGGCGCATCGACAACGAACTTGTTGGCCAGCATCGACGGCACACTGCCACCCGGCTCGGTGTGAACCTGATAGGTCACTTCAGTCTGGTTCGGCCCTTTGGGCACCATTTTCCAGAAGCCCTTGACCTCGGTTACGCGCACATACCCCTTCTCCTCGGGGATATACGAAGGCTGCTCTTCTAGGTTGCGGGTAACACTCCCGTCAGGACCTTCCTGAGTGGTGATCAACAGTACCGAATCGCGAGGCGTCACCGGCCAGGGAGTATTGAACTGGCTGTAGGTCCAGGTCTTGTTGCCTTCGTGCTTGAGCACTTTCTGCAACTTGCACTCATGGATCCAGGCGCAGGCCCCCGTGACATCCTCCTGGAGCGCACGCAACTTGCTTACGCTGGCATTGATCAGCGCAATACCCTGATACGCCTTGTAATCGGAACCAGGCACGTCGCTCAACGAGACCTTGATGCCATCCTGATTCTTGACCTCCTTCCACTCTTCAGCCTGCGCCGTTCCGGCAAGCATTACAGTGAAGCCACAAGCAACAGCCATGCGATACAGCGGACCCATTGTTTTATTCCTTGTTTTGAAGTTCCGAAGAAGCATTTGTGCTCGAAAACACTTTTTCAGGCCACCGCAGTGGCTTTTTCCCACCAACCGATCAGGCGAATGGCATCCGCCTGATCGGCACCGCAGACATCCTCTGCCGCCTTGAACTGACTGCACACCGCGGGCCGCTCAGCCCTGCCGAACAAGGCGCACAAAAACTCGACCGACAGATGCAGACAGCGTTCGCCAGCAGGCTTTCCGTCGGGCATACCGGGTATGGGAGACGTGATGGAAGGCGCTATGCAGCACGCGCCACAACCGGAACGGCAGTCCATGACCAGACACCCTTGTTTGAACATTGAAAAAGAGAAAGGATATTAACCGTCAAAACGTCTGTTTGAAAACGCCGTATCGGGCGACAGGCAGGACTTACTGCTTGAATTTGAAGTCCAGCGCAGCACCTTCTACATCGCGACGGTTGTCATTACGCATCTGCAATTGCATTTCGTTGGTCAGCAATCGCCCCTCGAGCTCGAACGGGCCGGGGTTCGCAGAATCGCCCTTGTCGCTGAACATCTGCGGCAATATCGGCTTGCGCTTGTTGGTAATCACCTTGGCAGGCGGGTCGAGCTCCTTGACCAGCTCGGGAGGCAGGCTCAGGTCCAGCCTGGGTGCTTTGATTCGCACATCCTTGACGCTGGCGGTCTTGGCATCCTTGGCGTTCTTGCGCTTGCTCGCAGGCGCCTTGGCTGCCACAACCCTGGAAGAGGTTTTTTCGGAAGTCGCCGATTTGACGCTCTGAGGTGCTGCAGGTTCTGATTTTTCCTTTCCGACCACCACAGGCACGACAGGCACGCCCGGCATCAGCTGATGCATGGTGTCCGGCGCCTTGATTTGCTTGGCATCGGTGGCGACTGCCTGCGCAGGTGCCTCAGTCTTCAGATGCACCTCGGGCGATACCGGCGCGGTGATGACCGCCTCGGCCTTGGGTTTGGGCACAGAGGTGTCCGGAGCGTCACAACCACTCAGAAGTACGACGACAAGCAATCCGAGACAGCGAAAAACATTCATAGGCAAAGAGTCAGGCAAGACAGTGGCAAAAAGCCGGAAAGAAACACATGCTGTCCTTTTGAGGCCAACCTGACAAGACAAGAGTTCCGAAGAATTGACAAAAATCTTTGCCGATCAATACGCCTGAACAGCCTCCTGACATAACTGCTTGGCCAGAATCCCCAATGTCATCAAGGCCCGTTCGGCTTCCTTGTTCCATTTCATGCCGCAATTCAAACGAATACAGTGGTTGAACTGCTCGGTGTTACTGAAAATCAATCCGGGCGCAATGCTGATGCCCTGCTCGAGCGCACGCACGTGCAACTCCTGGGTGTTGACCCTGCCCGGCAGACTGACCCAGAGGATAAAGCCTCCCGCGGGACGACTCATCTGCGTGCCTTCGGGGAAGAACTGCTGCACCGCCAGCTGATAGGCACTGAGATTCTTGCGGTATTCGAGACGGATGAAGCGCAGGTGCCGATCGTAGCCGCCGTTTTCGAGGTAAGCCGCGACAGCCATTTGCGTGACGCTGCACGCCGAGTGAGTGCTGAAGGTTTGCAGGCGCTGAATTTCCGCCTGGTATTTGCCGGCTATCATCCAGCCGATGCGCACACCCGGCGACAAGGTCTTGGAGAAGCTCGAGCAGTAAATCACCCTCCCCAACCGGTCGAACGCCTTGAGCGCCTTGGTCCGCCCTACTTCGAACATCAACTCGCCATAGACGTCGTCTTCAACCACCTGGATATCGAAATCCGAGGTGAGCCGCAGCAGATTTTTCTGCCGCTCCTCCGGCATGGTGCCGCCCAGTGGATTGCTCAGCCGTGAGGTCAGCACCAGAGCCTTGATGGACCATTGATTGGCCGCCAGCTGCAAGGCTTCAAGACTGATGCCGGTGGCCGGATCACTGGGGATTTCGATGACCTTCAAACCCAGCAGGTCGGCAAGTTGCAGCAACCCGTAATAGGCTGGCGATTCGGCGGCTATCAGATCGCCGGGCCGGGTCAGCACCCGCAGGGCCATCTGCAGCGCATCCACGCAGCCGTGAGTGATCACCACTTCAGACGGATCGACCACCACCCCGGCGTCGCGCATACGAATCGCGACCTGCCTGCGCAAGGGTTCGAAGCCGGGGCTGAACATGTAACTGAAGGCCCGCGGACTGTGAAAACGCGTGACCTTGGCCAGTTGCTGATGCAGCGCGCGTACCGGCAGGTAATCCACATGGGGCACCGCAGCCCCGAGGGCGAACACGCCTTCGCGGCGGGACTCTTCGAGGACCTGCTGGATAATGCTGCTGCGTGTAACCAGGCCGGGCCGCTCGACCCGCGCGATATCCGGGGTCGATGCCGTCAGCGCAGGCGTTTGATGGACGTAATAGCCGGACTGAGGACGTGCCCGGATCAGCCCCTGGTCTTCAAGGTTCGCGTAAGCCTGCAATACAGTTGCATGGCTGACGTTGAGCTGCGAACTCATTTTGCGAACGGACGGCACACGCTCGCCGGGCTGATAAACACCACGACGGATGTCTTCGGCCAACTGCTGAGCGATACGCTGGTAGAGCAAGAGATTGGTCATGACACAGCCTCAAAAAGACCGGTGATTTATTATTTTTGAACATACAGATGCGTAATAACCGGCACAGATCGGAAGTGTACGGGAACAGTTTGAAATCAGGCCAGCATTGATGCTTGCTGAGTGAAAATAAACGCGGGCAGAAACGCCATAATCAACGTGATTAAAGACAAAAAAGCCCGAGGCCGTTTCCGGCGTCGGGCTTTTTACCGGCTTTTTATCAGCGAGCTGCGCCCAGCTGACCTTTTTCGTCCGAGAAAACGATCTCGACACGCCTGTTTTGCGCGCGACCCCGCTCGGAGGTATTGGCATTCACAGGAAACTCCTGCCCATAGCCTTCGACATGGATACGTTTTTCATCTATGCCCAGGTCCATCAGCACGTCAGCGACGGCTTGTGCCCGGTCTTTCGACAGCTTCAGGTTTTCCTGACGATCGCCCGTGCTGTCGGTATAACCCTCGATACGGACCACTCGGCGCGGGTTGATCTGCAGAAACTGTACAACCTTGAGAATGGTGCGACTTGCCGAGTTTTTCAGCTCGGCATGTCCGGCGTCGAACAGCACATCGCCCAGGGTCATGACCAGCCCGCGGTCGGTTTCGGTGGTGGCCAGGCTGAGAATCTGATCCTCCAGCCAACGGCCCTGCTGCTGGGCGCTGGCCAGCTTGGCTTCACGCAGTGCCAGCTGCATACGCTGACGCTCCATGTCCATTTTCGCCAGACGCTCCTGGCTCAACATCAGATTGCTGTGCTCACGCGCGATCTCGCTGTAGCGGCTGCTGAGGTAGGCGTAGTGAGCGACATCGGCACCGCTTCCCAGATAACTGGACAGACGCTCGGCGCGGGCCAGTGATTCACCCGCGCGAATGACATCCTTGGGCGCACTGCGCAGCACATCGGTATCTTCCTTGACCTTCTGGAAGTCGGCACTGGCCTGCTGCAAGGCCTGGCCACTGTCCTTGTGACCGGCACAACCGTATAGGCCAGCCGCCCCCAGCAACAGACACACACTCAGGACACGAGGAATACGCTTCATTGCGCCCCCCCCAGCTGCTTGCGCAAGCGATTGAGGCGGGTATTCAACTGATTGATCTGCTCCTGGCTCTTGAGGGTCAGCACTCGCGCCTCGGCCAGGCGCGCATCAAGCTCGGCCTGCTCGGCTTTCATGCGCGCGTCCTTGTAGGCGTGGCTTGCCATGGAGGCGCGGGCTTCGGCGAATCCGGCCTGAGCGACTTCCATCTCGGGTTGATCGTCACTGGCGCCGACCGCCTTGGCCTGCTCCAGCGCCTGCTCGGTCAGTTTGAACTGCTCGGTTGGTACCGGATCACTGGCGCAGCCGGCCAGCGTGGCGATTGCCATGACGGCAATTGAAAAACGAATACTCACAAAAACATCCCTACTTGTTGGGTGCGCTGGCGCTGGCAGGCTGCAGCAGTTGGGCTTTCCACAATGCCAGGTTGTGCCTGATGACATCGCCCGCAAGGCCAGAGGCGGCCGATTCTGTCATCTTTTTCGCCAGCTGTCCGCGCAACCATGGTTCATTGCAGGCCGAGTTGAACGACAAGGCCAGGTAAAAACCCGGTGTATCGACCGGTAACGGCTGCGCTGTCAGGTCTGTGGAAAGACCTAGCGTCTGCACCATAACCATACCGGCATAACGCCCGGCAAGCACGTAATCCACCTCACCCAAGGCCAGCTTCTGAAAGGCAGGCGTGAGTGCAGGCAGGCGCTCCAGAGTCAGATTCTGTCTGGCCAGCGCATCAAAGGAAGGCGTCAAACGGGTCTTTTCCGACATGGCGCCGGGATGGCCCTGCAGCTCGCTGACGGCATTGAACGGCACGCTGTGATCGTGACGCGTCCAGACCATGATCTCGTTCTGCACGATCGGCGGATGAATGTAATCCAGCGCTTCGAGTTGTGCGGCATTCAACGGTGCGTCAGCCAGCAGGTCCATGCGCCCGGTGCGCACTTCTTCGAGTGCCTGACTGCGCTTGCCGCCATACAGAAACTCGACCTTGATACCCAGCTCGCCTGCTGCCTGCGTCAGCAGATCGGCATTGGCGCCCATCAGGTGCCGCGGGTCCTGGGGATCACGCCACAGATAAGGCGGCGCGTCCGGGCTGCCAGTCACGATCAGACGCTCGCACTTGCCTGCGGCGAAGGCCAGCGTCGGCAGCGTGATCAGCCCGAAGAGAAGCGAAGACAGCAGCCGGGAATGCACCATGAGAAGTCCTTTCGATACCCAATAAAAAACCCGTTCGATCCGGGCAGGCGCACCGTAAACCGCCGGTGCGCGAACCCCGAATCGAACGGGTTCTCTTTATAGTGCAAGCGCGTGGCTTAAACCAGCTTCTCCAGCTCGGGGATGGCTTCGAACAAGTCAGCCACCAGACCGTAATCGGCGACCTGGAAGATCGGCGCCTCTTCATCCTTGTTGATCGCAACGATCACCTTGGAATCCTTCATACCGGCCAGATGCTGAATCGCACCGGAAATACCGACCGCGATATACAACTGAGGCGCAACGATCTTACCGGTCTGACCGACCTGCATGTCGTTGGGTACGAAACCGGCGTCGACCGCAGCGCGGGAAGCACCCACTGCCGCACCGAGCTTGTCGGCCAGCGTGTACAGGTGCCTGAAGTTGTCGCCGTTCTGCATGCCGCGACCACCGGAAACGACGATCTTCGCTGCTGTCAGCTCCGGACGATCGGATTTGGCCAGTTCTTCACCCACAAAACTGGACTTGCCCGCATCGTGAGCAGCCGAAACCGCTTCAACAGCGGCCGAGCCACCCTCTGCAGCCACCGGATCGAAGCCGGTGGCACGTACGGTGATGACCTTGACCGCAGCCGTCGACTGCACGGTGGCGATGGCGTTACCGGCGTAGATCGGACGGGTGAAGGTGTCGGCGGACACCACCGAAACGATCTCGGAGATCTGGTCGACATCCAGCTGCGCAGCGACGCGCGGCAGGATGTTCTTGCCATTGGACGTTGCCGCAGCCAGAACATGGCTATGGCCCGCAGCCAGCTCTACAACCAGGGGAGCGATGTTTTCAGGCAGTTGGTGCGCGTAGGCTTCGTGGTCAGCCACCAGGACCTTCGTCACACCGGCAATTTTGGCGGCGGCGTCGGCAACGGCGCTCACGCCGGAACCGGCCACCAGCAAATGAATGTCACCGCCGATCTTCTGGGCAGCAGCAAGGGTGTTGAGCGTAGCCGGGGCTACGGTCGCATTGTCGTGTTCAGCGATAACCAGGATCGTCATTTAGATTACCTTCGCTTCGTTTTTCAGTTTCTCGACCAGTTCAGCCACCGACTTGACCTTGATGCCGGCGCTGCGTGCAGCCGGCGCTTCGACCTTGAGGGTCTTGTTGGTCGAGGCCGTGGAAACGCCCAGTGCATCCGGGGTCAGCACTTCAAGCGGCTTTTTCTTGGCCTTCATGATATTGGGCAGCGAAGCGTAGCGTGGCTCGTTCAGACGCAGGTCCGTGGTCACGATGGCTGGCAGGCTCAGGGAAACGGTTTGCAGGCCGCCGTCGATTTCACGGGTCACGGCAACCTTGTCACCGGTCACTTCAACCCTGGATGCGAACGTACCCTGCGGGTAGCCGCTCAACGCAGCCAGCATCTGGCCGGTCTGGTTGTTATCACTGTCGATGGCCTGTTTGCCAAGGATCACCAGTTGCGGCTGCTCCTTGTCGACCACGGCCTTGAGCAGCTTGGCCACGGCCAGAGAAGTCAGCTCCTCGGCGGACTCGACCAGCACGGCGCGGTCGGCACCCAGTGCCAGGGCGGTACGCAGTTGTTCCTGAGCGGTGGTCGGGCCGATGGTGACGACGACGATTTCGCTTGCTACGCCCTTCTCTTTAAGACGAACCGCCTCTTCAACGGCGATTTCGCAGAACGGGTTCATGGACATTTTGACGTTGGCAAGATCGACGCCGGAGTTGTCCGCCTTGACGCGAACCTTGACGTTGTAGTCGACCACTCGTTTGACAGCTACAAGAACCTTCATGGATTCCTCACTCTCCGGTGAAAAGAAGTCGCCCGGCGGCACCAGGCGATCGATATGTGTCCTCAACAAGCAATCGCTATGCGTGCAGGCCATTCGGACGGCTTTAAAAAGCCCTATAAAAGCCGGGAGTCACCCGTCAAGCAGCGGCTGGGTGTGTAAAATGCGCCGTGCGACGTTGACCTGTTGCCTGCAGCGCGTCTGCCTGATGCCTTTTCAGAGATTGCCCGCAATCCGGGAACCTCGTTTCAGCCTACGGCAAACGCAAAACCGCCCGTATATTGACCGCAACGCCTTTTCCGGTCAATACGCCAAATCGGCCAGTTCCGAGTCTGGTGTCTTTGATTTATCTGGCCTGCGGCCGATTCAAACAAACGTTTGTATTGGACCCGCGCAGTGGTGTAGATATAATGCGAACCATTAAAAGACGGGGCGGTTCAATACCTCCATGCGTCGGCCTGCAGCGACTAAAAAAGCAGTGCCCATAAAAACACCGTGAGCCTTGAGAGTAGGAGATAGCCTGTGGAACGCGAATACATGGAATTCGACGTCGTTATCGTCGGAGCCGGCCCGTCCGGGCTTTCTGCCGCTTGCCGCCTTAAACAGAAGGCCGCTGAAGCTGGCCAGGAAATCAGCGTCTGCGTGGTGGAAAAAGGCTCCGAAGTCGGTGCGCACATCCTCTCCGGTGCCGTGTTCGAGCCCCGCGCGCTGAATGAACTGTTCCCCAACTGGCAGGAACTGGGCGCCCCGCTCAACACGCCGGTCAAGCGCGACGACATCTATATGCTGCGCGATGCCGAAAAAGCCCAGAAAATACCGGACTTTTTCGTCCCCAAGACCATGCACAACCATGGCAACTACATCATCTCGCTGGGCAACCTGTGCCGCTGGCTGGCTCAGCAGGCTGAAAACCTCGGTGTCGAAATCTATCCGGGCTTTGCCGCCCAGGAAGCGCTGTTCGACGAGAACGGTGTGGTACGCGGCATCGTCACCGGCGATCTGGGTGTCGACCGCGAAGGCAATCCGAAGGAAGGCCTGTACACCCCCGGCATGGAACTGCGCGCCAAGTACACGCTGTTCGCCGAAGGCTGCCGTGGTCACATCGGCAAGCAGCTGCTCAAGCGCTTCAACCTCGACGACGAAGCCGACGTGCAGCATTACGCTATCGGCCTCAAGGAAATCTGGGAAGTCGACCCGGCAAAACATGAACAGGGGCTGGTGGTTCACACCGCAGGCTGGCCGCTGAACGATGACAATCCGGGCGGCTCGTTCCTCTACCACCTGGAAAACAATCAGGTAGTGGTGGGTCTGATCGTCGACCTGTCCTACAGCAATCCGTACCTGTCGCCGTTCGACGAATTCCAGCGCTACAAGCATCACCCGGTCATCAAGCAATACCTGGAAGGCGGCAAGCGCATCAGCTACGGCGCCCGCGCGATCACCAAGGGCGGCCTGAACTCCCTGCCAAAAATGGTTTTCCCCGGTGGCGCGCTGATCGGCTGCGATCTGGGCACGCTGAACTTCGCCAAGATCAAGGGCAGCCACACGGCGATGAAGTCCGGCATGCTGGCTGCCGATTCGGTGGCCGACGCGCTGCTGGCCGGCAAGGAAGGCGGCGACGTGCTGACTTCCTACGTGGATGCCTTCAAGGCCAGCTGGCTGCACGAAGAGCTGTTCGCCAGCCGCAACTTTGGCGTGGCGATCCACAAATACGGCGCGATCAAGGGCGGCGCATTCAACTTCATCGATCAGAACATTTTCGGTGGCAAGCTGCCGTTCACGCTGCATGACACCAAGCCGGACTACGCCTGCCTCAAGCTGGCAGCCGACTCGAAGAAGATCGATTACCCGAAACCCGACGGCAAGCTCAGTTTCGACAAGCTCAGTTCGGTATTCCTCTCCAGCACCAACCATGAAGAGGAACAACCCTGCCACCTGAAGCTGACCGATCCGAGCATCCCGATCAGCAAGAACTTGCCGCTGTATGACGAGCCGGCTCAGCGTTACTGCCCGGCCGGCGTGTATGAAGTCATCACCAAGGAAGACGGCGAGAAACGCTTCCAGATCAACGCGCAGAACTGCGTGCACTGCAAGACCTGCGACATCAAGGACCCGTCGCAGAACATCACCTGGGTGGCACCGGAAGGTGCTGGCGGCCCGACCTACCCGAATATGTGAGGTGAAGCAGCTGCAAGTTGTAAGCTACAAGCTACAAGCTACAAGCTACAAGCTACAAGCTTTGATCTTGAAGCTTGCAGCTTGAAGCTTGCAGCTAACCCCTACATCCCTCTTCGCCCGGTCTGCGCTCAAAGTAACGTTTGTATTCACGACTGAACTGCGACGCGCTTTGATAGCCGACCTTCAGCGCGACCTGCGCCACACCCAGGCCCTCGGCCACCAGCAATTGCTGAGCCTTGAGCAGGCGCAGGCGCTTGAGGTACTGCACCGGCGACAACAGCGTGCTGCGCTTGAAATGTTCATGAAAGGTCGACGTGCTCATGTTCGCGCAACTGGCCAGCGTGTCGACGTTCAGCGCGTGGTCATAATGCTCATGCAGATAGGTCACGGCCGAGGCAATTCGCGCAAACTGCCCCTGCTGTTCGACCAGTGCACGCAACACCCCGGACTGCGGTCCACGCAGCGCGGTGTACAGCACCTCGCGAATCCGTGCCTGGCCCATGGCCTGGCACTCCAGCGGATCATGCAGGCAACGCAGCAGACGCTCGACACTGTCACGCATGGTGTTGTCGATGCGCACCGAGGTCATGGATTCCGGTGTCTGCACCTGACTCTCGTGTCCAGTGACCGGGCCCATCGCCTGCACCAGCTCACCGAGCAATACCCGGTCGATGGCCACTGAAACACCGTAAAGCGGCTTTTCCGGATTGGCAAAGGTTTCGCACTTGAACGGCACAGAGAGCGCCTGAATCAGGTAATGCCCGGTGCCGTATTCGAACGTACGCGGCCCCAGGCACGCGACCTTGCTGCCCTGCACCACGATCATCAGGCTCGGCTCGTAGATCTGCGGGCTGCTGGCGACATAACCAAACGCCGAAAGCACGCGGACCTCCGGCAACGGCGTAGCGACAAACCCCGGGCGCACCGCCAGCGGCTGGATCAGGGAAACAAGGGTGGCATTGCCATCCGGCATAACAGGTAAGGTCATGGGCACAGCCTGACAGAGAAACAGACAGCCGTATCATCGCAGATTTGCGCCTCAGCGCCGACCCTGAAATATCAGGCCGGAGGAATAGGCATGAAACACGGAGGATTCACCATAGCCGCGAAGGGCCCGTATCAGGACAATGGTTCGCCTCTCTTCCGTCACACCTTGCGAGGTCAAACATGTACACAGCTATCGGTTACGCCGCACAGTCAGCTACCGCTCCCCTCGCCCCGATGACCTTCGAACGTCGCGCTCTGCGTGCCGACGACGTTGCCATCGAAATCCTTTATTGCGGCGTCTGCCACTCCGATATTCACCAGGCACGCAACGAATGGGGCATTGCCGTCTACCCGCTGATGCCGGGCCACGAAATTGTCGGTCGCGTCACTGCCACCGGCAGCAGTGCAACCCAATACCAGGTCGGTGACATGGTCGGTGTCGGCTGCATGGTCGATTCATGCCGTGAATGCTCGGCCTGCAAGTCGGACCTCGAGCAGTACTGCCTGGAAGGCCCGACCATGACTTACGCCACGCCGGATCGCGTGGACGGCAGCAACACCATGGGCGGTTACTCGAACAGCATCGTGGTCGCCGAGCACTTCGTCGTGCGCGTCCCGGAAAAACTCGATCCGGCCGCTGCTGCGCCGATTCTCTGCGCAGGCATCACCACCTATTCGCCGCTCAAGCACTACGGCGTCAAGGCGGGCGACAAGGTCGGCATTCTGGGCATGGGCGGCCTGGGCCACATGGGCATCAAGTTCGCCAAGGCCATGGGCGCTGAAGTGACCCTGTTCACCCGCTCCGCCGCCAAGGCTCAGGAAGCACATCGTCAAGGCGCCGATCATGTGATCGTGTCCACCGATGCCGAACAGATGAAGGCTGCTGCCGGGCACTTCGACTTCCTGCTCGACACCATTCCGGTGCAGCACGACCTGAACCCCTACCTGGAAACCCTGCGTTTCGATGGCGCCCACATTCTGGTCGGCCTGATCGAGCCGATCGAGCCACCAGTACACGCAGCCAATCTGGTAATGAGCCGCCGCGTGCTGGCCGGTTCGTTGATCGGCGGTATCGCGGAAACTCAGGAAGTGCTGGATTTCTGCGCCGAGAACGACATCACCTGCGACATCGAAATGCTCGATATCCGCAACATCAACGAAGCCTACGAGCGCATGCTGGCCGGTGACGTGAAGTACCGCTTCGTGATCGACATGGCCACGCTGAAGGCCTGATCGACTGTCGATCAGCCGCCGAGATCGGCCGAGAGTTCCGCCGCGATGGTTTTGATCAGCGGAACCAGCTCGGCCATCTTCTCCAGCGGCATGTAGGGCACGGTACTGGCGACACTGATGCCGGCAACGATCTGTTTGCTGGCATCACGTACCGGCGCTGCGACACAACGGATCGACGGTTCGTTGTCCTCCAGATCGAATGCATACCCTCCTTGTACATACTCCTCCCGCCGCGCCTTCAACTGCTCCCAGGTTTGCTGCTCATGAGCAGGCCATAGCGGATTTCTGCCTGTGCTCGGCATGCTGATTTCATACAGCCGTTGCCACTCGGACTGAGCACTGTCCAGCAGCAGTGCCTTGCCGATACCGGTGCGCACCAGCGGCATCCGATGCCCGACCCGCGAACGCATTTCCGGACCATTGCGACCGGGATTCTTGTGCAGATAGAGCACGTCATCCCCTTCCCGCACCGCCAGATGCACGGTATCGCCGGTCAGCTCCGACAAGCGATCCAGATACGGCCGGGCCAGCATCGCCAGGGGCACTTCTTCACGCGCCTGAAACCCCAGCTCGATCAATTTCGGCCCAAGCAGATAGCCCACCTGAGGAACGATGCGCAGGTAACGCTCCTCGACCAGGCAACTGGCCAGACGGTGCGTGGTACTGCGCGTGGTGCCGATCAGCCGGGCGATCTCCTTGAGGTCCCGTGCGCCACCGGCAACCGCCTGCACCACCCCCAGCCCGCGCAGCAAGGTCTGGGTCCCGGTGGGTACGGATTCCTTGCCGATAGTCTTTTCAGGAGTGATCGAATCGTTATGCATGAAAAACCTTGCTCGGATCAAAAGGGTTCGGATCGAAAACGGGCGGCATTATCACCGCCAGTGTCCAGACGCGTCGACATCAGAGCTCGATACGCTCCACCTTCCCTACCAGCAGGATGTAAGACAGCGCGCCCAGCAGTGCCAGGACCGATATGTAGGTAATGGCAGGCGCAAACGAGTCTCCCGACGCCAGAAAGCCGATCACGATCGGGGTGGCGATGGCAGAGAGGTTGCCGATGAAGTTGAACGTGCCACCGGTCAGGCCCAGCAGGCGCGCTGGCGCCAGGGTCGAGACCAGCGACCAGGTGATCGACGCCAGACCGTTGCCGAAGAACGCCAGCGCCAGAAAGGTGATCACCAGCGGCGTGGAGTCGACGAAGTTGGCACCGATGATCGAGGTCGAGATCAGCAGCCCGGCAATGATCGGCAACTTGCGCGCAAAGCCTACGCTATGCCCGCGACGGATCAGCCAGTCGGAGAAGAAGCCCGAGCACAGCACACCGACAAACGCGGCGAGGAACGGCAACGACGCCAGCAGGCCCGATTTGATGAAGTCCATGCCCCGGTATTTCACCAGGTAGGTCGGGAACCAGGTCAGGAAAAACCACAGCGTGGAGTTCAGGCAGAATTGCCCCAGGTAGATGCCCCACAGCTTGCGCTTGCTCAACACAATACCCAGGTCCAGCCAGCTGAACGCCTGCTTCTGTTTTTCGACGTCCTTCTGGATGTCCACCAGCCCGCCGCCCTCCTGGATCAGTTCGATTTCCTGCTGATTGACGCCATTGAAATCACGTGGCTCGCGATACACCGTGTACCAGATCAACGCCCACAACACGCCGACTCCACCGGTAGCGACAAACACCATGTGCCAGCCGTAGTGCGCCTGCAGCCAGGCCAGTACCGGGGTCAGAAACGCCAGGCCGACGAACTGCCCGGAGGTGTAGACGCCGATGGCGGTAGCCCGCTCGCGCTCGGGAAACCAGGTGGTGACCACGCGGCTGTTGATCGGATAAGCAGGCGCTTCCAGCGCACCAACCGCCATGCGCAGTACGAACAGGGCGATGAAGCTGGCGGCGAAGCCGAGCATGATGGTCGCGATGGACCACAGCAGCAGGGCTGCGGTGTAGAGAATGCGCGGCGGCACGCGGTCCACCAGCCAGCCCCCGGGCAGTTGCATGGCGGCGTAGGTCCAGCCGAACGCGGAAAAGATCAGCCCGACATGCACCGGGTCAAGGCCCAGTTCGGAGGTCAGCGCTGGTGCGGCAATCGACAGGTTGCTGCGGTCCAGGTAGTTGATCACTACGGTGATGAACAGCAGCACCATGATAAAGAAACGTTTGCGGGACGGCGTCACCAGGGATGCCGCACCCTCCAGAGTTCGAGTGCGCATGGAATGTAGCCTCTTGTTGGATTTATTGAGGTCTGTATTTCGATATAACCGAGCTGAAGGCACGCCGATTCTCGTTCCCACGCAGAGCGCTCATCGTTATACGCAAGTGCGCTTTTGATTCTGGCCGAAGGCCGTAGGAGCGAACTTGTTCGCGAAGACAATTGTTCAAACGAAACATTTTCAGAGAACATGTCGGCCTTTTCGCGAACAAGTTCGCTCCCACGCCCTGCGGGCAGAAGCCTGAACGCCCATTTTCCAGGCTCTTCAGGACTTATGTATGGCAATGAGCGCAGAGCGCCGAAAAGATGGCTAGCGGATTTGCTGTTCTACCACTCCGCAAAACTGCCATCCGCATGACGCCAGATCGGGTTGCGCCAGCGGTGGCCGATGGCGGCGCGTTCGATGACGTATTCTTCGTTGATTTCGATGCCCAAGCCGGGGCCGTTGGGGATCTTGACCATGCCTTTGTCGTAGTCGAAGACTTCCGGGTGTTTGACGTAATCGAGCAGGTCGTTGCTTTCGTTGTAGTGGATACCCAGGCTCTGCTCCTGGATGAAGGCGTTGTAGCAAACCGCGTCCAGTTGCAGGCACGCCGCCAGCGCGATAGGCCCCAGCGGGCAGTGCAACGCCAGTGCGACGTCGTAGGCTTCAGCCATGTTGGCGATCTTGCGGGTTTCGGTAATGCCACCGGCGTGCGAGGCATCCGGCTGGATGATGTCGACGTAGCCTTCGCTCAATACGCGCTTGAAGTCCCAGCGCGAGAACAGCCGCTCGCCCAGCGCAATCGGCGTACTGGTCAGCGGCGCCAGTTCCTTCAGTGCTTCATAGTTCTCGCTGAGCACCGGCTCTTCGATGAACATCAGCTTGTACGGGTCCAGCTCTTTCATCAGCACCTTGGCCATCGGCTTGTGGACCCTGCCGTGGAAGTCCACACCGATGCCGACATTCGGCCCCACCGCATCACGCACGGCGGCCACGTTGGCCAGCGCCAGGTCGACCTTGTCGAAGGTGTCGAGAAACTGCAGCTCTTCGGTGCCATTCATCTTCACCGCCGTAAAACCGCGCTCCACCGCTTCCTTGGCGGCGCGCGCCGTGTCGGCGGGCCGATCACCGCCAATCCACGAGTAGACGCGAATTTTGTCACGCACCTGACCGCCGAGCAGGTCGCTGACCGACACACCCAGCGCCTTGCCCTTGATGTCCCACAACGCCTGATCGATGCCGGCCAGCGCACTCATGTGGATCGCGCCGCCGCGGTAGAAGCCGCCGCGATACAGCACCGTCCAGATGTCTTCGATGTTGCGCGGGTCTTTGCCGATCAGGTAATCGGACAGCTCTTCCAAGGCAGCGGCGACGGTATGCGCGCGGCCTTCGACCACTGGCTCGCCCCAGCCGACAACGCCCTCGTCGGTCTCGACCTTGAGGAAGCACCAGCGCGGCGGAACGATGAACGTGGTGAGTTTGGTGATTTTCATGGGTGCGGTTTCTCTTGTTGATTCTCTTATTGGATAGCGGCTACTGCACGGCGGCATCTGCTGCGCCGGTCAGTCTGCAAGCGCTGCGCTGTGCTGCTTCCAGGCCGCCACATAGGCCTGGGCACGCTCGGTGACGTCTGCGACGCTCATGCCAGGTTTGAACAGCCCGGAGCCCAGACCAAACCCCTTCACACCGGCGTCGAGAAATACCTTCATGTTGTCCGGCGAGATACCACCGACCGGCAGCAGAATCGTGCCCTTGGGCAAGACCGCCAGCCACGCCTTGACCACCGCCGGCGACATCTGCTCGGCAGGAAACAGCTTGAGCACATCGGCGCCTTCGGCCAGTGCCGCAAAGGCTTCGGTCGGCGTCGCGACGCCTGGCGACAGGAATAGCCCGGCCGCCTTGGCCGCACGCAGCACCTTGGCGTCGCTGTGCGGCATGACGATCACTTGCCCGCCGGCGTCCTTGACCTGAGTCACCTGCTCAGGGGTGAGCACAGTGCCAGCACCGATCAGGCAATCGGCAGGCAACTGCTGTCGCAACAGGCGGATGCTGTCGAACGGTTGCGGAGAGTTGAGCGGCACTTCGATGACCCGAAAACCCGCTTCGTACAGCGCATCGCCCATGGCAGGCGCTTCTTCGGGACGCAAGCCGCGCAGAATCGCGACCAGACCATTTTCTTTCAATGCTTGCTTGAGCATGTCAAACCTCTCGAATGTGTTGGGACGAGCGGCGCGCGATCAGGCCAGCCTGCACGGCGACCTGCCAGAGGCCGCGCTCGGTCGCCTGCTCGGCCAATGTCACCCCGGGAAAGCCACAAACGGCCAGCCCGCGTGCATAGCGCGTGCACAGCGAATCGCTGCCGATGAGGATCACCGCAGGCAATTGTTCGTGGTTGTGCAGATGCAGCCTGGCGATGGCGCCCAGTTCATGGCCAATCAACAGGCCGGAAAGATAGTCAGGTTGCGCGCTGGCACTCAATTGCCCGGTCAGGCCGAGCGTTCGCGTGCTGAAAATAGTCGACAGTGGCCCGGCGGAGCCCGCGTCGGACAGGGCAATCGACAAGCCGCGGTCAAAGGCCTGCTCATCGAACGCCTCGGCAGGCTGCATGGTGCGCCCGAGAATGGTGTGGGCGCAGAGCGCGGCGTAAACCTCACCGGTCATGAAGGTATCGAAGTGAACGATGCGACCGCGCTCTACCTGCACCCATTTGGAGTGGCTGCCCGGCAGACCGATCAGCAGCGGCTGGCTGCCCTGCCCGTCTTCGAGCCCTGCCAGCACACCCAGCACCTGGGTTTCTTCGCCACGCATGACGTTGGGCAGGGTCGAGCGCTGCAGGACGCCGGGGATGATGTGCACCGTCACGCCGCGCACGCTGCGTACCGTCTGCAACGCTGCGCTCAGCTCGTTGACGCTGGCCGGCGTTTCCCGATAAGCCGCCTCGCGCCAGCCCTGCGCGCTGCCGACCATGCCGCAGGCAATCACCTGCAGATCCGGCTGGGCATCGAGCCAGTCGCCGCACGCCTGGTCGAAGGCCAGTTCGAAACCGTCACTGCAGAACTGCCCCGCGATCAGCCGCGGCGTGGTTGGCAACTGCATGATGCCCGCGCTCAACGCGCGCTGTTCCAGTACCTGGCCATGTTCGCCAAGTCGATAAGCACGAAGTGAGGTTGTCCCCCAATCGAGCGCGATCAATTGCGCCTGCATTGCGTCACCTGTTGTTTTTTTGGAAGTGAGTGCAGGACGACTATAAACCCGTTGTTACACTTATCTCAATATGTAAATTTCAATCCCATATATAGGGACAAAGGGCGATCAACCAAAAGTATCAGCCATTAAAAAACCCGCTTCCCTTTCAGGAAGCGGGTTGGCTGTGAAACCGAAGCCTCAACGCTCCAGCAGGATTCTCAGCATGCGACGCAGCGGCTCCGCAGCGCCCCACAACAGCTGGTCACCCACGGTGAAAGCGCCCAGGTACTGCGAACCCATGTTGAGTTTGCGCAGACGCCCTACCGGAATGCTCATGGTGCCGGTCACGGCGGTCGGGCTCAGCTCGTGCATGCTGGCTTCGCGGTTGTTCGGCACCAGCTTGACCCACGGGTTGTGCTGGCTGATCAAACCTTCGATGTCCGCAATCGGCACATCCTTGTTCAGCTTGATGGTCAGCGCCTGGCTATGGCAACGCATGGCGCCGATGCGCACGCAGATGCCGTCCACCGGGATCGGGCTCTTGAAGCGACCGAGGATCTTGTTGGTCTCGGCCTGGCCTTTCCACTCTTCGCGGCTCTGGCCGTTTGGCAGGGCCTTGTCGATCCACGGGATCAGGCTGCCCGCAAGCGGTACGCCGAAGTTCTCGGTAGGGAACGACTCGCTGCGCATGGCTTCAGCCACCTTGCGGTCGATGTCCAGAATGGCGCTGGCCGGGTTGGCCAGATCATCGGCCACCGAAGCATGCACCGCGCCCATCTGCCTGATCAGCTCACGCATGTTCTGCGCGCCGGCGCCGGAGGCCGCCTGATAGGTCATGACGTTCATCCACTCGACCAGACCGGCATCGAACAGGCCGCCCAGCCCCATCAGCATCAGGCTGACGGTGCAGTTGCCACCGATATAGTTCTTGGTGCCCGCGTCCAGTTGCTGGTCGATGACCTTGCGGTTCACCGGGTCAAGCACGATGACCGCATCATCCTGCATGCGCAGGCTGGACGCCGCATCGATCCAGTAACCCTGCCAGCCCGCTTCGCGCAGCTTGGGGAACACCTCATTGGTGTAGTCGCCACCCTGGCAGGTCAGCACCACGTCCAGGGTTTTCAGCTCGTCGATGCTGTAGGCATCTTTCAGGGGCGCAACATCCTTGCCCACCGAAGGCGCCTGGCCACCGACATTGGAAGTAGTGAAGAACACCGGCTCAATGAGATCGAAGTCCTGCTCTTCCCGCATCCGCTGCATGAGCACGGAACCGACCATGCCACGCCAACCGATCAGACCTACACGTTTCATCGCAACTACACCTTGAATAAAAGTGGGACCGCCGCTCTGCGCGTACACAGCAGGCGGCGGGCCAGAGAGATTACAGATTCCGCAGCGCGGCGACTACCGCATCGCCCATTTCCTGCGTACCGACTTTGACTTTGCCTTCCGACCAGATGTCGCCGGTGCGGATACCCTGATCCAGAACCAGGCTGACAGCCTTTTCGATGGCATCGGCCGCATCGGTCAGATTGAAGCTGTAACGCAGCATCATCGACACCGAGAGAATGGTCGCCAACGGGTTGGCGATGCCTTTGCCGGCGATGTCCGGCGCCGAACCGTGACATGGCTCGTACATGCCCTTGTTGGCCGTGTCCAGCGAGGCCGACGGCAGCATGCCGATGGAGCCGGTGAGCATCGATGCCTGATCGGAGAGGATGTCGCCGAACAGGTTGTCGGTCACGATCACATCGAACTGCTTGGGTGCACGCACCAGTTGCATGGCAGCGTTGTCGACGTACATGTGGCTCAGTTCGACTTCAGGGTAATCCCTGGCGACCTGCTCGACGATTTCGCGCCACAGCTGGCTGGACGCCAGCACGTTGGCCTTGTCCACCGAGCAGAGCTTCTTGCCACGCACCATGGCCATGTCGAAACCGACCTTGGCAATGCGGCGGATCTCGCTTTCGCTGTAAGGCAGCGTGTCGTAAGCCTGACGCTCGCCATTATCCAGCACCCGCGTGCCGCGTGGCGCGCCGAAATAGATGCCACCGGTCAGCTCGCGAACGATCATGATATCCAGGCCGGCGACGATTTCCGGCTTCAGGCTCGACGCGTCGGCCAGTTGCGGATAAAGGATCGCCGGACGCAGGTTGCCGAACAGGCCCAGTTGCGAACGGATTTTCAGCAGACCGCGCTCAGGACGGATGTCACGCTCGATGGTGTCCCATTTCGGTCCGCCGACTGCGCCGAGCAGCACGGCGTCGGCCGCACGGGCACGCTCCAGGGTTTCATCGGCCAGCGGCACGCCGTGCTTGTCGATGGCCGCGCCGCCGATCACGTCGTGGGTCAATTCAAAGCCCAGTTGATACTTTTCGTTGGCCAGCTCCAGCACCTTGACCGCTTCGGTCATGATTTCCGGACCAATACCGTCACCTGGGAGAATCAGAATCTGCTTGCTCATAACATCCTCGATTTTGTGCATCGGCGTCTTTGACAACGCCTGCTTGAAACGCTCAATACCACAGAAAATTTAGCGTCCGGCCAAAACACTTTTGCCAGCAAGGCGCAATTACACCTTACTGGCAAACATGCATCCGCTGTCGATCGATCAATCGATCAGTCGCGGAACAACCACGGCTGGCTGGCGCGGTGCCTGCTCTCGAAACCGGCGATGGCCTCGGCGTCCATCAGCGTCAGGCCGATGTCGTCCAGACCATTGAGCAGGCAATGCTTGCGGAACGCATCGATTTCAAAGCTCAGGACCTTGCCATCCGGACGGGTCACGGTCTGCGCCTGCAGATCGATACTCAACTGATAACCGGGCGAGGCTTCCACCTGCTTGAATAGTTGATCAACGTCTTCCTCGGACAGGATGATCGGCAACAAGCCGTTCTTGAAGCTGTTATTGAAGAAGATGTCCGCGTAGCTCGGCGCAATGATTGCGCAGAAACCGTACTCTTCCAGTGCCCAAGGCGCGTGTTCGCGGCTGGAACCGCAACCGAAGTTCTCCCGGGCCAACAGCACGCTGGCACCCTGATACCGCTCATGATTGAGCACGAAGTCAGGGTTCAGCGGGCGCTTGGAGTTGTCCTGATACGGCTGGCCGACATCCAGATAACGCCATTCATCGAACAGGTTCGGGCCAAAACCCGTGCGCTTGATCGACTTGAGAAACTGCTTGGGAATGATCTGGTCGGTGTCGACATTGGCACGATCCAGAGGAGCGACCAGGCCATGGTGCTGGGTAAAGGCTTTCATACGGGACTCCTCAGTGCTGGATCAGGTCGCGAACATCGATGAAACGGCCATTCACTGCAGCGGCAGCGGCCATCGCCGGACTCACCAGATGCGTCCGGCCACCGGCGCCCTGACGACCTTCGAAGTTACGGTTGGAGGTCGACGCGCAATGCTCGCCGGAACCCAGGCGGTCCGGGTTCATCGCCAGGCACATGGAGCAGCCCGGTTCACGCCATTCGAAGCCGGCTTCGATGAACACCTTGTCCAGCCCTTCCTTCTCGGCCTGCGCCTTGATCAGCCCCGAACCCGGCACCACGATGGCCTGCTTGATGGTTGAAGCCACCTTGCGGCCCTTGGCGACATCCGCAGCAGCACGCAAATCTTCGATGCGCGAGTTGGTGCAGGAACCGATGAATACCCGGTCCAGCTGGATATCGGTAATCGGCTGATTGGCTTTCAGGCCCATGTACTTGAGCGCACGTTCGATGGAGCCGCGCTTGACCAGATCCGGCTCTTGCGCAGGGTCCGGCACGTTCTGATCGACCGCGAGGACCATTTCCGGCGAGGTGCCCCAGCTGACCTGCGGCTTGATCTGTGCGGCGTCCAGCCTGACCACGGTATCGAACACAGCGTCCGGGTCGGACACCAGGTCCTTCCAGGCTTCGACAGCGAGGTCCCACTCCGCGCCCTTGGGTGCGAACGGACGGCCTTTGACGTACTCGACGGTCTTCTCGTCGGTGGCCACCATGCCGACCCGGGCACCCGCTTCGATGGACATGTTGCAGATGGTCATGCGCCCTTCGATCGACAGGTCGCGAATCGCGCTGCCGGCGAACTCGATGGCGTAACCGTTACCGCCTGCGGTGCCGATCTTGCCAATCACTGCCAGCACGATGTCCTTGGCCGTCACGCCGAACGGCAATTGCCCTTCGACCGAGACCAGCATGTTCTTCATTTTCTTGGCGACCAGGCACTGGGTGGCGAGCACGTGCTCGACCTCGGAAGTGCCGATACCGTGGGCCAGCGCACCGAATGCACCGTGGGTAGAGGTGTGCGAGTCGCCGCAGACCACGCTCATGCCTGGCAGGGTTGCGCCCTGCTCCGGGCCGATCACATGGACGATGCCCTGGCGCGGGTCATTCATCTTGAATTCGGTGATGCCGTACTCGTCGCAGTTGTCGTCGAGGGTCTGCACCTGCAAGCGCGACACCTGATCCTCGATGGCACCGATGCCACCCTTGCGTTCGGCCGTGGTCGGCACGTTATGGTCAGGCGTGGCGATGATCGAGTCGATCCGCCACGGCTTGCGCTTCGCCAGCCGCAGACCTTCGAACGCCTGCGGCGAGGTCACTTCATGGATGATATGACGGTCAATGTAGATCAGCGCCGAACCGTCGTCGCGCTGTTTGACCAAATGCGAATCCCAGAGCTTGTCGTAGAGCGTTTTCCCGGCCATCGGACGTACTTCCTCATCAGCTTGTTTCTATGCCTTGGGCAATCGTGGCGATGACCCTTTGGCTTGTGCGGTCATCCTATGGAATATGCTTAAATAACTCAAATTCATAATTTTCATACTTTGGATAACCAACTGGAATCTGACCATGGACCTGGCCAACCTCAATGCCTTCATCGCCATTGCCGAGACCGGCAGTTTCTCCGGGGCAGGCGAACGCCTTTACCTGACCCAACCGGCCATCAGCAAGCGCATCGCCGGTCTGGAGCAGCAACTCAACGTGCGCCTGTTCGATCGCCTGGGCCGCGAAGTCAGTCTGACCGAGGCCGGACGCGCCCTGCTGCCACGCGCCTACCAGATTCTCAACGTGCTGGATGACACCCGCCGGGCACTGACCAACCTGACCGGGGAAGTCACCGGGCGGCTGACTCTGGCGACCAGCCATCACATCGGCCTGCACCGTTTGCCGCCGATATTACGGGCCTTTACCCGCACTTACCCGAAGGTTGCACTGGACATTCAGTTCCTGGATTCGGAAATCGCTTATGAAGAAATTCTTCACGGGCGCGCCGAGTTGGCAGTCATTACACTGGCGCCCGAGCCGCATGCACTGATCCGCGCCGTGCCCGTATGGGACGATCCGCTGGATTTCGTCGCTGCACCCGAGCACCCGCTGGCCAACAGCGGCCCGATGAAGCTGGAGGATATTGTGCGCTATCCGGCGGTATTTCCCGGCGGTAACACGTTTACCCATCACATTGTCAGCGGCTTGTGCGAGGCCCAGGGCCTCAAGCCCAACATCGCCATGAGCACCAACTATATGGAGACCATCAAAATGATGGTTTCCATAGGCCTGGCCTGGAGCGTTCTGCCGCGCACCATGCTCGACGAGCAGGTGGCGCGCATTCCGCTGCCGGGCGTACAGCTCAATCGCCAGCTAGGCTACATCCTGCACACCGAACGCACGCTATCGAATGCGGCACGGGCATTCATGAAACTGCTCGATGCGCAGACACAGTGAATAGAGGCTGCAGGCCGCAGACAGATCGCTCTGGCGGCTCCATCGATCAAAGGCTCGGATAACATGCCCAACCCACCGGATAACGCCGCGCCGAAAACCACCGTACAGACGGCCTCTGCCAGGCTGTCGCTGAAAGACGCAGAGCGGGCCCTGCAGGAAACCCGTGATCGCCTGGAGCTGGCACTGGACCTGGCGCAAATGGGCACCTGGGATCTGGATATCGTCCGCAACCGGCTGCAGGCTTCGGCACGCGCGGCGCTGTTGCACGGCATGCCGGCACTGCCCGTCGACCAGTCTGGCGGGCAGTTCTTCGGCAGCCTGCCCGCCGAAGAACGCCGTCGCATGCGTGCAATCTACGCTGCGGCACTCGAAACCGGGCAGGACTGCCTGCAAGTCACCTACCGGTTTCAATTGAAGAACGGCACGTCACGCCTGCTTGAAGGCCGCGCGCGGATTTATCGGGATGAACAGGGCCAGCCCGTCAGGCTGTCCGGCACCCTGATGGACATTACCCAACAGTGCGCTCAGGTCGCCCTGGAGGCCAGCGAGGAAAAATTTGCCAAGGCGTTTCATTCAAGCCCCGACTCGATCACCATCACTGAAATCGACTCGGGCCGCTACGTCGAGGTCAACGATGGCTTCAGCCGCCTGACCGGTTTCAGCGCCCAGGAAGTGCTTGGCCGTACAGCGCATGAAGTCGGCATCTGGACCGACACCTTGCAGCGCGAACACATGCTTGAAGAACTGCGCCAGAAAGGCCGCGTGCATCACCGCGAAATGGACGGTCGGGACAAGCATGGCGCGCCGCTGGTGCTGGATATATCGGTCGAGTTCATCACCCTGAACAACACCGCTTGCCTGCTGATGAACGCCCGCGACATCGGCGCGCTTAAAAATGCCCAGGCGCAGATTCAGCACCTGGCTTATCACGACCCGCTGACCGGGCTGCCCAATCGCGCACTGCTGCTCGACCGCCTGAGCCAGCAGGTGTCGCTGCTTCAGCACCAGAACCTGCGCGGCGCCCTGCTGTTTCTCGATCTGGACCATTTCAAGCACATCAATGACTCGCTCGGCCATCCGGTGGGCGACAGCGTTCTGAGCATCATCGCCGCGCGCCTGGAAGCCAGCGTGCGCCAGGAAGACACCGTGGCGCGCTTGGGCGGCGACGAATTCGTGGTATTGATCTGCGGCCTGGAAGGCTCGCAGGACGAGGTCACCCGACAAGTGCGGGAGCTGGCCGACAACCTGCGCAACCTGCTGGCCGAGCCGATGTTTCTCGACGGCCATCGCCTGCAGGTCACCCCGAGCATCGGCGTGGTGCTGATTCCGGATGATGGCCTGACCCCGGCCGATCTGCTCAAGCGCGCCGATATCGCTCTATATCGGGCCAAGGATTGCGGGCGTAACGCTTCACAGTTTTTCCATGTGTCCATGCAACAGGCCGTCAGCCAGCGTCTGCGCCTGGAAAATGACTTGCGCCTGGCCCTGACCCGCAACGAATTTCACCTGCACTTCCAGGCCCAGGTCGACTGTCGCAACGAATACATCACCGGCGCCGAGGCCCTGCTGCGCTGGCAACACCCGGAATACGGCTTGCTGGCGCCCGATCAGTTCGTGCAGATACTTGAAGAAAGCGGGATGATTCTGGAGGTCGGCAGCCATATTCTGAATGAAGCCTGCAAAACCGGCGGCCTGCTGTTAAGACAAGGGCTGATCCCGGAAAACAAATTCCTGATGGGTGTCAATATCAGCCCGCGGCAGTTTCTCCAGCACGATTTCATCGAGCGCGTGGAGCGCAGCCTGACGCTGCACCAGTTGCCGGCGTCCATGCTCAAGCTGGAAATCACCGAAGGTATCGTCATCCAGAATCTGGACGACACCATTCTCAAGATGCTCAGCCTCAAGGCGCTGGGCGTCAGCTTTGCGATGGATGATTTCGGCACCGGCTATTCGTCCCTGACCTATCTCAAGCGCTTGCCGGTGGATACGCTGAAGATCGACCAGTCCTTCGTCCAGGACGCCACCAACGACCCCAATGACGCAGAAATCATCCGCGCCATCGTCGCCATGGCGCAGAGCCTCAACCTGAACGTGATCGCGGAAGGCGTGGAAACCTCCGAGCAACTGGCGTTTCTTGAAAGAGTCGGCTGCTACACCTATCAGGGCTATCTGTTCAGCGAACCGCTGCCAGGCCCGCAGTTCGAGTCCTTGCTGGAGCTCAAACGGCCTGCGCAGCAAACCGCACATCAGGACTGAAAAAAAGGAAGGCGCCCTGAGGCGCCTTCCCTGTTACGTGCCGCTGACTCAACATCACCTGACGGATCAGTTTTCCAGCGCTTTCTGGCTATTGAGCGGAATGCGTTTCGGTTTCGCTTCTTCCGGCACGTTGCGCACCAGGTCAATATTCAGCAGGCCGTGAGACAGATCGGCCCCTTTGACCTCGATATTGTCCGCCAGCCTGAACGACAGCTTGAATTCACGCCGGGCAATACCCTGATGCAGATACGTCACGTTTTCGGCTTCTTGCTCGCGCTTGTTGCCGATCACGGTCAGCACACCTTTTTCAACCTGCAACTCGAGATCCTGCTCTTGCATGCCTGCTGCAGCGATCACGATTCGATAATGGTCATCGGTGTGCCGCTCGACGTTGTAGGGCGGATAGCCGCTGGTTGTCTCATTTCGCGCCGCCGACTCGAAGAGGTCGTTGAAGCGGTCGAATCCCACTGAGTTGCGAAACAGTGGAGCCAGAGAAAATGCAGTAGCCATAACAATTCTCCTGTTTATCAGCGAGTGGTTTAAGCGACCCGTTTTCGGCATCGCCTGATCACCAAAATAGGGACAGCCTTTCGCTTTTCAAGAGACTTTTTTCAGGATTTTTTTGACCGTTCGTCGGGATCAGCTTTTGGGTAAGCAACCGGGCGCGCAGCCCAGCAATACGCTGATGCGATCGCAGTCGGTCTCGCGGCGCAACGTATTGAACATCAGGATCGCCTCGGGGTAGCTTTTGGTCAGCAGCACCAGCCACTGCTTGAGCCGACCCGGTGCCTGAATCAGCGTCATCTTCACCAGACAGTCCTGCCAGAAGACCCGCAGCATCGGCTGCAACGCGTCCCAGGTCATTGGCACGACCTCTTCGCCCTTCTGCGCCGCAGCAATCTGCCGGGCCAGATCGGGGCGCGCCACCAGCCCGCGACCGATCATGATGTCCCGCGCGCCGCAGATTTCGCGGCATCGCCGCCAATCCTCAACGGTCCAGATTTCCCCGTTGGCAACTACCGGGACCTTGACCACTTCCTGGATGCGCGCGATCCACTCCCAGTGCGCCGGCGGCTTGTAGCCGTCGACCTTGGTGCGCGCATGCACGACGATTTGCTCGGCCCCGCCGTCAGCCAACGCTCTGGCGCAATCCAGCGCCAGGTCGGTGTTTTCGTAGCCCAAACGCATCTTGGCGGTGACCGGTATGTCTTTGGGCACAGCACGGCGCACCTGGCTGACAATGGTGTGCAGCAGTTCCGGCTCCTTGAGCAGAACTGCGCCACCACGGGAACGGTTGACGGTCTTGGCCGGGCAACCGAAGTTCAGGTCCAGCACCGGCGCGCCCAGCTCGCAGGCGAACGCGGCATTCTCGGCCAGACACACCGGATCGGAGCCCAACAGCTGGAGCCGTAAAGGCGTACCGGCGTCAGTCTTCGCGCCGTTATGAAACTCCGAAGCGTACTTGTAGAAGTAGTGCGCCGGCATCAAACGCTCGGACACCCGGATGAATTCGGTCACGCACCAGTCGATGCCGCCGACTTTCGTCAGCACATTACGCAGGATGTCGTCGACCAACCCCTCCATGGGCGCCAGAGCAATTTGCATGGGTCACACTCGAAAAAAAGTCCGCCAGTTTACTGCCCGACGTGCGGATTGGGAACGGCGCTGTCAGAGATGGCTGCGCCATAGCCCTCGATGAACTCGGCAGGCATGCGCTTGGGTCGCCCACTGGACAGTTCGATGCAGACAAAGGTGGTTTGCGCGCGTAATAGCGTCAGGTTGTCGGCAGGACGCTTGAGCTGAAAGCAGCGGGTCATTTTCAGGCGGCGGTCCCAGTCGACGATCCAGGTCGCCAACTGCAGTTCGTCGTTCTCGTAGGCGCTGGCCAGGTAATCGATCTCATGCCTGACCACCGCCATGGCCCGGTCCAGACGCCGATATTCAGTCAGGTCCAGCCCGAGAAACTGCGAATGACGCCAGGCACAGCGCTCCAGCCAGGACACATAGACGGCGTTATTGGCGTGCCCCAGCCCGTCGATGTCTTCGGCGGCGACATTCAGATCAATGACGAAAGGCGTTGCCCGATCCCAGACCATGCGTGCTCCTGCTTGAGTAGATGTGATTGGCGGGAGTGTAGCGGGTCATGGCGCGCGTTCACACGCGCTGGCATGAAAAGCGCCCCTCGGAACGCCTTTTGCTCTTCACGCTACAGCGCTCAGAGTCACACACAAGTCTGGATAAGCCCGGATAAAAGGCCTGAAACCGTACGTGCAGACTGGACACAGACCTGTGGGAGTGAGCTTGCTCACGAAGACGATGCATCCAACCCCTATTTCCTGGGAGCTATACCGGCCTCTTCGCGAGCAAGCTCGCTCCCACAAGACTTATGTATAACCATGAGGGCTGTAGCGCGAGGATGCAGTTCGCGGCGCACTGCGTTGCGAACGCATAGAGGACGCGGAGTGTCCCGAACGGCATGCCAACGCAGTATCGGCACGAGAGTCGGTTACAGTTGAGTGTGGCAATAGATAAAAACAGAAAGGAGGGGTTTTCAAACCCCTAAAAAACAAAAGGGCCATTCAATAATCGAATGACCCTTGGTCCCGCAGAGCGGGAAATCGTGGCGTCCCCTAGGGGACTCGAACCCCTGTTACCGCCGTGAAAGGGCGGTGTCCTAGGCCACTAGACGAAGGGGACGCAAAACCTTCAGTCAGGTTCATCGAACGATGAACCCTGGCAAAATTGGTGGAGCTTAGCGGGATCGAACCGCTGACCTCCTGCATGCCATGCAGGCGCTCTCCCAGCTGAGCTAAAGCCCCGGATTTACGCCTCTCGGCGGAGATCAACCTTCCGGCATCACTCGGTGAAACTGGCGTCCCCTAGGGGACTCGAACCCCTGTTACCGCCGTGAAAGGGCGGTGTCCTAGGCCACTAGACGAAGGGGACAAAACCTTCTCGTAAAGCAAACGGTCGCTGGATCCGCTTGTTTCACATCATTTCAGAGCAGTGTAGCAGCACTCTGAAACGCTAAATTTGGTGGAGCTTAGCGGGATCGAACCGCTGACCTCCTGCATGCCATGCAGGCGCTCTCCCAGCTGAGCTAAAGCCCCACATCAGTGGACGGGGCGCATATTAAGCGTGAGTGACAGGGCTGTCAAATTTATTTTCTACAATCTGCAAACTTTTTTGTCGGTAATACAACCACTTACCATTCAACCCCCGGAAAACCGGGGGCGATTCACAGGAACAGGTAATGCCTCAGGCGATAGAGCCCAGAAGCTTTTCCCATTCCTTGTTTTCTTTCTTGGAAACGCCACCGAGCAAATCGAGGGCCTGACGCAGCCGGAAGCGGGTCAGGTCCGGACCGAGGATTTCCATCGCATCGGTCACCGACACCGAGTTGGCCTGGCCGGTGATCGCAGCGAACATCAGTGGCATGGCATCACGCAGCTTGAGTTCGAGATGCTCGACCACGGCCTGGATGCAGCCCATGATCCGCTCCTTCTCCCACTGACGCAGCGATTCCAGCTTCCACAGGATCAGTTGCATCACCTGACGCACCTGCTCCGGGGACAGCTTCTTGTGCTCGAACAGCTTCACATCAGGCGTGACGCCACCGGCGAAGAAGAAGCCGGCCAGCGGTGCGACCTGACTGAAGGTCTCTACCCTGCCCTGCACATGCGGTGCAATCTTCATCATGTAGTCAGGATTCAGCGCCCAGGTCTTCAGACGCGAGGCGAACTCCTCGACCGGCAGATCACGCAGCCATTGGCCATTGAGCCAGGAAAGCTTCTCGATATCGAAGATCGGCCCGCCCAGCGAAACACGCGACAGGTCGAAGTTGTCGACCATCTCCTGCAGGGAGAACTTCTCGCGCTCGTCAGGCATCGACCAGCCCATGCGCCCCAGGTAATTGAGCATCGCCTCGGGCATGAAGCCCATGCGCTCGTAGAAGGTGACTGAGGTGGGGTTCTTGCGCTTGGACAGCTTGCTCTTGTCGGGGTTACGCAGCAGCGGCATGTAGCACAACTGCGGCTTGTCCCAGCCGAAGTATTCGTACAGCAGGATCAGTTTCGGCGCCGATGGCAGCCATTCTTCACCGCGCAGTACGTGGGTGATGCCCATCAGGTGGTCATCGACGACGTTGGCGAGGAAGTAGGTCGGCAGGCCGTCGGTCTTCATCAGGACCTGCATGTCCATACGGTCCCACGGGATTTCGACTTCGCCACGCAGCATGTCAGGTACTACGCAGACACCTTCGGTCGGCACTTTCATGCGGATAACGTGTGGCTCGCCGGCATCCAGGCGGCGCTGAACCTCTTCCTTGGAGAGCAGCAAGGCACGACCGTCATAGCGCGGGGTTTCGCCCTTGGCCTGCTGTTCGGCGCGCATCTGGTCGAGTTCTTCGGCGGTGCAGAAGCACGGGAAGGCATGGCCCATGTCGACCAGTTGCTGCGCGTATTTCTGGTAGATGTCGCCGCGCTCGCTCTGCCGGTAGGGACCGTGAGGACCACCGACGTCGGGGCCTTCGCTCCAGTCGATGCCCAGCCAGCGCAGTGCGTCGAAGATCTGCTGTTCGGACTCGCGGGTAGAGCGCAGTTGATCGGTGTCTTCAATGCGCAGGATGAACTCGCCGCCATGCTGTTTGGCAAAGCAGTAGTTGAACAGCGCGATGTAGGCCGTGCCGACGTGGGGGTCGCCTGTGGGCGATGGCGCGATGCGGGTACGAACGGTGGTCATGGAAAATCCCGAATGAGGTCGATCAAGCGCGGAATGTTAACAGGCCGGGGGCATGGGGCTCCAGCACGGGCAATGTGATTGCGTTCGCGCTCCGCGCTCAGCGCTGCTCACAGGGCCCGATGGGTGCTGAAAAAAGGCTTCAAGCCACGATAGTTCTCGTTCCGCACGCTCCGCGTGGGAATGCAGTTCGTGACGCTCTGCGTCACAAAGCGGTTCTGCGATGTCAGGTGGATTGAGGTTCGGCTCAGGTCACCTTTTCACCCCTCGGCGACTCACTTTGAGGGACCAAAGTGAGCAAAGTCCCTGCTCGGCGTGGATATCGTTCCCACGCTCCGCGTGGTAATGCAGTTCGTGACGCTCTGCGTCACACGACGGCTCTGCGCCGTCAGGTGGATTGAGGTTCGGCTCAGGTCACCTTTTCGCCCCTCGGCGACCTACTTTGATGGGGCCAAAGTAGGCAAACCCCCTCGCTCCTGTTTCCGGCCCGACTTCGTCGGGTTCCTTCGCCCTGTCACTGATCCGGGGGTCGCCGCAACGGACCATCCATGGTCCGGTGCGGCTAGCCTGGCGTCCTGCCAGGCTACCCCCGGATCAGCGCCAGGACTCAGCCGTCACTTACGTCGCACTCTGCGTCGTCTGTGCCATCGCGCTCAAAAAGCACTTTAGGGCAATTTGGCTAAAGGCACGGCTCGGGAGTTGATGACTATCGTTCCTCACGCTCCGCGTGGGAATGCAGTTCGTGACGCTCCGCGTCACACGGCAGTTCTGTCAGGTGGATTGAGATTTGACAACGGCATGCCAACGCAGAGCATTGGCACGATGATCAACGCGGATTGACGCGAGAGTCGGCTAGCCAATCAAACCGCCAGCAAGCGCTCGCGCAGTTTGCCGATTTCGTCGCGCATCTGCGCAGCGGCTTCGAATTCCAGGTCGCGGGCCAGTTGGTACATTTTTTCTTCCAGTTGGCGAATGCGTTTGTTGATCTCGCTCGGCGAGCGCAGTTCGTTCTCGTAGCGGGCGTTCTCTTCGGCGGCTTTGGCCATGCCTTTGCGCTTCTTGCTGCGCGAGCCAGGCACGGTGGCGCCTTCCATGATGTCGGCGACGTCCTTGAATACGCCTTTGGGCGTAATACCGTGTTCCAGGTTGAAGGCGATCTGCTTCTCGCGACGTCGCTCGGTCTCGCCGATGGCGCGCTCCATCGAGCCGGTAATCCGGTCGGCATACAGAATCGCCCGGCCGTTGAGGTTCCGTGCCGCCCGGCCAATGGTCTGGATCAGCGAACGGTCGGAGCGCAGGAAGCCTTCCTTGTCGGCATCGAGAATCGCCACCAGTGACACTTCAGGCATGTCCAGACCTTCGCGCAGCAGGTTGATGCCCACCAGCACGTCGAACGTCCCCAGTCGCAGGTCACGGATGATTTCGACACGTTCCACCGTATCGATGTCCGAGTGCAGGTAGCGCACCCGCACGCCGTGGTCACTCAGGTAGTCGGTCAAATCCTCGGACATGCGTTTGGTCAGCGTGGTGACCAGTACCCGCTCCTCAAGCGCAGCATGCTTGTGAATTTCCGACAGCAGGTCGTCGACCTGGGTCAGCGCCGGACGAATCTCGATCTGCGGGTCCACCAGGCCGGTCGGACGCACCACTTGCTCGACGATACGCCCGGCGTGCTCGGCCTCGTAGTTACCCGGAGTCGCCGAGACGAAAATGGTCTGCGGGCTGATCGCCTCCCACTCATCGAAGCGCATCGGCCGGTTATCCAGTGCCGACGGCAGGCGGAAGCCGTACTCGACCAGAGTTTCCTTGCGCGAACGGTCACCTTTGTACATCGCGCCGACCTGCGGCACGCTGACGTGGGATTCGTCGATCACCAGCAAGGCATCGGGGGGCAGGTAGTCAAACAAGGTCGGTGGCGGCGCACCGGACGGACGACCCGACAGGTAGCGCGAGTAGTTTTCGATACCGTTGCAGTAGCCCAGCTCGAGCATCATTTCCAGATCGAAACGGGTGCGCTGCTCGAGACGCTGGGCTTCCACCAGTTTGTTCTGGCTGCGCAGGTATTCGAGGCGCTCCTGCAGCTCGACCTTGATGTTTTCCATCGCCTCGATCAGCGTTTCGCGCGGGGTAACGTAGTGGCTTTTCGGATAGAAGGTGAAGCGCGGCAGCTTGCGAATCACCTCGCCGGTCAGTGGATCGAACGCCGACAGGCTCTCGACCTCGTCATCGAACAGTTCGACCCGGATCGCTTCCAGATCGGATTCGGCCGGGTAGATGTCGATCACGTCGCCGCGCACCCGGAAGGTCGCACGGGCAAAGTCCATGTCGTTACGGGTGTATTGCAGATCGGCCAGGCGGCGCAGCAAGGCACGCTGATCGAGTTTGTCGCCGCGATCGATGTGCATGACCATGCGCAGATAGGTTTCCGGACTGCCCAGACCGTAAATGCACGACACCGTGGTGACGATGATCGCATCCTTGCGCTCCAGCAGCGCCTTGGTCGCCGACAGGCGCATCTGTTCGATGTGGTCGTTGATCGACGCATCCTTCTCGATGAAGGTGTCGGACGACGGCACATAGGCTTCGGGCTGGTAGTAGTCGTAGTAGGAAACGAAATACTCCACGGCGTTGTTCGGGAAAAACGCCTTGAATTCGCCATACAACTGCGCGGCCAGGGTCTTGTTCGGTGCCAGCACCAGCGTCGGACGCTTGATCTGGGAAATCACGTTGGCGACGCTGAACGTCTTGCCCGAGCCGGTCACCCCGAGCAAGGTCTGATGCGCGAGCCCTGCGTCGATCCCTTCGACCAGTTGGCGAATGGCCTCGGGCTGATCGCCGGCTGGCTCAAAGCGGGTAACGAGCTGGAACTCGGACATAACTGACCTCTTGAATGGTGCGCGTGTGACGGGTTCGCGTGAATCTGTCCGCGACCTGACCGCCTCGACGGCACAACTGGAAATATTCGTCGGCGCATGACGGCGCGCCATGACGAAATCATCGCAAACAGCCGTTCCCGCCGGGAAGCAGGCGTGCGATGTTTTGAAGTGATGGCTAATAGATGGAGTCATATATCAGCCTTTCAAGGCATCCACTTAAAGCATTGAGGTTTTAACCGAACGAACGTTCTACAAATATGCGCAAAAACCTGTAAAAAACCCGCCCTGCACTGTCGATCACTGAGGGGATGCTCTCTATACTACGCTCTGTTTGCGCACCGCTTTGGCGCATCGAGCCTCAGCGTGTCCCCTTCCCACTCTTCACCAAGAGCCGCCGCACCATGAGCCTGTTTTCCGCTGTCGAAATGGCACCCCGCGATCCGATCCTGGGTATCAACGAAGCCTTCAACGCCGACACCCGCAGCACCAAGGTCAACCTTGGCGTAGGCGTCTACTGTGATGAAGACGGGCGCATTCCCCTGCTGCGCGCCGTGGCCGAAGCCGAGAAGGTCCGTGTCGCCCAGCATGCTCCGCGTGGCTACCTGCCGATCGACGGTATTGCCGCCTATGACCAGGCCGTGCAAAAACTGTTGCTGGGCGCTGATTCGCCGCTGATCGCCTCGGGCCGCGTGCTGACCACCCAATCGGTCGGCGGCACCGGCGCACTGAAGATCGGTGCCGATTTCCTCAAGCAGCTGCTGCCCGATGCCGTCGTCGCCATCAGCGACCCGAGCTGGGAAAACCACCGTGCGCTGTTCGAAACCGCAGGCTTTGCGGTGCAGAACTATCGCTACTACGACGCTGCCACTCACGACGTGAACCGTGCCGGCATGCTCGAAGACCTGCACAACCTGCCGAACAACTCGGTGGTGGTGTTGCACGCCTGCTGCCACAACCCGACCGGCGTCGACTTGAGCCTGGATGACTGGAAAAAAGTGCTGGAAGTGGTCAAGGCCAAGGGCCACGTGCCGTTTCTGGACATGGCCTACCAAGGCTTCGGTCAGGGTATTCAGGAAGATGCGCTGGCAGTGCGCCTGTTTGCCGAGTCGGGCCTGACCTTCTTCGCCTCCAGCTCGTTCTCCAAATCGCTGTCGCTGTATGGCGAACGCGTCGGCGCGCTGTCGATCATTACCGAATCGAAGGAAGAAACCACTCGCGTCCTGTCCCAGGTCAAACGCGTGATCCGCACCAACTACTCCAACCCGCCGACCCACGGTGCGATCATCTCCGCTGCGGTGCTTAACGACCCGACGTTGCGTGCAATGTGGGAAGAGGAACTGGGCGAAATGCGTCTGCGCATCCAGGGCATGCGCAAGGCGATGGTCGAGCGTCTGGCTGATAACCCGGCCGGTCAGGACTTCAGCTTCGTCGCTCGTCAGTGCGGCATGTTTTCCTACTCCGGCCTGACCGCCGAACAGGCCCAGCGCCTGCGCAGCGAGTTCGGCATCTACGCGCTGGACACCGGCCGTATCTGCGTGGCCGCGCTGAATCAGAAGAACATCGACGTAGTGTGTGACGCGATCAAGCAGGTTCTTTAAGTTTTAAGCTGCAAGCTGCAAGCTTCAAGCTTCAAGCTTCAAGCTTCAAGCTTCAAGCTTCAAGAAAAAGCAGAACTGCTCTTGCTTGTAGCTTGCAGCTTGTAGCTCCCAGCTCCCAGCTCCGCTGGGCACTTTCCATCGAACGATCTGAAAAAACCTGCCTCGAAACTCTGTCAGCACATTTTCTGAACCAGATATCGAGGTACTCATGTCTATCGAACCGCAACGTCAGAAAGAACCGACGCCAAATCAGGACGCACCTGCCAGCCCGGGCCCGGACCGCAACGATCCGGCAATCGAGCCGCAAGTCGGGGACGTGAAACCCGAGACTGAAAAGGGCAATGGCCAGAGCCAGGGCCAGACGCCTTCCCCCAGCCAGTCACAGACTCAGTCGCAGAGCCAGTCAACCAGCGACAGCGCCTATGTGCCTGACCATGAGCCGGAAGAAAAAACCGAGGACTTACGCAATCATCAGCCAACCACGGGTGTTGACGCTGATATCGATACACCCGGCGGCTGATTGCCGATAAGCGCATTTGGGCCGCATGGCCCAAACGCTTTTCTTGCCTCTTTCAGCGATCAGGCTCCTCGCTTATCACCTGCACCTCATACGCAGGATCAGCCTTGATCTGCTGTTCAGTGAACGGCAACGCCTGCCATTGTTTTTTTGAAAATGCTTCAGTCTGGTCACTTGAATGGGCTGACTGTGGATTGCTCGATTCCGAGAACGCCAGTAAACCCTGCGCCTTGGGGCCCTGCTCGTCGAACGTCACCACCTGCAGGTAGCTGGTGCCACTGACCACCTCGCGCTTGCCGTCCTTGCCCGCCACCGTTTGCATGGCGTTGTAGACGCCGAGCCCGGCCGGACCGCCGTGAATCGGGATCTGCTTGCCGCTGATGCTGGAGACCTGAATGTCGCCCCATTTACTGCCTGCCGGGAGGCCTGCCTTGGCCACGTCATCGACCGCTGCGAGCATGGCCGCGCGCAGTGCGGTGGCAACAGATGAGTTTTCAATCGCCAGCCCGCTCGGCGTGTGAACCGGGTCCTGCGGGTCGAACGCGACGCGCCAGCGTGAGGCAACAGCTTGCATGGACGTCATGATCTTCTGGAAGTACACGAAGCCGATGCCACTGTTCAGGTCAGCGCGCCCGTCCCAGTCTTTCAGTGCAGCGCACAACGGTGCCAGACGGGCAGCGTCGTCACCCAGCTCCGAGGCGCAGAATGTGAGCAGATCCGGCAGCACTTGCCCGGCCTGATAGACCTCGTTGTCCATGACCATCGCTTGCAGGTTCTCGACGCTGATCTTGCCCGCCGTCTTCAGGCTCTCCAGCCGATCCAGCGCAAAACGTGCTCGCTGTCCCAGCGGCTGGCCGTCCTGGCTGATCAGCGGCGAAAAGCCCTGCAGCGGCGCAGCGGGATTGACCATCCACGCCGAATCGTTGGAATGCTGCACGAAATCGGTCCGCAGCAACTGCGGCTGGCGCGAGGACGGATAGATGCCGGCTTGTGCTGCCTCTGCGGAGACCTCCCAGTTGCATTCACTGCGCGAGCCGTCGAGCACGATCAGCTCTGTGCCGATGCGCGGATCACTGCACCTGGCAAGCCTGGCGGCATCAACGTTCGGCACCACCGAGAGGTTCATGTACAGCGCCTGCCCCTGGGCATCCACCGCCAGGGTGTTGACCCACGGGATGCCCTGGATCTTACGTACCGAATCCTGAAACGCCTTGAGGCTGTCGGCCTTGTCCATCGCATACCACTGCTGCAACACCCGATCATTTTGCAGGTTGGCATCACGCAGACTGAAGGCAAACTTACTATCCCAGTCCAGCTTGCCCGGCCATTGCACCACCGGACCGAATATGGACGAATAGACGATGCGTGGCACCGACTTCAGGCTGCCATCCGCTTGCTTCACGTCGACACTCACCTGCTGCTTGCCCATGGCAACCGATTGGCCATCCAGCAGGTAACGGGTGGAATCCTTCGGGTCGAGCTGCAGGCGATGCAGCGTGAAGTGTTTCGACGTGTCGACGGTATGGCTCCAGGCCAGATGCTGATTGAAGCCGATGTTGATCAGCGGCAGGCCCGGCAGCGCTGCGCCCATCACGTCGAGTTTGCCGGGAATGGTCAGGTGCATTTGATAGAAACGCATGCCGCCGCCCCATGGGAAATGCGGATTGGCCAACAGCATGCCGCGTCCGTTGGCGGACAGCTCGCGTCCTATTGCCACGGCATTGCTGCCGCGTTCCAGAGCAAAACGCTGGTTACGCGCAGCGGCCAGTTGCAGCGCCTGAGCCTGCTGAGCATCGACCTGCAGTGGTTTTTGCTGTGCAGGCGGCGTGGCACCGGCCAGCGCTTCGGCAAACTGCCCAACGCCCCCCTCGACCAGCAGGCGGCGGGTCAAACGCAGCAGATCATCGGTGCTGATCGGTCGAACCCACTCGGCCGCACAGGGTTGCGGCAGGCCTTGGGTGGTCTGCTCGGCCAGCGAACGGTTGTAACCGGCGACATAACCCTGCATCAACTGGCGAATCTCCCGCGGCTGCGCATTCCAGAAATCCGCCAGTGCCTGCGGCGTATTGAGCCACTGGAACAGCAGGTCGCTGGCCATGTTGTTGCGCTGCTCAAGGGTCGCCTTGTCCGGGCCGAAATAGCGCGAGCGCTGGCCATTGACGGTGACCACCTCATTGGCCAGCAGGCACAGGTTGTCCTGCGCGTAGGCATAACCGATGCCGTAGCCCAGACCGCGCTCATTGGCGGCAACGATGTGCGGCACGCCAAAACCGGTCCGCCGGATCTCGGCCCTGGCCGCCTGATTTCCAGGCTCAACCAAGGCCTGCGCAGGCAAAATCACAGCGAATGAAAGACCTGCAAACAGAAAACCGCACAGGGGTCTGAAAATAATCACGCTGACTCCAACTCGACAAGACGACCCGAATTAGCCGCTCCCGTTAAACGAAGCACGGACGCTGATGTTTAGCCGAAGCGGACAACCCGTGATCGACGCTAAATTCCTGCCGGCATGCCTCGTTTAAAGGGCAGCTCTCGTGGCCGTCGCTCACCGACCGACTGATCTCCCAGCGCAGGAATCTGCATGAAACGCTCTCGACATCCTCGACGCGCCCTCCTGGTGGCGCTGTGCCTGTTCCCGGTCATTGCCGTATGCGCCTGGCAGATCCTGCCCGACAGCAAAAGCAGCGCCGCAACTGTGACGGTGACCCGCGGCACGATCGAAAACAGCGTCACGGCGTTGGGTACCCTGCAGCCGCGCAGCTACGTGGACGTGGGCTCGCAGGCCAGCGGGCAGATCATGAAAATCCACGCCCAGGTCGGCGATCAGGTCAAGGAAGGCGACTTGCTGGTCGAAATCGATCCTTCGACGCAAAAAGCCAAGCTCGACGCCGCACGCTACGCCATCGACAACCTCAAGGCGCAATTGCAGGAACAGCGTGCGCTGCACGAACTGGCCGAACAGAAGCAGCAGCGCCAGAAGCGCCTCGCCGCAGGCGGTGCCACGCGGGCCGAGGACGTGCAGGCTGCGGAATCGGAATTTCGCGCCACCCAGGCACGGGTCGACATGTTCAAGGCGCAGATTCTCGAAGCCCAGGCCGCCCTGCGCAGCGACGAAGCAGCGCTGGGCTACACCCGTATTTTCGCGCCCATGAGCGGCACAGTGGTGGCCCTCGACGCACGTGAAGGCCAGACGCTGAACGCACAACAACAGACGCCGCTGATTCTGCGCATCGCCCGCTTGTCGCCGATGACGGTCTGGGCCGAGGTCTCGGAAGCCGATATCGGCCATGTCAAACCCGGCATGACTGCCTATTTCACCACCCTGAGCGGCGGCAACCGGCGCTGGAGCAGCACCGTGCGACAGATCCTGCCAGTACCGCCCAGGCCGCTGGATCAAGCCAATCAGGGCGGCGGCAGCCCGAGCAGTGCGCGCAAGAACGGCGGTGGCCGGGTGGTGTTGTACACCGTGCTGCTGGACGTGGATAACAGCGATCAGGCGCTGATGGCAGAAATGACCGCGCAGATATTTTTCGTCGCCGATAAAGCCGAGAACACACTTACCGCGCCACTCGCGGCGTTGCGAAACGGAGCGCAGACCGATCGGCAGACCGCCCAGGTGTTGTCTGCCAATGGCGAGGTGCAGAACCGTCAGGTACGCACCGGCATCAGCGACCGCCTGCGCGTGCAGGTACTCGACGGCCTGAATGAAGGTGAGCGCCTGCTGGTGCCCGCCTCTGTCGGCAGCGGGGGCTGAATGCGCACGCCGCTGATCGACCTGCGAGGCATTCGCAAATCCTACGGCGGAGGCGACAGCCCGCTGGTCAACGTGCTGCGCGGCATCGATCTGTCGATTCATACCGGTGAGTTCGTGGCGATTGTCGGCGCTTCCGGGTCCGGCAAGTCGACGCTGATGAACATCCTCGGTTGTCTGGACCGTCCAACCTCGGGCGAATACCTGTTCGCCGGAGAAAACGTCGCCGCGCTGGGCAGCGACGAACTCGCCTGGCTGCGCCGCGAGGCATTCGGGTTCGTGTTTCAGGGCTATCACCTGATTCCGTCCGGCTCGGCCCAGGAAAACGTCGAGATGCCGGCGATCTACGCCGGGACGCCCGCCGCAGAGCGTCATGCCCGAGCCGCCGCCCTGCTCGACCGGCTGGGCCTGGCGTCGCGCACCGGCAATCGGCCGCACCAGTTGTCCGGCGGCCAGCAGCAACGGGTGTCCATCGCCCGCGCCTTGATGAATGGCGGGCACATCATCCTCGCCGACGAGCCCACCGGTGCGCTGGACAGCCACAGTGGCGCGGAGGTCATGACTCTGCTCGACGAACTGGCGAGCCAGGGCCATGTGGTGATCCTCATCACCCATGATCGCGAAGTGGCGGCGCGCGCCAAACGGGTCATCGAGATCAGCGATGGGCTGGTGATCAGTGATACGGCTCAAGATGCTTCTGACGTGCAGCGCTCAGTCAATCCAGCCGCGCTGCAGGCGGTCGACCTGCGCAAGCGTCTGAGCGAAGGCAGCGGCAGCCAAAGCGCCTGGCAAGGCGAACTGTTCGACGCGATTCGGGCGGCGTGGCGAGTGATGTGGATCAACCGCTTCCGAACCGCGCTGACCTTGCTGGGCATCGTCATCGGCGTGGCGTCGGTGGTGGTGATGCTGGCTGTCGGCGAAGGCAGCAAACGTCAGGTGATGGCGCAGATGTCCTCGTTCGGTTCCAACATCATTTACCTCAACGGCAAGGCGCCCAACCCGCGTGCGCCCAAGGGCGTCATCACCCTGGAGGAAGTCGCTGCGCTGGGCGAGTTGCCCGAGGTGAAAATGATCATGCCGGTCAACGGCGGCCAGGCCGGGGTGCGCTACGGCAACCTCGATCATTCCAGTTACGTCGGCGGTAATGACACGCACTTTCCGGCGATCTTCAACTGGCCGGTGGTGGAAGGCAGTTATTTCAGCGAGGCTGATGAGCAGAACGCAGCCGCCGTGGCAGTGATTGGTTACAAGGTTCGCCAAAAACTGTTCGGCGAGCAGAGCGACCCTGTCGGCCAGTACATCCTGATCGAAAACGTGCCTTTTCAGGTGGTCGGCGTGCTGCAGGAAAAAGGCGCCACATCGGGCGATCTGGACAGCGACAATCGCATCGCCATCCCCTACTCGTCGGCCAGCATCCGCCTGTTCGGCACACAGGACCCCGAGTACATCACCATCGCCACCCGCGACGCCAACAACGTCAAACAGGCTGAACAGTCGATACGCAACCTGCTGCAACAGCTGCATCACGGCAAACAGGATTACGAGCTGACCAACAACGCCGCGATGATCCAGGCCGAAGCCCGCACCCAGAACACCCTGTCGCTGATGCTCGGCTCGATTGCCGCCATTTCCTTGCTGGTCGGCGGTATCGGAGTGATGAACATCATGCTGATGACGGTGCGCGAACGCACCCGTGAAATCGGCATCCGCATGGCCACCGGCGCGCGGCAGAGCGACATCCTGCGGCAGTTTCTCACCGAGGCGGTGATGCTTTCCGTGGTCGGCGGGCTGGCCGGTATCGTGCTGGCGCTGGGCATGGGCGCAGCGCTGCTGCTGAGTAAGGTGGCCGTGGCGTTCACCCTGCCGGCTGTGGCCGGGGCGTTTGCCTGCGCCCTGATCACCGGCGTGATCTTCGGTTTCATGCCGGCCCGCAAGGCTGCCCGCCTCGACCCGGTCGCGGCCCTCACCAGTGAATGATCGATCAATGAAGCCGAGTCTCTCCGTTTTGACTGCCTGTCTGTTGCTGAGCGCCTGCCAGACACCCGCCCCGCCGCCGGACAGCGGCATCCAGCCACCGGCAAGCTGGGCGTTTGCCGAAAACGCCGCCGCGCAGCGCAGCGACGTGCGTTGGTGGCAGCAGTTCGGCAGCCCGCAGCTGGATCGCCTGATCGAACAGGCCAGCCGCGACAGCCACGAAGTCGCTGCGGCGATGGCGCGGGTTCGTCAGGCACAGGCCAGCGCCATCATCGGCGGCGCGCCCTTGCTGCCGGAACTGGCCTTTGACCTGCGCGGCGAACGTAACCGGTTCCTGCGCAACAGCGACCGCAAGGCCAACCCTTCCGACGACAACAACACCAACAATTTCACCAGCGACCTGACCGCCAGCTATGAAGTGGATTTCTGGGGCGGCATCGCAGCGGGACGCGACAGCGCACTGCAAGGCCTGCGCGCCAGCCGGTTCGATCAGGCGACCGTGGAGCTGACCCTGCTGGCCAACGTCGCCGACCGCTATGCGCAAACCCTGGCGGCGCGCGAGCAAGGGCGGATTGCCGAGCTGAATCTGGCCAACGCGCAAGACGTGCTGCGCCTGGTGCAGACCCGCTATGAATCGGGCTCGGCAACGGCACTGGAGCTGGCACAGCAGAAGAATCTGGTTGCAACCCAGCAGCGTGAACTGCCCCGCGTTCAGCAACTGGCCAACGAGCAGTTGATCACCCTGGCGGCCTTGCTCGGTCAGCCGGTGCAGAATCTGCACCTCGCGGATCAGCCCTTCGACACCCTGAACTGGCCGGACATCGGCGCAGGTGTACCGAGCGAGTTGCTGACCCGCCGCCCTGATCTGGCCAAGGCCGAGGCTGACCTGGCAGCGGCACAGGCCAATGTCACCGTCGCCCGCGCCGCCATGCTGCCGAAACTGACCCTGAGCGCCAGGCTGGGCACCGAAAACACCCGCGCCGAAGACTGGCTGCGTGCACCGTTCAGCAGCCTCGCTGCCGGGCTGGTGGGGCCGATCTTCAACAATGGCCGCCTGGCTGCCGAGCGCGACAAGGCCACAGCGCGTCAGGAGGAACTGCTGGAAACCTATCGCGGCGCGATCATCAACAGCTTCGCCGACGTGGAAAAAGCCCTGAACAGCATTCGCGGCCTGGATCAACAGCGCTACTGGCACGAAGAAGAACTCAAACAGGCACAAACTGCCTTCCGCATCGCCCAGAGCCGCTATCAGGAAGGCGCCGAGGACCTGCTCACCGTACTGGAAACCCAGCGCACGCTGTACCTGGCGCAGGATGTCAGTGTGCAACTGCGGCTGGCGCGCCTGCAGGCGAGCATTGCGCTGTACAAGGCACTGGGTGGGAGCTGGCAGGTGCACTGAGCGCCACGCAAGGAACGATAATCCCGACTACCGTGCTGAAGCACTGCGTCGGTCTGCGCGAACAACTCATTATCGTGCGACGCTCTGCGTCGCATGCCGTTCTGGACGCTCTGCGTCCTCTTGCGACGCAGAGCGTCGAGACCTGCATTCCCACGCGGGAGCGTGCGGAACGATAATCCCAACTACCGTGCTAAAGCTCTGCGTCGGTCTGCGCGAACACCTCATTATCGTGCGACGCTCTGCGTCGCATGCCGTTCTGGACGCTCCGCGTCCTCTTCCGCCACAGAACGTCATGGACGGCACTCCAAAGCCGGAGCGCTGGGAACGATAACCTCCACTGCCGTTGGTCAGAACCACCTGTCCGGCAACAAATTCCGGGCATACCACGGCCTGCGGGGCACGCGGCGTAGCAGGTTGCTCAGTTTGTCATCTGCCGCAAAGGTGATGCGCAGCGCCAGCTTCATGACTTCCGGGTCCATTTCCATGGTCGTGCCTGCGGTCTGGCCGGGCACTGTGCTGCAACCGTGCGTTTCAGGCCCCAGCCACGGGTCGCTGACTTCGACCCAGCGGCCCGCTGCGAACCACGGCACGCCGTTGACTTCCAGGCGCTTCACTTCACCCGGATGGAAGCGCTCGTGGGCGCGGAACCAGTCCTCGATGCGGTCGTCGATCCAGCCGTGGAACATCCAGAACACCGGGTTCACGTGCGATGAAAACGGGTCGGCGAGAAAGTCGTTTTCCGGCTCGAACCAGCGCTCGGCAAAATCATCCGAACGACGTGCCATCGGCACCGGCTGGCCGTTGGCCGGGTCGCGGGCCACCGAGGCCCAGCGCATGTGCAACCAGTCGTGCAGTTCCAGCTCGACCTGCGAACCGAACTGCCCCAAGGTCAGCTTCGACAAGAAGCGCGGATCGCGATACTGCGATTCCCAGACCTGAAAATGCGTATGAAACGTCTCGTGGCTTTTGATATCGCTGACCAGCTGGGTGTATTCCTCGTCACCGTGCGCCAGCCAGTTGGGCGGCAGCGAACAACCGTCGTGATTGTCGAAATAGCGGGCAAAGCCCAGCCGGTCGCGCTCCAGCTCAGGCTGCGGCAGTGGAAAGCGCGGCCATGACGGCAAGTCCTGAATCCTGCGTGCCTGGATCAGCATGTGCCGGTGCATATAAAAGAAGTCTTCGCCCGAGCCGTTGCGGTCCTTGTGCGGGCCACGCGCATCGCGCTCATGCTCACGCGGGCCCGGCTGCCAGCCAATGCCGCGCAGGGCGTCACGCTTGTCTTCGGGCAGTTTGTGCCATTTGTCTCGCGAGGCATGCCAGAGCTGATGGAACAGACGATGCTCCCTGGACACCAGCCAGGCCAGAAACGGCGGGCTCAGACCGACCCTTTCCCGCGCCTCTGGAAACACCTGCTTGATCGCGATCAGACGGCTTTCCAGTTCCGGCAGGGCCAGCGCTCGGTCCAGACGTTCGATACGCCCGCTCAGGGTGCCGCTGCCTGCGTTACCGAATGCGCCCCAGACTTCATCGAGGGTCAGGCTGAATTCGTAATCCGGGTTGTCGCTGTGCGGGTCATTGCCGGCATGGCCGTCCATGACCCGCAGGTAGAGTCTTGCGGCGTTGGCCGGTTGCAGATCGCCAATCACCCGAAAACGCGGCAGTCCATCGCTGCGCAATCGTTCGGCCGTGTCGATATAGCCGCGCAGGCCGCGACCGCGCGGGGCAATGTCGAGAAACATTTCCAGGCCTTCGAGCGGCGCACCGCTCAGCCCGGCATCGCGCCCCTCGAAACGCAGGGTCCACACCCCGCGCAGCTTGTCGGCCAGGCGCTGAGTGGCGGTATCGGCAGGCCCCGCCGTCGCTTCGCCCGGCGTTTCGGGCAGGTCGACCCGGGTGAGTTCCCGATGCGCGTAATACGCTGCCGGAACTGCCGCACCGGTCAGCGCCAGCCCCGCTATGAACCCTCGTCGAGAAATCGTCATTACCCTACCTGTTCCAGCCCCGAGACAGCCGTTATCCAAGCTAGAACGTAAACCCGGCAGACAAATTTAGCGCTGCACACACATCCATGACCCCGCGCTAAATTTATCGGCGATCCGCTCGTTCTCCACCAGATAGCAACAGCCGTCGCAGGCTGCGCAACGGTTAACCACACGAGACGGAAATGACAAGACCGCGTTGGAAAAAAGCTCTCTTCATCGGCCTGCCGCTGGCCCTGGCCATCAGTGCAGGTGCGGGCTTTCTGGCCTGGAATTACTGGTCGCCAGCAGGCTACCCGGTCAAGGTTATGCAACAGGCCGACGACCTGCAGGAGCGGATCATTTCCTTCGACAGCCACATCACCGTGCCGATGAAATTCGGCAGCGAGGGCAACGAAGCCGACAAGGACGGCTCGGGGCAATTCGACCTGGTGAAAGCCGCGCGCGGACGCCTGTCCGGGGCTGCACTGACGGTATTCGGCTGGCCGGAGATCTGGAACGGCGACAACGCCCCGCATCGTCCGACACCCGGTTTCGTCGACGAAGCACGCCATCAGCAGGAAGTGCGTTACAAAATCATCACCGGCATGGTTCGCGACTTCCCCAATCAGGTCGGCATCGCCTACACCCCGGACGACATGCGCCGCCTGCACGGCGAAGGCAAGTTTGCCATATTCATCAGCATGCTCAACGCTTACCCGCTGGGCAATGACCTGAGCCTGCTGGACCACTGGACCGCACGCGGCATGCGCATGTTCGGTTTCAGTTATGTCGGCAATAACAGCTGGGCCGACTCTTCACGTCCCCTGCCCTTTCTCAATGACACGCCCGACGCACTGGGCGGCCTGTCGGAGATCGGCAGGCAGGCCGTGCAACACCTCAACGATCTGGGCGTGATCATCGACGTGTCACAGATGTCGAGCAAGGCGCTGCAACAGGTCAGCGAGCTGAGCCGCACGCCGATGGTCGCCTCGCACTCGACGCCGCGTGCGCTGGTGGACATCCCGCGCAACCTCAGCGACGAGGAACTGCAGCTCATCAAGCGCAGCGGCGGCGTGGTACAGATCGTGGCGTTTCCGGCCTATTTGAAGCCGCTGAGCCAGAAGACCCAGGACAAGCTCAACGCGCTGCGCAAGGACTTCGACCTGCCGCCGTTGCCGAACCTGGCCATGGCGCTGATGCCAGGCGACCCGATCATCACCGTCTGGCCGGAACAACGCTTCGGCGCCTATGCAAGCAAGCTGTACGCGATTCTCGAGGAGGAGCCCAAAGCCACGGTCCAGGACTTCGTCGACGCCATCGATTACACCGTCCGCAAAATCGGCATCGACCACGTCGGCATCAGCTCCGACTTCAATGATGGCGGCGGTGTGAAAGGCTTCAATGATGTCAGCGAAATCCGCAACGTGACGGCCGAACTGATCGAGCGCGGCTACGCCGAGGCGGATATCACCAAGCTGTGGGGCGGCAATTTCCTGCGCGTCTGGGAGCAGGTTCAGGCTGCTGCTCGTCCGGATGTGAAGCACATGAATCTCTCAAACGCCGCTACCCGATCCTCAGGCGCAGACGCTCATGACTGATCGCAGAACCTTCCTCAAACAGGCCGGGCTGCTCGCGGCAGCCCTGCCCCTGGGCTCCGGCCTTGCAACGGCAGCCGTGACGCCAGCGACTCAGCCGGCCTCCACGGACAAATGGACGCGCCTGAAACAATTGTTCAATCAGGACCCGGATTACGTCCACCTCTCCAATTTTCTGGTCACCTCGCACCCTGCTCCGGTTCGCCAGGCCATCGAACAGTATCGCGCGCATATCGACCGTAATCCCGGTCTGGCCATGGACTGGGACCTGGGAGAGACCGAGCGCCGCGAACACGAGGTTCGCGTCTGGGCGGGCAAGTACCTGAACGCCCAACCCGGCCAGATCGCCCTGACCGGCAGCACCACTGAAGGCCTGGCAATCATCTACGGCGGTCTCCATGTGCGCCCGGATCAGGAGATTCTGACCACCGAACACGAGCATTCCTGCGTCCGCGATATCCTCAAATTCCGTCAGCAGCGCGACGGCACGCAGGTGCGCAAGATTCGCCTGTTCAAGGACCCGGCGACCGTCTCGGCCGATGAAATCATCGGCTCCATCGCGCGCAGCATTCAGCCGAAGACGCGGGTGCTGGGCATGACCTGGGTGCAGTCCGGCAGCGGCGTGAAACTGCCCATCGCGGCCATCGGCGATCTGGTCGAGGAACACAACCGTAACCGTGACGACCAGGAGCGCATTCTCTACGTGGTCGACGGCGTGCATGGCTTTGGCGTCGAGAACCTCGATTTCCCGGAGATGAAGTGCGACTTCTATGTCGCCGGCACCCACAAGTGGCTGTTTGGCCCGCGCGGCACCGGCATCGTTTGCGCACGCTCGGAACAGGTCAAGGACCTCACGCCGCTGATCCCGACGTTCTCGGAAGCCACCGGTTTCAGCACGATCATGACGCCCGGTGGGTATCACTCGTTCGAACACCGCTGGGCGTTGAACGAGGCCTTCAAACTGCACCTGCAACTGGGTAAGGCCGATGTGCAGGCACGCATTCACCAGCTCAACAGTTACCTCAAGCAGCGCCTCAAGGCCCAGCCCAATGTCGAGCTGGTGACGCCGGTGGACCCTGCGCTGTCGGCGGGCTTCAGCTTCTTCCGGCTCAAGGGCCAGTCGTGCGACGACGTGGCGGCCTGGCTGATGAAGCAGCGCATGGTCGTTGACGCGGTAAGTCGCGACGTCGGCCCCGTGGTGCGCACCGCGCCGGGACTGCTGAACAGCGAAGCCGAAATCGATCGTTTCATGACACTGCTCGCCCGGCGCGCCTGACACGCCCGAACCGATCACCTGTTTTCCGTTTTCCATCGAGACCCGACATGAAAAAAACACTGCTGCCCCTGTCCGCCCTGCTCGGCCTTCTGCTCTGCGACAGCGCCCTGGCCGCCACGCCGGTATCCGCGCCAGGTAAGGTGTTCAAGGACTGCAAGGACTGCCCGGAAATGGTCGTGCTGCCTGCGGGCACCTTCACCATGGGTGCGCCCGAAGAGGAACTGGGTCGTCAGCCGGACGAAGGCCCGCTGCATGACGTGACCTTCGCCAAACCGTTCGCCATCAGCCGCTTTCAGGTACTGGCTGGCGAATGGGCCGCCTATATCAAAAGCTCCGGTTACAAAATGCCGGATGGCGATACCCGGCCGGGCCGCGAGTGCAAGGCCGGCAAGCCGCGCTACCCGCTGAGCCCGCGTCAGCCTGCGGTGTGCATGGACTGGAACGAAGCCAAGGCGTATGTCGAATGGCTGTCGAAAAAAACCGGCAAGTCCTACCACATGGTCAGCGAAGCCCAGCGTGAATACGCGGCACGCGGCGGCAGCAAGGGCTCGTTCCCGTTTCCGATGGACGAAGGCAAGCCCTACAGCATTGCCAAACACGCCAACACCTACGGCCCGGAAGACGGTTTCAGCTACACAGCGCCTGCCGGCAGCTACAGCCCCAACGATTTCGGCATCTACGACGCCCACGGCAACGTCTACGAGTGGACCGCCGATTGCGAGACCAGCAACTACAACGGCGCGCCCACCGATGGCAGCGCGTGGCTGGCCGGTGATTGCACCTGGAAGATGATTCGCGGCAATGACTGGACCGAAGCGCCGATCTTCTCGCGCTCCGGCAACCGCAACAGCCGCCAGCCGGATGTACGGGGTGACTGGCTGGGTTTCCGGGTCGCCCGCGACCTCTGACGGACTTCATGCGCCCCCGGCCTGAACCAGCCCAAGCCGCACTCACGGACACTGACGAGACACACCATGACCCGCACAACTGAAAGCCTCGCCCGGGAAACCCTGAGAATCCTCAAGCCGTTCTGGTGGCTGGTGGCGCTGTCGACCTTGCTGGGGATTGTCAGCGGCCTGAGCGTCACCGGCCTGCTGGCCACCATCAACAACGCGATGAACAGGCCAGGCGGGCCGGACACGCAGACCGCGCTGCTGTTCGCCGGCCTGTGTGTGCTGACCCTGGCGTGTTCGACCCTGTCCAACCTGTCGACCAATTACGTCGGCCAGCGAGTCGTCGCCAACCTGCGCCGCGAGCTGGCGGCCAAGGTGCTGGTCGCGCCCATCGAGCAGCTGGAACGCTATCGCGCGCACCGCCTGATCCCGGTGCTGCTCAACGACGTCAACACCATCAGCACCTTTGCCCTGTCGGTCGCACCGATGGTGATTTCGTTTACTGTCACACTAGGCTGCCTGGCCTATCTGGCCGTGCTGTCCTGGCAGATTCTGGCGCTGACAGTGCTCACCGTGGTGCTCGGCACCGGCGCGCAATACCTGGCGCATGCGTTCGGCATGCGCAGCATTCTGGCGGCGCGCAACAGCGAAGACGAATTGCAGAAGCACTACCAGGCGCTGTCCGCAGGCGCCAAGGAGCTGCGCATTCAGCGCAAACGTCGTCAGAACATGCTCGACGAAAAGATTCACGGGGCCACTGAACACATCTGCCGCTCGAACATTCGCGCTGCCAACATCTTCGTCAGCGCAGAAACCTTCGGCTCGATGCTGTTCTTTGCCGTGATCGGCATGGCCATCGCCTTCCAGGCCATGTGGCCGACCACCGAGAAAACCGTGCTGGGCGGCTTCGTGCTGGTGATGCTGTACATGAAAGGCCCGCTGGAGCGCCTGATGACTGCCCTGCCCGGCATCAGCCGCGCGCAGATCGCCATGCGCCGCATCGCCGAGCTGTCGTGGAAATTCTCCAGCCCCGAACCGCACCTGTTGGTCAGTGACCGCCCGACGTCGCTGGCCAGCATGCACACGCTGGAACTGCACAACCTGCGCTATGACTACCCGCCGGTCGAAGGCAGCGACGCCTTTCACCTCGGCCCGGTCGACCTGAGCATCAAACAGGGCGACATCGTGTTCATCGTCGGCGAGAACGGCTGTGGCAAGACCACGCTGATCAAGCTGCTGCTGGGCCTGTACACCCCGCAACAGGGTGAGATCCGCCTGAATGGCCAGGCCGTTACCGCGGAAAACCTGGATGACTACCGCCAGCTGTTCACCACGATTTTCGCCGACTACTACCTGTTCGACGAGCCGTTGCAGGGCCAGGCCGCGCTGCCGCAGGACGCGGGCAAGTACCTGGAGCGCCTGGACATCGCGCACAAGGTCAGCATCGAGAACGGTGTCTTCACCACCACCGATCTGTCGACCGGTCAGCGCAAGCGTCTGGCACTGATCAATGCGTGGCTGGACGAGCGTCAGGTGCTGGTCTTCGACGAGTGGGCCGCCGATCAGGACCCGGCGTTCCGTCGCGTGTTCTACACCGAGCTGCTGCCGGAACTGAAGCAACAGGGCAAGACCATCATCGTGATCTCCCATGACGACCGCTATTTCTACGTTGCCGATCAGTTGGTGCGGATGCAGACCGGGCAGATTCAGGTCGAACAGGTTCACAGCGAAACCCGCGACAAAACCATTCCGGCGTGATTCATCCAAGCCTGGAACGCCCCGCCCGGCCAGCCCGCGAGCGGGGCTTTTTTTTGCCTGTGCATTCCGCGCCACGCTCAATTACTAGCCAAGCGCCATCTTTTTTCGTGGATTTTGAAAAAACCATTAAATAAACGTTATTCGCTTTCGTTCTCATTAACAGCGAATTGCGTGCCCAGCCATCTCTCGCGCACCGCCCCATAAAAAAGTGGCTCATGCCTGCCCGGTCGACGGCTGGACCCGACTGCGCAGACCTGAACGACGCCCCCGATCTCCTTGCCGATACTCACTGGAAAGAGCCAATTCATGCACAACCCGTCACGACTCACCCCGCTCAGCAAAGCGTTGATGCTCAGTCAGATGTTCCGCTCCCGGCCATCCATGGCGGCCATGGGTCTTGCGCTGTGCATGCCGGTGGCCGGCCAGGCGCAGGAAACTGTCGCAGACGATTCGAACACGACGGGCACGGTCAATCTGGCCCCGACCGCAATCGACTCGCATTACCTGGGCACCACCACCGACGGCACCGGTTCCTACACCACCGGCGCGGTGAGTATCGGCAAGGGTGCACCGCAATCGCTACGCGAAACACCGCAATCGGTGAGCGTGGTGACCCGGCAAGTCATGGATGACAACAACCTCACCAGCCTCAGCGACGTGCTGGAAGACACCCCGGGTATCACCTTCCAGTACCGCAACTTCGGCGGCCACGTGTACACCTCGCGTGGCTTCTCGTTGCTGGCGGAAAGCTTCCTGGTCGACGGCATTGGCGGCCAGGGCTATCAGATCACCGGCTGGATGCAGCCGGACATGGCGATCTACGACCGCGTGGAAGTGCTGCGCGGCGCGTCAGGGCTGCTGGTCGGTGCCGGTCAGCCCGGCGGCGCGGTCAACCTGGTGCGCAAACGCCCGACCGCCGAGAACAAATTCTCGATCACCACCCGCGCCGGTTCTTGGGACCAGTACCGGGTCGACCTGGACGGCAGCGGCAAGCTCAACGATTCCGGCACCCTGCGCGGGCGCATGGTCGCGGCCTACGATGACAGCGGCTCTTACCTGGACGGTCGCGACAGCCGCACGCCGCTGCTGTACGGCATCGTCGAAGCCGACCTGAGCGACGACACCACCCTGACCATGAGCCTGCGTCGTCAGGAGCAGGTCATCAACGGCTACTCGATCTATGGCCTGCCGCGCTACAGCAACGGCCAGTCGCTGGGCCTGTCACGCTCGACCAACCTGGCGCAGAAGTGGAACCGCCATGAAAGCGACATGACCGAGGTGTTCACCGAAGTCGCGCATCGCTTCAATGAAGACTGGACCAGCCGCACGTCATTGACCTATTCCCAGGGTGGCTTCGATCAGAACATTGCCTTCGCACGGGGCGCAGTGAATCCCGTGACGCTGGCGGGCTCCAACTTTCAGGGCACGCTGTTTCGCAAGGACGAGGTCGACAGCGTCGGTCTGAACAGCCAGCTGGAAGGCAACTTCAACGCGTTCGGCCTCGAACATCAGGTGACCCTGGGTGCCGACTGGTCGAAGCAGAACGCCAACACGCATCAGGCGACCGTGACCAGGCGCACCGCCGTCAACGTCTTCGATGTCGATCAGAGCGCTTTCGCCAAACCAGCCCGTCCAGCCTGGCAAACCGACATCGACACCACCGAAGAACGCGCGGGCCTGTACGCCAACACGCGCATTCACCTGAGCGAACCGTTGAGCGTGGTGCTTGGCACGCGCCTCAGCTGGTATGACTACAAGTACGACGTCAAAACCGGTGCGGCAAACAGTTACGAATCCAAGCAGACTCAGGAATTCACGCCGTTCGCGGGCGTCATCTATGACATCAACGACAGTTGGTCGTGGTACGCCAGTTATGCCGACATCTTCACGCCACAGGCCAACTACGTAACCTCCGCCGGCTCGCCACTGGACCCGGCCATCGGTTCCAACTACGAAACCGGCTTCAAGGGTGAGCTGTTCGACAAGCGCATGAACCTGTCGATGGCGCTGTTCTACATCAAGCAGAAAGATGTAGCTGCCGTTGATGTGAACACCACTGAACTGTGCCCTACCAGCTCCGACGGCTCCTGCTACCTGCAGGACGGCATCAGCCGCAGCAAGGGCGTCGATGTCGAGGCCAGCGGCGAAGTGTTGCCGGGGCTGCAAGTGTTCGGCGGCTACACCTTCAACATGCTGCGCAACAACGGCGACTCGGATGTGGCTTACGAAACGCCGAAACACATGCTGCGCCTCAACACCAGCTACAACCTGCCGGGTGCCTGGAACCGCCTGACCCTGGGTGCTGGAGTGTCGGCGGATTCGGGTTACGAAGTGCCGTCCAACAAGGAGCTGGGCGTGGCCGGCCGGGCCATCTGGGATGCCAGGGCGTCGTGGAAACTGGACGAAAACTGGAAGGTGTCACTCAACGCCGAAAACCTGTTCGACCGCAAGTACTACACCACCTCGATCGCCACCGACCGCTCCAACGTCTACGGCGAACCGCGCAGCTACGTCCTGACCTTGCGGGGGGATTTCTGATCTAAGTAAACGATAGGCGTGATTCTAGCGCCTACGCTCTGCATTCAGCGTTATACACAAGCCCGCTTTTGATTCTGGCCGAAGGCCGTGGGAGCGAACTTGTTCGCGAAGACTGTAGTTCAGACGATGCATTTTTGGACAACATACTGGCCCATGAGCGTTTGAGCGAGCGGAACGCTGGGGGCCGGGACACTCAGCAAACATCTGCATACCACCAACTCCACCGCAAATGCATTATCCTTCGCCATTGATCTCAACGAGCCATCCCTCCCATGCAAACATCCTCCAGCCGTCTGCGCACAGGCCGCGTGAAAACGCTCGGCCTGCGTCTGGGCGGTGTGGGGCTGGTGCTGGCGTTGAGTGTTCAGGGGCAGGCGCTGGCGGAGGAATTCGAGTTCGATATACCGGCCCAGACGCTGAGCAGTGCCCTGAAGGAATTGGGCCGCCAGTGCGATCTGCAAATCCTCTATAACCCCGACGACCTGAACGGCAAGCTCAGCAGCCCGGTGCATGGCAGGCTGACGCCCGAACAGGCAGTTGCCGATCTGCTGAAAAAAGCCAACGTAGCGCACAGTCTTGAAGACAACACCCTGACCCTTGGCGCTGCTGCCTCCGCACACACCATGAATCTCGGGCCGGTGGCGATCAAGGGCGACTCGTTCGGCATCACCTCCGAGGGCAGCGGCTCGTATGCGGCCACTGGCGTGAGTATCAACAAGACGGCTCAGTCGCTGCGCGAAACGCCGCAGTCGGTTACCGTCATGACCCGCCAGGTGATGGACGACAAAAACCTCACCGGCCTCGACGAGGTGATGGCACAGACGCCCGGCATCACCTTTTCCCAACGCAATTTCGGCTCTCATGTCTTCAGTTCGCGGGGCTTCGCGCTGGAGGACGAGAGCTACATCATCGATGGCGTGGCCGGCCAGGGTTACAGCGTGACCGGCTGGATGACCCCGGACATGGAAATCTACGACCGCGTCGAAGTGCTGCGCGGCGCGGCCGGCTTGCTGATCGGCGCGGGCAACCCCGGTGGCGCGGTCAATCTGGTCCGCAAGCGCCCGACCGCCCTGCCGCAGTTGTCGATCACCAGCCGCGCAGGCAGTTGGGACAACTACCGGGTCGATCTGGATGGCAGCAGCAAACTCAACGATTCAGGCAGCATCCGCGGGCGTTTTGTAACGTCCTATGAAGACCGCGGCTATTTCACCGATGGTCTGCAGAAAACCGCACCGTTGCTCTACGGCATCCTGGAAACCGACCTGAGCGAAGACACCACCCTGACCCTGGGCGTGCGCCATCAGAACGCCGACACCCAGGGCTTTTCGATCTTCGGTCTGCCTCGCTACAGCAACGGCAAGGCCATCGACCTGCCGCGTTCGACGTCGCTGGCCCAGCACTGGAACCGCCACCAGACCCGTACCGACGAAGTGTTCAGCGAGCTGGAAACCCGCTTTGACGACAACTGGAGCGGCACACTGTCTGCCACCCACTCCGATGGCGCTTTCGATCAGAAGGTCGCCTATGCACAGGGCGCTATTGATCCAGCGACGCAGAGCGGTTCCCGGCTGGTCAGAACCCTGTTCCGCTCGGACGATATTCATAGCAATGGCATCGACGCGCACCTGGATGGCCGGTTCGACGCCTTTGGCCTGAGTCACCAGTTGACCGTCGGCGGCAACGGGTCCGAACAGAAACGCGAGTCGCGCTATGCCACGGTCAACGCCAATCAACCGCTGGCTATCTTCAGCCCCGACCACGACGCGATTGCCGAACCTGCGCGTCCGGCCTGGAGCAGCACGGACTACAGCGACAAGCGCTATGGCGTCTACAGCAACCTGCGCCTGAGCCTGACAGAGTCGTTGAGCCTGGTGATGGGTGGCCGGGTCAGCAGCTATGACTATCAGACCAGGTCCGCAGGCGTGACCCGTCGCGCCCAGGAGGACAATCAGGTCACCCCGTTTGCGGGGGTCATCTACGACCTCAACCGGGACTGGTCGTGGTACGCCAGTTACACGGATATTTTCCTGCCGCAAAGCGCCTATCGAACCGCATCAGGCACACTGCTTGATCCGGCCATCGGCGCCAGCCATGAAACCGGAATCAAGGGCGAGCTGTTCGACAAACGTCTGAATGTGTCACTGGCGCTGTTCTATGTGAAGCAGAAGGATGTGGCCGTCGAGGATGATGCCAATGCTGGTCAGTGCGTTAGCAATGATGCCTATGGGACCTGCTACCTGAACGGTGATATCCGGCGCAGCAAGGGCATCGACATGGAAATCAGCGGCGAGCCGTTACCGGGATTGCAGACCTTGGCCGGCTACACGTTCAACATCACCCGCGGCAGTGACGGGCAATCGATTTCAGCGGAAACACCCCGGCATATGTTGCGCCTGACCAGCAGCTACACCCTGCCCGGCACCTGGCGTCGCTTGACCATCGGCGGCGGGGTTTCGGCGCAGAGCGGCTACTCGGAACACGAATCGACCCAGCCCATCGATAACGCTGGCCGGGCCATCTGGGATGCGCGGGTCGCGTGGAAAATCGACGAACACTGGACGGTGGCGCTCAACGGCAACAACCTGCTGGATCGCAAATACTACAAGGCCACCGGCGACATCGACCGCGGCAACTACTACGGCGACCCACGCAACTACGTCCTGACCCTGCGCGGTGATTTTTAAGCGACGCTCGCCCCTCGTGATCAACAGCGTCCAGAAAGGCACGCTCCAGCCCAGATACCTGTCGTTCCTCACGCTCCAGCGTGGGAATGCCGTTCGTGACGCTCTGTCACACCAGCTACGCCGCGCCACGCACTCAAGAGAGGACGCAGAGCGTCCAGAAAGGCATGCCCACGCGGAGCATGGGCACGATGGTGTTCTTCAGGACGCTTATCGTTCCTCACGCTTCAGCGTGGGAATGCCGTTCGTGACGCTCTGCGTCACACCAGCTACGCCGCACCACGCACTCAAGAGAGGACGCAGAGCGTCCAGAAAGGCATGCCCACGCGGAGCATGGGCACGATAGTGTTCTTCAGGACGCTTATCATCCATCACATCCCAGTCCAGACACCCATCGTTCCTCACGCTCCAGCGTGGGAATGCCGTTCGTGACGCTCTGCGTCACACCAAACGCTCGGCAAGCCCCTGCAGAAACGCTTCCGCGATCACCAGGTTGTCGTGCCGTTGATCGATCGTTGTCGAGCTGCGCAGTCCGTTGACCGAGCACTGTTCCAGCAGCACCGCTTCGGCCTTGGCAATCTGCCCCGGTTTACGGCTCTGCCCTGCCCACCAGCAATCGACCTGCACATTGAGGGTTTTCAAGGTAAACGCCTGGCTGAGTTTTGCGTTGGCTTCCAGTAACTTGTAACCGGTTTCGATTTCGTCCTGCACCGCGATGTCCTGGAACATGCTGCGCAGGCTGTCGACGTTCATCGCATGTTGCAGTGCGATCTGCTCGATCACCTGATCAATGACTTCACTCTCCCCGCTCACCGACTGCCGGGTGTTTTCGATCAGGTCGACAATGGTTTGCTCCTGCAAGCCCGGCACAAAGGCCTGCAGGCTCTTGATCAGGCTGCGGTAGTAGTTTTCGCCCTGCTGCTGCGTGGTGACTTGCGGGTCCTCTTCGACCCATTGCATGCCCACCGATGCCGGTAGCTGGGTGTCGACCAGCCCGAGAAAGCTCACCACCTCGCCAGCGCGCTCCAGCACATGCGCGACCTCGACGGCCAGCGCGCCGCCCATCGACCAGCCCAGCAGGTTGTAAGGCCCGTGCGGCTGGGTCATGCGGATCTGTTCGACGTAGTAGTCGACCATGTCCTGCCACGACGTATCGAACCAGCCCGGCACCACGTAGGCCTTGTTGACCAACCCGTAAACCCGTCGGCTGTCGCTCAACCTGCCCGCCAGCGGGTAATACGAATAGGTGCCACCGCCGCCCGGCGGCAGGCAGAACAGTGGCGCATGCGTCGAGCCATTGGCGTTCATGGCGATGACCGCCGATTTGACCCGAGCCTTATCGGCACGCATGAAATCGGCGAGCTCACCCAGGGTCTGCAGCAACAGCAAGTCATGCAGCTTGATGGAGATATCGAACGTCTCGCGAATCCTGCCCGCCAGTGAAACCGCCAGCAGCGAGTGCCCGCCCAAGGCAAAGAAGTTATCGTTGAGCCCGACCCGTTCGACGTGCAACACCTGCTCCCACAACGCAGCAAGACGTTGCTCGAATGCCGTACGCGGCGCCACGTAACCCTGCTGTGAGCGGGCCACGTCCGGTTTCGGCAGTGCTCTGCGATCCAGCTTGCCATTGGCGGTCAGCGGCATCGAATCGATAAAGACAAAGTAGCCCGGCACCATGTAATCCGGCACGTGAGCCTTGAGGTGGGCCTGCAGACGCTCGCGCAGAACGTCCGGCGCCTCAGCGGCATCGGTTGGCACCAGATAAGCCGCCAGTTGCTTGCCGGACGGCCCGTCGATGTCGATCACCGTGGCTTCACGCACAGCGGCATGCTCATGCAGACGCGCTTCGATTTCGCCCAGTTCGATGCGCAAGCCGCGAATCTTCACCTGGTGGTCGATACGCCCTGCGTAGTCGATGACACCTGCGTCGCGATAACGCGCCAGATCGCCGGTGCGGTACAGCCTGGCGCCGCCCTGCTCGTCGAACGGGTCCGGCACGAAACGCTCGGCCGTCAGCGCGGCACGGTTGTGATAACCACGTGCCAGACCGACGCCACCCAGATACAACTCCGCCGCCACGCCCTGTGCGGCAGGCAGCAGGCCGTCGTTGAGGATGTGGGTTTTCAGGTTGTCGATCGGCCGCCCGATCGGCACGCTGAGGATGTCATCCGTGCTGCACGTCCAATGGGTCACGTCGATGGCCGCTTCGGTGGGGCCATACAGGTTGTACAGACCGGCCAGCGGCAGACGCTTGAGCACCTGGGCGGCCAGTTCGGCAGGCAGTGCTTCACCGCTGCATACCACTCGGCGCAGCGTGTTACAGCTTTCCACCTGCGGATGAGTCATGAACGCCTGCAGCATCGACGGCACGAAGTGCAGCGTTGTGACCTGATGCTCACGGATGGTCTGCACCAGCCGCTCGGGGTCGCGGTGCTCACCCGGCAGCGCCACGGCCAGACGTGCGCCGGTCATCAGCGGCCAGAAGAACTCCCAGACCGACACGTCGAAACTGAACGGCGTCTTTTGCAGAACCGTATCGCTGCCATCCAGCGCGTAGGCCTTCTGCATCCAGTGCAGACGGTTGACCAGCGCACGATGGCTGTTGCCCGCGCCCTTGGGCTTGCCGGTCGAACCCGAGGTGTAAATCACGTAAGCCAGATTCAATGGGTGGCTGAGGTTGACCGGGTTGGCGGTGCTGTAACCTTCCAGCCAGTCGCCGTGCTGATCCAGGCACAGGCTCTGCACCTGGGGCGGAACCGGCAAACGCTCCAATAACGCCGTCTGGGTCAACAGCAGACCAATCCCGCTGTCCTGCATCATGTAAACCAGCCGATCCTCGGGGTAATCCGGGTCCAGCGGCACGTAAGCGCCACCGGCCTTGATGATCGCCAGCAGGCCGATCACCAGTTCCAGGCTGCGCTCGACGCAGATCCCCACCAGCACGTCCGGACCGACGCCCGACTCACGCAGGCGATGTGCAAGCTGATTGGCGCGGGCGTTGAGTTGCGCGTAGCTCATCTGCTCGGCGGCGAAGATCAGTGCCGGAGCGTCCGGTGTCGCACGCACCTGGGCTTCGATCAGATTGTGCAGGCACTGCTCGCTGGGGAAGTCTGCGGCTGTGGCGTTCCACTCGCGCAGCACATGCTGCTGCTCGTTGTCACTCAACAGCGCCAGTTCGCCAAGCGCCGCCTGCGCGTCATGCGTCAGCGCCTGCAGGACCTGCTGGAAATGCGCCGACAATTGCGCCATCTGCTGCTCGCTGAAGTACTGACGGGCGTAACTGAAGCGCAACGACAGGGTTTCACCGAGATTGACCACCAGCGTCAGTGGGTAATGCGTCTGCTCCTGCGTATGCAGACCGCCGAACACCAGCCCCGGCGGCGCAGCTTGTTGCAGGGCTTCGGACACCGGGTAGTTTTCGAACACCAGAATAGTGTCGAACAGCGCCTCGCCAGCGCTGCGTGCCCAACGCTGAATCTCGTACAGCGGCGTGTGTTCGTGCTCTCGCAAGGCGATGTTCTGCGCCTGCACCTGTTGCACCCACTCCGCCACGCGCTGCTCTGCACGTGGGCTGGCGATCACCGGCAGAGTATTGATGAACAGCCCGAGCTGCTCCTCGACACCCGGCAGGTCCGCCGGACGCCCGGCCACGGTTGCGCCAAAGGTGACGCTGGACTGCCCCGTGTAGCGTTGCAGCACCAGCAGCCAGGCCGATTGCACCAGTGTGTTGAGGGTCACGCGCTGCTCGCGGGCAAACTCACTCAGTTGACGGGTGTTCTCGGCGTCGATCAAGTGCAGGTAATCACCGTGCCCCTCGCCGTTCTCAGGCGCCTTGAAGGCCTGCACCAAGCGCGTGGGCTCATCGAGTCTGGCCAGCTGACCGGTCCAGAAACGCTCGCTGAGCCCGGCATCCTGGCGCTGCAACCATTCGATGTAGTCGCGATAGCGGCTGACCTGCCTAGGCAGTGTCTGGCCGCTATAACGCTGCAGCACTTCACCTAACAAACGCGAGCTGCTCCAGCCGTCCATGAGGATGTGATGGCTGGTGTAGATCAGTTGATGGCTCTGCTCGCCGGTGCGCACTACAGCCAGGCGCAGCAACGGCCCCTGGGCCAGATCGAAACCCTGCTGGCGGTCGGCATCGGCCCATTGGTCGATCCAGTCAGACGACTGCCCCCGCGCATCCAGCTCGACAAAAGGCATGCGCACATCACGCAAGACCACTTGCAGCGCTGGCTGCAGATGGCTGATGAAAGCACTGCGCAGCACCTCATGGGCATCCAGCGTGGCCTGCCAGGCGGCGCGGAAACGCGGCACGTCCAGACCGCTGACGTCGATGCGCATCTGGTTGATGTAATTGCCCGCCTCCTGCTCGAACAAGGTGTGGAACAGCATGCCCTGCTGCATCGGTGCCAGCGGGTAGAGGTCTTCGATCTGCCCGGCAGCTATCGGCAAACTGCTCAACTGTGACTGGCTCAGGCGCGCCAGCGGGAAGTCCGACGGAGTCGCCCCGGCCACGCCTTCGGTGGTGCAATGGGCAATCAATTGTTGCAATTCGGCGGCGTACTCATCGGCCAGACGCTGCACGGTCTCGCGCTCGAACACCGCGCCACTGAAGGTCCAGCTCAGGCGCAGCTCACCGGCATAGACCTGACCGTTGATGCTGATCGGCGCAGCCAGCGGCGCATCGGCACTCTGTGAGGCACCGCTGCTGTCGGCCGAGGGTGTGAACAGTGCCTCTGGTGCGTCGAAGCTGCCGTCGAACTGCCCCAGGTAATTGAACACGATGCTGCCCAGCGGCAGGGCTTGCAGGGTCTGCCGCGCCGATTCGCGGCCCAGGTAACGCAATGCGCCATAACCGACGCCCTTGTCGGGTACTGCGCGCAGTTGCTCCTTGATGGTCATGATCGAATCGGCCAGCGAGGCCTGCGGGGTGAGCCTGACCGGGTACACATTGCTGAACCAACCCACCGTGCGGCTCAGGTCCAGTGCGTCGAACAGGTCTTCGCGGCCGTGGCCTTCAAGACGAATCAACGCATGCGGTTGCGCGGTCCAGCGGCTGACCACCCGCGCCAGCGCGGCCAGCAGCAGGTCATTGATCTGCGTGCGGTAGGCCGCCGGGGCGTCCTGCAGCAGTTGCCGGGTCAGTTCGCTGTTCAGTTGGGTGACCACCGACAGCGCATGCTGCTGTTGCTGGCCGCCATGCGGATGATCACACGGCAAGGCATCGCTGACATCCTGCAATTGCGCCTGCCAGTAGCCCAGTTCCTGCTCCAGCGCCGGGCTGTGCGCGTAGGCCTGCAGATGCTCGGCCCAGGCTTGCAGCGAGCTGGTTTTCGCCGGCAGCAGCGCTGGCTGACCTGCTGCCAGTGCGATGTACGCCTGTTGCAGGTCTTCCAGCAACACCCGCCATGACACGCCGTCCACCACAAGATGGTGAATCACCAGCAACAGGCGCTGCTCGCCCTGCGGCAGGTTGATCAGTACGGCACGCAACAGCGGGCCGTTTTTCAGGTCCAGGCTGCGTTGCGCCTCATCGGCCAGTTCAGGCAAGCGCTCGATGCTGTCCAGCTCATGGGCCCAGAGCAGCTCGCGAGTGTTCGGCGCGCCGAAGGTGGCCTGCCATTGGCCGCTCTGCCGGGTGAAACCCAGACGCAACGCATCGTGCTGTTCGACCAACGCAGTCAATGCAGCCTGAAGATAAGAGGCCTCCAGCGTTTGCAAAGGCTTGAGCATCAGCGCCTGATTCCAGTGCTGACGCTCGGGGATGTCCAGTTCGAAGAAGCGTGCCTGAATCGGCAGCAACGGCAACGAACCGCTGATCTGCTCTGCCACGGCGGCGGGCTTTTTCTGAATCAGTTTTGCCACCGAAGCCAGTTGGCCGATGGTCTGTTTTTCGAACAATTGCTTGGGGCTGAGCTTGATGCCCTGGCGCTTGGCGCGGGCGATGATCTGCAGACTGAGGATCGAATCGCCGCCCAGTTCGAAGAAGTTGTCGGTGCTGCCGACCTGCTCCAGTTTCAGCACGTCCGCCCACACGGCGGCGAGCTTTTCCTCGATCTCGCCGACCGGTGCGGTGTAACGCTGCTTGACCACGCCGGGTCTGGGCAAGGCGCGCTTGTCGAGCTTGCCGTTGGCGGTCAGTGGCAGACTGTCCAGCAGCATGATCTGCGCGGGCACCAGATACTCCGGAAGGCGAGCCGCCAATTGCTCGCGCAGCTTGTCGACATTGAGGCTCATGCCGGCCGCTGCCACGCAATAGGCCACCAGTTGCAGACGTGTTTCATCGCTTTCCAGCGGCTGCGCCAGCACCACGGCTTCGGCCACGTTGTCCAGGGTTTGCAGAAGCTGGCCGACTTCACCCGGTTCGACCCGGTAGCCGCGGATTTTCACCTGATCGTCAGCACGGCCCAGGTATTCCAGCACGCCGTCCACCCACCGCGCACGGTCGCCTGCACGGTACAGGCGCTGACCATTGGCGTCCGGGTCCGGCACAAAGCGTTCGGCGGTCATTGCCGCACGGCCCAGATAACCCTGCGCCAGCCCGCGCCCGCCCAGATACAGTTCACCGGCCACCCGTTCGGCCACCGGATTGAGGTAAGCGTCCAGTACCCGCGCCTTACCGTTGGCCAGCGGCTGACCGACCGGCACACTGCGGCAGGCGCTGAGAGGCCCGGCCACTTCGTGGGTCAGGATGCCGACCGTGGTTTCGGTCGGGCCGTAGTGGTTGATGATCCGGCAGCCCGGCTTGAGCGCACGCACCTGCTCGATCAACGCCCAGGCGCTGGCCTCGCCGCCCAGAATCAGCACTTGCCCAGGCAGCACGTCCGCCGGGTTGGCGGCCTGCAGCAGGCCCTGCAAATGGCTGGGCACGATTTTCAGTACGTCAACCTGATGCTCGACCATGTAACGCGCAAAACCGTCAGGGTCGAACGCCTGTTCGTGAGACAGCAGGTGCAGCGTCCGGCCGGACGCCAGCGCACCGAACAACAGCGTGTGTCCCAGGTCGGCAGCGACCGTCGACACCATCGCCATGCTCGCCCCGTCGTTCAATGCCAGGCGCTCAAGCACGCCCTGCACATAGTTGGCCAGCGCGCCGTGGCTGATCACCACGCCCTTGGGCTGCCCGGTGGAGCCGGAGGTGTAGATGATGTACGCCGATTGCCCGGGCAGCACCCGAACGTCCAGCGTCTGGCTGTCGACAGCGGCCCACAGCGCAGCATCGAACGCCAGCACCGGGCACACGCCCAACCGCGCGGCCTTGTCGTCATCGGGCGCATGCACCAGCAGCACGGCGCCGCTGTCACGGGCCAGTTGCTGCAAGCGCTCGGCCGGTTGCGCGCTGTCCAGTGGCAGGTACACCGCGCCCAGCTTCAGCACCGCCAGCAGGCTGACCACCCATTCCACGGAGCGGTCCAGGCACAGCGCGACGGTCATGCCCGGTTTGATGTCCTGGGCGTGCAGGTAGCGGGCGAATTGGTTACTGCGTGTCTCAAGCTCGTCAAAGCTCAACACCTGCTGGCCCACACGTAAAGCAGTCTTGCCACGCCCGGCACGCAGGCCCTGTTGCCAGAGGCTAAGAAAATCGGTGCAGGCAAAGTACTGGGTTTGCTCGGCGACCGGCGAAGATACCGCGTGAGGATGATCGGCCAGACGCCGGTCGGTGTCAGAGACCAGTGCGTGCAGCACGCTGCGCAACGCGTCGGCGATACGCTCGATGGTCTGCGCTGCGAACAGGTCGGTGGCGTAGGTGAAATAACCGCGTATCCCGTCGGGCGTGTCGGTGAAGTCGAAGGCCAGATCGAAACGCGCATCGCTGCTGTCCATCGGGAACTCATCGACCGTCAGGCCCGACACGCGCTGCCCGTTGCCATCGGCCGCCAGCACGTGCTGATTGATCTTGAACTGGAACAGCGGGTTGTGACCCGGATTGCGCTCCGGCGCCAGGGCATCTACCAGGTGCTCGAACGGCAGTTCCTGATGCGACTGCGCGCCCGTCACCACCTGCTTGACCTGATCCAGCAGCTCGGCAAAGCTCTGCCGCTCGTCCACCTGCACACGCAGCACCTGAGTGTTGATGAAAAAGCCGATCAGCCCTTCCAGCTCGCTGCGGGTGCGCCCGGCATTGGGGGCGCCGATGCGGATGTCGGACTGCCCGCTGAAACGCGACAGCACCACCGACAGCGCCGCCAGCGTCACCATGAACAGGGTCTGGCCGTTGTTTCGCGCCAGGCTTTTCAGTTGCGCGGACAGTTGCTGCGGCAGGTCGACGCGCACCATTGCACCGCGATGGCTGGGTTGCAGCGGACGCGGATGGTCCAGTGGCAGGCTCAGCAGCGGATGTTCGCTGCCCAGTTGCTGTTTCCAGTAGTCCAGTTGCCGCTCGCCCTCCCCGGCCTCCAGCCAGGCGCGTTGCCAGATCGCGTAGTCGGCGTACTGAATCGCCAGCGCAGGCAACGGCACTGGCTGCCCCGATACCTGCGCCTGATACAGCTGCACGAACTCGCGAATCAGCACTTCGCCGGACCAGCCATCGGACACCACGTGATGCATGCACACGGTCAGTACGTGTTCGCGTTCACTCAGCTGGAACAGTTTGACCCGCAGCAGCGTACCGCTCAGCAGATCGAAGGGCTGTTGCAACTCGGCGCGTACCTGCTGCTCGATGTCTGCGGGCGCCACCGACGCGAACTCAAGGGCGACCGTGGCCTGCTCGAGAATCTCCTGGTAGAACGAGCCGTCCTCTGACACGAAGCGGGTGCGCAGGGTTTCATGGCGTTGCACCAGCCGGTCCAGCGCCGCGCTCAGGGCCTGCCGGTCCAATGCGCCATTCAGACGCACGGCCATGGGCACGTTGTAGGCCGCGTTGCCCGGTTCCATCTGCCAGAGGAACAGCATGCGCTGCTGCGCGTAAGACAGCGGAATACGCGCTGCGGCATGCCGGGTCACGGCGATGGGCAGCAGTTTGAAGCTCTGTCCGGTCTCGTGCATCTTGGCGAGGATCTGCCGGCGCTGTTCGACGGGCAAGCCGACGAAACGCTGGGCGATACGCTCTGCTGCAGACTTGTCCATGTCAGATACCCGCCATTTCATTCATCATTTTTTCAATATCGGACAAGCCGTCCTCGGTCAGCGACAGGCCACTGTCGGCGAAGGCCTGAATAAATTCGTTCAATTGCGGTTTCTCGAAGATCAGGCGCAGCGGAATGTCGATTCCCAGGCCGCTGTGGATTCTGGAAATCAGCTGCGTCGCCAGCAGCGAGTGGCCACCGAGCTCGAAGAAATCGTCGCTCAGGCCGACACGCTCGACTTTCAGCACATCGGCCCAGATCGCCGCTATCTGCTGCTCCTGCTCGGTACACGGAGCGACGTACTGGCGCTGCAACTGGCTGGCGTCCGGTTTCGGCAGTGCCTTGCGGTCGAGCTTGCCGTTGGCGCTCAGCGGCATCCTGTCGAGGAGGATGAAGTGCGTGGGCACCATGTAATCCGGCAGCGATTCCTTGAGGAAGGCTTTGAGCGCATCACGCAACTGATCGTCATGGTGCTCGACCACCAGATACGCCGCCAGCTGCTTGCCGGACGAGCCGTCAACGTCGATCACCACCGCCTCATGAACGCTGTCGTGCTCCAGCAGGCTGGCTTCGATTTCGCCCAGTTCGATGCGCAAGCCGCGAATCTTCACCTGGTGGTCGATACGCCCTACGTAGTCGATGACGCCCGCGTCGCGATAACGCGCCAGATCGCCGGTGCGGTACAGCCTGCCGCCGCCCTGCTCGTCGAACGGGTCCGGCACGAAACGCTCAGCCGTCAGTGCGGCACGGTTGTGATAACCGCGTGCCAGACCGACGCCACCCAGATACAACTCCGCCGCCACGCCCTGTGCGGCAGGCAGCAGGCCGTCGTCGAGGATGTGGGTTTTCAGGTTGTCGATTGGCCGCCCGATCGGCACGCGGAGGATGTCATCCGTGCTGCACGTCCAATGGGTCACGTCGATGGCCGCTTCGGTGGGGCCATACAGGTTGTACAGACCGGCCAGCGGCAGACGCTTGAGCACCTGGGTGGCCAGCTCTGCAGGCAGTGCTTCACCGCTGCATACGACCCGACGCAGCGTGTTACAGCTTTCCACCTGCGGATGAGTCATGAACGCCTGCAGCATCGACGGCACGAAATGCAAAGTCGTGACCTGATGCTCACGGATGGTCTGCACCAGCCGCTCGGGGTCGCGATGATCACCCGGCAGCGCCACGGCCAGGCGTGCGCCGGTCATCAGCGGCCAGAAGAATTCCCAGACCGACACGTCGAAACTGAACGGCGTTTTCTGCAAAACGGTGTCGGATTCGTTCAGCCCGTAGGCCTTCTGCATCCAGTGCAAGCGGTTGACCAAAGCACGATGGCTGTTACCCGCGCCCTTGGGTTTGCCGGTCGAACCCGAGGTGTAAATCACGTAAGCCAGATTCAGTGGATGGCTGAAGCTGACTGGATTTGCAATGCTGTAACTCTCCAGCCAGTCGCCGTCCTGATCCAAGCACAGGCTCTGCACCTGGGGCGGAACCGGCAAACGTTCCAATAATGCCGTCTGGGTCAGCAGCAAGCCAATCCCGCTGTCCTGCATCATGTAAGCCAGCCGATCTTCGGGATAATCCGGGTCCAGCGGTACATAAGCGCCACCCGCTTTAATGATCGCCAGCAGACCGATGACCAGTTGCAGACTGCGCTCGACGCAGATACCCACCAATACGTCCGGGCCGACGCCCGACTCACGCAGGCGATGCGCAAGCTGATTGGCGCGGGCGTTGAGGTGTGCGTAGCTCAGTTGCTCGGCGGCGAAAATCAGCGCCGGCGCCTCCGGCGTGGCGCGCACCTGAGCTTCGATCAGGCTGTGCAGGCAGTCCTCGCTGGGGAAGTCTGCGACTGTGGTGTTCCAGCCGTGGAGAATCTGCTGCCGTTCAGCCCTGTCGAGCATCGGCACTTCGGCGATCCGCTGTGCGGCATTGGCGCAGATGGCCTGCAACAAGGCCAGCCAGTGCCCGGCCATGCGCTCGATGGTGCGCGGGTCGAACAACGCTGTCGCGTAGGTCAGGCCAGCGCTCAGGCCACCGTCATGTTCAGCCGTGTTCAGGGTCAGGTCGAACTGTGCCGGGTAACTGTCCGGCAGCAGTGCCTCGACCTGCAGACCGGGCAGCGCGCGGACATCGGCGCTGGCCTGGCTCTGGTGATTGAACATCACCTGAAACAGCGGGCTGTGGCTGAGGCTGCGTTGGGGCTGCAGGGCTTCGACCAGTTGCTCGAAGGGCAGCTCCTGATGCGCCTGGGCTTGCAGGGCGGTGTGTTTGACCTGCTGCAGCAACTCGTTGAACGTCGTGTGCACGTCAAACTCGGCACGCAGCACCTGCGTGTTGACGAAGAAGCCGATCAGGCCTTCGGTTTCAGCGCGGTTGCGGTTGGCAATCGGCACGCCGACACGAATGTCCGACTGACCGCTATGACGGTGCAGCAGGCTCTGGAATGACGCCAGCAACAGCATGAACAGGGTCACGCCCTGTTGCCGCGCGACCTGCTTCAAGCCATCGATCAGCGCGGGTTCCAGTTCTACCGCCAGCCGCGCACCGGCATGGCTTTGCACCACTGGCCGCGGGTAATCGGCGGGCAGTTCCAGAATCGGCTGCTGATCGCCCAGTTGCTGCTTCCAGTAATCCAGCTGCCGGGCCTGCTCGCCGGCCTCCATCCAGGTCCGCTGCCACAGCGCGTAGTCCGCGTATTGCAGGTCCAGCGCGGTCAAGCTCACCTCACGGCCCTGACTGTAGCCCTCGTAAAGGCGCACCAGTTCATCGACCATGATCGGCATCGACCAACCATCGGAGACAATGTGATGCTGGGTCAGAATCAGCACATGCTCGTCGGTGTTCAGGTTCAGCAAACGGACTCGCAACAGCGGCCCTTGCTCCAGATCGAACGGGCGCTGCATTTCCTGCTGCACGCAGGCTTCAAGGGTCTGGTCGCTGGGCACCGACTCGACCGGCAGGGTCAAGGCGCGTGGCGCATGAATGACCTGTACGGCATGCTCGCCCTGCTGGCGGAAGGTCGTGCGCAGGGTTTCATGACGTGCGATCAGCGCGCTGAAACTGTGCTCCAGTGCCGCGATGTCCAGCGAACCGCGCAGGCGCAGGGCTGCGGGAATAATGTACGCCGTGTTCTCCGGGTCAAGCTGCCAGAGGAACCACTGCCGCTGCTGCGCGTAGGACAGACCCAGCGGCTGCTTGCGGTCGGCCTTGATGAAGCGCGGCGCACCGTTGCCCTGCCCCGCACCCGCTGCCAGCGCGAAGGCCGCCAGATCACGCGCTTCGAACAGGTCGCGTAACGACAGCTCGACATCCAGCTGCTGACGAATGCGCGAAATCACCTGAGTGGCCAGCAGCGAATGCCCGCCCAGCTCGAAAAAGTTGTCGCTGCGCCCGACCCGCTCGAGTTTCAACACATCGGCCCAGATCGCGGCCAGTTGCTGCTCCAGCTCGCCTTGCGGGGCGCTGTAGGTGGCCTGTAACTGACTGGCGTCCGGCGCAGGCAGCGCCTTGCGGTCCAGCTTGCCGTTGGCAGTCAGCGGCATGCTGTCGAGGACGATGAAATGGGTGGGCACCATGTAATCCGGCAGGTGCGCCCTGAGTTGGTTTTTAAGCATTTCACGCAGGGTTGGCTGGTCCTGATCAGGCTCAGCAGGCACCAGGTACGCCGCCAACTGCCCGTCCAGCGCCAGCACGCTGACTTCGCGCACCGCCGGGTGCGCTTGCAGCCGCGCTTCGATTTCGCCCAGTTCGATGCGGAAGCCACGAATCTTCACCTGGTGGTCGATGCGCCCGGCGTATTCGATGGTTCCGGCAGCGCGATAACGCGCCAGGTCGCCGGTGCGGTACAGACGGCCGCCCTCGTTGGAGAACGGGTCCGGCACGAAGCGTTCGGCAGTCAGCGCGGCGCGGTTGTGGTAACCCCGCGCCAGACCGGCATGGCCGATGTGCAGCTCGCCGCTGCAACCTTGGGCGACCGGGTTGAAATCGGCGTCCAGCACGTACCAGGACAGGTCGGGAATCGCCTCGCCAATCGGGCTGGCCGGGTTCTGCGTGTCGGCCTCGGCTATTGGTCTGTAGGTGACATGCACGGTGGTTTCGGTAATGCCGTACATGTTGACCAGTTGCGGCGTCTGATCGCCGAAGCGTTCGAACCAAGGCTTCAGGCTGGCGACGTCCAGCGCCTCACCACCGAAGATGACTGTCTGCAGCGACATCGACATCGGCGAATCGCAGGCCACGCGCATCAGTTGCTTGAACGCCGAAGGTGTCTGGTTGAGCACCGTAACCTGCTGCTCGACCAGCAGCGCATGAAACTCTTCCGGCGAGCGGCTCACTTCACGGGGCACGATGACCAGTCGACCGCCATGCAGCAGCGCGCCGAAAATCTCCCACACCGAGAAGTCGAAGGCGAAGGAATGGAACAGCGTCCACACGTCCTTTTCGCTGAATTTGAACCAGTCGTCCGTCGCGGCAAACAGGCGCATCAGGTTGTGATGGGCGAGCAAGGTGCCTTTTGGTTTGCCAGTCGAGCCCGAGGTGTAGATCACGTAGGCCAGGTTGTCCGGCGCGGTCTGATTGAGCGGGTTTTCCGTGCTGTAACCGTCCAGTTCGTCAGCTAGATCGAGCGTCTGCACCTGTTCGGGGATCGGCAGTTTGCCAAGCAGCGGCGCTTGGGTCAGCAACAGTTCGATACCACTGTCGTGCATCAGAAAGCTCAGGCGATCCTGCGGGTAATCCGGGTCCAGCGGCATGTAAGCACCACCGGCCTTGAGGATGGCCAGCAGGCCGACAATCATCTCCAGACCGCGCTCGGCGGCCAGCCCGACGCGCACATCCGGGCCGACGCCCTGCTCGCGCAGTTTGTGCGCAAGCTGGTTGGCGCGCTGGTTGAGCTGCCGGTAACTCAGTTGCTGATCGCCAAAACTCAGGGCGATGGCCTGCGGGTTACGCTCGACCTGGGCTTCGATGCGTTGATGCGCGCAGTGCTCGCTCGGGTAGCGCTGCACGCTTTGCGTCCAGGCGGTCGGCAATGCCAGTTCGCCGAGTGGCGTGGTTGCCGATGCGCAGAGGCTCTGCAGCAGGTGATCGAAATGCGCCGCCAGTTGCAGAATGCCTTCGGCGCTGAAGTGCTGGCGGTCGTAGCTGAAACGCACCGACAGCACCTCAGTGGCCTCGACCACCAGGGTCAGCGGGTAATGCGCCTGCTCCTGATTGCGCAGGTCGCTGAAGACCAGACCGTCCGGCGCGCGCTGAAGGGCTTCGGACACCGGGTAGTTTTCGAACACCAGAATGTTGTCGAACAACGCCTCGCCACTGTTGCGCGCCCAGCGCTGGATGTCATACAGCGGCGTGTGCTCATGCTCGCGCAGCGCAAGGTTCTTCGCCTGCACTTGCTGCACCCAGTCGGCCACCGTCTGCTCGGCTCGCGGGCTGGCGATGACCGGCAAGGTGTTGATGAACAGCCCCAGTTGTTCTTCGACACCCGGCAACTCGGCCGGACGCCCGGCCACGGTCGCGCCAAAGGTCACACTGGACTGGCCGGTGTAGCGTTGCAGCAACAACAGCCAGGCCGATTGCAGCAGCGTATTGAGGGTGACGCGCTGCTCGCGGGCAAACGCGTTCAGGCGTCGGGTGCCATCGGCATCGATCAACTGGATGTAATCGCCGTAGCCCCCTCCCTGCGCCGAAGACTTGAACGCTTGCAGCAAACGGGTCGGCTCGTCCAGTTCCGCCAGCTGCGCAGTCCAGAAACGCTCGCTGAGGGCGGCGTCCTGATGCTGCAGCCACTGAATGTAATCACGATAGCGGCCTGCCTGTTTCGCTGGCATCTGGCCGCTGTAGCGTTGCAGCACTTCACCGAGCAGGCGCGAGCTGCTCCAGCCATCCATGAGGATGTGGTGGCTGGTATACACCAGATGCCACGCGTCGGCGGCGGTACGCAACACGGCCAGGCGCAACAATGGCCCTTGCGCCAGATCAAAACCCTGCTGACGGTCGGCCTGCGCCCAGTCGTCCAGCCAGCTTTCCGGCTGGCCGCGCGCATCCAGTTCGACAAAGGGCAACGTCACCTGGCGCTGCACCACTTGCAGCGACTGTTCGCGCTGACTGACAAAACAGCTGCGCAGCACGTCGTGATGGTCTACCGCGGCCTGCCATGCGCTGCGGAAACGCGGCACATCCAGCCCACCAATGTTCACCCGCAACTGGTTGATGTAGTTGCCCGCGCCCTCATCGAACAGCGAATGAAACAGCATGCCCTGCTGCATCGGCGACAGCGGGTAGATATCCTCGATCTGGCCCGCCGCAATCGGCAGACCGTCAAGCTGCGCCTGGGTGAGGCGCACCAGCGGGAAGTCCGACGGCGTGACGCCTTGATGCCCGGCCGTGCAATGTTCGATCAGGGTGGTCAGCGCCTGCTCGTAGCGACGCGCCAGGGTGTCGATGGTCGAGGCGTGATACACCTCGCGGCTGAAGCTCCAGTCCAGTTGCAACTGGCCGTCGAACACCTGGCCGTTGAGGCTCAGCCAGTTGCCCAGCGGCCCGTCCTCGCACAGCGCAGTGCCTGTACTGTCGGCACTCGGTACGAACAGCGCGCCTTGATGTTCGTTGAAGCTGCCGTCGAACTGGCCCAGGTAATTGAACGTGACCCGCGCCTGCGGCAAGGCGGCCAATTGCTGCGCGAAAGACGCCTCGCCCATATAGCGCAACACGCCGTAACCAATGCCCTTGTCGGGCACTGCACGCAATTGCTCCTTGATGCCAGACAGGCTTGCACCCGGCGCGATCTGCGGCGTGAGGCGCACTGGAAACAGGCTACTGAACCAGCCGACGGTGCGGCTCAGATCAGTTTCGTCGAACAGGTCTTCACGGCCATGCCCTTCCAGCTGGATCAGCACCGAGGGCTGCTGGCTCCATTCGCAGAGGACCTGGGCCAGCGCCGTCAGCAGCAGGTCGTTGACGTGCGTGCGGTACGCAACAGGCGCGACTTTCAGCAGCTTGTGGGTCAGGTCCCTGCTCAGCCATGACGACGCATGGGCCGCGTCGCGATTGCGCATCGTGCCTTCGGGCTTGTCGCGAGGCAGCGGCTGGTCCGCGCCCTGCAAGGCCTGCAGCCAGTAATAGCGCTCGGCCTTCAGCGTCTGGCCGGTCGCGTACTGTTGCAATTGCTCGGCCCAACGCTGGAGCGACGTGGTTTTTGCCGCGAGTGCTACCGGCTGGCCTTGCGCCAGGGCGAGGTACGCCTGTTGCAGGTCTTCCAGCAACACCCGCCATGACACGCCGTCCACCAGCAGATGATGAATCACCAGCAACAGGCGCTGTTCGCCTTGCGGCAGGTGGATCAGCACGGCACGCAATAGCGGTCCGTTTTTCAGATCCAGGCTGCGTTGCGCCTCAGCGGCCAGCTCAGGCAAGCGCTCGATGCTGTCCAGCTCATGGGCCCAGAGCAGCTCGCGAGTGTTCGGCGCGCCGAAGGTGGCCTGCCATTGGCCGCTCTGCCGGGTGAAACCCAGACGCAACGCATCGTGCTGTTCGACCAACGCAGTCAATGCAGCCTGAAGATGAGAGGCCTCCAGCGTTTGCAAAGGCTTGAGCATCAGCGCCTGATTCCAGTGCTGACGCTGGGGGATGTCCAGTTCGAAGAAGCGTGCCTGAATCGGCAGCAACGGCAACGAACCGCTGATCTGCTCTGCCACGGCGGCGGGCTTTTTCTGAATCAGTTTTGCCACCGAAGCCAGTTGGCCGATGGTCTGTTTTTCGAACAATTGCTTGGGGCTGAGCTTGATGCCCTGGCGCTTGGCGCGGGCGATGATCTGCAGACTGAGGATCGAATCGCCGCCCAGTTCGAAGAAGTTGTCGGTGCTGCCGACCTGTTCCAGTTTCAGCACGTCCGCCCACACGGCGGCGAGCTTTTCCTCGACCTCGCCGACCGGCGCGGTATAGCGCTGTTTGACCACCCCGGGCCTGGGCAAGGCGCGCTTGTCGAGTTTGCCGTTGGCGGTCAGCGGCAGACTGTCCAGCAGCATGATCTGCGCGGGCACCATATAGTCCGGCAAGCGCGCAGTCAGTTGCTCGCGCAGGCTGTCGACACTCAGGTCCGCACCGCCTGCCGCGACGCAATAGGCCACCAGTTGCAGGCGGGCCTGATCGTCATCAATGGGCAGCGCCAGTACGCTGACCTGCGCCACCGAAGCCAGGCCCAGCAACACCCGCGCGACCTCTGCCGGCTCGACACGATAACCGCGCACTTTGACCTGATCGTCGGCCCGGCCGATGAATTCCAGCAGGCCCTGATGATTGCGGCGCATTCGGTCGCCGCTGCGATAGACGCGCGTGCCGTCCTGCGCGAACGGGTCCGGCACGAAGCGCTCGGCGGTCAGCGCAGGCTGGCCGATATAGCCCAGCGCCACGCTGTCACCGCCGATGTACAGCTCGCCGGCGACCTGAGTGCCGACCGGGTTCAGCACGTCATCCAGCACGTAGGCGCTGGCCCCTGGCAACGGCGTGCCGACCGGCACGCTGCGCAGAGGGTCGCCAGAGTGTGCAGTGCTCTGTGGGAAACATGGGAGCTGTGGGAGCGAGCTGGGCGACGCTTCGCTTGCTCGCGAAGAGGTTTGTACATTCTTGCGAGATGGGAAAGCCGGACTATCGCTTTCGCGAGCAAGCTCGCTCCCACAGGGATTCGAGTCCGCTTTCAATTTTTGATCAAGGCATGATGAAGCTGGCACCTCATAAGTCAGCACACCAACAGTGGTTTCGCTCGGCCCGTAGTGGTTGATCACCCGGCAACCCGGCTTGAGCTGACGCAACTGCTCGACCAGCGCCGGCGAGCAGGCTTCGCCGCCGACGATCAGTGCATGTTGCGGCAGTACGTCGGCTGGCTGGCCGGCCTGCAACAGCGCGGCCAGATGACCGGGGACGATTTTCAGCACGCCCACCTGATGCTCGGCCATGTAGGCCGCGAAGGCATCCGGGTCGAAACCCAACGCCTCGGTCAGCACGTGCAGCGTGCGCCCCGAACACAGCGCGCCGAACAGCACGGTATGGCCGAGGTCGGCGGCGATGGTCGAGACCAGCGCCATGCTTGCCTCTGGCGCCAAATGCAGTTGTTCCAGCAAGCCGCGCAGGTAACTGGCCAGCGCACCCTGGCTGACCAGTACGCCCTTGGGCTGCCCGGTCGAGCCGGAGGTATGAATCACGTAGGCCGCCGAATCGGCTGAAGGCCGGGTATCAGGGCGACTGACAGGCAGGTCCTGCCACAGCGCAGGCGTCCAGGTCAGGCCCTGACAACCGGCGACACCCAATGACGTCTGCCGCACATCACCCTCGGCACACAGCAGCACCCTCGCCTGCGCATTGATCAGCATCTGTTGCAATCGCGCATCCGGGGCTTTGACATCCAGCGGCATGTACACGCCGCCGGCCTTGAAAATCGCCAGCACGGCGGTCAGCCAGTCCAGCGAACGCTCCATCAATACCGCGACCGGCTGGCCCTCGCTGATGCCCATGCGGATCAGGTGATGAGCCAGCTGATTGGCGGCCTGCTCCAGTTGCAGCGTGGTCAGCGTGCGCTCCAGGCAGCGGGCTGCCTGGGCATGAGGTTGCAGTTCGACCTGCCGATCCCACAGTTGCAGCATGTGCGGCGCGGGTTCACGAGCTTCGCGCCTCGGCTCGACCGTCAGTGCTCCCAGGCTGAACAGCGGTGCCTGCGGCGCGTCGAGCAGGGTTTCGAACAGTGCGAGCAGTTCCGGGATGAAACCTTCGACGGTGGTGCGTCGATACAGGTCGCTGGCGTAGGCCATGTCGCCGTGGATCAGTGTGCCGTCGTCAGTGATGTCCAGCGCCAGGTCGAAATGCGCGCCCTGTTTGTCGAAGGCATATTCGCTGACCTCCAGCCCGGCCAGCCTGAGCGCGGTTTTCTGCTTGAGGACCACGTTCTGGTTGAACTTGGCTTGGAACAGCGGGTTGTGGCCCAGGCTGCGCTCGGGTGCCAGTTGATCGACCAGTTGTTCGAAGGGCACGTCCTGATGCGCCTGCGCACCGAACGAGGTGTCGCGAATCTGCGCCAACAAGTCAAGGTAGCTCAGGCGTTCGTCCACCTGGCAGCGCAAGACCTGAGTGTTGATGAAGAAGCCGATCAACCCTTCGGTTTCCGCGCGACCGCGGTTGGCATTCGGCACGCCGATGCGGATATCACGCTGCCCGGCCTTGCGCGACAGAAACAGCGAAAAGCCGGCCAGCACAAGCATGAACAGGGTCATGCCCTGTGTACGTGCAAAGGCGTTGAGCCGCCGCGACAGATCAACGCCGAAATCGAAGCGCAGGTGCTCGCCCTGATAGCTCTGCGTGGCCGGACGCGGGAAATCCGGCGCAGCGTCCAGCAACGGCTGCTCTTCGCCCAACTGGTTACGCCAGTAGTCCAGCTGACGTGCGCCCTCGCCTGCCTCCAGCCAGCTGCGCTGCCAGATCGCATAGTCGGCGTATTGCAGCGGCAGTTCCGGCAGTGCGGGCTCGCGACCTTCGCAGTACGCCTGATAGCAGTGCACGAACTCCTGAATCATCACGTCCATCGACCAGCCGTCGGAGACGATGTGGTGCATGCTCACGATCAGCACATGCTCATCGCCCGCCAGGCGGAACAGGTGCGCGCGCAGCAGCGGCCCGGTGCGCAGATCAAACGGCTGGCCGGTGACTGTGGCCACTTGCAGCGCCAGCTCGGCATCGCGCAGTTCGACATCGGCCAGACCGGCCAAATCAATGCTTTCCAATGCGACTGTCTGGTCGTGCAGCAGCACTTGCTGTGCCTGATCGCCATCGGTGTGAAACACCGTGCGCAGCACCTCGTGGCGTTCGATCAGATGATCGAATGCGCGGCGCAACGCAGGCTCATTCAACGTGCCGTGCAGACGCAGGCCGGTGGTCATCTTGTACGCGTCGCTCGAGGGACCCAGTTGCCAGAGGAACAGCAGGCGTTGCTGAGCGAAGGACAGCGGAATGGCGCTGACATCATGCCGACTGACCGGCACCGGCAACAGGCTGAAATCCTTGCCTTCCTGGCGCAACCGGGCGAGGAACTGCTGGCGTTGCTCCAGCGACAGGCCGACAAAACGTTTCGCGATGCGTGCAGCAGTGGTCCCGGTCATGCGCCGAATTCCTCCAGTGAATCCATGAACTGGTCCATGTCGCTCCAGTCGTTGTCCGTGCTGTTGTCGGTCAGCGCTGCCACTTCGACGGCGAGCTCACCGAGCAGCGGTTTTTCAAACAGGGTGCGCAGCGGCAGGCTGACGCCCAGCTGCGTCTTGATCCGGGCGATGACTTGTGCGGCGAGCAGCGAATGCCCGCCCAGTTCGAAGAAGTGATCGTCCAGGCCCACCTGGGGTGCGTGCAGGACGTCCTGCCAGATGGCCGCCAAGCAGATTTCCACCTCGCTGCGCGGCGCCCGATAACGCGCCTGCAACTGGCTTGCGTCGGGGGCCGGCAATGCCTTGCGGTCCAGCTTGCCGCTGGGCGTCAGGGGCAGCTCGGGCAACAGCAGCATGTGCGTCGGCACCATGTAATCCGGCAGGCTGGCTTGCAACTGGCTGCGGATACTCTGGCGCAGGGCCAACTGTTCGGCCTCTGTGGAGGCGGCAACGTCCGGCACCGCGTAGGCGACCAGCTGCGTGCTGCCCGCCAGTTCGACGGCCAGCACCACGGCCTCGCGCACGCCCTTGCATTGCTGCAGGCGCGATTCGATCTCGCCCAGTTCAAGGCGGAAACCGCGAATTTTCACTTGATGATCGACCCGGCCGATGTACTCGACAGCGCCATCGGCACGCAGTCGGGCGCGGTCGCCGCTGCGATACAGGCGCTCACCGCTGCCAAACGGATCGGCGACGAAACGTTCGGCACTCAGACCCGGCTGGGCGTGATAACCCCGCGCCAGGCCAGGACCACCGATGTACAACTCGCCCACCGCACCTTGCGGCAGCAGGTTCATTTGATCGTCGAGAACGTACAGGCGTCGTCCTGTCAGCGCCTGGCCAATCGGCACGCCGCGCCATGACACCTGCTGCGGGGTCAGCGTGCTGCAATCATGGATGCTCGACACCACGGTGGCTTCGGTCGGACCATAGGTATTGAGCAGCCGCACATGTCCCAGCCCGGCCTCGTGCCACAGGCGCAGACCTTCGACGGCCATGGCTTCGCCGCCGACATGCACCTGCCGTAGCGCGCCGTAATGCGCGGGCAGGCTGGCGGCGAAGTCCTGAACCAGCATCAGCCAATAGGCCGCGGGCAAGTCGGCGAGGGTCACGCCATGCTCGACGATGGCCTGATGGAAGGTGGCGCTGTCCCACAGGCGTTCGTCACGCAGCACAACGGCCGCACCGCGACACAACGGTGGGTAGAACTGCTCGACGAAGCCGTCGAAGCTGTGGGTGGCGAATTGCAGGACCCGGTCGCCTTCGTGCAGGTCACTGTAGTCAGCACCCAGGGTGACGAATTCGGCCAGCGCCGCATGACTGATCGCCACGCCTTTAGGCCGCCCGGTCGACCCCGAGGTGTAGATCACGTAGGCCAGACTGGCCGGATCGATCGGGCCGTCGAGGTTTTGCACGCTGGCGGTTTCGCTGTGCATCCGATCGATGCACAGGCATTGAATATCAGCCAGTTCAGGCAGCCCGGTCAGCTGATCGCTATGGGTCAGCAGCAGTTTCACGCCACTGTCCTCGACTACATGACGCAAGCGTTCGCTCGGCGCATTCAGGTCCAGTGGCAGATAGGCACCGCCCGCCTTGAGCACGGCGAGCAGCGCCACGGGCATGTCCAGCGAGCGGCCTAGCGCCACGCCGACCAGCACGTCCGCACCGACACCCCGCTCGCGCAGTTGCCAGGCCAGACGGTTACTGCGCTGGTTCAGTTCGGTGTAGCTCAGGCTCGGCGATTGACCTTCACGGGCGAGGATCAGCGCCAGTGCGTCCGGTGTGCGTTGTACTTGCGCTTCGAACTGGCGATGCGCGGGAGTTGTGATGTCGGCTTTGGTGGCGTTGTCGACATCCAGCAGTTGCGTGCGCTCGTCGGCCGAGAGCATCGACAGCTCGGCGATGGTCTGCAGCGGGTCGGCACAGACAGAGGCCAACAGGTTGCGCCAGTGCCCGGCCAGGCGAGCGATGGTCGACTCGTCAAAGATGTCGGTGGCGTAGGTGAAGGCGGCATGCAGTTGCTCGCCTTCACCGCTGGTGGCCAGCATCAGGTCGCTGGCGGCAGCGTGCGAGCGCTGCGCCAATGCCTGTTGCCCGGCAGGCAGATTGGCCACGCGCAGGCCGCCGCTCAACTGTTTGTCGAGCAGGTCGGCAACCACCGGCTGGTGATTGAACATCACCTGAAATAAAGGGTTATGGCTCTGACTGCGCTCCGGCTGCAGGGCGTCGATGATGGCGTCGAACGGTAGCTCCTGATGTGCCTGGGCACCGGTCGAGGCGTCGCGCACGATGCTCAACAGGTCGACGAAGCGGGTCTGCGCCGTCACTTCACTGCGCAGTACCTGAGTATTGATGAAGCAGCCGATCAGCCCTTCGGTTTCGCTGCGGGTGCGGTTGGCGATCAGGCCGCCGACACGAATATCGGTCTGCCCGCTGTAGCGATGCAGCAGGCTTTTGAAGGTCGCCAGCAGCACCACGAACAGGGTCACGCCCTGACGTTGCGCGAGGCTTTTCAGGTCGCGCAGCAGCTCGGGCTCCAGTGCCAGTTCCAGGCGCGCGCCATCGTGGCTGGGTAAGGCCGGATACGGACGGTCGGTGGGTAGCTCCAGCAGCGGATGCTCTTCGCCCAGGTGTCTGCGCCAGTAGTCCAGCTGACGCTCCTGCTCACCGGCTTCCAGCCAGCTGCGTTGCCAGACCGCATAATCGCGGTACTGCACGAGCAGCGGCTGAAAAGGCAGCGGTTTACCGGCCAGCAGTGCGTCGTAGCCGCGCAGCCATTCGTCGATCAGCACGTTCATCGACCAGCCATCGGTGATCATGTGGTGCAGGTTGAGCAGCAGCAGGTGCTCCTGTTCGGCCAGACGCAGCACCTGCACGGTGAACAGCGGCCCACGCTGCAGATCGAAGGTTTGTGCGCCCTGTTCGGCCATGGCCTGCCGCGCACTGGCCCAGCGCTGTTCGGGCGGCAAGGCGCTCAGATCGGTCAGGCGGATGCTCACTGGCGCTGGCGGCGCGACACGCTGAAACGCCCGGTCGCCCTCCTGGCCGAAAGTGGTGCGCAGGCTTTCATGTCGCTCGACCAGCGCACTGAAGGCCCGCTCCAGCAGCGGCAGCTCCAGCGGACCGTTCAGGCACACCGACATCGGCAGGTTGTAGGCCGCGCTGTGCGGGTCCAGTTGCCAGAGAAACCACATGCGTTGCTGGGCATAGGACAGGCCATCACGCTCGGCCAGACCGGCACAGGAAGGGATCGGGAACAGCGAGAAATCCATGTTCTCCTTGCGCATGCCGTCGAGGAACAGGCGGCGTTTTTCAAGGGGTAACTCGACAAAACGGCGGGCGAGTTTCTGGGCGTGTTCGGGGTTCATGGGTCGATCCTTGCTGAGTGGGGCTGACCGTCGGGCGGGGTCGTATCAACAAGAACGAATTGGCGAGGAAATATTTAGAAAGGTTTCTCGGGGGGGGGGGGTGAGGCTCTGCATTGCACCGCGCACTCAAGAGAGGACGCAGAGCGTCCAGAACTGCATGCCTACGCGGAGCGCAGGCACGATAATCAAAGCAGGACAACTATCGTTGCGCACGCTCAAGTGGACCGCCTGGTGGGAGCTTGCTCGCGAAGAGGCCAGTGCGCCCTCTGTGACTCTCGCCTCCACGTTCGGCGTGGGAATGTGACGCTCTGCGGTCAATAGCATCGCACTCGAAAAGCGCTTATGGGACAGTGGCTGGCAATGAATGACCATCGTCCCCACGCTCCGCGTGGGAATGCAGTTCGTGACGCTCTGCGTCACACGGCTGTTCTGTGATGTCAGGTGGATTGGGGTTCGACTCAGGTCACCTGTTCGCCCCTCGGCGACCTACTTTGATGGGGCCAAAGTAGGCAACCCCCCTCGCTCCTGTTTCCGGCCCGACTTCGTCGGGTTCCTTCGCCCTGTCACTGATCCGAATGCCCCTGTGCCATGGCGACCACCACTTTGCGTTTGCCGGTGAACGGTGCGCGGGAGTGGGCGGTGAGCATGTTGTCGAGCATCAGGACGTCGTTTTCCAGCCATGGGAAGCTGACGGTGCATTCGTCGAGCACGCCGCGGATTTCGTCCAGCAGGGTTTCTTCGAGTGGCGAGCCGTCGCCGTAGTAGACGTTGCGCGGCAGGTCTTCTTCGTCCACTACGTCGAGCAGGGTTTCGCGCACTTCCGGCTGCAGGTTGGAGATGTGGAACAGGTGCGCCTGGTTGAACCAGACGCTGTCGTGGGTCACCGGGTGGCGCGATACTGCCTGGCAAATCTGCCGGGTGCGCAGTTCGCCGTCGTCTTTCCATTCGCATTCGATGTTGTGCGCCCGGCAGTAGGCTTCGACCACGGACTCATCTTCGGTGTTGAACACCTGACTCCATTCCACATCGAGCCCGTTGCCGTAGTTACGCACGTACATCAGTTTCTTTTCGACAAAGCGTTCGCGAATGCGCGCCGGGATGCGTCGGTAGATTTCGCGGCTGTCAGCGATCGGTGTTTCGCCACCCGTCTGCGCCGCGATCATGCTGTAAAACCAGATCTTCATCGGCCATTCCAGCGTGTACGCTTGCTCGTTGTGCAGCGGGATGCTCTGGTGTGCCGGGTACTCGGTCGAGGTGTACACACCTTTGGTGACGTTGCTGCGCGGCGTAGAACCGAATTCGTAGTTGAGCAGCGGATCGCCGAAACCGGCGGCGAACTCGCGAAACGCTTCTGCACCGCCCACTTCGAAACCGCGAAACAGAATCCCACCGGCGCTGTACAGGTGCCCGGCGACCAGCGGCTTGAGTTCGCCCAGCGCTTCCATCAAGTCCAGACCGGGCTCGGGTGCCTGCACCAGCATCGGCAAGCTGCCCGCCCCTGCCAGCAATGGCCGGATATCCAAACTCAACGCATGACTCATGATGTCTCTCCCTTGATGGCAAAAGCGCCCGAGCCCCTGCGGCCTGGCGCAACACCAATGTCCAGATTGAACGTACTGCGTCGCTGAAAAATTAACCGTACCGCCCTATTCATGCAGCATGCGGAGGTGTTCGGCCGTCCTGAAACAATTTTTTGCATTTAAACGCAAAAAATTCCTATAGGAATTCAGTTCTCATTCGTCTTTGACTTAATGTGACGCTTTTATATCGCCCGCGCGTACAGACAGAGGGGACCGCCCTGCGGCCGCTCCACATCGTGAATCGAGATTGTTTATCCATGTCGAAGAAGTCCCGTTCAAAAATCTGGTTTCTCGTCCACAGCTGGCTGGCCCTGCCGATCTGGTTCTTCGTGCTGATCGTCTGTGTGACCGGCACGCTGGCCGTGGTCAGCAAGGAAATCATGTGGCTGGCCAACCCGGAGATGCGTGACAACCGTCCTTCCGACGATGCCCAGCGCCTGAACTTCGAACAGATTCGCGCCACCATCGAACGCAACCAACCGGACCTGATCGTCGGCACCATCATGCAGCCGGACGGCGACTACTTCGCCTTGAGCGTGTTCATCACTTACCCCGACGGGCGTTCGGTGCCGGCTTACGTCAACCCTTACACCGGGGTGATTCAGGGCATTACCCCGTCGTTCGACTTCCGCCGCTTCACCCGCGCGCTGCACGGCTGGTGGCTGGTGCCGTTTACCAACGGTTATTCGTGGGGCTGGTATCTGGTGTCGATTCTCGGCCTGCCGTTGCTGGCCTCACTGGTGACCGGGCTGGTGGTCTACAAGAAATTCTGGCGCGGCTTTTTCAAGCCCGTGCGTTTCAGCCAGGGCCCGCGGATTTTCTGGGGCGACCTGCATCGCCTCAGCGGCGTCTGGTCGATCTGGTTCATTGCGGTGATTTCCATTACCGGCACGTGGTTTCTGATCCAGGCGATTCTGGGCGACAACCAGATCAGTATTTCCAGCAAATCCCAGGTCGCGTCGATCATCCCGCACAGCGCCGTACCACTGACTGCCGACGGCAGACCCGCGCCGACCATCAGCCTGGAGCGCGCCGTGGAAATCGCCAGGGAGCGGATTCCGGGCCTGGAAGCCAGCTTCATCACGCCGCCGTTCAATGCCTACAGCAACCTGCAGGTGGGTGGGCGCAGCTGGTATCCATTGATGTTCCAGACTGCCGAAATCAACCCGTACAGCGGCGAGATTGCCGCCTCGCACCTGCTGTCGGACCGCAACAAACTGGAGTTCGTCACCGAGTCCATGCGTCCGCTGCACACCGGCGATTTCGGCGGCATCTGGATCAAGCTGATCTGGGCGTTCTTCGGTCTGCTGCTAAGCATGATGGTGCTCAGCGGCCTGTTGATCTGGAGCAAGCGTACTGCACTGGCGACGCTCAACGCCCTCAAGCGTGGAACCCGAGCCCGCCCGGCAACGGCCGCTGCAACCCCACGAAACACCTCGCCCTCGCCGCTGGCGACCCGCACCCCGGAGAACAGCCTGTGAGCAAGGCCGCCACTGTTGCACAACCTGCATCGTCATTGAGTCGTTTCTGGCACAAATGGCGCTTCCATATCAACGTGCTGCTGGTGCTGATCCCGCTGGGTTTCATGCCCAAGTACTTTTCCGATAACGCGCTGGATCGCGGTGATCAGGGCCTTGGCCAGCGCGAGATCGGCGAGATTCAGGTCGGCCCGTGGAGCCTGCGCCTGGCAGAAGACCGCAACGAAGCGCCGCGCCTTTCCGGCCCATCGGGCTACATGAAAAGTTTCAATGCGGCGCTGTGCAACGCCTGCATCGACCGGGTCAAGGCCACTTATCTGCGCATCGGCAAACCGCGCAGCCTGCGCACCGCCGGGGTGATTTTCTTCGGTGGCGGCTACCGCATGAGCGCCTTCATGCAGATTGCGCAAAACACCGATCCCGACGCCGAGCTGTGGATCACCATGGAAGGCTGGGACGGCGCCGTGCATCAGACCTCCATCCCCCTGCAACAGGCTTCGCCCAGCACCGTGGCGTGGCTGAAAAAACAAGGAGCCCAACCATGAGTGCCCGCCCTTCCCTGCGCTGGCTGACGGCCAGTGCCCTGTGCCTGCTTGGCCTGAGCAGCAACGCCCTGGCGCATAACCCGATGTGCGAATGCAAACAGATCGACACCGAGCAGATCCGCTGCACCGGCGGTTTTTCCGACGGCAGTGGTGCACCGGGTGTGACCCTGGACGTGATCGGCTACGACGAAACCATTCTGGTGCCCGGCAAGCTCGGCGAAGACTCGACCGTGACCTTCAAGCGCCCGGCTTCGGAGTTCTACGTGCTGTTCGACGCCGGACCCGGTCACGTGGTGGAAATCGATCAGGCGGATATCCAGGCCCCATGAGCGCACCGACCCGACATATCGTCCGTCCGGCAGGCGCCGGGCATGAAACCCTGTACGTCCTGTTGCTGTGCCTGCTGATCCTCGGCAGCGCTGCCGGCGTGATCAGCCTGCACCGTGATACTCAGGAAACGCACAGCGTCTCCAGCCATCAACTGGACGCACGACGCGACCTGAGCGCTGCGGAACAAGGCATTTACGCCGACCTGCGCGTGACCCTCGATGAAATCCGCCTGCTGGCCACCGAGCAGCAGACACCGATCACCCCAGAGCAACTGGGCGATGAAGGCTTTGCGCCGTTCGCCAAAGATGCCAGTTCGGTGAGCCGTGGCGATCATGCCTGGCAGATGATCGAGCGGTCCTATCTGGGGCTGAGCCGGACGCCGAGCGTGGCCGGTTCGTTTCTGATGCGTGTCGATTCCGGCGAGCAGCCGGACATCTGGATCAACCGCAACGCCTCGCCGGCGGCGGTCAGCGACCTCGGTGACCAGGCCCTGATCGATTCAGGCTGGAAACAGGTCGTCGCGCAATTCGATGCTGGCGTGACCCGTCAGCACCCGCACTGAAACTCCGCATTCCTTTGAAAGAAGACCGCTTGCCCATGCCTATTTCACTCAAACGCCGTCCCTTGCTGCGCGTCCTGCTGACGGGGCTGATGGTCGCCCTGCTGGCGCCGTCCGGCTTCGCCGCCGAACCGGCCAAACGCCTGCGCATCGGCATTACCCTGCACCCTTACTACAGCTACGTGAGCAATATCGTCGGCGACAAGGCCGACGTCGTGCCGCTGATCCCGGCGGGCTTCAACCCGCATGCCTATGAGCCGCGCGCCGAGGACATCAAGCGCATCGGTTCGCTGGACGTGATCGTACTCAACGGCGTCGGCCATGACGACTTTGCCGACCGCATGATCGCCGCCAGTGAAACGCCGAACATCAAGACCATCGAGGCCAACGCCGATGTGCCGTTGCTGGCGGCCACCGGGGTGGCGGCGCGAGGTGCCGGCAAAGTGGTCAACCCGCACACCTTCCTGTCGATCAGTGCGTCCATTGCGCAGGTCAACAATATCGCCCGCGAGCTGGGCAAGCTGGACCCGGACAATGCCAAAACCTACACCGCCAATGCCCGTGCCTATGGCAAACGCCTGCGCCAGATGCGCGCCGACGCGCTCGCCAAACTGACCAAGGCACCCAATGCCGACCTGCGTGTGGCCACGGTGCATGCCGCCTACGACTACCTGCTGCGCGAATTCGGCCTGGAAGTCACCGCCGTGGTTGAACCGGCGCATGGCATCGAGCCCAGCCCGAGTCAGTTGAAAAAAACCATCGACCAACTGCGTGAGCTGGATGTGAAAGTGATCTTCTCGGAGATGGACTTCCCGTCCACCTACGTCGAGACCATTCAGCGTGAATCCGGAGTTCGGCTGTACCCGCTGTCGCACATTTCCTATGGCGAGTACACCGCCGACAAGTACGAAAAGGAAATGGCCGGCAACCTCGACACGGTGGTACGGGCCATTCAGGAGTCGGGCGCATGACGGCTGCACAGCACCTCGACATCATTAGCCAGGGGCCGGGCATCGAATTCAATCAGGTCAGCCTGACTCTCGGGCGCACCACGATTCTCGATCAGGTTCACTTCAATGTGCGCGCCGGCAGCGTACACGCACTGGTCGGACCGAACGGCGGTGGCAAAAGCTCGTTGATCAAGACCCTGCTCGGACAGACACCGCATCAGGGCCAATTGAGCCTGCTGTGGCCTGCTGCCCCGGGCCTGATCGGCTATGTACCGCAGGCGCTAGAGTTCGACCGTGGCCTGCCGATGACCGTCGACGATTTCATGGCGGCCATGTGTCAGCGACGCCCGGCGTTTCTGGGCTTGTCGAAGCACTACGCAGCAGCGATTGGCGAGGCACTGGAACGGGTCGGGATGCAGGACAAGCGCAAACGGCGCATGGGCGCGCTGTCCGGTGGCGAGCGGCAGCGCGTGCTGCTGGCGCAGGGGCTGATTCCTGCGCCGCAATTGCTGGTGCTGGATGAGCCAATGTCGGCGCTGGATGAGGCGGGTATTCAGGTGTTTGAGCGGTTGTTGGGTGACTGGCGCCGAAGCGGGGTCACGGTCCTGTGGATCGAGCATGATCTGGATGCCGTCAGGCGTCTGGCCGATCAGGTCACGGGGCTCAACCGACGCATCCTGTTCGATGAACCGGCCGCCACCGCGCTGACCCCGGAGCGGCTGCTGACCCTGTTTTCCGCGCACCCGCGCACGATGGATAGCAGCGCCGTGAGGATCGCGTAATGGATTACGAAACCTTTCGCCTGTTCATTCAGGGCCTCGCCTCGTCCGGTTACCTGCCCGAGGCGCTGGCCTACGGTTTCGTGGTCAACGCCCTGCTCGCCGGGCTGTTGATCGGCCCGGTGCTGGGCGGTCTGGGCACGCTGGTGGTGGTCAAGCGCTTCGCGTTTTTCTCCGAAGCCGTGGGTCATGCGGCACTCACCGGGGTGGCGATCGGCATTCTGCTCGGCGAACCCTACACCGGCCCCTATGGCGCCCTGTTCGGCTATTGCCTGCTGTTCGGCATCGTCCTCAATTACCTGCGCAACCGCACCGGGCTGGCACCGGACACGTTGATCGGCGTGTTCCTGTCGGTCTCCCTGGCACTGGGCGCGAGCCTGTTGCTGGTGCTGGCCGGCAAGATCAACGTGCACATTCTGGAAAACGTGCTGTTCGGCTCGGTGCTGACCGTCAACGGCAACGACCTGCTGGTGCTGCTGATCGTCGGTTCGCTGGTCATGGGCCTGAGCCTGCCGCTGTACAACCGCATCATGCTGGCCAGCTTCAATCCGCAGCTGGCTGCGGTGCGCGGCGTGGCGGTAAAGACGCTGGATTACCTGTTCGTGATTCTGGTGACGCTGATCACGGTCGCGGCGGTGAAAGTCATCGGCGCAATCCTGGTCGGTGCGTTGCTGGTGATTCCAGCGGCGGCGGCCCGCTTGTTGAGTCAGTCGCTCAAGGGCTTTTTCTGGATTTCAGTGGCCATTGCAACCATCAGCACCCTGTGCGGCATCCTGCTGCCCATCGTCTTCGACCTGCCTGTGCCGTCCGGCGCGGCAATCATTCTGGTGGCGGGCATTGCTTTCGCCCTGGCCGCCATCGCTCGCGGCACGCTGCCGAGCCTGAAAGGGAATATTGGATAAATGCCCACGTTACGTACCTTGAGTCTGGCGCTGCTCATCACCGGCCTGTTCAGCAACAGCCTGCAGGCGGCCGACAGCAAAACCGATAAACCGCAACCGGTGCGAGTGCTGGCCAGCCTGCCGATCACCTATGGCCTGGGCGAAATACTGCTCAAGGACAGCGGTGTGGTGCTGGAGCGCGCTGCCGCGGCCAACCTGCCGGGCTCGCGTCAGACCGCGTATTTCACCGGGCGTGGTGCCGATGCCTTGCGCGGGCTGGCGAACAACGCCGACGCGGTAATCGGCTTGCGCTCGATCTGGGCCGATGATCCGCTCTACCCCAATGCACGGCGCAGCAATATTCGTATCGTCGAGATCGATGCCGCACGTCCGGTGGACGGCAGTCTGCCGGGCATCGCCGTACAGCCGGGTCAGGGCAATGACGGATTGAACAGTCAGCCGTGGCTGGCGAGCAATAACATGGGGCGTATGGCGGATGTGCTGGCGGCGGACCTGGTGCGCCTGGCACCGGCCGCCAAACCGAAAATCGAGGCCAATCTGGCGGCGTTCAAACAGCAGCTACTCAAGCTCAGCGCCAGCAGCGAAGCCGCGCTGGCCGGTGCCGATAATTTGAGTGTGGTGAGTTTGTCGGATCGCTTCGGCTATTTGATCAGCGGGCTGAATCTGGAACTGATCGACACTCAGGCGCTGACGGACGAGCAATGGACGCCAGAAGCCTTGAGCAAACTGAGCGCGACCCTGAAGGATAACGACGTGGCCTTGGTGCTCGATCACCGCCAGCCACCCACGCCGGTCAAGGCCGCCATCGAGGCGGCTGGCAGCAAGCTGTTGGTGCTGGGGATTGACGGCGCTGACCCGCTGACGGAGTTGCAGGGGGATATTCAGGGGATTATCGGGGTGCTGGCTGGCAAGGAGTGAGATTATCGTTCCCTACGCTCAAGCGTGGAAATGCAGTTCACGACGCTCTGCGTCGCAAGAGGACGCGGAGCGTCCGGAACGGCATGACGACGCGGAGCGTCGCACGATAGTTGAGTTGCCTGACGCAGGGCTTCGGCACGAAGTTGAGATTATCGTTCCGCACGCTCCAGCGTGGGAATGCAGTTCTCGACGCTCTGCGTCGCAAAGAGGACGCGGAGCGTCCGGAACGGCATGACGACGCGGAGCGTCGCACGATAGTTGAGTTGCCTGACGCAGAGCTTCGGCACGGAGTTGAGATTATCGTTCCTCACGCTCCAGTGGGAATGCAGTTCTCGACGCTCTGCGTCGCAAAGAGGACGCGGAGCGTCCAGAACGGCATGACGACGCTCTGCGTCGCACGATAGTTGAGTTGCCCGACGCAGAGCTTCGGCACGAAGTTGAGATTATCGTTCCGCACGCTCCAGCGTGGGAATGCAGTTCTCGACGCTCTGCGTCGCAAAGAGGACGCGGAGCGTCCGGAACGGCATGACGACGCGGANTCGACGCTCTGCGTCGCAAAGAGGACGCGGAGCGTCCGGAACGGCATGACGACGCAGAGCGTCGCACGATAATCGGATTGTCCGTGCAGACCGACGCGGAGCGTCGCACGATAATCGAAGTATCCGTGCAGACCGTCAATCAGGCCGTCTGCGCTTCCATTTTCTGGCGCAGGCTCAGGGGGCGCATGTCGGTCCAGACTTCTTCGATGTAGGCCAGGCATTCTTTCTTGAAGCCGCTCTTGCCCACGGTGCGCCAGCCATTGGGGATCGCCTTGTAGTCGGGCCAGATGGAATACTGTTCTTCGTGGTTGACTACAACTTGAAAGACGATGTCTTCCCGATCGAATACTGAAGTCATTGCTACTCTCCATGTGTGTTCAGGGCTGCCGCGCCAATTCATGGCAGCTATAGGGATTGAACGTATCACTACGTCGAAAAATTAAACCTGGGCGACAGCGGCGTTCAGCGCACGGCCGAAGATCTCTGCCACTTCGTCGATCTGCTCGGCGGTGATGATCAGCGGTGGCAGAAAACGTACCACGCTGGCATGTCGACCGCCCAGTTCCAGAATCAGCCCGCGCTTGAGGCATTCACGCTGGATCAGCGGCGCCAAGCGCGAAAATAGCGGCGGATGACCCTGTGCATCGCGCGCACCGGACGGGTCGACCAGCTCGACACCGAGCATCAGCCCGCGCCCGCGAATATCGCCCAACTGCGGGAAGTCACGTTGCAAGGCACGCAAATGCCCGGACAGACGCGCGCCCATGGCTGTCGCGTGTTCGCAAATAGAGTGTTCCTGAAGATAGCGCATTACGGCAGAACCGGTAGCCATGGCCATCTGATTGCCGCGAAACGTCCCGGCGTGTGCGCCCGGCAGCCAGGTGTCCAGCCAGGAACGATAGACCACCACCGCCAGTGGCAAGCTGCCGCCAATGGCTTTGGACATGACCACCACGTCCGGGATGATCCCGGCATGTTCGAAGGCAAACATCTTGCCGGTGCGTGCGAAACCGCTCTGGATTTCATCGACGATCAGCGCCACGCCGGCCTTTTCGGTGATGCGTCGCACGCCGCGCAGCCAGTCCAGATCAGCGGGGATCACTCCACCCTCGCCCTGCACCACTTCAAGAATGACCGCTGCGGGCAATTGCACGCCGGCTTCCGGGTCATTGAGCAGGTTTTCCAGATAATGCAGGTTGGCGCGCACGCCCTGTTCGCCGCCAAGCCCGAACGGGCAGCGGTAATCATAGGGGTACGGCAGAAACTGCACGCCGGTGCCGAGCAAGGCACCCAGCGGCTTTTTCGGCCCCAGGCTGCCCATCAGGCTCAATGCGCCCTGGCTCATGCCGTGATAACCGCCCTGAAATGACAAGACCGTGCTGCGCCCGGTAGCGGTGCGTACCAGCTTCAACGCGGCTTCCACTGCATCGGTGCCGGTCGGGCCGCAAAACTGAATCTTCGCGTCATCGGCCAGCGCTGGCGGCAACAGGCCGAACAGGTCCTGAACGAACTGGTCCTTGACCGGCGTGGTGAGGTCCAGCGTATGCAGCGGCAACTCGTCGGCGATCACTTGCTGGATCGCTTCGATAATCACCGCATGGTTATGCCCCAACGCCAGGGTGCCCGCGCCTGCCAGGCAATCGATGAAGCGCCGCCCTTCGACGTCCTCGACGTGAATACCCTTGGCGCGTTTGAGCGCCAGCGGTATGCGCCGCGGGTAGCTGCGTGCGTTGGACTCCTGGCGACTCTGTCGGGCCAGCAGTGGCGATTCGTCGAACTGGTAGAGCGTCTCAGCCGCAGCCGGGGCAACCCGTGTCGGCTGATCATCGATAAACCTGGTAGCGACTGACATCTGTGCAACCCTCAATACGCGGCTTGAATGACCTGAAGCATGGGCGTTGGCGCATGCCGCTTCAGGTGTGTGTTCGTTCCTTGGAAAACGCGCCAGCGAGCTGCGGATTTACACTCAGTAACGAGTTTTTTATCCGCAGCCCCGGCGTCCCGACGAGAGGCTGATCAGAGCCCTTCCAGCTCCGCCATCAAGTCCGCCAGACGATCGAATTTCTGCTCGTCGACCTGTGCTCCAGCAAGGCTTTCCAGGTGCTGCGCCAACGCCTGAACGGTGTTGAACTCGAACATTGCCCGCAACGGCACGTTACGTTGCAAGCGCTTCTGCGCACGGGTCACCACTTGGGTCGCGAGCAGCGAGTGCCCGCCCAGCTCGAAGAAGTTGTCGGTAATGCCCACGCGCTCGACCTTGAGCACATCGGCCCAGATCGTCGCCAGCTGCTGCTCCATTTCCGTCTGTGGTGCCTGATAATCCTGCTGCACCAGGCTGACGTCCGGCGCCGGCAGGGCCTTGCGGTGCAGCTTGCCGTTCGGGGTCAGCGGCATGGCTTCCAGCAGCACCAGATGCGTCGGCACCATGTAGTCCGGCAGGCTGGCCTTGAGGTGGTTTCTCACCTCGTCACGCAAGGCCTCGTGATCCTGCGTCGTGGAGCGCGGCACCAGGTAGGCCGCCAGCACCTTGCCCAATGGGCCAGCGACGTCCAGCACCACCGACTCGCGGATGGCCGGATGCTCCAGCAGACGGGTTTCGATTTCGCCCAGCTCGATGCGATAGCCACGAATCTTTACCTGATGATCGACCCGGCCGACGTACTCCAGCACGCCGTCCTTGCGCCGCCGCGCCAGGTCACCGGTGCGGTACAGACGCTCGCCCGGCGCACCGAACGGATGCGGCACGAACACCGGCACGGTGCGCCGCGGATCAGCGACATAACCGCGACCGACGCCGGCCCCTGCCACGCACAGCTCACCGACGGCACCCAGCGGCACGAGGTCCAGCGCATCGTCGAGCAGGTACAGGCGATTGTTGTCGGTCGGCGATCCGATCGGCAGATAAGCGCTGCGAGTGGACTGCGCATCGACCCGGAAAAACGCCACATCGTCGGAGCACTCGGCCGGACCATAGGCATTCACCAGGCCGATCTGCGGGTAACGTTGCAGCCACTGGCTGGCCAGTTCCGGCGGCATGGCTTCACCGGTCGGCAGCATCCAGCGCAGGCTGTCGAGCGCTGCCTGCGGTTCGGCGAGCAGGCCGGTGATCAGCGACGGCACGCTTTCCAGCACGCTGATGCGCTGCGCCTGAACATGCGCCAACAGCGCCTGCGGATCACGGGCGATGTCGTTCGGCACGATATCCACCCGAGCGCCAAACAGCGGCGCGGCAAGGAACTGCCAGACCGAAATGTCGAAACTCTGCGAGGCGGTCTGGGCGATCACATCGCGGTCGCTCAGGCTCAGGTAAGGCACTTTGCTCAACTGGTTATTGAGCATGCCGCGCTGCTCGACCATCACACCCTTCGGCAGCCCGGTGGAGCCTGAGGTGAAGATCACATAAGCGAGGTTGTCCGGCGCGCTGTAGCGACCAGGGTTGTGCTGCGCGGAATCGCTCTGCTGCACGTTTTCCCAGACCCGCAACTGCGGTCGACTCGCTTCGGGCAGCGCATCAAGCAGCGCCCTGCCCTGTTCCAGACACTCAGCGCTGCACACCAGCAGCGGCGTGGCGCTCTGGCCGATGATGCCGCTCAGGCGGGAGTTCGGCAGCGCCGGGTCCAGCGGCAGGTAGCCGGCACCGGCCTTGAAGCTGCCGATGATCATGCCCGGCAGTTCAACGCCACGCTCGGCGAGCACGGCAACCGGCTGATCGAAACCGACACCGGCCTCGATCAGGGCATGGCCCAGACGGTTGCTGGCGATATTCAGCGCGGCATAGCTGAGCTGACGATCCAGGCAACTGACCGCAATACGCTCCGGATGCGCCGCGACCTGCGCTTCAAACAGTTCTACATAGCTTTTATCCAGCGGGTAAGCATGGTCGCTCTGATTGCAGCCGTCGATCAGGAAAGCCCGCTCCTGCTCACTGACCAGCGCCAGCTCGGCCATGTCGCCATGAAAGCCTTCGACCAGCGCCAGCAGCAGGCGCTTGAACTCACCGAGCATGCCCTGCACGGTGGATTCGTCGAAATAGCGCTGATCGTAGGACAGGTGCAGGCCCAGGTCGTCGCCCGGATAGCAGACTGCAGTCAGCGGGTAGTTGGTGTGGGTGCGACCGGAATCCGAGGTGGCATTGAGGCTTTGCGCACGGTCCAGCACAGAGACCTCGACCGGCGCGTTCTCGAACACGAACAGGCTGTCGAACAGTGGCTGACCCTTGGGCAGCTCGCTGTTTTCCTGAATGGTCACCAGCGGCAGGTATTCGTACTCGCGCAGTTGCATGTTGCTGTCCAGCAACTGGCCGAGCCATTGGCGAACGCTGCAACGCTGATCGTCGGCCGGCATGCCGACACGCAGGGCGATGGTGTTGATGAACAAGCCGACCGTGCGCTGCATCTGCGGCAGTTCCACCGGCCGCCCGGCCACGGTAACGCCGAACACCACGTCGCGATCACCGCTCATGCGCCGCAGGGTCAGCGCCCAGGCCGCCTGGGCGAAGGTGTTGACGGTCAGTTGATGCTGCTGCGCCAGTTCGCGCAAGTGTGCGCCGTCGCGTTCATCGAGACGGGTGTAGCAGTCGCCCACCACCATGCCACCGCTGTCGCCCGCATGTTCACGCAGGAACGGCCGGTCGCTGGGGATCGGCGTGGGCCGCTCGAAGCCGCGCAGGTTATCTCGCCACCAGTCACGTGCCTGCGTCAGACCACGGCGTTGCAACCAGCCGATGTAGTCGCGATAGCGCGGTGCGGGGGCCAGTTGCGCATCGCGGCCTTCGCCCAGCGCGGTGTAAATGTCGAAGAAGTCGTTCATCAGCAGCGAGCGGCACCAGGCATCGATCAGGATGTGGTGGTTGCTCATCATGAACCAGTAGCGCGCCTCGTCGACGCGGATCAGGCGCAGGTGGAACGGCGGTTGATCGAGCAGCGCGAAACCGGCCTCGCGCTCGGACTTGAGCAGGGCCTGCAAGTGCGGCTCCTGCTGCTCCGCCGGCACGTCACGCCAGTCCAGATAATCAATCGGCGTGCTGCCCGGTTTATGAATGACCTGCAGCATGGTCTCGCCGATGTTCCAGCAGAACGAGGCACGCAGCGCTTCGTGACGGGCGATCACCGCTTGCCAGGCCTGGGCGAAACGCTGCGGGTCCAGCGCGCTGTCGATGCGGTAGCGGTCCTGCATGTAATACAGCCCGGTGCCCGGCTCCAGCAGGGTGTGCAGCAGCATGCCCTCCTGCATCGGGGTCAGTGGGTAGACGTCTTCGATCTGGCTTGGCGGAACCGGCAGCGCGTCGAGCTGCGCCTGATCCAGGGCAGCCAGCGGGAAGTCCGACGGCGTCAGGCCGCCGCTGCCATCGGCCAGGCAATGGGCAATCAGCGCCTGCAACTGACTCAGGTAATCCTGCGCCAGCGCTTCGATGGCAGCGGGTTCGTAGCGCTCGGCACTGAAGGTCCAGCGCAGCAACAACTCGCCGCCATACACCTGACTGTCGATGCTCAGTTCGTTGGGCAGCGGCGCCTGCGGATCGTGAGCCACACCTGTCGACTCTTGCAGCGGACGGAACAGCGCATCGTCAGCGAAGCTCTGATCGAACTGGCCAAGGTAGTTGAAGGTGATCGGCGCCACCGGCAGTGCCTGCATGGCGGCCTGGCTGGCGCTATCGGCCAGGTAACGCAGCACGCCATAGCCCAGCCCCTTGTGCGGCACCTGCCGCAGTTGCTCCTTGATCGCCTTGATCGAGTCGCCCGGTGCCGAATCGGCAGCCGGCGCTGGCGTCAGTCGCAGCGGATAGGCGCTGGTGAACCAGCCCACCGTGCGGGTCAGGTCGATGTCGTCGAACAGATTTTCACGGCCGTGACCTTCAAGCTGAATCAGTGTCGACGGCTGCCCGCTCCAACGGCAGACCACCTGGGCCAGCGCGGTCAGCATCAGGTCGTTGACCTGGGTTCGGTAGGCACTCGGCGCCTGTTGCAGCAATTGCCGGGTACGTTCGGCATCGAGGCGCACGCTGACCGTCTGCGCATGACGATTCTGCCGACCACCCTGCGGGTTATGGCACGGCAGACTCGTCGCAGAACCGCCCAACTGGCGCTGCCACACATGCAGTTCTTCACGTAACGACTCATTGCCGGCGTAGGCCTGCAGACGCGCGGCCCAGTCGCGGAAAGCGCTGGTCTTCGCCGCAAAGCGCACCGGCGTCGCGTCGCGCAGTTGACGATAAGCGTTTTGCAGATCGTCGAGCAGCACACGCCACGACACGCCGTCGACCACCAGGTGATGAATGACCATCAGCAACCGTTGCTGGCCCTGCGGACCGTCGACCAGCAAGGCGCGCAGCAGCGGACCGTTGTGCAGGTCGAGGCTGCGCTGGGTGTCGGCGTACAGGGCTGCGCATTCAGCCATGTCGCTGACCTGCGCCTGAATCAACAGGGTGTCGGCTGTCACTGCGCGGTGTTCTGCCTGCCACGTACCCTCATGCTCGGTGAAACTCAGGCGCAGCGCGTCGTGTTGTTCGAGTAGCGCACGCAACGCCTGCGCCAGCAGATTCGGGTCCAGCGCGCTGAGCGGCTCCAGCAGCAACGACTGATTCCAGTGCTGACGCTCGGGGATCGGCGTGTCGAAAAACCAGTGCTGAATCGGCGTCAAACCAGAATTACCGTCGAGCAGCCCCTGCTCGGCCTGAATCAGCTCGCGGGTGGTCGCCACGGCGGCCAGGGTCTGCACGGTCTGGTGCTGGAACAAATCACGCGGGCTGAAATGTATACCTAGCTGACGCGCCCGGCTGACCACCTGAATCGACAGGATCGAGTCGCCGCCCAGTTCGAAGAAATTATCGTTGAGGCCGACTTTTTCCACGTTCAGCACCGCACACCAGATTGCCGCCAGCTGCTGCTCCAGCTCACTGGCGGGCGCTACGTAGTGTTGACGATTGAGTTCCGGGTCCGGTGCAGGCAAGGCACGGCGGTCGAGTTTGCCGTTGGCGGTCAGCGGCATGCTGTCGAGCAGGATCAGGTGGGTCGGCACCATGTAGTCCGGCAGTTGCGCCTTGAGGTGCGACTTGAGCGATTCACGCCATTGCGCCTGCTGCTCGTCGCCCTGCCCGGCTACATCGCTGACCAGATAGCCCGCCAGTTGCTTGCCTGATGGCGTGTCCAGCGCCAGCACGATGGCTTCGCGAACGGCTGCGTGCTCCAGCAAGCGGGTTTCGATTTCACCCAGTTCGATGCGGAAGCCGCGAATCTTCACCTGATGGTCGATACGCCCCAGGTATTCCACCAAGCCGTCGGCGCGCTGGCGCACCAGATCGCCGGTGCGGTACAGACGCCCGCCATTGCTGGCAAATGGATCGGCCACGAAGCGTTCGGCAGTCATGCCGGGGCGCTGGTGATAGCCCTGCGCCAGGCCCGCTCCGCCAATGTACAGCTCGCCGCTCGCGCCTTGGGGTACCAGCGCAAGATCGGCGTCGAGAATGTACGCCACCCGTGCGCCGACCACGCGCCCGATCGGCACGCTGGCTTCGCCCTCCTCCAATTGTTGCGGGGCCAGGCTGGCCAGCGGCATGACCACAGTTTCGGTCGGGCCATAGGCATTGAATAATAGCTCGGGCTGGAACACCGCACGGATGCGTTGCAGGTGTTCGCCGGTCAGCGCTTCGCCGCCGGTGATGCACATGCGCACCGGCAGGGTCTGGCCCTGGGTCGCCAGCCACTGCGCCAACTGGCTGCCGTAGCTGGGCGTGAAACCGAGAATATTGACCTGCTGCTGGCGAATCAGCGTGCAGATTTCTTCGGCGTCCCACTGCCCCTGAGCACGCAGCACCACACGGGCGCCGCTGAGCAAGGGCACCAGCAGGCGCTCGGTGGCGGCATCGAAATTGATCGAATAGAAATGCAGCTCGCAATCGTCAGGGCGCATGTCGAAGCGCCGGATCACCGCCTGGCAATGCATGGCGATTTCACCATGGGACACCACCACGCCCTTGGGTTTGCCGGTCGAACCGGAGGTGTAGATCAGGTACGCCTGATGCTGCGGCAGGCTGATGAACGGCAGCTCATCGGACGAGAAAGACGCCAGCGACGGCTGATCGTCTTCCAGGCACCAACGGGCAACACCGGCAGGCAACTCGCCCAGTGCGGCAAACAGCGCACGGTCGCTCAACAGCAGGCCAACGCCGCTGTCTTCGATCATGTAGTGCAGGCGTTCCAGCGGGTATTCCGGGTCCAGTGGCACGTACGCACCACCGGCCTTGAGGATCGCCAGCAGGCCGACGACCATGTCCAGCGAACGCGGCAGCGCCAGACCGACGCGAACCTGCGGGCCGACGCCACGCTCGCGGAGCATCCAGGCCAGTTGGTTGGCCTTGGCGTCCAGCTCGGCATAGCTGAGGGTTTGCCCGGCGAACGTCAGCGCCGGCGCGTCTGCACGCCGGTGTGCCTGTTCGGCGAACAGGCTGTGAATGCATTGGTCGAGCCGTTGCTCACCCGCTTCGACGCCGAGGCTGTCGAGCAGTTGCTGGCGCTCTGTCTCCTGCAACAGCGGCAATTCACTCAGGCGTTGTTGTGGATCAGCAAGCAGCGCCTGCAGCAGGTTCAGCCAGTGCTCGGCCATCTGCGCGATGCGCGGTTCGTCGAACAGATCGGTGCTGTAGGTCAGGCAGCAACCCAGACGGTGATCCAGCTCGGTGACCTCCAGATTGAGGTCGAACTTGGTGGCTCGCGCATCGTTGACCAGGTACTCGACGGTCATGCCCGCCAGTTCGCGACTTTGCTGGAATTCCCAGCGCTGCACGTTGCACATCACCTGGAACAACGGGTTGTAGGCTGCGCTGCGTGGCGGTTGCAGGGCTTCGACCAGATGATCGAACGGCAGGTCCTGATGCGACTGGCCTTCGATCACCGTGTGGCGAACCTGTTCGAACAGTTGGGCGACACTCATCTGCCCATCAAGCTGCACGCGCAGCACCTGGGTATTGAGGAACGCGCCGATCAGCCCTTCGCTTTCCGGACGAATGCGGTTGGCCACCGGTGCGCCAATGCGCAGGTCGTTCTGGCCACTGTAGCGGTAGAGCAATACCGCCAGGGTGGCGGTCATGGTCATGAACAGGGTCAGGCCGTTGCGGGCATTGAATGCACGAACTTTCGCGGCCAGGTCGGCGTTCAGGTCGAAGCGATACAGTTCGCCCTGATGGCTTTGCACCGGCGGACGCGGCCGGTCCGCAGGCAGCTCCAGCAATGGGTGCTCGTTACCCAACTGCGCGGTCCAGTAATCGAGCTGGCGCTGGCGTTCGCCGGCTTCCATCCACTGCCGCTGCCAGACGCTGTAATCCAGGTAGTGCACCGCCAGTGGTTCCAGCGGCGAAGGTCGTCCCTCGAGGAAGGCTTCGTAAAGCTGCCCCAGTTCGCGGGCGAAAATGTCCATCGCCCAGCCTTCGGTGACGATGTGGTGCAGGGTCAGGACGAAGTAATGCTCAAGGTCGCTCGCCTTGGCCAGACACGCGCGCAACAATGGTCCGGTTTCCAGATCGAAAGGCTGGTGCGCCTCACTGTCGGCCAGTGCCTGAATGCGCTGCTGACGAAGCTCGGCGGGCAATGCCGAGTAGTCCTGCCATTGCACGCGCAGGGCGGACTGCTCGCTGACCTGCTGACACGCAACACCGTTGACGCTCGGGAACGTGGTGCGCAGGGTTTCGTGGCGCAGGATCAAGGCTTGCAGCGCTGCCTCGAAGCACTCGATGTTCAGCACGCCTTTCAAGCGCGCCATGCCGCCGACGTTGTAGGCAGGGCTGTCCGGTTCCATCTGCCAGAGGAACCACATGCGCTGCTGGGAATAGGACAACGGCACCGGCTGGCTGCGGTCGACACGGGCAATCGGTTGCAGGCTGCTGCGTGCGCCGGACTGCTGAATGGCCTCAACCTGTTCGGCAAACGCGCCCAGCTCGCTGGCTTCGAACAGCGCCCGCAACGGCAAATCGATGTCGCAGGCCTGGCGCACGCGGGAAATGATCTGCGTGGCCAGCAACGAGTGCCCGCCCAGTTCGAAGAAATCATCGCGCAAGCCGACACGCGGCACACCCAGCACCTGTCGCCAGACAGCGGCGATCTGTTTTTGCAGGTCGGTCTGCGGCTCGACGTGCTCGCGGGTCTGCCATTGCGGCTCGGGCAAGGCGCGACGATCCAGCTTGCCGCTCGGGCTCAGGGGCATGCTGTCGAGGCGCACCAGCTGCGCCGGGACCATATAATCCGGCAGCTCAAGAGCCAGCGCCGACTTGATCCGCTCAGCCTCGACGTTCTGCCCTGCTTCGGCGGTGTAGTAACCGATCAGTTGCGGCCCGGCAACGGTTTCGCGCAGCAGCACGGCTGCCTGGCCTACGCCTGGCTGGGCCAGCAGGCGCGCCTCGATCTCTTGTGGTTCGACGCGGAAACCGCGCAGTTTGACCTGCTTATCCAGACGACCGAGGTATTCCAGCGCGCCATCGGCGGCCCAGCGCACCAGGTCACCGGTGCGATACAGGCGCTCACCCGCTTGCCCCAGCGGATCGGCGACAAAGCGCTCGGCAGTCAACCCGGGACGCCGCAGATAGCCACGCGCCAGACCAGTGCCGCCGATGCACAGCTCCCCGGCCACCCCGCGTGGCAGCGGATTCAGTTCGCTGTCCAGCACCCGGCACAGCACGTTGCCCAGCGGGCGGCCGATCGGCGAGCGCAGGCCGTCGCTGATCCGGCACTGCCAGTGGGTGACGTTGATCGCGGTTTCAGTCGGGCCATAGCGGTTGTGCAGTTGTACGCCGGGCAGTTGCTCGAGCACCCGGTTGCGCAGCTCGCCGGGCAATGCTTCGCCGCCAGAGAACAGGCGACGCAGGCTGTTGCACTGCTGCGCCAGGGGCTCATCGATGAACAGTTGCAGCAGCGGCGGCACGAAGTGCAGCGTGGTGACCGAATACGTATTGATCAACTGCGCGATGCGCTGCGGGTCGCGGTGTTCACCAGGGCCTGCCAGCAGCAGGCGGCAGCCAGTGATCAGTGGCCAGAAACACTCCCACACCGAGACGTCGAAGCTGATCGGAGCCTTCTGCATCAGCACGTCGCTTTCATCCAGTGCGTAGGTGTCCTGCATCCATTGCAGGCGCTCGGCCAGGGCCGCATGGGTGTTGCCGACGCCTTTGGGCTGACCGGTCGAGCCGGAGGTGTAAATCACGTACGCCAGGTTGTCGCCGTGCAGGTTCAGGCGCGGCGCACTGACCGGCCAGTTGTCCAGGTGCAGGGTGTCCATGGCGACCGTGCACACGCCTTCGGCGCTCGGCAGGTCGCCCAGCAGATGGCTCTGGGTCAACAGCAGTTCGACCCCGCTGTCCTGCAGCATGTAGGCGAGTCGATCCATCGGATAGTCCGGGTCCAGCGGTACATAAGCACCGCCCGCCTTGAGGATCGCCAGCAGCCCGATCAACAGCTGCGGCGAACGTTCGGCGGCGATCGCCACTTTGATGTCCGGACCAACGCCCTTGTCGCGCAGGTAATGCGCCAGGCGGTTGGCCTGCGTGTGCAGGCTGGCGAAGTCGAGGCTGCCGCCCTCCCACACCAGCGCGATACGTTCCGGGGTCTGCCGCGCCTGGCGGCCCAGCCGTTCAGGCAACCACAACGAGGCCGGCGTGCAAGACGCGGCGCTCCATTGCGCCTGCTGCTCCTGCTCCTCGGCGCTGAGCAGTTGCACGTCACCCAGCGCGAGCTGTGCCTGCTGGCTGACCTGCGTCAGCAGGCGTACATAGTGCTGAGCCATGGCCACGATGGTGTCGTGCTCGAACAGCTCGTCAGCGTAATCGAAGGACAGCGTCAGGCGCCCATTGCGGTCCTCCTCGCTGTGCAGTTGCAGATCGAACTTGGCCTCGCGGCTGTGCCACGGCAGTTCTTCGGCCAGCAGCCCCGGCAGACGACGCAGCGCGCCGAGGTCGCGTTGCTGGTGGTTGAACATGACCTGGAACAGACCGTGCTCGCGCGCCTGCGGAAACGCTTCGACCAGTTGCTCGAACGGCACGTCCTGATGGGCCTGGGCTTCAAGCGCCGTCTGCCGGGTCTGGGCCAGCAGCGTCGAGAATGGCAGACGCGGGTCCAACTGCGCGCGCAGCACCAGCGTATTGATGAAGAAGCCGATCAGGCCCTGGGTTTCATGGCGTGGCCGATTGGCGCCGGGCACACCGACGCGAATGTCGGCTTGCCCGCTGTAACGATGCAACAGAGTCTGGAACCCCGCCAGCAAGAACATGAACGACGTCGATTGCCAGGCTTGCGCGGTGTTGCGTACGGCGGCGCTCAGTTCTGCGCTCAGGCGCAGGCTGTAGCGCGAGGCACTGTGCTGCTGGCGGGCCGAACGCGGATGGTCGGTGTTCAGCGTCAGGACCGGCTGCTCGCCACCCAGTTGCTGCTGCCAGTAAGTCAACTGACGCTCGGCCTCGCCGTTCGCCAGCCATTCGCGCTGCCATTGGCCGTAATCGGCGTAACGCAGCGGCAACGGTGCCAGTTCCAGAGTCTGGCCCTGAACAACCGAGGCATAGAGGCGCGAGAACTCGTCGATCAGCACATTCAGCGACCAGCCATCGGCAATGATGTGGTGCAGCGTGACCAGCAGTTGATGCTCTTCTTCGTCCAGTCGCAGCAGGGTCACGCGCAGCAACGGGCCGTGTTGCAGATCGAACGGCAGGCGCGCCTGCTGTTCGCGAATCGCCACGGCACGTGCCTGACGCTCGGCGCCGGGCAGGTCGCTGATATCAAGGGTATCGAGGTGGAATTCACTCGGCGCATCGATACGTTGCAAGGCCACGCCGTCCTGCTCGTAGAAGCGCGTGCGCAACGATTCATGGCGCTCGATCAGGCGCTGGAAGCTGGAGCGCAACGCAGTGCTGTCCAGTTCGCCACGCAGGTGGAGCCCGCCGGGAACGTTGTAGGCGCTGCTATGCGGGTCGAGCTGCCAGAGGAACCACAGGCGGTTCTGGGCCATGGACTGTGGCAGATGCTCGTTGCCGGGCAGTCGGGCGATGGCGCTCTGCGTCTGGCTGTCGCCTTGCGATGCGGCGGTCTGCAGCGTTCCGACCTGTGCCGCAAAGGCCGCCAGCGTCGGCGCCTCAAAGAGCAGCCGCAGGTTCAGGTCGATCCCCAGCGTTTCGCGCAGGCGGGCCACGACCTGGGTCGCGATGATCGAGTTGCCGCCCAGCAGGAAGAAATGGTCGTCGGCACTGACCTGCTCGCACTGCAACTGCTCGCACCAGACCGTGGCGATCTGCGCTTGCAGGTCCGAGCCGCTGCTTGGGGCACAGCCTGCAAGAGTGGAATCGCTCGCGGGAAACACCGCGTAGCTGTCCAGGCTGCCATCGACCAGACGCGTGCGGCAGGCTGAGCGCTGCAATTTGCCACTGGAGGTCTTGGGCAGCGCGCCCGGATTGAGCAGCACCACGACACTCGGCGCCTCCTGAAACGCCTCGGCCACGGTCTGCCGGATGATTTTAATCAACGCGTCGGGCGTGAGGATTTTCTGCACGCTGCGACTGATTTCAGCAGCGATGCCGATGCCTTCGCTACCGTCCTGAGTGACGGCAAACGCCGCCACCCGGCCTTTGCGCACGACATCCACTTCACTCTCGATGAGCTTTTCGATGTCCTGCGGATACAGGTTGTGGCCACGGACAATCAGCATGTCCTTCAAGCGGCCGGTGATGTAAAGCTCGCCGTGACGCTGAAACCCCAGGTCGCCGGTGCGCAGCCAGGTCTGCCCGGCATGCTGCACGAACGCCCTGGCGGTGGCTTCAGGGTTGCGCCAGTAACCGTGGGCGATGCTCGGCCCGCTGGCCCAGACTTCGCCAACCTGATTTTCGCCAAGCACCTGCAGGCTGACCGGGTCGGCGATCAGCACGCCATGCCCTGGCTGGCCCGTGCCGCAGCTCATGACTGGCTGACCGTCGCCCGGTTCTACGACATTGCGCGCCAGCGCCTGCGCATTCAGGCGCAGCGATGGAATACCCTTGCCGCGCTTGCCACCAGCCACATACAGCGTCGCTTCGGCCAGGCCATAGGACGCCATGAAGCTGTCAGGCGTGAAGCCGCAACTGGCGAATTTATCGGCAAATGCTCTCAGGCTGTCTTCGCGAATCGGCTCGGAGCCCGAATACGCCACGCGCCAGCGACTCAGGTCCAGACGCTCCAGCGCCGAATCGCTGACCCGTGCGCTGCACAGCTGGTAGGCAAAGTCAGGCCCGCCGCTGATGGTGCCGCCGTATTCACTGATGGCTTCCAGCCAGCGCAATGGCCGGGCGAGGAAGTACGCGGGGGCCATCAGGATGCACGGGACGCCGCTGAAAATCGGCTGCAACAAGCCGCCGATCAGGCCCATGTCGTGGTACAGCGGCAGCCAGCTGACAATCACGTCGTCCGGGTTGGCGTCGATGCCGAAGCCTTGGCGGATCAATGACTCGTTGGCGACCAGATTGCCATGCGTGACCTGCACGCCCTTGGGCAGTGCGGTCGAGCCCGAGGTGTATTGCAGGAACGCGATGTCGTCGGCCTGCAACTGCGGGCCCTGCCAGTCTTGTGCCGGGGCAGCAGGCAACGTGTCGACACAGAGCAGTGGCGGCGCATCGACGGCGGCCAGCTCGTCCATCTGCAGCAAGGCAGGCTGCAAATCGGCGCCGGTCAGCAACAGACGCGGCTCGGCATCGGCGATGATCGACAGCAGGCGCTCCTGATGATGGCGACGGTTGGATTCCGGCGGATAAGCCGGCACGGCAATGACCCCGGCATACAGGCAGCCGAAGAACGCCGCGACATAGTCCGGCCCGCTATGAAACAGCAGAATCGCCCGATCACCCGGCACGGCCTGACGTTGCAGCGCAGCAGCGATGGTCCGCGCGCGCAGGTCCAGGTCACGGTAGGTCAACACCAGGCCCTGGTCGTTCTCATCGGTGAGAAAACGCAGCGCCAGCCGATCCGGCGTATGCAAGGCGCGACGCTGAAGAGCCTGAGCCAGAGTGTCGGGGAGTTCAAACGCATCCATGATGGGGTTCCTGCTAGATTCGGCGTGCCAGATAAAATCTGAATTTCAAAAAAGACGCGCGCCCTGCAAGGAGGCCGCGCGTGGGGCAAACAGGGTCAACCGGCGGCCCGGTTCATTTGCCGTGATGCGCTGTTGCGCCAGCGGGTCAGGTGCTGTTCGCAATAGCGTCGCAGCAGACGGAGCAGCTGCGTTTGCTCGTCGACCAGATAAAAGTGATGGCCCTCGAACATGTCCAGGGAGAAACCGGTGCAGGTCTCTTCCTGCCAGTCGAGCAGCTGCTCGACGCTGATGCTGTCCTGCTTGCCGCCAAATACATGGATCGGCACGCTGAGCGGCTCGCGCTTGCCGTACACAAAGCTGCCGCAGAGCAGAAAATCGGCACGCAGGATCGGCAGCATCAGTTGCATGAGTTCCTGGTTGGCGATGACGTTTTCGCTGGTGCCCTTGAGTTTGCGCAGTCGCTCGAGCAGTTGCGCATCGGTCTTGGCGACGGCGTATTCACTGACATCGCGGCGCACCGGACCGGCAGTCGCCGACGCGAACAGCGCCAGCGGTGCAGGCAGACCGCGCTCGCGCAAGGCGTGCGCCAGCTCAAAGGCCAGCAGCCCGCCCAGACTGTGGCCAAATAGCGCATAGGGCGTGTCCAGATCGGCACAGATCTCGTCGGCCAGATGTTTGGCCAGTTGCACGATGTCGGTCTGCAAGGGCTCGTCCATGCGCATGCCACGACCGGGAAGCTCCAGCGGGCGCACGTTCAGCCACTCCGGCAATTTGCGCCGCCAGGGGCTGTAGAACATCGCGCTGGCCCCGGAATAAGGCAGACAGAACAGCGTCAGGCTCACCGGCGTGCTCATATCGAAAGCGTCCGGCTGTGGGCGCGGATGTAACAGCGGCGATGCGCGTGATCGGAACGCATGGGGTTCTCCTGAGGTATTCCCTGGCCGCAACCTTGGTCGGGCCTGTCACCAATGAGAACGGATGGCGTCTGCAAATAATTAGGCGGATGCACGCGGTGAAGACATGCAGGACAAAAGCGCCCTTTTAAAGTGCGCTGATTGGCTTTCGCATTTGACAATAATTATCATTAAGGCTAATTTGTCGCCCCATGTGATGGCGCTGCTCCTTCCATGCGGCCCTCCCCTCCATTGTTAAAGCAGCAAGGTGAATTCCATGACGGAACACGTAATCACAAGTAAGTGCGACTCACCCTTACTCCAGGCATTCGTCGATAACTACTTGCTGCTGGTCAAGATCGCGGCCCGCATCGTGGGTTGCCGCTCGCGCGCCGAAGACGTCGTGCAGGATGCCTTTTTCAGACTGCGCTCGGCACCGCAGGCCACGCTGACCTTCAAGGCACAGCTCAGTTACCTGTTTCAGATCGTGCGCAACCTGGCCATCGATCATTACCGCAAACAGGCGCTGGAACAGAAATACACCGGCCCCGAGGCCGAGGGGCTGAACGTGGTGATTCAGGGTGCCTCGCCGGAGACCTCGCACATCAATTTTTCCAGCCTGGAGAAAATTGCCGACGCCCTGACCGAGCTGCCGCCCCGCACCCGTTATGCGTTCGAGATGTACCGCCTGCACGGTGTGCCGCAAAAGGACATCGCCAAGGAACTGGGTGTGTCGCCGACGCTGGTCAACTTCATGATCCGCGATGCGCTGATTCATTGCCGCAAGGTCAATGGCGCCCAGGCCGAAGCCTGATTGCGGGCGGTTCAGACAGGCAAAAAAATCCGGAGCACTGGCTCCGGATTTTTGTTTTCAGCCTGGCGGGCGACAGATCAGCGGCTGACCTGATACTCGGGCTGCACTTCCGGCATCGCCGAGGAGTGGTGGTTGAGAATCTTCCACTCGTTGCCGACGCGGTGGTAGAGGAACGAATAACGTGCCTGCACCTTGGTCTTCTTCCCGTCCGGCGCCGTCAACGTGAAGGTGTAGACACCGTTGTCCGCTGCGGCATCAGGCCCCAGGCGACGAATCTCACGGTAGTTGATCTCGCCAATCGGCTTGAGTGCCAGGAACTTGTCGAAGTAGTCCTTGATCTCTGCCGGAGTGGCACGCACTTTGTTGGAGACCGTAGGCTGCAGGACAGCGTCCGGCGCGTACAACGATGCGACGGTAGTGGAGTTTCCGGTTTGCAGGGCCTTGTTCCAGCGATCAAACAGACCGGCGATCTCCTTGTCGTTCACATTGCTTGGCGTCTCGGCCACCATGCGGTAGGTATAGCCGGACGGCTCGGCAGCAGCGTGAACCATCGGTGCACTTACAGCCAGCAACAGGGCCAGGGCGGTCAATTTCGTTTTCATCGCTACTCTCCTACGGGGATCTGTTCAGGGATTCAGTGAGTGCCACTTTGCCCTCCCCGCCACGGCTCGCCATCGGCCAACCGGGGTTATCTGTGTATGCCGATCGGCAGATGGGCTTCACCTCCTGATACAGTTCTAATAGCCTTACTTCTGTTATGCCCGCGCGGGCATCAACCCTCGCTGGAGCACCCCATGCAAAGTCCTCCCCATGACCCGGCAAGCGCACTGGCCATTCGCAACCAGTATCGCCAGTCGCAAAGCCGCGCCGCACGTCTTCGTCTGCTGGTCGATACCGGTCAGGAGCTGACCCATCTGCCACCTCAAGCCATGCGCCAGCGCGTGCTGCAACGCGCGTGCGCATTCGTGGCGATGGACCATGGCCTGCTGCTGGAATGGAGCGCCGACAACGGTGTGCAGACCACCGCCAGCCATGGCAGTGCAGAACGCCTCGCCACGCTTGAAACCGCTGCCGACCCGCTGGCCATCGGCCCGCAATGGCTGGAGCGGCCCGCTGCCGATCTGCCGTGCATGCTGCTGTTACCGTTGCGTGGCGCCGATGAAGGCTCTTTTGGCACCCTGCTGCTGGCCAACAGCGTGGGCATCAATGCGCCGGACAACGAAGACATAGAGTCGCTGCAATTGCTGGCGACGTTGCTGGCGGCACACCTGGAAAACAATCGGCTGCTTGACGCGCTGGTGGTCAGAGAGCAGACCATGTCCGAACTGGTCCGCCAGTTGTTCACCGCTCAGGAAGACGAACGCAAGCGCATGGCCTACGACCTGCATGATGGTCTGGCTCAGACACTGGCCGGTCTGCACCAGCGATTGCAGGGCTTTGCCGGTCGCTGTCCGGACCTGCCCGAGCCGCTGGACGCCGATCTGCAGGCCATTCTCAAGCTGGCGCAGCACTGCGTGGGTGAAGGTCGACAGCTGATCAGTGGCCTGCGTCCTAGCGTGCTCGACGATTTCGGCCTGCTGCAGGCAGTCGACAAGGACGCCGACCGGTTGCGTGAAGCCGGAGTCGCGGTGCACTGGCGCTCGCGCTCCCTGACCCGCCTGCCCAGCCATCTGGAAATCGCCCTGTTCCGTATTGCCCAGGAAGGCATCAACAATGTGCTCAAACACGCCAGCGCAGGCCGCGTAGAATTGGCCCTGGAACTGAGTGAAGAACACATTTCACTGCTACTGGAAGACAACGGCAGTGGTTTCATCACCCAGAAACCGTTTAATGGCAAAGGCGTCCAGAAACTGGGCCTGGTGGCCATGCAGGAGCGCGCCAGCCTGCTCGGCGGCCGCCTGACCTGCGTCAGTCGGCCCGGGCACGGCACCCGACTGCGCGCCATCGTTCCTTTTACCGCAGACAAGGCAATGACATGACTGACACTGTGCGACTGGTTTTGGCGGACGATCATGAAGTGACGCGTACCGGGTTCGTCTCGCTATTGGCGGGGCATCCGGAGTTCGAAGTGGTCGGTCAGGCAGCCGACGGCCAGCAAGCCATCGATCTGTGCCAGGAACTGCAACCGGACATCGCTATCCTCGACATTCGCATGCCGGTGCTCAACGGGCTGGGCGCTGCACGAATTCTCCAGCAGCGCATGCCGGGACTGAAAGTGGTGATTTTCACCATGGACGACAGCACCGATCACCTGGAGGCCGCCATGAGCGCCGGTGCGGTGGGCTACCTGCTCAAGGATGCCAGCCGCGACGAAGTGATCGACGGCCTGCAACGCGTGGCGCGTGGTGAAGAAGCACTGAACAGCGCCGTCAGCGCGCGCCTGCTGCGGCGCATGACCGAACGCAACACCAGTGGTGCAGCCCTGCCGGAAACCCTCACCCCGCGCGAACGCCAGGTACTCGGGCTGGTGGCGGGCGGCTTCAGCAACCGGGAAATCGGCGAAAAACTCGGCATCACCACCGGCACGGCCAAGGCCCACGTGGAAAAGGTCATCGGCAAGCTCGGCGCCTCGGACCGCACTCAGGCGGCGGTACGCGGTGTGGCACTGGGGCTGGTGAGCCAATCGACGAGCGACTGGCAATGACGGCACACGCCAGCAGTCGCTGGGAAGACCTTCCGCTACGCGGCAAGGCACTGGTGGCCATTTCGCTGCCACTGGCGATTCTGATGTTCTCGCTGGTGCTGATTTATATCGCCGAGCGCCAGACCGCTCGGGCAGAGGAAGACGTACGGCGTGTGCTGCTCGTCCAAGGCGATATCCAGACCCTTCACACCCAGATCGCAGAAGGTGCGGCCAGCGTGCGTGGCTACCTGCTGACCCACCAGGAAGACTTCCTGCCCGGCTATCTCAACGCGCAACCGCTGATCGAGGCGGCGCTGGCCCGGCTCAACACCAATGTGCGTGACGAGCAGATGCGCGAACACCTGAAAGCCATCGAGCCGCTGATCAACACCAAGGTCGAAGGCCTGGAAAAACTGCGCTCGATGAATCGGGAGGACCGGGAAACCGTCGCCCGCATCCTGATCGAAAACAAGTACGTACTCGACCAGTTGCGCGAACGCATCGGCATCATGCGCGAACGTGAAGACGCGCTGCTTGCCGAACGCACCGAGGCTGCCGCAGCCACCCGCGAGCGCCTGCTGCTGTCGACCCTGCTGGCAGCGGCCTGCGGAATCTTCGGGGCCATTCTTGCCGTGCTGATGCTGTCCAAAGGCATCGTCGCCAGGGTGCATCAGGTGCAACGCAACGCCCAGCGTCTGGCGCTCGGGCATCCGCTGCTGCCCCAGCCGCCTGAAAAGGACGAAATCGGCCAGCTCGGCACCCGGCTGGTCGAAGCCGGCCAGTTGCTGGCCGAACGCGAACGCGCACTGCGCGACAACGAAGAGCGTTTGCGGCTGATCATCGAAGGCGTCAAGGACTACGGCATCTTCGCGCTGGACCGCAACGGCTACATCACCACCTGGAACGCAGGGGCCGAACGTATCAAGGGCTACACGGAGCAGGAGATCATCGGCCAGCACTTTTCTGTGTTCTATCTGCAACAGGAGTGTCCGCAACACCCCGACATGGCGCTGCATGAGGCCACCGTCAACGGCCGTTATACCGAAGAAGGCTGGCGCCAACGCAAGGATGGCAGCCGTTTCTGGGCCAGTGTGGTGATCACCGCACAGTACGACAGCAATGACGAACTGCGCGGTTTTTCCAAGATCACCCGTGACATCAGTGATCGTCGCGTTGCCGAAATTGCCCTGGGCACTGCGCGCGAGGAAGCCGAACGCGCCAGCCGGGCCAAAAGTGAATTCCTGTCGCGCATGAGCCATGAACTGCGCACGCCGCTGAACTCGATTCTGGGCTTTGCCCAGTTGCTGGACATGGACTCCCCCGCCAGCCAGCGCCCGCAAATCGGTCATATTCTGCGGGCGGGCCAGCATCTGCTGAAGCTGATCAATGAAGTGCTCGATATCGCCAGAATCGAAGCCGGGCATGTGTCCCTGATCCTCGAGCCGGTATCCCTGTCGAACGTGCTTGAAGAAGCCCTGGTGCTGGTCTCGCCAATGGCTGCCGACGCCAATATAGAGTTGAAGCCCCTGCCGAACCTGCCTGACGAGATCGGCGTAGTGGCGGATCGTCAGCGCTTGATTCAGGTGTTGTTGAACCTGCTGTCCAACGCGATCAAATACAACCGGCCCGCTGGCCAGGTGCGGATTGAAATCGAGCAGACCGCCGAGCAGGTGACGGTCAGCGTAGTGGACACCGGTTACGGGATTGCGCCGGAGCGTATCGGACAGCTGTTCAAGCCGTTCGAACGCCTGGATGCCAACCCGAGCGTCGAAGGGACCGGGCTGGGACTGGCGCTGAGCAAAAGCATGCTGGAGATGATGCACGGCACGCTCTCCGTACAGAACACGCCGGACGAAGGCTGCCGGTTCATACTGGCGCTGCCGCTTGTGCGGGTGCAGCCGCCTGCCGCCACTCTGCCGCGTCAAGCTGACACTCGCCTCGAGATAACGCCTGATGCCCGCTCGCCTGCCCGACCGGCCTATCACGGCAAGCTGCTGTGCATCGAAGACAACCTGTCGAGCATGGCCTTGATTGAAACGCTGCTGCAACGCAGACCGGGTATCCAGTTGCTGTCGAGCATGCAGGGCCAACTGGGGCTCGACCTGGCGCGCCAGCATGCGCCACAGCTGATTCTTCTCGACCTCAACCTGCCGGACATCAAGGGGCTTGAAGTGCTGCAACGTCTGCGCCAACTGCCGGCTACCGCCCAGACGCCGGTGCTGATGATCACTGCCGATACCAGTGATCAAGCCCATCGCGAACTGAAACAGGCCGGAGCTACGGCCATTGTGATCAAACCCATCCAGGTGCCGGTGTTTCTTGCCCTCCTGGACCAGTATTTACCGGAGCCCACATGACCGGCGACTTTCGCATTCTGATCATCGATGACCAGCGGCCCAACCTTGATCTGATGGAGCAACTGCTTGCCCGCGAGGGGCTGACCAATGTCTTGAGCAGCACCGAGCCGTTGCGCACGCTGGACCTGTTCAACAGCTTCGAGCCCGACCTTGTGGTGCTCGATCTGCACATGCCCGAATTCGATGGCTTCGCGGTGTTGGAGCAGCTCAACCGGCGCATACCAGCCAATGACTACCTGCCGATCATGGTGCTGACCGCCGACGCGACGCGCGATACCCGCCTGCGCGCGCTGGCACTGGGCGCACGGGATTTCATCAGCAAGCCGCTGGATGCCCTGGAAACCATGCTGCGCATCTGGAACCTGCTGGAAACCCGCGCACTGTATAAATCGCTGCGCGAGCTGGTGCCTGCGGAAAATATCGAACTGCTGCGCCAGCCGCGCACGCTGGCGCAGCAGTGATTATTTGATCAGCGTCACCGGCACCGATGCTTCGTGGATCACCCCCGTGGCCACCGAGCCCAGCAGCAGGCCACCAATGTTGCCCAGCCCGCGGGTGCCCATGACCACGGCGTCGCAGTCGAGTCGCTGAACTGCGGCCTCGACCTGTTCGGCCACATTACCCAGATCGACGTGGGCCAGAAACGGCACACCAGCAGCAGTCAACAACGCAACCGCATCAGCCAGCACCCGCTTGCCTTCATTGGTCAGGCCGGCCTTGACGCCATCAATCATGTCGGGCGCCAGATAAAGGCTGTAGTCGATGGGGCTGGCCTGCACGTTGAGCACATGCACTTCAAGCGGCTTGTTGAGCTCGCCAGACAGCTCGATGACATAGCCCAGGGCACGCATGGCGTGCTTGGAGCCGTCGAAAGGAACCAGGACTTTGTGCATGGGCGTTTTTTCCTTGTTGGGTTGTGCGCTCAACATAACCGCAGCCCGATACCGCCGCTACTGGAATAAGCGGTTCCTTTGATTCAGCTCAGATCAACGCACCGCACATGCGATCAATGCCCCTGAAGAAACGCCGCGGCCTGATCCAGCAACAGCATGGGGTTTTCGGCCTTGTGTATGTCAACCGACAGCAACTGCCGGAAGCGTCGCGCGCCGGGGAAACCCAGGCCAAGACCGAGCATATGCCGGGTGACGTGGTGCATGTTGCCGCCGCTGGCAATGTGCGCCGCAATGTACGGCCGCATCGACTCCAACGCATCGTAACGACTGATGACCGGCGCAGTGCTGCCGAACAACTGCTGATCGACATGCGCTAACAGATACGGGTTGTGATAAGCCTCACGCCCCAGCATCACCCCATCGAACGTCTGCAAATGCTCACTGCACTGCTCCAGCGTCTTGATGCCGCCATTGAGCACAATCTCCAGGCCGGGAAAGTCAGACTTCAACTGCGCGACCACGTCATAACGCAGTGGCGGAATATCGCGATTTTCCTTGGGAGACAGCCCTTCGAGAATCGCGATACGCGCATGAACCGTGAAACTCTGGCAACCCGCCTCCTGAACCTTGCCGACGAAATCACACAACTCAGCGTAGCTGTCACGGCCGTTGATACCGATGCGGTGCTTGACCGTGACCGGAATACCGGCCGCATCGCGCATCGCCTTCACGCAATCCGCCACCAGCTCAGGATGCGCCATCAGGCACGCGCCGATCATGTTGTTCTGCACCCGGTCACTCGGGCAACCGACGTTCAGATTGACCTCGTCATACCCCGCCTCTTGCGCCAGACGCGAACACGCAGCCAGATCCGCCGCCGTACTGCCACCCAACTGCAATGCCAGCGGATGCTCGGTTTCATCATGGCGCAGGAACCGCTCACGGTCGCCATGCAACAAGGCACCGGTAGTGACCATCTCGGTGTAGAGCAAGGCATGCTTTGAGAGCTTGCGCATGAAGTAGCGGCAGTGGTGGTCGGTCCAGTCCATCATCGGGGCGACGGAGAAGCGGCGGGATAGCGCTGGGGCTGGTTGGCCAATATTTACGGGGGTTTCTAGGCTTTCAGGTGTCATGTTTATTGATCTTGAGTGCAGCTGTTTTTAGCCCGGCTTGTTCGTTTTGAGCAAGCGATTGCCACGATGTAGCAATTGATCTGTAAATGCAGCTATTCGAAACGGGCATGGTGACAGCACGTAAATGCAGAGGTGAAGCCGCCGGCTTCACGGTACAGATACGGGTTGTTTGGAATGGCGGGCAGTTTAACAGGAAAGTCAGGCTTTCGAACGTAAGCAGGTTGCCCAAGCCAGGATCAAGAAACGTGAAGCAGAGCTAATTGCTCCGGGTGCGATAGAGCGCATAGACCGCAAACCGTAAGCATCAAGCAGATAATTGACCGATACCTTGATGAGTACGAGAAAGTTCGCCCGCTGGGCAAGACCAAACGCGTAACGCTTACTGCCATCAGCGAGAGCTGGCCGGGAGCAGTGGCAGACTCAGCATTGACTAGTCAGAAGCTGGCAATCTACGGGCTCCGTAAGCTAGCCTAAGCCCTCAATTTTTAAGCAGGAAGCTGATATGTCTTTTGACGCATTTATGCAGGTGGACGGTGTAGAAGGCGAGTCTCTGGACGACGCCCACAAGGGCTGGGTAGAGCTGTTGTCCTACCATTACGACGCGGTTCAGTCGGTCAGTACAACTGCCTGTTCCAGCGGCGGCGCGACTGCTGGGGGCGTGACTCTGGGCGACCTTAGGGTACGTAAATACATAGACAAAGCAACACCCAAACTATTTGAACTTTTCTGCCGAGGTTCGCATATCAAAAAAGTAACTATACGCGTACATCGCGCAGGCACTGAGAAATTTAAATATTTAGATATCGTTCTTGAAGAAGTGTTGATATCAACGGTTAGCGGCAATGGCGCGGAACATGCTGGCCTTCCCAAAAAAAACGATCACACTAAACTACGGGCGTATAAAACTCGAATACTCGCAGCAGAGGCGTACTGATGGTGGTAGTGCAGGGATAGTGTCCGGAGGCTGGGATAGAGTCGCCAAGAAACCTTTCGCTTAAAAAGAATTATATCTAGCACAGCAACTCAGAGCAGGCCCGTACTTTTGCGGACCTAACCTTGCCTACCAGTAAAATAACAACACTAAACACATCAAAACAACTGTAAATACAGCTTCTTTTCTAGATAAAGCCAAACCGATAAAGATCTGCGAAACTATCAAAATAAAAACAAGTAGACCTCGAAACGTTTCCCGATTACCGGAATCATCTTGTATTGGCATCACTGGTACATCTTGAGGTAACGGAGCCATTTCACTCGGTTCCATCCAATCATATGGCGACCCTTGAGTCCAAGCGTAAAACAGCAAACATGTAAGGAATATAAAATACAGAACAACCCTGAGTAGAATATATTTAATTTTCATGATCTCACATCATCAATTTTTTAAAGCGAAGCCAATGAGTCACAATAAAATTTTCATACCTACTGTCTTTCTTTATTTCCTCCAGAGTCAAACCCGTGCCGCGATTATAGCGAGCACCGATGACTCTAACCTCGTCCATACCAATGGATGTAAAATGATCATGATCAGCAAGCATACGCAAATGTTTAGCTGCGATATCGATATTATAAACATCATTCTCAATACAGTTTGCCAAACTCCGCAACTGACTGATATCCATTTTTTCAGCATCGAGCCCCAACGTGAGCGCCGCGGTGCGTAGCTGTATGCTAACCCAGCCAAAACTAGTCTTTCTTTCCGGAGTCGAGATATTTAACGGGTCGTGAGCCCGGACCTCAAACATTACTCTGTCGACTATATTTGGATCCCCCGCTGCTCAATCCAACAAACTCCAGCTAGCAACTCTACGGGGAGCGAGTATTTTTCTACCGCAGCCCTTATATACTGCTTGTTATGAACCAACCAAGCATCCTTAAAACGCTGTATATAAGGAATCCCTCCCCCCAGAATCTCTGGCACGCCTTTCCATATTGCAAAATCAATAGGCGTCCAAGTCGGGCTATTGTTGGACTCTGGTGTGCAAAACTCGTTCATATCCACTCATCCTTGACTTAACGTGCGCTAGCATACTGTATCACCTTACTCAATCTTGAGTGTAGTCTCCGTTAGCCTACTTGAAGCTGGAGATCAGAACAAACCACCGAGTTCGGCAGGCTCCCAATTCATGATAACCAGCTCACCGCTGACATCAGCCTTTCCCTTTCTCTGGTTTGCCGTGCTGTAGCGATTGTCCATCGTTTCGAAATGGAAGCCTTCAAACACGCGCCGTACGTCAGGATGGTCGCTGATGCTGACCGTTACTTTCCCTCTACACGTCCGCATGAAATCGGCCATCCGCTCATAATTCTCAAATGGGAAATCCACACCGTACCCAGCCGTCTGCCAGTAAGGTGGGTCCATGTAGTGGAGTGTGTGAGGCCGGTCGTAGCGCTCAGCACATTCGAGCCATGGTAGATTCTCCATATACGTACCCGACAAGCGCTGCCAGGCCGCAGACAGATTTTCCTCTATCCGCAGCAGGTTTATGGCAGGTCCCGTCGTTGCGGTCCTGAACGTCTGCCCGCTGACACTCCCTGCAAAGGCATGATGCTGCAGGTAGAAGAACCGTGCAGCGCACTGGATGTCGGTGAGGGTTTCCGGGATGGGTCATCTTCTGCCACTCAAAAACCTGGCGCGGGCTGAGTGCCTATTTGAACTGGCGGACGAACTCTTCAAGGTGGTTTTGGACGACGCGATACAGCGTCACCAGGTCTCCATTGACGTCGTTCAAGACTTCAACGGGGGCGGCCTGGGGGCGCATGAAGTAGAGGGCCGCACCGCCAGCGAACACTTCGACGTAGCATTCGTGGGTTGGGAAAAGCGGGATGAGGCGGTCGGCCAGGTGGCGTTTGCCGCCCATCCAAGGGATGATAGGTGTGGACATAGAAAGCAAGATCGTTACTGTATATATAGACAGTCACTAGGCTCGCTCCGCTTTGTTCACGAAGCGAGAGCCCTGGCTGGACTTGCAGGGGTAGCTTGGCGAAATGCTACATCGTTTAGCATACGAGGCGAGGTCTTCTACATTCATGCTGCCTATATATTCACGTAGGTTCATAAGCTGCTCCTGAGTAGCTGCAAGTTAACCTAATAGGTTATTTTTTCAATACCCAATAGGACATTCACCTTAGGGGTTAATCCGAGCAAAATCCTCGGTATGAAAATTTCCGATACCAGACTACAAAACCTCAAACGCGTTCTGAGTGATCAGAAGCTCAGGCTTACCCAACTTGCTGACCGCTTGGGTAAGGCCCCAGCTCAAGTTAGCGCTTTCGCCGGAAAAAATCCGACGAAAGGGATTGGTGATCAGATAGCTCGTGAGATCGAGAAAGCCCTTGGTTTGCACATGGGCTACCTAGATCTGACATACGGGGTTGGGGAATTTAGCAATGCTACAGTCCTAGGTCATACTGGTAGGAAGCTCCCGGTTATAGGTTCAATCGCTGCAGGCTCTTGGTGTGACACCAATCCTCATTTTGACCTCACGCATGCTGAAGACTGGATTGAGGCTCCAGGCCCAGTAGGCCCTAGGGCCTTCATACTAAGGGTTGAAGGAGTGAGCATGGAGCCTAAGTTTAGTGAGGGCGATAAGGTGGTTATTGACCCCTCTCTAGAAGCACTACCAGGACATTTTGTGGCAGCTAAGAGGTCAAGCGATGATGCCGCAACCCTAAAACAGCTGAGACAGGAAGGAAATGAACAATATCTATACGCATTGAACCCAGACTGGCCAGACAGAATTATCAAAATGACCGAAAAATGGACTATATGCGGTAGAGCTAGATGGATAATATCTGATCTATAAGGATCCAAAAACTCAAGGAATGACAAATGACGGAACATGCCTCACATATCAAAAACCCATTAACAGTGATTTCTAGATTTGCGGCCATTGCTGAGGTTAGTGGCAGTGTAGTTCTTCCGTTCGTAGAATCCGAAAATCAAGCCATGTTCATCTGATTTCTAATGCTGTTCCCTGTGTTAATAGTTACGCTTTTCTTTGCAACTTTAAATTTCAACCATAAAAAACTTTACGCGCCCTCAGACTACAAAAATGAAAATCATTTCATGGCACTATTTGGGACGGTTAGCGTTGCTGAACGCAAGGAGAAGCTTGAGGAGGAGGTCGATGAGGCAATTCTAGACGCAGAGGCTGAGGACAGCGCAGCTGATCCCACAAACACAACCTCATCCTCCCCTGAAATTTTCACTCAAGACTCACCCGATGCAGCTTCTAAGCCGGACGAGTCGAGTGGCGAGGGTAATAACGAAAACACAACAAAACCCACTCAGGAAAATGGAACACCTGTAGGCGAACCGATTATAAATGAACACAACGATTTCGACTTCAAAAAATTTGCTGAGGAAAGTAAACTTCAGCATATGCAGCAGCTAAAAGACATGGAGACTATGGCTATACACAAGCTTACACGCGAGTGCCATGCTCCCTTCCTTTCGAATGTAAAAATTGAAATCCCAAGTGTCCCAAGACCACTTATTTTTGACGCGATAGCAAACACTCCAGATACCGTTCACCTAGCCGAAATCAAGTACTTTAGCAAAAGTTATACGCCAAACAGGTTCTTAGATACAATTAGAAATGCAGAGCTAGCGGCTCAAAACATTAAAGATGTATCTGATAAAAAAGTTTCCCTTCATCTTGTTGTGATACTAGATGACCATATGAACGGCATCACTGGACAGGCAGTAAAACTAAACCTTACTAGGTTTTCAAAACGGCCTCACTTTACTACTCATGTATACGTTACAACCGTTCATGATTTGAAAGACTTGGGCCTTTCCCTCCAATCATGGTTTATGACCTCATAGGTAAAAAAATTTTACATGTTAACCTTTAGGGTTATTGTTGCCTCACTCTTCCACCACAGAGCGAGGCAACACCATGCACACCACTGTGCGTTGTCGACACCGCATTACGAAAGTCTAGGTCACTGACTAAGCTAATTCATGCTTCCGACCGCTGATTCCATAGGCAAACCTCAAGAATCTCAGTTTTCGAGGTGTTTAGCGCGTTTTCACAAAGCCTGGCCCGAAAGCTAACGCTATTCGGCGCAAGCTTGCTGCCAGCGGTAACCATAAGGGCTGGGTTGTTTGAATGTCTCTGCAGGTGAGGGCATGATGCGTCGCTCGACCAATAAACTATAAAGGGGCGTTCATGGCCGACTCAGCTTCAGGCATGTCAAAAGCACTTGCCACCACCACATCGTTTATCGAAAAAGCGATAGAGATGCGGCACTTCATGCTGCTCATCTCGTTCATATTGGCGCTCGACTCATGCCTAGTTTTTTTCTTTCAGAAGAACCTGCTAGGAGCCTTCGCCAAACTGGATGCGCCAGAGGTTAGCGGTGGCAACGCACTCGTTTTCCTTGGGCTGTTCGCATTCATGATGACGCTGCTGTTTCCTACGTTACGCCAATTAATGCTACTTCCAATCAACTACGTTTCTTCAAAACTTCAAATCCGCTACGAGAAATTCGGGGACCCAGAGATGAGATTCGCTTCTGTGGTGCGCAGGCAAGCAATTATAGATAGGGACAAGGTCGCACTCGACATCTTGGAAAAGCGGAAATCAGTGAAGGAAGATAGCGAGACAAATATGAACATTGGGTTTGCAATGAGCATGCTTCTCGCCCTGAATTTTTTAGTGCTTGGTGATGCTAACACGCACACTTTGACTCAAATCGCGCAAAACCTGCTAGAGTCAGCGACCGTTCCATCGAGCAAGTTATTCATCAAAATTTCATTTTTTTTATTCTGGTCTTTCACCGCATATATTTTGCTAGAAGCACTCAAGCCGAAGCCGGTGTTTGACAGAGTTTACTGGCCAGAAAGCGATGAGCAACGCGCTGCACGCCTGAAAGCCAAAGCGGAAAAATATGGCGAATGAACATCGCTTTAGCTGGCTTGACCTCTAGGTTGAGCCAGCCTTATCGCCACGCCCTAATCGGCATCTAACTGCTTGATAAAAGCAAATACGATATTTGTGATAGTGCTATCTAATTCAGATGCTTATTTTTTATTTCCCTTAATATTGGTAACCACATGTTCGGAGGAAGTGGCAAACGGTGATGACGGCAAGCCATCGCGACGATTGGCCAGTGCCCTAAACGGATCGCGGAAAGTGATTCATACGCCGCTGACCTAGCGCATTCACCCTCTAGTAACTCTAGCACTGAACGTCCGTCGGACGAAACGGGTACGTCTGTCAAAGCCCAACCATGCACTGCGGTAGAAGTGTATAGATGCTGTTCTGAATCTACCCCCGCTAACCAAAACTGAAGGTTGCAGTGTTTTAATTGGTCATTCACGAAATCGGCAAATTCGCGCGTGACATCGGTCTCACCCTTAACAGCAGACCACACACCTATCAATGGTACAAGAACGCTCGCTTTAGTACTTTTACTTCTGTAGGTTTCAGATTTTTCTGCAGGATGATTAACTAGCAATCTGTAATCGCGATGGATTGAAGGATAATTTAGGTGACGAGAATAGGTATACCAATAATTATTAGCCAGAACTGTGCTATAGCTAATTGCCAAGGATTGAAATTCTTCAATCATTGATAGAAACAATAAAGCAAGGCTAATATCTATAGATTGCTCGTCAGCAATGGGAGCCAACAGACAAGGATTGTTAGTTATCAGGGCATGGACTTGACCAGCCAACGTCTTTGCTTCATCGAGTCCTTCAATAACGCAAAAGGTTGGCGAAACCTCATCTCCAGACTTTGACCATAGCATCCAAAGCCCCCGTTGCGATAGCCGCCCTAATATCTCGAATAGCTTCAGGTTCACGTCAAGAGATGTACGGGTGTTTACTGAAGCCGAGACTGCATGAAGGTCATCAACTAAAGGTAGAACCTTTAGCCCTAGATACTCATCCCAAATTTGAAAATGCAGATCAACAAGCTCAGAAAAAGTACTTCCGATCTCTTCCGAGACCTTCAAACTAGAGCCAATGTCACTATTAATAAGCTTCCAGGCATAGAGAACAGCCAGCTCACTTGCTCTGTAGGGGGCTTCCAAATTACCAGCATCTCTAGACCAAACAAAGAGAACCCAAAGGCAGATATAAATCTGTCTTAATGCAGAAAGCCGAGACTTAGGTGTGTCAGGTACGTTTTGAGTTAGCCCTTGAATTAGTGAGGTGAAGTGGATAAAAGAAATATCTGGCTCATCGACCATTGCGACAGATTTTTGGAAACTAGCTCGAAGTTTTCCACTGACCAGCTGTTCTTTCAGTACGCCATCCGCTAGTAACCCAGCAAGTTTATCCCCGTTCCATATTTGAAACTCAATTCTATCAGTTTCATTTCTCTTTATAAACTGCGTTATATTATCTCGAACCGCCTCAAGAACCTCGCCACCAAAACATAGGCATATTACAATTTTTAAATACTGATACTCTGGAGGGATACGAGTGTTGATGTACACATCTATAATCTCTTCCAGAGAGGGCCTCAAAGACTGCTCACCGACCGACCACTCCTGTCGATTCAAATCACCTTGTTTAATAGAAAATAAGAATACTTTCTCTTCTCCGTTTTCTTTTCCGATTGCCATGACGTCCACACCGAACTGACGTGTACCTATTGACGGTCGAGATATAACGTTATATCCCAACTCACTTAGCAAGTCAGGTAAAACCACATCAAGCTCACGGCGCTCTCTAAGCGAAGCTACATACTGCCTAAAAACGAGCTTCATTTTGGTGACCTCTCGTTTATAAAAGTCAGCAGCATTCTGTCCAGACCAACAGGATCAAGTACCATTTGCCGAGGCATCTCCATAGAGTGACTAAAGCTTGCCATTGGTGTTTCGATTCGCGTGGAGGTACTTATACCCTGATCTGTGTTCACATCACTAGGATTTGCCTGAATCCAAGAGACCATTCCATTACCATGAAGAATAAGACGCTCCGTGACAAGATTAGATAAAAATGAACCCCGTCGAGCCTCACGCATGGCGTCGTTCATTTCATCTGAATGACGCTGCCACTCCAGCTGGTACTCGCGCTCCGAAGGCCTCAGCTCCATAATATTTGCTCTTTTCCTCACCCCCTGAAGGTAAGACTGGAGCTGCCCTAAAGCAACTTTAATAACGTCGGCAGCCAATTCATTTTGATCTTCAGCTTTGGCATCCAGCATACTACCTGCCAGAGATGGGTAATTGATCAACACTGCAGAAAACAATAGATCTTGAAGATCATCACGCACGCTAGGACTTGCATGCCGGGCTAAAGAGATAATCATCGACGCTATAGTTTTTGGCTTAAGAAAAAACGCAACAACCGATTTGCGAGCGATAAAGCCATATTCCTGCTCGGAAAAATTATGCTGGCTGAGGTCAATATCAAAAATGTGCTGATGCTCATGCGTTCCAAACAAACCTTCGTCCAGTTCTTTGCATAGCTGAAAGTTTCCAGAGCGGAGCCAAGCAAACACCCAAGATTCTAAGTCGCTTGAAAGCCCGCTATTCAACTGTCGGACGACAGAATCAAAATGAGCCAAGTGAAACTCGAAATTTGAGCGAACCAAAAAGCTTTCCACAAATTCTCTTACAAGAATCGTATAGCCTTTTTTTATAAATCGTTCTAACACAAGATCAAGAACATGAATATTTATTATTTTGAAATCCACATATTGTAACTTCAGCAAAAGATCTATTCGAAATTGTTCGCCGAGCTGATCAAACTCAAACGCCAAAGCGCGCGACGCTTCTTCAAGATGCCCCGGAGAACTAGGCATCCATGAAGTAGCGATCAAAGCCTCTAATTCCGGAATAATATCTTTAGGAGCTGTCTTAAACCAAGAAAAAACTGTACGTACTATCGCATGACTAAGCTCTTCGCCTGCATTGAGCTGCAGCGCTTTGTCAATCGCAGTAATAAGTTCTCTCCACTTGCCAAGATCTGGCAAACTAATCCCGTAAAACGCCCAGACTACTTCTTTTTTCTCACTGACATCACCAGATCGCAGATATTCGTAAGCAGCACTCATAAAACGTAAATGACCAACTTTAATCGCCGCACCTAAAGCAGTGCTCAAGATACAGAATTTGCTGTAATACGTCACATCTTCCTTATGTAGCGCTAACAACTCCTCTGAACGCTTATCGTCGGACCCACACCAACACTCCACTGCCTCTCTGCTTAATGACGGAACACTGTCTCCTTCGTCGAGAATTTCAAGCGCGCTTAAAAGGGTTTTGGCTGAGATATTTAACTTCCCTAGCGCTTCTCGTAAGAACAGTACCCCTCGGCTTTGCTGCCAGCCTTCTAATAAAACAAAATCTTGGTCATTCAACGCTGAAAGCAAATCAATGAGCCCTTCAGTATGCAGAAACACCAACAAACCGACGAATTCCTCTTGTTCCTTTCCATATATAAAACCCCACTGATCGGCGAGTATAGACTTTATCAGCCCCCCACTGTCAGCTAGGCTTATAATTTCGTTGCGGTTAGGTCCTGACATCCTTGTGCTCCAGAGTACGGTCATCAATCAATCAATCAATCATAAGCATAATTCTCAACATACCCATTGGGTCACTATGTACGCAAGCTAAATTATTGGTCTTATGCGCGTGCGATCAAGCAATGACGGACTCGATTTGGGCGGGTAATGTCGTAGTCTTTAGCTCCCGAATCAAGTGCCTGAATCAGACCCCAACCCCGTATCGGTTCAAGGACAGGCGTGTCAAAATTGCTACATAGAGCTGACAATCAACTTAACTTATTGTAAGCATTTGATTTTTTTAATAAAAAAGTCCAATCCATCATGGGGGCGACGGAGAAGCGGCGGGACACTGTTGCAAGCGGATCGCCTATGTTTGCTGAGGCTTCGTTGTTTTCGATGTTCATGTGGATTGGTCTTTTACGCGGCGGGTTATCGCCATCCCTTGGCTGGCCTCAACAACATGCATCATTGAGAGGCGGTCAGCGAGAAAATGGCTCAATTGAATCGAGCGATGCGCGGGACCACACCGTGGCCCGCACGCAGAGACGCGATCAATCGGGAAAGGCCGATAGTTTATCAGGAAAGCGATAGCCCTGATGACGTGCTGATTCGCAGCCGGATTTCAGGCACGGGAGCTGAACGTGTCAAAAAGCGCCAACGGCAAAGGCATTTTCCGGGCGTTTTTTTCCGAGGATATTCTGCTCGCATACAGCATTGATGCTCCTCACAACGCTGGTGCTTATTCTGGAAAGGACAGCTCTGGAAATGCGATCGTCGTTAGAGAGTACAGACATCCGTATCGCGGGCAATGCGGGAAGCAGCGAGCTTGTGATAATAGGCGTATCGCCCGGAATGAGTGATAACTCGCCCACGCCGATACCTACACCGGCACTGATGGCATTGAAAACGGCAAAATTGGACTCTGAGGTGAATCGTATCTCGGACGCCATCCCGGCAAACTGCAAGGATTGGACAGACACCTCTCGGCATATACAACCATCGGGAAAATGCACCAACGGTATCGGATGCCCTGCCCTGACCAGCCTGGCATCGCCGATCCAGTGCAGTTCTTCACGCCTGATGTATTCAGAATGCTCCATGACCCGAGATTCCGGCACTGCGACAACGGCCATGTCCAGTAGACCCTGGTCGACGTCGTCTATCAAGAACGACGACGTCTTGCAGACCAGCTTTATCTTGAGATCGGGGTTTGATCGAGCCAGGGCTTTTACAATCCCGTGAAGGAAAAAGAGTGCGTAATCATCCGGCATGCCCAGACGCAATTCGCTATCAGGGTTCTTGTTCTTCAAGCGGAACAAATTGTCATGCATGGCGAGAATCTTTTCAGCGGCCGCCAATACTTCTTCGCCAATGACCGTCAGCCGAAAACCGTCGTCGCCTCTGACGAACAACTTCAGTTCCAGAAGTGCTTCCAGCTTTTTTATCTGCATGCTGATGGCTGGTGGAGTTCTGCACAGCGCAACCGCAGACCGCGTGATACTTCGAGTTTCGCTCACCGATTTGAACGTGCGCCAAAGGTGCGTATCAACATCAAAGATTCGAGACATCCGTTTTCCCTGTTTACCCGGTGCAAAGCGGATGGTCGACTTTGCTGACCGGGTGTTTTCCCGCTCCGGGGTTTTTCCACTGCACCCCGGCTTTCCTTCCCTCTATAGTTAGGCCATTTGGCGGGTATTCGCAAAGTATTCCTGAGCATCAGAGGACATAGGGTTAAAAAACGGCGGGCTGAATCGATTTTCTGCACCCCGATCATCTTTCTGACCGTTCATTTACAGATGAAAACTTCGGTACGTCCAGACTCCCCTCCGCGGCACGGATACCGAGCTTCTTTCAGGAAGCTTCCTCCCGCAACGCGACGCCAAGCGCCTGCAGCAGAGGCGTATTTTCACAGGCGATGTACGTGACCTCTGCGTCCTCTGATGTATTGACGTGTTTGTGCCAACGCCAGACGGGAATATAAACGGCGTCTCCAGCTGTCCAGGCAACGAGCGTCTCTCCTACCATCGAAAAACCGGTGCCTGAAATGATATAGATGATGGTTTCATAGTTATGCCGATGCAGGCCCGACCCTTGCAGCGGCTGTAGCGCACCGAACGTCATGCTTATCGACCTGGACGGCAGGTCGACAACATGAACTTCGTGCTTTCTTGTTTTGCTGAACGCGTCCAGCGTGGTTGTTCTGACCCCTTCATGTAACAGCGTGCCCACGTCCTCGCCAGCGGCCAGACTGGCGGGAACATGCACGAAATCACCGGAAGAAAAAGTGTGGTTATTCATGCTCACCTCAAAGTTTATCGAGAAACTCAAGTCGCGCCTTGATCATCATGACGGCGGCGTGCCGGACTATTTCAAAACGAGTCGGTTTTTCCATCACCAGACGCGACAGAATCGCCAACAGGGTGTCCGCGTGACCATCGTCACATTCGATATGCAACGTGAAAAACCTGAGCCTCTCTGCAGCAACGCCCTGACCAGAGAAGCCAGTGACAATGTCACTGTACAGATGAGGAACAATGGCCTCGGCCCCCAGGCACAACGCCGAGAGTCCATAAATACCATTGGGCTGTTTGCAAAAGTTCATCATTGTATCGATGAGGTGCTGCGTGGAAGGAAGCGTGGCGTGCGCCTCCAGGTTCAGGTCGAAGGAGCACAACATCTCACGGTAGATAGCCGAATGAGTGGGTTCGGCGACTTCACCAAAACCCAGTTCTTCGAAAAGATTTTCGAACACTGCCAGAATATCTTCATCACCCTCAAGATGACTCATTAACTGGCAGATGTACCGCGTGAAATAACGGCTGTATTTTCCTTGTTGCACGAGAAAGTTCTTCAGCCGGTCTATCGGCATGCTTGCCGCACGGCACTGAACCAGAAAAGGATGATCGAAAACCTGCTGGATCAGTTCGTCTCTTAATTGTGCAAGCTCTTGCAGGATGAACTCATCGCCCAACGCACAGGCAGACAATGTACGGGTATCTCCAACCATTAAATCCATCAGGCAATCCCTCGCGATGACTCGTTGTGTAAGGTAGAAAGGTAGGCACGTTTCAAGATGTCCAGTCCGCGCTCTAGTACAGGCAGATCGATGGTCAGCGGCGGCATCAGCTTGAGCACTTCATTCAAGGGGCCACAGGTTTCCACAAGCAGACCTTGGGACAGGCATTCTGCAGACAGTCTGCTCGCGCGCCGTGAGTTGCCAAATCTCAATCCCATGAACAGCCCTCTCCCGACAATGCGGACAGCCTCGGGGGGTGAATGAGCAATTATTTTTTCCAGTGCAAGGCGCAGGACGGCGGACCGTTGCGCTATCGAGCGCTCGAACGCATTGTCTTGCCAATAGCTCAGTGCCGCCGCAGCCGTCACGAATGCAGTGTTGTTTCCACGGAAGGTGCCATTGTGTTCACCGGGCGCCCACTGATCGTGCTCCGGTTTTATCAGCACCAGTGACATCGGCAGACCATAACCGCTGATGGACTTTGAAAGGCAAATGATGTCGGGGGATATATCGGCAGATTCGAAGCTGAAAAACGTGCCCGTACGACCGCAACCGGCTTGAATATCGTCAATGATCAGTAGCGCACCTGAGGCCCGGCACAGCTGTTGAATTCTCTGTAACCATTGCGGCCGCGCGCAATTCAAACCGCCCTCGCCCTGCACAACTTCCAGAATAATGGCCGCCGGCGGCTCGAAACCTGCGCCTGCTGAGGAGAACATCGTTTCAATGATATGCGCGCTGTCAATGTCACGCCCCAGAAATCCGTCATAAGGTAGCCGAACGACGTTTGACAGCTCTACGCCAGAGACGGCTCTTTTATCGGCGTTGGCGGTCAGCGCCAGCGAGCCCAGCGTGACGCCGTGAAATGCATGGGTAAACGCAGCGATGCAAGTGCGTCCGGTGATCTTGCGGGCCAGCTTCAAGGCGGCCTCGATTGCATTGGTCCCCGTGGGCCCGGTGAACTGCAGTTTGTAGTTCATCCCCCGCGGCGTGAGGATAATCCGCTCGAACTGTTCGATAAACCGAGACTTCGCAGCGCTGTGAAAGTCCAGGGTGGTCGTGATGCCGTCCTGCTGAATATAGTCCAACAGCTCTTTTTTCAAACGCGGGTTATTGTGGCCATAGTTCAGTGATCCGGCCCCCGCAAAAAAATCGATGAACTGCCGCCCCTCGACGTCTTCGATCACTGCCCCTTGCGCCGTCGCAAACACAACGTCACAGTCGCGACAATAAGAACGCACATTCGACTCACGCTCGTAGATAGCCATTGATGGGTTCATGCCTGCTTCCCTTGCCCGGAAAAATTAAACTACGCTCGCGCCATGATGTAATGCCCCAGGCTTTTCTCGGGCCCGTAAAATATCGACAGCATGTCCTTGATGTCCAAATGCAGAACCGTACACTCTGACGTTTCATGCAACTCGTCTCGAAAGCGAATGTTCAAGTCACGGAACCCCATGTGGGCCAGTGCTTTTATCGGTGTGTGAGGTGTATCGATAAAACAATTGGCAAGGACGTCGTAGTTTTTTTCTTTCAGGCAATACTGCAAAGCCGCTTTTACCAAGGCAGCAAAAATACCGTAGGGGTAAGCCGAAAATATCTGATCACGGTGCCTGGCCGGAACCATGAGTCGCGCACATTCGATCAGCGCGCCTTGCGCAGTTGCCCGTATCCCGGAAATGTCGGCAAAATTGTCGATGGGCAGACCTTGGTCCCCGTCGATAATCATGCGCATGACCCCCACGGCGGCTCCCTCGTCGTCAGTGGCGAGCAGGTAGACCGAGTTGGCATGGTAGCGATCATTGCGAGGATCGGTGTCATCCCCGTCCAGCCAACCTAACTCCTCGCTGTACACTTCCTGCCAAACAGCCTTGACCAGGGCGAGTTCGATATCAGAGTTTGCAAGTAACACGTTACCTTTGAAATCCTTCGACGTGGCTTCGTCAAAGGACAGTGTCGATCCGTTCATGTTGTGCATTCCATAGCGTGTAGGTATAGGAAACTGCCATTATTGAAACAATCATTGCGACTGCACTGATGACACCTACGACGGGCGCTTCAACGAACTCGATAAGTGTTCCCAGCAGGAAAGAACCTATCGGACTGCCCCCCATGAAAAACAACATCAGTAACGCTAACACCTGAGCTTTATTGCCTGAAGGGGCATTTTCCTGAATCAGCGTCTGCCCCATGCTGAGGGCAATACCGCCCAGAAACCCCCAACTCAATACCCCTAAAAACAGAATCCACTCTGTGAGCACGGACGGGATAACCGCCAGCAGTAACGACGCGAGCAGGCAGGAACTGATCAGTGCCCGTAATTTATTTTCTATCCCGCCCTTGACGGTCAAGACAATGACGGAAGCGATCAACCCGACCATAAACACGATATTGAACAGCGCCAACAACGAGGCGTCGTACCCCGGCAACCGGGAAATATGTAGGGGCAGCATGACGAAAAACGAGCCCAGAAAGAACACACCGATCAGGCCGTTCAATAACAGTACCGGGAAGATGACCGGGTGCTGAATGGAAAACCGCAGCGCGGTACTGGTTTCAGCGATCAGGCCGGAATGAGGCTTGCTGGGCGTGGTCACCGAAATATAAGAGGCGGCCAGGGACGACATCCCGAACAGAAGCGACAACAACAAGAACATCAGACCGACGCCCACCTGCGGTGCAAAACCTCCAATGGCGAAACCCACCGTCTGAATCCCGAACTCAATCCCGATGTTTATAGTGACGATCTTTTGCAACTGTTTCTTGCCCAGTACATTCAAGTAAAGTTCTCTGGCAGGCGCACAAAAGGCCGACAGCACGCCAAAGGCCAACGCATACACCAGCACGTTGGCGTAGGTTATTGCGGACTGGTAGCTCCAGACGGCGAAGACCAATGCCGTCAGCGCGCCACCCAGGTACACGCAGACCAATAACCTGCGCACCGGCTTGCGATCGGCAACATAACCGCCATAGATCACCAGCAGCAGCACCGGCAACATCAGGCACATCTGGGCGATGCCAAATTGAAAGGCCGATGCATGAACGACGCTGATCAGTACCCAGGGCAGAAATACGCTTTGTATTCCCACACAAATGAACCACAGACTGGAGGCCAGGAGGAACCTGGAAATATTGTGCCGTTCCTGAGTATCGAGCACTTCGTTCACGGCGCCTTCCTCAAAGGGCTGGCCCCGATCGGGGCCAGCTGGTTCAATTGACATTGAAGTGCTTGCGATGCTCCTCGGGGTTTGCCCACGTGCCGTCGAACTCATAAATACCGTTGTCGAACGTAGAGCCGTCGAACCAGTAATACTTGGGCATGGGGGGAAGTTCGGTGCTGTACGGTGCGCCCTCCAGGTCGCAAAGCATCAGCGCCGAGCGACAGAGAATCAGGTAATGCGAGGCCGTCGGTGCCACGGAAAGAATAGGCACGTTTCCTGTGTCTTTCATCCAGCTGAAAATATCGGGAATGCTCGGAAAACGAGGCTGATAAGAGGCCTGGAGCATGACCAGCCTTTCGACCAGTTCAGGTGTCATCTGCGCCTCTTCCGGAATATCGTAAAAATCCTCCAGCGTCAGGCCTGCCTTGTCGAACTTGTAGATGTTGGCGCCCCAACCGACCACCGAGGATGCCAGCAAGCCTTTGCACCTGGCTGAGTTACGGTACGCCCTGTGCAGTGCATAGCGCTCGCCAATGCTGTAGAAGTCCATTTGATCCAGCACCAGATCACAGTCCTCCACAAACGCTTCAGCGGTGTGCTTCTGTATACCCTCCGGAAACACATCAACGCTCACGTCCCCCGCCAAACGGTGAACCAGCTCGGCAACCACCAACGCCTTGTTACGACCGACGGTTTCCACTGAAGCACCAAACTGTCGGTTGATATTGCTGATTTCGAAAGAATCGGGATCGGCAATTTTGATATGCCTTACACCCAACCGTGCCAGCCCGAGGGCCACGGCACCGCCAATACCCCCTGCGCCTGCGACGCCGACAACAGCATTGGAAAGCTTACCCTGATTGGCCATCTGCTCCAGTTTCGAGTTGCCGAGAAAACAACCGCTGCGTGAAACCCGCTCGTTGTATACCCGCTCGTCGAAAACGCCTGGAAATTTAACAATGCGTGCTTTCTTCAACATGATCTGCTCCTTGCTTTAGTTGCGGCCACCGCAAAAACTACAGGCCAGTGACAATCGGTTATATGAGCCTTCCAGAAAAACCCGTACTTCGCGATAGAGTTCGAAACGCTTTTTTTCAAATAACATGGCGTGGGTGCCTTTATCGATCAGCACGTACCGTTTACTGGAAGCATTGCTCAGGTGTGTGTACAGCCAGTCGATATCCGCCGCGGTGGTCAGCACATGATCATAATCCCCGCGTGTAATTAATACGGGCACCGTGATTGTGGCAGGGTCCCAATACACGCCATGCCAGGCATCGTAGATATCCTGGGCAAAGCCTCCGGGTACTTTAATCATGTTCTTTTGATGCGCTCTTTCCAGCGCTGCATCACCGGGCCAGTTTTTTATAAACCCTTGTTCAAGCTGCGTCTCGGTGCCCGCCGGACGGTCTTCTTCTATCATGGACAATCGCTTGTCGACCGGAATCTCATAAAAGCTCTTGTCGGGTCTTTCGGCACTGCCGAACAAGCCTCGGACAATCTCCGGGCTTGTGGTATCACGCCGGACGATGGGCGAGTTGAACACAACCTTGTCCACTTTTTCGCCGTGCGCGCTCAGGTAATACCCCACCGGTATCGCGCCCCTGGACGTGGCGATAATCGTCAGCTTTTTAGCACCGGTAAACTTCAATACATAGTCGACGGCGGCATCAATCACGGGCACCAGGCTTTTGGCATTGCCCACCGATTCACCGTTGGCGTGTGGGCTGGCCTCGCGCATTTCCGAATAATCATCAGAACGACCATACCCCGGCAGGTCCACCACCCAGGCTTCGCGTCCTGAATTGGCGACGTCTTGGGCCCAGGAATAACCGTCTATGGCGTACCCGGCTGAGAGATTACCTGAAATGGTTGCACCATGAATAAACAGAACAACTTGTGACTCTTTCATTGTTTGAGTGTGGGTCCCTTTCGGCGAATCACGCCAGAGGGCCATTTTCATCGCGTCAGTTTTTAGCGTGACGGTATGAATTTCCACACCGTCTATATTTGCGGCTGAACTGGCAGGCAGTGGCGCCGCGCTCACCATTAAAGCGGTGGTACAGGACGCAATAAACAACGCAGCAGAAGCAATCCTTTTCATCAGTCGACGTCCTTGCGATAAAGTGGATAAAAGCATTCCACAGGGGCTGCTTGTTGTCTGTTCAAACTTTTTTAAGCCCCTTCACTTTTTTTTAATCATGCGTGCTACGAAGAGGACTATGCTTGGCCATTCAGGGAGGCGCCATGAACACCAGCCAGGCATTCAGAAAGTTACATGAACGCGATGAGTTATTCGTCATGCCCAATGCTTGGTGTGAGGGAAGCGCGCGCCTCATTCAGCAGTTGGGCTACGCCAGCCTCGGCACCACCAGCGCGGGAATTGCCTATGCACAGGGCTACCGCGATTCATCTCCCTCGATGGACAATGAAGATCGCTTTGCGGCGATTGAGCGCATCGTTCGGGCAGTGGACATACCCGTGACGGCAGACCTGGAGAACGGTCTGGCGAAAACACTGGGCAAGGTCGAGGAGCACTTCAGAAGAGCCCTGACCGTCGGCTGCGCCGGTGCGTCCATTGAGGATATATCCGACTATCATGACCCGGACACCCCGCTGTATTTCTCCATCGAAGAAGCGTGCGATCGGGTGCGCGCTGCCAGTGAGGCCGCCCACGCGCTCGATGCCGATTTCATCGTCACCGCCAGGACCGACTATCTGCTTGGAGCGCACGCGTATTCGTTGACCGAGGTTATTAAACGGCTGGTCGCGTTTGAAGAAGCTGGAGCCGATTGTCTGTTCGCACCCGGCGTGAAGTCGATCGAGGACCTTGAGGCGATTCAGAGAGCGCTCAGCAAACCTCTCAACGTCCTGCCTGTTTTCGGTATGACGATTGACAGACTCAGGGCAGTAGGCGTTCGCCGGATCAGCCTGGGCAGTTCATTGTTTCGTAACGCCTACCGGCAGATCTTCACTGTTTTACTTGGATTGGAAGAACCAGAGGGGCTGGATTTTCTACAATCGGGACTGAGTCTGAATCAGCTCGATGAAGTGATGCGTTAGCCAGGATCGAGTGTTTGCATGGAGCATACATGTGATATCCGATAGAAACCGAAATCCCGTTATTGGTCTCGAGAACGGCGTGACGATCAACCGTAGCTCCTTTCGTCTGGCCTGGCGGACGCTGAGGTTTGGTAAAGCAGAGCAGTTGGCAACTGAGATGGCAGGCGTTGAAAACTTACCCGTTTCGACGACAGGCCTGGCGACGGTACTGAGCCCGGCCATGCGGCTTTTTGACGGGTGTGCAGACATGGGTCTATGGGACGATGATACTTATGACCTGTTGATCATTTGTCTTCCCCCCGACGGCAGCAGATCGGACACCTACAGGCATCTCATCCGTGTGGCACGTCAGGGTGTGATTATCCTGCGCTGACTTTCAGGCCATGACGGGCGCGTTATCAGGGACAGGCAGCTCTGATCCGGATGCTCTTCAGTTGCCTCGCAACTCTATCGCCGCCACGCGACCTCACTCCGAATTCAACGGAATAATCACCGCAAACGTAGTCCCCAGATCCGCTTTCGACGTCACCTCGATACGCCCGCCGTGCGCATCGACTATCCTGTCGACGATGAACAGGCCCAGCCCCAGGCTTGAATAAGGTCCGTTGTCGGTCATCTTTTCGGGTGAGTAACGGTCCATCGGGTTGAAGATGAACGGAAGCACGTCTTCGGGAATCGGGCTGCCGGTGTTGTGGACGGTAAAGTGGAGCTCGTTCTTCGAGACGGCCAGCGTCACTTCGACGGGATCGCTGCTATTGCCGTGCTGTATGGCGTTGCCGATGAGGTTGGAGAAGACCTGCTCCAGGCGATCGCCATCGAAGCGGCCAATGACCGGTTCGTCTGAAGTCAGACGAATGTCTGCTTCCGGGTGGACCGTACTCGATTCTTCAACGATGCGGACGCAGATGGGTTGCATGTCTACTTCGGTCTTTTTCAGCGGGATGCCGGGACCGATCTGTGAGCGCGTGAAGTCGAGCAGGTCGCCAACGATCTGGTTGGCCCTTTTCACGCTGGAATAGATCCTCGATGCGACCTTGGTTGGCCGCGCGCCCAGATCATGGGTGCGCAACAACACGTCGGCACCCAGCAGTATGGCGCTTAGCGGGGTGCGCAAGTCGTGCCCGAGAATGCCCAGAAAGATGTTGCGTGACGCCTGGATCGCGCTGGTATAGCTGGAGATAGACTCGGCCAGGGCCTGATCTATCGCCTCGTTGAAACGGATCATGTCTTCGATCTGCTGTTGAGTGTCCAGCGCCTCTCGCGACATCCACTGTTTGATCACGCTCGCCCGTAATGCCCGAAACTCCGAGACCACCTGATCGATGGTGAAGCCCGACATCAATCGAGTGATCGCGTGGCTTTTCGCTGCGGTCTGTTCATCTGACGCGCCGTGCCCTTGCGACTTGTCGACCTGCTGCTGCGACGACTGATCCGTTTGCAGATCAGTGGCGATGGCCCGCAGCATTCGCTCGGCATGGTCCCTGAGCTCTGCGGTATCCAGAGGCTCGCCGAGCGTGGACAGGGTGCGTGCGAAATCGGTCCATTCGCGCACGATAGGCTCGATGTTGTCGAGGATGAAGCCTGATAACCGCATAGCCATTCAAACCTGAACATGAACCCGGCAGACTGCAGATTCGTAGGGTGAGCCAAGTATCCGTCCCGATCAGGCGGACAGATACAATATGGAGTGAAGTTCACACAGGCAAGGGTATAACGGAATACCGAATTTAATCGGCAAGTGCCTGTAAACGAGCCTGAACTGCATCGTCGAAAATGATGTAAAGCGCTTCGGCATCGGCTGGGCGCAGCTTTCTGCTGGTCTCCAGACCGTGAATGTATTCGATCTGCAACGCCGCTTCGGCTTCCACGTCGGCGCGAGTGCTGGTTGCGTCGAGCGCCCTCACCAGATCACTGATCGCTCCCTGGACAGGCTTGGGGAGCCGTAACTGGTCAAGTCGTTCTTGCATGCGCTCGGTATTCCGCTAAAAGCCAAAGAGTGGGCAGCAGATCATGCAGCGGCGTGCAATGCAAGAACATGCGTCTGTTCATCGATGAGCTGATGATGCAGCGCGGCCCTCCAGCAGGTTTTTCAGGCTGTAGGTCACCACGCCCAGGATGATCAGGTCATCGTTGTCGGTGACATGCAGTGGTGGGTAATCCGGGTTTTGCGATTCCAGAATCACCACATCGCCGCGCATGTGCAAACGTCGGCAGATCTGCCGTGCATTGAGCGAGGCAACGACGATGTCACCGTGCTCGGCGTACTGGCTGCGGTCGACCACCAGCATATCCCCGCTGCACATGCCGCCCCCCTGCATGCCTTGGTCTTCGATCCTGGCCAGGTAGGCGTGTGGCTCACGGACCTCACAAAGCTCGGAGATGGAAACATGCTTCTCGACCACTGGCGATCTGGAGCCAACGGACGACAGCGATATGAACGGGAGTTTGATGCCCCCTGCCGACAACGGGCCAAGGAAGGTAACACTCATGAGGCGAGCCTTTTCTGATTAACTGTATACATATACAGTTAATCGTTTATCGGCGCTCAGGTCAATCGCAATGCCAGATACCTCGACAGATGGCGCGGACCGAAGACCACGCCTTTCAGCGCTCACCTCACAGGCCATCAGGGCGTTGCATCACCCTTCGACAACTGCGTAATCAACGCCACGGTCAGGTAAAGCCTGGGTGCGATGCTCGATAATTCGATGTATTCATCGTCGGCATGCAGGCCGGCACCGACCACGCCCATGGTTTCGAGCACCGCAGGCTTTGCACTGCCCGGCACGTAGGCATAGCCAGCGTCGGTACCGAAACGCATGGCAATCGGCTCCAGAGTGCGACCGGTTTTCTGGTAAAGCGTCTGCGCGGTTTTCGCCAACTGGTCGGAGCCAGGATTTCTGGCCAGCGGCGGCCGGCCTTTTTCCATTCGCAAGGTCACTTCGGTGCCATCGACCAGCGTCTTCTTCACGATCTTTTGTCCGTCAGCCAATACGCGATCGCTCTCGCTGAGGTCGGAATAGCGCATGTCCGCCTCGGCCGACGCGCTGGATGGAATGATGTTGCGCTTCTCCCCGCCCTTGATCAGCGTCCAGTTGACAGTGGTGCCTTTGCCCGGGTCGCCGAGGTCCTTGAGCTGCAGCAGTTGGTGCGCCAGCTCGATGGCCGCATTGCGTCCGGCCTCGGGAGCAGAGCCTGCGTGTGACGACTTGCCTTTGACCTCGAGAATCAGGCCATTGATGCCGTTGGTGGCGACGGTGACGGCATCCTTGTCAGGCGGCTCGAACGAAAACACGTAGTCATGCTGGCGGGCGAGTTCGGCGATGACTTTTTTCGAGCCGCTGGAGCCGGTCTCCTCGTCCGGGTTGAAGAGCACAGTGAGCGTGCCGAACGCCTTGAACCGCTCATTCTGCAACAGCTGCAGCGCATGCAGAATCATCGCCACGCCGCCCTTGGCGTCTGCCACCCCTGGGCCATAGGCGCGCTCGCTGTCGAGTCTGAACGGACGCTTGGCGGCGGTGCCCGGCCCGAACACCGTGTCGTAGTGAACCATCAACAGAAAAGACCGTGTGCCGGTGCCTTTGAAAGTACCGACGATATTGTCCCCCGCCGAAGGCTCTGCCGGCGTGGTGGAGACTTCTGCACCCAGCGCCTTGAGACGTTCGACCAGCATTGCGCTGACGGTCTTCAGCCCGGGAGCCTGGCCGGTGCCTGTATCGACATCAACGAGCTGGCGGACAGTGTCGAGGTAGGCCGGTTGTTCGGCCTGGGCTTTTTTCAGCAACTGATCGGGTGACAGCTCGGCGGCGTTGGCAAACATGGAAAACACGCCCATGGACCCCAGGGAAAGTCCGATTGCGGCAGTGATGGGGAAGCGTCGTGAATGCATGCTGGTTCCTTCAGATGATCGCGAGTTGAACAGCATCTTTACCCCAATGCGCCGCTCGACGCCACAGGCCAGACCGGTTGCGAGACCGGCTCATATCAAGGCAAATGTCTGCTGCCAGAGGCCCGATGGCCTGATAGGTCCGGCAATCGCGCAGCGCGCAGGCCGCTAGGCAGAGGTTAAATTCATATCGAGGGAACAAGCGGTCAGTGCGAGGCTCAAAAACAGTCTAGACAAAGGTATTCACGACAATGCCGTCCCTCAAGGCCTATCATCGGCAGCAGTAAACGCTGCGGCCTTGAGTGGTCGACAGCGCTCGGGTAATGTCATCCAACCGCACAGGACAGAGCACGCTCATGACTTCCAAGCTGGATCAACTCAAGAAATTCACCACCGTTGTTGCTGACACCGGCGACTTCGGCGCAATCAAGAGCCTCGAACCCGAGGACGCCACCACCAACCCATCCCTGCTGCTCAAGGCCGCTTCCGACGCAAACAACGCCAAGATGCTGGGCGAAGCGTTCGACGGTAGCAAGGGCGACATCGGCCTGGCCTGCGACCGCTTTGCAGTCGCCATCGGTCAGGAGATTCTCAAGGTGGTTCCGGGCCGCGTATCCACTGAAGTGGACGCACGCCTTTCGTTCGACACCAACGCGCTAATCGAGCGCAGTGAGCGTTTGATCGGTCTGTACGACGCCGCAGGCATCAAGCGTGATCGGGTGCTGATCAAACTGGCCGCCACCTGGGAAGGTATCCGCGCAGCTGAGAAACTCGAGAAGGATGGCATCCAGACCAACCTGACCTTGCTGTTCTCCTTCGCCCAGGCAGTCGCCTGCGCCGAGGCCGGGGTGTTCCTGATTTCGCCGTTCGTGGGCCGTATCTACGACTGGTACAAGAAGTCGACAGGCACCGATTACACCGGCGCAGAAGACCCGGGCGTGCAGTCGGTAACGCGCATCTACAACTACTACAAGGCCAACGACTTCAAGACCGTGGTCATGGGTGCCAGCTTCCGCAACCTGAACCAGATCGAACAGCTGGCTGGTTGTGATCGCCTGACCATCAGCACCGATCTGCTCAAGAAGCTGGCGGAAGATACCGGCACCCTGGAGCGTAAGCTTACCCCGGATAATGCAGGTGAGAAACGTTTGGGTACGGTCAAGAACTTGACCGAAAGCCAGTTCCGCTGGGCTTCCAACGAAGATGCCATGGCCACTGAAAAGCTGGCTGAAGGTATTCGCCAGTTCGCTCGCGATCAGGAAAAGCTGGAAGCACTGCTCTCCGCCAAAAAAGCCTGAACATGAAAAAGGGCGACACCTTCGCAGGTGTCGCCCTTTTTGCTGCCTGCCGTTCTGAGATAAGAGAGACAGACGCAACTGATGCCTAGCGCTGACCTTCCAGTGCATTGACCAGATCATGGAAAGCTTCACGATTGGAGTCGTTAAGGCCCATGAGGATCTTGTGTGCTTCAAGCACCTTGGCTTTCACCACTTCTTCGCACTGGTCCTGTGACGGCAGGTCGGTCAGGCATTCAGGCCGCGGCAGAGGCCGGTCAACGATGTTGAAGACCTGATCAAAGCCCATCGACTGCAACAGGCGCGTAATGTCCTCGTGAGTGGTCACAAGGGTCGGCAACAGGCCTACCTTCTGGCGCGACAGAATCGACAGTTTGGCCAGCAAGCCCAGCGTGGTGCTGTCAATGCTGCGCGTCTCGGTCAGATCAATGACCACCGCCGAGAAATTCAGCGCAGTGAAGATGCGCTCGATAGTCGCATCCAGGGCCGAACACAGCGTCAACCGCACTTCACCCACGAACTTGAGAACGAAGGTGCCTTCCTGCTCGGCGAACTGGATTCTACCGGTACTCATTCAAGATTCCTGCTTAACACTAACAAGGCGATATCATCCGGCATCTCCCCTAGCGTTGCCAATTCAAAAACCCGCTGCAAGCCATCCAGGCTGCCGCCAGCCGCCTTGACCAATTCGGGAAGGACGGCTTCTTTCTCTTTGAGTGTATCACCGGGTAACAAGTCCAGTATGCCATCAGACAACATGGTCAGACTGAAGGACTCGGGCAGATCGATTTCGTGATCCTGATAGGTGGCCTCGTTGAACAACCCGACAGGCAGTCCACGACCTTCCAGATAATGCGCCTGCCCTTCGGAATACAACACAGGCAATGGCAGATGTCCGCCCACTGCGTACGTCAGTTTACCTGACTCTTCGTCGATGACACCGCCGACCATCGTAACGTGCTTGCCCAGCTTGCAACTGATGAGGCCACGGTTGATATGCCCCAGCACATCAGACGGCTTGAATTCCGGAAGCGTGCCGCCACGCTTGGACTCGAACAGCAGCCGAGTGGTCATGAACTTCAGCAGCACGGTGATGAACGCCGATGACGCACCATGCCCTGAAACATCAGCCAGATAGAAGGCGACGCGCCGTTCGTCGACCCTGAAATAATCGACAAAGTCGCCGGACAGGTACAACGATGGAATGATCTGGTGCGCGAACTTGAACGCGTCAATCGACCACGGCGTGATCGGCAGCATGTTCATCTGCACTTGCCGACCCGCGTCCTGGTCTTCCTGCAACAGATGAAGACTGGCTTCGAGTTCGCGATTGGCCTTTTCCAGCTTTTCGCGATAGACCTGGTTTTCAGTGAGCAGGCGAGCCCGATCCAGCGCACGACGCACCGAATGCTCGAGTACGGCAAGATCTTCGAGGGGCTTGATCAGGTAGTCGGCAGCGCCAAGGCGCAAGGCTTCGACTGCATCGCTCATCACGCCCGCGCCGGAAACGACGATAACAGGCGTCTGCGGAGCAATGGCCGTCACCTGACGGATCAGCTCAAGCCCGCCCATCTGTGGCATGCGTAAGTCGCAGACCACCAGATCGGGGTTCTCCTGCTCGAATATCTGAATTCCCTGCAAGCCATTACTCGCTTGCAGAACGCTGAAGCCACTGTCTTCAAGGTAGGCGGCAAGGCTTGCGCGCACTACGTCGTCGTCATCGATAATCAGCAGCTTGGCACTGGTTTTTGGCATGGGGGCAAACGGCGCCAGATCAGGTTGGCGTAGGCGGCCCGGGATTACCGGAACCCGCTTACTGGATTCGCTTCTAGCCTCTCCGCAATAACACGCAACAACTTGATAAGTCTGTCGTGTTTCAGAGGTGCCCTTCAAGGCGCAGACGGTACTCCCATCCGACGGGTGTTTCAAGCATGCTCCTACCCTCACTTTGCGCTCTTTACATCGCAAATCACCCAGAGTTATAAGAACTCACAAATCAGCAACTAAAACGAAGGACTGTACATGAGTCGAAATGATCGCGACTACGAGGAAAAACGGGATTACATCCGCATGCGCGTCGATGCAGACGTCAACCTGATCCATGCCGGCCAAGTGATTCCCGCCGTGTGCATTGACCTTTCCAGCTCGGGCATGCAGGTTCAGGCGCCACGCTCGTTCCAGGTGGGAGACAAACTCAGCGTGAGTATTGACTCCGACCATCCTGCGCTCAAGGGGCTTGAAGCCGAAACCGAGGTGGTCTGGGTGAATGATGAAGAAGGTGGTGGACAGAAACTGGGGCTTTCAATCATCTCGATGAAGTGAAAACCGGCGGAACAGGTTCACACTTTTACAAAATAATAAAGGCGACCCAGGGTCGCCTTTATTGATTCATGCAGAGGCAAAGTAGCGATTAAAAATCGTCTTCAACCTTGCCGTCCTTGACCTTGAACTCGCGGTTCTGCAGGTAGGCATTGCGAATGAAGGTGTAGCGATCGCCGCTGACCATGCGCTCGGCAGACAGCAGGCTGGCACGTGTATCGATCAGGTTGACGCCCAGTGCGGTGTTACGGGTCGGGACGTGATCGATGTAGCGGTAGGGCGAGGTGTAGGTGTCCGGGTACTTGGCGATTGCATCACGTACAGTGCTTGGCCCCAGCAACGGAATGACCACGAACGGGCCGCTCGGCACGCCCCAGTAGCCCAGCGTCTGACCGAAGTCCTCATCATTGCGTTGCAGGCCCATGCGGGTGCCCACGTCGATGAAGCCCAGCAGGCCGAAGGTGGTGTTGACGATCAGACGCGCAGTGTCGACGCCAGCCGCTTCAGGCTTGGCTTGCAGCACGTTGTTCGCCAGATTGCCGACATCGCCGATGTTGCTGAAGAAGTTATGGATACCGTCTTCGACGAATTGCGGTGCGATGTACTGATATCCCTTGGCCAACGGCTTGAGCGTGTAAGCGTCAAGGATATCGTTGAATTTGAAAATGGGACGGTTGATGCCTTCCCATGGATCATCTTCAGCGGCCTGCACGGCCACCGGAGCCAGCGCGATGCCGGCACACAGGGACAATTGCAGCAAACGTTTGATAAAGCCTGCACCGGTCACGGGCATAGCTGACACTCCTGATCGAGATATCGAAATAATGACGCGGGTGCTACGCCCCACACGCTAGGACAGGGAGTATAAAGCCTTCTGTCGAGAATAAGGCAGGTCTGTCAGCAAAGGGTTCCGGATAAACTTCGTCATCGCACCTTCATCGAAGTGTCACAAAAGATCGGTAGCGTTTCTCGATATTTCAGAGAGATCCTCATGCTCGCCCCGGTCCTCACGCCTCTGCCAACCTTCCCTGCCCTGCTGTTCGGCCTTAGCGGCTGCCTGGTGGACTTCGGTGCGCAGGCCGCAAACTCGCGCGCACCCGGCCATGAGCACACGCAGCTCACACCGGGTGCAAAGGCTATTCTGCAGACCCTGCGTGACCAGAGCATGCCTTGCGCCTGGCTCGATGAACTGCCTGAAAACGTGAGCGCTGCACTGGCTGCACCGGTGAGTGACTGGATGATTCCCGCCCCACGCCCGACCGCAGGCTGGCCCGCCCCGGATGCCTGCTGGATGGCATTGATGGCCCTGAAAGTCAGCCACCTGGATGGCTGCGTACTGATCAGCGGCGACCCGCGCCTGTTGCAGTCCGGGCTGAACGCCGGGCTGTGGACCATTGGCCTGGCATCCTGCGGCCCACTGTGCGGGCTCTCGCCTTCACAATGGCAGGCACTCAGTGATGCCGAACGCGAACGGCGACGCGCGCAGGCCACACTCAAACTCTATTCGCTGGGGGTGCATTCGGTGATCGACCACCTGGGCGAACTGGAATCCTGCCTGGCCGACATCGCACTGCGTCGCAGCAAAGGCGAAAAACCCTGATACACATGCAGCCAGGTGCAGACTGGATTAGTCTTGAGTGAACATGGACCTTTAGCTCTTCGGCGAAGTCCATGAGACAGACTTATCAATCAAGGAGCACCTCATGCCTGCCCGCGAACTGCAAGAACAACTCGATACCCTGCGCGAGCAACTGGAGCACAACCCGCCGATGTCAGAGTCCGAGCGGGAAAATCTGCGCGAACTCATGCAACAAATTGAAACTAAAATTCAGCTGGAACAGGCCACCCACGAGCAGGACAGCAGCCTGGCTGATGGTGTGAATCTGGCCGTCGAGCGTTTCGAGCTGGAGCATCCGACCATCGCCGGCACTTTGCGCAACATCGTGCAGACGCTGGGTAACATCGGAGTCTGATCGGGGAATGCCGCTCTGCTGGCTCTGCGTCCGAACGCTGATGCGCGGTGCGACGCGGAGCATCGGCACTACTGACACCTATCGTTCCTCACGCTCCGCGTGGGAATGTCGCTCCGGACGCTCTGCGTCCGCTCCGCGGGCCTCAGACACTACTGCCGCGCCAGCCTGCGGTTGTCTACGTCGAGCGTTTCAGTGCTGCGGTACGGGTTGATGTCCAGACCACCGCGGCGCACGTAGCGCGCATATACGGTGAGTTTCTCCGGCTTGAGCAGGCGCTGCAGGTCGAGGAAGATTCTTTCCACACACTGCTCATGAAAATCCGAGTGCTGGCGGAAACTGACGATATACGCCAGCAGGCTGGCGTGATCCAGAGCCGCGCCGCGATATTCGACCACTACGCTGCCCCAGTCAGGCTGGCTGGTGACCGGGCAGTTGGATTTGAGCAGATGGCTGTGCACGCTCTCTTCCACCACCCGCGAGTCATCACAACGCAGTAACTCGGGCTGCGGTCGGTCGTAGCTGCTGACAGAGATGTCCAGGTCGTCGATACACACGCCCGGCAACGCAGCAACACCCTCCTCTTCGATTTCCGCCAGGCTGCGAATACGCACGCCAACCGGCTTGCCCGCAGCAGCCGAGAGATCCTGTTCGAGGGTGGTCTGCAGCTGTTCGACGGTCGCGAAAGCCGTCTGATTCAACGAATTGAGGTACAGCTTGAATGACTTCGATTCGATGATGTTCGGCGATTCGGCCGGGATACTGAACTCGCCAATGGCCACCACCGGCTTGCCGGAAGGCAGCAGCCATGACAGCTCGTAGCAGTTCCAGAAATCGACACCCTGATAAGGCAGCGTCTGCGCGGTGAGCCCAAGCTCGGCCCATTTGGCGGCACGCGGGATCGGGAACAACAGAGACGGCGTGTAGGTGGCGATGTACTCACTGGACTTGCCCAGCGGCGAGTGTTCGGCTGCGGGATGCATGGCGATACCTGGATCATGAATGAACGCGGCGAGTTTATAGCGTTTGCCTGGGGCTTTCAGCGAAAATCCGCTCTGCCCCGCCACCCTCGCAGGCCGCCCTGCGGCCTCGACGAAGGTGACTCAGGCCCTGTCACTCGTAACGCAGTGCATGCGCTGGCTGGATCTGCGCGGCGCGCCATGCGGGGTAGATGGTCGCCAGAAAGCTCAGGATAAACCCGGCACCGCAGATCAACAGCACGTCACCGGCCTGCAGTTCGGAAGGCAGGTTGCTGATGAAATACACATCGGAACTGAAGATGTGCTGACCGCTGACCCGCTCGACCCAGCCCACCAGGCTGCTGACGTTCAGCGCCGCAATAATCCCCAGGATGCCGCCGATCAAGGTACCGACGATGCCGATGACGGTGCCCTGAACCACGAAGATCGCCATGATCTGCCGCGGCGTGGCGCCGATGGTGCGCAGTATGGCGATGTCTGCGCCCTTGTCGTTGACCACCATGATCAGCGTGGCAATGATGTTGAACGCTGCCACGGCGACGATCATCAGCAGCAACAGACCGATCATGGTCTTTTCCATCTTCATGGCGCTGAACAGGCTGCCCTGGGTGTGGGTCCAGTCATCGGCGCGATAGCCCTCACCCAGACCGGCGGCAATGGCGGTGGACACCTGGGGTGCCTTGTACAGATCCTTGAGCGCCAGCCGCACGCCCTGAACCTGATTGGGCTGCCAGCGTTGCATCTGCGCCGCATCGGCGATGTTGATCAGGCCCATCGAACCATCCAGTTCGGCACCGACCTTGAAGATACCCACGACGGTCAGGCGTTGCATGCGCGGCGTGATGCCGCCGGGAGCGCTGCTGACTTCCGGGACGATCAGGGTCAGCTTGTCGCCGATGCTCAGGCGAAAGCGGCGCGCGGTGATGTCGCCGAGCACTACGCCGAACTCGCCCGGCTTGAGGTCTTCGAGGTTTCCGCGGGTGATGTGCTGCGTGACGATCGACACCTCATGTTCCAGCGCCGGGTCTACGCCGCTGATCTGGATCGGCTGCATCGAGCCCTTGTAGGAGAGCATGCCTTCCATGTCGGTGAACGGCACGGCAGCGGTCACTTCAGGGTTTTTCAGCGCCGCGTCGGCCAGCGGTTTCCAGTCATCGACCGGAGTGCTACCGGCAATCACCGCGTGCGGCACCATGCCGAGAATCCGCGAGCTCATTTCCCGCTGGAAACCGTTCATGACCGACAGCACCACGATCATCGCCAGGACACCGAGTGCCAGACCGATCATCGAGGTCATCGAAATGAACGAGATGAAGCTTTTGCGGCGTTTGGCGCGGGTATAGCGCATGCCGATGAAGATGGGTAACGGTCTGAACATTCGCGAAGCACCGTGGAAAAATACACCGTATAAAAACTGGAACCCGACGCGATGAATTGCGCCGGGCCGGGTCGATCAGGCCTCGACGAGGCGGCCGTCTTCCAGACGCAGGACACGGTCCATTTGCCGGGCCAGGCTCATGTCGTGGGTCACGATCAGAAACGCCGTGCGCGATGACGTGCTCAATTCACGCATCAGGTCCTGAATGCCCTGCGCGGCGTGGTGATCGAGGTTGCCGGTTGGCTCGTCAAGCATCACCAGACCCGGCTGATTGATCAGGGCGCGGGCAATCGCCACGCGCTGACGCTCGCCACCAGACAGCTCCGAAGGCTTGTGCGCCAGACGATGACCGAGGCCGACACGCTCCAGCAATGCAGTGGAGCGCTTGCGGGCTTCGGGGATCGGCGTACGGCCGATCAACAACGGCATGCAGACGTTTTCAAGCGCGGTGAATTCGGGCAGCAGGTGGTGGAACTGGTAGACGAAGCCCAGCGCCCGGTTACGCAGCAGGCCGCGAGCCTTTTCGCCCAGCGCCGACAACTCTTCGCCCGCCAGCCAGACACTGCCTTCGGACGGCGTGTCCAGACCGCCCAACAGGTTGAGCAAGGTACTTTTGCCCGACCCCGAACTGCCGACGATCGCGACACGCTCGCCAGGGTGCAATTCCAGCTGCAGGCCGGACAACACCACCACCGACTCCGGGCCTTCCTCGTAGGATTTACCCAGGTTGCGGCAACTCAATACTGCTTTATCAGACATGCCCGACTCACTCATAACGTAACGCCTCCGCCGGCTGGGTGCGCGCAGCACGCCAGGCGGGATACAGGGTGGCGAGGAAACTCAGGACCAACGCTGCACCACAGACCTGGAACACGTCCTGGGCCATCAGTTGCGAAGGCAGGTAATCAATGAAGTAGACGTCGGCGTTGAGAAACTTGTGGCCGATCAGCCCTTCGAGTGCGGAAATGGCTGCGCTGACATTGAGCGCCGCCAGAATCCCCAGTGCCGCGCCGATCAGCGTGCCAACCACGCCGATCACCGTGCCCTGGACCATGAATATCGCCATGATCTGTCGCGGCGTAGCACCCAGGGTACGCAGAATCGCGATGTCGCCCTTCTTGTCATTGACCACCATCACCAGCGTGGAAATGATGTTGAAGGCCGCCACCGCCACGATCAGCAGCAGCAACAGACCGATCATGGCTTTTTCCATGCGGATCGCCTGATACAGGTTGCCGTGGGTGCGCGTCCAGTCACGCGAGTAGAAATTGTTTTCGCCCAGCTTCTGCGCGATTTCCCACGAAGTGCGTGGCGCGGCGAACAGGTCGTCGAACTTGAGACGCAGGCCCTGCACCTGATTGGGCTTCCAGCGGTGCAGACGGCCCAGGTCATCAAGGTTGGTCAGCCCCAGGAAGCCGTCGATTTCGCCGGCGCCGACGTGAAAGATGCCGGTCACCTCGAAGCGCTTCATGCGCGGGAACATCCCGGCTGGCGTCACCGTTACTTCAGGCGCAACGAAGGTCAGCTTGTCGCCGATGCCGACGCCCAGCTTGGCCGCGGCCTTGTCGCCGATCATGATGCCGAAGCTGCCGGGCGACAGACTGTCGAGCTGGCCCTGCTTGATGAAGTGGTCAATGATCGAGACCTTGCGCTCTTCAAGCGGGTCGATACCGTTGAGCAGCACTTTCTGGACCTTGCCGTCGTGGGTCAGCAAGCCCTGCATCTGGGTGAACGGCGCAACGGCCAGCACCTGCGGGTTTTCCTGAACCTTCGCGGCCAGACCGCGCCAGTCGGTGATCGGGTCAGCAGATTCGATGGTCGCGTGCGGCACCATGCCGAGCACGCGGGTACGCATTTCGTGATCGAAACCGTTCATCACCGATAACACGACTATCATGACCACAACGCCCAGGGCGAGGCCGATCATGGAGGTCATGGAGATGAAGGAAACAAAATGATTGCGTCGCTTCGCACGGGTGTAGCGCGTGCCGATAAATACAAAAAGAGGTCTGAACATGTAGGAATTTGTTCGCAGGAATGAGGACGTCCGTGTGGCGGGCCTTGACGTGCAGCTTTACACTCGAAACTCTCTGACCACCGCCGCTAGCTTGGGTTCGCCATGTCGACATTAGATGAAGCAGGACGCCGCGAATACTACCGTATCGACGACAGCGTCGCACTGGAAATTAACCCCCTGTCTGCCGCCGACCAGGCAAGCCAGGATGCCATGCAGGACACCTCGACGCTGTTCGACCTGCTCAGCGAGCTGCATGTCAGCGAGTTCGAGTCGCAGCATCTGATGCGCCAGCTCGACGAGCGCGACCGGGTGCTGAACAGTTTTCTCAAGTCGCTGAGCAAGCGCATCGACCTGCTGGGCGAAGTGGTTGCCCACACCGCACTGGGCAAGCTGGGCGCGCCTCAGCCGGTCAAGCTGTCTGAAGGCGGGATTCAGTTCAATTCGCAACAGGCTTTTGCCGTCGGCGAACAACTGTCGATCAAGATGGTGCTCATGCCCCAGGCCGCGGGTCTGATGCTGCGCGCCAGGGTTTCGCAATGCGACACGCTGGCCGACGGCAATTTCTATATCAGTACCGAGTTCGTCAATCTCCCGGATGCGCAGCGCCAGTTACTCGCCCGCCATGTATTGCAGCGTCAGGCTCAGCAGCGGCGTCAGGCGCTGGAACAAGGCCAGCCCTCCGGAAATTGAACGCCCGGCCCCTTTATCACTATCAGTAGCCAGGAGTAAACGTGACCCTTATCTACGGCCACCGCGGCGCCAAGGGCGAAGCACCGGAAAATACCCTGACCAGCTTTCAGGAATGCCTCAAGCACGGCGTGCGCCGCTGTGAACTGGACCTGCATCTTTCAAAGGATGGAGAGTTGATGGTCATTCATGACCCGACCCTCAAACGCACCACCGACCGGCGCGGCAAGGTCAATGAACACCTCGCCGCCGACCTGGTGACCTATGACGCGCGCAAGGGTGGCCCCGGCTGGGTCTCGCCGTGCCCGATTCCACGCCTGGAAGAACTCTTCGAACAATGCGCTTTCGAGCACTGGCAGTTGGAAGTCAAAAGCGCCTCACGCACTCGCGCCGCCAATACCGTGCTGGCGATTCGTGAAATGGCTCAGCGCCATGGCTTGCTGGACAAGGTGACGATCACCTCCAGCTCACGCGAAGTGCTGCGCGCCGCTCTGGACCTGACGCCGGACATCTCGCGCGGGCTGGTAGCCGAGTACGCCTGGCTCGACCCGTTGAAGGTCGCCCAGAGCTACGGCTGTGAAATTCTGGCATTGAACTGGACACTGTGTACCCCGGAGCGCCTGCAGAAAGCACAGCGTCAGGGCCTGCATGTGTCGGTATGGACAGTCAACGAGCCTGCACTGATGCGCAGGCTCGCTGATTTCGGCGTCGACAGCCTGATTACAGACTTTCCCGGTTTGGCCACCGCCACGCTCGGGAATCACTGAAATCGGTCTCCCCGGCCGGCTCAGGCCACCGGCCGGAGTCGCTTAAAAAAGCCGGTTGAGGCCGTCGTATGCGGCTACCCGATAGGCTTCGGCCATGGTCGGGTAGTTGAACGTGGTGTTGACGAAGTACTTCATGGTGTTCGCTTCACCCGGCTGGCTCATGATTGCCTGACCGATGTGCACGATCTCGGACGCCTGGTCGCCGAAGCAATGCACGCCCAGCACCTCGAGCGTCTCGCGGTGGAACAGGATCTTCAGCATCCCGACCCGCTCACCGGAAATCTGCGCGCGCGCCATGCCCTTGAAGAACGCCTTGCCCACCTCGTAAGGCACCTTGGCCTGCGTCAGTTCGTGTTCGTTCTTGCCGATCGAGCTGATCTCGGGAATGGTGTAGATCCCGGTCGGCACATCGTTGACATAACGCCAGCTGCCATTGTCGACCATGCTGCCCGCGGCCGAACGACCCTGGTCGTAAGCAGCACTGGCCAGGCTTGGCCAGCCAATCACATCGCCTGCGCCGTAGACGTTGGAAACGCTGGTGCGGTAGGTCTCGTCCACTTCGATCTGACCACGACCATTGGCTTTCAGACCAATGTTCTCAAGACCCAGCTTGTCGGTGTTGCCGGTACGGCCGTTGCACCACAGCAAGGCATCGGCCTTGATCTTCTTGCCGGACTTGAGGTGCAGGATAACGCCGTTATCCAGGCCTTCGACCTTCTCGTATTCTTCGTTGTGGCGAACCATCACGTTGTTGTTGCTGAAGTGATAGCTCAGCGCCTGGGAGATTTCCGAATCCAGGAAGCTCAGCAACTGGTCACGGTTATCCACCAGTTCGACCAGCACGCCAAGGCCGCTGAAGATCGAGGCGTATTCGCAGCCGATCACACCGGCGCCATAAATGATCAGCTTGCGCGGGGTATGGCCCAGGCTGAGGATGGTGTCGCTGTCGTAGATGCGCTTGTGACTGAAATCGATGTCGGCCGGCCGATAGGGGCGCGAACCGGTGGCGATGATGATCTGGTTGGCCACCAGCTTTTCCACCACACCGTTGGTGCAGACCACGTTGATGCTGGTCTCGTCGGCAAAACTGCCGGTGCCGAAGAACACGTCGACGCGGTTGCGGGCGTAGTAACTGGTGCGCGAGGCCACTTGCTTGGAGATGACCATTTCAGCGTTTTTCAACACATCCGGAAACGAAAACCAGCGCGGCTCGCCGATGGCACGAAACATCGGGTTGGTGTTGAACTGAATGATCTGCTTGACCGAGTGACGCAGGGCCTTGGACGGAATGGTGCCCAAATGGGTGCAGTTACCGCCCACTTGCCGACGGCTGTCGACCATGGCGACCTTGCGCCCCGCCTTGGCGGCGTTCATTGCCGCGCCTTCTCCGGCAGGGCCGGAACCCAGTACCACTACGTCGTAGTTGTAGACAGCCATGCGTACTCCTTTAAACAGACCGAGGCGCCACTCTGGCATCTCTGGCTAAATCACGCGGCGCAGTCTAGCGCTGCACCGAGGCGGCGAACATTAACCCTTGGTCGCGTCGAAGGCCAATTTTTGTCTGCACATGGCGCAACTGACCGGATGATCCGGCCCGCTGAATTACCGCGGCTGCTGCACAACCAGATGATCAAACGACGCGTTGCTGCGGATGATAAAGCGCTTATCGGCACGAATCACAAAAAAAGCAGGGATTTTATGTTCTTGCGCATAATCCCAACCGCGCTGCGGGCCGAGAATCAACAGCAGGGAAGACAGACCGTCAGCCATCAGCGCCGAGGGATGAATGACCGTCACCGACGCCAGACTGTGGCTGATCGGCTTACCGCTCAAGGCATCGAGCGTATCGGAAATGCGCCACCCGGCATGGTCGACGTAGCGACGATAGTCGCCCGACGTAGACACGGCGTAGCCTTTCAGCGGAAACACTTTTTGCGTGACAGTGCCATCATCGAGCGGCGCGTCCAGGGTCACCCGCCAGGGCGAGCCGTCGGGCTTGAGCCCGCTGACTTTCAGTTCACCCGTGGCCTGCACCAGATAATCGTGCAAGCCGAGCGCGTCCATCCGTTCGCTGATCCGATCGACCGCATAGCCGGCGGCGATGCTGTTGAGGTCCACTTGCACGGCGGCACTCTTGCACAACCGGTCGCCGACGATGCGCAGGTTGCGATAACCGACCAGCGCCTGAGTCCGGGCCAGTTGCCGCACCAGCGGCATCTGCTCGAACAGCGTATGAGGCCCCAACCCCCACAGGTCCATCAACGGCTTGACCGTCAGATCGAAGGCTCCGTCGCTCTCCTGCGCCAACTGTTCGCCCACGCCGATCAGTTTCAAGACCGGTTCCGGCATCACCTGGCAGCTATTGGCAGGCAACGCATTGAAGCGCTCGATATCCGAATCCGCGCGCCAGAGCGACATCTGCTGATCGACCTCGTCCAGAATCGCTTCGACCTCGGGACGCACAGCCCCAGGCTCCGGCTGCCCGGAAGCGCGCGCATACACCACGGAATAATGACTGCCCATGGTCGGCCCGCCAAAGCTTTCCAGCTTGCGTTCCTGACCACAACCACTGCACACCAGCAACACGAGGCACCCTGCAACCTTGCCAAACCTACGCAAACCCATGCCCCGCACTATAAAAACCTTCAGAGTGACTTGCTGCCATTGGCGAACAAGCCAGAAAAGCGTCCATAACCTGCTCTGACACCCAGTGAACCGTCCCGATACAAGGCCGACCCTCATATTGAGTGGTCGAGGGCCATTAATGCTCCCTGCGCGCCCGGTCTATTCATCAAGTTTCATCAAAACGACACGCCGCACGTTCTCAATTGTCTTGACCTGTCAAGCGTCAGTTAACTGATAGCAAATCGCCGAAACGGTTGTCTTTGAGCCCTGTTACACATACTGTTACAAGTGCGCATCGCCAGTTGCACACACGAAATGGCGATGCGAACGGGATAAAAACGACAACGGACTCCAAGCCGACGAGCCTGAGCGAGTAACTAAATGGCCTCCACAACAAGTAAGGGCAAAGCGATCTTTCGCGTTGTCAGCGGTAACTTCCTCGAGATGTTCGATTTCATGGTCTACGGCTTCTATGCCACGGCCATCGCGAAAACCTTCTTCCCTTCCGACAGCGCTTTCGCTTCGTTGATGCTGTCGCTGGCGACCTTCGGCGCAGGCTTCCTGATGCGTCCGCTGGGCGCAATCTTTCTCGGTGCCTACATCGACCGTCACGGGCGTCGCAAAGGGCTGATTATCACCCTCGCGATGATGGCAATGGGCACTCTGTTGATTGCCTGCGTGCCGGGCTACTCCACATTGGGCGTCATCGCCCCTTTGCTGGTGCTGCTCGGTCGTTTGCTGCAAGGTTTCTCGGCAGGTGTGGAACTGGGTGGTGTTTCGGTGTACCTGGCTGAAATCTCGACGCCGGGTCGCAAAGGCTTCTTCGTCAGCTGGCAGTCCGCCAGCCAACAGGCCGCCGTGGTCTTCGCCGGCTTGCTGGGCGTGGGTCTCAACCACTGGCTGAGCCCGGAGCAGATGGGTGAATGGGGCTGGCGCGTGCCGTTCCTGATCGGCTGCCTGATCGTGCCGGCCATCTTCATCATCCGTCGCTCGCTGGAAGAGTCCCCAGAGTTCGAAGCCCGCACGCATCGCCCGACGCTGAGTGAAGTGGTGCGCTCTATCGGCCAGAACTTCGGTCTGGTGCTGGGCGGCATGGCGCTGGTGGTCATGACCACCGTGACGTTCTACCTGATCACCGCTTACACCCCGACGTTCGGCAAGAACGAGTTGAACCTGACAGACCTTGAAAGCCTGCTGGTGACGGTCTGCGTTGGTGTGTCCAACTTCATCTGGCTGCCGATCATGGGCTCGTTCTCGGACCGCATCGGCCGCAAGCCGCTGCTGATTGCGGCGACTGTACTGGCAATCGCCACTGCCTACCCTGCCCTGTCGTGGCTGGTTGCGCACCCGAGCTTCGGCAACCTGCTGATGGTCGAGTTGTGGCTGTCGTTCCTGTATGGCTCCTACAACGGGGCAATGGTTGTGGCGCTGACCGAGATCATGCCGGTCGACGTCCGCACCACCGGCTTCTCGCTGGCCTACAGCTTGGCGACTGCAACCTTCGGTGGTTTTACCCCGGCGGCCTGTACTTACCTGATTCACGTACTGGACAACAAGGCAGCGCCAGGTATCTGGCTGACCGGCGCAGCGGTGCTGGGTCTGGTTGCAACGCTGATACTGTTCCGCAAGGGTGGACAGAAGCTTGAAGCGCCCGTCGCGGCTTCCGCCAGCTGATTGATCGCGGCATTGCAAAAAGAAAACCCCGGCTCGAGAGTCTCTCGGCCGGGGTTTTGCGTTTTCAGACCTTGCGTTTCCAGGGCCGAAAGCTGAGCCAGAGCAGCACGCCAAGCAATTGCAGCGCAATCATGAGGCCCAACGACCACTGATAAGCCTCAAGCGGGTGACCGGCACCCTGGGGCGCTGGCCACAGATTAAGTACTGCTCCCATCAGCCACTGCAGGAAAAACGCCAGCACGAACACCACCAGATTGAACGAGGAACTGACCCTGCCCGCCAGCTCCGGCGACACCGATTGCGCCACAATGGCGTAGTTCATGGTCGTCGAGGTGCCAAAGAAGCTGAAGCCCATGGCAATCAGGTAAGGCGATACCGGCAAGCCGCTGGCCATCAGCACCTGAAAGCCGATGAAGATCAGCATACCGGTGCCGCAGATCATGATCGGCTGTACGCCGAACCTGCGCAGGTAATCGGTGATCGCGCCGAACGTCAGAGCCCCTGCCACCATCGCGATGGCTCCGAACAACAGCACATTGGCCATAGCGGAATCACTCAGGCCGGCCATATCGCGCAACCACGGCCCCATCCACAATGACAGCACCGACATGTAGATGGCATGCGCGAACACCGAATACAACGCCAGACGCCAGAATGTCCACGACGCGTACAGCTTGCCGACAGCGGCAAACATGTCGGCGTAGCGAGTGTTTTTGCTCTCGTAGGTCTTGGGGACGCTGAGGTGTATGACCACCGCCACACAAAAGGTCAGCAGCGCCAGAACCAGAAACGCTTCTCGCCAGGTTAACCAGCTCAGCAACGCATGCAATGGCGTGGTCGACGCCATCGCGCCCAGCCCGCCGATCGACAGCAGGCAGGCAGTACTCAGTGGCAAACGCTCAACCGGCAACCAGATGGCACACGCCTTGATCGCACTCATCAGCGAGCCCGCTACTCCCAGGCCAATCAGCCCTCGCCCGATCAACAGCCCTGTCTCGGTGCTGGAAATACTGAAAATGACCGAACCGGCGACCGCGAACAGCAGCATCGGCGCCTGCACGCTGCGTGGCCCATAGCGGTCCAGCATCACGCCAAGCGGAATCTGCGCCGCCGCGAAGGTCAGAAAATACACGCCAGTCAACAACCCCAGGCTGCTCGCGGGCAAACTCAGGTCGGCTTGCAGGTCGACGTAAATCACTGCGTTGACGGTGCGAAACAGGTAGGAAACGAAATGCCCCAGCCCAAAGGGGATGAAGATCGTCAGAAACAGCAGGAAGAAGCTGCTTTTGAGGGGGTGTTGCGAACCGTCCAGGGCCGAACTGCTCATCCTTGGTGACTCCATCGTCCAGAAAATCTGCGCGTGACAGATTCTCATGGTCAGCCACAAAACAAAACGGGCCGAAGCCTGCCTGCGCAGGGTTCGGCCCGTTTATCTGCTGTCCCGGTCAGACCGGGCAGCTTAAGCGTTCAACGTTTACTGCGGAAAAGCTGGCGGATTGACGTCTGCCATGTCTTCCATCACGCGAACCACCTGATGGCTGTAACCGAATTCGTTGTCGTACCAGACATACAGCACAACGCGGTTGTCGTTGACGATGGTGGCTTCGGCATCCACGACACCGGCGTGACGCGAGCCAACGAAGTCCGTGGAGACCACTTCCTGCGAGTTCACGAAGTCGATCTGCTTGTGCAGGTCCGAGTGCAGCGCCATGTAGCGCAGGTACTCGTTCATTTCTTCGCGAGTGGTCTGCTTCTCGAGGTTGAGGTTGAGAATGGCCATGGACACGTTCGGCGTCGGAACACGAATCGCGTTGCCGGTCAGCTTGCCGGCCAGCTCGGGCAATGCCTTGGCAGCAGCGGTGGCCGCACCGGTTTCGGTGATGACCATGTTCAACGCGGCGCTACGGCCGCGACGATCGCCCTTGTGGAAGTTGTCGATCAGGTTCTGGTCGTTGGTGTACGAGTGAACCGTTTCGACGTGACCGTTGGTGATGCCGAACTTGTCGTTGACCGCCTTGAGCACCGGCACGATGGCGTTGGTGGTGCAGGATGCCGCCGAGACGATCTTGTCGTCCGCAGTGATTTCACCGTGGTTGATACCGTGCACGATGTTCTTCAGCTTGCCTTTGCCCGGCGCGGTCAGGACCACGCGGTCGATGCCCGGGCAGGCCAGATGCTGACCCAGACCTTCGGCATCACGCCATACACCGGTGTTGTCCACCAGCAGAGCGTCCTTGATACCGTACTGGGTGTAATCCACCTCGGACGGGTTCTTGGCGTAGATCACCTGAATCAGGTTGCCGTTGGCGGTGAGCGTGCTGTTGGCTTCGTCGATGGTGATGGTGCCATCGAACGGACCGTGAACCGAGTCACGGCGCAGCAGGCTGGCGCGCTTGACCAGATCGTTTTCCGCGCCCTTGCGGACCACGATGGCGCGCAGACGCAGGCCGTCGCCACCACCGGTCTTCTCGATCAGGATCCGCGCCAGCAGGCGACCGATACGACCGAAACCGTACAGCACGACGTCGGTGCCCTTGCGTGGGCTGGCGCCCTGCTGACCCACTACACTGGCCAGTTCTTCACGGACGAACTGCTCTGGCGTGCGGCCATTGCCTTCGGTCTTGAACTTCACCGCCAGCTTGCCCAGGTCCACCGAAGCGGCACCCAGCTTGAGCTCGCTCATCGCTTTGATCAGCGGGAACGTCTCGTGTACGGACAACTCAACCGCATCGGACTGACGATGACGCGCAAAGCGGTGAGCTTTGAGAATCGCGATGACTGAACGGTTGATCAGGCTACGGCCATAGATCGAGCTCACCACATTATTATTGCGGTAGAGCTGACCGATGAGCGGGATCATCGCTTCGGCGAGAGCTTCACGATCAATCCATTCACCAAGACACTGGTCGGGCTTCTGAGTCACGGGAACCTTCCACATGTAGGGGCTGAAAAAAGGGGCTACATTATGACCGCGCCTTTGTTTATGAGCAATGCACGGCTGTCATATCGACGCGCACTACATAATTTTCGCCCGTAAATACTCGGTAATACTCCGGAAAACTGACAGCCACCACCTTCCCCCGTTACAATCGCCGCCCCTGTTGCAACGCCTGGAGCCCGACCTTCCCGTGCCAGTTCTGCGTCTACCGCATCTTTCTGCCGCTGCAGGCAAACAACACTGGGGCAATCTTCCCGGTGCCACACTGAGCCTGGCCATTGCCGAAGCCGCCAGCGCGGCCAAGCGCTTCACCCTGCTGCTGACCGCCGACAGCCAAAGCGCCGAGCGGCTCGAGCAAGAGCTGAAGTTTTTTGCACCTACGCTGCCGGTTCTGCACTTCCCGGACTGGGAAACCCTGCCCTACGACCTGTTTTCGCCGCACCAGGACATCATTTCCCAGCGTATTGCCAGCCTCTATCGCCTGCCGGAACTGGAGCATGGCGTTTTGGTAGTTCCCATCACCACCGCCCTACATAGACTGGCGCCGACCAAATTTCTGCTCGGCAGCAGCCTGGTGCTGGATGTCGGCCAGAAGCTCGATGTGGAAGCCATGCGTACGCGCCTGGAAGCCAGCGGCTACCGGTATGTGGATACGGTCTACGAACACGGCGAGTTCACCGTGCGCGGGGCGCTGATCGATCTGTTCCCGATGGGCAGCAAGCTGCCGTTTCGGATCGACCTGTTCGACGATGAAATCGAAACGCTGCGCACCTTCGATCCGGACACCCAGCGCTCCATCGACAAGGTCGAGTCGGTGCGCCTGTTGCCTGCCCGTGAATTCCCGTTACAGAAGGAAGAAGTCACACGCTTCAAGGCGCGCTTTCGCGAGCGCTTCGATGTGGACTTCCGACGCAGCCCGATTTTCCAGGACTTGAGCAGCGGCATCACGCCTGCCGGCATCGAGTACTACATCCCGCTGTTCTTCGAGGAAACCTCGACGCTGTTCGATTACCTGCCGCAGGACACCCAGGTGTTTTCCCTGCCGGGCATTGAGCAGGCTGCCGAGAACTTCTGGAACGACGTGCGCAACCGCTATGAAGAACGCCGCGTCGACCCTGCCCGGCCGCTGCTGCCGCCCGCAGAATTGTTTCTACCGGTAGAAGACTGTTTCGCGCGCCTGAAAAACTGGCCGCGCGTGGTCGCCAGCCAGCAGGATGTCGACGCCGGTGCCGGACGCGAGCGCTTCCCGGCGCAGTCCCTGCCGGACCTGTCCATCGAAGCCAAGGCCACTCAACCACTGGCGGCCCTGTCGAATTTTCTGGATGACTTCCCCGGTCGCGTGCTGTTCACCGCCGAGTCCGCCGGACGCCGGGAAGTGCTGCTGGAACTGCTCGAACGCCTCAAGCTGCGCCCCAAAACCGTCGACAGCTGGCTGGATTTCGTCGACGGCAAGGACCGACTGGCAATCACCATCGCACCGCTTGACGAAGGCCTGCTGCTGGAACAACCAGCCCTGGCGCTGATCGCAGAAAGCCCGCTGTTCGGCCAGCGCGTCATGCAACGCCGTCGCCGCGAAAAGCGCACCGACGGCGGCAACAACGATGCGGTCATCAAGAACCTCACCGAGCTGCGCGAAGGCGCGCCGGTGGTGCACATCGATCACGGCGTGGGTCGTTATCTCGGGCTCGCGACCCTGGAAGTCGAAAACCAGGTCGCCGAATTCCTGATGCTGGCCTACGCCGAAGACGCCAAGCTGTACGTACCCGTCGCCAACCTGCACCTGATTGCGCGTTACACCGGCAGCGACGACGAAACCGCGCCGCTGCACCGCCTGGGCTCGGAAACCTGGCAGAAAGCCAAACGCAAGGCTGCCGAGCAGGTCCGTGACGTGGCCGCCGAACTGCTGGATATCTACGCGCGTCGCGCGGCCCGCGAAGGCTATGCGTTTGCCGACCCGAAAGCCGATTACGCGACCTTCAGCGCAGGCTTCCCGTTCGAAGAGACACCGGATCAGCAGACCACCATCGACGCCGTGCGCGCCGACATGCTGGCGCCCAAGCCGATGGATCGTCTGGTCTGTGGCGACGTGGGTTTCGGCAAGACCGAAGTGGCCATGCGTGCCGCTTTCATCGCCGTGCATGGCGGGCGTCAGGTGGCCATTCTGGTGCCGACCACCCTGCTCGCGCAGCAGCACTACAACAGTTTCCGCGACCGTTTCGCCGACTGGCCGGTGACCGTCGAGGTGATGAGCCGCTTCAAGTCGGCCAAGGAAGTCAGCGCCGCAGTTGCCGATCTGGCCGAGGGCAAGATCGACATCGTCATCGGGACGCACAAGCTGTTGCAGGATGACGTCAAGATCAAGAACCTCGGCTTGGTGATCATCGACGAAGAACACCGGTTTGGCGTGCGCCAGAAAGAACAGCTCAAGGCGCTGCGCAGCGAGGTCGATATTCTGACCCTGACCGCAACGCCGATCCCGCGCACCCTGAACATGGCCGTGTCGGGCATGCGCGACCTGTCGATCATCGCTACGCCACCGGCGCGCAGGCTGTCGGTGCGCACTTTCGTGATGGAGCAGAACAAGCCGACCATCAAGGAAGCCCTGCTGCGTGAGCTGTTGCGCGGCGGCCAGGTCTATTACCTGCACAACGACGTCAAGACCATCGAGAAATGCGCCGCCGATCTGGCCGAGCTGGTGCCGGAAGCGCGTATCGGCATCGGCCACGGGCAGATGCGCGAGCGCGAACTCGAACAGGTGATGAGCGACTTCTACCACAAGCGCTTCAATGTGCTGATCGCCTCGACCATCATCGAGACCGGCATCGACGTGCCGAGCGCCAACACCATCATCATCGAGCGCGCCGACAAGTTCGGTCTGGCCCAGTTGCACCAGTTGCGCGGTCGTGTCGGGCGCAGTCACCACCAGGCTTACGCCTACCTGCTGACCCCGCCACGCAAACAGATTACCCACGACGCCGAAAAGCGTCTGGAAGCGATTGCCAATACTCAGGACCTTGGCGCGGGCTTCGTGCTCGCCACCAATGACCTGGAGATCCGTGGCGCAGGCGAACTGCTCGGGGACGGCCAGAGCGGCCAGATCCAGGCGGTGGGCTTTACCCTGTACATGGAAATGCTCGAGCGCGCGGTGAAGTCGATTCGCAAGGGCGAACAGCCCAATCTCGATCAGCCACTGGGCGGCGGACCGGAAATCAACCTGCGCGTGCCGGCCTTGATCCCCGAAGCCTACCTGCCGGATGTGCACACGCGCCTGATTCTCTACAAGCGCATTGCCAACGCTGCTGACGAAGAAGCACTGAAGGACCTGCAGGTCGAAATGATCGACCGCTTCGGCCTGCTGCCGGAACCGACCAAGAATCTGGTGCGTATCACGCTGCTCAAACTGCACGCCGAACAGCTGGGCATCCGGAAAATCGACGGTGGCCCGCAAGGTGGCCGTATCGAGTTCGCGGCCGAGACGCCGGTTGATCCTTTGACCCTGATCAAGCTGATCCAGAGCCAGCCCAACCGCTACAAGTTCGAAGGCGCCACGCTGTTCAAATTCATGGTTCCCATGGAGCGCCCGGAAGAGCGCTTCAACACGATCGAAGCGCTGCTTGAGCGCCTGACCCCGAAAACTGCTTGAAGGATTCACGCATGCTTCTGTTTCGTTCATTGATCCTGCTGCTGACGCTGATCGCGCCGGCCGCGTTCGCCGATGGCCTGTATCAGGTCGAGATTCTGCTGTTTCGCCAGAACGGCGAGCCGGCCTCGACCCGCCAGCTTGTACCGGAAAACTGGGACAAGGGCGCACAGAAGATCGACGCGAACGATGAACGAAGCCCCGCGCTCAATGATCTGGCGAGCAAACTGCAAGGCAGCGGCCACTATGAAGTACTGATGCAGCGCGCCTGGCAGCAGAGCATCGGCACCGAACCGGGCAAGGTCGCCATCACCAGTGGTGAAGAGCGGCTTGGGCATTTCCCGATCGAGGGTACCGTGAGTCTGGCGATGGCACGCTTCACCGATATTGGTGCACAATTCTGGGTCAACCAGCTGGACCCGCATGGCGTGGTCATCAGCAGTGAACGATTGAAGCAGACTGCCAGGGTAAAGAACGGTGAGCTGACCTATCTGGACAATGGCAACCTCGCGTTGCTGATCAAGGTTTCTCCTCTTTGATCTTTACGTACGCAAGGGACGCCCAAGCGTCCCCTTTCTTTTTGAGCATCGCTGCGGCGTAGGGCTTTTTAAAACTTGTCGTCCATTCTCGAAAAAGTCCTGGCTGCGGCCTGGACAGACCTATTCCACGAGCGAACGCTTGAGCGAGGGCGCGACTACGCCCGGCAAAAACGCATCGTGCTGGAAGACTCCAGCCCGCAGATCATCCGCACCGCCTGTCGGGGCTCGGGCCTGGAAATCTACACCCAGACGCTGCTGTTCAAGGACCCCGATCGCTACAAGAACTACCTGACCTGCAAATGCACCTGCCCGGTTCGCAACGACTGCAAACACTGCGTGGCCGCCCTGCTGTTTCTGCAGGACCCGCACAACCGTCCGCTGCTGCAGGCCGCGCTGGCCTCGCACCAGCAAGAGATGGAAAAGCCTGTCGAACAAAAGCCCAGGTTGCCGGAGCGCCTGATCGATGACCTGCAGCCACGGCCCAGGCTGATTCTGGCCAGCATCGAGTTCAGTGCCTACGAGCCGCGCAACGGGCGTATGCAGCGACACATCCAGCACCGTGCCGCGCTGGCCTTTGCCTACGGCAAGCATTACGCGGTCGGCACCACCAACGTCAGCATTCTGGTCAGTTCGCTGGGCAGCGATCTGGTGAACCAGAAAAGCGACATCATCGAACACACCGACACCGAAACCCTGCGCATCCGTCGTCAGGGCGAACGGGAGCGGCAGTTGCGCCAGGAACTGGCCGATCTGGGTTTCAAGGTCGCCACCCGGCAAAGCAAGGCACTGCCCGACAGCGCCGGTGACATGTACGAACTGCCCAACGACAAGGCCTGGCTGCATTTTGTCCTCGATGACCTGCCGCGGCTGCGCGAGCAAGGCTGGGAAATCGACATTCAGGAAGAGTTCGGCTTCGACGTCACGCCGGTGGAAGACTGGTACGCGGTCATCGATGAAGAGAACGAACGCGACTGGTTCGATCTGGAATTGGGCATCATCGTCAACGGCGAACGCCTGAGCCTGTTGCCGATCCTGATCAACCTGATCCGCAGCCATCCCGAACTGATGAGCCCATCAGCCGTGGCCAAGCGCGGGGACGAAGAACAACTGCTGGTGCAGCTCAACCACTTCACGCAAAGCGGCGGCAGCCCGGTACAGATCGCCCTGCCCTACGGCCGGCTCAAGCCGGTACTGGCGACGCTGGGGGACTTCTACTGGCGTCAGGAGGGCAACAACGCGCTGCGCATGAGCAAAGCCGATGCGGCACGCCTTACCCAGCTCGAAGACCTGCCGCTGACCTGGCAGGGCGGCGACCGCCTGCGTCACTTTGCCGAACGCCTGATCAACATCAAGGACGCGCCGGTCAGCCTGCCCGACGGGCTGAACGCTACGCTGCGCCCGTATCAGCTGGAAGGCCTGAGCTGGATGCAGTCGCTGCGCGAGCTGGAAGTCGGCGGCGTGCTGGCCGACGACATGGGCTTGGGCAAGACCCTGCAGACCCTGGCCCACCTGCTGATGGAAAAACAGGCCGGACGCCTCGATCGCCCGGCACTGGCGGTCATGCCGACCAGCCTGATCCCCAACTGGCTGGACGAGTCCGAGCACTTCACCCCGGACCTCAAAGTGCTGGCACTGTATGGCGCCAACCGCCATCAGGATGCAGGCAACCTTCAGGATTACGACCTGATTCTGACCACCTACGCGCTGCTACCACGGGACCTGGAGTTGCTCGAAAAGCAGCCCTTCCACGTGCTGATTCTCGATGAAGCCCAGTACATCAAGAACCCCAACAGCAAGGCCGCCCAGGCCGCACGCAACCTCAACGCCCGTCAGCGCCTGTGCCTGAGCGGTACGCCGCTGGAAAACCACCTGGGCGAGCTGTGGTCACTGTTTCACTTCCTGATGCCCGGCTGGCTGGGCAACAGCAAGGAATTCAACAGCAACTACCGCACCGCCATCGAAAAGCATGGCAACCAGGACCGCCTGCATCACCTCAATGCGCGCATCAAGCCATTCCTGCTGCGCCGTACCAAGGAACAGGTGGCGACCGAACTGCCACCCAAGACCGAGATCATCCACTGGGTCGACCTCAACGACGCGCAGCGCGATGTGTACGAAACCGTGCGCCTGGCGATGGACAAGAAGGTCAGGGACGAAATCACCCGCAAAGGCGTGGCACGCAGCCAGATCATCATTCTCGAAGCGCTGCTCAAGCTGCGTCAGGTCTGCTGTGACCTGCGCCTGGTCAATCAGGACCTGCCGGTCAACAGCAAACAGGGCACCTCGGGCAAGCTCAACAGCCTGATGGAGATGTTCGAAGAATTGCTGGCCGAAGGTCGCAAGATTCTGTTGTTCTCGCAGTTCACTTCGATGCTCAGCCTGATCGAGGAAGAGCTCAAGCAACGCGGTATCGCCTACGCCCTGCTGACCGGCTCGACCCGCGATCGCCGCACGCCGATTCACGATTTCCAGAGCGGCAAGCTGCCGATTTTCCTGATCAGCCTCAAAGCAGGCGGCACCGGCCTCAACCTCACCGCCGCCGATACGGTGATCCACTACGACCCGTGGTGGAACCCGGCAGCGGAAAATCAGGCGACCGACCGTGCGTACCGTATCGGCCAGGATAAGCCGGTGTTCGTCTACAAGATGATCGCGCGCGGCACTGTGGAAGAGAAAATCCAGCGCCTGCAGCGGGAAAAATCAGCGTTGGCAGCAGGTGTGCTCGACGGTCGCACCAGCGGCGACTGGAAACTGCGCGATGAAGACCTGCAGGCGCTGTTCGCGCCATTGCCCGCTGCACCGAAGAAAACCCGCAAGTAAGCCCGTCAGGCGATTATTCGACAGCCACCTGCTGGAGAATCTGCGCCGTCGACAGCACCGTAGCGTACTCGCCGTGCAGATTGGCCAGCGACATCGCGTGCACTTCTTCGGCACTGCGCGGCGTTCCGAAGAAGTCCTGTTGATCGAAGGTAAAGCAGGCATCGTGCGCAACCAGCACGTCAAACCCCAGATTGCCGCCACTGCGCGCGGTCGACTCGACAGAGTTGTTGGTGACCACACCGGCGATCACCAGCTGCCTGATCCCGTCGGAGCGTAACCACATTTCCAGAAAGGACCCGCAAAACGCGTCGGGGACCTGCTTGCTCAGCTCACGCTCATCGGCTTGCGGCACGAACGCTGGCTGGTACTCGACCCCTGACTGTTGCGGCCAGAACACTGATTCGGGTGACGTCGAAAAATGCCGGACGTGAATCACCGGCCTCCCGGATTGCCGCCAGGCATCGAGCAGAGCGCTGACATGGCTCTCGGCCAGTGGGTTATTACGTCGCCCGAGCCTGGGATGATGGATGCCCTGCTGCAGGTCGATCAGGATCAGCGCGCTGTTGTCTTGAATATCCATGATGAATCAGTCCGAACTTTTGGTTCAGCAAGACTATCGCAATCAAGGTCTATTCTGGTCGCAATCGTCGACAGCCTCAGGCTTGTCCGAGACCTGCCCCCAAGGAGAACATCATGATCGAACACCTTAAACTCGCCGGCAAAGTAGCGCTCGTGCAGGGCGGCTCACGTGGCATCGGCGCAGCCATCGTCCAGCGCCTGGCCAAAGAAGGCGCTGCCGTGGCGTTTACCTACGTCAGCTCCGAGGTCAGCGCTCTGGAGATTCAGGACAGCATCGTCGCCAATGGCGGCCGCGCACTGGCCATTCGCGCAGACAGCGCCGACGAAAAAGCCATCCGCCAGGCCGTGCAGACCACTGCCGAGACCCTTGGCAGGCTGGATATCCTGGTCAATAACGCCGGCATTCTGGCCATCGCGCCGCTCAATGAATTCAGCATGCAGGACTTCGACAAGACCCTGGCCATCAACGTGCGCAGCGTATTCATAGCCAGCCAGGAAGCCGCGCGACATATGGAAGAAGGCGGCCGCATCATCAACATTGGCAGCACCAACGCTGACCGCATGCCCTTTGCGGGCGGCGCCACGTACGCCATGAGCAAATCAGCGCTGATCGGCCTGACCAAAGGCATGGCCCGCGACCTCGGTCCGCAAGGCATCACCGTCAACAACGTCCAGCCCGGCCCGGTGGACACCGACATGAACCCGGCGCAGGGCGAATTCGCCGAAACCCTGAAAGCGCTGATGGCCCTGCCCCGCTACGGCACCAGCGAAGAAATCGCCAGCTTCGTCGCCTACCTCGCAGGCCCGGAAGCGGGCTACATCACCGGTGCCAGCCTGACCATCGACGGCGGCTTCAGCGCCTGACGCCTCCACCACAAGCGGCCCTTTGCCCAAGGGCCGCATCCCCCGCCAGGGCCTTTTACTGGCGAATCAGCGTTTATTTGCTTAAGCGCATGAAAAATCTGAAAAAAAGTTTTGCGTTAGGAAAAGCTTTCGACTACATTAGCGCGCCTCGGCAGACACAACGTTGTCGTCGAGATACGGTGAGGTGTCCGAGTGGCTTAAGGAGCACGCCTGGAAAGTGTGTATACAAGAAATTGTATCGAGGGTTCGAATCCCTCCTTCACCGCCATATTGATGCAACACAAAACCCCTGAATTCTGAAAGGAATTCAGGGGTTTTGTGGTTTCTGGGGTCTGAAAAAATGGCCGTGGGACGCTCCATGGGACAGATATGGGACAGAACAGCAAGATTCGCTGTCTTGCTGCTCTCAGCTGTAGTGAGGCCTGAAAAGCGCTGGTCCGGCGCAGCGCATCGACTGACGAGGAACGCAGGCCATGGCTTTAGGGAATTTCAGATGCCGCCTGCGGGATTCCGTGGAAATACTCGCGACCCACAAAAGCGATGTTAAAACTCGGCTTTATCTAGCAATTAATAATCGTCTCGTTTTTGCCAATGTTCCTGAAGTGCCTGAGCTGCCCGAGCAATTCAGAATTGCCATGCCCCTTTGGCTTATGTCGCCGTTTATGTGGAATGGAAAATCAACCAAAGGTCCGGAGAGACAGTGGAGCTTGGTAAGCAGGATCATGCTTTGGCGTCTTGTGACCGCGCCCCAGAGACTCGCTGACTGCTGCCATTAAGTGCGCAAGTCAAGCATGTGCAGCGCTGGCCCTACATACAGCCCTTGTAGCTCTCTGAAGCGAGTCCGTTGAGGCTGGAACTATTTTCCACGTTAAGCCACTCAACCTATCCATGATCACTGGAGCCCCCCCATGCCTCGCATTAACCCGACTAGCTTTACTGGAATCTATATTGAAACGACAGGCAATCCGAATCGAAGTGACTGACCACATCTGCGTTGGATGAGCTGAATAGAGGACACGCCGGTCGGACGGTAATTCGCAATATTGAGGCCGCCTGTGAAATGGATCCGGAGAAGCGGGTGGTCATCTCCAAGACAGATCAGGGCTCGGAAGCCAACATGCCAGGGCACTGGACTGGCTGCGCGCGGCCGACTCGCGACCCTTTTGTACCCTTTGTAGCCGGGAGAGGCGAGTCTGTCGCGGTACGATATAACTCTAGGGAAACTCTGAAAAAGACTTCCTAATTTGGCAAAATCTCCGGACACCAGTCGCCAAGCTTTTCGATGATGAAACAGATGACCTTCGCCGACGCCGAATACGCCGGCAAGCGCAAGCGGACCCGTAAGGAATTGTTCCTGATCGAGATGG
>NZ_JAGPYS010000009.1:0-187738 GCF_020312195.1 Pseudomonas sp. P129 | reverse complement strand
TTGACGACGGTGAGTTTGAATTGCTCTGAATACTTGGCCATTTGAACACCCCCATTAGGTCGGATTGGTGTCCAACTTCTTGGGGGCAGTCCACGGAGCGTGAGGAACGATAGTCATCAGGTTCCGGGCCGTGCCTCTAGCCCGACTACTCTAAAGCGCTTTTCGATCACAGTGGCACTGACAAAGCAAATTGCGACGTAATCCATCCGAACGAGGCTTGATGGCGGGGCGAACGCCCATCCTATTTCTGCGCCACGTCATCCTTCTCCCAGCCGCCGCCGAGTGCCAGAAACAGATTGATCTGCCCCATGGCCACCTGCGTGTTGGCCTCCGCCATTTGCGCGCGCACGTCAGTGTAAGTGCGTGTGGCCTGCAGATCGGCGAGAAACGAAGCGCGTCCGGCCTGATAGAAGCGGTGCGTCTGGTCAGCCGCTTCCTTGGCGGATTGCTCGGCTTCTTTGAGGGCGTCGCGGCGGTCGAGCAGGGCGGTGTATTGCGCCAGACCGGTCTGGGTTTCACGGATGGCGTTGAGCACCACACCGTCAAAACGCGCCAGTGCCGCCTGCGCCGAGGCTTCGGCCTGATGGATGCGGGCGCGTGAGCCATTGGACGGGATGGTCCAGTTCAGCAGCGGCCCGAAGCCCCAGCGATTGGCCGCCGGCTTGCCAAGGTTCTCGATCAGGCCGGTGGTGCCAATGCTCGCGCCGATGCTGATGTCCGGATACAGTTCGCCGGTGGCAACACCGATCTCGGCAGTCGACATCGCCAGATGGCGTTCAGCCTGACGCACATCCGGGCGGCGTTTGAGCAACGCTGCACCGTCGCCCACAGGCATGACCTGCGCAATCTGCGGCAGCTGGTTGCAGGTGCTTACCCCGGCGGGCAGTTGCTCGACAGGTTTGGCCAACAACATCGACAGGCGGAAGATTGCAGCCTGACGGCGTGCCTCGTAACGGGGCATTTCGGCGCGTAACGACTTGAACTGTGTCTGTGAACGAGTGACCTGCGTTTCATCGCCACGCCCGGCATCACGCAGGCGCTGGTTGAGGGACACACTCTGTTTTTGCAAGTCCAACGATGCGCGGGCGATGTCGAGTTCTTCGTTGGCCGCACAAATCTGCGTGTAGGCGCGCACCACATCGGCGACCACCGTGATGCGTGCCGTATCCACCGCTGCCTGATTGGCATCGACATTGGCCTGCGCCGCTTCGATGCCACGCTGCAAGGTGCCGAACAGATCGAACTGGTACGAAGTGGTCAGACCCACGTCGCCCACATTGGCCACCGGCACCTTGTCGGTCAGCAGAAACGCCTCGCCAGACTCTTGCACGCGCTGCGCGCCGATCTTCGCGCCGTTGGTAAAGCCGCCAGCCGCCTCGGCTTCCGAGGTCTGATAGCGGGCACGCTGCAGGTTGGCCGCGGCAATGCGCAGGTCGGTATTGGACGCGATAGCCTGGCGCACCAGCTCATCCAGACGCGCATCCTGATACAGGCGCCACCAGTGCGCAGGCACCGGGGCCGAAACCGTGTTGACCGAGCGGCCAGCCAGTTCACCCTGCAGGTCCGGACGGTTGATCGCGCCGTCTTTGGGCACCTGGTAATCCGGGCCGACCATCTGGCAGGCTGACAGCACGGCGGTAAAGCCGAGAGCAGCCACGCGTAAAGCACGTTTCATCGGCTGCGCTCCTGGGTGTCGTCGATGATCGACACCGTCGCGGTACGCCCGGCAATCATGCGGAAGTCGGCAGGCACATCATCGAAGGCGATCCGCACCGGAATCCGCTGCGCCAGACGCACCCAGCTGAAGGCCGGATTGACGTTGGGCAGCAGGTTCGAGCCGCTGCTGCGGTCGCGGTCTTCGATACCGGCAACGATGCTCACCACATGGCCGGTCAGACGCGCGCTGTCGCCGATGACGCGGATGTCGACGCCCTGGCCGACATGAATCCCATCGAGCTTGGTTTCCTCGAAATAGCCATCGATGTGGAACGACGTCGAATCGACCACCGAAAGCACCGGGCGCCCGGCAGTGACGAACTCATGTTCGCGGGGCGCGCGGTCGTTGAGGTAGCCGTCCACCGGACTGCGGATCACCGAGCGATCCAGGTTCAACTGTGCGGCATCCACTGCAACCTTTGATTCGCCCAGCGCCGAAAGGGCCCGAGCTTCGCGTGACTGGCTTTCTTCCAGTTGCTCGCGGGCGACCAGATTGCCCAGACCACGGTTACGCTTGTTCTCGCGGCGCGCCTGTTCCCAGGTTTCCTGACGTTCGGCGACCGTCGCCTGCGCCTGGCGCAGTGCCAGACGGAAACGGTCCTGATCGATGGTGAACAGGATCTGGCCCTTGTGCACGGGCTGGTTGTCAGTGACTTCAACCTTCTGGATCAGTCCGGACACGTCCGGAGCGATCTGCACGACATCGGCGCGGATATGCCCGTCGCGCGTCCATGGCGCATACATGTAATACATCACCATGCGCCATACGACCACGGCGGCCAGGGTGACAACCAGCAGGGTCAGGACCACGCGGCCCAGTGTCAGTATCGGTTTTTTCATGTCATCAGGTATCGACTTAGAGTATCCACGGCGCCGAGCAACAAAGCGTATAGACCTACGTTGAACAAAGCCCGGTGCCAGACCAGACGGTAGAAGTGGGCACGCGACAGCACCGCGTGCACGACCAGAAACAGCAGATAGGCGATGCCCATCATCGCCAGGAACGTGGGGATGAAGATCCCGCTGATGTCCAGATCACCGATCACAGGGGCGCTCCATCGATGTTATGCGGCAGTTGCTCGGTCAGTTCCCCGCCCACGGTGACGATCTCGACCCCCGGCAGCAGAGCCAGGCGCAGGCCACTCAGGGCATGCAGCAGGTGCAGCCGGGCCGGGTTGTCGCCCATCTCCTGATCGGTCAGTGAACGGCGTGCGCGGTCCATGGCCATCAGCAGGCCTCTGGGCGCGGGTAGCCGTTCACCGGCCTTGCGGCACAGTTTGAAATAGCCGCTGACTTCTTCGATCACCTGACGCAACAGCACCTGGGCCGCAGGCGTGGCACGGCGGGTGTAGGCCAGCAGGTCGAGCATGTTCAGCGCGACGCGCAGTTCACGCAGGGCAATCCCGGTGTCCTGGGCGGTGAGCGTCAGGCGCGGCAGTTGTTGCATCAGGCGGTCGAGCATTTGCACGCCCATGCGCCGATGCTCGGCCAGAGACGCGTTTTCACTGAGACTGGCGATGTCACGCCAGCTGAACCGGGTCAGGCGCTTGACCGCCAGTTCGACGCCGAACGGGCGGAACACCAGGGTCCAGATGAAGGCGAACAACAGTCCGACAGGACCCGCCAGGTTAGCGTTGAGGAAGTTCATGAAGTCCGCGTCATAAGCGCTCTGGATACTGATGAACGACGAGGTGTTGACGATGGTCAGCAGCGTGCCGAGAAAAAAGCGCGGCTGCACGGTCAGGGTGCCGACGCAAATGAACGGCACGGCAAAGGCCAGTACCAGCATCGGGAAGTCATGCAGGTTGGGCAGCACCACAAACAGGTACAGGCTGGCGAACACCACTGAGAGCAGGGTCCAGAAAAAGAACCGGTAGATTTGCGGAGCAGGGTCGTCCATGGCGGCGAAGAAGCTGCACGACACCGCCGCCAGTGCCACGGCACTTGCGCCATCTTTCCAGCCGAGCAGAATCCACAACACCGACGCGGCGATGATCGCCAGCACCGTCGAAGTCACCGAATAGAGCATCAGACCGCGGTCGAGAAACGGGGTCAGACGGCCCAGGCGCCAATGGCGGTAGACCGCGCGCCACTGTGACTGGTCGTCGGTCTTGATCGCGTATTGCAGGGTTCGGCAATCCAGCCACAGGTCGATCCATTCGCCCAGCCTGAACAGCGTATTGGAGAGCAGCAGTTGATCGCGATCGTCCAGTTGCGCGGAGTCCGGTTGCAGGCTCTGCAGATCACGATGCAGCTGCTGCCATTGCTCCACCTGCGGCCCGTCGGCAGTGCTTTCGAGCCAGTCGCAAGTCTTGTGCAATAAGGGTCTGACGCTGGCCAGCAGCTCGGGTGTGCGTCGCTCCAGCGCCCACAGCGCGTCATCCAGCGCATCAATGACCGGCAAGAGGTGGATCATCCGGCCGCGCAGTTCATTGGCATTGCGCACGGTTTGCTTGCGGGCGCCTTCGTGGCTCAACTGGCCGATCATCATTTCCAGCGAGTTGAAGCTGCCGACCATCGAATTTCGCAGTGTGCCGATTTCTTCGGGCTGACAGGTGCGGCTGATAAAGCGCTGACTGTAAGTCGCGGCGTCACTGAACCACTTTTCCGTGGTGGCCTGAAACACCGGTGCCAGGCGTCTGGGCCAGAACATCGCACCCACGACAGCGGCGCAGATGATGCCGAGAAAAATCTCTTCGGTACGCGACACCGCGATGTCGAAAACAGCCTGCGGGTTGTCGACCACCGGCAGCGAAATCAGCGGCATGGTGTAGCCGGCCAGCATCAATGCGTAGCTGTTGGCGGTGCGCAAGTGCAGGGACAGAAACAACAGGGTGCCCGTCCACAGCCCGACCACGATGGCCAGCAACAAGGGCGTCTGCACGAACATGGGCACCAGCACCACCGATGCTGCGGCACCGGCCAGGGTTCCGGCGGCTCTGTACAGGGCCTTGGAGCTGGTCGGGCCGACGAAGGGGCTGGAGACGATGTACACCGTGGCCATTGCCCAGTAGGGGCGGGGCATTTCCATCAACAATGCGATGTACAGCGCCAGCATCGACGCGCCGAAGGTGCGTACACCGTAGAACCAGTCGCGTGCAGGTGGAACGCTGGAGAAAAATCCGTTCAAGCCTGGCCCCCGTGTTCGCGCTGCGCCGCATCGGCAAACGCCTGTAACACCCGTAACGTGGCTTCCAGGTCGGCAGGTTGCAGCCCTTGCAGCACTTCGGCGCGCAAGCGAGTCAGTTCGGCTTCGATCGAACAGGCCAGTTCGCGACCTTTGCGCGTCAGGCTCAAGGCCTTTGCGCGGCGGTCATTCGGGTCTTCAGTGCGGCAAACGATGTCAGCCTTGCACAGCTGATCAAGCAGACGCACCAGCGTCGGGCTTTCCATGCCGGCCGCCTGGGCGACTTTCACCTGATGTGCGCCATCGCCCAGACGTGCGATGGCCAGCAACGGACCTGCGCAGGCTTCGGAAATGCCATAGGTCACCAGCGTGTTCTGGCAGATGCGTCGCCATTGGCGAGACGCGGCCACCAGACCACTGCTGATTGTCCGATGCAAGGCTTCGACAGACATGGAAAAACACCAGGAATTTAGTTAGGAGCGATATTGTTAGCAGGGAGATAAATAGCTTGCTAACTAATATCTCGTAACAACTGCTTACAGTCAACCCGCAGCCGCCAGGCGGAGGTGGTTTCTTTTCTGCCCGTTAAGAGCGCGTTTCGAGGCGACGTGACGCTCTAAAAGGGCCGCCTTGGTCAGCTCCGGGCAATGGAAGTTCATTTATCCTGAAGATAACTGCTACCGTCTGTCGGGAATTTGCGGTTTTTTGCGCTGTATCGGCCTCGATACATTCAAAAAAATGACGCACTTCACAAAACACTTCTTCACGTGAATCAATGCTTGCAGCTTGAGAGTGGCACATGGCCGCATCGTAACAATTGATATCGTAGTAATGGCATTGGCCGATTTTAGACGGTTTGTTGACGCCAAAGCGTTGTCGAGTCTGTTTAAAAAATAAACGATTAAGCCGATAGTCTGGATGACCAAACGGGCCAGCACACCCGTTTCAGAGCCATTCAGTTGGTGCGCGATGCGCACCTTGCGAGCTACGCGATGATCGACCTTGCTACCTGGAATCTCTCCGTCCCCGTCGGAAGCCCCGCGACCATTATCGAAACCCCCAAGTTGGTAAAGGGCTATCGGGATGGCTACTTTCAGTCCGGGGATACGCTGTTTTTCTGGGCACCGGTAACGGGTTCAACCACCGAAAACGCCAAGTACCCGCGTTCCGAATTGCGCGAGACGACTTCGGACGGAAGGGTGTTCAACTGGGCCTACTCTAGTGCCGACAATTTTCTGCGCGCGACCCTGGAAGTCGATCAGGTGCCTTCCAGCGGCAAGATCGTGATCGGTCAGATCCACTGCTACCAGAGCACCGAACCGCTGCTGAAGGTGGAGTACCAGTACAAGGAGAAGCTGCAGACCGGCAATATCGTCGCCAAGTTTCGTCGTACGCCGGACTCGGAAATCGAGGTCATCAACATTGCGCAGGGTGTGCCGCTCAACAAGCAATTCAACTACACCATCAACCTGTCGCCGTCTGGCGATCTGACGGTCAATGCCTTTGACGCGGTCTGGTACGCCAAGCTGGATTCAGCCTGGGCCAGCAAACTGTTCTACTTCAAGGCAGGGGTCTATACCCAGGACAATACCGGCTACACCACGGAAGGCGGCTCGGCCACGTTCTACAAGCTGGCCATTGCCCACGAGAAAAAGAATTGATCCTTGCGCACTGCAGGCTTCAGGCCGCTGGGAATATCAGACTGAAGCAGATTCTGCCGACGGCGGGTTGAGCGACTTCGACCCGACCGCCGTGCAGTTGCATGATTGCCGTGACGATCGCCAGCCCCAGGCCGTTGGAATCCGAGCGCTCATGGCGTGAGGCGTCACCGCGATAGAAACGATCGAACAAGCGTGCGAGGGTGGCCTCCGGCAGCACCGGTCCCTGATTCTCCACATCGATCTTCCAGTGCCTGTCCACAGCCGTCACTCGCATCAGAATCTCGCTGTCTTCATCAGCGTAGCGAATCGCATTGGCGACCAGATTGCTCAATGCACGCCGCAGCAAAATCGGATCGGCCAGCAGCGTGCCTTGTCCGTGGGTGCTCAGGGTCAGGTTGCGTTCTTCGGCCAGCCCCTCGAAATAGCCGGCGACCCGTTGCAGTTCGTCATGCATATCCAGCGCCTGACGTTCCAGCGCGGCCTGGGCTTCGTCCGCCCGTGCCAGAAACAGAATGCTTTCCACCAGCCGCGAGATGCGTTCCAGCTCTTCCAGATTGGAGGCCAGCAGCGCCTGATATTCATCGGCGCTGCGGTTCTGGCGCAAGGCGACCTGACAATGGCCCATCAGTGAGCCGACCGGTGTGCGGATTTCATGGGCCAGATCGGCAGAAAACTGCATCAGGCGCCGGTAGCCATCGTCCAGACGGTCAAGCATGGCGTTGAAGGCATCGCTCAGTTGTTGCAGCTCGACGGGTGTATCGCGGCTGTCGAGGCGTTTGTGCAGGCTGGCCGGGGTGATGGCGGCAGCGTGGGCGGCCATTCTGCGCAGTGGACGCAAGCCGCGGCGCAGCAGCACATAACCCAGGGCTGCGGTGATCAGAAACGCCAGGGCCACAGCTATATAGATACGCTGACGGAAACTGGCGAGCATGGCCATTTCCTTGACCATCAGGTGCGCAGCCTGCAAGCGCACTTCGACACCGTTGGACATCACCTGGACGGCGGCAGCGCGCAACGGCACGCCTTGCAGGCTCATGCCGCTGCGCAGGTCATCGACCCGCAGCGGTTGGTCCTGCGCCACGGTCGGCAGCTCCGGCAGGGGCGCGTGCTGCGGATTGACCGAGATGACCGGTGACTTGCCCGGCTCGCCGATGATGAAGATGTCTTCTTCGCTGTCGAGCATGTTCTCGAACAGCTGCGGGCTGCCCTTGAGGTTGTCCATGGTCAGGTCATAGCGCAACAGCTTGCGAAAGTGGTCCAGCCGCGCGAGCACGGCATGGTCGCTGCGCTGCATGACCGTTTCTTCGATTGACTGATACAGGTACAGGCCTGCGCCGCTGACGGTGAGCATCGCCACCAGGGCAAAGGCCAGGGTCGAGCGCAGGGTCAGGGAAGGCTGGCGTCGCATGGCCGCACCTCGCACACATAACCGATGCCACGCACGGTGTGGATGAGCTTGACCGGGTAGGGCAGGTCGACCTTGCTGCGCAGGCGCTTGATGGCGACGTCCACGACATTGGTGTCGCTGTCGAAATTCATGTCCCAGACTTCCGAGGCGATCTGTGCCCTGGACAGTACGTCGCCTTCGCGGCGCAATAACAGGTGCAGCAGAGCGAACTCCTTGTTGGTCAGCACGATGACCTGCTGCTGGCGCGTTACGCGGCGGCGCAGCAGGTCCAGTTCCAGGTCGGCCAGATGAAAGTGGTCCGCCTCGCGTACCACGCCGCGGCGCAGGATGGTGCGGATGCGCAGCAGCAGTTCGGTGAAGGAAAACGGCTTGACCAGATAATCGTCGGCACCCAGTTCCAGGCCGCGAATCCGGTCCTGCAACTGGTCGCGCGCGGTCAGAAACAGCACTGGCACGTCCTGCCTGGCGCGCAGGACTTCGATGATCTGCCAGCCGTCGATGCCTGGCAGCATCACGTCCAGCACGATGAGGTCATAGCGGTTTTCCAGCGCCAGATGCAGGCCGTCGGCACCGTGCTGCGTCCAGTCGACCACGTAGCCGGATTCGCCCAGTCCCTTCTTCAGGTATTCGCCGGTTTTGGTGTCATCTTCAATTAGCAGGATATGCATCGTTTTGTCCGCTACGCTTTTCCTGGCGCCCTTGTTGCGCCGATGCCGGAGTCTAACCAGTTGCCGACAGGGTGTCCGGCGAATGACAAAAATGTCATTGCCCGGTCATTCTACGGTGCCGGTAGCGGTGCAAGGATGGCTTTCAGATCTCACCTGCCAAGGAAGTACCGATGAAGACTGCACTCTCTACTACGTTCGGCCTGCTGTTGCTCAGTGCCGCTGTCATGACCCAGGCTGCCGACATGAAGGTGGTCAAACCCATGCGCGGGACCGTCGACAGCGTCAGCGCCGACACCCTCGACTTCACCACCCGTTCGGGTCAGCACGAAAGTATCAAGCTGACTGACAAGACCGGTATTCGTCTTGTGTCCGAAGCTGACTTCAAGCAAATCAAAGACGGCAGTTTTGTCGGTTCGGCAGCGAAACCGAAATCTGACGGCACGCTGGAAGCGCTGGAAGTGACCGTTTTTGAGGCGAGCCTCAAAGGCAGCGGCGAAGGTCACTATGGCTGGCAAAACGCGGATGGCAGCACCGGCACCATGACCAATGGCACCGTTGGCACATTGGCCGACACCAATGGCCGCACACTCATCGTCAAGTATGAAGGTGGCGAGAAGAAACTGGTGGTGCCGCAGGATGTGCCTGTCGCCTACGTCGAGCCAGGCAAGGTTGACCAGTTGACCAAAGGCGCGAAGGTCGTGGTATTCCCGGCTGACGACGGCAAGTCCGCTCGCGGTGTTGCCGTCGGCAAGGACGGTTTCACACCGCCGATGTAATCACCGCCAGGGCTATCAGGGGCACAAGGCTGCCCCTGATAGCCTCTTCCATGCCTGATCAGAGGGATCTCGACATGAAAACCCGCCCCATTCATCCGTGGCCGGTGCGCCTGACCCACTGGGTCAATGCCGTGGGCATGGTCTGTATGTTCATGAGCGGTTGGGCGATTTACAACGCATCACCACTGATGCCGTTCACCTTTCCCAAATTCCTGACACTCGGCGGCTGGCTGGGCGGTTCCATTGCCTGGCACTTCGCGGTGATGTGGCTGTTGGTCATCAACGGTCTGATTTATGTGCTGTATGGCGTGTTCAGCCGCCATTTCAAGCGCGATCTGCTGCCGGTACGGCCGTCCGAAGTGACGCGTGACATGAATGACGCGCTGCATTTTCGCCTGGTCCACGTCAAAGGCCGTTACAACGCCGTGCAACGACTGATGTATTGGCTGGTGCTGGCCATGGGCGTATTGGTGGTGCTGTCCGGCCTGGCCATCTGGAAGCCGGTGCAATTTCAAGGGCTGGTCAGTCTGCTGGGCGGATTCGATTTCGCCCGTTGGGTACATTTCGGGGCGATGACCGCCATCGGCGCGTTTGTCATCGTCCATCTGCTGCTGGTCGTGCTGGTGCCCAGTACCTTGCTGCCGATGATTACCGGCGGCCGCCAGCCGAACGAAGACGGAACTGCGCAATCATGAACGAACCACGTAAACGTACGACTCAGCGCATCATTCTGGAGCCTGCGCAGCAGCGTCAGCTGGTGGATATCCAGCGCCGCTCGTTTCTGCGCGCGGGGCTGACCGTGGGCGCGATGTCGATGCTCACGGGCTGCAACCTGCAGGATGGCGATCAGGTCGATAAGGTGCTGTGGGCCATGTCGCGCTGGAATGACCGGGTTCAGGCCTGGCTGTTCAACGGCCAGAAGCTGGCGCCGACCTATAGCAAGGCGCAGTTGACCAACCCGTTCCCGTTCAATGCGTTCTACCCTGAATACAACGTGCCGGAGCTGGATCTTGCCGATTACCAACTGGCGGTGTCGGGGCTGGTGCGCGACAAGCAGCCGTGGACGCTGGAGGCGCTGCGCAAACTGCCGCAACGCACGGATATCACGCGGTTGATCTGTATCGAGGGCTGGAGTGCGATAGGGCAGTGGGGCGGCGTGCCGCTGAAGACGTTCCTGGAGTATATCGGCGCTGACACGACGGCGCGTTTTGTCGGTTTCAAGTGCGCTGACCGCTATTACTCAAGCCTGGATATGCCTACTGCGCTGCATCCGCAGACCTTGTTGGCGCTGGATTTCGGTGAAGTGGCCCTGCCACCTGATTACGGTTACCCGTTGCGGGTGCGGGTGCCGACCAAGCTGGGCTTCAAGAATCCCAAGCACATAGTCGAGATTTTCGTCAGTAACGAGAATCCTGGCGGGTATTGGGAGGATCAGGGGTACAACTGGTTCAGCGGGATCTAGGAGCGGACGCAGAGCGTCCAGAAGGGCATGCGGCGCAGAGCGTCGCACGATGGCGGTAGTGAGATTATCGTTCCTCACGCTCCAGCGTGGGAATGCAGTTCGTGACGCTCTGACGCTCTGCGTCACATGGCGGTTTTTCTTTGTCAGGTGGATTGAAGTTCGGCTCAGGTCACCTTTTCGCCCCTCGGCGAGTTACTTTGATGAGGCCAAAGTAACCAAAGCCTTTCGCTCCTGTTTCCGGCCCGACTTCGTCGGGTTCCTTCGTCCTGACACTGATCCGGAGGTCGCCGCAACGCGCCATCCATGGCGCGGTGCGGCTAGCCTGGCGTCCTGCCAGGCTACCCCCGGATCAGCGCCAGGACTCAGCCGTCACTAACGTCGCACTCTGCGTCGTCAGTGCCATCGTGGTTGAAAAGCTTTTTAGAAGCGTAGCTGAGAGGCTGATGACTATCGTTCCTCACGCTCCGCGTGGGAATGCAGTTCGTGACGCTCTGCGTCACACTCAGGTGCAGTAACCACCGGGCAGGGCAAAGAGCCGCACCTTGGGCAGGCGCGGCGTTTCAGGTCAGTTCAGGCCCAGTTTGCCGCGCAGGGTCGAGAGGTCTTCTGCCAGGGTGTTGACCGGGCCGACCAGGGCTTTGCGATCGTTTTCTTTGACTTTGTCGTAGGTTTCAAAGCCACCGTCCTTGGTCTTGTACTTGGCGAGGATCTTGTCCACGGTGGCGAAGTTCTTGTCGACTTTACTGGAGAAGGCCTTGTCCTGCTGTTCGATCTGCGGGCGGAACAGGTCGACGATTTTTTTCGCGCCGTCGATGTTGCCCTGGAAGTCATACAGGTCGGTGTGGCTGTAACGGTCTTCTTCGCCGGAGATCTTGGTCGCTGCCACTTCTTCGAGCAGGGCTGCTGCGCCGCCGACGACTTTTTCAGGCGGGAAGGTCAGGTCGGCCACGCGCTTTTCCAGGTCCTTGACGTCGCTCAACAGCTTGTCGGCGATAGGGCCCTGATCCTTCGTGGTGTTCTGCGAGAACAGCGCATATTCCAGACGATGGAAGCCAGTGAAGTCTTCCGCCGCCACGCCTTGTTCATGGTCGTCGACGCGTGAGTCGATGGAGGCGTCCAGGTCACTGAACAGTTCGGCAATCGGTTCTACCGACTCGTAGTACACGCGGGTAGGGGCGTAGAGCTTTTTGGCTGTCGCGATGTCGCCTTTCTTCACGGCATCGGTGAATTTCTGGGTGTGGCTGACCAGCTCTTCAATGTTCTCGGTCACGTAGATCTTGTAGTCCGACACCGGGCCTACCAGATCCAGCGGCGCGGTGGCGGCAAAGGCCGCCAGTGGGGTCTGGAGCAGGCCAAGGGTCAGGAGCAAAGCCAGGGGCGTCTTTTTCATGAGTGTCTTCCGGGTCAGGAGTGGATAGGTCATGCGTTTTTAGTGGGCGCTACGGCCGCCAGCAGCGAGCGACCGATGAAATCCTGGTCGCCGGTTACCCCCGGCAGGGTGAAGAAATAGCCGCCACCGACCGGTTTGAGGTATTCCTCCAGCGGCTCGCCGTTAAGCCGGCTCTGTACCGTAATGAAGCCCTTTTCCAGATCGGCCTGGTAGCAGATGAACAGCAGGCCCATGTCCAGTTGCCCGTTCTTGTTCACCCCGTTGGAGTAATTGAACGGACGACGCAGGATCAGGTTGCGCTGGCTTTCGGCGGTACGCGGGTTGGCCAGGCGGATGTGCGAATCCAGCCGGGTTTTCTTGCCTTCCGGGTCTGCCGCGTAGTTGGGCACATCGCTCTCGACCTTGCCGTCCATGGGCGCGCCGGTGCTTTTGCTGCGACCGAAAATCGATTCCTGCTCCTGCAACGGCGTGCGGTCCCAACGCTCGACGAAGTTGCGGATGATGCGCACCGCCTGATAGCTGCCGTTGGCGGCCCAGGCCGGTTCGTCGCTGCCCGGCTGCACCCAGACCAGTTCGTTCATGGTCTTCTGGTTGTTGGAATCCGGGTTCGCCGAACCATCCCGGAAACCCAGGAAGTTGCGCGCACTTTCCGGCGGCTGACCGGGTTTCTTCGGTGCCTGGGGCGGCACGGTGCCTTCCTGTTTCCAGCGCACCAGCAGCAGATCGGGCAGGTTCTTGACGATGTCGCGCAGCGCATGGATGTTGCTGTCGGCGGTGTTGGCGCAGAACTGGATGCTCAGATCGCCGTGGCAACTGGCCGGATCCAGCGCATCGTTGGGGAAACCGGTCATCCGGCTCAGGCGTTTCGGCTTGATCGGGGCCAGGCCGAAACGCTCATCGAACAGCGACTCGCCCACCGACACGGTGATGGTCAGGTTGTCCGGGGTCACCACCGGGCCGAGAATGCCCGAGTCCGGAGGGGGCAGTTTCGGATCGATCTCCGGCACCGGGCCACCGGTCATCAGGAACGCGATGCGCTCGTTCAGCGTGCGAAACAGGCGTTCCAGGTCCTCACGGTCGGCGGCCAGAACATCGAACGCCACCAGCATGCCCGCGGCAGGGCGCGGGTTGACGATGCCGCTCTGATGCACGCCGTGAAACGCGTTGTGGTCCTGCGTTTTCTCGCTGTTTGGCGCTTCGGCGACTTGTGCAGGTGCTGCGGCAAGTACGTTGCCGCTCAGGCTGCTGCCAGCCAGCGCGGCCCCTGCAGCGCCAAGCCCCATCAGCACGCGGCGGCGTTGCAGGGAGGTCGGAGCGTTGCTTGTGTCTGGATTGCTGTCCGGGTTTTTCATGGTGATGTGCTGTGCTCCAGTAAATCAGAGGCCGGAGAGGCCGAGTGCCGGGTCGATACCATTGAGCGCGTCAGCCAGAGCGCCAGCCTTGGCGGCGATCTGCTGACGCTGCGTCGCGTCCACCTGATCGTACGGGCGCACGCCACCGTCGGCGCTGCTCAGCGTATCGAGCGTGGTGTCCAGATCGGCCATGGCCGCGTCGATCTTCTGCAACAGATCGCCCGCACTGCGGGCCAGCAACGGACGCAGCAGGTCGACGATCTTGCGGGTGCCGTCCAGGTTGGCAGCAAAGCCGTTGAGGTCGCTGTGGCTGTAGCGTTCCTCTTCGCCGTTGCTGCGTACCTCAGCCAGGCTGCGCAGGGTGCGGGTGGCGATGGCCGCCAATTGCTCGGGCGCCAGCGATTGCGCCAGCAACTGTTGCTTGAGCTGGGTGACATCGGTTTGCAGACGCTGCGCGACCGGCGTCAGGCCCTCGACGCTGTGTTGCTCGAACAGGCCGTATTCAATGCGATGGAAACCGCTGAAGCCGGGGTCCTGTTCACGTTTCTCGTAGTAGTCGGCGCGGGCGTTGATTGCATTGTCCAGTTCGGCGAGACGTTGTGCAGCCGGTGCAATGCGCTGGTAGGCGGCGCGGGCGGGCAGGTAGGCCGCCTGGGCGGCGCTCAGGTCGCCGGCATCAATGGCCTGTTGCAGGGCGGTGACTGCCTTGATCAGCGCCGAACTCTGCAGGCTCAGGTACACGCGGTACTCGGAGAGCGGCCCGATGAAGGCGGTCATGGACGGACGCGCCTTGGCCTTGGCGTCGGACTCTGCCGTCGGCGTGACGTGCAAGGTGCCGCGCGGATTGCTCAGCAGACCGCAGGTAATCGTGTAATCGCCGGGTGCCAGGTTGGCATTGATCACCTGGCTCAGGCCCGGCGCGATGTTTTCCCGCTCTTCGATCACCAGCACGCCATCGAGAATTTCCCATTCGACGGCGCGCTCGGAGCGGTTGACGATGCGGAAGGCGTTGTTGCCCGCCGCGACCGTCAAGGCGTTCGGTTCGCAGTTGTGCGCGTGGATATTGACCACGGTTTCAGTTCCGGCATTGGCTGCGCGCTTTTTCGCGGCGACCTGCGAGGCGTAGTAGAACAGCCCGCCTGCGGCGATCATGAGGATCACTGAGCCGGCGACTGCCAATCGCAGGACACGGGGCGGCCGGGCTTTCCCGGAAGGCCCTGAGGGACGGTTAGACATGGAGGCCCTTATTCGTTCGTAACAGAAGAGGTGTTTGGCTGCATGACCTTGCCAGTCGTCGGGGTATGCGGCTTGAAGAACAGCAGCAGCGCCCCGATCAGGTAAATCAGGTAGGCACTCAGAGTGCTGACCGTCGGTGCGTCCTGGTAACCGAACATGCCTGCCAGCACCGAACCGGCAGGGCCGTCCATCGGCAACCGTGCACTGATGTCGAAGACCACTTCCTGCAGGTGATTCCAGACCCCGGCTTCATGCAGTGCCTGAACGGAGTTGGCGAGAATGCCCGCCGCCACTACCAGAATGAACAGCCCGGTCCAGCGGAAAAACAGGCTCAGGTTGAGACGCATGCTGCCGCTGTAGATGGCCACGCCGAAACCGACCGCCAGCAACAGACCGAGCAGGGCGCCCAACGGCGCGCCGGAGCCTTCGCTCTGCTGGAACACAGCGAGCAGAAAGAATACGGTTTCCAGCCCTTCGCGGGCCACGGCGAAAAACACCATGGCGATCAGCGCGTAGGTCTGGTTTTTCGAGCCGGTGAGGGCTGCGTCCAGCGATTCGTGCAGCGCGTGTTTGATCGACCGTGCCACCTTGCGCATCCAGAACACCATGGAACTGAGAATGCCAACGGCGATCAGGCCGACGATGCCTTCGAACAGTTCCTGCTGCTTCTGCGGAAACTCGGCGCTCATCAACTCAAGCCCGCCACCGACGAACAGCGACAGCGCGACAGCCAGAAATACGCCGATCCACACCGCAGGCATCCACTCGCCGCGGCCGGTCTGCTTCAGGTAACTGGCGATAATGCCAACGATAAGTGCGGCTTCGATGCCTTCGCGCAGCATGATCAAAAAGGGAACGAGCATATCTCACCGGGTCAAAGCTGTAGGGTGAATGTGTCTCGACGAGCCATCGGCCGGAAACACTGCGTAACATAATGATACTCATTCTTGAATGCGTGTAGTTGTTTTTTATCGGGATTGCGTTTTTGGCAGGTCGTTCAGCTCAGGTTCAGCTAATCGCTCACGGTGTTTTGAACGTTCCGCGGCCTTCGACAATCAGCGATCATTTTCAACCCCCCTGTAAACCCTGATTGCCGCTCTCATCTGGAAATCATCATGTCATCAGAATCAGACAGCACCGACCGCGAGCATGCCGAGGCGGTCGCGGCGCTCAGGTCTTTAGACCCGCAATGGCAGTCGCTGATCGACCAGGTCGGCCCTTGTCTGCATCCGGTCAGCGCAGCGCAGGACCCGTTTCAGGCGCTGGTCAAGGCCGTTGCCTATCAGCAATTGCATGCCAGGGCGGGCGATGCGATGGTCCTGAGATTGCGCTCCCTCTTTCCAGAGGTCAGCTTTCCGAGCGCCCCGGCACTGGTCGAGCTGGATGATCAGGCACTGCGTTCCTGTGGCTTCTCGGCGTCCAAATGCCGGGCGATCAAGGCGATTGCCGCTGCGCGGTTGGACGGTCTGGTGCCTGAGGTCAGTGCTGCGCTGGCGATGGGCAACGAGGCGCTGGTCGAACGCCTGATCCAGTTGCCGGGCGTGGGGCGCTGGACCGTGGAGATGATGCTCATCTATGGGCTCGGTCAGCTGGATGTGATGCCAGCCAGCGACTTCGGCGTGTGCGAAGGATACCGGCGACTGTATGCTCTGCAACTCAAACCGTCGCACCGGCAAATGGCCCGGCTTGCCGAACGCTTCGCGCCTTACCGAACCATTGCTGCCTGGTATCTGTGGCGAGTACCGGTCGATTTCAGCGAACTCGGCTCATCTCGAATTTGAAAGCAAGACTCGGAGTGCCCAGTGGCTCCGACAGGCGCAGGCTTATCGAAACTCAAGGCAGGCTCGACCATGGACAGCACAGAAGGCACTCAAACGGCACGCGCCCTGCGCACTGAAGACGACCCGCGCTGGGACATCCTGGTCAATCGGCGTTCACACGCCGGCGCTGACTTCGTTTATGGCGTGCTGACCACCGGCATCTATTGCAAGCCGTGCAGCCCGACCCGGCTGCCGCGTCCGGAAAACGTGGTGTTTTTTGATAGTGCGCACGACGCCGAGGCCGCCGGGTTTCGCCCATCCCTGCGCAATGCCGGCGACTCAAACGCGCTGCAACGCAAGCACGCAGAAGTCGTTGCCCAGGCCTGCAGACTGATCGATGCCGCCGATTCGATGCTCAATCTGACCGCGCTTGCGGAGCAGGTCGGGATCAGCGGTTTTCATTTCCACCGCATTTTCAAAAGACTGACCGGGCTGACGCCCAGGGCCTACAGTGTCGCCTCGTTACGTTCGCGGGTGAAAGTCCAGCTCTCACAGGACCTAAGCATTACCCGTGCGTTGTACGAGGCGGGCTACAACGCCAACAGTCGTTTCTATGAGGCTTCGCAGAACATGCTCGGCATGAAACCTTCCGAATACCGCGCGGGCGGCGCCAATGTCGATATCAGGTTCGCTCTGGGGGAAAGTTCGCTGGGTTCGATTCTGGTGGCCACCAGCAGCAAGGGCATCTGTGCGATTTCGCTCGGTGATGACCCGCATGCGCTGATCGAAGCTTTCCAGGACCAGTTTCCCAACGCCAACCTGATCGGTGCAGACGCCGCGTTCGAACAACTGGTTGCCGAGGTCGTGGGTTTTGTCGAATCACCTGCGACCGGCCTGGCGCTGCCACTGGATATCCGCGGCACGGTGTTTCAGGAGCGGGTCTGGCAGGCGCTTAGGGACATTCCTGCCGGATCGACGGCCACCTATACACAGATCGCGACGCAGATAGGACTGCCTGGTGCAGTCCGTGCGGTGGCCAACGCCTGCGGTGCGAACAAGCTCGCGGTGGCGATTCCCTGCCACCGCGTGGTGCGCAGCGATGGATCGTTGTCGGGCTACCGCTGGGGCGTCGAGCGCAAGCGCAAGCTGCTTGAAATCGAAGCGGCCGAAGGGGCAGGGCTGTTTTCAGGGCGTTGAGCAGCAGCCCATTTTCTGCAGAATCCGATAGGCCAGTTTCACCCGCTCCTCGTTCGGGTAGTTTTTGTTGGCGAGGATGGCAATCCCCAACTGCTGCTCCGGAATGAACGCCACATAGCCGCCGAAACCGTTGGTTGATCCGGTTTTGTTGACCCAGACCGAAGATTGCGCTGCCTGCGGCGGTTCGATCATTTCGGCTTTGACCGTGTTGAGCATGGCGCTGGCATTGCCCTCAAGCAGCGTCTCCAGACGAACCGGCAGCGGATACTGCTCCCAGATCAGGTCCTGAGTCATGCCGCCGACCTTGAAATAGCCGGTCCGGGTATCGCGCAGGGCTTTTTGCAGCGCGGCGTCGTTTTGACCGAGGTCGATGTTCGCTTCGACGAAGCGTAGCAAGTCGCTGCTGCTCGATTTCACCCCGTAGGCTTCAGCCGCCAGCGGACCTGGATTGACCCTGACCGGCTCGTCGAGTTTGTTGTAGCCCTGCGCATACAGCGCCTGTTTTTCATCGGGCACGTTGATATAGGTGTTACTCAGACCCAGCGCCGGAAACAGCCGCTGCTGCAGGGCCTGTTCATACGGCAGCTGCATGCTGCGCGCCGCAACCATGCCGAGCAGGCCCACACTGGGGTTGGCGTAGGTGCGATGGGTGCCGGATAGATATTCGGGCTGCCAGGCCTTGAAATATTCCATCAACTGACGGGTGTTCTGCACTTTGTCCGGCACCTGAAGCGGGAAGCCGCCAGCCGTGTGGGTGCCCAGATGGAAAACCGGCACCTTGCCCAGCCGCGTGGTCTGCAACTGCGGAATATAGCTGTCGATGCTTTGCGTCAGCGACAGCTGCCCATTGGCCTGCGCCCAGGTAGCGAGGGTGGCGGTGAAGGTCTTGCTGATCGAGCCAAGTTCAAACAGCGTATCGCGGGTCACTGGCTGGCCGGTGGCTTTTGAGGCGACGCCATAGGTGTAGAACTGCTGTTTGCCCTGGCGAGTGACGGCAATCGACAGGCCCGCGATATGATTTTCCTGCATCACTTTACTGGCTTCTGCCTGCACGAATGCGTCGACAGACGCTGTGTCGTCGCCGGCAACAGCCAGCGCACTGACCAGCAGAAGTCCTGTGCAGAGCAGCGCTCCATTCCATTGCATCGGTTTACTCCTTGTTGTTTTGGGGCATGGGCCGATCATCAGAGAGCTTTCCTGGAAGCCCCACCGTGGTGGTCGGTCGTCAAAGGTTTGCGTAATATGCCCCCTTTTTTGCGCTTCCTCCATGGAGCGCCGCTCAGGTAACCCATGAAAACGATTCGTATACGTGCCGAAGTCCTGGCAGGCCTCACCACATCTTTTGCATTGGTGCCCGAGTGCATCGCCTTTGCGCTGGTGGCCCATCTCAATCCGCTGATGGGACTCTACGGTGCGTTCATCATCTGTACGCTGACCGCGCTGTTCGGCGGGCGCCCGGGCATGGTGTCCGGTGCGGCCGGTTCCATGGCGGTGGTGATCGTCGCGCTGGTGGTTCAGCAGGGCGTGCAGTATTTGCTGGCGACCGTATTGCTGGGCGGTCTGATCATGATCCTGTTCGGCTTGCTGCGGCTCGGCAAACTGGTGCGGCTGGTGCCGTATCCGGTGATGCTGGGCTTCGTCAACGGCCTGGCGATCGTCATTGCGATGGCGCAACTTGAGCACTTCAAGGTCGGTGAATCGTGGCTCAGCGGTACGCCGCTGTACGTCATGCTCGGGCTGGTGGCGCTGACCATGGCGATTGTCTACCTGTTGCCACGCCTGACCCGCATTGCGCCGCCAGCGCTGGTGGCCATCCTCAGCGTCGGGCTGGCGGTGTACCTGCTCGGCCTGCCGACCCGCACGTTAGGCGACATGGCGCACATTGCCGGTGGCTTGCCGGTATTCGCCATGCCGGACATTCCGTGGAATCTTGAGACCCTGCGCATCATTGCCCCGTACGCCATTCTGATGGCGCTGGTCGGTCTGCTGGAAACCCTGCTGACCCTGAACCTGACCGACGAAATCACCGAAACCCGTGGTTATCCGGATCGCGAATGTGTAGCACTGGGCGCTGCCAACGTGGTGTCCGGTGCCTTCGGCGGCATGGGCGGCTGCGCGATGATCGGCCAGACCGTGATCAACCTCAGTTCTGGCGGCCGCGGTCGGCTGTCGGGCGTGGTCGCCGGCTTGATGATCCTGATGTTCGTGCTGTTTCTCTCGCCGCTGATCGAGCGCATTCCACTGGCGGCACTGGTCGGAGTGATGTTCGTGGTCGCCCAGCAGACCTTCGCCTGGGCCTCGTTGCGTGTGTTGCGCAAGGTGCCGGTCAACGATGTACTGGCGATCATTGCCGTGACCGTGGTCACGGTGCTGACCGATCTGGCCACCGCAGTGCTGTTCGGGATTATTATCGCGGCGATCAATTTCGCCTGGCAGCAGGCTCGCGAGCTGTACGCCGACAGCCATGTCGAAGCGGATGGCAGCAAGGTCTACCACCTGCATGGCACGCTGTTCTTCGCCTCGACCACACCGTTTCTCGACCAGTTCAACCCGGCCGAAGACCCGACTCAGGTGACTCTGGATTGCCGCCACCTGAGCTTTGTCGACTACTCGGCCATCGCTGCGCTCAAGACCCTGCGCGAGCGTTACGCCAAAGCGGGCAAGCATCTGCGTGTGGTCCACCTGTCCGAGCGCTGCAAGCGACTGCTCAAGCGTGCCGGCGTGCAGCATGCCTGAGTTGAGTTGATGAGTTGCGTTGCGCGACGCAGCCTCGTATAGGCTGGATGTCTTTTCTCCGATAGCGAAGGGTGTGTACCTGATGGATGCCGTCTCTCCTCTGCAGGCCTACGAACGTGCCGTCCAGCGTGGTTTTCAACCCGACCAGGCGCAATTGCAGGCCGCCCGGCAGTTGCAGGCGTGTTACGAGGGGCTTGCCGACGCTCGCGGTCGGGCACGCGGCGTTTATCTGTGGGGACCGGTCGGGCGTGGCAAGACCTGGCTGATGGACCGCTTTTTCGAGAGCCTGAGCGTACCGGCCCGGCGTCAGCATTTTCATCACTTCATGCGTTGGGTGCACAAACGCATGTTCGAGTTGATGGGCACTTCCCAACCCCTGACTGTGGTCGCCAGGGAGCTGGCGCGTGACGTGCGGGTGATGTGTTTCGACGAGCTGTTCGTCACCGATATCGGCGACGCAGTGATCCTCGGCGGGCTGCTGCAGGTGATGTTCGAAGAGGGTGTGGTGCTGGTCTGCACGTCCAACCAGCCACCGGAGCAGTTATACAGCCACGGCCATAATCGCGAGCGCTTCCTGCCAGCGGTTGCGGCCATTCTCAAGTACATGGATGTCGTGGCGGTCGACGGCGGCGAGGATCACCGGCTGCACCCCGGGCAACTGCATCAGCGTTACTGGATTGCCGAAGCCGGTCGACCCAGCGCCTTGCAGGGCATCTTCGACGCGTTGAGCGCGGATCAGCCGGTTCACGATTCGCAGGTCATGCTCGGTTATCGCAGCATCAACGTGGTTCAGCATTCCGACACGGCCGTGTGGTGCCGCTATCGCGACCTTTGCGAACAGCCGCTGGCGGCCATGGATTTCATCGCCTTGTGCGATCGCTTTTCGGTGATTCTGCTCAGCGAGGTGCCGCTGCTGGGGGCCGCACAGCGCGAAGCGAAAATTGCCCGCGGCACCGAGGATGGCGTCGAGCAGGTGACCGCAGGCGATCGCGAGCTGCCGCAGTTGTCGCCCAACGATGATGGCGTGCGCCGTTTCATCGCGCTGGTCGACGAGTGCTATGACCGGCGCATTCCGCTGTATGTCGAAGCGCCGGTGCCGATGGACGAGCTGTACACCGAGGGCTACCTGTCGTTTGCCTTCCGGCGCACCCTCAGTCGACTTCAGGAAATGCAGCTGGAGCGTTTCACCGAGTCCTGACGCTCAGCTCGCGTCCCGGCGGCGCTGGGCCAGCATATGCTTGGCGCCTTCGATCATCAGGACCACCACGGCCAGCCAGATCGGCAGGTACGTCAGCCATTCATCGCGACTGATGCTTTCGCCCAGCAGCAGGGCGACGCCGACCAGCAGGATCGGCTCGACATAACTGAGCAGCCCGAACAGGCTGAACGGCAGCAGGCGGCTGGCAAGAATGTAACTGACCAGCGCCGAGGCACTGATCACCCCGAGCAGCGGAATCAGCAGGTACAACAGCGGTGCCTGCTGAATGGCCTGCGGATGGCCGTGGGCGATGAACCACAGGCCGATGGGCAGCATCAGCAGCATGTCGAACCAGAGCCCGCCGAGGTGATCGGTCTTGAGCTTGCGACGCAGCACGAAGTACAGCGGATAGCCGCCCGCGACCAGCAGGGTCTCCCAGGAGAAACTGCCCAGCCGCCACAGCTCATGCCCCACGCCGATCATGGCAAACACCGCAGCGACTTTCTGCAGGTAGGAGAGGTGCTCGCCATACACCACGCGGCCGGTGAGAATCATGCTCAGCGGCAGCAGGAAATAGCCCAGCGATACCTCCAGACTGCGCCCGTGCAGCGGTGCCCACATGAAGATCAGCAGCTGCGCACCGAGCAGCACCGAAGACAGCAGCAGGGCGAAGATCAGCAGCGGTTGCTGCCTGAGCCGGACAGCCACTTCGCGGACTCGCCGCCAGTCACCGCTGACCAGCATGAACAGCGTCGCGCATGGCACGGTGAGCAGCATGCGCCAGCCAAAGATTTCTTCACCGTCGAGCGGGGTCATCAGTGACGTATAGAAATACATGACCCCGAACAGCGTAGACGCCAGGACCGACAGCACCACACCTTTGTACACAACGGCCTCCGCAACAGCTGATTCGACAGATTACGCACCTGTCTGGTGCGCGTGCTCGCCAGTCTACTGGCCTGAGGTGCAAAAAGCTGCAAATCAGACGTCCCCCGCACGGCGATGGAACGAGCCTCCTTTAAGTGCATCAGAGGTTTTGGCTAATCGATCAGCTTTGTTAGGCTGTCGCGCTGGTCGGTGTGACCGTACTCGGCAAATTACAAGGAGCATGCATGACCTCTTTCAGCACCGCAGCCCAGGATGCCAAGGCTCGGGCGGAACAGTCTTCGACGCGTATCGCGTTTTTCATTGCCGGTTTCAGCGTGGCCTCGTGGGCGCCGCTGGTGCCTTACGTCAAACAGCGGATGGGCCTTGATGAGGGCACACTCGGGCTCTTGTTGTTGTGCCTGGGGGTGGGCTCGATCATTTCGATGCCGCTGGCGGGCGCACTGGCGGCGCGGTTTGGCTGTCGGCGCCTGCTGGTGTGTTCGACGCTGTTGATCTGCCTGTGCCTGCCGCTGCTGGCGACGATTTCCAGTCTGCCGTTATTGATAGCCACGCTGTTTCTGTTTGGTGCGAGCATGGGCGGAGTGGATTGCACGGCCAACGTGCAGGCGGTGATTGTCGAGCGCGCCAGCGGCAAGACGATGATGTCGGGTTTTCACGGCCTGTTCAGCCTCGGCGGGATTGTCGGTGCGGCGGGTGTCGCCGGCCTGCTCAGCCTGGGTATCTCGCCTTTTGCTGCGATGCTGATTGTGGTGGTGCTGACCCTGGCCGCGCTGGCGAAAGCGGCGCCAAATCTATTGCCCTATGGCAGTCCGTCCGATGGACCGGCCTTTGCGATTCCGCGTGGCGTGGTGCTGTTTATCGGCCTGCTGTGCTTCACCGTATTCCTGGCCGAAGGCGCGATGCTCGACTGGAGCGCGGTATTCCTGACCTCGTTGCGGGGGGTCGAGCCTTCCTATGCCGGGCTGGGTTATGCGGTATTCGCCGCGACCATGACCCTGGGACGGCTGTTTGGCGATGCAGTGGTAAAACGGGTCGGCTCCACTCGAGTGATCATTCTCGGCGGACTGTGTGCCGCGGCGGGCCTGGCCGTCGCGACATTGATCCCGTTCTGGCAGGCTGCGCTGCTGGGGTATGCACTGGTGGGGGCGGGTTGCTCGAACATCGTGCCGGTCTGCTACAGCGCAGCCGGTCGGCAGAAGACCATGCCTGAAAGCGTGGCCATCCCGGCCATTACCACAGTCGGCTACGCCGGGATTCTGATCGGTCCTGCGGCAATCGGTTTCATCGCCCATGTCAGCAGCCTTGAACTGGCGTTCATGATCGTCGCCGTGATGCTGGTAGGCGTGGCGATCGGCGGCAGCAAGCTCAGGACCTGATCGGTATTACAACCTGCGCGCCATCCCCGACACCCGGATCGAGCTTCCCGGTTGCTGCGGGATTTCGGCGCGCAGGCGCGATGGGCTGCCCATGTCCTCGCCCTGAATAATGTCTATCAAACCGCCATGCGGCCAGCCGATATCGCGCAGATAGCCGCCCAGTGCTGCTGTGGCCGCACCGGTGGCCGGGTCCTCGTAGACGCCGCCGAACGCAAACGGGTTGCGGGTGTGGAACAACTGATCGGTCTCGGCCCACGCCAGCAGAATCGTTGCCCAGCCTTCACGAACCATCAGGTCGTGACCCGCCTGCTGGTCGTAGCGCATGGCCTTGAGCCTGGCCCGGCTGTTCAGCGCCAGCAGCAGATGCCCGGCACCGCCATTGATATGCGCGGGGGTAATGCGCTCATCCAGATCGGCATGGCTATAGCCGAACAGCGCCAGGGCTTCTTCCAGCACCGGCGTACTGATCGGCTTACTGAAGGTAGGCGGCGATTGCAGCGCCGCCGACGTCAGCGAGCCCTGCGCGTGGCCCTCGACGGTAATCTGCGCCTGATTGAGTGTCAGCTGAAACACGCCATCGCCTTGCTGTGCCGCCAGCGCTGCGCCCAGGGCGATGGTCGCGTGCCCGCAAAAAGGTACTTCTGCCAGCGGCGAGAAATACCGCACCCGCCAGCCGCCTTCGACAGGCGCAGCGAACGCCGTTTCGGAAAAGCCGATGTCGGCGGCAATCTGCTGCATGACAGCATCATCGGGCAACGCATCGCCAATCCACACACCTGCCGGGTTGCCACCGCGATCGCCATCGCTGAACGCCGCCAGTTTGAGTACTTCAGTTGTCATCGAAGGGTGTCCTTGCCTGGGTCAGTGGGGGACAGTGTGCAATGACGAGGATTTGATTATCCAGTGAGAACATTTGATGCACCGTATGCATGTGCGTGATGCATCACACCTCGCACCTTGCCAGACGTCGCTGCACCAGGCGCTCACGGAGTGTGTCGTAGGCCCAGTTGAACAGCAGGGTGTAAGGCAGAAACATCAGCAGCAGACCGATGTCCAGCCAGAACGCTTCCATCAGGCTGATCGTCAGCCACCAGGCGGCCAGCGGCACCACGGCCAGAATCAGTCCGGCTTCGAAACCCGTTGCGTGCAGGACGCGGACCGTCAGGCTCATGGAAAATCCGTAGCGCTTGCGCAGGCGGTCGAACAGCGTGTTGTAGGTCATGTTCCACAGCATGGCGATGGTCGAGATCATCACCGTCATGGCGCCCATCATCGCCAGTGACTGGTTCATCAGCCAGGCCAGCAGTGGTGCGACCAGAATCACGCCGCCGACCTCGAACAGCGCGGCATGCAGTGCCCGCTCACGCAGGGTTTTGCTGGCGACGCCGGGGTGCTGGTCAATGTGCGGTTGGCTGTTACTCATAACTACGCTGCCCTTGGTGCTGGTTGATGGCAGCATTATCATCGGTGTTTGCGTTAAGCTGAAAATCAATACCATCGGTTAAACCGATTTGAGAGTGCCATGAGTTATTCACCCGAAGCCCTGGAAGCCTTCGCCCAGATTGCTGCCCTGGGTTCGTTCAGCGCCGCCGCACGCCGGCTGGGCAAGAGTCAATCGACCATCAGTGAAGCGATCGCCCGCCTGGAAATCGATCTGGGCCTGGAGCTGTTCGATCGCTCTTCCAGGCAACCGGTCCTGACCGAAGCGGGGAGGGTCATGCTGGGCCGTGTCGATGATCTGCTGTGCGCCTCGGACCGGCTGCGTCGCGCGGCTGCGCGGCTTGCGGCAGGCGTCGAGCCACGGCTGACGCTGGTGCTGTCGGATGCCAACCAGTTTGCCGATTTCGAACGGCTGATGACCGAGCTCGATCAACGCTTTCCAGAGCTGGAGATGGAATGCGTGTTCGCCGAGCATGGCGACGCCATCAGCCTGGTGCAGTCGGGGAGGGCCTCACTGGGGCTGCTGTCGGCACAAGCCAGCTATCCACCGGAAATCGGTCACGCGACCATCGATGAAAGTGCCGATTTCGGGCTGTTCGTGTCGCACAAACATCCACTGGCCGCGCTGGAACGGGTCGATTACCAACAGCTGGCCCGCTATCGCGCCTTGCGCCTCAATACGCTGATCGAGCACAGCATCCCCACTGACGACCTGCCCACCAGCGGCCATCGGCATTGGTCGGCACCCAATTACCTGCTGTTGATGGACATGGCTGCGTTCGGGTTTGGCTGGTCGGCATTGCCGCGCTGGCTGGTGTCGCGATACTCGGGCGGACTGCTGAAAGAACTGCAAGTCTCAGGCTGGCCACGGCGCTCGGCGGTGGACGTCATCTGGTCGTTCCAGCGCAGTCTGGGGCCTGCGGGGGCGTGGCTGCTGGAGTCGCTGGTACCGTTTGCGGGGGAGTGAGGCGGGTTTGCGCAATTTCCTGTACGCCACAAGCCCTTCCAAACCTCGCGACTGGACCAGAATCCCGCTATAAAGAGTGCCTGCAGCCCGACAGCAGAAGGAATAAGGCATGGCTTTCGATTGGCACTCCGACCTCATCACGCGCGACACGCCGGTGGATGACACCTATCGGAATACGCAGAACGTCAGGCGCTTCATGACCTTGCAGTGCGGGCCGTCGTTCAGGTTCGATCGGCCATTCATGGCGTGGATCAACAATGGCGAGCCCAAGAACATGGGGCAAGTCGCAGACCAATGGCTGCGCCTGCATGCCGCAGCCTCAACATCGAACTGACATCGCTGCGGCGATGGGAGCGGTCCTGCAGGGTAAGTTTCTGTGCTGGTGAAGGCTGCTCACCAAATCGTCTCTCGCTCTGGTCTGGCGAGAACCGACAATTTACGAGCTCAAAACGCCATTATTTTTTGCATGCGAGTGGTTTTTCTCGTAGCGTGCTCGTGCCGCCCCGCATGACGGGAAAGCGGCGCAACCAATGCCTCAGGTGCCGCCGCTTTGACCCCGACAGATTTACAGCATCTCCAGAGCCGGCTAGCGGCTCTGGAGCAGGAAAACGCTTCGCTTAAAGAGAGCCTGAGCGTCACGGGGCGGGAGGCCGAATACGCCCTGGCGCAATCCCGGGAGCGTTATCGTTTTCTGTTCAACGCCATGGATGAAGGCTTTTGCATCATTGAATTCTTTGACGGGCCGCACGGTCCTCTGAGCGATTACATTCACGTTGAAGCCAACCCGGCCTACGAGTACCACGCCGGCATTTCCAACGTGGTGGGCAAGAAGCTGCGTGAGATGGTTCGCGAGGAGGCCGATGGCTGGGTGGAGTTTTACGGCGACGTGTTGCGGACCGGCAAGCCGATCCGTTTTGAACGCGAACTGGTGGCCACCGGGCGCTATCTGGCCTTGACCGCTTTTCGCATCGAGCCGGCCAGCCGTCGGCAGGTCGCTGTGCTGTTTCAAGACATCACTGAACGCAAGCGCGCTGAACTGGCGCTCAAGCAGCTGAACGAGACACTGGAGGCGCGCATTGTCGAAGCCGTGGCCGAGCGCAATGTGCTGGCCGATGTCGTCAACGGCACCAATGCGATCATTCATGTTGTCGACTGCAATTTTCGCTGGATGGCCATCAATGGCGCGGCACTGCGCGAGTTCGAGCGCCTGTTCGGCATCCGGCCGCAAGTGGGTGACAGTATGCTCGACCTGCTCGACGACCGGCCGCAGAGCAAGGCTGATCTTGAAAGGCGCTGGACGCGCGCATTAGCGGGCGAAGAGTTCGCCGAAAGCGTCAGCTTCAGCGACTCGAACGATCCGGCCAGCCATTTTGAAATACGTTACAGCACGCTGCGCAATGCTCAGGGGCAGGCCATTGGCGCTTACCTGTTTGCCTACGATGTCAGCGAACGGCTGCGCGAGCAGGAGCGCCTGAGCCAGGCTGAAGAAGCCTTGCGCCAGTCCCAGAAAATGGAAGCCGTAGGCCAGTTGACTGGCGGTATCGCCCACGACTTCAACAACCTGTTGACCGGCATCACGGGCTCGCTGGAACTGCTCAAGACACGGGTGAGCCAGGGCCGTTTCAATGAACTGGATCGCTACCTAGGGGCTGCGCAGGATGCCTCCAAACGTGCGGCGTCACTGACTCATCGATTGCTGGCGTTTTCGCGCCGGCAAACCCTGGACCCCAAACCGGTCGACATCAACCGCCTGGTGATCGGCATGGAAGAGCTGATTCGGCGCACGGTCGGGCCGCACATCACTCTGGAAGTCGTGACCTCGGTCGGGTTGTGGTCAACCTTCATCGACGCGCCGCAACTGGAAAATGCCTTGTTGAACCTGTGCATCAACGCCAGGGACGCCATGCCGCGAGGCGGGCGGATCACCATCGAGACGGCCAACCGATGGATTGACGAGCGCGGTTCGCAAGGCCGCGACCTGATCCCCGGGCAGTACCTGTCGCTGTGTGTCAGCGACACCGGTACAGGCATGTCGCCCGAGGTCATCAATCGGGCATTCGACCCTTTCTTCACCACCAAGCCACTGGGGCAGGGTACGGGGCTGGGCTTATCGATGGTGTACGGTTTCGTGCGCCAGTCCGGCGGGCAGGTGCGCATCTATTCCGAGCCTGGTCAGGGCACGAACATGTGCCTGTACCTGCCGCGTCATTACCTCGGGGCGCCAGAAGAGATCGAGGCTGCAGATGCCTGTGGATCGGCGCCTGCACAGACCGAGCGCACGGTAATGATTGTTGACGATGAGCCGACCATCCGCATGCTGGTGGCTGAAGTGCTGGAGGATCAGGGCTACATTCCGATCGAGGCGGGCGAAGGTGCATCCGCGCTCAAGGTGCTGGAGTCCGATGCGCGTATCGACCTGCTGGTGACTGACGTCGGGTTGCCGGGTGGCATGAATGGCCGGCAATTGGCCGATGCTGCGCGCATCATTCGACCCGACCTCAAAGTGCTGTTCATCACCGGGTACGCAGAGAACGCCATCATTGGCAACGGCCATCTGGATCCGGGCATGTGGGTGCTCACCAAACCCTTCACCATGGAAGCGTTTGCCAGCCGCATCTACGAAATGATCGAGCGCGAAGACTGATTCCAGCAGCCGTCAGCGGGTGGGCGGCGCCTGGAATTCACCTTTGGACAAGCCTTCCACGTCATTGCCCATGCTGTCACGAATGCTCAGGTCTGCGCCCTTGTCGGTCAGTTCCTTTAGCACTTCAGTGCGTTTGAACAAGGCGGCGTACATGGCGGCGGTCTGTCCGGCATTGTTGGTGAGGTTCGCACCACAATCTGCCTGCACCAGACGCTTGGCGATGCTCAGTTCACCCTTGAAAATCGCACCCATCAGCGCCGTATTGCCGCGATTGTCCTTGGCGCAGGGGTCTGCTCCGGCGTCTATCAGGCGTATCACCGAGTCTTCATGGCCGTGATAGGCCGCCAGAATCAGGCCGGTATAGCCTTGTTCGTCACGGATATTGAGGTCGTAATGAGCTTCGATAAAGGTGTCCAGCATCGGGTTGTTGCCTTCACGGGAGGCGTCGAAAAACAGCGTGCGCAGCTGGCTGGCAGTCTGTTCGGCGCTCAGCTCTGAAGGCGCTGGAGTGGGAGTGGGTGTCGGTGGTGTGGCGTTTGCGGCTGCGGAAAACAGCAGCAAGCCATAGATCAGATGCTTCATGGAGCGTTCTCCTGACGGGAACCGTCCCGGCGACAGAGCACCGGGACGGGGTATCAGATCATCAGTCCTTGAGGCTTGCAGCCAGGGACTTGACCTTGCTCAGATCGCCTTTGGCGACTTCGGCTACCCGAGTGCCGTAGTCAGGATCTGCCTTGTACAGGTACGACAGCATGATGTTCTTGCTTTCAGTGTCGGTGTCGGCCAGCGACTCGCCAAAGCTCTGCACCAGGTCAGTCTTCTCTTTCGCGCTGTAGGAGCGATACAGATCACCCGCCTGCTTGAAGTTCTGCTCACGCGTGATCTTCGCCTGCTGGGTAGTGCCGCTGAGCGGCAGCTGGCTGTAACGCGCCTTGTCATCCGCTGGACGCGGTTCCAGACGGCTCGGCTCATAGTTGACGCCGCTGGTGGTGTGGCCGGTATTCAGCGCACCGTCCTGATTGCCGTTGTTGACCGCAACCTTGGGCTGGTTGACGGGCAGGCTCAGGCCATTGGCGCCAAGGCGATACATCTGGGTGTCAGCGTAGGAGAACACACGGCCCTGCAACAGGCGGTCCTCGGAAGGTTCGATACCTGGAACCAGGTTGGCCGGGGCCATGGCGACCTGCTCGGTTTCCTGGAAGAAGTTATCGACGTTCTTGTTCAAGACCATCTGCCCGATCTTCTTCTCGGGAACGTCCGGCCAGATCTTGGTGGCGTCCAGTGGATCGAAGTCGAATTTCGCCAGCTCTTCAGGTTTGAGGACCTGAACGTACAAATCCCATTTCGGGAAGTCACCCTTTTTGATCGCGCCGACCAGATCGTTGGTCAGGTGGCTGTAATCCTTGGACTGGACCTGAGCGACTTCCTTGGGATCAAGGTTCTTGAGGCCCTGCAGGGATTTCCAGTGGAACTTCACGTAGTGCACTTCGCCCTTGGCGTTGACCAGTTTGTAGGCGTGTACACCGTTGCCGTCCATGAAGCGATAGCCCGCTGGGGTGCCCTCGTTCGAATACAACAGGGTCAGCGTACGGGTGGCTTCCGGTACGTGGGAGAAGAAGTCGAAGCGACGCGAATCGTTGTCCAGATTGGTACGCGGGTCAGGTTTGAACGCGTGGACCATGTCCGGGAACTTGATGGCGTCACGGATGAAGAAGGTCGGGAAGTTGTTGCCCACCAGGTCCCAGTTGCCGTCAGCCGTGTAGAACTTGGTGGCGAAGCCATGCGGGTCGCGCAGGGTTTCAGGCGAGTGATTGCCGTGAACCACGGAGGAGAAGCGTACGAATACCGGGGTCTTCTCACCGGATTTGAACACGGTCGCCTTGCTCAGGTCGCTGATGTCGGCCGAGGCCGTGAACTCGCCTTTGACGCCGGTGCCACGGGCATGCACGACGCGTTCAGGAATGCGTTCGCGATCAAAGCGCTGCAGCTTTTGCAGCAGTTGCACGTCTTGCAGCAGGACAGGCCCTTGGGCGCCTGCGGTCTGAGAGTTCTGATTGTCGCCGACGACGGCGCCATTGTCGCGGGTCAGGGTGTCAGCGGCATAAACGGTCGGAACAGTAATCAGACCGGCTGCAGTTAAACACACCATGTGTCTGGACCAGTTTAATAACGGCATTTTGAATCCCTCATATTTTTAGTAGGCCGGGTTATCTTAGGCGCGTGAGGGAAACACAGTGATTATAAAAATGTATCGGGGCGATTGAGATAAATACTCGGGCAAAAGGTAGACCCGGTAAAGAATGTTTGTACCCGTTGATATGGTGCACTGAGGGCACGTTCATATGCGGTGGATCAAGTTATATTTTCCTGCCTTTGCTAGTTATGCATCTCATTGAAAATATTTGATTTTTATTACATGTCGGCAGTCATTAAACACGCTGTTTTTCTCCGTGTTCAGGTCAATGTGAATCATTATCAGCTTTATTGTCTGGTAGCACTACAGATGGCCGTGATGTGCGCTGGTACGATCGTACTGATACTTGTGGCCATCTTGTCAGTAGGTGGCTATTTGATATTCTTTTTCCAGGTCATCGTATAAGTTGTAACTAGGCTCTGTACGAAAAGTCGGCGAGCGAAGGTCAGGCGAGGCAAAAACAGGCGAGGAAGCGGAGTCTACGTGTTGTAAATGAGCATTCCGAGCCTGTTTTTAACGAAGCATCACCGAGCGCAGCCACTTTTCGTACAGAGCCTAAGGTGCCGCGCTGCAGAATGCTGGCAATATGACAATATCGGCCTTGAATGCCTCGACGCGCTATCATGTGGCCACATTCTGTACAGACACACCTCTTTAATGGAGCCCCTTGTCCCATGCCAACGATCATGCTGCTACACACCCCGCCGCCGGAATTCATCCGTAGCCAGATCCAGCAGATGGTCGTCGATTACGTGACTGACATCAGCCTGGTAGCCATCGCGCCGAGCAACCCGCTGTACAACCTTTACCAGTACGGCGTGGGGTACGAGGTGCATCTGTACCTGAATGCCATGGACGGTTCGCAGCAGCTGGCCGTGGAGCTGATCGTCGCGCTGGACGACGAGGACCCTGAAACCGTATTGGGTTTTTTGCTGTACCTGCCTGTGCAGGATGATCCGCAGGCCTGCGCCGTAGCTTACATGGCGGTGCGCGACAGCCACCGCCGTCAGGGCATCGCACGCTCGATGCTGGAGAAAATGACCAGTCGCTATCCGCACGCAGAGCTGTATTGCGTGGTCGGCAAAGTCGCGTATTTCGAGGCGATGGGTTTTCAGGTGCTGGGTGCGCGTGGTCCGCAGGTCATCATGAACACGCGTGATCACGGTACTGACGGCTTGCTTGCGGTCATGGATATCGCGCCGATCTACAACTCGGTGGAAGTGCGGCAGATCCACGCTTATTTGCTCAAACAGCATGGCAACAGCGCGATGGTCGATGCGGAGAAGCAACGCGACCGCCATCTGGACCGCATGGCCCTTGAAGCGAGAACATTCGCCGAGCAACGTCTAGGCAATGATGGCCTGGCAGACGGCGTGTCGCAAACGTTGCGGCTGCACTGATTAAAGAAGAGCGTGCGAACGAGGCAGGACCGATAGAGGGCATTAGTTGCACACGTGCGACTTGTCAAAGCCCTTTTTATCAAAAAGCGAGGAGGCCGTGGAACGATCCAAATGAGGTGAAGTCATTATGACATCATCGCTGTTTGATCAACTCATTCCGGCACTGACACCACTCCTCATTCAGCAACAGGTAAGCCCCATGAACGTCCTGCGTCAGTCCAAGTTTTCCACCAAGCTGCTCTCTGCTTTCATCATTTGTGCATTGATTACGCTGGCCGTCGGCGCTCTGGGAATGGTGGGCGTGACCCGCCTGGCCAACGCCCTTGAGCTGACCTTCTCCAACAACCTTGTATCGGTCAGCAACACCAATGAAGCGCTGACCAGCTTCACCGCTCACAACCGCGGGTTGTACCGTTTGCTGGATGCGCAGGATGGCGGTGTCTCCGAAACGGACAAGGATCGAGTTCGTCAGGCGTTGAGTGATGACCTGGCCCGTGCGCAAAAAGTGTTCGCGATCTACCGCGCCACGCCTCTGGAAGATGACGAGCGCGCCGCCGGTGACCAGCTGGAACTGATGCTGCCCGCTTACATTTCCGGCTCTCAACAGGTTGTCGACCTGATGAAGGCGGGTAATTACGAGGCTGCCCGGACCCAGTTGAACAGCCTGTCCTCGGAAAGCTTTACCAAGGTGCGCAGTTACATGCGCGTCATGATCGACTCCAACAATCGTCAGATCAAGGAAGGCGCAGCCGCTGCTGCCGACCTGAAGGCCAGTTCGGTATTGATGCTGGAGATTGGTGTGGTGATCGCGTTTCTGGTGGCGATCATGCTGGGCGTGCTGATTACCCGCATGATCACCCGTCCTTTGGCTGTTGCAGTCGCCAGTGCTCAGCGCATTGCGGGCGGTGACCTGACTCAGCCTATTGTTTCTACCAGTGGCGATGAGGCCGGACAACTGTTGAACGCGCTGTCCGATATGCAGGGCGGTCTGAAAAACACCATTCAACAGATTGCCAGTGCCTCGGACCAGCTGGCTTCCGCTGCCGAAGAGCTGAGCGCCGTCACCGATGAAAGCACCCGCGGGCTGACTCGCCAGAACGACGAAATCCAGCAGGCGGCAACAGCCGTCAATCAGATGACTGCCGCAGTGGAAGAAGTGGCGCGCAACGCGGTGTCCACCTCCGAAGCGTCGAAGTCCGCTACAGACGATGCCGTCGATGGCCGTGGTCAGGTCGATCACACGGTCAAGGGCATCACCACCATGGTCCACGAGATCACCGCATCCACTGGCGCTGTCTCCGAGCTGGCCGGGCATGTGCGGGAAATCAGCAAGGTGCTTGACGTGATTCGCAGTATCGCCGAGCAGACCAATCTGCTGGCCTTGAACGCCGCCATTGAAGCTGCACGTGCTGGCGAGCAGGGCCGTGGTTTTGCGGTGGTGGCTGACGAGGTTCGGGCCCTGGCGCACCGTACCCAGGCATCGACAGTGGAAATCGAAGGCATGATCAGCACCGTGCAGTCAGGTGCCGACGGCGCGGTTGCGGCGATGGGCAAGAGCCTGTCGCTGGCCACCAACACGCAGGAACTGGCCCTGCGTGCGGGCGCGGCGCTGGAGAAAATCACCTTGGGTGTAGCCACCATCAACGAGCGCAATCTGGTCATTGCTTCCGCCTCGGAAGAGCAGGCCCAAGTGGCCCGCGAGGTAGACCGCAACCTGATCAATATTCAGGACCTGTCGACCCAGAGCGCTGCCGGTGCCAACCAGACCAGCGCGTCCAGTCAGGAACTGTCGCGACTGGCCACTTCGTTCAACTCACTGGTTGCCAACTTCAAGCTGTAAGTCGTCCTCACGAGGCATTGTCTGGCGCACGTCTGGGCCCGATCGGTTGTTAAATTCCGGTCAGGCATAAAAAAGGCGTTGCGCCCGACCGGGTCATTTCGCGCATCATAGGCGGACTCAGCCCGAGAGAGACTTTTCATGCCTGTCATTCATTACCTTCTGCGCCTGTCGCTCCCGCGAGTGTCGATATCCTTTCTGGCCTTGTTGTGCTCTGGCGTGTTTGCCAGTGCTGCGCTGGCCGGCGACGAAACGCAATTGATCGAATCCCTCAATGCCTATCGCGGCCAGGCGCAGCGCTGCGGCGAGCAGGTGTCCATGGAACTGCCGCCGCTGACCAGCGACGCGCGTCTGGTGCTGCCGGCCAGTGGCAATCTGGACCTGCAACAGGCGCTGACCCGTGCTTCCTATCCGATGGTCACTGTCCAGGCGATAAGCCTGTCCGGTCCGAACAATGCAGACGCTGCACTCAAGGCGGTGCTGGAGAGTTTCTGCCGCGTGGTGCTGGACCCGCAATTCGTCGACATCGGGGTCAGCCGCGAAGGGCGAGACTGGCGTATCGTGCTGGCGCGCTCGCTGGTCGCGTCGCGTCTTGGCGATTGGCAGGCAGAGGGGCAAAAGATTCTGGGCATGATCAACAATGCCCGCACTCAGGCACGCCAGTGCGGCACACAATCCTTCGCCGCTACCACGCCGCTGGCCTGGAACCTGGTGCTGGGGACCGCTGCGCAACGTCATTCCCAGGCGATGGCCAATCAAAACTTTTTTGACCACAAGGATCGCGACGGCCGCACGCCTGGCGACCGCGCCGAACTGGCCGGGTATGTGGGTCAGCAGGTGGGCGAGAACATTGCCGCCGGCCAGGACAGTGCGCGCAAGGTCGTGGATGGCTGGCTGCTGAGCCCGGGCCACTGCGCCAACCTGATGAATCCGGATTTCCGCGAGCTGGGCGCAGCCTACGCAATGGACCCCAAAAGTGACGCAGGAATTTACTGGACGGCAATGTTCGGCACGCAGCAGTAGCGTCTGGCGCTGCGCTGGTAACCTGGAATCAGAAGCGGAATGCCTGACGGCCGATCAGCAACCATTGGCCGTTCTGCTTTTGCCAGATTTGGAAGTTCTCGATTTCAGTCGGCACAAGCTTGCCGCTGTTCACCGCCTGAGCCGAAAAGTGATTGCGCACCAGTGCCACGTCGCCGGACAGGGTGATCTTTTGATTGAGCATCTTCAGGTCATTGAAGGCGCTCTTGCCGGTTTCGATGTCCGCAATGAATGCCTTCTTGTCCTGGATAGTACCGCTGGAGTGACCATACGTGAGGTTGTCGGCGGTCAGCGCATCGAGTTGCGCTATGTCCTTGTGCCACATGGCTTGTGTCAGTTTGTCTACGGCATTGGCGACATCGGTCTCGTCGGAAGGCGAGGCCGCGACGTAACCGGTGAACAGGCACAGAAACCCCATCAGCAGTGTCAGCTTTTTCATGTTCATCCCTTTTCTTGTGATTATTGAAGGTGAGCGAAACCGGCTCAGATGACAGAATTCATCTGTCGTCGTACAACTTAGATCAGGGAAGGCCATTCGACAAGGGGAGATGCCGGGAAGCGAGCTTCCCGGCAGAGGGGCTTAAACGCGGAATTGCTTGGTGAGACGGTTCAGGCTTGAAGCCAGGGTCGACAGTTCGGCAGTGGCGATGGCCGTCTGATTGGAGCCCTCGGATGTCTGGCTGGACAGATCACGAATGCTGACCAGGCTTCTGTCGACTTCTCGAGCGACCTGAGCCTGCTCTTCGGCGGCGGTGGCGATCATCAGGTTGCGTTCATTGATCTGGCTGATGGATTCGGTGATTTCCAGCAGCGCCTTGCCAGCGCCATTGGCCATCTCCAGTGTCTTGTGGGCCTGAACGCTGGTCTGCTCCATTGCGCTGACAGCATTGCCGGTGCCGGTCTGGATCGAGTCGACCATCTGTTCGATTTCACGGGTTGATTGCTGGGTGCGATGCGCCAGCGCCCTGACCTCGTCCGCCACCACCGCAAAACCCCGCCCGGCTTCACCTGCACGAGCCGCTTCGATGGCTGCGTTGAGTGCCAGCAGGTTGGTCTGTTCCGCGATGGCACGGATCACATCCAGCACCTTACTGATATCCGTCGCCATGACGGCCAGGCCTTGTACCTCAGTGGAGGTGATCTGCACCTTGGAGACCATCAGGTTGATCGCCGTGACGGTCTCATCGACCTGCGCGCGCCCAGCCATGGCTGCAGTGCTGGATTGCGAGGTCACCTCAGATGCCGATGCGGCGTTACTGGCCACTTCCTCTACTGCCGCGCTCATCTCGTTGACGGCGGTGGCTGCCATTTCGATCTCGTTGGTCTGGCGCAGAATGGTGCGCGAGGCGTCTTCGGTGACGGCATGCATTTCCTCGGAAGTCGCAGCCAGCTGGGTGGAGGAGTCGCCGATCAGGGTCAGGGCATTGCGCAGGTTGGACTGCATGGTGGCGAGTGCGGCAATCAGTTTCGCCGCCTCGTCAGTGCCATGTTGCGGGATGTCCTGGCTCAGATCATTGGTGGCAATGCGTTGCGCGATACTCAACGAATCGCCAATCGGGCCAGTCAGACTGCGGGTGTACATCCAGGCGAGGAGCAGCGTGGTGATGACGCCTACGGTGATGAAAATGCCCACCATCCACAGCGTCTGCTGATAGGCAGCGTTAGCGGCAGCGCCGGCTTTCTCGGCTTTGGCGTCGTTGACGCCAATGAGTTTCTTCAGCCCGGTTTCAACCTGATCGGCCGCGCTTTTCATTTCGCCATTGGAAGTTGCCACTGCAGCTTCCAGATTGCCGGCGGCTACCGAGGCGAGGTAGCGATCCTGTGCCACCTGATACCCGGCCTGTGCCTGGGACAATTCGTCGAAGGCCTGGCGCCCTTGCGGAGTCACGATCAATTTGCCGAGCGTGTCAAAATAGCCGGCGATCAGCGAGCGCGACTGCTGGATATCGCTGAGCGCCTTGGTCTTTCGATCCTGCGGCTCAATCGGATTGCGCACACGGGCGTTGTTGCCGCGGATACTGACAAACTCCCGATCGATCGATGCGAGCTGTTTCACGCTCGGAAGCACATTGGTCTCGATGAATTTTTCCGCCGCATTGAGCTCGGCTGCCTGACGCAGGGCAAGCAAGCCCAAGGCAATGATCATCAGGCAGAACACGCCGAAACAAAGCGTCGAGCGCGCGGCCAGGTTGAGTTTTCGCAGGATCATGAGTATTTCTCCGAGAGGGTAGACAGCTATCGCCCTCATTCGGATTAACTTGGCTGCAAAAGAGTAACAAGGTGTGTCAGAAGGGTTGCAATTACGGTTCTTATCAGTACCGGCTGGTTCTGTTATGCAGACTCAACGTTTCTCCATACCCAACATGAAGGTATCCACTGCGCGTTCGACCATGGCGCGAATTTCTTCGATGCTCAGCGGCATGGGCGCCTGTTGGTAAAGGCGAATGTCGGTCTCGGCAGTCAACAGCGAGGTCAGCTGCAACGAGGCGATGTGCGGATCGGTTTCACGCAACTGGCCTTTTCGCATCGCCAGAGTCATGAGCGAGGTAACTGTCTGCAGGCACTGGCTGGGGCCGGACTCGTAGAACATCATGCCGATGTCCGAGTGCCCGGACTCGGCCACTACCATGCGATACACGGCCAATGCCTTGTCATCATTGATAAGCACCATCAGCATGCGTTCCCCGAAGCGCGTGAACAGGGCCCGCAAATCGATCGGTTTGTCATCCTGGATCGCCAGCTCTGAAACCGCGTCGGCCAGATGGGCAGTTGCAAGCCTGTTGACCACAGCGATGAACAGTTCTTCCTTGGAGGGAAAGTAACTATAGATCGTTGCCTTGGAGCCACCCATTCGTTTGGTGACTTCATTCATCGAGGCACGCTCGTAGCCCATTTCGAGGAAGACACTTGCTGCGGCATCAATGATGGCTTCGCGGCGAGCTTCAGTACGGACCTTCATTCATATCCTCAATTCTCCAGTGAGCAGATCGTGTACAAAATTCCCTAGACTGGAACTGAACCGTTCGGTACGATTTCAGTCGACTCCGTGGAGCTTACTGGAAAAGCAGGCGTAGATAAATGCCGATGGACTGCACCCGGCCATTCGTTGCCCGAATCCATTCAAAGATGGAGTGAACAGTTCTATGACCATTATCGACTTCAACAAATCCGTCAAACGCGCTTTTCGTGGTAAAACGGTAGCCGCTCCTCATCTTGAAAAAGTGCTGACCGTGATTCTGAAGACCGACGCGCCTGTGCTCATGGGGATATGCAGCGACGGACTGCGTAGCAACAGCAATGTAGTGGGCGGGGAGTTTTACGGCGAAAACTTCAGCGGCTCGGTACTCTCCGGCGGCAGCAATACGCTGGTTGAGTTGTCATCCGAGCTTGCCTTTCTCGAAACCCGTTTCACGCTGGTCACCCAGTTGGGCGAAATGATCAACGTTGAAAGCAGGGGTGCTCTGCTCGTTGACGAAACGGGCCAGCACGAACTTCAGAACGGGCTATGGCCAATCAGCGAAGGCCATTACCAGTGCACTTGCACACCACGCTTTCAGGTCGCTCTGGGCCCTAACGAGTGGCTGGAGAAGAGCGCATTCATCGGCAGGTTCGAATACCTGTATGGCAATGAAGCGCTGATCAGTTTTTACCGAATGAAGTTCTGATTCATCCGTTTGATTGCCCACGGAGCAAGCCCGCGCAGGCCTGCTTCGTGGCAACCTCTTAGAACGTGACGCTGGCGCTCAGGCGTGCGGTGCGTGGTTCACCCACATTGACCTGCAACGGGCTGTCGGTACTGGACGGGTAGTACTGCTTGTCGAACAGGTTATCCACGTTCAATTGAAGGCGGGTTTTATAACCTGCCATTGGCACATCCCAGCGCAGGAACGCATCAGCCACGGTGTAGCTGCTCATGTAGAACGTGTTTGCGTTGTCACCCGCCCTATCGCCGACATAGCGCGCGCCACCACCGGCATGCCATTCGCCCAGACCGGACGGGACTTGCAGGTGATGGGTGAGATACAGGCTGGCGGTATGTTTCGGTGCCTGACTCAAACGGTTGCCCTCGTTTTTGGGGTCATCAAGCACTTCGGTATGTGTGTAGGCATAAGTGCCGATCATGTCCCAGCGCTCGGCAATTCGACCGGTCACGTCCAGCTCGATGCCTTGTGAACCTACCTTGCCTGCGGCTTCGCTGACACCGGTCACGCCGGTAGGAGTAACGACGTTTTTCTTCTCGATGTCGAACACCGCCAGGTTGAAGTCGAGTTCCGGTGCCAGAGCATATTTGGCGCCGACTTCGTAGCTGCGGCCTTCTTCCGGGTCGAAGGTGGTGCCGTCATCGTTGACGTCATCATTGGGGACGAAAGAGCGGCTGTAGTTGCCGTACAACGACAGGTCCTCATTGACCTTGAATACCAGGCCCGCCATCGGCAGGAATATATCGTCATTTTTGTTCAGATTAGTGTTGCGGCTGGCGCCGAGGCCTTGGGCGATGTGCTGGTCATAATGCTGATAGCGGCCGCCCAGGACCAGAATCCAGCGGTCATCAAGATGCCAGTTGTCCTTGAGGTAGATGGACGATGAGGTCAGTTGATTGCTCAGGTTGCTGGTGGTCGTACTGACAACACTGGGCTCCGCCAGGCTGCCGTAGCTGGGCGAAAAGATATTGAAGCCACCCTGTACGCCATTGCGGTAAGTCTTGCCGCGGTACTTGTCGGAATCCTCCTGCTCGGCACCGATCAGCAGATCATGTTGCTGGCCAAACACCTCCTGCTTGCCGATGAAGTCCCAGCTGGCATAACGCGTTTCATAATCGTAATGGCCGCCATTGGCCTGGCGTCGCAGCACGCCGCTGCTGGACAGCGTGCTCGGCTGGGCAATCGAGAGGCTGTAGCGGTCGTTGTTCCAGCCGTAGGTCAGGCGGGCTTTCCAGTCATCGCTGAGCTGGTACTCGAAGCGTGCGGTAGCGGTTTCGCTGATGCCGACCGTATTTGCCCATTTTTCGTCCAGGCGCTTGTCGTAGCTGATATCGGCCGGATGACCGCCGGTGAACACCGTGCCACGATCGAACGGGCTGACGTAATCGTTGTACTCGTAAGCCAGCGTCAGGCTGGCGCGCTCCCCGGTCCAGGACAGCGACGGCGCGACCAGCGTGTGCTGGTCAACGCCATAGTTACGCCAGTAGTCCTCGCTCTGACGCTCGGCCACCAGGCGGTAGGCCAGCCCCGAGTCACCCAGCGGGCCGGTGGTGTCGATGCCGAAGCTGCCGCCGCCTTCGCTGTACGCCGAGCCACTGAGCGTGGTGCTTTGCACGTATTGCGGCTGTTTGCTGATCACATTGATCACGCCACCCGGCTCCATCGCCCCGTACAGCAGCGAGGCCGGGCCTTTGAGCACTTCAACGCGTTCGGTAGTGGCACCGAAATTTTTCGACACCACCGAGCGCACGCCGTCACGCAGCACCGAGCCATCATCGTTGGTGCCAAAGCCGCGCTTGACCAGCGAGTCCTTGGTATTGCCAAGGGTATTGCCCTGGCTGACACCACTGACAAACTTCATGGCATCGTCCAGCGAGCGCACGTTGTAGTCGGCGATGGTTTGCGGTGTCACCACGTTGACCGACTGCGCTTCTTCCTTGAGCGGTACGTCACTCTTGCTCGCAGTGCTGGCGCTTTTGGCGCTGTAGCCTTCCTGCGCTTCGGTCGCGGTTGCCGACACCTGCGTAGCGGGCAGCGTTGCGGTTTCGGCAGCATGCACTGCGCCGCCGGAGAACATCGCCAGAGAAAGCGCGGACAGCAGAAAAGAGCCGGGACGGCGAGGGCATTGGAAGGAAGTGCTCAAGGGAGATGCTCTGCTAGGACGTTAATAGCAATAATTGTAATTTGATATTAATTCTCATGTAAATAAATGATTGAGGCGCCCGATGGTTTCGGTCGCCTCGGCAGACAGCTCAGGACTGAGCCGTTACGTTGGCATCGATCCGCTTGCCCATGCTGATAATGAGCTCAGGCGTATAGCCCAGGGTTTTATAGAAGGCCTGCACGCTTTCATTGAAGGTATGGATCTGCAGGTTGATCTTCACGCAGCCGAGATCCGCAAGCGACTTTTCTGCGTGCCTGACCAGCCGGGTGCCTAGGCCGTTGCCGCGCTGTTGCGGATCGACGGCGACCGAATACAGCCAGCCGCGATGCCCGTCATAGCCGGCAAGGAGTGTGCCGACCACCTCGTCATCCGCGAGAGCAACGAAGAACAAATGGTCGTCGACAGCCAGTTTCTTGTCGATCGACAGGTCTGGGCGATTGTGTGGCATGTCGTCATTGAAGACGGTCTTCCACAGCTGGATGACCGCCAGGCGGTGATGCGGGTCTGAATACTCGACAATACAGTTCATTGCGGGGTCCTTAGGCCATGAATCCGAAGACTACTGCCACGCACCCGGCGCTGTCTAACCGGCGTTCTTTGAGTACTTGCCCTGTTTTGTCACCTGAGGCAGTGATGCCGGTTTATCGAACAGGGCACGAATGGCCCGGCTGTAAGCGGGCTGTCCGAGCTGCATGCTGTTGTTATGCGTACCGCCAGGCACCAATAACAGTTTCTTCGGCTCCCGCGCGGCTGCAAACAACTGTTCGCTGAAGCGTGCCGGTACATAGCGATCCTCGGTGCCGTGCACGATCAGCACCGGCATATGGATGTCTGCAATCTTGTCCAGCGAGTCGAACTTCTGCGACAGCAGCCAACGCACCGGCAACGATGTGTTGGCAAGCGCGGTGGCCACATCGGCGAGGTTGGTGAACGTGGATTCGATGATCAGCCCGCGGGCCTGAATGGGTGCATTGTCCTTTTCAGCGTCTTCGCCCAGCTCGGCAGCCAGATCCACTGCCACCGCACCGCCCAGAGAGTGTCCATAAATCAGCCTGCGCTGCGGGTCGGGTTGCAATTGCTTCAGGCGTTCCCAGGCGATGCGTGCGTCTTCATATACAGACCTTTCCGAAGGCAGTTGGCCCATGCTTTGCCCGAAACCCCGGTAATCGATCGCCAGTATCGAGTAGCCCTGTGCCTTGAGTTGCTGGATACGGAACAGCTGGCCGGTGAGGTTCCATCGTGATCCATGCAGGTACAACACCGCCGGGGCGTTCTTGTCCGCAGCGGGCCACCACCATGCGTGGATATTCTGCGAGGTACCGAATGCCGGTGTACTGAGTTCGATTTCCTGCACATCTGCCGGCAGACCGCTGTACCAGCTGGCGGTACCGGGCTCGATGCGAAACACCAGTTCGCGCTCCTTGTGTTCAAGCACTGCACAGCCGACGGGCAGGCCAAGAATGATGGCTATCATGCAAACCCATCTGAGCGGACGGGCTTTGAAGCGGGCCAGTGGCGAAATCGACATAAAAGGAATAGTCCGGTCAACAAAGTGAAATAAATGCAGAATCTGCATTCGGGATGCAAGACCCGCCGACGAATACCGGGTTACAGGATATTGCGTACTTGCGCCTACTGACAGGCTGAACGGGAACGCGATGTTCGAGTAAAACCCATCGCTTCAACACCTTGCGCAAGGTGGCTCAAAGGCGGGGTCAACAGCGCTGCTCATTAGCACGTTTTGCTATTGAGGTAGCCCTTTTCGATAGCTGCGGATTATGCTGTGTCAGCGAGGGCGCTGTGTTTTTGTCACCTTCCGTCGCCCGCTGCACCAATCTGCTAGCTGTATACCCGCGCTTTCTTCAATTTCTTCAAGAGGTTACCGCCTATGTTCACTCACCGTCCCCTGGAAGAAAAAGACGTCCCTCTCATCTGCGAGCTGCCGCAGAATGCCGATGAGCTGTTCTACATGTTCCCCAGGGCAACGTACCCGTTGACTGCCTCACAACTCAGTGAAGCGCTTCAAACGCGTCATGACTCGACCGTCATCGAAATGGACGGTGAGGTGGTAGGCTTTGCCAATTTCTCTCACTGCACCTTTCGCGGCCGCTGTTCGCTGGGCAACGTCATCATCGCACCGAAGGCCCGGTCCAGAGGGGTAGGGCGCTTCATGATCACCACCATGATGGGGATCGCGTTCGACAAGCACGAAGCGAGCGAAATGATCGCGTCATGCTTCAACCACAACGTGCCAGGCTTGCTGTTTTATCCGCGGATGGGGTTTCGTCCGTTCCACATTGAAGAAAAGCGCGATAAGCGCGGCGAGCGTGTTGCGCTGATTCATCTGCGGCTGTCCGGCAAGGACCTGGAACATACACAAGAGTAAGTTTTCAAGTGGGCACGCGCGATTCTTTTCAACAGGGCGTGCGTGCCGTGTCGAGCCGCTTGCGTTCCAGGCGTTGACCGTTCGTCAGTCTTTATTCTCTTGCTTCGCGCGCCTTTTATCCGCTGTGATTCACGCCGGGTGCCATTTTGTTGAAGATCATGACGGTGAATCGTTTTTTCTGTGGATACCCTCAATAAGAAACAGCGTTAAAAGGGCGCGGGATATTCAGTTATGGAAGTTGCCTGAAGTGCAGGGCACCGTGTATAACGGGTTTAAGCATCACGTAAGTGGCGACAGATAATTGGCGGGCTGGCGCGTGCCGTTTTTAAAAAGTCATCAACAATAAAAAATTATCAAAATTTTGTCACTGCCGGGACATGCTTACACACATAAGGAGATAAAGAAATGATCGCGAGTGGACTGTCCGAGTTAGAACTCAGGAGCATTGTGGAACGTGCGTTTCTGCCGTTGCGTTGCACCTGTACGATTGCCAACGAGCAGATGAATGTGCAGATAAGCGACCCGGTATCGGGGCGCACCCAGCGTCAGAAGAGCCTGCCGCTCAGCCGTATCAATACGGTTCGGGACATCTCTGCGCTGGTGGCCGAGCTGCGTGAAGAGCCGGTGACGACTCGAGTAGCGAAAGCGTACTACAGCGCTGCCTGATACGGCTGCACCCCGCTGATGCCGCGGCATCACGTTACAGGGCCCTGATCATCGCTGATCGGGGCCTTGTCATTTTTATGGGCGCTGTGGCGGCCTCATTCAGCGCCCGGAACGGGGCACGTCTGGTCTTCATGACCGCGAAACTTCTGGTGGCGCACAACCGCTTTGAGCTCGTCAAATTAACAGCGTCGAAAGCATGCTGTTTTTAGCGCAGACGATAAAAAATAAGTTGAACGCATTGAGCGCGTTAATGTCATCGAACACTATCTTTTTGAAGTGGCCTTCAAGGATTAAAAGATGCAAGGTCATTCAAATCATCAGGTTATACAGCGACACTGAGCGATGGCGGCCTCCGGCAGCCCGTTTGACACTCCCGCGTTTCTTTGCAACTATCCAGTTGCCGACTTATTTTGTAACGCATTGTCACTCTTTGCAGGTTGATAAAAGCGCTGTCTTAAAAAGGGCGGTAGCATGACGCATCCCTTCTGGCAGGTCTGAAACTTCAAACTGTACCTGCAGTATTGTAATTTTTTGTGAAGACCACCTTTTCTAACCATGGCGTCTCCTCAGCGCCGTGAATGAGCGCGTGTGTATTCTGCTGCGTATGTTTCGCCTCGAATCGTGCATGGACGCTGGTTCGCCTTATCAGCCAGGTATTCGATCATCCAGAACTTCTGGACTGCACCAACGTATGAAAATGACGATGGAGCATCATTATGTTTGATAACTGTATGGAAACAGCCTGCGGTTGCGTGGTGGGCGGTGCCGGGCTGGCAGGCATGGGTTTTTTGTTCAACGCCCTGAAGAGCGGCGCGATGCCCGGGCTTGCTGCGAAAGGACTGATTGTCATTGATGCAAGTGACCGGCCCGGGGCGGGTGCGCTGGGAGACTACCGGATCACTGCCAACTCGGTAGGCGATGTATTCATCGATTGCCTTCGCGATCCTGCATTGCGCGAGGTGTTCGAGACCCTCGAATACTCGGCAGCCTACTGGCGCATCAAGGCGCAGGCACAGAGCGCGCCGCAACTGTCGGATGTGGGCGTGCTCATGGCCGAGGCAGCCAGGCTGGTGCTGGACCACATCGTGCAACGTTATGGCGTAGAAGTATGGTCCGGCACCCGCCTTGATGAAGTCATTTGCGAGGGCGACGAGTTCTGTCTGCGCGTTGACAGTGTGCATGGCAAAAGACGCGTGCGCTGCCAGGCGCTGGTACTCAACCTGGGCGGGCGACAGGATCCACAACACTTGATTGATGATCTTGCCCGACAAGGCCTGGCGCTGCCGGAGCACTGCACTGTCCAGAGCGCCGACCGCTTGCTACGCATGAACGCGGTGCAGTTGCGCGAAGTGTTTGCCCCGGCGCTGGCCGGTGACGGGCGCATAACCATCGTCGGGGGATCTCACAGCGCGTTCTCGACGCTGGAGAATCTGGCGGATGCACTGGAGTTTGCCGGCCTGCAGGAACTGACACTGGTTCATCGCAGCAGTATCAGGCTGTTTTACGAAAGTGCCGAGCTGGCACAGGCGGCCGGTTACGCATTCGACTCGCAGTGTGATGTCTGCCCGGTTTCAGGTCGGGTCAACCGTTCCGGAGGTTTGCGTTACCGTGCGCTGGAGATCGGACGCGAGGCGCTGCAAAGCGGCCGCGTAGGCAAAACCGGCGTGCGCGTGCAGATGTTGCAGACACTGGGCGGACGCTCCGATGAACATGAGCAGGCCCGACTGGCCCTGGCCGACTCGACTGTAATCGTGCAGTGCTCTGGCTATCAGCCCGTGTTGCCGAGACTGTGGGATGCCGATGGCAACCCCGTCAGTTTGCGCGAGGCCAAGGGTGGTCTCGACTCGGACGCTGGCGGCTGTCCAGTCGATCAGCACGGTCGTCGAATGAGGGGGCTGCATCTTTTCGGCCTGGGCGCCGGGCTGGGCGTCGACCCGCAATTAGGCAGCGAACCCGCCTTCGACGGCCGGATATACGGCGTCTGGCAGTTTCATCATGATGCCAGCCGAGCGGTACTGGAGGCGGTCACGCGCAGACTCGCTCATCAGCCTGTAGCTGCCGAGACGTTCATTTCGGACGGATTCATGCAGGCGGTGTTAGGCCTTCAAGCCGGTTAAGCGGGTGCAGCAGAGAAGCGCAGAATGGCGGCCATAAAAAACGGCGTCCCAGGGACGCCGTATGGCCGGTCTGCCAATAAACGGCAAATCAGCATTGAATAAGGGGGAGTGCGAGAATTATTGTGGGTCCTGGTTGGGAGCCAGTTCTGCCTGGATACGTTTGTAGATTTCTTCACGATGCACTGAAACATTTTTGGGTGCATTGATGCCCAGGCGGACTTGAAGCCCTTGAACGCCAAGAATCGTGACGGTGATCTCGTCACCGATGTTTATGCTTTCGCCTACTTTGCGAGTGAGTATCAACATAATCTTTTCCTTGATGGCCTCTTGAAAACGCCTCTCTCAAGAGGCTGGCGTTTGCCTTTGCGTGGTGATTGTTGCCGAGTGCATCCAAATGCATCCGTCTTATGACGTCGCACAGGTGAATTAAATTCCCTCGGTTCATTTTCTTGTCATCGAGATTTGCATCCCGGATACGACGAGTGCGCCAATTCTGCCCGTTTCGACGTGAAAATGCCCGTATTTACTGGCGTCATATAAAAAGTAACGTGAACCGCTGCACCGTTTCAGGTCGTCATCCTCTCGGTCGACGGCGCTGCTCAAGCCATTTCGATATGAGTACAAGCGTAGGCATGACTGCACCAGATTGCCCGTGCTTTCTGAAAATTCAAATGAAAGTGGTGAGCGAGTGTGTAGGAAGGGACTGCGGATCACCTTCGTGTCCACGCTGATGCGGGGTATTGCGGGGGGACTGGAGTGGGGTGATGCACAGGTGTGAGGCGGGGCCAGGCCTTCGCGGGCTTCAGCTCCCGCGAAGGCTTGGCCGGGGTTTACACCGCCATTGACAACAGCATGATGAAGATCAGGCCGACGACCGAGAGGATGGTCTCCATCACCGTCCAGGTCTTGAAGGTCTCGGCAACGGTCATGTTGAAGTACTGCTTCACCAGCCAGAACCCGGCGTCATTGACGTGCGACAGGATCAACGAGCCGGCGCCGGTTGCCAGCACCAGCAGCTCGCGATTGACCCCTGGAATCAGGCCGACCACCGGCGCTACGATGCCAGCACCGGTAATGGTTGCCACCGTCGCCGAACCTGTTGCGACGCGGATGACCGCCGCAACCAGCCAGGCCAGCATGATCGGGTTGATCTGCGCCTGCACGGCCATGTGCCCGATCACGTCACCTACGCCACTGGCGACCAGCATCTGCTTGAAGCCACCGCCTGCGCCGACAATCAGCACGATTGCCGCCACCGGGGCCAGACTCTGGTCCAGCAGCTTCATGATCTTGCTGCGGTCGAAACCACGCGCGGCACCAAAGGTGTAGAACGCCAGCAACAGCGCGGCAAGCAGGGCGGTGATCGGGTGACCGATCAGGTCCATCCAGATGCGGAACATGTTGTTTTCCGGCAACACCACGTCGGCAAAGGTCTTGAGCAGCATCAGGAAGACCGGCAGCAGGATGGTCACCAGCGTGATGCCGAAGCCTGGCAGGTTTTCAGTGCTCGACTCCTTGGCGATCTGATCCATCAGTTCCTTGGACGGTGTGCCGGGGATGCTTTTGGAAATCCAGTTACCGAAGATCGGGCCAGCGATGATGGCCGTCGGCAGCGCAACGATCAGTCCGTAGAAAATGGTTTTGCCGATGTCAGCCCCGAAGATGCCGATGGCCAGCAACGGACCTGGATGCGGAGGAACCAGACCGTGTACGGCCGACAGGCCTGCCAGCAGCGGAATGCCGATCTTGACGATGGGCACGCCGGTGCGCCGCGCGACGATGAACACCAGCGGGATCAGCAGGACAAAACCGATCTCGAAGAACAGCGGGATGCCCACCAGAAAGGCAGAGAACATCATTGCCCAGTGCACTTTCTGTTTGCCGAAGGTGCGTATCAGCGTTTGCGCAATCTGGTCCGCGCCGCCCGAGTCGGCCATCAGCTTGCCGAGCATGGTGCCCAGGCCGAGGATGATACCAACGAAGCCCAGTACGCCGCCGAAGCCGTCCTGGAAGGATTTCATGACTTTTTCCACCGGCATTCCCGAGGTCAGGCCAAGAAAGCCTGCCGCCAGGGTCAACGCGACGAAAGGGTGCACCTTGAAGGTGGTGATCAGCAGCACCAGGCCGACGATGGTCACCAACGCATCGACGAGCAGGAACGTCTCATGGGTCATACCGAACATGGGTGTCTCTCCGGTTTATTGTTTTAAGGAACTGTTAACAGCGCCGACTTCAATCGTGTGTGCGCAAGACAGCGCTGTCTTTTGCACTCATGCCTGTGTCAGGCGTGAGAGCCTTTCCACCATGCTGCGGCTTGTTTGCCGATGACATCGATAGGCTGGGAGGCGTCCACGATCAATGTCAGCGGTTCGCCATAAGGCGGTTCGAGGGTCGCGAACTGGCTGTCCACCAGGCTGGCGGGCATGAAGTGCCCAGGCCGGTGCGAGCAACGTTCGGCGGCGAGTTCCTTGCTGAGTTCCAGAAATACAAAACCCAGGCCAGGCACCGCATCACGCAGGCGCTGGCGATAGATGAGCTTGAGCGAGGAGCAGGTCAGGACCGGGTGTTCACCCTTGGCGAGGGCGGCAGCCATCTCTTCGCCCAGGCGGGTCAGCCAGCCGGCACGGTCTTCGTCGTTGAGGGGGGTTCCGGCGCTCATCTTTTCGATGTTGGCCGGTGGATGGAACGCATCGCCTTCGATCAGGCGGCCGCCGCTGTTCAGCGCGATCTCGGCACCCACGGCGCTCTTGCCGCAGCCAGACACACCCATCACCACAAGGGCGGAAATAGCAGTATTCGCAGTTGTCACAGTAGGCACCTCATCTGGAGACAGCGCTGTCTTCTTGCGGGTGGACATGAGTCTCAGCCCGGGCTGTTCCAGTTATTTGTCGTTGTTTTGGGCTCATCAATAAGCATGGGAGGCTGTTCTCCGCGGGACCCGAACCGGGCAACCCCTGTGAAACCAGCGATAAAGCATTGTCACGTTCCATGAGACAGCGCTACCTTATGGGGCATTCGACACATTTGGCAACCCCTATGTTAGTTGGCAACGCATGATACGCATTGGTTCCCGCTCGACCGGCCGGCCCACGCTCAATGAGGTGGCGAAGCTGGCTGGCGTCTCTCCGATCACCGCTTCGCGTGCGTTGCGCGGGATCAGCACCGTAGCGCCTGAACTCGTCGAAAAGGTCCGCGCTGCGGCGCAGAGCATGGGTTATGTAGCCAACCCGGCAGCCAGGGCGCTGGCTTCTTCCTGCAGTCAGACCGTCGTGGTGCTGGTGCCATCGCTTTCCAACCAGCTGTTCATCGAGACGCTGGAAGCCATTCAGGACGTGTTGCGCGTGCGTGGCCTGGACGTGCTGATCGGCAACTACCATTACTCGCCCGAAGAGGAAGAGAAGCTGCTGCGCAACCATCTGGTCAATCGCCCGCGCGGTATTCTGCTGACCGGTTTCGACCACACGGCAGCGTCCCGCCAGATGCTTGAAACCAGTGGTATACCCTGCGTGCACATGATGGAACTCGACACCCGCCTGGGCGCTTATTGCGTCGGATTCTCGCAACAACAGGCCGGCGCTGAAGCCGCGCATCACCTGCTCGGGCGTGGCCGCCGTCGGCTGGCGTACATGGCCGCCCAGCTCGACCCTCGGGTACTGCAACGTGGCGAAGGGTTCCGTCGAGTGCTGGAAAGCGCGGGGCTGTTCGACCCGGCGCTGCAGGTCTCGACCCGCCAGGCCTCCTCGATCGGTCTGGGCGGGGAGTTGTTCGCGCGTCTGCTTGACCAGCATCCGGATGTCGACGGGGTGTTCTTCTGTAACGACGACCTGGCGCAGGGCGCTGCACTTGAGGCCTTGCGCCTGGGCGTCGCGATTCCCGAACGGGTCTCTCTGGTGGGTTTCAACGACCTGCCGGGGTCCGCGCACATGGTGCCGCGCCTGACCTCGATACGCACGCCCAGGGAAGCAGTCGGGCAGCGTGCGGCTCAGGTATTGCTGGGCCTGCTTGACGGGGTCTCCCAGCATCCGCAGGTGGATCTCGGGTTTGAGCTGGTGGTGCGGGAAAGCTCTTGAGTCTTTTCCCCGGCTAACCCTGGCGAGCTTCCCCGGTTCATTGCGCTGACCAATGGTAAGGGCGCTCTGCGGGCTCGATGCCTCCGGGCTGGAGTGCCCGACCGTGCTGTCCTGCACTGTCGGGGATACCCTCATTCGAGCGGTTGCGGCCCATTTCGACTGTTATTTCTGACAGTACCCATCCCCCCGTGTTGAGTATTCAATGACCTTACGTTTTTGGCTCGGAGCGGCATAAGTGTCTTGGCCGCATCGTTGGATGACGGGGATATATCTTCTTATCTATTCCCCGTTCTGGCGGTCTTACAAGACCTATTGAAAGGTGAGAGAAATGCAAAAAAAAGCATCTCAGAACGTTAGAGCCTTGACGCATATCGTCGACCCCGTCGGTTCAGGTGTCCCCCTGGACATCGCGTGGTTGACCGGCATTATCCCGCTGGGCTTTGTACCCGCAGAGATCGCTATCAGCCCCGATGAAACCACGTTGTATGTCGCTCATGAAAGCGGCCGGGAAGTCAGTGTGGTCGACATCGCCAGCGCCAGCGTGACGGGGGCCATCAAGCGGGCAGGGGCGGGCGCGATTACCCTGAGTCCCGATGGCAAGAGGCTTTACACCATCGGCCAGAAAAGGTGCTACGTGGTCGATACGCGCATGCGCGAAGTGATCAGGATACTTCCGGCAGCCAACGTCAACAGGATCCTGTGCAGTGCCGATGGCCGTTTTATCTGCCTTTCCTTTCAGAACGCGCTCGGCGGGCTGATTCGCCTGATCGAGACCGAGAATTACACGGTCGAAAACGAGTTCGATCTGGGCGCCCTGACCAACGCGTCGCTGGCCCTCGGGATCAGCCCGTTGAACGACAGGTTTTACGCGACCATGCTGGTTGACCGGACCGCGCCTACCGATGTTCTTGCGATCAGCAAGGTCGATTACCTGCAACATGACATCCCCGGGTTTTCCGACCCGCGTTCGATGGCCTTCAGTTCCGATGGCGCCTGGTTGTATGTCGGCGGCATCGACGAGGTCTACATCATCGATGCCGCGACCAATAAAACCTTCTATCGGGAAAGGATCGGCACGCAGGGCTACCCGGTGAAAGTCATCGGGGTGACGCCGGATGACCGCTATGTGTACGCGATCTATACCTGTAATTACGATGTCTACCGGATCGACACGGTGAAGGGGATCGCCACCTGCATCGCTTACTTTCCGTCAGTAGGTGGCGCGGTCCTCAACAAGACCGGCACGTATATCTACTCCTCCCATCCGGACATGAGCTGGATTTCGATCTACCGGCTATAAAGACTCCAGCAGTGGCCTGGCTTGCGTGGTACCAGCCGGGTCGACCGGTCAGTCGGCGTCAAGCGCTGCGACACCGGCCCTGGCGATCTGCGCATCCTGTTCGGCCTTCACGCCTGAAACCCCCAGCGCACCGATGACCTGGCCGTCGACGATGACCGGCACACCGCCTTCCAGCGACGTCAGCAGCGGAGCACTCAGGAATGCAGTGCGCCCGCCATTGACCATCTCTTCGTACCCCTTGGATTCACGTTTGCCGAGTGCCGAGGTACGCGCCTTTTCAATCGCGATGTAGCTGCTGATGGCGGCGGCGTCGTCCAGTCTCTCGAATGCCAGCAAATGGCCGCCGTCATCAACGACGGCGATGGACACGGCCCAGCCATTGGCCTGCGCCTCTTCACGTGCGGCGCCGAGCATCAGGCTGACTTCGGTCTGGGTCAGGACGGCTTTGATCTTCATGGGGTTCTCCGGAGCAGTGATTATTGAATAGGGTTCAGTGTGATTCAGGCGTGCCAAGTGCCGCGTCGATCAGTTCGATCCAGTGCCGCACGGGCGTTCGGCCGGCGCTGGCCAGATGGGTCTGGCAGCCGATATTGGCGGTGGCGATGACCTGCGGCTTGCCGCTCTCCAGCGCATTCATGCGGTTGTCGCGCAACTGGCGGGCGATGGCAGGCTGGGTGATGGAGTAGGTGCCTGCAGAGCCGCAGCATAAATGACCGTTCGCCACTGTGGTCAGATTGAAGCCTAGACGAGTCAGGACGCGCTCGACTTCGCCGCCGAGTTTTTGCGCGTGTTGCAGCGTACACGGGCAGTGAAACGCCAGGCGCGTCTCGGCCTTTATGCCGAGGGTTTCCAGGGGCTCGTCGCGCAGCAGTTCGACCAGATCCTTTGTTCGCGCGCTGATCTGCTCGGCCTTGTCGGCGTAGCCTGGATCATGGCGCAGCAGGTGGCCGTAGTCCTTGACGAAGGCTCCGCAGCCACTGGCCGTCTGGATCAGGCTTTCAGCACCGCCCTGTAGCGCAGGCCACCACGCATCGATGTTGCGCCGCGCCCGGTCCAGCCCGGCCTGCTGTGCGTTGAGGTGATAATCCACGGCGCCGCAGCAACCCGCTTGGCTGACCGCCGTAATGCCGATGCCCAGACGATCCAGCACCCGCGCCGTGGCGCTGTTGGTGTTGGGCGACAGGCCCGGCTGAACGCAACCTTCCAGCAGCAGCACCTGGCGCGCATGACCGGTGTGCGGGCGAAGGCCGGCAGGGTGTACCGTCGTCGGCAGCTTGCTGGCCAGGGGCTGTGGCAGCAACGGCCTGAACTTCAGGCCCATGCCGGTCAGGGATTTGAACAGTCCGGGGTGGGGGATGACCCGACGCAAGCCTTCACGCAGCATGCGTTCGGCGATTGGCCGCGGGGCCAGATCTTCAACCGCCGCGCGGCCGATGTCTAGCAGGTTGTGGTAATCCACGCCGGACGGGCAGGTGGTTTCGCAGTTGCGACAGCTCAGGCAGCGGTCCAGATGCAGACGGGTTTTCCCGGTGACCGGCTGACCTTCGAGCACCTGCTTGATCAGGTAGATCCTGCCGCGTGGACCGTCCAGCTCATCCCCCAGCAATTGATAGGTCGGACAGGTGGCGTTGCAGAAACCGCAATGCACACAACTGCGCAGGATACGTTCGGCTTCTTCGGCGCGCGGCAGGGTTCTGGCGTGTTCACTCAATGTGGTCTGCATGTTTCAAAGCTCCGCGTACAGTCGGCCGGGGTTGAAAATCCCCTGAGGGTCGAGTCGGGTCTTGAGTGCCTGATGGTAGCGCAGCACAGGTGCGGCCAACGGTTCGAAGGGGCTGTCGACGACGCCCTGGCTGTAGCAGGTCGCATGGCCGCCAACCGCCATGGTGATCGCTCTAATGGTTTGTCCGTCCGCGTCCGACTTGAGCCAGCGTTGCGCGCCACCCCAGTCGATCAGTTGCTCGCCCGGCAGATCCGGCAGGCGGCTGTCGGCAGGTACACAGAGCCGCCACAGGGGCCGCGGGTCATCGAAGAAGGGCAGGCGATGCGCATTCAACTGCTGCCAGTAGGCGGCATCGAGCAGCTCGCCGCCGAGCCGGTCCCGGGCTGCTGCCACTGAACCTTCACCACCTTCCAGGCGCAGGCGTAGTACGTGGCCATCGTGGCTGGCTGCGCGGATCGGTATCGGTTGCTGACCCCACTCGGCAAGGCGCGCCAGGGCCAGCGTGCTGTCCATTTCCAGCGCGATACTGCTGCACAGACGTGGTTTTGGCAGCACTTTGAGCGACACCTCGGTCAGCAGCCCCAGGCAGCCGAAACTGCCTGCCATCAGGCGCGAAACGTCGTAGCCTGCGACGTTCTTCATGACTTCTCCGCCGAAACGCAGGTGCTTGCCAAGACCGGTGATGACCCGTGTGCCCAGCACGAAATCACGCACCGACCCGCTCCACGGGCGGCGCGGTCCCGAAAGCCCCGCAGCGACCATACCGCCGAGCGTCGCAGCGCCAAAGTCTGGCGGTTCGCAAGGCAGCATCTGGCCTGCGGCGTCCAGTGTCTGGATCAGCTCGCTCAATGGCGTGCCGGCGCGCGCAGTAATCACCAGCTCTGTCGGGTCATAAGTGACGATGCCCCGGTGCTCGCGGGTATCGAGTACTTCGCCAGCGGTTTCACGACCGAGAGAAGCCTTGCTGTTGCCGCCCTGAAGACGTAACGGCGTGTTGTCGCGCAGCGCCTGTTCGACCCGCTCGAGCAGTGCCTGGCTGACATCGTTGTCCATCGTGCTCATCAGAAGCGCTCCAGGTCGGGGAACGGCAATTGCCCGGCGTGGATGTGCATGGCACCAAATTCCGCGCAACGGTGCAGGGTCGGGATGTTCTTGCCAGGGTTGAGCAGACCGCTGGCGTCGAATGCCGCCTTGATGGCATGGAAGAAGGTCAGCTCGTCGCTATTGAACTGGGCGCACATCTGATTGATCTTCTCGCGACCGACACCGTGCTCGCCGGTGATGCTGCCGCCAACCTTGACGCACAGCTCAAGGATTTTGCCGCCCAGTGCCTCGGCGCGCTCCAGCTCACCCGGTTGATTGGCGTCGAACAGGATCAGCGGGTGCATGTTGCCGTCACCGGCATGAAACACGTTGGCGACACGCAAGCCGTATTGCCCGGATAACTCCCTGATGCTGCGCAATACGCCCGGCAGCTCACGGCGCGGGATGGTCCCGTCCATGCAGTAGTAATCCGGCGACAGGCGACCCACGGCCGGGAAAGCGTTTTTGCGCCCGGCCCAGAAGCGGACCCGTTCGGCCTCGTCTTTCGCCTGGCGCACGTCGGTGGCGCCCGCCAGTGTCAAGACCTCGCTGACCCGTTCGCAGTCAGCGTGCACATCGGCTTCGACGCCGTCCAGTTCGCAGAGCAGGATGGCTTCGGCATCGACCGGGTAGCCTGCGTGAATGAAATCCTCGGCGGCACGAATCGCCAGATTGTCCATCATCTCCAGCCCGCCGGGGATGATGCCCGCCGCAATGATATCGGCCACTGCACGTCCGGCCTTTTCCACGGAATCGAACGCTGCCAGCAGTACTTTGGCCACTTGCGGTCTGGGCAACAGCTTGACGGTGACTTCGGTAATGACGCCGAGCATGCCTTCGGAGCCGGTGAACAGTGCCAGCAGGTCGAAGCCCGGCGAGTCCAGCGTGTCGCTGCCCAGCGTCATGGGCTCGCCTTCCACCGTCAGGATTTCGACCTTGAGCAGGTTATGCACGGTCAGCCCGTACTTGAGGCAATGCACGCCGCCGGCATTTTCCGCCACATTGCCGCCGATGGAGCAGGCGATTTGCGAGGACGGGTCGGGCGCGTAATACAGGCCGTGGGGCGCTGCCGCCTGGGAAATGGCCAGGTTGCGCACGCCGGGCTGAACTCGCGCCAGGCGCGCCGAAGGGTCGATCTCGAGGATCTGATTGAAGCGCGCCATGACCAGCAGCACGCCTTTTTCCAGCGGCAGCGCGCCACCCGACAGCCCGGTGCCCGCCCCACGAGCGACCACCGGTACGCGCCGTGCGTGGCACAGCCTGAGCAGCGTCTGGACTTCTTCCACATGACGCGGCAACGCCACCAGCATCGGTGTGGTGCGATAGGCTGACAACCCGTCGCACTCATAAGGCCGCAGCTCTTCGGGGCGATGCAGGATGTCCAGGTCGGGCAACTGCTGTTGCAGCGCCTGCAACAGTTGCTGCTTGTCGACGGCAGGCAGCACGCCGTCGATGCGTTCGTCGTACAGAATGTTCATCAAGCCACCCTGGGTTGTTATTGTCGGGTTAATGCATCCTAGCTCATTCGCTGCGAGGCTTGAGTTGACAGCGAGGGTCCGATCACGCAATTTACGCATTACGTAATGGGTTTACGAAAATAAAAACACCGCATCCATGCGATATTTACCTGCTACCCCTGTTGTACGCAGCGCATCGTTACCGCGTCGACCTGACTGCATTCGTGCGTATTCAGCGGGTCGAGCATCTGGCCCGGCAGCCCTCGGTCTTTTACCAGGCACACCCTGATGCACAATCGGACAAGCCGGAGTAGGCTGCCCTCATGAAGATTCTTGGTCTGCAACTGATATTCGGTGATTTTCTCGCACGCAGCGTGCGAGGGATTCCGTGTGCGCCGCCCGCAGGACAGTGATTGCCAGGGTTACTCACTCTCACTTTCCTGCAAGGAGCCAGTCATGGCTGATCTTTACGAAAATCCAATGGGCCTGATGGGCTTTGAATTCATCGAATTCGCATCACCGACGCCCAATAGCCTTGAGCCCGTGTTTCAGATGATGGGCTTCACCAAAGTCGCGACCCACCGCTCCAAGGACGTGTCCCTGTATCGTCAGGGCGCGATCAACCTGATTCTCAACAACGAGCCGCACAGCCTGGCATCGTACTTTGCCGCCGAGCATGGTCCTTCGGTATGCGGCATGGCGTTCCGCGTGAAAGATGCGCAGAAGGCCTATAGCCGGGCGCTTGAACTGGGCGCCCAACCGCTGGAAATCGCTACCGGGCCCATGGAGTTGCGCCTGCCCGCCATCAAGGGCATCGGTGGCGCGCCGCTTTACCTGATCGATCGCTTCGGCGAGGGCACGTCGATCTACGACATCGATTTCAACTTCATCGAGGGCGTTGACCGCCACCCGGTCGGTGCCGGTCTGAAATTCATCGACCACCTGACCCACAACGTGTACCGCGGGCGCATGGCGTATTGGGCCGGTTTCTATGAAAAGCTGTTCAATTTCCGCGAGCTGCGTTACTTCGACATCAAGGGCGAATACACCGGCCTGACCTCCAAAGCCATGACCGCCCCGGACGGCATGATCCGCATTCCGCTCAACGAGGAATCGTCCAAGGGCGCGGGGCAGATCGAAGAGTTCCTGATGCAGTTCAATGGCGAAGGCATTCAGCATGTAGCCTTCTTTACCGATGACCTGATCAAGACCTGGGACGCGCTGAAAGCCACCGGCATGCGCTTCATGACTGCGCCGCCGGATACCTACTACGAGATGCTGCAAGGCCGCCTGCCCGACCACGGTGAGCCGGAGGCCGAGCTCAAGTCACGCGGGATTCTGCTCGATGGTTCTTCCGAAGGCGGCGAGCGTCGTTTGCTGTTGCAGATATTCTCCGCAACGCTGATGGGCCCGGTATTTTTCGAATTCATTCAGCGCAAGGGCGATGACGGGTTTGGCGAGGGCAACTTCAAGGCACTGTTCGAATCCATCGAACGCGACCAGATCCAGCGTGGTGTACTGACGCCGGACTGAGTGATCACCAGAGGCGTCCATATTGCGCGATCAGACGAGCCTGCCCAGGCTCGTTCTGAGTCAGTTGTGCTTGAGCACGTCAGCGTGCCAATTGTGAGAAGAGATATAACGCTTGGTGAATTCATGCGCCGGCATGGGGCGACCATACAGATAGCCCTGGCCTTCGTCGCACACATAATGGCGCATCAGACTTTCCTGCTCACGGGTTTCTATGCCTTCTGCCGTGACCTGAAGATTGAAGCCGTTTGCCAGCCTGACGACGGCCTCGACGATGACTTCGTCTTTTTTGCTGCGCTCCACGCCACTCACGAATGAGCGGTCGATCTTCAGTCGTGTCACCGGATAGTCTTTCAGCAGGCTCAGGGACGCATAGCCGGTACCGAAATCATCGAATGCGATGCCCACACCCAATGAGCGAAGGTGGCGCAGCGGTTCCATAATGCGCTGTTCGTTTCGCAGGATGATGTTTTCCGTGATTTCCAGTTCGAGTGAGTGTGCCGGCAAGGAAAAGTCTTCAAGCGCGCTTTCAACCATTTCGGCAAAGTCCCGCATGCGAAACTGCGCGGCGAACAGGTTGACGCCGATGCGGAATTCCTCGCAGCCGGTATTTCGCCATTGCGCTGCCTGCTCACAGGCTGAACGCAGTATCCATTCGCCCACCGGCACCGCAAGAAGACTGGCTTCCAGTGCCGGTAGAAAAACCGCAGGGGACACGACACCCAGTGTCGGATGGTTCCAGCGTATAAGGGCTTCGGCTCCGGTGATACGACCATCCGCAAGTCGTACCTGAGGTTGGTAGTACAGCTCGAACTCTTTGTTGGCCCACGCCTGACGCATCGATGAGCTGAGCGCGCCTCTTCTTGACGCGGTCTGTCGATGCTCGGAGGTGAAGGTGCGTACCAGGGAGCGGCCGTCAGACTTGGCCTGGTAGAGCGCCAGATCCGCATTGCCGAGCATTTGCTCCTCATCGTAGTCGGAGCCACACCTTACGGAGACGCCGATGCTGGCGCCGATATAGATTGAATTGTCTTCAAATTCTATCGGCTCCTCGATGACCGCGATGAGCTCCAGGCCCAGCTTGATCGCCTTGTCGGGGTCTGCCGTTTCGGACAGGAACACGACAAATTCATCGCCGCCCAGACGCGAGACCATATGGCAGGCCGGTACGTGTTCGCGAAGACGGTGAGAGGTCACCTTGAGCACAAAATCACCCGCAGCGTGGCCCAACGTGTCGTTGACGTCCTTGAACCCGTCCAGATCGATCAGCAGGATGGCTGCTGAAAGCTGAGCATCGCACGCCTCCTTGATCCGCCTCTTGAGCGTCGATCGATTGGCAAGCCCGGTCAGGTGATCGTATTCGGCCGCATGCTTGAGTAATTTGTCCGCCTCGACACGCTGGGTGATGTCACGAATGATCGCTCCGAATTGTGGCTCGCCGGCAGACGTCCATTGTGAGAGCGAGAGCTCGATGGGGATGGTATGACCGTCGCGATGGATGGCCGTCAGGTTGATGGATTTTCCGATGATGGAGGCCGGACCGCCTGCAGCCACCCTCGACAGACCGGCATGGTGCCTGGAGCGCATTTCGGGCGGAATAATGATGTCGAGAGGCTTTCCCATGGCGTCCTCGGATCGATGCCCGAAAATGAGCTCGGCCGAATTGTTCCATGAGATGATCCGGTTTTTGCTGTCCGAGCAGATGATCGCGTCGGGTGAAGTCGAGGTGATATTCATGAAGCGGGTGTGGCTGTCTTCATTCTCCAGTTCGAGCCGACGCAACTCCATTCTTTCGATGACCATGACTGCCAGGTCCTGAAGAACCCGCTGATCTCGCTCCGAGAAAGTCTCCCTGGGTTTATTGTCGATCAGGCACAGGCTGCCCAGCACATGACCGCTGGCGGTTATCAGCGGCGCCCCGGCATAAAAGCGAATATAGGGAGCGCCGACCACCAGAGCGTTTGAGCTGAACCTCTCATCCTGCAAGGCATCCGGTACCAGAAAAACGTTACGGCCCATGAGCGCGAAATTGCAGAATGAGACGTCGCGGCCCGTTTCGCAGACATCGAGGCCAACGCGTGCCTTGAAGAATTGCCGGTCGCGATGAACCAGAGAAATCAGCACAATGGGCACATCGAAAATCCGCGATGCCATTTGCACGATCTGATCGTATTCGTGCTCAGGTGGGGTATCCATCAACGAAAAGGCATTCAAGATACGAATACGTTCTTCGTCATCATCGCCGACCGGGTAAGTGTTCATTTGAGGCCATCGCTATAAGCTGATCGGGCCTGAAACACGCAGCGATCGATGGGCAACGCCGCTGTGCCGGCACCGTTGAAAGCACCCTGCCAACACGCGCCTGCGCCACGCCGGAAAAACAACGTTCGATACATTGGCATTGGAGCACCTCTCACAGTAGCGTATCGGCAGCTGTTTTCGGACAGCTCAGAAGCTGTATCGTCAAAAAACCGGATACCTGTAACAACTTCTTGAGCAACTAGCCAGGCGGGCATCGATCCAACTAAGGCCAGCGTTACCTGATGCAACAAGATGTTCAGGTTAAGTGTCGCAAAGGTATGGAAACTGCATAGAAGGTTTCACTGCCAATTTGATGACAATCCTATGAAGCCGCTTTCCTTTATTTCGACGAGGCTTACACCTTCGGCGCTCAGCAAAGCGTTGATCGGCTTTATTGCCCTGGTCTGTCTATCGTTGATCATGGCCACCGCTTGGCAGATGAACCAGTCCAAGCTCGAGCGCTTGGCCACCGCCAGGATTGCGGTGTCCAATATCGTGCTTGCTGCTGAGCAACAGGCTCAGGACACCCTGCAACAGGCTGACAACACGCTGCGAGACCTTGCCGAGCGTGTTGAGCAGGATGGCGCCGCAGGCGAGCAGCAAAGCCGCTTGACCAGGCTGATGGCTCAAGACCTGGTAAACGTCAAAGGGCTTCAGGGGCTGTTCATCTACGATGCCCAGGGCAACTGGGTCGCCAATTCCTTTGCCAAGGGCGTGCAGACCAGAAACAACGAAGACCGCGCCTACTTCATTTATCACCGCGACAACCCTGACCCGTCCATTCATATAGGTTCCATTGTCGAAAGCCGCAATACGGGGGACATGATCATCCCGGTCAGTCGGCGTATCAATGCGGCGGATGGCAGTTTTGCAGGCGTTGCCCTGGCCACGGTGCCGGTGACTTATTTCCAGGCGTTTTTCCAGCGCATGGATGTAGACGACAAGGGCGTGATCTTCCTCGCTCTGAACAATGGCGACCTGCTGGCGCGTAGGCCCACATTAACCGCACTGATGACCACCAATGTGGCCAAGGGCGATATCTTCACTCGCTATCTGCCGTACAGCGACAGCGGCACCGCAGTGATCAACTCCGTGGTGGATGGGGTGGAAAGGATCTATGCCTATCGGCGTGTGTCAGGATTGCCCATCGTCGCCGCTGCCGGTATCTCCAGTCAGCATGTGTTCGCGCCCTGGTGGGCCTATGCACAGCGCTCCATGACCATCACCGGCATCATTATCCTGGCGCTGGTTTTTCTGGGCGTCCTGCTGTATCGGCAAATCCAGCAGTTGATCACTGCGGAGGGGGAACTGAACATTGCCAGGAACGACCTGGAGATCATCGCTCACACGGACAGCCTGACGCACCTGGCCAATCGACGCTGCTTCGATACGGCCTTGCAGCAGGAGTGGGGGCGGGCTAGCCGGAATGATGCAACCATCGCAATTATTTTGCTGGATATCGACTGGTTCAAACAATACAACGACACCTACGGCCATCTGCAGGGTGACGACTGCCTGAGGCAAGTGGCGGGGCTGATTGGCAACAGCCTCGACCGGTCTGGGGATATGGCTGCACGTTACGGCGGCGAAGAGTTTGTCATTCTGTTGCCTGAAACCGACCTGGCAGGGGCGCTGAAACTTGCGGAAAAAATCAGATCATCCATTGAAGCCAGTTGTATAGAGCACTCGTCCAGCCCGCTGGGCAGGCTGAGCATCAGCTCGGGCGTGGTGGCGATCAACGCAGCAGAGAAGAAGGATGCGCACACCGCTGCGCTGAAGGAAGCGGATCGACTTCTTTACCTGGCCAAAACCAAAGGGCGTAACCGCGTCGAAGGTCGCTCGATTCAAGGGTGGCAAGCAGATAGCCATTTTGCCAGGGTATCCAGCGCTTCCCCCTGATTCAGTCTGACGGACGGCTACCGCCCATGCGCTCGCTGATCGCCACCGCCGTTTGCAAAAGCCGCGTGGCCGCCAGATCCTGTGTCGCGTCGTTCAACACCGACCCCGGCCCGACCACGGTGATCACGCCCACCAGCTTGTCACCCATGGCGAACAGCGGTGAGGAGGCTGCGTTGATACCCGGCATCAGCAAGCCCTGAATCTGGTGCACGCCGGCGGTACGAATCTGCTCGACATGCTGCTCGACCTCACGCACCTGTGCGGCGCTCAGCAACGGCACTTCCTGCTCGCGAAGCGCAGCGGTTTCGCGCCCGTTCAGAAAGCTGTCGAACACCAAACCGGTGGACGAGCCAAGCAGCGGCAGCACCGAGCCGATCTGCGTGACCAGCGTCACCGCACCCATCGAGGGTTCGACATACACCACGGTCGGCCCCTTGTTGCCCCATACCGCCAGAAAGCAGGTCTGATTCAGCTCATCGCGCAGGCTGGCCAGCCAGGGGGCCGACACCTTGAGGACATCCAGCTTGCCGAGCGAGGCCAGCCCCACCTGCAACGCCTCGCGCCCCAGCCCGTAGTGATTGTTGACAGCATCCTGTTCGGCAAAGCCACTGGCAATCAGCGCCTGCAGATAACGATGAACCTTGCTGGCGGGCATGCCCAGGTGTTCGGCCAGTCTCGAAAGGGACGTGGCAGGGGCGAGTTCGGCAAGTGCCTTGAGCACGCCCAGCCCGACTTCAGCGGCCTGGACCTTCTGCTGGCGTCCGCCTGCGGGGCTTTCGGTTTCCTGGGTCATGGGGGTGCTGTGCGCCGATCGGGAAAGGCAGCTTTATAGCTTGACCGGCTGGCAAACTCAAATTACGTTATGCGTAATCGCTTTACGTAAAATAATGTTTCGTCCTGTCTCTGCCCGACCCCATGACAACAAGAGGTCCAGATGGCTATCCACTCCAGTTCCGACGCATTGGTTTATCAGTCGGGCTTTGGCAACCAGTTCAGCAGCGAGGCGCTGCCCGACGCGCTGCCCGTTGGCCAGAATTCGCCGCAAAAGCATCCTCTGGGTCTGTATGCCGAGCAGTTTTCGGGCACCGCATTTACGGTCGCGCGCAGCGAAGCCCGACGTACCTGGCTGTATCGGATCAAGCCATCGGCAGCCCATTCGCGTTACCAGCGCATGGATCGGCAGATGGCCGGTCAGGAGCCGGGGCCGATCAACCCCAACCGGTTGCGCTGGAATGCCTTCGATATCCCCGCGGCACCGACCGATTTCATTGACGGTCTCATCCCCCTCGCCAGCACCTCGGCGGCAGAGCAGGCCGAGGGTGTCAGCGTTTACCTGTACACCGCCAACACCTCCATGCAGCGAGCGTTCTTTAGCGCGGATGGCGAATGGCTGGTGGTGCCCCAGCAGGGCCGGCTCAGAATCGTTACCGAACTGGGCCTGCTGGACATCGAGCCCCTGGAAATCGCCGTCTTGCCGCGAGGTTTGAAGTTCAGCGTGCACCTGCTCGACAGCAGCGCCCGTGGTTACCTCTGCGAGAATCACGGCTGCGCCTTGCGCCTCCCGGAACTGGGCCCGATCGGCAGCAACGGGCTGGCCAACTCACGTGATTTTCTGACCCCGGTTGCCTGGTTTGAAGACAGTCGCCAGCCGATGCAACTGGTGCAGAAGTTCCTCGGTGAGCTGTGGTCGACGCAACTGGAGCACTCACCCTTTGACGTGGTGGGCTGGCACGGCAACAACGTTCCGTACAAGTACGACCTGCGGCGTTTCAACACGATCGGTACGGTCAGCTACGATCACCCGGACCCATCGATTTTCACCGTGCTGACCTCACCGGGGGCTATTCATGGCCAGGCTAATATCGATTTCGTGATCTTCCCGCCGCGCTGGATGGTGGCGGAAAACACCTTCCGTCCGCCGTGGTTCCACCGCAACCTGATGAACGAATTCATGGGCCTGATCGACGGCGCGTACGACGCCAAGGCCGAAGGCTTCATGCCCGGTGGCGCTTCGCTGCACAACTGCATGAGTGCGCACGGCCCGGATAATGTCACCGCCGAAAAGGCCATTGCTGCCGAGCTGAAACCGCACAGGATCGACAACACCATGGCCTTCATGTTCGAAACCGGCAAGGTATTGCGCCCCAGTCGTCACGCGCTCGACTGTCCGCAACTGCAAACCGATTACGATGCCTGCTGGAAGGATATGGCCAGGACGTTCACCCAGGAGCCACGCTGATGACTACCGCGCTCAATCGTCGTAGCTGGGTCGAATCTGCCAACGGGCATGCCGATTTCCCGCTGCAGAACCTGCCGTTGGGCGTGTTCAGCCATGGCCAGACCTGCCCGCGTGGCGGAGTGGCCATAGGCGACAGGATTTTCGATCTGCGCGCAGCAACAGAGGCCGGGGTGTTTCAGGGACCGGCCGCCGATGTTGCCGAGGTTGCCAGCCGCGACCAGCTCAATGATTTTCTTGCACTGGGTGCCGCTGCCCGCCAGGCATTGCGCGCCGCCTTGTTGCAGTTGCTCGATGAAGACAGCCCGCAGCGCGACAGGCTGCAGGGCGTTGCCGGTTTGTTGTTGCCGATGAGTGAGTGCACGTTGCACATGCCCGCTCGGGTGGGTGATTACTCGGACTTCTACGTCGGTATTCATCACGCGCTGAATGTCGGCAAGCTGTTCCGCCCGGACAACCCGCTGCTGCCCAACTACAAATACGTGCCGATCGGCTATCACGGCAGAGCGTCGACCTTGTGTCCCTCGGGTACGGCTGTGCGGCGCCCCAGCGGACAAACCCTGGCGGCAGGTCAGAACGCTCCTGCTTTCGGTCCCTGCCAACGCCTGGATTACGAACTGGAACTGGGGGTCTGGATCGGGCCGGGGAATGCCCAGGGCGAGTCCATCGGGATCGATCGGGCCGCCGAGCATATTGCCGGGTTCTGCCTGCTCAACGATTGGTCGGCGCGTGACATACAGGCATGGGAATACCAGCCGTTGGGACCGTTTCTGTCCAAGAGTTTTGCCACGACGATTTCGCCCTGGGTGGTGACTGCCGAAGCGCTTGAACCGTTTCGTCGTGCCCAACCGCCACGTCCGGACGGCGATCCGCAACCGCTGTCGTATCTGCTCGATGACCACGATCAGCAGGGCGGGGCGCTGGATATCGAGCTGGAAGTGCTATTGCGGACTGCACAGATGAAAGCCGACGGCCTGGCGCCTCACAGGCTGGGTCTGAGCAACTCGCTGAACATGTACTGGACAGTGGCGCAGATGGTTGCGCATCACAGCGTTAACGGCTGCAAATTGCAGCCGGGTGACCTGCTCGGCACCGGTACGTTGTCCGGCCCCCAGGAAGGTCAGTACGGCAGCCTGCTGGAGATGACCGCAGGCGGCAAACAACCGGTCACATTACCCAATGGCGAAGTGCGCATGTTCCTGCAAAGTGGCGACGAGGTGTTTCTGCGTGCCCGTTGTCATCGCGAAGGGCACATCTCGATTGGCTTCGGTGAGTGCCGGGGCGTTGTGCTGGACTGACCGCTTCAGCGTCAGCGGGTTATTTCGTACCAGCCGAGAAACATGTCCAGCGTCGATTCGACCACCGTGTGCTGCTCCTCGGGGGTAAGCAATGCAGCACTGAACGTCACCTGCGGCCAGAACGCGAACGACTTGAGCAATGCATGCATTTGCGTCGCGGCAAAGGCCGGGTCAACCGGCTTCAGGCGGCCGTCCTTCTGCGCGGCGCGAATCCAGGCACTGAAGGTTTCTTCTCGTTCATTGATACGCGCCATCCACACCTGAGCCCGTTCGGGTGAGTGAATGGTGGCGCCGACCACCACGCGGGCCAGGTCGATAAAGTGGCTGTTGGTCAGATTGCGCATCTTGCCCCACAGCAATTCCCGCAACTGCTCGCGCAGCCCGATTTGCGGGCGAAAAACCACCTCAGCCTGCGGCGGGGCGCAGCTCCAGAGGCGCTGCAGCATCTCGGCGAACAGTTCTTCCTTGCTGGGGAAATGGTTATAGACCGTACGCTTGGAAACCTTGGCCCGCGCGGCGATCCGGTCCATGCTGGTGATCTCGAAGCCACGATCGCCGAATTCGGCAATAGCCGCCTGGACGATGGATTCGCGTTTCTGATCGGTAAGGCGCATGGGTTCGGTCATTAGGTTCGCTTCAAACGTGCGTTTAGAGAAAATTACACTCAGCAGTTTACTTGTCGCCAAGGATCATGCAAGCTTAAAACTACACCGTGTAGTGTAAAACACTGTTACATATTTTCCCTCGGACATCCTGCAACAGGATCACGTACGAAGAATGCACGGCTGGAGCCTCAACCTGCCCCCAGGAGTCAGCGAACCATGGCCTCGACACATCAGAAAAAGTACGCTTCTTCACTGCCTGTCTTGTCCCGCCACGCAGGGCGATACCGCAATCATGCGGCCATGAAGCCGTCGAGTCTGCTGCGCACGCTCGGGATTTTCTGGGATCAGGTGTTCAACAAGCCCAAGGACACACGCCCGGCAGGCGACATTCCGGTACAGCCGCTGTCGCGTCAACAGTTGCTGGCAGCGCCGAACAACACTGTTTACCGCCTGGGGCATTCGACCGTTCTGCTCAAACTGCGCGACCAGTTCTGGCTGACCGACCCCGTGTTTGCCGAGCGTGCCTCGCCCGTGCAGTGGGCTGGCCCGCAGCGCTTTCATCAGCCGCCGATCAGCCTCGAAGAGTTGCCGCCGATCAAGGCGGTGATTCTTTCGCACAACCATTACGATCACCTCGATCGCATGGCCATCAAGGCGCTGACCGAAAAGACCGAGCACTTTCTGGCGCCGCTTGGCGTGGGCGATACGTTGATCGAGTGGGGCGTGCCTGCGCACAAGGTGCGTCAGCTGGACTGGTGGCAGTCGACCGAGGTGGCGGGCATCGAGTTCGTCGCCACGCCCTCGCAGCATTTCTCGGGGCGTACGCTGCTCGACAGCAACCGCACCTTGTGGGCGTCCTGGGTGATGATCGATGGCGATCAACGGATCTTCTTCAGTGGCGACAGCGGTTACTTCGATGGTTTCAAAACCATTGGCGAGCAATACGGACCATTTGACCTGACCCTGATGGAAACCGGCGCCTACAACGTCGAGTGGCCCGATGTGCACATGCAGCCCGAGCAGACGCTGCAGGCGCACCTGGACCTGCGCGGTCGCTGGTTGCTGCCGATCCACAACGGCACCTTCGACCTGTCGATGCATGCCTGGCACGAACCGTTCGATCGCATTCTGGCCCTGGCCTGGGAGCAGAATGTCTCGATCGCCACGCCGATGATGGGCCAGCCGTTCTATGTGCAATACCCGTGTCGCGGTCTGACCTGGTGGCTGGGCGTGGATGAGGTGGTTGAGCCTGAAACCGCACAGACCGAGGGTGCAGAATCCTGCGGCTGCCGTCGGCAGAATGCCTGAAATCTGCCTGTGGCATGGGTGAACTGATTTTTAGATAGCACGGCCCAGATTTTGATTTGTCACCTGAGCACGCGCCCGGCCTAATCATGACCATCAATAGCGATGGTGACGGTATGCAGATGCGTGGCTCGGCGGTTCAGAATATGGGGTTGATGATCAGTGTCCTGTTGGTGGCGCTGAACCTGCGCCCGTCGATGGCCGCGGTCGGTCCATTGCTGGTGGCGATTCGTCTGGACGTCCCGCTGGGTTTCGGGACGGCGTCGTTGCTGACCATGCTGCCGGTCATGGCCATGGGACTGGCCATGTTTTTCGGCATGGGCATTGCTCGTTACCTGGGTTCGTATCGCAGCATCATGCTTTCACTGGCGCTTATCGGTCTGGCAACCCTGGCGCGTCTGTTTCTCGATTCTGCTGCCGAACTGATTTTCAGCGCTGTGCTGGCGGGTCTGGGTATTGCCTTGATTCAGGCGCTGATGCCCGCGTTGATCAAATCGCGCTTCAAGGCCGACGTCTCCTTGTACATGGGGCTGTACGTGACCGCGATTATGGGCGGGGCCGCGCTGGCCGCCTCATTCAGCCCTCTGCTAATGAGCAGCAGTGGCAGTTGGCGCGTCGGCCTGGCGGTCTGGTCGCTACTGGCTCTTCTGGCAATGTGCTTCTGGTTTGCCCAGCGGCACGTGTTGCAGTCCGACGCGTCAATCGCTGCAGGGCACCGGCAGACCTTCTTCCACATGCCTCGGGCCTGGATGCTGGGGATTTTCTTCGGTCTTGGCACTGCGTCCTATACCTGTGTGTTGGCCTGGCTGGCGCCCTATTATCTGGAAAACGGCTGGGGTGAGCAGGGTGCAGGGTTACTGCTGGGCTTTCTGACCCTGATGGAGGTCGTATCGGGTCTGCTGGTTCCGGCGCTGGCCAACCGCAGTCGCGATAAGCGCGTGGCGCTGGTTGTGCTGCTGATATTGATGATGACCGGCTTTGCCGGGCTGATTTTGATGCCGCAGCAGTTGGGCCTGCTGTGGGCATGCCTGCTGGGCTTGGGGATTGGCGGTCTTTTTCCGATGAGCCTGATCGTGTCCATGGATCATTGCGATGATCCGCAGCAGGCGGGCAGCCTGACGGCATTCGTGCAGGGCGTGGGTTATCTGATCGCCAGCCTGTCGCCGCTGCTTGCCGGAGTGATTCGTGACCTGACGGGCAGCTTTGCGGGTGCATGGTGGTCACTGATGGCGTTGGTCGTGATCATGCTGTTGATGGTGGTGCGACTCGACCCTCGACGTTATGCTGATCATCTGCGCGACGCACTCGGCGAACCTGTCATCACTGGCAGACAGGCTGAATGATTGCATTTTGATGCTATCTTGTGCGCGTTGACCTGACCGCCCGGTCATAGCGCCAGCGAGATGCCTTGATGCTTAACAGTAATGCCCTGAGAAAGCTGGACATGCAGGACCTCATGGTCTTTGTCTCGGTGTATGAGCAGCGCAACCTGACCCTGGTCGCGGAAGCGTTGCATGTCAGCCAGTCGACGGTCAGTTACTGCCTGAAAAAGCTGCGTGCCAACTTCGAGGACGATCTGTTCATCTGCACCCGCAACGGCATGCGTCCGACCCGCAAGGCGTTGGCCATGCATGACCATGTGCAGCAGATTCTCCGCTCGGTCAACCTGTGTCATGACGGTCTCGATCTGTTCGACCCGACTCGCGCACAGACCACCTTTACGGTCTGCGCGCCTGAGTATTTCGAGCTGCTGGTATTGCCGCATTTGCTGCGTGACTTCGTTGCAGCCGGCTTCTCGGTGACGGTCAATGTGCAAAAGCTGGAGAAGCAGTTGCCTGCCGAGCAATTGAACGACGGTCTGTTTGACCTCGCCCTGTGCTTCGGGCCTGGCTTTCACCGAGTCCCGGACAGCCTGATTTCGCAGGTGTTGATGGAGGATGATCTGGTTTGCATCATGGACTCCCGGTTCGCGCCGGTCAGCGCCCTGATCGACCTGCAAACCTTCATCCGGCACCGTCATGTCTACCCGACGCCTTGGACGTCCGACACCAACATGGTGGATGGCTGGCTGCAGCGCCAGGGGCTTGAGCGCCACATCGTCGCGCGCGCCAACAGCTACCGGGCGGCATTGCAATTGCTGGAAGGCACCGATTTCATTCTGGTTCTGCCACGCCGTATTCAGACGCTGCTGGGCAATGAGCCGTGGATTTGCGTATTCGAACTGCCACCTGACTTGCCCGGCTTCAGTCTGGACATGCTGTGGAGCGCCCAGGCGGATCGAGACGAAGCCAGTGGCTGGCTGCGTGAACAAGTCGTGAAGGTGTGTGCCGAGCGCGGCTTGCTCTGACGCGGCGTCAGTTGCCTGACTTGTCTTTCTGCGGGTCGGGAGAGGTGGCAGGTCGGGCCTGTTCACCCTGCTGATTGAGCTGTTTGTTCTTCTCGCCCACTTTGCCGGCGTTTTCCGGCTTGTGATCGAGGTCTTCGCGTTTGGATTCATCAGCCATGACCGTATTCCTTATTGTCGAGGGGTGTGGTTATTGGTCAGTGTGGCGTGTGCAAGATTCGATTTAAATGACGCGCGGTCCGTTGCCCGATGCTGATCGCGTCGGACGCCGAACCGCACACATCGATCAGCTCAGCAGCGTGATCAGGTCTTTGGCTGCCTGCGCCGAACTGGCCGGGTTCTGCCCGGTTACCAGCTTGCCATCGGTCAATACGTAAACGCCCCAGTCGTCGCCCTTGGAGTAGTCACCGCCCAGTTGCTTGAGCGTGTCTTCGACCAGAAAAGGTACGACATTGGTCAGGCCGACCGCTTCTTCTTCACTGTTGGTGAAGCCTGTGACGCGGCGGCCCTTGACCAGTGGCTGGCCGTCCGCTGCTTTGACGTGACGCAATACGCCAGGTGCATGGCAGACCATTGCGTGTGGCTTGTCTGCCTTGGCAAATGCCTCGATCAGAGCGATGGAGTGCTTGTCTTCAGCCAGGTCCCACAGCGGGCCGTGACCGCCCGGGTAGAACACGGCATCGAAATCGGCAGCATTGACGCCAGACAGAAGGCCGGTGTTAGCGAGTGCTTTCTGCGCATCTGCATCTTTGGAGAAACGCTTGGTGTCTTCGGTCTGCGCGTCGGGCTCATCGCTCTTCGGGTCCAGCGGTGGTTGACCGCCTTTCGGAGAAACCAGCGTAACGTCGGCACCGGCCTCTTTGAACGCGTAATACGGCGCGACGAACTCTTCGAGCCAGAAACCGGTTTTCTTGCCGGTGTCGCCCAGTTGGTCATGGGATGTCAAAACCATCAGGATTTTCATGTGCATGCTCGTCTTCGAAGGGTTGAGAGGGTGTAGACAGGCGAAAACCTCAAGTGTTGTGAGAATTTTTTACCACCGAAACGAGCAGGGCCGGATGTCGACGTAATGGCTTGCGTCGACACCCGGCCCTGTTTCAGCGCGGCGTTGAAAAATCGTCAGATAACGATCATTGCTCCTTGCTCAGGTCCACCAGCGGCTCTTTGCGCACTTCAGTTTCGCGACCGTCCTGAATGTGCTTGACCTGCCCAAGGGCTTTGTCGACCGCGCCTTTGTCAGCCAGCAGGCTGTAGCTGATCTGGAACTGACGTTGCTCTTTCGGGGCAATGGTTGGCACCAGATTCAGCGGGCGCTGGAAGCGGCGGTTATAGGAGAAGCTGGTCCCCGGTTCCAGTCCGGTGACGTAGCCCTGGCCTTTGGTGTCGGTGTTTTTCCACAGCGAGAACACCGGCAACTGCCTGGTATTGAAACCGACCGACACGCCCAGGCTGCCAGCCTTGTTGTGCAGTACGGTCAGCGTGTCACCCTTGGCATCACCGTAAGGCACGATGTTGTAGACCGTCTCGTCGTAATCCGGCGTCGGCGCGCGGTAGGTCTGCCAGTCGCCGAGATCACCCTTGGCTTTGTCGTTGAACGGCGAAACCTGCTTGACCGGCGCTTCGAAACGCGCCCCTTGCTCCAGGAACGGCGTGCTGAAATTGCTGTGGTACAGCGCCTGGTATTCTTTCGGATAATCGCCATTGTTGGTCAGCGTATCGTTGAGCGAAAAGCTCGTGCTGCCTGGCTCGGTGACCAGTTCGGTCTGCACCGAGAAGTCGACCTTCTTGAACGCCTGCTCCTTCAATTCACCCTTGAGGCGGATCGCGTACGGCGGTTTTTCGTCGATCTGCAGTGTCACCTTGCTCGCCGGAATGTTCGCTGCACGGCCGTGCAGGGTCAGCAGCTCGCCGTTGTCCATCCCCGGATGGCCCACCCACTCGTAGCCGCAGCGGGTTACCAGCTCGTTGAAACCTTCCAGCCAGCCCAATCCGCCGCGGCCATTGAGCTCGATGAAGGCCGGATTGACCACGTCCTTGACCGGCGAATCCCAGCCCATACGCACATCGCCGACTGATGCCTGCAGCACGTTCATGCCGCGGGTCGGGACGACCGACAGCTTCATCGTACCGTTGTCGATATCGATGATGCTCACGCCTTCCTGACGACCGCCATGCAGCGTACGCATCGTGACAGTGAACGGCTTGTCGGTCTTGACGCCCAGTTGCTGACTGGTGATCTGCTGATTCTGCGCAGCCTTGTCGGTGTCGAGCAGCACGTAATCCCAGGCAAACACACTGGAAGCGGCTGTAAGGGCGCCGAGGCCTACGAGCAGAGGAAGGGATTTCATGGTGGTGGTCCTTCTGTAATTATTGGAATTATGGTGTTGCCTATCGTCTGAGTGGCCATTTAACGCCGAGTTAAACGATTCAGCAATGGGCTGAGCCCAGGCAAAGCGCTTTTCAGTCTCAATGGCACTGACGACATAGAGTGCAACGTTACTCTGGCCCCATCAAAGTAACTCGCCGAGGGGCGAAAAGGTGACCTGGGTTGAGCCCCAATTCACTTGATCTCGCAGAACCGCCGTGTGACGCAGAGCGTCACGAACTGCATTCCCACGCGGAGCGTGAGGAACGNATCCGGGGGTAGCCTGGCAGGACGCCAGGCTAGCCGCACCGGGCCATGGAAGGCCCGTTGCGGCGACCCCCGGATCAGTGACAGGACGAAGGAACCCGACGAAGTCGGGCCGGAAACCGGAGCGGGGACTTTGCTCACTTTGGTCCCTCAAAGTGAGTCGCCGAGGGGCGAAAAGGTGACTTGAGTCGAACTCTAATCTAGCTAATGTCACGGAACCGCCGTGTGACGCGGAGCATCACGAAAGGCATTACCATGCGGAACATGAGGTGCCCTGGCCAAACGCAATCTGGAACATTGAGCACCGGTCATTGAAAGTCTGGTGACTGACCCCGAACCTGATCGAGCCCAGGCTGCCCGGCTGCCGCCTCACCCAGCAACCGCTCGATCTGCGCATGCTCCCAGCCACTGAGCAAACTCACCGGATCAGTGCGCAGCCAGCTTTCGAACGAGCCCTCCCGACCCAACGGACAGCGACATGCCCGACAGCGGGTCGGGCTGCCTTCAGTGATTTCCAGCGACAGCAGCCAGCCATCGATCTCGACCTGTTGTAGCCCGGAACCGGAGGGTGTACCGATAAGTTTCAGCGACCGTGTACCCATCGCAGCATCCCGCAGTTGCTGATACACCTCACGAGTCGTCAGAGCTTTCACAGGCGTCACCCAAATCCATTTTGCTGAGTAAAGCACGATTCCGAATCGTGCCGGTTAAAGCAGACGTGCGGGTCACATGTGTTTCAAAAAGTCGATGGCGCACCAAACAGGCTTTCGATCTCGGACCGGGTCTGGTTGATCGCGCCCAACTGACGGATCAGCTCGGCCTGCCTGCTGCCACGCACGCCCGCGGTGGTCATCAGCGCATCGCGCACATAGGTGTAGACACCGCTGACACCGAACGGCGTGATGTAGCGAACATGCTCGCTGAGGCCTTGGGTGATCGCCTTGAAGTGTTCACTGGCGTAATAGGTCCTGCGCGTCCAGGCCGATTCGAACACCAACTCCATCATGACGATATTCAAGCGCGACTTTTCGACCTCATGATTAACATCCGGCGCAGGCGGTGCAGGCTTGGCGTTATCGTAAGGTTGCGCGAGGTGCAGGCGCAGTTTCAGCACCGCATCGGAACTGGCCATGTCACGGGCGAGCTGCTCAATGGCCTTGCGGGCCGCAGGCAGGTCATCGCTGGCCAGATGAAAGTGCAGATGCATCTTGTCCTGTGTGGCGGTTTCGTTGGGAATCGGGTCAGGCAGACGATCCACCAGTGTGCTGGAGCCATCCGGCACGTCATAGGCGATGGTTTCTTCGAACATGTTCTGCTCGTCGGAGAACAGCAGGGCGCTGGCATCCTTGAATTGTTTCTGCGCTTCGGCGGACAGAAAGCCGATCTCCACGCCACCGTCCAGCACGTAGCCCGGCAATGCCGTAACGCCTTCGATGACCGGCCACAGGTGGCCGTCCTTTTCCCGCGTCAGGTGATGCTGAACATACCAGCCCAGGCCTTCAAGCCTGGCGCACAGCGGGCCATGAACGTCGCGCCAGTAGGTCGCGAACAGCTCATGGGGAACGCCCGTCCTGCGCAGCACGGTGGTGTAGGAATTGATGACGATGTTTTCGTCGCGAGCTGCGTGGTTGCCGGAAAAGTTACTGGCGGAAAATGCTGAGGTGGGCATGAAGGCTCTCTGTCATGAAGATATTCTTCTCAGGCGCCGTGTCGCAGAGGTAAGTTCAAGGGAACTTACCGGCGGACACATCCTTGTGCTGCGATGCAGGGCGAGACGAACAGGTAACCCCGATAGGCGCCGGCCAGCGTACGTACTGACACGACCGACCACATCAGTGCCAGCAGCGCGACGAGCCACGTGCCAAAGACATCGAAGAAGCCCAGATGCAGGGTAGCACCGAGTTTGAGCGTCGCCAGCGCATACACCCCGAGCGGGAAGGTGAATGCCCACCAGCCCAGATTGAAGCCGATACCCTGTTTCACGTAGCGCAGCGTAATCAACACGGCCAGCGCCATCCACCACAGACCCAGCCCCCAGAACAGCATACCGACCACCACACCGATGCCGACGGCCACCGTGCCGATGGATGCCAGGCCGTGGGCGGCAAAGATCGCCGGGGCGTCGCTGCCCATCACCAGCATGCCCAGCGCGCCCGTACCGATGGGACCGAGTGCCAGCCAGCTGGACGCCGCCATGCTTTCGTGGGGCAGTTTGTGCAGCGCCAGGCGCAACAGCAGAATCACCAGAATGCTCAGCGCCACAGGCACCGAATAGGCCCACAGTACGTAGCTGGTGATCAGCACCGTGAACTGCGAGTCAGCGGCTGCAAGATGCGTCGTCAGCGATCCCCCGCAGGCCGCTGCAACTTCTGCCGCCACCACCGGTAACAACCAGACAGCGGTCATCTTCTCGATGCTGTGCTCCTGACGGGTGAACATCATGAAAGGGATCAGCACCCCACACGCCATGGCCATCGCCACGTCCAGCCACCACAAGGCTTCGGCAACCGGGACAATGGCACTGCCCCAGCGTGCCGGCCCGAACACCAGCAAGCCGTTGATGATGGTGGCCAGGCCCATGGGGATGGTGCCGAAGAACATCGACACGGTGGAGTGCCCGAAGACCTGACGTGCCTCATCGAAAAACAGCAACCAGCGGCTGGCGTACATCACGCTGAACAGCGTGAACAGGGCGATATTCAGGAACCACAACGCTTCGCCCACCGCGCGCAGCGGGACGGGGCCACCCGGCAGTTGAGCCAGCGCCAGCGACAGAATCCCGGTGCCCATGGTCACGGCGAACCAGTTGGGGGTGAATTGTCGAATCGCCTCCAGCGGGCTGGTCAGTGCGGCGAGGGGGGCGTTGCCCTTGATGAGGATTGCGAGCCTGCTCATGACAGTCTCCTGCTGGTGATTTCGGGACGTGCCATCAGTCTACGGATCGACAGTCAATCTTCTAAACGGGTAATCTCTCTCATCGCTACCTGTTTATCAGGTAGATCTATTCGGCGAGAGAAGGCGCTCTTGAGAATCAACCTGCGGCAATTACAGATTTTTTGCGCGATCACCCGTTGTGGCAGCACCACCAGCGCAGGCAGCGCTCTGGCGCTGTCCCAGTCAGCCACCAGCGCGGCATTGAACGAGCTGGAAAGCGCGTTGGGTACGCGTTTGTTCGACCGCGTGGGCAAGCGGCTGGTGCTCAATGACAGTGGGCAGGCACTGCTGCCGCGTGCCATGAAGATGCTGGAAAACGCCCAGCAGATCGAGGACAGTTTTCTGTTGCCCGACGCGGCGTTGAATGCTCGCCTGCGTATCGGCAGTAGCAGCACCATCGGCAATTACGTTGTGCCACAGATCGTCGGGGCACTGCGCGGCTCGACGCCTCAATTGCGCATCGATGTGGACATCGGCAACAGCGCGCTGATTGCTCGCAAGGTCGCGCAGTTTGAAATCGACATGGGGCTGATCGAGGCACCCTGTCATCTGCCGGAATTGATCGCCGAGCCATGGCTGGTGGATGAAATGGTCATCGTTGCCGGTTGCGCCCATCCGCTGGCCGGGCAGGAACACGTGTCACTGGGCGAACTGCAGAGCGCGGAGTGGCTGCTGCGTGAGCAGGGTTCGGGAACGCGCGAAGAGGTCGAACACTTGCTGCTCAGGCATTTGCATGACCTGCAGGACATGCGTCAGGTAGGCAGCTCGGAAGCAATCATGCGCACCCTCGCGCAAGGCATCGGCATCAGTTGCCTGTCCCGTCGTGTGGTCGCCGACCTGCTGGCCAGCGGGCAGTTGCGCACGCTCGCCAGCCCGCTGCCGCCGCTCAATCGCCGGTTCTTCATGATCAGGCACCGCGACAAGTTCATCTCGCCGAGCCTGGAACGCTTCAGGGAAGCCTGCCGCCAGGCGGCCGATCAGGCCGATACGTTGCGCCACGGTTTGAGCCATAACGCCAGCCCGACCAGCAGCAGCGCGCCGTAAACGCAGCTCAAGCCCAGTTGCAGCCAGGTGTCGTGCAATGGATGCAGCGACAGGGCGGCGATAGCCATCAGCAGGCTGGCCAGCAACCAGTGGCTGCGCCACGGCAAGACATCCAGCAATGACTGGCGGCGCATCAGCAGCACGCCAGTGACCAGTGCGCCGCCCAGCGCGGCTAGGGCAATGCCGGTCAGGCCGAAGGCAAAAGGCAGCGCGCCGAGCAGCAGCGCATTGCACAGGCTGCCGATCAGCTCACAGTTGAGCGGCAGGCGTGTGTCACCGCCGGCGTAGGCATAGCGCGCCAGCAAGGCATTCCAGGCACCGAACATCAGCGGTGCGGCAAACCAGGCCAGCAGTTCCGGCAGCGGCCCGCCCTGGGTCTGATTGGGCAGCAACAGTGTCACCAGAGCGCCAGCCGCGCCGATCAGACCGGCCACCGCCGGCAAGGTCAGCAAGGTCGCGCTGCCCAGTCCGCGCTTGAGCAGCGACAGGCGCTGATCGCCGGCACTGCCGCTCATCAGCCCGAGCAGCACCTGATTCAGGCTCATCAAGGCAATCAGCGGCAGGTTGATCAGTTTGCGCGCCAGGTTGACCCAGGTCACCGCGCCTTCGCCGAGCAGCGAGGCCACCATACGCTCCAGCAGAGCGAGACCCTGGCTGGCCAGGTTGCTGCTCAGCAGCGGGCCGATGCGCTGCAACAGCTCACGCATTGCGCCGGCTTCCGATTGCCACTGCCAGGGCCGCCAGCCAGAACGATACAGGGCTGGCAGCAATACACCCGGCATCAGCACGCTACCCAGTACGCATGCGCTGGCCAGCCCGGTCGACGTCGAGGCATGGCTGAACGTGGCGAGGTAGATGACCGGCGGCAGGTTGAACAGCAGCGAGCCGAGCCCGGCCAGCACGAAGCGCGAGCGAGCCTGCAGCGGTACGCAAAACAGCGCATGCAGCATGAAGCCCGGTGCGCACCAGGCCAGCCAGCGCAGGCCGCTGGCAGCCTGCGCATAGCCGTCGGCATCCAGCCCCGGACCGATCAGGCGCACCAGCCCACCGGCGCTCAACAGCAGAACGACGCTCACTGCCAGCCCGGTCAGTAACAGACGCGGTGCCATGCCTCCCAGCCAGCGCTGTTGCCGTTCAGCGGTACGCTGCTGATAAAGGGGCAGGGCGGCGGCGCTGAGCAAGCCCGCCGCCAGTGACATGCGCAGCGCCTCGGGCAGGAACATCGAAACCAGAAACGCGTCGCTCTGGCCTCCGGCACCCCAGGCCGCCACCAACAGCCATTCGCGGGCAAATCCGGCAGCCAGACCGGTGAGGGTGGCCAGTGTCAGCCAAAGTGTCGAACCCAGCATCGTCTGTGCTTCTGATCAGTGAAACAAGGTGAACAGGCCTTTGCCGCCCACCTTGTAGTTGAGGCCGCGAGCACGCTCGCCCTTGATTTCCGCATTCGGGCCACTGACGATGGCATAGGGCGGAACCGGTTTGGAGACCACGCTGTTACCGCCCACCACTGCACCTTCGCCGATGTCTGCCCCGAACGAAAGCAGCGCGCGGCTGCAGATCCATGCATAGTCGCCGATGAACACCGGCCCGCCTACTGCCCAGAATTCGGGTTCGTTGAGATCGTGGCCGCCAGCGATGATCAGCACATGCGAAGCGATGGTGACGTGATCGCCGATCACCAGCCCGCCGCGCGCGTCAAGCTGGCAATGCCAGCCCACCGTGCTGTCATTTCCGATGCGCAGGCTGTCGACGCCGAGCACCTCGGTGTTGCGCCAGACCGTCGAGCCCTTGCCGATCTTCGCGCCGCCGATGCGCAACCACAGCAGGCGCAGGGTGTGGCTGGGGACCTTGCAGATCAGGATGTTGTAAGCCTGCTCCCAGGTCCGCAACATGCGGTCGCGCAGGGTCGGCCAGTTGATCCCGTACAGCGGGATAAGCGCGCCTTTGGTTTCGATGGCCAGCAGCTTGTAGAAGCGTCGCGCCAGCGGGTGTTCGATTCTGGGCTCGATATTGAGGTAGCAGATGAACGACAGGGTGCGATCCTTGATACGTGTTTCAAAGCACACTTCGTTGTCCAGCATCCACTGGTAGGCGGCTTCCAGCTCGTCGAGCGGCACCGCCATCTTGCGCGCGTAATCGGGCAGTGCCTCTCTGAGATTATGAGAATGCATCATGCGGTGTTTCATGAGGAGGCTCCCGGCTCGGGTGAGGCGTCAAGGTGTCTGGATGGGGTGTCGGTCCTGGCGCGCAGGCGTCTGGTTTCGTGCAGGCTGATGCCGACCAATAGCCAGAACAATGCGACCAGCACACTGGTGAAACTGAAGTAATGGTCGAACAGACCGCTGAACAGCGCAGCCAGCACACCGGTCGTACAGCCCAGCGCAATGGCGTTTTCGCGAGTCAGCACGACCCGCCCGCTTCCGGGGCGCACTTCCTTCCACCAACTGACGGTGATGGCGATGAACAGCAGCATGCCGGGTATGCCAATCTTGTAAATGTAGTTCAGCCACAGGTTGGAAATGCCGAACTCTGTATAGCCCAGTACCGGTGGGTCGGTCTTGAAACCGATGCCGAACGGGAACGTGGCAACTGCATCGGGGAAATGGCTGTATTCCAGAAAGCGAATCGCGGTGCTGGCGTCGTCATCGCTGAACAGCCCCATCAGGCGGTCTTGCAGAGGCGGGTAGAACATCAGCACAAGAATCCCGGCCACCAATCCGCCCATCAGCAACCGCCCCAAGTGCGGAATGCGTCGCCGTGCCATCAGCAGCATCATCGCGATCAGGCTCAACAGTGCACCGCGTGAGCCGGTCAGCAACAGGCCGACCGCGCCCAGTGCGGCCACCGTCAGGCCCAGCTTGCGAGCCGCGCCGCTGCGCGTCATGCCGAAGCAGAAGGCCAGCGGCAGCAGCATCGCCAGCGCCCCCCCCGCCACGTTGGGGTGCATCCACGGTGAGCCCATGCGACTGGCGAGCGAAAGCAGGCTCTGGCTCAATACGTCGGCACCGCTGTAGCCCAGGCTGCCGAGGATTGGGATGATTGCCGTAGCCGAGCCTTTGGTGACGTAGACCGCAATCGACAGCACCAGCAGCAGCAGCGTCCCGCCGAGCAGCGCACTGACCGCGTCTTCCAGCGTCTTGAGGTCGGTCAGCAGGCGCGGCACCAGAAACAGGATCGACAGGTTGAACAGCCAGCGTATCCAGTTGATCGGGCCGTTGCCCTCGGCGACGACGGTTAACTGGCCGACCAGAAACGGGAACGCACTGAACAGCATCAATGCCACCAGCAGCCGTTCGGGGCGCAGCATGCTGGGCAAACGCTGGCGTTCCTGGAAGACTCCATGCAGCAGGTAGCTGGCCCAGGTCAGCATGATCAGCGCTTCGGACACCGTGGTACGAATGCCGATTTGAACCGTCGAGTAGGGCAGGAAGGTTCCGATCAGGCAGAACAGCAGCAGCCCGCGTACCGGCCGACGCATGATCGTGGCAACCGCCACGATACCGATCGCTGCCGCCACCACCAAAGGCGCGGGCAGCATCCAGATCATCACGCCGAATAGCAGGCTGAACAACAGCCCCAGAGGCAAGGCCAGTGGCATCAGCGCAATTCCTCCAGCGCCGCGTGCACGCGCTCGCAAAAGGCTTTCAACTGATAGCGCTGCGTCCATTCTGTGGCAATTGCCGGATCTTCTTCGGGGGCCTGCGACAGGGTGCCCATCAACCTGATCAGATTGCCGCTATCGAGCGGTGAAAAGCGCGGGCTGTCGGGCGGGGCGACTTCATCCAGCGACGAGCCCGTGGCCACCGCAACCGGTGTGCCGCTGTTCAGCGCTTCAATCACCGGCAGCCCGAAGCCTTCGCTTGTGGAGGGTTGCCAGAGCCGTTCGGCATTTTTGTAGACGGCGTGCAGTTCGGCGTCGCTCAGGCCGCTGAGCACATGCAGACCCGGTAACTGGCGCTGGGCCTCGGTCAGCGGATCGTCGCCACCGACCAGTACCAGTTCCGGGGTATCGACGAATTGCATGCGCGCGGTCTGCCAGGCATCCACGAACCATTTGATGTTCTTGCGCGGTTCCCGCGTGCCCACGCACAGCCAGTAACGCAGCGGCAGGTGCAGTTGCGCGATGTCGGCCGGCTCACCCTTGAACGCCTCCACCAGCAGCGGTATGACGCGCAGTTTGGCCTTGAACCTGGGGAACATACGAGCAGCTTCGTTTGCCGTGAATTGCGAAGGCACCCAGATCTGGTCGGCAACCTTCAGCGACCAGGCAATCGACAGGTAGTCGGTCATCCGGTAGATCCTGGCTTTGAGTCGCGAACCGTGACTGTTGTGCTGCGTGAGCTGAAACAGATCGTGCAGTTGCAATACGTAGCGCATATCCGCCGGTTTGCGCCCCAGCGGCAGGCCCATGTTGATATTGGCCACGTAGACCTGGATACCGGCGTCGCGCAGGGCTGCAGGCAGGAACTGGCCTTCGAAGCGCAGGCGATCCGGCAGCCGATGCACCGAATTCAGAGGTGCGGCCCAACGTGGGGCGTGCATCAGGCGGCGTACCGGATGATCGTAGGGGGCCACGCCGAACAGCTGCAATTGCACATCCGGGTGTTCACGAAAGGCCTGTTCCAGTGCCAGATTCTGGCGACCGATGCCGCTGATGGGATAACCGGCTGCCGCGCGGTAGTCGAGTCCTATACGCATGAGCGCAATCCTTGCTTGGAGAACGAAAAGCGGGTGTAGATCACTTCCAGCTGAGCGGCCGAAACAGACCAGTCGTGCCGCGCGCGAACATAAACGCGGCCGGCTTCGCCAATCTGCTCGAGCTGCAGCGGTTTGTCAGTGTATTCAGCGATCAGCGTCGCCAGCCCGGAGGCATCCTCGCTGCCCAGGTAATGTTCGCCATGCCGCACCGTCAGCCCGGAAACACCCTGCGCGGTGGTCACCACCGGCAGGCCGGCAGCCATGGCTTCCAGCGTCTTGAGCTTGGAGCCGCCACCCTGGCGCAGAGGCGCGAAGAACATCGAGGCAGTGGCTTGCAAGGCACGCAGGTCAGGTACGAAACCCAGCCATTCAATGCGTGGGTCAGGCCAGCGCTCGCGCCAGGCCTGAGGCATACCGAAGCCGCCGATGGCAAACCGTACATGGGGTGCCTGAGCCCAGACCTGCGGCATGATCTCGTCCAGCGCCCATTCGATGGCGTCGACATTGGGGCCGTATTCATAGTTGCCGATGAACAGCAGGCGATGGCTGTGACGGTCCGCATGGACGCTGGCGTAGTAATCGCAGTCGACACTGTTGACAACATAGGACGTGGCCCTGCCGCTCAGGCGCGAAAGTACCTTGGCATCGTCCTCGGTGACCGCGATCAACTCGCCGGTCTGGCGAAACACGCGGGTTTCCCAGCGCCGGTAGCGCCAGCGGTCATAGACCGCGAAGGCATTGGCCCAGCGCGGCAGACGGTCGTAGCTGGCGGCACCCAGGTCCGATTCGACATTGTGCTCGGTCAGCACGAAGGGCTTGCCAGAGCGCTTGAGCGCGCGCTCGAAGGGCTGAAAGGCATAAGTGTGCTGCAACTGGATAATGTCCCAGTCCTCCTTCAGCAACTGCTCGAAGGCTTTTTCCAGTTGTGGCGCGTAGCCGTTCACGCTGGCCAGCATCGGTGGCGCTGCAAAGGCCACAGCCAGCAGCGTACGCAGGCTGAGCAGCGGGCGGCGTTCGATCACGATCAGGCGTTCCAGCCAAGGCTCCAGTGCCGCGCGCGCGTCGTCGTCCAGCGGGTTCTTGGACTGCACCAGCAGCGTGATGCGATGACCGCGCCCAGCCAGGTTGCGCAACAAATGGTATTCCCGGGTCTTGCCACCACTGGTGGTGGGCCAGGGCAGGTAGGGGAGTGTCCACAGGATTCGCATGGCTCAGGGCTTCCATTCCAGAATTTGCAGAGTCGGCTTCAGCAGCAGGGTGACGCCCTGGCTGCCGGACAGCGGGGTACGGCTACCGGTCAAGGGGTCGTGAACCACCGCGTCGGTGATAGCCGGGAAATTCAATGACGTGCCCGCCGCACTCCAGAACATCAGCAAATGCGTGCCGTCTGCACGCGTCCACGGAACGGCATACAGGTCGTCCGGTACGCTGCTCACGGCTGGCGGTTCGGCAGGTTGCAGGCGCGGGCCGGTGATTTTCAGAAAGTTCTGCAGCGCGGTATAGACCGGTTTTGGACTGGCTTGCAGGTCAAGCAGTCCGTAGCCCTGATCGCGGGCCGAGGCGCGCTCGTCCAGATCGCTGAGGTTGAACAGGAAGATGCGCTGGAAATCCATGGCGCTCATCAGCGCCAGACGTCGCAGGGTGTAATCAGCCTGGCCGGAGGTGCCAATCAGGTGCTGCATCTCCACCGGGCCTGCATAGCTCGACCAGCCCCATTCAGTGGCCCACACCTGCTTGACGCCATTGCTGTGCAACAACTGGTTCATGGCATTGGCGCGCACCAGAAAATCGCGATCCGGTGTGGAATCGCCTTCCGGGTACTCGGAATAGGGGTGATAGGCCGCGACGATATTCTGCTGGCCCAGGCCGTTATCGAGCAGGGTCTGCAGCATGTAGCCGGAGGTGCTGTGCATCTGACTGTAATAAGCCATGCCAGCGGTAACGATCGTCTTGTCCGGCAGGGCGGCGCGAATCGCGTTGGCAGTGGTGGTCAACAAGCGGCCATAGGCAGCCGGATCCTCTTTGGGCAGCCAGACGATGTTCGGCTCGTTCCAGATCTGCCAGTTGTTCACTTGCGGATAGCGCTGGGCCAGGGCCGTCATGCGTGCGGCAAACACGTTGAAATCCGTCGGCGGATATTGATCGCGGCCCTTTGCGTCGGCCGGCGCGCTGCTGGCGAAAGGCGCCGACCCGACCAGGTACGCGACAGTGTTGTAATTGTGCGCCTTGATCGCAGTCATGGCGGCGTCCAGTTCGGTCAGGGCGTAGCGATCCTTTTGCGGCTCGATCACTGGCCAGTGAATGGTCAGTCTTACCCAGTTCAGGCCCAGTTCGTCCAGACGGCTCATCTGCTGCTGATAGATGTCCGGAGCAAAATACTGAAACTGTACGTTGACGCCCAGAAAGTCCGCCCAGACCACTTCACGCGGAGCCTTGAGGACCGTTGACGCCTGCGCGGCACAGCTCAGCGTTGCGCCGAGCAGTATGCGGGTGACGAGTTGCCCGAATCTGGATGGACGCTGCATGTCACTTCTCCTGGCAGGCCTGGCGAAATACATCCTGAAAATGTTCTGCGGTATGGCTCCAGACCCTGGCCTTGCCCATCTGCGCGGCGTTGTCGGCCCATAGCCTGACCAGATCCGGTGTTGCGCAGGCACGCGCCAGGGCTCGTGCCAGCCCCTCGACATCGCCTTGCGGGTAGATCGTGCCGTTGCCATGCGAGACCTCTTCGGCAAACGAGCGTGCATCCGAAGTGATTACGCCTCTGCCACAGGCCACCGCCCACGACAGCGCGCCACTGGTGCCGCGCAGCTTGCCGAGAATCTTCAGTTTGCTCGATTCGCGATAGGGCAGAACCATGACGTGGTGGGCCTGGATCACCTGCGGGATCTGCTCGGCAGGCAGGTCCAGTTGCCAGTCGATCAGGTCGACAAGGCCCAGTTGGCGGATGCGCAGTCGCAGTTGTTCCAGATAACTGCCGGATGGGCCGAAGGCCATTTCCGGCTCGCTGCCGCCGGCCAGGGTCAGGCGCACGCTCGAGCGCAGTGCAGGCTGAGCAATGAATACGCTGGACAGCGCATCGAGCAGGTCTTCGATACCCTTGCCGCGATAAATGAAGCCGAAATACAGCAGGCGCAGAGGGTTCAATGGCGGCAACGGCGCGGGGGCGATGTCGAGGTTGCCGTGATTGATGACGGCCATCTGCGCCGCTGTCAGACCCATGCGCTGGCGCAGGCTCTGGCTGCCCGCCTGGGTCAGGGTCACCAGACGGGTCATGTGCCGCGCCAGTTGCCGTTCTTCATGCAGGCACAGCGGATCGGCCAGTACCGTGGCGATCTCCGGCAGCGGCGAGCGCATGCCGCTGACCACCGACAACGGCCAGGGCAGTTTCTCGCGCCGCCAGACCAGCCGCTCGGGATCGTGCACGGTCGCGGTCAATGGCAGCCTCGGGAAGCGCCGACGCAGCGCGCGCAGCGCTTGAAACTCCGCCAGTCGCCCGCCGCCCAGTTCGGCGTGGACCAGATCGATGCCGCTCCAGTCCGTTTCAGCCACGCGCTGTTCTGCAGCGCGTGGATCGTTGCCGACGCCTTGCAGCGGTGTACTGATCTGCAGACCCAGGCCTTCAAGCGCATGCCGCAGATGTCCGGCGTAATCGGCGATGCCGTTCTGTTCGGGTGGCAGCGGCGCAAGCAACGCTATTCGCATCAGCCTCGGCTCCCGATCCGCTTGAGAAAACTCAGGACCTTTTCAGGCACTTCGAAGCGACGACGGTTGATGATGATGCCGTCGACTTTCTTGAACGCGGTGTTGAGGTTGTTCAGCGTGTCTTCCAGCATCGGCACCGTGGTGTCCTGGGCGCGAACCACCAGCACGATCAGGTCAGCCTTGCGCAACAGCACGAAGGCATCCTGATTCGCCGACAGCGCCGAAGCGTTGATCAGCACAATTTCGCCTGGAATGGCCGGACTGCGGCCTTCGGTGCGTACCCGATGGCCCTGTTCGATCAGCAGCGCGCTCAAGCGCGCGATCACGAACGACACGCCGGCCCCGTACTTGACCGAAGTAAAACCGATGGTCAGCCCGCGCTCTTCTACCTGGTCCAGCGGCAGAATGCCGTACACCCGATGCAGGTTCGAGGTGAGGGCAGCACTGCGTTCCTGGGCACGTTCCAGGTCGGGGAGGCTGGTCCAGACCGGAACACCGAAGCTGCTTTCGATCTTGTCGCCGTCATGAATGCGCTGGTCCAGCAGGTAGAAGAAGTACAGTGCCACGGCACCGACCACGACGCTCAGCGGGAACGCCAGAAACAGCATCATCAGGCTTTTCGGGAATACCCGGCTGGGGTTGAAGGTCGCCTCCTCGATGGTCGCGATATTACTGATCTGGCTGTTGTCCAGTTCACGGTCGATACGCGATTTTTCAAGGCTGTTTTTGTACAGTGCATAGCTTTTTTCTGCCGCATCCAGCTCGTTCTGCAGGCGTGACAGTTCCGGCTCCAGATTCAGTGCCTGCTGGCGGTCGCGTTCCAGTTGCGCGATTTGCTCGTTCTGCTGGATGAACTGGGTTTGCAGGCGCGCGTAGCTGGTCTGCTGGTCGGCGTACACGTTCTGCATGCGGTTGTAGATCGGGTTGGGCGTGATGCTTTCGGAACGCTGTACGGTGGCGTCCTGTTCCTTGAGCAGCTTTTTGAGGTTACTGACTTCCGCGTTGATGGCCCGAATCGGTGGCGCCTCGTCCTTGAATGAGCGAAGCATTTCCTGACGCTCCACTTCCTTGCCGTTGATGCGATTCTGCAAGTCCTGGCGATTGGGGTTGAGGGCCAGTTCGCGGCCTGCCGAGACGGTCTTTGGCTGCTCTGCCAGTTGTTTCTTCAGCAGGTCCAGACCTGCCTTGGTCGAGGCAATCGAGCGGGTGGTGTTGTTGCGCTCGGTGCGCAGATCGTTGAGCGCCTGCGAGGTGTCGGCCAGACGCTGGGAAATACTTACCGCGCTCAACTGGTTCAGGTAGTTCTGAATTTGCTTCTTGTACTCGATGATGTTCGCACCGGTCGTCTTCACTTCCGCTTCGTAGAACGCGTACAGGCTGACCCGGCCCAGTGTCTTGGTGCGCTGCGTCTGGTACTCGGTGATCCAGGTCCTGAGCACGGTCTGCGCGACTTCCGGGTCGCTCCAGGTAAACCTCAGCTCCATCACCGATGAGCCAGGCTCATGGCTGACCTTGAAGTTTTTCTCCAGATCCTCGGCCAGACGTTCGGCCTGGGAGCGGTGTTCCACCAGCCCGATGAACTGCAGAACGCTGCGCACGCCGTTGACGAGCGCTCCGACGACGGTCTTGATGCCGTTCTTCACCGAGGCCAGAACGCCGGTTTCAGGCGGCACCATGGACAGCTCGGCGAGGTATTTCTCGGACACGGCACGCATGATCGGCCGCCCGCTGAGCATGCGCTCCTCGTCGAGCAGCGGATCGCGCAGGCCGCTCGGTATCACGATGGCCTGTCGGTCGGACAACTCGATTGGCACAGTGCTGCTGTCGCGGCCGGGCTTGACCAGCAACAGGGCGGTGGACTCATAGCGGTTAGGGAGCAGAAACGCGCCCAGAAGAATGATGACGAACGTCGCCAGCACGGTAATCCTGACTTCGCGCAGGAAGATGAACAGCAGGCGCAGCAAGTCGCGGAATGAGCGGATGTTGATCATGTCTGTTTCCCTGACAATTAATTGTTGTTGCGCAGCTCGTAGTTCAGGCCCAGGCCGATCGACTTCGCGAAGGGGATCAACTGGTTGAAATACAGGGATACGCCGTCAACCTTGTTGCCGACCGATGATTTGGGAACGAACACGATATCGCCGCGTTTCAACAGGACCGGGGCGGTAGGGCCACCGGCGCCGCCCGCCCAGAGGAATTTGCTGTAATCGAAGAAGTAGGTCTTGTAGAGCCCGTTTTCTTCCTGACGCAGCAGCGCGACCTGACCGGCATCGGCATCGAGCGCCACGCCGCCCGCGCCGACAATCGCCTGGTCGAGGTTGGTGGCGACGTTGACCGGCAGGGTGACCGAGTTGCGCACCGCGCCACCGACAAACACCGTGTTACCCGGTGACTGGGAAATGTTGATGGTTAGCGCGGTCTCGCGGTAGACGCTCTGCAGTTTGCTTTCCAGCAGGTCGTTCAACTGTTGAAGGGTCAGGCCCGCAGCCTTGACGGTGCCGATATAAGGGTAGGAAAAGGTGCCGTCGTTGAGCACCTGAAACAGGGTCAGTTCATAGATGGAGTTGGCGGTAAACGCCGAAATCGACGGCGCCTCGCCACTGTTGCGCACGATGCGCAGCGTATCGCCGGGGCGGATTCGCTCCGGCGGCAGCGGCTTGCCAGCCAGTGCGCGGCCCGCAGCCTGGCCGGCCTCGATTTGCGCACGGTCATCGGGCAGGCCCACCCTGGAAGGGGTATTGCACGCACTCAACAGCAATAAGCTGGCGATCAGCATCATGCTTTTCATTGTTCCTGAACTCCTGTCATGCACAAATACGGCTCCCTCGCGGGTAATAAATTCATGTTGGCGGGTCATGCCTGTTCCGGGTGCTGTCGATTGCGTGCCGCTTGAATCAGGCGGCGCTCGTTGCTGCGCCGATCAGCTCTTCACGGCCTTGTCAGGTACACGTCCATAAATGTCGGTAAAACGCACAATGTCGTCTTCGCCCAGGTACTCGCCGCTCTGCACTTCGATCATCACCAGATCGATGACGCCGGGGTTGACCAGACGATGCGTGTGGCCCGGCTTGATGAAGGTCGACTCGTTGGTATCGAGCATGAACTCACGCTCGCCATTGGTGACACGGGCCATGCCGCTGACCACGATCCAGTGTTCGCTGCGGTGATGGTGCATCTGCAGCGACAGGGACGCCTGCGGGCGAACCACGATGCGCTTGATCTTGAAACGCTTGCCTTCTTCGAGGACGGTGTAGGTGCCCCAGGGGCGTGTAACGGTGCGGTGCAGGCGATAGGCATCATGGCCCTGACGCTTGAGCTCCTGAGCGATGATCTTGACGTCCTGGCTGCGGCCGCCGTCGGCGATCAGCAAGGCGTCGGGGGTGTCGATGATGATCAGATTGTCCAGGCCGATCGCGCCCACCAGACGCTTGGGGGAATCGATGTAGCAATTGCTGACGTCGTGCAGCACCGTCTCGCCATTGCAGTAGTTGCCTTGCGCATCGACCGGAGACAGTTCACGCACCGCCTGCCATGAGCCGATATCACTCCAGCCAAGCCGGCAAGGCACCACGGCGACTTTGTCGGAGCGTTCCATCAGCGCGTAGTCGATGGAAATGTCCGGTGTCAGGGCAAACGACTCACTGTCCAGCTCGACCTGCAGCTCACGGTTGCCTTCCTTGCGCGGGCTCGATTCCAGGCACGCGCTGACGGCGCTCAGGACGTCCGGCGCATGCGTGCGCAACTCGCGAAGCACGGCGTCGGCGCGCATGCAGAACATGCCGGCATTCCAGAAATGCTGACCACTGTCCAGATAGCCCTGGGCAGTGATCGCGTCCGGTTTTTCGACAAAACGGGCGACCTGACAGGCGTCGGCATTGAGTGCCGGGCCTTTCTCGATGTAGCCAAAACCGGTTTCCGGCGCGGTCGGCAGGATGCCGAACGTCACCAGCCAGCCCTCTGCGGCCAGCTTCTGTGCAGCCGTCACTGCTCTGGAGAATTCCGCCACGTCGGTAATCAGGTGATCGGCAGGCAACACCAGCAGTTGCGCCTCATCGCCATACAGCTGGCTGACATGCAGTGCCGCAGCGGCAACCGCAGCTGCCGTATTACGGCCGAAAGGCTCAAGGATGAAATCCAGGCGTGCGTTGCCCTTGTTCAACTGGCGGTAGTCGTCCACCGTGCGGAAATACACTTCCCGGTTGGTCACCGTCAGCAGACGCTCGACGCCGGGCAGGCCGACTGCACGCAGAAAGGTCTTCTGCAGCAGGCTCTGGCCATCTGGCAGGCGCATGAACGGCTTGGGCATGGCTTCACGCGAAACCGGCCACAGGCGTGTGCCGGAGCCTCCGGCAATGATGCAGGGAATGAGCGTGCTCATCAGTAAGCCTCACGGGTGAATAGCACTGCAGGCACAGTGCGCATAAGGATGTAGAGGTCGAACCAGACGGACCAGTTTTCTATGTACTCAAGGTCGAACTCGACGCGTTTTTCGATTTTTTCAACGGTGTCGGTTTCACCCCGATAGCCGTTGATCTGCGCCAGCCCGGTAATGCCTGGTTTGACGCGATGCCGCGAGGTGTATTCCTTCACTGCCTGCTCGAACAGAATCCCGGCAGCCTTGGTCGCCGTGGCATGCGGGCGCGGCCCGACCATCGACATGCTGCCCGCTACCACGTTGAACAGCTGTGGCAGTTCATCCAGGCTGGTCTTGCGAATGAAGCGTCCGACCCGGGTGATTCTGGCGTCGCCGCGGGTGGTTTGCCGCTCGGCCGTCGCATCGGCCTGGTGCTGATGCATGGAGCGGAACTTGAACACTTCGATCAGGCGATTGTTGTACCCATAGCGCTTCTGACGGAAAAACACCGGGCCTGGCGAATCGAGCTTGATCGCCAGTGCAACCAGCAGCATCAAGGGGGACAGCGCCAGCAATGCCAGCGATGACAGCACGATGTCTTCAGCGCGTTTGATGAACGGCGACCAGCCACTGAGCGGCAGGTCCGAGGCATTGAACATCGGCAGCCGGGCGACTTCGGTGATGCGGTTGTGAGTGTGCCGAAAGGCGATCATGTCCGGGACCAGCAACACGTTGACCGGTAGCCTGCGCAATTCGCGAATGATGTAGTCCATGCGGTTTTCTGCCGTCCAAGGCAGGGCGACCAGCACCTGAGTCACTTTCTCTTCACGGATCAGCCGTTCCAGGTCGTTGGTATTGCCCAGCAGTGGCAGGTTGGCGACGGTCTTGGGCATGCGCCCGATACGGTCGTCGATAAAGCCGGTCACCCCCGAACGAATGTCCTGATGTTCAAGCAGGTATTCGGCCAGACGCTGGCCGTTTTCCGTCGCGCCGAGGATCACGGCATGCTGCAGGAAGACGCCCTTGCGCATCTGATGTTTGAACAGCATCAGCAACAGCAGGCGAATGATGCCGAACAGCGCAAGGCTGGTCAGGTACCAGATCAGCAGTTCTTCGGGGGGAAGGTAGCCGAACAGGCCCATCGCCTGCTGCATGAACAGCAACAGTCCGAAGGCGGCAGTCCAGGCCAGCGCCATTGCGCCCATGCGCAGATCGTTGCTGAACAGTGCTTCGGAATAGACGCCCATGGCCTGAAACACCAGCAGCCCGACAAAGCCGAAAAACAGCAGCATGGCCATGTAGCTCTTCTGTGTTTCCGGGCTGCCATCCTTGATCAGCAGCATGATCAGGAGGCCCGGCAAAATGCAGGCGATACCGTGAGCCAGGCGGATGCCAAAAAGAAAGTATTCGACCAGGCTGGTGCGGGTCAGCGAAAGACTGTCAACGGGCTGCAACCTCATAGAAATCCCTTACTCCCTGTATGCATCTGAATTCTGCTGATCCTGGATGTCTTTCTATTGTCTGCCTGCAACACCCGAAAGGCGTTTCTACGTGGACAGTGTCCAAGCGTAGCCAGCTACGCGTCGTGCGTATGAGGAATCCGGATCGTCTTTTGTAGATATCACTTTATATATGTCGTCCCTTAGCGGATTTTATTTAAGCCTTTTCAATCATTTGTGAAGGAAATTTCCCTCAAGTGAGGGTAATGCTGTCAGTAAAGCTCATGAAACGAATAGCGACAGGGCAAAAGTGCTTCAGCCTTGATGCAGGCGTTGATCCTGACAGCCCGTTGCGTGGTTTTCCCCAGTGCCGGCAGGGGTAGACGAGCTGTTGCGGGGGTGAAAAATTTTTCCGAAATGGATGGGCTTTTTCCGACTGCCCGGGGTCACAGTCATGCGTCGTGCGAAATGTAGGCGGGCGCCGATTACACAAAGAGCATCGCTCGCAGGCTTCAATTCGTAGGGTTCGGCAGAGGAGGTGTCATGACACAACGCAGGGCAATGCTCATTCTTCACGGTAAACAGGCGCTCAATGAAGACGTGCGTGACGCGGTGGCAGACAAGCGCAAGCAGGGCTGGGAACTGGACGTGCGACTCACCTGGGAAGCTGGCGATGCCCAGCGCCTGGTCAGCGAAGCCCTGGCGGCCGGCCATCGGCACATCGTCGCAGGTGGTGGCGACGGCACCTTGCGCGATATCGCCGAAGCCCTGGCACTGGCCGAAACCAGTGCCAGCCTGACTATTCTGCCGCTGGGGACTGCCAACGATTTTGCCCGTGCGGCCGGCGTGCCGCTGGAGGTCTCCAAAGCCCTGCAACTGATGGACGTGGCCCCGCGTGCCGTCGATCTAGGTGAGGTCGGCGGCAAGCTGTTCCTCAACATGGCGACCGGCGGGTTTGGCAGCCAGGTCACGGCGAACACGTCCGAGGACCTGAAGAAGGTGCTGGGGGGGGCCGCCTATCTGTTTACCGGCCTGACCCGATTCAGCGAGCTGCATTCGGCGCATGGCGAGCTCACCGGGCCGGACTTCCACTGGCGCGGCGATCTGCTTGCCCTGGGTATCGGCAATGGTCGGCAGGCGGGCGGTGGACACGAGCTGTGCCCGACCGCACTGGCCGACGATGGTCTGCTCGACATCAGTATCCTGCCGGCGCCTCAGGAAGTGGTCGGCACGCTGAGGAGCCTTCTGGAGGGTGGGCTGGGTATCGACAATATGTTCATTCGTGCGCGTTTGCCGTGGGTAGAACTCAAGTCCACCCAGGGTCTGGATATCAATCTGGACGGTGAGCCGCTGTCGGGCGAGGACCTGCGTTTCGAGGCCCGGCCAGGCGCGCTTCACGTGCACCTGCCAGCGGACTCGCCGTTACTGGGCGGCGCACCGAAGCTCAATCGTCCAGACTGATAATCCGTTCGCGAACGCAGAACAGCACCAACCCGGCCACGTCAAATATCTGCAGGCGCTTCATGACCTGGGCGCGGTGAGTCTCGATGGTCTTGACGCTCAGTCCCAGGCCATCGGCGATCTCGCGTGTGGACTTGCCGCGCACGATCAGGCGCAGGATTTCAAGTTGCCGAGCGGTCAGGTGATACCGTTCCTTTGCCGACCGGGCCCTGTCAGATCGCTTGCCACGCAGGGCGCGCTCGATGACGGTGTGGGCAATGGCCGGGCTCAGGTAGCGCTCGTTGCCACGCAGCGCCCCCAGTGCCTGTTCGAGTTCCGCAGCCGTAGTGTCCTTGAGCAGGTAGCCCTGCGCGCCAATGTCGAGCGCACGCATGATCATGTCCGGATCGTTCTGCATCGACAGGATCAACACCTTGCAGTGCGGTTGCACCTTCAACAGCTGCTCGAGTGCATCCAGGCCGTCGACACTTTTCATGCAGATGTCGAACAGGATGATGTCGGGCTTGAGCTGCTGCGCAAGACCCGCCAGCTGCGCGCCGTCAGCCGTTTCGCCCAGGATGGTGTATCCAGGCATGTCTGCAACCAGCGCTCGCACGCCGGCTCTGATAAGGGAGTGGTCGTCGACCAGTAACAGATTGCAGGTCATTGTGATTTCTTGTGCAAATGGGGCCGCTCAAGCGCGTGTGCAGTCTCCGGTCATGCTTGAAGACGATGTTAGCGGCAGTGAAGACAATGAACGGAAAATGCTGACGTGACAACGCTGCCTCAATGACATCGCGATGCGATGCTCAACGGCCGGGCGTTATCGAGTGTTATTGGCGGGTCGCATCTTTCGGCGAGGCCGATTGCGCGTAGACGCTGGCCAGTTTTTCCAGCAGCTCGAGCTGTTCGTGGTCGTCCATCGTCAACTCGCCGGTGTGCGGATCGAGAAGTTCGACTTGCCAGTACATCAGTGTCAGGCAGTTCTTGACTGCCAGCACGGCTTCCTGGGAAAGCTCGCTGGCCTGGCTGCCGGTTTTCAACAGTTGACACAACTGGCGGGAAAAATCGGCAATGCACGGCACAGGAACGGCTTCTGCCTCCTGCGCCAGCTTGCGCAGGGTTGTCAGCAGGCAGCCGGTAGCGTCCTCATCGTTGGGGATCAGCTCCAGATGCGAAAGACATTCTTCCGACTTGTGCAAAAGTGCCTGAGACAGGTTCAGGAACTCGTCGTGCTTGTGCTGCCAATCGTTGTGGCTCAGCATCCTTTGTCTCCACTGATCATGGATAGCGAACTTCCGCCCGCGGCGAATGGCTGACAGTTAATGTCGATTTCAAACAAAAGTATGTAGGGCGTTTCTGAATGTTGCCAGCGTCGCTCGATTGCAAGGATTGGGACGCGGACACAAATCGGATGCCATTCATTTAGTGAGAATGCCGTCACAATAGTGGCAATTAGATGTCGATCATATCAGGTTATCCCTGATTGACTTTTCGCAGGTCTTTGATTCGGCTTTGGCCGCAAAGGGCCACCGAGGCATTTCCGGTGCTGGTTTGTGGCTGGATTTACGTGTCTTGAAAGCGACACCAGTAAAGCATGATGCTAAAATGACATCAATGCTTGAGAGTGGCCGTTCATCGCCATTAAGGTCCGGCTGATTTCAGCCGATACAGGCTCAACAGAATCAACGCGACCATCGCTTCAGGAGCTAATAATGGCAGGCATTCTCGACACAGTAGATCAGCGCACACAACTGGTGGGCGAGAATCGCCTGGAAATCCTCATGTTTCGCCTTGCCGGTCGGCAGTTGTTTGCGATCAACGTGTTCAAGGTCCAGGAAGTATTGCAGCTACCCAAGCTGACCCTCATGCCGCAACGTCACTCGTTTGTGTGTGGCGTGGTCAACCTGCGCGGCCAGACCCTTCCGGTCATCGACCTCTCCCAGGCCATCGGCATGCGTCCGCTGGTGCCGGGTCCAGGCAGCACGATCATCGTCACCGAATATAACCGATCGGTTCAGGCGTTCCTGGTTGGCGGCGTCGACCGCATCGTCAACATGAACTGGGATGCCATCATGCCGCCGCCGGTCAGCGCCGGTCGTCAGCATTACCTGACCGCGATCAGCAAGGTCGATGATCAACTGGTAGAAATCATCGACGTTGAAAAAGTACTCGCCGAGATCGTGCCTTACAACGCCAAGGTGTCCCGCGAGAAGCTTGAAGACCCGGTGCTGGAAAATGCCCGTGGCCGCGAAGTGTTGCTGGTCGACGACTCCAAGGTCGCGCTGGCGCAGCTGCGCGACACGCTGTCTCAGTTGGGCCTCAAGCTGCACGTCGCCAGCGATGGCCTCAAGGCGCTGAACATGCTCAAGGCCTGGGCGGATGCAGGCGAGAACGTGCATGAGAAGCTGCTGATGGTGTTCACCGATGCGGAAATGCCGGAAATGGACGGCTATCGTCTGACCACCGAGATTCGTAACGATGCACGCCTGCGCGGTCTGTACATCGTCCTGCATACCTCGTTGTCCGGCAGCTTCAACGAATCGATGGTCAAGAAGGTCGGCTGTGACAACTTCCTCTCCAAGTTCCAGCCCGACAAGCTGGTCGAGGTCGTACGCGAACGTCTTCTGATGATTGTCTGACACCGCGCTCGATTCTACATCGCGAGTGCCGCCGGCTCCGGCATCGGATAAGCTTTGCTGTCTGCAGCAAAGCATATCCAGCCCTCAAAGGAATCGGCGCCCATGTTACGTCTCAGCTCGCTCTATCGTTTCCCGCTCAAATCCTGCAAGGCCGAGTCGATGCAGCGTGCATCGTTCGATGCGTTGGGGTTGGCGGGTGATCGACGCTGGATGCTGGTTGACGCCGGCAATGGCCGATTCTTCACTCAGCGTGCGCTGCCGCACATGTCCCAACTGTCGGTGTTGTGGAACGCCAGCGGCGGTGTAACGCTTTCGGCACCCGGCTTCGAGCCTCTGGATGTCGCGGTTCCGCCGGATATCGACTTGAACCTGCGGGGTGTGACCGTCTGGCGTGACTCGTTGCAGGTGCCGGACGCGGGCGATGAGGCAGCCGAATGGGTCAGCCGGTTTATCGGCAAGCCCACACGTATGGTCTATCTGCCGGCAGAGCGTGCACGCTGGATCCCTGGCGGCTATCAGACGGTCAACGATCGGGTGAGCTTTGCCGATGGTTTTCCATTGCTGCTGATCGGCCAGGGCTCGCTCGATGACCTGTCAGCGCGCATGGGCAGGCCGATGGAAATGCTGCGCTTCAGACCCAATCTGGTGATCGAAGGGGCCGAGGCCTTTGCCGAGGATGGCTGGAAACGCATCCGCATCGGCGATATCGAGTTCCAACTGCTCACGCCTTGCGCGCGCTGCATCCTCACCACCGTCGACCCGGCAACCGGCGAGCGCAGTGCAGATCGCGAACCGTTCGCCACGCTCAAGACTTATCGGGAAGTGGAAGGCAACGTGCTGTTCGGTCAGAACGTGGTCAACGAGGGTTTGGGCGAGCTTGAAGTGGGGATGTCAGTCGAAGTGCTGGAGTAGGGGCGGGCACCGCCGTTGTCTGGCAGGAGTGCTGTACGCAGCACTCCTGCCGACCGGTCACTGGTCGTCGAAAAACCGCTCGTGCCAGTCCACCAGAGGCTGCGGCGAGTTGAGTTTCTGGCCGTAGATCACCGAGTACGACAATACGTTCTGCACGTACTGACGGGTTTCATCGAACGGAATGCTCTCTACCCAGACATCGAAGGCCAGATGGTTGGCACCTTTGAGCCATTGGCGCACGCGCCCGGGACCTGCGTTGTAGGCCGCTGAAGCGAGCACCCGATTACCGTTGAACTGCGCATGCACCGAGCTCAGGTAGGCGGCGCCCAGCTGGATGTTGGTGTCCGGATCCAGCACCTGCTGAGGCGAGGCCAGCGGGATGCTGTATTTGCGCGCAGTCTCCTTGGCGGTGGCAGGCATCAGTTGCATCAGCCCGCTGGCGCCGACGCCCGAGCGGGCATCGTCCATGAAGGCGCTTTCCTGGCGCGTGATGGCGAACACCCAGCTCGAATGCAGGCCGCGCACCTTGGCTTCGCGCACCAGCGTGTCGCGGTGCGCCATCGGGAAGCGAATATCCAGATCGTCCCAGTATTGCGCCTGGCTGATGGTACGGATTGCCGGGAAATACCATTGCATGTCATAGGCCAGCTTGGCCTGGGCAACCATCTCGTCACGATTGAACAGGCGGCTCACGTGATACCACTCGCGTCGGCCGTTGACGATCTCGCCGCGATCGTGAAACTCCAGTGCGCGACGCACGCCCGGCGTGTTGCGTACCTTGTTGATCAGTGCCTGGCTCAGCACCAGCGGCTTGTTGTTGAGCTGGTAGGGGCTTTGAGTGCGGTCGGCAGCCAGAAACCCGTAGAAATCACGCTCCTTGGCGACATCCTTGTACAGTGCGGCAATCAGCGGGCTGTTGGGTTGTGCCAGTTCCAGAGAGCGCGCTTCCCAGTAACGCCAGCGATTGGTCGCTGCCAGATCCTTGGGCAGTCGGCGCGCCAGCTCGTAGGCGTCTTCCCAGCGACCCAGGCGCAGCAGCAGGCGCAGGCGCCATTCGGTCACGGTGTCGTCACGCAATTCAGGGTCGTATCTGGTCATGACCTCCAGTGCGCGGTCGTCATAACGACGTGCCAGGGTCAGGCCGATTTCCTTGGCAATCTCGACCTGCTCTTCGCGGGAGAAATGCATGGTCGCGGCATAGCCATCGAGCATCGACAGGGCTTTCTGCGGGTCCTGCTTGGCGAGCCGGCGCAGGCCGAGACCGACCACATCGGACATCGCCTCGTCTACCGGGGCAAATTGCGACGGGTTGCTGACCATCTCCGGTTTCTGCGCGACCGCCAGCAGCAGACGGCCTTGCGGTGCCAGCGAGTTGAGGCTGTCCACCAGCGTGCTGGCCAGACTGTAATTGCGCGTCTGTGCCGCCAGCTTGGCGCGCTGCCAGCGCTTCTGTTCGGTCAACTGGCCGGCGGCCGCCCACTGGGCAAAGAAACCGTCACAGGCAGCGGGTAAAGTCTTGCCGGTCATCCACAGCTTTTCGGCACTGGCGAAGCCTTCGGCGCGCTTGTTGCTGTTCAGCTGATACTGCCCGTACAGGCAGTCCAGCTCGACGAACTTCATCTTCGGGTCGTAATACTTGACGAAGGTTTGCCAGTCGCCACGCTCGGCCAGCCAGCGCAACCAGCGCAGCTTCATCCAGTTGGCTTGCGGCAGGTCGCCGTGCTCGGCAAGAAACTTCTCGATTTCGGGATTGCTTGCCGTTTTCAGGCGTGCCGTCAGTTCGTCGTATTCGAGGTAAGGCTCCAGCGGATAGTCGGCCAGGGCCGTGGCGTACATCTGGTAGGGGCCGGAATCGCCTTTGGCCAGTGCGCGCTTTGCTTCGTCGTAATACTTGCGTTGTTGGTTGAGGTCTACCGCATGAGCAGTCTGGACGGCGGTGGCGGAGAGGAGCAGGCACGATAAAAGGCTGAACAAACGACTGCGCATGAGACTTCCGAGCAGATGAGTCGGTGAAAAGTATTGCTAGCTTAGCCTTTTGCCAGCTCTTGGTGAAAGCATTGCCGACGAGCTTGTCTCATATGGAAATAATTGGCGGTCATAAAGTCTTGTCGAGGCGCGGGGCGGTGCCACGAATGCCGACATCTGCCTGCTATCTCAGGTAGAATGCGCGCCCGGTTTTTGGAGAAGCTCATGACCCTGCTCAAATTCAGCGATGTGTCCCTTGCTTTCGGCGCCATGCCGTTATTGGACAAGGTGTCCTGGCAGATCGCCCGTGGCGAGCGGGTGTGCATCATCGGCCGTAACGGCACAGGCAAATCCAGCATGTTGAAGCTGGTAAAAGGCGTTCAGAAGCCTGATGAAGGGGCTGTGTGGCGTGCGCCCGGCCTCAAGATCGGTGAATTGCCGCAGGAATTGCCGGTAGCCGACGGACGGACGGTGTTCGACGTGGTTGCCGAAGGTCTGGATGGCGTCGGTGCCTTGCTGGCCGAGTACCACCACCTTGCGCAGAACTGCGTCACCGAGGAAGACCTGAACAAGCTGATGCATGTTCAGCAGGACCTCGAAGCCCGTGATGGCTGGCGCCTGCAGCAACTGGTCGAGAGCACCCTCAGCCGCTTGCAGCTGCCTGCCGACAAAACCCTGGCCGAACTGTCCGGTGGCTGGCGTCGCCGTGTTCTGCTGGCGCAGGCTCTGGTGTCCGAGCCGGACCTGCTGTTGCTCGATGAGCCGACCAACCACCTGGATATCGGCGCCATCGCCTGGCTTGAAGAAGCCCTCAAGGATTTCCAGGGTGCAGTGCTGTTCATCACGCACGACCGGGCATTCCTGCAAAACCTTGCGACCCGCATCCTTGAGCTGGACCGCGGCGGCCTGATCGACTGGGACGGCGACTACGCCAGTTTCCTGGTCCACAAGGAAGCTGCGCTGGCCGCCGAAGAGACCGCCAACGCACTGTTCGACAAGCGTCTGGCCCAGGAAGAAGTCTGGATCCGTCAGGGCATCAAGGCGCGTCGTACCCGTAACGAAGGTCGCGTGCGTGCGCTCAAGGAGCTGCGTGTAGAGCGCAGCGAGCGTCGTGAGCGTACCGGCAAGGCCAACATTCAGCTCGACACTGCCGAGAAATCCGGCAAGCAGGTCATGGTCCTCGATAACGTCAGCTTCGCCCACCCTGGCGGGCCGACCCTGATCAAGGATTTCTCCATGGTCCTGCAGCGCGAGGACCGTATCGGTCTGCTCGGCGCCAACGGTACCGGCAAGACCACGCTGCTCAAGCTGATGCTCGACAACCTGCAGCCGACCGGCGGCAAGGTTGAAGTCGGTACGCGTCTGGACGTCGCCTATTTTGACCAGTTGCGTCACCAGCTCGATCTGGAAAAGACCGTGATCGACAACGTTGCCGAGGGACGTGATTTCATCGATATCGACGGCCAGAGCCGTCATGTGCTGAGCTACCTCGGCGACTTCCTGTTCAGCCCGCAACGTGCCCGCACGCCGGTCAAGGCGCTGTCCGGTGGCGAGCGTGCCCGTCTGTTGCTGGCCAAGCTGTTCAGCAAGCCAGCCAACCTGCTGGTGCTCGACGAACCCACCAACGACCTGGACGTCGAAACCCTGGAGCTGCTCGAAGAGGTTCTGCTGACCTTCAAGGGCACCGTGCTGATGGTCAGTCACGACCGGGCATTCCTCGACAACGTCGTCACCAGTACCTTGGTGTTCGAAGGTGAGGGCAAGGTTCGCGAGTACGTGGGTGGTTATCAGGACTGGCTGCGTCAGGGCGGTTCGCCGCGTCTGCTGGGCGTCGCCGACACCAAGTCGGGCAAGGCCGAACTGGCCAGCGCTGTGGTGCAGGCCGCACCGGTCGCTGCGCAGGACATGCCGGTGGCGAAGAAGAAGCTCAGCTACAAGCTTCAGCGCGAACTGGAGGCGTTGCCTGCGCAGATCGATGAAGTCGAAGGCAAGATGGCCGCGCTGAACGCGGAAATGGCTGAGCCGGGCTTCTACCAGCGCTCGTCCGAGCAGACTGCAGCGGTGCTGGCGCAGCTGGAAAACCTGCAGGCCGAGCTGGACAAGCTGCTGGAGCGTTGGGCCGAACTGGACGAGTGATCGTCCGGCGCGTTCCTGAGATGCAAAAAAAGCCCGGGTTAACCGGGCTTTTCGCTGTAGCGGGTCAGCTTACTCGGGCTTCTTGAGGCTCACTGCAAGCACATCACAGGGTGCGCCGTGCAGAACGTCGTTGGCAGTCGAGCCGAGCAGCAGAGCCAGGCCGTGGCGGCCATGGCTGCCGACAACGATCAGATCGCATGCTTCGCTCTTGGCCAGCTTGTGGATTTCCTGGCGTGGCTGACCGAACACCATGTGGCTTTCGCTGTGTTCCAGTTGCGGATACTTGAGCTTCAGCTTGCCGAGCTTCTCCCTGGCCTGATCGATCTGTTGCTGTTGCAGCTGTGAAAGGTCCATCGGCACGTCGCCGCCGAACGCCATCGCGATAGGTTCGACGATGTGCACGACCGACAATTTTGCCTCGCTGGCCTTGGCCAGCAGGCTGGCGCGACGGATGACCGGGTCACACTCATCGGTGAGGTCGATGGCAACCAGAATGTGTTTGTATGGCATGAGGGTGTCCTCCGGGAGAATTGCAGTGATGGGAGTATGGCTCTTTCGTTGGCATCTGGGCAGGCCCATGTGCAAGTCATTGTTTTCAAGAGTGTTGTAAAGAGCCTGAAATCGGCTGGGGGCAAGAAATATGACGGTCTGGATAGTCCTGTCAATCATTGGTGTGATGCTGAGTCCGCTGGTGTGGTTACGCCCCTCGCGCCAGCAGAGCGGCAGGATGGCGTTGCGCATGCAGGCGCGGCGTCTGGGTATGGGCATGCAACTGACACCGCAGGAGTGGCCGCACTGGTTGAGTAAAGAGCCGCCCAGCCCTTGTGCGCAGTACCATCGTCCGCGTCGGGGCTCGCATGCAGATGCCTGGGTGTACTGGCAAAGCGAGCCGGGCGAGTGGCGCAATCGCTGGCGCGAACCTTGCGAAGACGCGAAGCTGCTGCCTTACCTGCAAACATTGCCCGTGGATGCCTACAAGGTCGAGGCTGACGGGCAGCTGGTTGCGGTGTACTGGGCGGAGCGGGGCGAGGCAGAAGTGTTACAGCGTATTGATGCGGTGCTCAAGGCGCTGGCCTGACCCTGAATCGCAGGCATTAAAAAGCCCGATAACAACATCGGGCCGGGGTTGGCCAGGCAGGCCGATAATTCGTCGCGTGCCGACAGGCTTTCGCCGCCATGTCGGCTTTCGCTGTTGCGCACCCGCAAATCAGCTGCATTGCGAGCCTCTTGTGGCGCAGTGCTGCGACTCTAGACCTTTTGCTCCTTTTTGTCGCGATTCCTGCAAATATTTTTTGCGCGTGCCCTCGTGCGGTGCGTTCCTGGCTGATTTTTCCCTGTACCTATCGAATGTCACGCGGCATGGCTATCGTCATGCAGATGCCCGCCAGGCCTTACGTGGCGGCGTATTACAGCGTGCCCCATGCGGCAGCTGCAGGACATTCGAATGGCCACTATCATTACCGCGAATGATGGAGGATCGCAGGTCTTCGCGGGCATTATGGGGCCTGCGCATGCTCCTGTTAAAACGCGGATTTTCAGACGTTTTGTCGAATTGACAATCCTGTGGTTATGCCTGATGGTGTGCGTACCCAAATCAAACGGGCGTATGAAATGAGCGTTTGGTCGTCAGAGGGCTCTGACAGAATCCCGACTACCACGTCGCGGCGGTAAGCGTGTGATTTGGCGTGTTCATCGACGGCGACGTCGTAGCCCCGTCGGACATTGAGGTTCGGCGGGTATTGTTCAGCTTCCATATTGTGGAGATCAGTTGATGATTTACGAAGGTAAAGCCATCACGGTTAAGGCTCTTGAAAGTGGCATCGTCGAATTGAATTTCGACCTCAAGGGTGAGTCCGTCAACAAGTTCAACCGTCTCACCCTCAATGAGTTCCGCCAGGCAGTCGATGCGGTCAAGGCCGACGCATCGGTCAAGGGCGTGATTGTCACCAGTGGCAAAGATTCATTCATTGTCGGCGCCGATATCACCGAATTCGTCGACAACTTCAAGTTGCCGGAAGCTGAGCTGGTCGCCGGCAATCTGGAAGCGAACAGGATTTTCAGTGATTTCGAAGACCTGAACGTGCCGACTGTCGTGGCAATCAACGGTATCGCGCTGGGCGGCGGTCTGGAAATGTGCCTGGCCGCAGACTATCGAGTCATGGCCAGCAGCGCTCGTGTCGGTCTGCCCGAGGTCAAGCTTGGCCTGTACCCGGGTTTCGGCGGCACAGTCCGTCTGCCACGCATTATCGGTGCCGACAACGCGATCGAGTGGATTGCCTCGGGCAAGGAAAACGCCGCGGAAGACGCTTTGAAGGTCGGTGCCGTCGATGCCGTGGTAGCGCCTGAAAAATTGCAGGCCGCCGCCCTTGATCTGATCCAGCGCGCCATTTCCGGCGAGTTCGATTACAAGGCCAAGCGTCAGCCGAAGCTGGACAAGCTCAAGCTCAATGCCATCGAACAGATGATGGCATTCGAAACCGCCAAGGGCTTCGTTGCAGGTCAGGCCGGCCCGAACTATCCGGCCCCGGTCGAAGCCATCAAGACCATCCAGAAAGCCGCCAACTTCGGTCGTGACAAGGCGCTGGAGATCGAAGCCGCCGGTTTCGTGAAAATGGCCAAGACCCCTGCTGCGCAGAGTCTGATCGGCCTGTTCCTGAACGATCAGGAGCTGAAAAAGAAAGCCAGGGGCTACGACAAGATTGCCAAGGACGTGAAGCAGGCGGCCGTACTGGGCGCCGGGATCATGGGCGGCGGCATTGCCTATCAGTCGGCAGTCAAAGGTACGCCGATCCTGATGAAGGATATTCGCGAAGAAGCCATTCAACTGGGTCTGAACGAAGCGTCCAAACTGCTGGGTGGTCGCCTGGAGAAAGGTCGTCTGACCGCGGCGAAGATGGCCGAAGCGCTTAACGCCATTCGTCCTACGCTGTCCTACGGCGATTTCGGCAATGTCGATCTGGTCGTCGAAGCTGTCGTCGAGAACCCCAAGGTCAAGCAGGCGGTACTGGCCGAAGTCGAAGCCAACGTGGGTGAAAACACCATTCTGGCGTCCAACACCTCGACCATCTCGATCAGCCTGCTGGCCCAGGCCCTCAAGCGCCCGGAAAACTTCGTCGGCATGCACTTCTTCAACCCGGTACACATGATGCCGCTGGTGGAAGTGATCCGTGGCGAGAAATCCAGTGAAGAAGCGGTCGCGACGACCGTTGCCTACGCCAAGAAAATGGGCAAGAACCCGATCGTGGTCAACGACTGCCCGGGCTTTCTGGTCAACCGTGTGCTGTTCCCGTATTTCGGTGGTTTCGCCAGACTGGTCAGTGCGGGCGTGGATTTCGTGCGCATCGACAAGGTCATGGAAAAATTCGGCTGGCCGATGGGCCCTGCCTACCTGATGGACGTGGTCGGTATCGACACCGGCCACCATGGTCGTGATGTCATGGCCGAAGGTTTCCCTGATCGCATGAAAGATGATCGCCGCTCTGCGATCGATGCCCTGTACGACGCCAAGCGCCTCGGGCAGAAGAACGGCAAGGGTTTCTACGCCTACGAAACGGACAAGAAGGGCAAGCCCAAAAAGGTCAATGACCCGGCCGTGCTGGACGTGCTCAAGCCGATTGTCTACGAGCAGCGCGAAGTCAGCGATGAAGACATCGTCAACTGGATGATGATCCCGCTGTGCCTGGAAACGGTCCGCTGCCTGGAAGACGGCATTGTCGAAACCGCTGCCGAGGCTGACATGGGCCTGATCTACGGTATCGGTTTCCCTCCGTTCCGTGGCGGCGCGCTGCGCTACATCGATTCCATCGGTGTTGCCGAATTCGTTGCCCTGGCTGACCAATACGCCGAACTGGGTGCCCTGTATCAACCGACTGCGAAGCTGCGTGAGATGGCCGCCAACGGCCAGAGCTTCTTCGGTCAAGCGTCTTCCGAGGAATGAACCAATGAGCCTTAATCCAAGAGACGTCGTGATTGTCGACTTCGGTCGCACCCCGATGGGCCGCTCCAAGGGCGGCATGCACCGCAACACCCGCGCCGAAGATATGTCCGCGCACCTGATCAGCAAATTGCTCGAGCGCAACAACAAGGTCGACCCGGCTGAAGTCGAGGACGTGATCTGGGGCTGCGTCAACCAGACCCTGGAACAGGGGTGGAACATCGCGCGCATGGCGTCATTGCTGACCCAGATCCCGCACACCTCGGCTGCCCAGACGGTCAGTCGTCTTTGTGGATCGTCCATGAGCGCACTGCACACGGCTGCTCAGGCAATCATGACCAATAACGGTGATGTGTTCGTCATCGGCGGTGTCGAGCACATGGGCCATGTCAGCATGATGCATGGCGTTGACCCGAACCCGCACATGTCCCTGCACGCCGCCAAGGCCTCCGGCATGATGGGCCTGACCGCGGAAATGCTCGGCAAAATGCACGGCATCACCCGCGAGCAGCAGGATGCCTTCGGTCTGCGTTCCCACCAGTTGGCGCACAAGGCAACGCTGGAAGGCAAGTTCAAGGACGAGATCATCCCGATGCAGGGCTATGACGAGAACGGTTTCCTCAAGGTCTTCGACTACGATGAAACCATCCGCCCGGACACCACCCTAGAAAGTCTGGCGGCACTCAAGCCTGCCTTCAATCCCAAAGGTGGTACCGTAACTGCTGGTACGTCCTCGCAGATCACTGACGGTGCGTCGTGCATGATCGTCATGTCGGCCCAGCGTGCCCAGGACCTCGGCATCCAGCCGATGGCGGTGATCCGTTCGATGGCGGTGGCCGGCGTCGACCCCGCAATCATGGGCTATGGTCCTGTTCCAGCGACCCAGAAAGCACTCAAGCGCGCCGGCCTGAGTATTGCCGATATCGACTTCTTCGAGCTCAACGAAGCGTTCGCTGCACAGGCCTTGCCGGTGTTGAAAGATTTGAAAGTGCTCGACAAGATGAACGAGAAGGTTAACCTGCACGGCGGCGCCATCGCCCTGGGGCATCCTTTCGGGTGTTCCGGTGCACGCATCTCCGGCACTTTGCTCAACGTCATGAAGCAAAATGGCGGCACCTTCGGCGTGTCGACCATGTGTATTGGTCTGGGTCAGGGCATCGCGACCGTTTTCGAACGCGTCTGATTCCCGAGTGTGATGCGAGCCGGGGCTTGGTGCCCCGGCTTTTGTTTTTTGAAAAAATGGTTTCAGGCAAATTTTTTGGACGTGTTACAAGGGGACCGCAACATGCAACTGCAACCAGGGCTCTATCGCCATTACAAGGGCCCGCACTACCGGGTTTTCAGCGTTGCAAAACATTCCGAAACCGAAGAGGAAGTCGTGTTTTATCAGGCTTTGTACGGCGATTTCGGCATGTGGGTACGTCCCTTGGGCATGTTTCTGGAGTCGGTCGAGGTTGACGGCGAGCACGTCCCGCGCTTTGCTCTGATAGAGGCTGAACCCAGCCTGTTTTCCCGAACGTGAGAGGCGATTGCACAACAGGCTGTGCTTGACCTCACCTTGTAGCCACTATATATAGCGTGGCCTTTACAAGCTCCTCACTGTCTTTCATCTAGTATTCAGGAATTTTCTGATCCATGGGCAAATCGCTGGTCATCGTGGAATCCCCGGCTAAGGCCAAGACCATCAACAAGTATTTGGGCAACCAGTACGTGGTGAAGTCGAGTATCGGCCATATCCGAGACCTGCCCACCAGCGGTTCGGCGAGTGCCGCCAAAGATCCTGCCGCCAAGCGTGGCAAGGCTGCTGCGGGCGAAGGCCCGGTACTGACGCCGAAAGAAAAGGCGCAACGCCAGCTGGTCTCGCGCATGGGAGTCGATCCGGAACACGGCTGGAAAGCCAAGTACGAGATCCTCCCCGGCAAGGAAAAGGTCATCGAAGAGCTGCGCAAGCTCGCCAAGGATGCCGACATCATCTATCTCGCGACGGACTTGGACCGCGAAGGGGAAGCCATTGCCTGGCACCTGCGCGAAGCCATCGGGGGGGATGACAGCCGCTACAAGCGCGTGGTGTTCAACGAGATCACCAAGAAAGCCATTCAGGAAGCGTTTTCCAAGCCAGGCGAACTGGATATTGCCCGGGTCAACGCCCAGCAGGCGCGTCGCTTCCTCGACCGCGTCGTCGGCTACATGGTCTCGCCGCTGCTCTGGCAGAAAGTTGCCCGTGGCTTGTCCGCCGGGCGTGTGCAGTCGGTCGCAGTAAAACTGGTGGTCGAGCGCGAACGTGAAATCCGTGCGTTCAACCCAGAAGAGTATTGGGAGATCCACGCCGATCTGGGCACCGCCAAGGACGCCAATGTGCGTTTCGAAGTGGCGCGTGAAAACGGCGAAGCATTCAAGCCGCTGAATGAAACCCAGGCCATGGCCGCCCTTGAAAAGCTCAAGGCGTCCAGCTACAGCATCGTCAAGCGTGAAGACAAGCCGACCAGCAGCAAGCCATCGGCGCCGTTCATTACCTCGACCCTGCAGCAGGCAGCGAGCAACCGCCTGGGCTTCGGCGTGAAGAAGACCATGATGATGGCTCAGCGCTTGTACGAAGCGGGCTACATCACCTACATGCGTACCGACTCGACCAACCTGTCGGCTGACGCAGTGAGCATGGCGCGTGACTACATCGGAACCGAATTCGGCAAGAAGTACCTGCCGGAGTCGCCCAACGTCTACAGCAGCAAGGAAGGCGCGCAAGAGGCGCACGAAGCGATTCGTCCTTCCGACGTCAACACTCACCCGAGCAAACTGACCGGGATGGAGCGTGACGCCGAGCGTCTTTACGAGTTGATCTGGCGCCAGTTCGTGGCCTGCCAGATGCTGCCTGCGCAATACCTGTCGACCACCGTCACGGTCGCCGCGAGCGATTTCGAGCTGCGCGCCAAGGGCCGCATCCTCAAGTTCGACGGTTACACCCGTGCACTGCCGCAGATGGCCAAGCCGGGCGATGACGATGTTCTGCCGGACATGGCGCAGGGCGAAACGCTGAAACTGAACAAGCTCGACCCAAGCCAGCACTTCACCAAGCCGCCTGCGCGTTACTCGGAAGCGAGCCTGGTCAAGGAGATGGAAAAGCGTGGCATCGGCCGCCCGTCGACCTACGCTGCGATCATCTCGACCATTCAGGACCGTGGCTACGTGGCGTTGCATAACCGCCGCTTCTACTCGGAAAAGATGGGCGACATCGTCACTGGACGTCTGTCCGAAAGCTTTTCCAACCTGATGGACTATGGCTTCACCGCCGGGATGGAAGAGAACCTCGACGACGTGGCTCAGGGTGAGCGTGACTGGAAGAACGTGCTGGACGAGTTCTACGGCGATTTCCGTAAAAAACTCGAGGTGGCCGAGGCCGCTGATGGCGGCATGCGCGCCAACCAGCCGGTGATGACGGATATCCCGTGCAAGGTGTGCGGCCGTCCAATGCAGATCCGTACTGCCTCGACGGGCGTTTTCCTGGGTTGCTCCGGCTACAGCCTGCCACCCAAGGAACGCTGCAAGGCGACCGTCAATCTGACCCCCGGCGACGAAATTGCCGACGATGATGAGGGTGAGTCCGAGTCGCGGGTTCTGCGCGGCAAGCATCGCTGCCCGATCTGCAGCACGGCGATGGACGCCTACCTGCTGGACGAGAAGCACAAGATGCATATCTGCGGCAACAACCCCGATTGCACCGGTTACGAGATCGAGGAAGGCACTTATCGCATCAAAGGCTATGAAGGTCCGAGCCTGGAATGTGACAAGTGCGGCAGCGAGATGCAGCTCAAGACCGGCCGTTTCGGCAAGTTTTTCGGCTGCACCAATCCGGACTGCAAGAACACCCGTAAACTGCTGAAAAGCGGCGACGCGGCGCCGCCGAAGATGGACCCGGTGAAAATGCCGGAGCTCAAGTGCGACAAGGTTGACGATACTTACATCCTGCGTGACGGGGCTTCGGGTCTGTTCCTGGCCGCCAGCCAGTTCCCGAAGAATCGCGAAACCCGCGCGCCGCTGGTCATCGAAATCGCCCCGCACAAGGACGAAATCGATCCCAAGTATCACTTCCTTTGCGAAGCGCCGAAGAAGGATCCGGACGGTCGTCCAGCCGTGATCCGCTACAGTCGCAAGACCAAAGAGCAATACGTCCAGACCGAAGTAGAAGGCAAGCCTACCGGCTGGCGTGCGTTCTACGACGGCAGCGCCTGGAAGGTTGAAGACAAGCGTTGATCGCAAATGTCCGGCTCAAGGGAGTCGGGCGCTGTTTTCGACAGGCATCCGCCTGTTTCGCCGGACTGTCCAGGCGTCACAGGCTATGCTGTTTTCTATCCCATCGTTGTGGAGAGTGTCGCCGTGGCTCATGAGCTCTATACCCGTACCAACCAGAAAATCTATTTCGCAGGGCTCTCGCTCGAAGCGTTGGGCAGGGCGGAGAAGGGGCAGGCGGTGAACTCTCCTGCGTTGTTGCAGGCAGAGCGTGAGTCCGCGCTGTTTCATCTGTATGGTGCGCTGCTGGGCCTGTGCCACGAGATCGCTGGCTACTACCGTTTGCCGCAGGCCGGCGCGCGTCGTGCGGAAGAATTGTTGACGCAGGAAGTGCTGAACGCCATCGCCATTCCCGAAATGGCCGAGCTGGTAGAACTCGCCCAGAATCGCCAGACATGGCTTGCGCAACTACTGGCGGCCTACAACGCATTGTATGAGCCACCGCGTGCGCCGAAAAAGCTCAAGGGTGATGTCACGCAGCCGATGATACAGGCAGTGAACCTGGACGCCGAGCCGGAGTCTGAACTCTCACGTGAAGAGCTCGAAAATTGGCGTCAACAACTCAAAGGGTTGGCCATCCGTTTTCGTGAAGGCCTGAGCGAGTGCTGAAAACCAATGAAGTAAGGGCTGGCAGGCTGTTACAATGCCGGCTTATCGCGGAGTAACTGTACCAATGCCTACCTCTTTCCTGGAAATTGTCGAACTGCCTGACGGACGTATCGAGCTGCGTCGTGCCGATGACGAGGGTTCTCTGGTAACGCTTGATTTCTCTGCGGATGCCAAAGCGTTCATGCAAGGTCAGCATGTCGAAGTCGCCAAAGCCATGTTGAGTGTGGGTGTGCAGATGGCAGGCCGCCTGGCTGAAGGCGAAATCGAAAAGGACGATGTACCCCACGTTCTGCACTGATCGACGACCGGGCCTCAGCCCAGCCGGATGTTCAGGCTCTGTGCTTCCCCGATTTTTGCTGCACTGATCAATTGCTGACGCGCTATGGCGCCCAGCGGGTTGATCCAGCTCACCACCGTATGACTACGGCCCAGTCGAAGTGCTTCGCGCGTCAGCTCCAGTACGCTTTGTATGCCGCGTGGCTGCAGCAGCAGAATCCGCTCCCTGTTGAGTCCCGCGTCGCGCAGCCATGTCTGCGTCAGGCTGGATGGCGGGGCGATCAGTGTGAGCCAGCGCGCATCCAGTTCCTCGCTCAGCTCCCGAAGGATGGGTGCCAGCAGGTTGAGGCAGTTCCCGGCGGCGCCGCGCAATGACAGCTCACTGAAGGGCTCTGGCTCATCGCCCCAAGGCGTTTCGACTGCATTTGTGAGCAGCGGGGCGATGGGCTGGGCCAGAAACGCCTCGAACAGCGGCAATTGCGAATGCGGTGCTTGATGGAACTGCATAACGTCTCCTTAGCGGCGAATGATGCCGACGCTCAAACCTTCGATCACCAGTTCCTGATCCTTGAGATCGACCTCGATGGGTGCGAAATCAGGGTTTTCCGCCAGCAGCCAGACCTTGCTGCCTTCACGCTTGAAACGCTTGACGGTCACTTCATCGCCTATCCGGGCAACCACGATCTGGCCGTTGCGAGCCTCACGCGTGGTGTGCACGGCGAGCAGATCACCGTCCAGAATGCCGACGTCCTTCATGCTCATGCCATGAACGCGCAACAGGTAGTTGGCGCTGGGGTGGAAGAAGGAGGGGTTGATGTTGCAGGACTCTTCGATGTGTTGCTGCGCCAGGATCGGTGCACCTGCTGCAACGCGGCCGATGACGGGCAGGCTGCTGTCGTCCTGCCGCGCTTCGAAGCCGGGGATGCGAATGCCGCGTGAAGCACCCGGAGTCATTTCGATAGCGCCTTTGCGGGCCAGGGCCTTGAGGTGCTCTTCCGCAGCGTTGGGCGATTTGAAGCCCAGCTCCTGAGCGATCTCCGCACGTGTCGGCGGGAACCCGTTGTCTTCCAGGCAGCGTTTGATGAAACCCAGGATTTCAGCCTGGCGTGGCGTCAGTTTGATCATGAGGGGCGCTCTGGCTTTTTATACAGTGACTGGGATTATATACAGTGAAGGCGCGTTGGCAATCATCCATTTCATTTTCGCCGCCAGGCGGTGTTCAACCCGGTCGGAGCCTCTGGTCAAAAACCTCGGCAATGCCTGTCTTTTGTCATTTAACATCCTTTACCGTGACTGTTCGGCCACAAAATGAACGGTCCGGCTTGACAATCGAGGCGTTTGATACGTATGTTTCAAACGTTCGTTTGTTAGGCAGAGAGCCATGGCCCAGTCGGAAACCGTTGAACGCATTCTTGATGCTGCAGAGCAGTTGTTCGCAGAGAAAGGCTTTGCCGAAACGTCCTTGCGTCTTATCACCAGCAAGGCGTCGGTCAATCTGGCTGCGGTGAATTATCACTTCGGCTCGAAGAAGGCGTTGATTCAGGCCGTGTTCTCGCGTTTTCTGGGACCGTTCTGCATCAGTCTCGATCGCGAACTGGAACGCCGCCAGGCGAAACCCGAACACAAGCCAAGCCTTGAGGAACTGCTGGAGATTCTCGTCGAGCAGGCGCTTGTGGTGCAGCCGCGCAGCGGTAACGACCTGTCGATCTTCATGCGCCTGCTGGGGCTTGCCTTCAGTCAGAGCCAGGGCCACCTGCGGCGCTACCTCGAAGACATGTATGGCAAGGTGTTCCGTCGCTACATGACGCTGGTCAACGAAGCCGCGCCGCGCATTCCGCCCATCGAGCTGTTCTGGCGCGTGCACTTCATGCTCGGCGCTGCGGCGTTCAGCATGTCCGGGATCAAGGCCCTGCGCGCCATTGCCGAGACCGATTTCGGCGTCAATACCTCCATCGAGCAGGTCATGCGCCTGATGGTGCCTTTTCTGGCCGCCGGCATGCGCGCCGACACCGGCGTCAGCGATCCTGCGATGATCGCCGCCCAGCTCAGGCCGCGGACCAAGAGCAGCACCAGTACACCTGCGGTCGCCAAGGCCTGAAGCCTCTGCCTTGAATCAACCTCTGCCCTGAATCAGGCTGTACTGGCGTGTCGCATTGCGTCGGGCTTCAGGATCAAGCACCATGCCCGGATTGTGAACGAGCACTGGTGTGTAAGGGTTTTTCTATGAGTTCTGGCCTGCAAGGCTCCCTGATGGTCGATGTCGCCGGCACCTGGCTGACCAGCGAAGACCGTCAGTTTTTGCGTCAGCCCGAAGTGGGCGGTTTGATCATCTTTGCCCGAAACATCGAGCATCCCCGTCAGGTTCGTGAATTGAGCGCCGCGATTCGTGCCGTGCGCCCGGACCTGCTGCTGGCCGTCGATCAGGAGGGCGGCAGGGTACAGCGCCTGCGTGAGGGCTTCGTACGCCTGCCGCCGATGCGCGCCATCGCCGACAAGCCTGACGCCGAGCTTCTGGCTGAACACTGTGGCTGGCTGATGGCGACCGAAGTGCTGGCGGTCGGACTGGACCTGAGCTTCGCCCCGGTGCTGGACCTCGACTACCAGCGCAGCGCTGTGGTCGGCACGCGTTCGTTCGAAGGCGATCCGCAGCGCGCGGCGTTGCTGGCAGGGGCGTTCATTCGTGGGATGAACGCCGCCGGTATGGCTGCCACCGGCAAGCATTTTCCCGGTCACGGCTGGGCTGAAGCCGATTCTCATGTGGCTATCCCGAATGACGAGCGCAGCCTGGAAGAGATCCGCGCCAATGATCTGGTGCCGTTTGCACGCCTGAGTCAGCAGCTGGCTGCAGTGATGCCGGCGCATGTCATCTACCCGAAAGTCGATTCGCAGCCCGCTGGCTTTTCAAGGCGCTGGCTGCAGGACATTCTGCGCGACGAACTGCAATTTGACGGTGTTATTTTCAGTGACGACCTGTCGATGGCCGGCGCTCATGTCGTCGGGGATGCGGCTAGCCGTATCGAGGCAGCGCTGACAGCCGGATGCGACATGGGCCTGGTGTGCAACGACCGCGCGGCCGCAGAGCTTGCGCTGGGCGCTGCGCAGCGCCTGAAGGTCAAGCCTTCGCCACGTATCGCCCGTATGCGCGGTCAGGCGTCGGCCAGTACCGACTATCGGCAACACCCGCGCTGGCAGGCCGCGCTCCAGGCTCTGCGCGCTGCTCAACTGATCGATTAAGGATTTGCGATGACTGTTTACGCGATTATTGGCGGTACTGGCCTGACCCAGCTCGAAGGCCTGAACATTCGGCAATCCCTGCCGATGAAAACGCCTTATGGCGCACCTTCCGGCGAAATCCAGATCGGCGACTATGCCGGTCGCGAAGTGATGTTTCTGGCGCGCCACGGCCACCCGCACCGCTTGCCGCCGCATCAGGTCAACTACCGGGCCAATATCTGGGCGCTCAAGCAGGCCGGTGCCGAAGCGATTCTTGCGGTCAACGCAGTTGGTGGCATTCATCCGGCCATGGGCACCGGGCATTTCTGTGTGCCGCATGATCTGGTCGACTACACCAGCGGTCGCCAGCACACATTTTTTGCCGATGACCTGGAAGAGGTCACGCACATCGACTTCAGTTATCCGTACAGCGAGCCACTGCGTGCCCTGCTGATTGCGGCGCTGGCTACTGAAGGATGCGCGTTCTCTGATCGGGGCGTTTATGCCTGTACCCAGGGACCGCGTCTGGAGACCGTTGCCGAAATCATTCGCCTGGAGCGTGATGGTTGCGACATCGTCGGCATGACTGGCATGCCCGAAGCCGCGCTGGCGCGTGAGCTGGAGCTTGAATACGCCTGCCTGGCGCTGGTGGTCAATCCGGCAGCGGGCAAGTCGACCACCGTCATTACCATGGCGGAAATCGAACAGGCCTTGCGCGACGGAATGGGCAAGGTGAAAGCCACGCTTGCCCGGGTTCTGTCAGCGTCCTGAATTACAGCATGCGCTTGAGGGTATTGTCCTTGCGCACCAGATGGTGCCAGAGCGCAGCGATCACATGCAGACCGATGACATAGTAGAAGATCGAGCCCAGCAACTTGTGCAGGTCTTCGAACGTCTCGGCCAGGTGGTCCGAGGTGGCCAGCGGCCAAGGAATCTGCAGGTCGGTGAGGGGGATGGGCAGCGCGCCTTTTTCCACCATCACCGTCAGCAGTCCCAGTAAAGGCTGGGCAAGCAGAAACGCATACAGCGCGTAATGGGTCAGGGTCGCGACAATGCGCAACGCCCCCTCAAGTGGCGGTGTGATGCCGGGCGGACGATGGCGTCGACGCTCGGCGACACGGAAAAACGCCATGATCAGAATCAGAATGCCGACCCAGTAGTGACTCTGCACAACCAGCAAGCGGTATTCAGAGCCCTTGCCGAACTGAGTGCGGCTCAGAATCAGGGTGTAGGCGAGCACGATCAGAATGGCCATGACCCAGTGCAGCCATCTGGCCCGGGCGGTGTAGCGTTGAGAAGTCGATACATCCACGGTTTGATTCCTTGTCTCTTTTTTTTGCAGGTCTGGTAGACAGCTTAGGCTGTCGATCGGGCGCCTGCGTTTCATGTTGGCCTGAGTTTTTCGCGTGCATCTCCGGCCATTGAATATGGCAAATACACAGCACGTGAGAGACGCGACGGAACCTGTGCCCACGGGTGGCTTCATATGCCGTGAATATTCACCCGGGAGCAAGTCTTGACCAGTGCCAATCCGCCTGTCGGCCCAGCAACACCTGTGTCCGCCAGTGTTTCATTGAATGTACTGACCATGAACATGCACATGGGCTTTGGCATTTTCAATCGCCGCTTCATTCTGCCGGAGTTGCGTGAAGCTGTGCGCACTGTATCGGCCGATATTGTGTTTCTTCAGGAAGTGCACGGCGAACAGCAGAGCCACGCGCGCAGGGTCAAGGACTGGCCGACGATTTCGCAGTACGAGTTTCTGGCCGACAGCATGTGGAATGATTTTGCCTACGGCCGCAATGCGGTGTATCCGGATGGCGATCATGGCAACGCGTTGCTGTCCAAATACCCGATCATCCAGCATGAAAACCTCGACATTTCCATTCATGGCACCGAGCAGCGCGGGTTGTTGCACTGCATTCTCGACGTGCCACATGCGGGCCGGGTACATGCGATCTGTGTGCACCTGGGGTTGCGTGAAAGCCATCGGCGCCAACAGCTCAAACTGCTTAACGAACTGATGGCACGTATTCCCGAGGGCGAGCCGGTGATCGTTGCCGGTGACTTCAATGACTGGCGCCAGCGCGCCGATGCGTCGCTGCAGGGCAGTGGGCTGCATGAGGTTTTCGTCGAGCGCTTCGGGGCGCCAGCCAAAAGCTTTCCGGCCCGTTGGCCCTTGCTCTGCCTGGACCGGATCTATGTCCGCAATGCGACGTCGCACCGGCCGAAAGTGTTGTCCAGCCGACCGTGGTCGCACCTTTCCGATCATGCACCGCTGGCGGTGGAGTTGACCTTATGAGCAATACGACAGGGCAGTGGCGCGACGGCAACTCGGTAGAGTTGCTGATCAATGGCGAGGATTTCTACGCCCGCGTATTCGAATGCATACGTGCCGCGCGCAAAGAAGTGCTGATCGAGACCTTCATCATTTTTGAAGACCGGATCGGCGAGAGCCTGCAACAGGCGTTGCTCGAAGCCGCCGCGAATGGCGCGAAGGTGGTCGTCACGGTGGATGACTATGGCACCTCGGACCTGAGTTCGACGTTTGTCAAAACCATGATCGACGCCGGTATCCAGATTCAGCTGTTCGATCCGCGCCCGCGGTTCATGGGCATGCGCACCAATCTGTTTCGCCGTCTGCACCGCAAGGTGGTGGTGATCGATGGAGAACTGGGCTTTATCGGCGGCATCAACTACAGCGTTGATCATATGACCGACACCGGTCTGACGGCCAAACAGGACTACGCCGTTCTGGTGCGCGGGCCGATTGTTGGCGACATTCACCACAGCGCGTTGAATATGCTCAGCAAGGTCGTTCGTGACAAATTGCCGCCCATTGCACTCAAGCTGGACCGCGCCGGTGACGCCAGCATGCTGCTCGCCGAGCGCGACAATGACGAGCACAGCACCGATATCGAAGAGCAGTACCTGGAGGCGATTCGCGCTGCTAAGCAACGCATCACCCTGGCCAATGCGTATTTTTACCCCAGCTACCGCTTTCTGCGTGAGCTGCGCAACGCCTCACGGCGGGGCGTCAAGGTCACCCTGATCCTGCAAGGCCAGCCCGACATGCCGTTCGTGCGGGTCTGCTCGCGACTGACCTACACCTACCTGCTGCGCGATGGCGTGGCCATTCACGAATACAAGCAACGTGCATTGCACGGCAAGGTCGCGCTGATCGACCAGGACTGGTCCACCGTGGGTTCCAGCAATCTCGACCCGCTGAGCCTCGCGCTGAACCTGGAAGCCAACCTGTTCATTCGTGATCGCACCCTCAATGAGCATCTGCAAAATCATCTGATGGAGCTTGCCGCGGCGCACAGCAAACAGATGAGCCTCAAGGGGGCGGCGCGTGGTCAGTGGTGGCGTGCGCCGATGATCGTATTGAGTTTCTTTTTCCTGCGTCGTTTCCCGGCCATTGCCGGTTTGTTTCCGGTTCACGGTGTGCGCCTCAAGCCCCTGCGTGCCGGTGATGTAGTGCCTGAAGCGAAGGTGATCGAACAGCAGCAGAACAACCATCCGATGGATCAGGAGAAAACCCTATGACCCAAGCCACGCAGGCAGCGCCGCACAGTGCGCAGGGAACCAGGTGGAAGTGGGCAAAGCGGGCGTTCAATCTGTTTTTCTTCATCGCCGTCCCGGTTCTGCTGTTTATGCTGGTCAAGAAGCTTGACTGGCAAGAAGTGAAACAGGCGTTGGCGTCCTACAAGGCCAGCACCCTGGCTATCGCGGCGGTGGTGGCCTTTGCCAGCTACGCGACCTACTGCGGCTTTGACGTGTTGGCGCGTTATTACACCCGGCACACATTGGCGATCAAGCAGATCGTGCCGGTAACGTTTGTCTGCTACGCGTTCAACCTCAATCTCAGTTCCTGGGTGGGCGGCATTGCCTTGCGTTACCGCTTGTATTCGCGACTGGGGCTGGACGTTTCGACCATCACGCGCATTCTCAGCCTGAGCCTGATCACCAACTGGCTGGGCTATATGCTGCTGGCCGGTTTTGTGTTTTCGATGCGCTTTCTGGAATTGCCTGAGGAGTGGTCGATCGGCACCACAACCCTGCAACTGATCGGCTTCGGGCTGTTGGCGGTGTGTTTTGCCTATCTGTTGGCCTGCCGGTTTTCGAAGAAACGCTCATGGACCATCCGCGATCAGGAATTCAATCTGCCGTCGATGAAGCAGGCCCTGATGCAGGCCAGTCTGGGCGCACTGAACTGGTCGTTGATGGCGGCGGTGATTTACACCCTGCTGCCGGACAAGGCGTTTTATCCGGCGATTCTCGGTGTGTTGCTGATCAGCAGCATCGCCGGAGTGATCACTCATATTCCAGCGGGCCTCGGCGTGCTCGAGACCGTGTTCATCACCTTGCTGGCGCACCAGTTCTCCAAGGGCAGCCTGCTCGCAGCGTTGATCGGCTACCGCGCGATCTACTTCCTGCTGCCGCTGCTGCTGGCACTGGTGGTGTATCTGGTGCTGGAAAAACGCGCGAAGAAGATGGGCGAGAAGAACCAGCAGCGCATGGGCGAGGAAGCCAAGTCCTGAGGGCTCGGCCCTCAATCATCAAAGCCGACCTGCTCGTGTATTTCGTCGACCTTGAGTTCCAGGCGATAGGCCACGGCGATGAACAGTGCCTGGCACAGGCATAGCGTGGCGCTCAGCGAGCGGAAGGCGAACGAGCTGCCCTCGTTGACCAGCAACACCGAGTTGGCGCGCTTGGCCAGCGGCGACAGGTTGCTGTCAGTGATGATCAGCGTCTTGGCCTGATGGTGCTGGGCGATGCGCAGGCAGTGCTGGGTCTCCTTGCCATAGGGCGTGAAGCTGATGGCAATCACCAGATCATTGGCGCGCACACTGCGCATTTGCTCGCGATAGCTGCCGCCCAGGCCTGAGATCAGGTGAATGCGCTTGTTGGTGTGTTGCAGGTTGTAGACCAGATAATCAGCCACCGCGAATGAACGGCGCACACCCACCACATAGATGTTGTCGGCGTTGACCACCAGGTCCACGGCCTTTTCGAATTCATCGTCATCCAGCTCGACACTCAGGCGTTCCAGGCCGGAGAGGGTGGCGCTGACGCATTCGCGTGCCAGATCGCCTGCGTTGGCTTTCTGTGACTTATTGGCGATCAGGCTGCGGATACGCTGCTGGTAATTCTGCACCGGCGTGGTCTTGTGCGTATAAGCCTCGCGAAACAGCGCCTGCATCTCGCTGAAGCCACTGAACCCGAAGCGCTGGGAAAATCGCACGATGGCCGAGGGGTGGACTTCGCACTCGCGGGCGATGTCGCTGATCCGGTCAACCATGATCCGGTCGCTCTGCTGGCTCATATAGCTGGCAATCCGTTTGAGCTGGCGTGGCAGGCCTTCGTATTCATCAGTGATCAGCCGCAACAAGCCTTCGGCACTGTTCGGCGGCATGTCGACGCTCGTCCCGGGCAGAGTGGGCTGATCGGCGCTGGTCATATTCACATCCTTTCTGCTTGTTCTTTTTCAGGGCAACGGCGTGCAGGGCAATGCCGTTGCGGGCCTGACGGTGGAGGCTGCCTTGCGGCAGGAACGACGACTATATCCTACCCGCGTGCGCAGTGTGCCAGCACTTGAGTGGTGGTATGGAAAAAATATTCCACTAAAAATAATTATAGAAAAAATATTGATTGATGTGCCTTGACGTTTTACGCTGCATTCACAAAGCAGCGTGTACACATGATGCAAGCGCTGCAGGCTGATAAAAATAACAGGAGCCACCATGGGCCAGACACGCTTTGCCACTGGGCGTCAGTTGGATCTGATTTGCCTCGGACGCCTGGGCGTCGACCTTTATGCGCAGCAAGTGGGGGCGCGGCTGGAAGACGTTTCCAGTTTCGCCAAGTACCTGGGCGGCTCGTCGGCCAATATTGCCTTCGGCACCGCCAGGCTCGGGCTCAGGTCGGCCATGCTGAGCAGGGTCGGCGATGATCATATGGGCCGCTTTCTGGTCGAATCCCTGGCCCGCGAAGGCTGTGATGTCAGTGCGATCAAGCGCGACCCCGAGCGCCTGACGGCGATGGTGCTGCTGGGGCTGAAGGATCGTGAAACCTTCCCCTTGGTGTTCTACCGTGAAAACTGCGCTGACATGGCCCTGCGCGCCGAGGATATCGACGAACAGCAGATTGCATCCAGCAAGGCGCTGCTGATCACCGGCACGCATTTCTCCACTGATCAGGTGTTCAAGGCCAGCAGCCAGGCGCTCGACTATGCCGAGAAGCATGACGTCAAACGCGTGCTGGACATCGACTACCGCCCGGTGCTCTGGGGGCTGGCAGGCAAGGCCGATGGCGAGACCCGGTTCGTTGCCGATCAGAAGGTCAGTCAGCATGTACAACGCATCCTGCCGCGTTTCGACCTGATCGTCGGCACCGAAGAAGAATTCCAGATTGCCGGCGGTGCCACCGATTTGCTCGCGGCCCTGCGCAGGGTGCGTGAACTGACGGCCGCAACGCTGGTGGTCAAGCTCGGTCCGCAAGGCTGCACGGTGATTCACGGGGCTATTCCTGCGCGGCTGGAAGAGGGCGCTATCTACCCCGGCGTGCAGGTCGAAGTGCTCAACGTGCTCGGTGCGGGCGATGCGTTCATGTCCGGTTTTCTCAGCGGCTGGCTCAAGGAGGCCAGTGACGAACGCTGCTGCCAGCTGGCCAATGCCTGTGGCGGGCTGGTGGTGTCGCGTCACGCTTGCGCGCCCGCGATGCCGACCCCGGCCGAGCTCGATTACCTGTTCAACAGCCCGCAACCCATCACCCGTCCTGATCAGGATGTCGCCCTGCAACGGCTGCATCAGGTCAGCGTGCCGCGCAAGCAGTGGCGGCAGTTGTTCATCTTCGCCTTCGATCATCGCGGCCAGTTGGTCGAACTGGCGCAACAGGCCGGGCGTGATCTGGGCAGCATCAGCCAGCTCAAGCAGTTGTTCGTGCAAGCGGTCGAGCGGGTCGAAGCCGACCTGCGCAAGCGCGGTATCGAGGCCGATGTCGGTCTGCTTGCCGACCAGCGCTTCGGTCAGGATTCACTCAACGCCGCAACCGGTCGCGGCTGGTGGGTAGCGCGTCCGGTGGAAGTACAGGGCTCAAGGCCGCTGGCCTTCGAGCACGGTCGCTCCATCGGTAGCAATCTGCTCGCCTGGCCGCAAGAGCAGATCATCAAGTGCCTGGTGCAATATCACCCCGATGACGAGCCGATGCTGCGCCTGGAGCAGGAAGCGCAGATCAAGGCGCTCTACGACGCTTCGAAAGTCAGCGGCCATGAGTTGCTGCTGGAAATCATCCCGCCCAAGGATCACCCGTCGTCTCACCCGGACGTGATGCTTCGCTCGCTGAAGCGCTTGTACAACCTGGGCATCTACCCGGCGTGGTGGAAGATCGAGGCGCAGAGCGCGCAGGTCTGGCAGCAACTGGACGAACTGATCCAGCAACGCGATCCGTATTGCCGCGGTGTGGTACTGCTCGGGCTCAATGCGCCTGTCGAAGACCTCGCCGCCGGCTTTGCCGAAGCACGCCACAGCCGCGTCTGCCAGGGCTTTGCTGTCGGCCGGACAATATTCCGTGAGCCAAGCCGGGCCTGGATGGCCGGAGAAATAGACGATGCGACGCTGATCAGTCGGGTGCAGAGCACCTTCAACTGGTTGATCGAGTCCTGGCGCGAAAGCCGCGCCTGATTGGTTCCGGATTTCGACGCCACAACAACGTCGCGATAACAACAAAAAAGGTGCAGCCATGCCCGTTTCGACTTCCACACCCAGAATCCGCATCGGCATCAATCCGATCTCCTGGAGCAACGATGATTTGCCGGCCCTTGGCGGAGAAACCCCGTTGAGCACGGCGCTCAGCGAAGGCAAAGCCATTGGTTACGAGGGCTTCGAGCTCAACGGCAAGTTTCCGAAAGATGCCAAGGGTGTCGGCGATGTATTGCGGCCCCATGATCTGGCGTTGGTGTCCGGCTGGTACTCCAGCCGTCTGGCGCGGCGTTCGGTGGCCGAGGAAATCGAAGCCATCACCCCACATGTGCAGCTGCTCGCCGAAAATGGCGCTTCGGTGCTGGTGTATGGCGAAGTGGCCGACTCGATTCAGGGGCAGCGTATCCCGCTGGTCGAACGACCGCGTTTTCACACCGATGCCGCCTGGCATGAATACGCCGAAAAACTCACCGAGCTGTCACGTTTTACCCTGTCTCGCGGCGTGCGTCTCGCGTATCACCACCACATGGGCGCTTATGTCGAGTCGCCGCAGGATATCGACCGGCTGATGGCGCTGACCGGTGAGGAAGTCGGCCTGCTGTTCGATTCCGGGCATTGCTACATGGGCGGTGGCGAACCTCTTCAGGTGTTGAGCAAGCACATCCAGCGTATCTGTCATGTGCATTTCAAGGACGTGCGCAAGCCGGTGGTGCAACTGGCGCGCAACAATCTGTGGAGCTTTCCCGACTGCATCATCAACGGCACCTTCACGGTGCCGGGCGATGGCGACATCGACTTCTCGGCGCTGCTCAAGGTGTTGCTGCAGGCCGATTACCGCGGCTGGCTGGTGGTCGAGGCCGAACAGGACCCAGCGGTAGCGCCGAGCTATGTGTACGCCAAAAAGGGCTATGACACGTTGCGCCAACTGCTGGCCGATGCACGATAAGGAGGACTGAAACATGAATCTGCTGACCAAGAGCAAATCCACTGGCCGCGACGTCGTAGCGCTGGCCCCCGGTTCGCTGGAATACGTGAACTTCGCCGCCTACCGCCTGGAGTCCGGAGAAAGCCTGCCGCTGAGCGCAGAAGAAAACGAGCTGTGCGTGGTCCTGCTGACCGGGCACGCCAGCGTCAGTGGTGAAGCGCCGGGGCAGGGCGCTTTCAACTGGGAAAACATCGGCGACCGGCAATCGGTGTTTGAAGAAAAATCGCCATTCGCGGTCTACCTGCCGCCGCATAGCCAGGCGCAGTTTGTCGCGCGGGGCGCGGTGCAGCTTGCCGTATGCACGGCGCCGGGCGATGCCGGCAAACATTTTCCGGCACGCTTGATCATGCCGGGCAGCATGAAGCGCAGCGTACGCGGCAAGGGCGCCAATACCCGTTATGTGTGCGACATATTGCCGGACAGCGAAGCGGCGCATTCGCTGCTGGTGGTCGAGGTGCGTACACCTTCCGGGCATTCCTCCAGTTACCCGCCGCACAAGCATGACCGGGACAACCTGCCGCACGAGAGCTTCCTCGAAGAAACCTACTACCACCAGGTCAACCCGCCGCAGGGCTTCGTTTTTCAACGGGTCTACACCGACGACCGCAGCATCGATCAGGCCATGGCCGTGGAAAACAATGACCTGGTGACCGTGCCCAAGGGCTACCACCCGGTCTCCGTCCCCTATGGCTATGAATCCTGGTACCTGAATGTAATGGCCGGCCCGACGCGCGCCTGGCAGTTCCACAACGATCCGCAGCACAGTTGGCTGCTGGATCTCTGATTTCCCATTTTTGTTCTGGAGGCATGAGATGAACGAGTCACCGGTGATCGGCCACTACATCAACGGACACCTGAACAATGGCGAGGGTGAGCGTTACAGCGAGGTCTTCAACCCGGCGATCGGCACGGTCCAGGCGCGCGTTGCGCTGGCCAGCGTGAAGACCGTGGATGAAGCGGTTGCGGCGGCCAAAGCTGCGTTTCCGGCCTGGGCCGAGCAGTCCTCGTTGCGCCGGGCGCGGGTGATGTTCAAGTTCAAGGAGCTGCTGGACCAGCACCACGATGAACTGGCGCAGATCATTTGCCGCGAGCACGGCAAGGTGTTGTCCGACGCACGCGGCGAGGTGGTGCGCGGTATCGAGATCGTCGAATTTGCCTGCGGTGCGCCCAGCCTGTTGAAGAGCGATTTCAGCGACAACATCGGCGGCGGTATCGATAACTGGAACCTGCGTCAGCCACTGGGCGTCTGCGCCGGGGTCACGCCGTTCAACTTTCCGGTCATGGTGCCCTTGTGGATGATTCCCATGGCGCTGGTGACCGGCAACTGCTTCATCCTCAAACCCTCGGAACGCGATCCGTCGGCCAGCCTGCTGATGGCGCGCCTGCTCAAGGAAGCCGGCCTGCCCGATGGCGTCTTCAATGTGGTGCAGGGCGACAAGGTGGCGGTCGATGCGTTGCTGCAGCACCCTGACATCGAGGCCATTTCCTTCGTCGGCTCGACCCCGATCGCTGAATACATCCATCAGCAAGGCACGGCCCACGGCAAGCGCGTGCAGGCGCTGGGTGGGGCCAAGAACCATATGATCGTGATGCCCGACGCTGATCTGGATCAGGCCGCCGACGCCTTGATCGGGGCGGCCTATGGCTCGGCAGGGGAGCGCTGCATGGCGATTTCGATTGCCGTGGTGGTCGGCGATGTCGGCCAGCGCCTCGTCGACAAGCTGCTACCGCGCATCGACCAGCTCAAGGTCGGCAACGGCATGCAGGCCGATTCGGACATGGGACCGCTGGTCACCGCCGTGCACAAGGCCAAGGTCGAGGGTTTCATCGATCAGGGCGTCAAAGAGGGCGCCAGGCTGCTCGTTGATGGTCGCAACTTCAAGGTGCCGGGTGCCGAGCAGGGCTTTTTCGTTGGCGCGACGCTGTTCGACCACGTCACGCCGCAGATGCAGATCTACAAGGAGGAAATCTTCGGCCCGGTGCTGGGCATTGTGCACGTTGCGGATTTTGCCAGTGCCGTGGCGCTGATCAATGCCCACGAGTTCGGCAATGGCGTGTCGTGCTTCACCAGCGATGGCGGCGTGGCGCGTGCATTCGCTCGCAGCATCAAGGTCGGCATGGTCGGCATCAACGTGCCGATCCCGGTGCCCATGGCCTGGCATTCGTTTGGTGGCTGGAAGCGTTCGCTGTTCGGTGATCATCACGCCTACGGCGAAGAAGGCCTGCGTTTTTACAGCCGCTACAAAAGCGTCATGCAGCGCTGGCCGGACAGCATCGCCAAAGGGCCCGAGTTCAGTATGCCGACCGCCAAATAGTCTTCATCAATGGAATGTTGCGGAGAACAAAAACAATGAACCAACCTCTGCGTTTTGCCCTTAATCGAATGGTTGCGCCGCGCCTGTCTCTGGAAAGTTTCGTCGACCTGGCGGTGAAGCTGGGGGCCGATGCCATCGAGATTCGTAACGACCTCAAGGGCGTCGAGATCGAAAACGGCACTGCCCCCGGGGTCGTTCGTGATCTTTGTGCTGCCAGGGGGGTACAGGTGCTGTCCATCAACGCGCTGTACCCGTTCGATGTCTGGAATGAAGAGCGCGCTGCCCAGGCGACGAAGCTGGCGCAGTACGCCCGCGATTGTGGTGCGCGCGGTCTGGTGCTGTGCCCGCTCAATGACCGCGCCGACCCGCGCAACGGCGCGCAGCGCGCCTCGGGGCTGCGTACCGCATTGACCGCATTGGCCCCCATCCTTCGCGAGCACGGAATTCTCGGCTTGGTCGAACCCCTCGGCTTTGAGGAGTGCTCGCTGAGACTCAAGCGTCAAGCGGTGGATGCGATCAAAGCTGTGGGCGGGCTGGATGTCTACCGGCTGGTTCACGACACCTTTCATCACCATCTGGCCGGCGAGGTCGAGCTGTTCCCGGAGCTGACCGGGCTGGTGCATATCTCCGGCGTCGAGGATGCACAGGCGCCGCTGAACAGCATTCGTGATGGTCATCGCGTGCTGGTCGGCGAAGGCGACATTCTGGGCAATGCGTCGCAGATCGAGCGCTTGCTGGACAGTGGCTATCAGGGGCATCTGTCGTTCGAGCCGTTTGCCGAAAGCGTTCATGCGCTGGACGATATCCCTCAGGCAATAGCGGCAAGCATGACGCATTTGTCACGAGCCGTTTCGCAGCGCCACTGACTTCAGCCTTCAGTCCACCTCAAACCCTGGCCACTTCAAACAAGAACAAGGTGCGAACATGAGTACAACCCGACTGACCATGGCCCAGGCCCTGGTGAAGTTTCTCGATAACCAGTACGTCGAAGTCGATGGCGTACAGAGCAAATTCGTCGCTGGCATCTTCACCATTTTCGGGCATGGCAACGTGCTTGGGATTGGGCAGGCGCTGGAGCAGGACTGCGGCGACCTGGTGGTCCATCAAGGACGTAACGAGCAGGGCATGTGCCATGCCGCTGTCGGTTTTGCCAAACAGCACCTGCGTCGCAAAATCTACGCGTGCAGCTCGTCGGTCGGTCCAGGCGCGGCGAACATGATCACCGCCGCTGCAACGGCCTCGGCCAACCGCATTCCGCTGCTGCTGTTGCCGGGTGATGTCTATGCCAGTCGCCAGCCCGATCCGGTGTTGCAGCAGATCGAGCAGTTTCACGACCTGAGCATCAGCACCAACGATGCGTTCAAGGCGGTGAGCAAATACTGGGACCGTATCAACCGTCCCGAGCAGTTGATGAGCGCTGCGCTCAATGCCATGCGCGTACTGACCGATCCGGCCGATACGGGCGCCGTTACCCTGGCGCTGCCTCAGGATGTGCAGGCTGAAGCCTACGACTACCCGGACAGCTTTCTGCAAAAACGCGTGCACCGTATCGACCGTCGCCCGCCGAGCAAGGCCATGCTCGAAGACGCGTTGCAGCTGCTGACGGGCAAGCGCAAGCCGCTGCTGATCTGTGGCGGCGGGGTGCGTTACTCAGGTGCAGCCGATGCCTTGCAAGCCTTTGCCGAGCGCTTCGATATCCCGTTCGCCGAAACCCAGGCCGGCAAGAGTGCCATCGTTTCGGCGCACCCGTTGAACATGGGCGGCATCGGCGAAACCGGCACGCTGGCAGCCAATCGGCTGGCCAAAGAGGCTGACCTGATCATCGGCGTCGGCACCCGCTACAGCGATTTCACCACCGCGTCGAAATGGCTGTTCCAGAACCCGGATGTGCAGTTTCTCAACCTCAATGTCGGTGCCTTCGATGTGCAGAAACTGGACGGTGTGCAGGTGCTGGCTGATGCGCAGACGGCATTGCAGGCGCTGACCGAAAGCCTCCAGGCCAGCGGTTATCGGGCGGCCTGGGACGATGCGCCGCAGGTAGCGCGTGCCGAACTGGATGCCGAGGTGGATCGCCTGTACGCGGTCGAGTACCAGAACGAGGATTTTGTCCCGGAAATCAACGATCACCTGGACCCTGCGGTGCTGCGCGAGTTTATCGAGCTGACCGATTCGTGCCTGACTCAGAGTGGTGTGTTGGGCATCCTCAACCAGAGCCTGCCTGCCGATGCGGTGATCGTTGCAGCAGCGGGCAGCTTGCCGGGTGATCTGCAGCGCGCCTGGCGCAGTACCGGAGTAGATACCTATCACGTCGAATACGGTTATTCGTGCATGGGTTATGAGGTCAACGCCGCACTGGGCGTGAAGCTTGCGGCGCCGCATCGGGAAGTGTTTGCACTGGTGGGTGACGGCTCTTACATGATGCTTCATTCCGAGCTGGCGACCTCCATCCAGGAGCGGCGCAAGATCAACGTTGTGTTGCTGGACAATATGACCTTCGGCTGCATCAACAACCTGCAGATGGAGCACGGCATGAACAGCTTCGGCACTGAGTTCCGTTTCCGCAATCCGGAAACCGGCAGGCTCGACGGTGACTTCGTGCCGGTGGATTTCGCCATGAGTGCTGCTGCCTATGGCTGCAAGACCTACAAGGTGAGTACGGCCGACCAACTGCGCAACGCACTGGCCGATGCGCAACGTCAGACGGTGTCGACGCTGATCGACATCAAGGTCCTGCCCAAGACCATGATCCACAAATACCTGTCGTGGTGGCGTGTCGGGGTTGCCGAAGTGTCGACCACCGGCACCACCGCTCAGGTGTACGAGAAGCTCAACCGCGAGCTGGCCAAGGCTCGCCAGTACTGATCACTTTTATCGTTCAGCGCTCGTGAACCGTTCACGGGTATATCCAATAACAAAAAAGGAACATGAAAATGGCATTGAAACTCGGCGTGATCGGTACAGGCGCAATTGGTCAGGATCATATCCGGCGCTGCAGCAAGACGCTGGTCGGCAGTCAGGTGGTGGCCGTCACCGACATCAATCTCGAACAGGCAGCGAAGGTGGTGCGCGATCTGGACCTGAGCGCCGAAGTGTATGCCGACGGGCACGCATTGATCGCCGCGCCGGACGTCGAGGCGGTACTGGTCTGTTCCTGGGGCCCCAGTCATGAAGCGTTCGTGCTGGCGGCAATTGCCGCAGGTAAGCCGGTGTTCTGCGAAAAGCCGCTGGCAGTCACTGCCGAAGGCTGCCGGCACATTGTCGAAGCCGAGATCGCCAGTGGCAGGCGTCTGGTTCAGGTGGGGTTCATGCGCCCTTATGATCAGGGCTATCGCGCGCTCAAGGCAGTGATCGACAGTGGCCAGATCGGCGAGCCGCTGATGCTCCACTGCGCGCACCGCAACCCGCGTGTTGGCGAGAATTACAAGACCGACATGGCCATCACCGATACGCTCATTCACGAACTCAACGTGCTGCGCTGGCTGCTCAACGATGACTATGTGTCGGTGCAAGTGGTATTCCCGCGCAAGACCAGCAAGGCCCTGGCGCACATGAAGGACCCGCAGATCGTGATGCTGGAAACGGCCAGAGGCACACGCATCGACGTCGAAGTATTCGTCAACTGCCAGTATGGCTACGACATCCAGTGTGAAGTGGTCGGCGAGAGCGGTATTGCCAAACTGCCGGAGCCCTCTCAGGTCCAGTTGCGCAGCGAAGCGAAGTTGTCCAACGCGATTCTGATGGACTGGAAGGACCGCTTCATTGCTGCCTACGACGTCGAGTTGCAGGACTTCATCGACGGCGTCAAAGCGGGGACCCTCTACGGCCCTTCGGCCTGGGACGGCTATGCCGCTGCCGTGGCCGCCGATGCCTGTGTGCTGGCGCAGAACACGGGAGCAGTCGTGCCGATCACCCTCGCCATGCGTCCGGTGTTCTATAGCTGAGCATCTTGCGGTTAACCAGGACATCTCTTGAACGGAACAAAAGGGAGGCATCATGCGTATTGCACTGGACCCTTACATGTATCGCCATCTGTCACTGGGGGCGATGGTCGATAAAACCGCGGAGCTGGGTTACGACTACATCGAGTTGTCGCCGCGTGAAGATTTCATGCCGTTTTACAAATACCCACGGGTGGATCGGGCGCGGATCAGGGAGTTTCGCAAGGCCTTGAGCGATGCCGGGGTGAAACTCTCCTCGCTGCTGCCGCTGTACCACTGGGCTGCGCCGGATGAAGACCTGCGTATTGCAGCGGTTCGCAACTGGAAACGCGCCATTCAGGTCGCCGTTGAAATGGACTGCGACCTGATGAATACCGAGTTCAGCGGGCAATCCGACCATGCGCTGGTCTGTGAAAACCAATTCATGAAATCCATGGATGAATTGATGCCGCATTTCGAGCGCGAAGGTATAAAGCTCGATATTCAGGCGCATCCCTATGATTTCTGCGAGCGCAACAATGAGTCGGTGGATATCATTCGCGGGCTCGATCGCGACTGGATCAACTACCTGTACGCCGCGCCGCACACTTTTTTCTACGATGATGGCGTTGGCGATGTTGCCTCGATGCTCCGCTACGCTGGCGAAAAACTCACGCATCTGATCATTGCCGACACCTATAATCATCGGGCTTCTTCCAACCTGCGCTACATCGTCAACCCGCCCGGCGTGACGGCGACGGTGCATCAGCACCTGGACATCGGCCAGGGCGAGGTGAACTGGGAAGCATTTTTCTCAACGTTGCGGGATATCAATTTCGACGGTATTGCCACAGTGGCTGTCTTTGCCTGGGAGGAGCGCGCAGATGAATCGAGCCGATTCATGCTGGAGCGGGTCAAAAGCGAGCTGCTTCGTTGATACGGCGGCATCAAATACACGACCGATGGCTGCGGCCATGAGGTTCATGGACTACAGGAGATATCCATGCGTGCAGGGCTGGTGGGCTATGGCAAAGGCGGGCGTTACTTTCATGCGACGCTGATTTCAAGTTTGCCGGGCGCTACGTTTGTGGGGGTGGTGACCCGTTCACCCGAGCGCAAGCAGGAAGTGGCCACAGACCATCCCGGCGTGGCGACCTTCGACACACTGGCCGAGCTGGTTGCGGCCGGGGTTGATGTGGTGGTGATTTCCACACCGCTGGCCTCGCGGCGAGCGTTGATCCTCGAAGCGATAGAACTGGGTGTCGGGGTGGTCAGCGACAAGCCTTTCGCCAGTGATGCAGCGCAGGCGCGCGAGCTGGTGGACGCGGCCGAGCGACGTGGCGTATTGCTTAGCGTTTATCAGAACCGCCGCTGGGATTCGGACTTCCTCACCGTGCGCAAGTTGCTGGACAGTGAGGCGCTGGGCGCGGTCAGCCGGTTCGAGTCCAGCATCGAGCGTTATTCGCCACGTTCTGTCGGCAAGGCCAGCGGTGGTGGCATGCTGCGTGACCTGGGCAGTCATCTGGTGGATCAGGCGCTGGTGCTGTTCGGCCCGGTCGAACGGGTGTATGCCGAGCTGCAATACGCTGCGCCGCAAGACGAACTGGATCACACGTTCTTCGTTTCCCTGAGGCATGCCAGCGGCGTGACTTCACACCTGTCCGGCGGTTGCCTGCAAAACAGTGCAAGGCCGCGTTTCAGGGTCAGTGGAGCGAAGGGCTGTTACAGCGTCGACGGGCTGGACGGCCAGGAAGAGGCCGCCTTTGCCGGGCTGACGCCAAGGTCCGAGGGCGAGCGCTGGGGCGTCGAGGAGCATCGGCGCTGGGGCTGGTTCGAGCAGGGCGAACATCGCGAGCGTGTGCCGTCGGAGCGCGGTTGCTGGCTTGAGTTCTACCGCCAGTTGCAAAGCGCCGTTGACGAACAGGGCGGCAATCCGGTTAATCCACACGATGCGATAGCCGCGGCGCAGGTCATGGATGCCGCGCGCCTGAGCGCTAGAGAAGGGCGCGTTGTGGTGCTGTAGCCATTATGCGCTGCTGCGCACCCAGCCCCCGTTAGCGAAGAGAGCCTGACGCCTGCCGTGCGTCGGGCTTTTTCGCATCTGCGCCTGAACAAAATGAAATGGAATAAAATTCTAAAATCAGTTGAATTGGAAAATATTTTCCAATAGAGTCGTTTTCAGGTTACCGACTATCGAATCACTCGCGTTTTGAAGGTTTTTTCAGATCACGAGAAGCAAGCCAACAAAAACAAAACAAAAGATAGGTACTGTCGATGAAAACCCCTACCTCTGGCGTCACCGCCAAGCGTTCTGCCACCTCGTCATTCTGGATCCGGACCCTGGAACGATTTCTCACCGTCGTCGCCCGGGGCCTGTGCGTGCGCCACAAGGACGCGCAACTGTTCTGCATCCCCGGCGCCACCGGGATCCGCCTGTCACGCTGATTCGCTGCATCCACACAACAACAAGAATTTGGAGACAGATCCTCATGAAGACCAAGATTGCTTTGACCTCATTGGCGATGGCGCTGATGCTGGGCAGCGGTGCAGCGTTGGCCGATATCAAGATCGGTGTGTCCATGTCGCAGTTTGACGACACCTGGCTGACCTACCTGCGTGACGATATGAGTGCCAAGGCCAAGGTCATGTCCACGACCGAGAAAGTGGATCTGCAGTTCGTCGATGCCCGAGCGGACGTCAACAAACAGCTCGATCAGGTCAAGGACCTGATCAACAAGAAAGTCGACGCGCTGATCGTCAATCCGGTCGACACCGCAGCGACTGCGCGGATCACCAAGGAAGCGGTCGCCGCCGGTATCCCGCTGGTCTACGTCAACCGCCGCCCGGACGATCTGAATCTGCCAGCAGGCGTCGCCACCGTGACGTCGGATGACGTGGAAGCCGGTCGACTTCAGGCGCAATACATCGCCGACAAAATGAAAGACAAGGGCGATGTCATGATTCTCCTGGGTGACCTGGCCAACAACTCCACGCAAAACCGCACCAAGGGCGTCAAGGAGGTCTTGGACAAGTACCCGGACATCAAGATAGAAGAGGAGCAGACGGGTACCTACCTGCGCCAGAAGGGCATGGACCTGACCAACGACTGGCTCACTCAAGGGCGCAAATTCAATGCGGTGCTGGCCAACAACGATGAAATGGCCATTGGCGCGGCGATGGCGCTGAAGCAGGCAGGTGTGGAGAAAGGCAGCATTTTGATCGCCGGTGTCGACGGTACCCCGGACGGGCTCAACGCCGTGACCAAAGGTGATCTGGCCGTATCGGTCTATCAGGACGCGAAAGGGCAGGCCGACGGGGCGATCGATGCCGCGGTGAAACTGGCCAGGAAGGAAAAGATCGAGCCCCAGGCGATCATCATTCCCTATCGCCTGATCACCCCTGAAAACGTCGCCACTTTCAAATAACAACGATCGTCAGGCCCGGGAGGGCACGCAAATGCTCTCCCGCAGCCTGCCGCTTGAGGAGTTATGATCATGTTCGGTTCTGCTACTGCCAATCCGCCCGCGCAACGCAATCTGCCGTCCGGCGACGGGGATGGCGGGGCGCCTGATGCCCAGGCCCCGTATCTGCTGGAAATCAGCCATGTCAGCAAGGGCTTTCCTGGCGTGGTTGCGCTCAATGATGTGCAACTGCGTGTTCGCCCTGGCAGCGTGCTGGCGCTGATGGGCGAGAACGGAGCCGGAAAATCGACCCTGATGAAAATCATTGCGGGCATCTATCAGCCGGACGCGGGTGAAATCCGTCTGCGGGGCAAGCCGGTCAGCTTCGATACGCCTCTTTCCGCGTTGCAGGCAGGCATCGCCATGATTCATCAGGAACTGAACCTGATGCCGTTCATGAGCATTGCCGAGAACATCTGGATCGGTCGCGAGCAGCTCAACGGCCTGCACATGGTCGATCACCGCGAGATGCACCGCTGCACTGCCGAGCTGCTGGAGCGCCTGCGCATCAAGCTCGATCCCGAGGAACTGGTCGGCACGCTGAGTATTGCCGAGCGGCAGATGGTGGAGATCGCCAAGGCCGTGTCATACAACTCGGACGTGCTGATCATGGACGAACCGACCTCGGCGATCACCGAAACCGAAGTCGCTCACCTGTTTTCGATCATCAGCGACCTGCGTGCCCAGGGCAAAGGCATCATCTACATCACCCACAAGATGAACGAAGTCTTCGAAATCGCCGACGAGGTGGCGGTGTTCCGCGACGGCGCCTACATCGGTCTGCAGCGCGCCGATAGCATGGACGGCGACAGCCTGATCACCATGATGGTGGGCCGGGAACTGACCCAGCTGTTCCCCGAGCGGGAGAAACCGGCAGGCGATGTGCTGCTGTCCGTCAACCGGCTGAGCCTGAACGGCATTTTCAAGGACGTGAGCTTCGACCTGCGTGCCGGGGAAGTGCTTGGCATTGCCGGGCTGATGGGCTCGGGGCGCACCAATGTGGCCGAGACGCTGTTTGGCATAACCCCCAGCGACAGCGGCGAGGTGCGCTTCGATGGCAAGACGGTGCACATCGGCGATCCACATCAGGCCATCGAACTGGGTTTTGCGCTGCTCACGGAGGATCGCAAATTGACCGGCCTGTTTCCATGCCTGTCGGTGATGGAAAACATGGAGATGGCCGTGCTGGCCAACTATGCCGGTAACGGTTTCGTGCAACAGAAGGCCTTGCGCTCCCAGTGCGAAGACATGTGCAAAAAGCTTCGGGTCAAGACGCCGTCGCTGGAGCAGTGCATCGACACATTATCCGGCGGCAACCAGCAGAAGGCGCTGCTGGCGCGCTGGCTGATGACCAACCCCAAGGTACTGATTCTGGATGAGCCCACACGCGGTATCGACGTGGGTGCCAAGGTAGAAATCTACCGCCTGATCTCCCTGCTGGCCAGTGAAGGCATGGCAGTGATCATGATTTCCTCGGAGCTGCCGGAGGTTCTCGGCATGAGTGACCGGGTCATGGTCATGCACGAAGGCGAAATGATGGGCATCCTTGATCGCAGTGAAGCGACCCAGGAAAAAGTCATGCATCTGGCCTCCGGCCACAAGGTTCATTGAGTTCGCACTACAGGGCTCGGTAGAAGAAGAACAAGAGGATAACGAACATGAGCGACGCGATTCTGCAAAATAAACCGGCCATGACGCCGACCAGAAGCAAACGGCGGCTGCCCACCGAGCTGAGCATCTTTCTGGTGCTGATCGGCATCGGCCTGATCTTTGAACTGTTCGGCTGGATCGTCCGCGATCAAAGCTTCCTGCTCAATTCGCAGCGTCTGGTATTGATGATCCTGCAGGTGTCGATCATCGGCTTGCTGGCCATCGGTGTGACCCAGGTGATCATCACCACCGGCATCGACCTCTCCTCCGGCTCGGTGCTCGCGCTTTCAGCGATGATTGCCGCGAGCCTGGCTCAGACTTCCGACTTCTCCCGGGCGGTGTTCCCGTCGCTGACCGACCTGCCGGTATGGATTCCGGTCGTCGTCGGTCTCGGGGTCGGGCTGCTGGCCGGTGCCATCAACGGCAGCATCATTGCCATAACCGGCATTCCTCCCTTCATTGCCACGCTGGGCATGATGGTCTCTGCGCGCGGTCTGGCACGTTTCTATACCGAAGGCCAGCCGGTCAGCATGCTCTCCGACTCGTACACGGCCATCGGCCAGGGCGCGATGCCCGTGATCATCTTCCTGGTGGTGGCGGTCATCTTTCACATCGCCCTGCGTTACACCAAGTACGGCAAGTACACCTACGCCATTGGCGGTAACATGCAGGCTGCACGTACTTCGGGCATCAACGTCAAGCGCCATCTGGTGGTTGTCTACAGCATCGCCGGGCTGCTGGCCGGGCTGGCGGGGGTGGTCGCCTCGGCGCGGGCGGCAACCGGACAGGCCGGGATGGGCATGTCCTACGAGCTGGACGCCATCGCCGCTGCGGTCATCGGTGGCACCAGCCTTTCCGGTGGGGTGGGGCGGATCACCGGTACAGTGATCGGTGCGCTGATTCTCGGCGTGATGGCCAGCGGCTTCACCTTTGTCGGCGTGGACGCTTATGTGCAGGACATTATCAAAGGCCTGATCATTGTCGTGGCCGTGGTAATCGATCAATATCGCAACAAGCGCAAGACCAAGCGCTGATTCAATCATCTGCATCAGAGGGCCTTTTCAGGCCCTTTTGTGCGTTGGATGTTGCAGGAACCGATTCGTTGTCAATGGGTCAGAGCCTCATCAAGCAACCTGCTGGCCAGGTCTTTCGCCCGCATTTCAAGGGTTTTACGGCAATTGTTGTACAAAAACCCTTCAATTGTGTTGCCGAGCCCGCTAGCCGGCCTTAGACTGCCGCCCCTCGTAAATTGAGTGCCAGGTGGCGCTTGGAGATTATTGGTTTGTACGGCAACGTCAGGCCGCTCCTCAATGCACGTTTTTTTATAGAGAAATAAATGACAAAGGAAAAGTTGCTGGCCATGCCGGCCGATGACTACATGAACGCCGAGCAGCACGCTTTCTTCGTCGAGCTGTTGCAGGGCATGAAGGTCGAGATCCACGAGCGTATCGAGCAGAGCCGCATTGCGATCGAGAGCCTGGACACGCCTGCCGACCCGGCTGACGCTGCTTCGGTCGAAGAAGAGCGTCACTGGCTGGTCAACGTGATCGATCGCGACCAGCGCATGCTGCCACAGTTGGAAATGGCCCTTTCGCGCATTGCCGATGACACCTTCGGCTGGTGCGACGACAGCGGCGAGCCAATCGGCCTCAAGCGCCTGCTGATCAGCCCGACCACCAAATATTGCATCGAGGCGCAAGAGCGCCACGAGCAGATCGACAAGCACCAGCGCCAGGCCTGATACGCAGGCAGCCGCGACTGAGTGACCAGACCGGGAGGCAAGCAATTGCCTCCCGGTTTTGTTGTGCCCGGAATTTGTCGAAAACGCTTTGATCGCCACCGCCTGGTCGCTACGACCAACAGCGCATGGCACAAGGCCGTTATCTGGCGTTTAATAGCGTCATAACGACAATGACAGACGGGGTGACGCAACATGGCCGAGAACCTATCCATGGCAGCCGGATTGCCGCTGGCCGATACGCCCGACGCTACATCCAGGTGGTGGGTGCCGGCGGTGCAAAGCGTTGTCCTGTGTCTGCTGTTCGCCGCCATGAGTGTTGCGGGCCTGTCGCTGTATGTCGTCGTTCCTCTGGCCTTGCTGGTGGTCTGGTTGCCGCGCCTGGTGCGCAGCCGGCCAGCGTTGCCGCAACGCGCGTTGGCTGACAGCGATATCGCCTTGCTGACCCGCGACCTGTCGCGCACCACCAGTCATAACGCGCTGTCCGCGGCCCAGGTGGCTTTTTCGGTCGGGCACCTGGCCGGCAAGGTGCAGTCGCAACTGGGGGCTGCCGAACAGATCGTCAGCAGTGCCGAGCAGATGATCGCCACCGAACAACAGACGGCCCAGTTGAGTCAACAGGCGTTGGTTGCCGCCAGCGAGGCGCGGCAGCGCAGCGAATCGGGCAGCGGCGTGCTGAATGAGTCCATCGAACGCATGCACCGCCTGAGCAAGCGTGCCGTCGGCAGCCGCGAGTTGATCGAGGCGCTGAGCCAGCGCAGCGAAGAGATCCAGCGTGTGACGCTGGTCATTCAGTCGATTGCCAGCCAGACCAACCTGCTGGCGCTCAATGCCGCCATCGAAGCGGCGCGGGCTGGCGAGCACGGACGCGGTTTCGCCGTGGTTGCCGACGAAGTCCGTGGTCTCGCTGGCCGCACTGCCAGCGCCACAGGCGAGGTAGGGCAGATGGTCGCGGATATCCAGCAGCGTACCGCACAGGTCGTGGAGCAGATTCGCGAGCTGTCGTCCGATCTGGATAGGGGGGTCGAGCAGATCGAGCTGACCGGCGAGCACCTGGGCAATATCGCCCGGCTTGCGGTCGAGCTGGAAAGCCAGGTCGGCGAAATCGCGCAGGGCGCGCGGAGTAATCAGGATCAGTTGGCGAGCCTGTTCGACGCTGTCGAGCATATGCGCAGTGACCTTGCCGTCAGCGATGAGCAGACCCGGCAACTGGCCAGGTCCGCAGTGCAGATGGAGGGGCAGGCCGAGACCATCAGCCAGCGTCTGGCGCAGGTTGGTCTGGATGAATACCACCAGCGCATTTATGACCTGGCCCGTGAAGGCGCGCGAATGATCAGCGAAAAGTTCGAGGCCGATATCGAACAGGGGCGGGTCAGCCTTGATGACCTGTTTGATCGTAACTACAAACCCGTCGCCAATACGTCGCCCACTCGGTTTACGACGCGTTTCGACCGTTACACCGATCAGGTATTGCCAGCACTGCGGGAACCGCTACTGTCTCGCCATGAAGGTCTGGTATTTGCCATCGCCTGTACCCAGCAGGGCTATGTGCCGACGCACAACAATGCCTTCAGTCAGCCCTTGACGGGCGACGCGACGGTGGATAACGCGCGCAATCGAAGCAAGCGCAAGTTCGATGATCGCACCGGCATTCGCTGTGGCAGCCACCAACAGCCGGTCCTGCTGCAAACCTACACGCGAGACACCGGCGAACTGATGCACGACCTGTCCGTGCCGATCATGGTCAACGGGCGACACTGGGGTGGTCTGCGCCTTGGGTACAGGCCGCAAGGCCGCTGATGTGTAAGCGATCATTCAGGTCGGTAAGCCCGGCAAGGGAGCTGGCCTTTTAGTTGGTCTTTTTAACGCAAGAACGCATCAAAAAAGTTATCGCTGCGTGTGTGTAGGTTTCTATTCATAAATAATAAATTCATGGCTACAGATGTTGTAGGAGTTGTCTGAAAAGACGCAACATGACTTGACTGCTCACTGTCTTTAAGCAAGCTGTTTAAATCAACGTTATTTACGTTTTGATTTAAGTGCGGCCTTTTCTTGGCTTGCCTCTAAGGACGGAAAAGTTATGAGCGATAAACGGAGTTTTCAACAGTCAGCAGTCCTTTCAGATGTGGTCACGCGGCGCGTGACGGCGCGAGTAGGCATTTTCTTCGACGGTACGGGAAATAATCGCTTCAATAGTCAGATCGGGGCCGACTGCCAGGCATTGATCGAGATCAATGAGGGGCAGCACATTAAAGCGTGTGCGGGTCGTCATGTTCAGCCTGGCAGTAGTTACAATAATGATCCGAGCAATATAGCCAGACTGGTCGATATCTACCGCCTGCAACCTGTTGCCGAAAATGACGGTGACGGCCTGAAGGTGTATTACCCGATCTATGTAAGCGGGGCCGGCACTACTTCCGGTGGACGTGATTCGGTATGGCCGGGGCAGAGTTTCGGTCGCGGGGCAACCGGTGTGATCTCCAAAGTGGAAAACGCATTCAAAAAGCTGGCGTCGGTATTGAAGGCGTTCCCCCGCGACAACCCCGATTGTGTGCTGGACGCGCTGGAACTGGACGTGTTCGGCTTCAGTCGAGGTGCAGCGTCGGCCAGGCATCTGGTCAATGAAATTCTCAAGCAGCGTTCGGGCATGCTCGAGCCGATACTCGAAAGCCGCAAGGTCAGGTTGAGCGACCGTTTCAGCTGGAGCAACGGCAGCGTACGGCTCAAGGTTATCGGTCTGTTCGACACCGTTGCAGCCATAGGCAGCTTCAAGGACATGGGCAATACCCGCGATGCGAGCAACAGGAGGGTCAATCTGTACCTGCCTCCAGGGTGCGCGCAGCAGGTGTTGCATCTGGTGGCCCGCGATGAATCCCGGCGCAACTTTGCGTTGAACAGCGTCCTGCCAGTGTGGCCCCGGGAAATCGTTCTGCCCGGTGCACATTCCGATATCGGTGGTGGTTATCCTCCACAGATGGAAGAAAACGTACTGCTCACGCGCCCTCGCGGCAGTGTGGTCAGCCGTGGCAGCCCGTACGAGGCGGCACCGAGCTGGAAGGAGGCACAGGCTGAATTAAGCCGAATGAATCGCGATCACTGGATCGACCCGCTCGATAGCCAGGCCTGGCTGAGGGTTCAGGCATGCGAGAGCAAGTGTTATCCGTGCAGGAAAAGTTTGAATGGCATGAGTACGGTCGTTGCCGCAGTGGGCATGAGCCGTCAGGTGTTTGGCCACCTGTCGAGGGTGTCGTTACTGATCATGCACACACTGGCGTGTGACGAGGGCGTGCCTTTCGACCCGGTGCCACAAGCACCTGAATTCCAGCTTCCTCCCGAGCTTGAGAACATTTCTACCCGGTTGATTGATTATGCGCGAGGCGGGTCTTACCTGCTGGACAGCCATGAAGAGGCATTACTGCGCTGGCGCTACATCCATCAGTCTGCGCACTGGAATGCAGTCGTCGGCAGAGTGGGTACTTTTGGCGACGCTGTTTTCGTCCACGCACCACAGCCAGGCGGCCGGATATTGCATCCCAATATCGGCCAGCCCGGTTATCCGCAATAGGTATCAACGCCCGAGTGGCTCACTCGGGCTTTTTGTGAAGGCGCACGTTGAGTTCGTCGACCACCATCGCCCATTCGGCATCTTCGTGCAGCTGTTCCTTGAGAAAGTCAGACTGACGCGGCGTCCAGAACTCTGCGTCGATCAGTTTGACGTCGTCGGGCAGAGGATGGCTGGCGATAAACTTTTCGATGCTCTCATCATCGGAGTCAAGCCCCAACTGTTCGAACAGGTCTTTGATGGTAGTTGTAGTCTGTTCCATGTCATCTCCTCGCCGGGGGGTATCCCCGTATTCATCAGTTCTTATGGGAGTGGCGGGCACAGGCAAGAGTTCGATGCATTTGGCTGTGCAGGAAAAGATGGCTTTTTCTACAGTGGATATAAATGCTATGTTTCCGCTATCGCAGGATGCACCCAACGCAGGCTGGAACCCGTCCAGCCTTTGCGCCGTGCCCGGGGTGGCCGCTATTTTCAGGGCCCCAGCGCTTGCGCGACACTGCTGTGTACAAAAGGTATATATCCCGTAGCAGCCATGAGCCGGTAGAATCCGCCACCCGCCTGCACAAGGTGTGCGGCGGCGCTGTCTGCGTTTCTGCGTGCAGCATGCCGGACAATCTCCGGCCACATGAAGCGGTCTATGGATGAATCACTTTCTCGACTGCCCTGACATCAGGCAGCCTCATTTCATGTTTGAGGGTTTGTACTTTGGCTGTAAGTAATCTGGATACCCACGCCTTGTTCGTGCTCGGCGACCTCCGCGCACAATTGGTCAAGCAGTTCCAATCCCGTTTTGTCTACATCACCGAGCAATCAGCCGAAGGCATTTATATCGCTGAAATCGACACCGAAAGCGCCTTGGTCGTCGACGACAAACCTCGCCTTGAGCTAAAGGTGGGCGACCATTTTCGCGCGTCTGTCCTGCCCAGCCGCGAGGGCGGCAAGCTTGAATTGAAATTTCGTGAAATCAAGACCACCGTGTACGGGCTGGGTGAATATGCCTTCGTCGATATTCCCGAGGGCCACGGTATCGTGTTCAAGGAAGGTCAGACCGTCTTCATGGTCTTCGCTGCGAAAGAGCAACTGCAGATCGGCATGAGCAAGCTTCTCAAAGGCGCCGTCGGCAAGACCGCCAAATGGCGCAAGGGCGAGCTGACGTTCAAGGCCAGCGAGTAACACTGGCCAGGCATCGACTCAGCCGCCTGCTGATTCTCCATTGCCGTTACCACTGCTGACTTCCGCGGGCACATCGTCACCGGCCATGCGCTTGCGGAACAGCGCTGTGCGCGCCAGCAACAGGGTGGTCACCGGTACCGTGATCGCCAGCAATACCGGGATCAGCCAGGCGTGGATCACCGGTTCCGACTTCAGCGCCGAGAAGTAGATGATCGACGCCAGCGCAACGCACCAGGCACCCAGCGTCGACGCCAGGGCGGGCGGGTGCATGCGCTGGAAAAAGTCCTTGAGGCGCAGCAGCCCGAGCGCGCCGGTCAAGGCGAACAGGCTGCTGGCGATCAGCAGCCCGGCGGTCAGTATTTCCACCCAGAAGGGCACTGTATTCGGCAGTCCGGTCATTCGATCACTTCTCCGCGCAGCAGGAACTTGGCCAGAGCGAACGAGCCGACAAAGCCGAACAAGGCAATCAGCATGGCTGCTTCGAAATACGTGTCGCTGGCATAGCGAATGCCAAGCACCAGCATCATCAGCATGGCAATGATGTACAGGTAATCCAGCGCCAGTACCCGGTCCTGGGCCGAAGGCCCCTTGAGCAGGCGCACCAGGGTGATCACCATCGCCAGGGCGAAGATCAGCAGGCTGATCAGGATGGCGTTGTCGAGCAGTGCACTCATTGAAAGATCTCCATCAACGGTCGCTCATAAGTGGTTTTGAAGTGCTCGATGAAGTGCGCTTCGTCCTCCAGATCGAAGACATGCATCAGCAGCACGCTGCGATCCAGTGCCAGCTCCGACCACACCGTTCCCGGCACTACCGTGGTGACCATCGCCAGCGCGGCGAGGCCGTGGGCGTCGTGCAGGTCCAGTGGAATGCGCACGAAAGCCGAGCGTGGCGGACGGCTTTCGAGCCGCCAGACGCTCAGGCCGACCTGCACGTTGGAGACCACCACGTCGCGTCCCACCCGCCACAGAAACTTCAGGATCGTGCCGGGTTTGCGAATACGTACCGGCAGCGGGCGCAAGGGGGCCATCAATATTGGGGCGAGAAACCCCAGCACCGCGCCCAGCAGCAGGTGACCGGGGCTGATCGACAGATTCAATACCAACCACAACAGCCAGAGTGCCAACGAGAGCAGTGGGGCGGGAAACAGGCGCTTCATGGCTGCTCCTCCGGATCTGCTTGCTGGCTGGTGGGGCCGGGTATCGGGCGTGTGGCGAGCACTGACTGCACATACTGTTTGGGCTCATGCAGCGCTGCGGCGGTGTCCTGGGTGTAGCGCAACAAGGGCTCGGCCTTGAAGGTCAGCGCGATGCACAGACCCAGAAGAATGATGATCGGCAGGCATTCGTTGCGACGCAGCATCGGCGAAGGGCGCTCGTGTGGCGTCCAGAAACGTTGCGTGCCGAGCCTTGAAAAAGCGATCAGCGACGCCAGCCCGGAAAAGATCAGCAGGCCGATCAGCATCCATGCCTGAGTGGAAAGCGCCTCATCCTTCGCGACGTCCAGGCCCAGCGGGTTCATCAGCGCGCTGATCAAGGTGAGCTTGCCGATGAACCCCGAGAGCGGCGGCATGCCGATGATCAGCAAGGCGCAGGCAATGAAACTCAGACCCAGAAAAGCCATGGTCATGGGAATGACCTGACCGACCACGACCTTCTGTTCGTCGTCCAGGTTGGCGCCGGGCGGCGGATGCAGAGATTCCAGGGTACGAGGCAATTGATCCACGTCGTATTCCAGAGGGATCTCGTTGGCCGAGCGGGAGCGTTCGATCAGTTCGCCCAGCAGGAACATGGCGCTCAATGCCAGCGTCGAGCTGACCATATAGAACAGCGCGCCCGAGGTCAGGCTCGGCTGGGCGAAGCCGACGGCGGACAGCAGAATGCCCGCTGACACCAGTATGCTCAGGCTGGCGAGGCGTTCCAGGCGCTGGGCGGCGATGATGGCGATGGCCGCGGTGAAAATCGTCGCCATGCCGCCGTAGATCAGCCAGTCGCCGCCGAAGAATGCCGAGGCACCGGCCTGACCGGAAAACAGCAGGGTCCACAGGCGCAGCAGGGTATAGACACCCACTTTGGTCATGATCGCAAACATTGCCGCCACCGGCGCGCTGGCTGCCGAGTAGGCGGGAACCAGCCAGAAGTTCAGCGGCCACATGCCGGCCTTGGCCAGGAACGCCGTGGCCAGAATCGCAGCCCCCGCGTGCAGCAGGCCAAGATCGGACTCCGCCACCTGCGGGATCTTGATGGCCAGATCGGCAAAGTTCAGCGTGCCGGTCACCCCGTAAATCAACGCAGCACCGATCAGAAACAACGACGAAGCCAGCAGGTTGATCGAAATGTAATGCAGCCCCGTCGACACCCTTGCCCGGCCAGAGCCATGCAACATCAAGCCGTAGGACGCTGCGAGCAGTACTTCGAAGAACACGAACAGGTTGAACAGGTCAGCGGTCAGGAACGCACCGTACAGCCCCATGAGCTGGATCTGGAACAGCGCGTGGAAGCTGGCACCGGCCCTGTCCCAGCGAGCCAGCGCGAACAGCAGGGCGCAGACACCGACGATCCCGGTCAGCACCAGCATCATCGCCGACAGGTGGTCCACCACCAGCACGATGCCGAACGGCACGCCCCAGTTGCCCGGCAGGTAGACACCGATCGAGCCGCTGCTGCCGCTGTGTTGTACCCAGAGAAACAGCACCACGGAAATGCCCAGCCCGAGGATGCTGGAAAACAGATTGATACGGCCCTTGAGCGGCCGGTGCTTTTCACCCAGCCAGAGCATCAGCCCGGCGGTCAGCAGGGGCAGCAGGATGGGCGCGATGATCAGTTGGTTCATCCAGCTCATGCCTTGGGCTCCCGGCCATCTACGTGGTCGGTGCCGGTCAGGCCTCTGGAGGCGAGCAAGACCACCAGAAACAGCGCGGTCATGGCGAAGCTGATGACAATCGCGGTCAGCACCAGCGCCTGTGGCAACGGGTCAGTGTAATTGAGCAGGTCCTGAGGAATGCCGTCCTTGATGATCGGCTCTCTGCCGATGAACAGGCTGCCCATGCTGAAAATGAACAGGTTGACCCCGTACGACAGCAGGCACAGACCCATGACCACCTGAAAGGTACGTGGCCGCAGGATCAGCCAGACGCCCGAGGCGGCCAGCACGCCGATGGCGATTGCAATGACTTCTTCCATCAGAGGATTCCTTGCGGGTTGGCGACAGGCTTGGGCAACTGCGTCGGCCGATGGCTGCGCACCGACTGGTGCGCCAGTGCGGTAAGAATCAACAGCGTCGAGCCGACCACCACGGCGTACACGCCGACATCGAAGAACAGCGCGCTGGCGATGTGAATGTCACCCAGGATCGGCAAATCGACATGGGCGGTGTGGGTGGTCATGAACGGATAACCCAGCAGCATCGAGCCCGCGCCGGTCAGCACCGCGCATAACAGGCCTGTGCCCATCCAGCGTAGCGGGCGCAGGCTCATTTGCGCCTCGACCCACTGGGTGCCTGCCACCATGTATTGCAGGATGAACGCCACCGACATCACCAACCCGGCGACAAACCCGCCGCCGGGCTGGTTGTGGCCGCGGACGAACAGGTACATCGAGATGATGAAGGCAATCGGCAGCAGCAATCGAACCAGCGCTGCCGGAACCATCATGAAGCCGAGCGCGGTATCGCTGGCGCTGCGCGGGTTGACCAGATCCGTCACCACATCACGGGCCAGCAGGCGCTGCTGGGCGGGCAGCAGAATGCTTTCCTTCGGTGGGCGGAAGCGTCGCAACAGGGCGAACACTGTCATGGCGACCGCCGCCAGCACGGTGATTTCGCCAAACGTATCGAAGCCGCGGAAATCCACCAGCATCACGTTGACCACGTTGGTGCCGCCGCCCTGGGGCAGCGCGCGACTCAGGTAGAAGGACGAGATGGCGTTGGGCGTCTGGCGGGTCAGCATGGCGTAGGAGAGTATCGCCATGCCCAGCCCCACGAGCACTGCCAGGCCGAAGTCGCGTATGCGCCGGGTACGGGCACGCAGGCGTGCGCTGAGCGGGGCGACGTCTTCATTGCGTCGTGGCAGCCAGCGCAGACCGAGCAGGATCAGCACGGTGGTCACCACCTCCACGACCAGTTGCGTCAGCGCCAGATCAGGGGCCGAGAACCAGACGAAGGTGATGCAGGTCATCAGCCCGCAGACGCTGACCATGACCAGTGCCGCCAAACGGTGATATTTACCTTGCCAGGCCGCACCTATGGCGCAGGCAATCGCGATCAGCCACAGCGTGACAAACACCCCGGAACCTGGAATCTTCGGCCGGTCGCCCCAGGTCAGGCCGCTGAAATACATCGGAATGAAACCGCCCAGTACCGCCGCGAGCACCAGCAGAAACAGTTGTGGCTGCAGGCGGCGAGTGCTGACCTTGCGTTCGAAACGGCGTGCCCAGTGCATCATCACCACCTGACTGCGCTCGAAAAAGCGCTTGCCATTGAGGCGTCCCACCAGCGGCGGGGCGGTAATGCGCTCGTGCTTGAGCGGCTTGCGCAGCAACAGGTACAGAATGATACCGCCCGCCATCGCCACCAGGCTCATGACCATCGGCAGGTTCCAGCCGTGCCAGATCGCCAGGCTGTACTCGGGCAGTGTGCCACCGACAACGGGGCGCGCAGCGGCGGCGAGCAGGGGAGCGACCGATTGCGCCGGGAAAATCCCCACCACCAGACACGTCAGCACCAGCAGTTCGACCGGCGCACGCATCCAGCGCGGCGGTTCGTGGGGCAAGTGGGGCAGATCCTTGGCCGCCGGACCGAAAAACACATCGACGGTGAAGCGCAGCGAATAGGCAACGCTGAAGATCCCGGCGATGGTCGCAATCACCGGCAAGGCAATCTCGACCCAGGCAGTGGCGGAAATGAACACGGTTTCGGCAAAGAACATTTCCTTGGACAGAAAGCCGTTGAGCAGCGGCACGCCGGCCATCGAGGCGCTGGCGACCATCGCCAGCGTCGCGGTGTAGGGCAGCAGCCTTATCAGGCCACTGAGACGGCGGATATCGCGGGTCCCGCTCTCGTGGTCGATGATGCCGGCGGCCATGAACAGCGACGCCTTGAAGGTCGCGTGGTTGAGAATATGGAACACCGCGGCCACCGCAGCCAGCGGGCTGTTGAGGCCGAGCAGCAGGGTGATCAGGCCCAGGTGGCTGATGGTCGAGTAGGCGAGCAGCCCCTTGAGATCGTTCTGGAAGATGGCCGCGTAGGCGCCGAGAATCAGCGTGCAGGCACCCGCGCCACTGACGATCCAGAACCATTGCTCGGTGCCGGACAGCGCCGGCCACATGCGCGCCATGAGAAAGACCCCGGCCTTGACCATGGTCGCCGAGTGCAGATACGCCGACACCGGCGTGGGCGCGGCCATCGCGTGCGGCAGCCAGAAATGGAACGGGAACTGGGCGCTTTTGGTCAGTGCGCCGATCAGAATAAGGGTCAGTAACACCGGGTACAGGGCGTGCGCACGAATCGCGTCGCCGGAGGCCAGAACACGGTCAAGATCATAACTGCCGGCCACATGGCCGAGGATCATCATGCCTGCCAGCAGCGCCAGACCGCCCGCGCCGGTAACCATCAGCGCCATGTAAGCGCCGCGTCGGGCATCGGCCCGATGGTGCCAATAGCCGATCAGCAGGAACGAGAAAAGACTGGTCAGCTCCCAGAAAAACACGATCTGAATCAGATTGCCGGACATCACCAGACCGAGCATGGCGCCCATGAAGGCCAGGAAAAACGCAAAGAAGCGCGGCACCGGGTCGTCCGGCGACATGTAATAGCGGGCATACAGCGAAACCAGCGCACCGATGCCCAGTACCAGCATCGAGAACAGCCAGGCGAAGCCATCGATACGCAGAACGAAGTTCATGCCCAGGCTTGGCAGCCAGAAATACTCTTCACGAATCACGCCGCCGTCGGCGATCTGCGGGAACCACAAGGCCATCTGCACAGCGCCGATGAGAGCGATCAGACCGGCCAGAAATGATTCCGCGTTACGCGCGTTGTGCGGCAAAAAGGCCGCCAGACAGCTGCCGATGAAAGGCAGAAGCAGTAGAACTATCAGGGACATAGGCTTCTAATCTGCAGGGGAATGTCAAGCATCATACGTGCCAGACACTCCGATACCAAAGGGACGGTTTCCGAAATTTCCTACAAAAAGTGTCTGTTTTTTTAATTCAGTAAATAATTGCTTCTAATGCAGCGAAAGGTCGTTGACGCAGTTCCGAGGAAACAAGGTGTTTCATGGCTGGCAATACCCGCTGTTCATTCAGCTTTGCGCGCGCCTTGTTGTCCTTCCTCTTCGTCGACAGTGTTGTGTTCATCAGGCGCAGAACGCCGTTTCATTTCGCTGACGATCACCCCGGCCACGATCAATGCCGCACCCAGCAGGGCGATGCCCGGCAAACGCTCGCCGGCGAGTCTTCCGACAATGCCGGCCCAGACCGGTTCACCGGCATAAATCACCGTGGCGCGGGTCGGCGAAACACTTTTCTGTGCCCAGTTCATGGCGATCTGGATCGCCGCACTCATGGTCCCAAGCCCCACAGCGCTGAGCACCAGCAACCAGGAAAACTCCGGCAAGTGTTCCTGGGTGGGCACGATCATCAGAAATGCCAGCGCCGATGCGGTGGCCAGTTGCACCACGGTGACTCGACGCACATCGACCTCACCGGCATAGGCACTGATCATGATGATCTCGGCGGCGATGGCCACCGTGCTGATCAGTGTCACGATCTCGCCGGAACTGAGTTGCAGAGACGCTCCCTGCGGCCCGGCTACCAGCATCAGCCCGGTGAAAGCGAGGATGATGCCCAGTGTCGGCATCAACCCTGGTCGCCGGCCCAATACCAGCCATTGCAACAACGGCACGCAGGGCACGTAGAGTGCCGTGATGAACGCCGACTGACTACTGGGGATGGTCTGCAGTCCGATCGTCTGCAGGCCGTAGCCGAGCATGATCGCGGTGCCGATGAAGACACCGGCCTTGAGTTCGAGAAAGGTAAGACCGCGCAGCACCTGCATTGAAAACAGCGCTACGATAAGCGCTGCGGCGGCAAAGCGCAGACCGACGAAGAACATCGGCCCGCTGACAGTCATCGCATGCTGGACCAGCAGAAAGGTGCCTCCCCAGAGCATGGTGATCAGAATCAGTACGGCTTCTGCCTTGCTGATGCGGGGTATGCGGCTGATAGACTTCATGTCAGCTCCGGATTCCTGTTAATTGCCATGTGCGCGATGAGAGGCTGAACACCCTGACAGTGTCCCTGGGCTGGGCAGTATAATGCGCAACGGTTTGATGTGAGCACCAGCATGCACAAAGAAAATTCCCAGCGCCCTCCGGTGCTGCAGCACGTCAGCCAGAACGTGCGGCGTCTGCGTACCAGTGCGGACCTCAGCCAGACGGCGCTGGCGGAAAAGTCCGGGGTCAGCCGACGCATGCTGGTCGCTATCGAGGCCGGCGAGAAAAACGTCAGCCTGGCGACTCTGGACCGCGTGGCCGAAGCCCTGGAAGTGGCGTTCAGCGACCTGATCCAGGCGCCCGAAAATCGTGATTACAGCCGCATCAACGAGCTGGCATGGGCCGGTACTATCGCGGGCAGCAAAGCGGTGCTGCTGGCCAGGGCCGTTGCCCGGCGCGAGGTGGAGTTGTGGGAATTCTGTCTGCAGCCTGGGGACGCCTATGTCTCGGAGGCCGATCCCGATGGCTGGAGTGAACAGGTCTACGTCGTCGAAGGGCATCTGACGTTGCGCTTTGCCGACCCCGCGGCCATGCAGCAGGTAGGGGCGGGCGAGTTCTTCATGTTCCCCAGCAATCAGCCGCACCGCTACTGCAACGACGCCGATGTGCCCCTGCGCTTTGTGCGTAACGTCGTGCTCTGACCTTCCCACTCTTTTACAGCCACCCCAGCGAGGCACTGTTCGATGACCGAAGATTCCCACCAGACGGCTGACATTCTGATCATCGGCGGCGGTCTGAGCGGGACCATGCTGGCGGCGCAACTGCTGCGCAGACCGGGCCGGCGCCGAATCCTGATCATCGAAACCCGCAGCGAACTCGGCAGGGGCGAGGCCTACAGTGCGACGGAGCCGGGCCATACACTCAATGGCAACGCTGCACGGATGAGCGTCGATCCGGATAACCCGGATGACCTCACCCAGTGGCTGACTGACTATCTGGCTGCCGGTGGCTGGCCTGAAGCCGCCGAGCAGAGGGTCCCGGTCGCCGAGCTGTTCCCGCCGCGCGGCGTGTTCGGGCTTTATGTCCAGCAGCGACTGCGTGAAGCCCGAAGCGCTGGTGAAGCCTTTGGCTCGACCGCCGTGCATGTGCCCGGCGAGGCAGTGGACCTGCAGGTCCATGCAGATGGCGTAAGTATCTCGCTGGCTGACGGTCGTATGCTGCGCGGCAGTCGGGCCGTGCTGGCGACCGGCATGTACGCGGCTTCACGCACCCCGCGACGTGATTCGAACGAGCTGAACACGGCAGCACTGGACCCTTGGGATGTGGCGGTGATGAGAAAGCTCGATCCGCAGTCGAGGGTGCTGATCATCGGCTCGGGGCTGACCATGGTCGATGCGCTGGTTTCGCTGGAAACGGCCGGGCATCGTGGGCCCATCCAGATATTTTCCCGGCACGGCCTGTTGCCGCATGTCCGGCGTCAGCCGCCGGAATGGTCTGATTTTCTTGCTCAGGACCCGAGTATCCGCACTACTCGGCAACTGGTGCGCAAAGTGCGTGAACAGTGCGAGCTGGCCATCGAGAGCGGCATTGACTGGCAGGCCCCGCTGGACACTGTGCGCGCCAACGTCGGCCGGCTGTGGAATCAGGCCAGCGATCAGCAGCGCCGCCAGTTCGTCCGTCATGTAAGGCCTTGGTGGGAGAGCCACCACCATCGCTCCCCGCCACCGAGCGCTGCGCTGCTGGCGCGGCTGATCAGGCAAGGGCGGTTGAGCATTGACGCGGCCTTGTTGCAGGGCGTGGCCAGCCTGCCCTCAGGTCAGGTACAGATCAGCGTGCGTCGGCGCGGTGAGAGTCAGCCGACGCAGATCAGCGGCGATGCGCTGATCAACTCCACCGGCATCGAGTACGACTGGCGACGTGTGGACCGCCCGTTGCCCCGGCAGTTGCTGGCACGCGGGCTGATCCAGCCCGGCCCGCTGGCACTCGGCATCGCTGCCGACGCTGCGGGCGCAGTACTTGACGCACACGGTCAGTACTCGGCACGCCTGTTCGCCATGGGCCCGCCATTGCGCGGCATGTGGTGGGAAAGCACCGCAGTAACCGACGTGGCGATCCAGGCCAAGGCGCTGGCGATACATTTGTCGTAAGGCGCCGCTTGCTCAAAAGAGGACGCAGAGCGTCCGGAAAGGCATACCCACGCGGAGCATGGGTACGATAGTGTTCTCGCGAGCACCTTTCGTTCCTCACGCTCCAGCGTGGCAATGCCGTTCATGGCGCTCTGCGTCAGCTCTTGGTGCAGCGCCGCGGAGCATGGCTACGATAGTGTTCTCGCGAGCACCTCTCGTTCCTCACGCTCCAGCGTGGCAATGCCGTTCGTGACGCTCCGCGTCAACTCTTGGTGCAGCGCCGCGGAGCATGGCTACGATAGTGTTCTCGCGAGCACCTCTCGTTCCTCACGCTCCAGCGTGGCAATGCCGTTCATGGCGCTCTGCGTCAGCTCTTGGCGCAGCGCCGCGGAGCATGGGTACGATAGTGTTCTCGCGAGCACCTCTCGTTCCTCACGCTCCAGCGTGGGAATGCCGTTCGTGACGCTCTGCGTCATCGGTCTGGGCCTTCACACCGACAGGTGCAGCATGCGGTCGCCCTGGACATTTTCACCCGGCCTGCGTTTGTTGACCGCCAGTTCGCCAATCTTGATCAGACGTGTGCGCGTGACGTTGCGGGTCAGGCCCAGCAGGCTGGCCGTGTGCACCTGGTTGTGGTGGCAGAAGCGATAGGCGGTTCTGAGCAACGTATCTTCGACCTTCTCGTGCAAGGCACCGGCCTGTTCTTCAAACAGTTTCTGAAACGCCCGGTTGAGCAGTTGCTCGGCGGATTCGTCAGGCGGGTTGTGTTCATCCTGACGCTCGATTCTAAGGTTCGACATGCGCAGGTCATCACGCTGAATGACACCTTCACGGCACACCAGCAGGGTGTGATGGATGACGTTTTCCAGCTCGCGAATATTGCCTGGCCAGCTGTAGGTCTTGAGCTTGTGCTCGGCTTCGGGGCTGATCCGCACCGGACCATGCCGCAGCCGCTGGCTGTAGACCTCTATGAAGTGCCGGGCCAGGGGCAGGATATCGCCCGGCCGCTCGCGCAGCGGGCTCAATTCCAGATTAACCACGTCGAGCCGGTAGTAAAGGTCCTCGCGGAAATGCCCGGCGTTGATGGCCTTTTCCAGTTGCACGTTGGTGGCTGCGAGCACCCTTACATCAATGGGCACACTCTTTCGCGAGCCCAGACGCACCACTTCACGCTCCTGAAGCACGCGCAGCAATTTGACCTGCAAGGTCATGGGCAGGTCGCCGATCTCATCGAGAAACAGCGTGCCGCCGTTGGCCTCTTCAAACCAGCCGGCCTTGGCGCTGATCGCTCCGGTGAACGCGCCTTTTTCGTGGCCGAACAACTCCGCCTCGATCAGGTTCTCGGAGAACGCGCCGCAGTTGACCGCCACGAACGGTTTGTCGCGGCGGGCGCTCAGTTCGTGGACGTGGCGAGCAACCAGTTCCTTGCCGGTGCCGGTCTCGCCGATGATCAGCACACTGGCATCGCTGGGCGCGACCTGGCGTACGTGAGCGAGCAGGGCTCGCGACTTGGGGTCTTCGAACACCTGCGCAGTGGCCCTGATCGAGGTGGCCAGCGCAGGCGAGTGGGGTAAGGTCAGCAGTTGCCCGGACATCACTTGGCCTGCGGGGGCAGATCGTTGGCGATCATTTCGCCGAACGGGCCCGTCAGGTTGGTGATGCCGCGCCCGGCGAGGCTGGCGTAAGGCTCAGGCAGCAGCGGGAAGACCAGTTCGGCGAAGCGGTAGGCTTCTTCAAGATGCGGGTAACCCGAGAAAATGAAGCTCTCGATGCCCAGGTCGGCATATTCCTTGATGCGTGCCGCGACCTCTTCGGGATTGCCGACCAGCGCCGTGCCTGCACCGCCGCGCACCAGGCCTACACCGGCCCACAGGTTGGGCGCGATCTCCAGGTTGTCGCGGCGCCCGTCGTGCAGCGCGGCCATGCGCCGCTGACCTTCGGAATCAAAACGCGAAAAGGACTTCTGCGCTGCAGCAATGGTGTCATCGCTGATGTGTTCGATCAGCGTGCTGGCGGCTTTCCACGCTTCTTCGCTGGTTTCGCGCACGATCACGTGCAGGCGAATGCCGAACTTCACGGTGCGTCCCTTGCGCGCTGCCCGTTCACGTACATCGGCGAGCTTCTGCGCTACGGCTGCCGGAGGCTCGCCCCAGGTCAGGTACACGTCCACCTGATCGGCCGCAAGGTCATGCGCCGCGTCGGAGGAGCCACCGAAGTACAGCGGCGGGTAGGGTTTTTGAATCGGCGGGTAAAGCGCCTTGGCGTTCTGCACGCGCAAGTGCTTGCCTTCAAAGTCGACCGCTTCGCCCTGCAGGACGCGGCGCCAGATTTTCAGAAATTCGTCGGTAACTTCATAGCGCTCACTGTGGTCGAGAAAGCTGCCATCGCCACGGTTTTCGTCCGGGTCGCCACCGGTCACCACGTTGATCAGCAGCCGGCCGCCGGAAAGACGATCCAGCGTGGCGGCCATGCGTGCCGAGACGGTCGGCGAGATGATCCCGGGGCGGATCGCCACCAGATACCTCAGGCGCTCGGTCAGCGGCACCAGCGCCGAGGCGATGACCCACGAATCCTCGCAGGAGCGACCGGTGGGGATCAATACACCGTAATAACCCAGGTCATCGGCGGCCTGCGCCACCTGTTTCAAATAGTTGAGGGTGACGGGACGTGCGCCCTTTGTCGTGCCCAGATAATGGCCGTCGCCGTGAGTCGGAAGAAACCAGAAAACGTTCATGACAAATCCTTGGAAGTAATCAGCCGGGTGAAAGCTGACGGGACCCGCTGTCGGTTGGCAGACACCTCACCAACAGCGTTCGGGGTGGGGCCATTTATAGAACGTCTTTTTTATTCCGTAAAAGAACGTTAAACCATATTTTTAGACCCTAAATGCATATAAGGGCCGGGCAACTTTGCATAACCTCGCGCAGCCCTTGCACTACGAGGCTTTGACGGAGGTACGACCCGGATCCCTATCCCGGCTATCAGGAGCCAAAACGTTGACAGTTGGTTCTTCAGGATAAAAAAACTCGTTCAGCACAGCGGGTTTCCCGGCGCTCGTCAGGCGGCCGAAACTTTTCTCCGACCGGCCCTGTCACCTTTCCAGGACCAACAGGAGTCAGACCATGGCAAGGGCAATCTGGAAGGGCGCAATCAGCTTCGGGCTGGTGCATATACCGGTCGCGTTGGTTTCGGCGACAACGTCGACCAGTGTCGACTTCGACTGGCTCGACAAACGCAGCATGGACCCGGTCGGCTACAAGCGAATCAACAAGGTCACCGGCAAGGAAGTCACCAGCGAAAACATCGTCAAGGGCGTGGCATACGAGAAGGATCGCTATGTGGTACTCAGTGAGGAGGAAATTCGTTCCGCCCACCCCAAATCGACGCAGACCATCGACATATTCGCCTTCGTCGACAGCCAGCAGATCCCTTTGCAGAACATCGACACGCCTTATTTCCTGACGCCCGACAAGCGCGGCGAGAAAGTCTATGCGTTGTTGCGCGAAACCCTGGTCGATACCAAAAAGGTCGCGCTGGCTAACGTCGTGCTGCATACCCGCGAACACCTGGCGGCGGTCATGCCGCTGGAGTCGGCGCTGGTGATGGTGATCCTGCGCTGGCCTGCCGACGTGCGTGAACTGGACACACTGGAACTGAGCGACGCGGTGACCGACGCCAAGTTGAACAAGAGCGAACGTGACATGGCCAAGCGTCTGGTCAAGGACATGAGCGCTGACTGGCAGCCTGAGCAGTATCGCGACACTTTTCAGGACAAGATCATGCACCTGGTCAAGACCAAGGCAGACGAAGGCGAGATCGAGGATGTCGAGACCGATCCGGCCGAGGAAGAACGCAAGAGTGCCGATGTCATCGACCTCACCGACCTGCTGCGACGCAGTCTGGCGGGCAAGGGCGGGGCCGGTAAAGCCAAGACGAGCAAGCCTGCGGCGAAGGAAAAACCGGCCGACAAGGACAGCCCGAGGCCCAAGCGGCCGGCCGCACGCAAGAAAACCAGCAAAGCCTCTTGAGCCCTACGGAGTGACCGGTGATGGCCAAGCCCGCCAGTGAATACACCCGCAAGCGCAATTTCGCCATCACCTCCGAGCCTGCGGAGAGCAAGCGTAAGGGCAAAGGCAAGTCGCAGCCTGGCGCGCTCGGTTTCGTGATCCAGAAGCATGACGCACGGAACCTGCACTACGACTTTCGACTGGAGCTGGAGGGCACGCTCAAGAGCTGGGCCGTGCCCAAAGGTCCGAGCCTGGACCCCACGCAAAAGCGTCTGGCAGTGCATGTCGAAGACCATCCGCTGGACTACGCCGGCTTCGAGGGCAGTATCCCGCAGGGTCAATACGGTGGCGGCGATGTGATTGTCTGGGACCGGGGTGTCTGGCAGCCGCACGGTGATCCGCAAAAGACCTACGAGGAAGGCAAACTCAAGTTCACCCTGGTCGGCGAGAAACTCAGCGGTGACTGGGCGCTGGTGCGTACCCGGCTCAAGGGCAGCGGCAGCAAGGAACAGTGGCTGCTGATCAAGGAAAAGGATGACGTCGCGCGACCTGCTGCCGAGTACGACATCACCCATGAGCAGCCGCAAAGCGTGATCAGTGGAGCTCATGTCGGCAAGCAACGCGGCACCTCGAAAAAGTCCGGGGCCAGCGCCGCAAGCAGCAAAGCCAAGGCCGCGACACCCGCCGCAGCAAAAGCGTCAACACCCGCTGCAAAGCCGGCGCGCAGGAAAGCGAAAGCGGCTTTTCCGGACGCGCTTTCGCCGCAACTGGCGACGCTGGTGGAGGCGCCGCCAGCCGGTGACTGGCTGTACGAGATCAAATTCGATGGCTACCGCATGCTGACTCGTATTCAGGGCGACGATGTGCGGCTGTTCACCCGCAACGGGCATGACTGGACCGAGCGGCTGCCGGAACTGGTCAAGGCGCTCAAGGGCATGAAGCTGCGCGACAGCTGGTTCGACGGCGAAGTGGTGGTTCTCGATGAGCAGGGGCTGCCCGACTTCCAGGGCCTGCAGAATGCCTTTGACGCGGGCAACAGCAAGGACATTCTGTATTACCTGTTCGACATGCCGTTTCTGAGCGCGGAGGACCTGCGTGAAGTGCCGCTCGAGCAGCGTCGTGATGCCTTGAAACAAGTTCTCGATGCACAGAAAAGTCGCCTGTTGCGTTACTCGGATGCCTTTCAGGCAGGCCATCAGGACATTGTCGCGAGTGCTGCGGCAATGGGCCTGGAAGGGGTGATCGGCAAGCGTGCCGGCAGTGCGTACGTCAGCAAGCGTAATGCCGACTGGATCAAGCTCAAATGTCGCTTGCGACAGGAATTCGTGGTTGTCGGCTATACGGCGCCGCAGGGCAGCCGATCGGCGTTCGGGGCCTTGTTGCTTGCGGTCAATGCCGGTGAGGACGGGTTGATCTATGCCGGGCGGGTCGGCACCGGATTCACTGAAGTGAGCCTTGAGCAACTGCATAAACAGCTGAAGAAGTTGCAGCGCAAGGAATCACCGCTGGCCAAAAAGCTCTCCGCGTCCCAGGCGCGTGGCGTGCAGTGGGTGGCGCCGCAACTGGTCTGCGAAGCCGAGTTCGCCCAGTGGACCCGAGAAGGCATCGTGCGCCAGGCTGCCTTTGTCGGGCTGCGTAGCGACAAGCCCGCCAAAGACGTGGTGCGTGAAGACGCTCAGCCTGCCAAAGTGGCCAGCCAGCCCCCAACCACAACGGCAGCGCCCAAGGCACGCAAAAAGGCCGCGCAGGGAAAAGTTGATGTGGCGGGCACCGGCATCAGTCATCCGGACCGCGTCATCGACAGCAAGTCCGGCACCAGCAAGATCGAACTGGCGCAGTTTTACCAGTCCATCGCCGACTGGATTCTGCCCTACCTGAACAAGCGTCCCGTGGCTCTGCTGCGCTGTCCGGGGGGCATCGACGGTGAGCAGTTTTTCCAGAAGCATGCCGAGCATCTGGCGATCCCGCACATCAGGCAACTGGATCGTGCCCTGGACCCCGGGCATGCTGCGCTGATGGAAATAGATTCGGTGCCGGCACTGGTCGGTGCTGCGCAAATGGGCGCCATCGAGCTGCATACCTGGGGCGCGACGCGTGACAGAATCGAAACGCCGGACCATTTCGTGCTGGACCTTGATCCCGATCCGGCACTGCCCTGGCGCAGCATGATCGAGGCCACGCAAATGGTGCTCGCCGTGCTGGAAGAACTGGGGCTGGAGGCTTTCCTCAAGACCAGCGGTGGCAAGGGCATGCACATCATTGTGCCGTTGGCGCGCCAGGCAGACTGGGACACGGTAAAGGCGTTCGCCAAGGCCATCGCCGAGTTTGCCAGCCGTCAGCTGCCGGAACGCTTCACCGCCACCATGGGGCCGAAAAACCGCGTCGGAAAAATCTTCATCGATTACCTGCGCAACAGCCGCGGCGGCAGCACCGTAACCGCCTACTCAGTACGCGCCCGGCCCGGGTTGCCGGTCTCGGTGCCGATCGCGCTGGATGAGCTGGCGGGTCTGAAGTCGTCGGCACAGTGGGACATCACCAACCTTGAGCAGCGTTTGAAGCGGCTCAAGGACGACCCGTGGGCCGGTTACAGCAACCGGCGCAAAATCACGCAGAAGATGTGGAAGCAACTGGGTGCGAAACGGCCTTGAGGCAAGGCCACTGTCCGGGTTTTGCAAGGGGATACGTGGGCCGGCACGCCTGATCATAGCTCGCATGCCGGCCGCACGTTGAGGGCTCAGAGAATCCGGTACAACAGTCGCTCGACCCGCACACGGCTGACACGCTTGAGGAACTTGCGCACGCCTTCGGGGTAGTTGGCCAGTGTGTCGAGCTCGTCATACTGGTTGACGCGCTGCGTGTTGCGCATCAAATGCGCGATTTCCGCTTCCCGTGGCTCGCTCCACTGGCCCTTCGGATCGTCGATCAGCAAGGCGTTTTCCAGGTCCAGATTGAAGGCGCGAGGGTTCAGGTTGTTGCCGGTCAGCAGGGTGTAGCGCTGGTCGACCCAGATGCCCTTGAGGTGGAAGGTGTTATCGCCGTGTTTCCACAGGTGCACATTGAGGCGATGCTGGGCGATTGCCTTCTGATGCTTGTGGGCAAAGCGCCGCAGGCTGATCTCATAGAGATAGGGCAGGGCCGAGATCACCTTGAACGGCTCATCCGGATCGATGAAGAAGTCGTTGGCGGTCTTGTCGCCAATGATGATGTCGACCTGCACGCCGCGCTTGAGCGCCCGATTGATTTCGCGAGTGACGGCCACCGGCAGGTTGAAGTATGGCGTGCAGATGGTCAGCTGAATCTTGCTCGACGCGATCAGATCGCAGATGGCGCGGTTGAGATTGTTGCGCGGGCCGACGCCAAGCAGCGGAATCACGCGCATGTCGCCGTTTTCCTTTTCGCCCGCCGAGGTGTCGTAGGCGGCGCGTTTCAGGTCGCCACGAAACGCACGGATCTCGCTGCGCAAACTGCGTGAGCTGGGCGGCGATTGCAGATCGAGGCGGTGCACGGCCGGCGAGGAGAGTATTTCCCGCTGCACCAGATTCTGAAAAGCGTCGGCCAGTGCTGCGTTTTCGATCAGGTGATAACGGTCCAGACGGTATTTATCGAGCTTGTGCAGGTAGACGTTGTTGATGCTGGCGCCGCTGTAGATCACGCAGTCGTCGACCACACTGCCCTTGAGGTGCAACACCCCGAACAGTTCGCGGGTCTGCACCGGCACGCCGTAGATCGGCACTTCTTGATCGTATTCGAGGTTCTGCGCCTGGTACCAGGTCGAGTTGCCGGGCTGGCGTCCGGCACCGATCAGGCCGCGTTGCGCGCGGAACCAGTCGACCAGCACCACCACATCCAGCTCCGGCCTCGCGGATTTGGCAGCGTACAGCGCGTCGAGAATCTCCTGGCCGGCTTCATCCTGTTGCAGGTACAGCGCGATGATGTAGATGCGCCGGGTGGCCGAAGCGATCTTTTCCAGCAGGCAGCGTCGATAGTCGGCGGCAGAAGGAACAATGGAGATTGCATCGCTCTGCAGGGCAAAACCGCGAAGTGCTGCCAGGGTCGAGCGTCGGAAAGTGGACTGCATAGGCCTCTCGATGGGAAAACCAATAGCCTGTGAGCTTACACGACAGTCGCCCTCCTGTGGCTGTCGCCAACCTGTTTCAAGGCATTGCGGAACGCCACGGGTCGCCATTCACGCTGATTTTTAACGCCGGGCGCGGGAACGACCCGCGTGGCGTTGCTCGCCTCTCACTTTTCATGCGTAAACAAATGATAAGCATTACCAGTAACATCTGATATCATTTCGCATCCACCCGATCGGTGATGTCCAGGACGGTTGCTTCCGATCTCGTTCAACTTGTCTGCAGGACCTATTGATGAACTCCCCATCGTTCCCGATGCGCCTCACGTTGCTCGCGTTTTGCTGTTCCATTGGATCTCCGGCCTGGGCCGCTGCAGAGGCTGCCGGTCGGCAGGACGGCCCTGTGGTGTTGGGCGAGACCGACATCAGTGCCGACAAGGCCGATCCTCACGCGCTACCGCCGGTTTATGCTGGCGGGCAGGTGGCGCGCGGCGGGCAACTGGGTGTTCTGGGTAATGCCGACATCATGGACGTGCCGTTCACCATGAGCAGTTACACCGAACAGTTGATCGAGGACCAACAGGCCGAAACCGTCGGCGACGTATTGCTCAATGATGCATCGGTGCGTCAGTCGAGTGGCTATGCCAACGCCTCGAGCATCTTCGTCATTCGCGGCCTCAAGCTGACCACCGACGATATTTCCTACAACGGTCTCTACGGCGTACTGCCGCGCCAGATCATATCGACCGATGCGCTGGAACGCGTTGAAGTGTTCAAGGGTCCCAACGCCTTCATCAACGGCGTGACCCCGACCGGCTCCGGGATTGGCGGCGGCGTGAACCTGCAGCCCAAGCGCGCGCAGGATACGCCGACACGTCGTTTCACCACCGACATCAGCAGCGACGGTCGGGTCGGCGAGCATCTCGACCTGGGGCAGCGCTTTGGCGAAGGCAATCGCTTTGGCGCGCGTCTCAACCTGTCGCAGCGCGAAGGCGAGACCGGCGTCGAGGATGAAGAGCATCGCAGCAAGCTGTTCGCGCTGGGGCTTGATTACCGAGGTGACAACTTCCGTCTGTCCGGCGATTTTGCCTATCAGAAGCAGCGCATCAACCAGAGCCGCAATACGGTGTTTGTCGACAGCGCCCTGACCAGCGTGCCGCATGCTCCGGACTCGGATACCAATTACGCGCCGAACTGGACCTGGACCGAAACCGAAGACACCTTCGGCATGAGCCGCGCCGAGTACGACCTCAACGAAGACTGGACGCTGTATGCCGCAGTGGGCGCGAAGCACACTCGCGAGGTCGGCGTATATGGCTCGCCAACCGTCCACGATGCCGCAGGCAATACCACGGCCGCACCGTCCTTTATCCCGCATGATGAAGACAACAAGACGGCCATGGCCGGCATCAACGGCAAGCTGCAGACCGGCGCGGTCAGTCACAAGGTCAACTTCGGGCTGTCGGGCATCTGGACCGAACAGCGCAGTGCGTATCTGTTCGGCGGCACCTCCAGCAACAACCTTTACGAGCCTGTCTCCCAAGAGCGCCCGGCACTCGACAGTTTCACCGCAGGCGATCTGAACGATCCCGGCATTGTCGGCAAGAGCCGTATGCGCAGTGCGGCGTTCTCCGACACGCTGGGCTTTTTCGATGATCGCCTGTTGCTGACCGCAGGCCTGCGTCGCCAGCAACTGCGTGTTCAGGGGTATGAATACGGCAGCGGCCCGCGCAATGCGCTGTACGACGAAGCGATCACCACGCCGGTCTACGGGGTGGTATTCAAGCCCTGGCACTATGTGTCGTTCTACGCCAACCGCATCGAGGGCCTGGCCCAGGGGCCGACCGCTCCCGACACGGTGACCATCAACCCCGGTGAGGTCTTTGCGCCGGCGCGCTCCAAGCAGGTCGAGGCAGGCGTCAAGCTGGACATGGGCACGTTCGGCGCGAGCCTGGGCGTGTACCGCATCGAGCAACCGTCTGACGGCTACCAGGTTCTGGAAGGCACCGGGTCGCGTTATGTCCGTGATGGTCAGCAGCGCAACCGCGGCGTGGAGATGAACGTCTTTGGCCAGCCAGTCAGCGGCCTGCGTCTACTGGCCGGCCTGACCCTGATGGACACCGAGGTGAGCGGTACGGCCGGCGGCAGCAACGACGGCAATCGGGCCATTGGTGTGCCGACCTTCCAGTTCAACGCCGGTGCCGATTGGGATATTCCCGGCATCGAAGGCGCGGCCATCAATGCGCGCATGCTGCGCACCGGTGGGCAATATGTCGATGCTGCCAACAACCTGAGCATCCCGACCTGGAACCGCTTCGACCTGGGCGCACGCTATACCTTCAACGTCGCACAGAAGGACGTGACCCTGCGTGCCAACGTCGAGAACCTGATGAACAAGGATTATTGGGCATCAGCCAATGGCGGTTACCTGACTCAGGGCGAGCCGCGTACCCTCAAGCTGTCGGGCACTGTCGACTTCTGATTGACTGGCCGCATCGCAGGATGCGGCCAGCCGCTGAATCAGTAACCGTTGCGCTTCAGAATCGTTTCAATGCTTTCTTTCGCTGGCCGCCCGTAGAACTTCAACAGTTCGGCGGTGCGGTTGGTGAAGAAGCCGTCCGCGCCATCATGGCTGATGCGCTTGAAGTCCTCTGCGTCGTCCACCGTGTACGGATGGATCACCATGCCTTTCTCGTGGGTCAGGTTGTTCATCCAGGGTTTGACCAGGTCCATGTAGCTCTGGTCGCCACCCTTGGCCAGTTGCGACGAAGGGCCGGTGCCGATGGCGCCGTGGGCCTTGGCCCAGTCAATCCACTGCTCGAACTCCTGCGGTGATTTGACTTCCTGGGTCGCGTAATAGCTGGCCTTGTCCTTGGCCCCCGAGTCCTTGAACGCGACGCTGGATTTGGGCTCTATCGAGCCTTCGCCAATCCACAGCAGCATGACCTTGGGCACTTTCGGCATTTCTTTCTGCAGCAGTTCCAGGCTTTGCTTCTCGAACGTCTGCAGGACCACGCGTCCTGGCATGTGCGCAACGTTGACATGGCCGGCCGCTGCCGCAGGCCGCTGTTCGAGCCAGCCGCGTTTGGCCAGCAGTTTTTTCAGGTCGGCTTCGACACCTGGAAACTTGTTCGGCACCTTGGTCTCGATGTACAGCCCCGGCTTGTTGGCGCCGCCCTCGGCGATGTCGATGACCTCATCCAGCGTCAGGATCTGCAACCCGTTGTAACTGTCGCGAGCCCTGTCCGGGTAAGCCTTGTTGAACCACGAACCGGCGTCCAGTTGCTTGAGCTCCGCCAGAGTGAACGTGCTGACCGGGTCTTTCACCCGTGTCGGGAACACTTGAGCAATGTTGGTGGTGCGTTCCAGCACGTCATCGTGCAGCGCTATCAGCACGCCGTCCTTGGTTCGCTGGATGTCCATTTCCAGGTAGTCCGCGCCCAGGTCCCGCGCCAGGGTGTAGGCCGGGGTGGTTTCTTCCGGTGCGTCGAACGAAGCACCGCGATGGGCGATCACGGCCGGCCAGGGCAGGCCGTATTTCTCGCTCAGCACCTTGCCTGGGGCGTCCGCCGCCGCTGCCATGCCTGACGACAGCATCAGGCCCGACATCACAGCCGCAGCCAATAGGGTCTTTTTCAACAGGGTGGTGGGAAATCCTTGCATGGGCGGGTGTTTCCTTGTTTTTTGAGAAAGCCTGTTTTATGAACAGCGTGCGCGCCAGCCCGAGCCGCTGGTTGCGTCACTGCACGCAACGATAGCGCACCTGGGTGATTGCCGGGTCAGCTTGCTCATGAGTCTGTCCGGCAAATGCGTCCACTTTATGAACGCCCGGCGTATTCGGGAAGGCTTTTTTCAGTTCCGGCGTCAGCGACGCTGCACAAGCGCGTCGAGTCGCGTTAAGGTCAGCGTTTTGCTGATCGAACGGGAGCGCGCATGACAACGGTATTGGTGCTGGTGGAAAACCTGGACACGTATTTGCCGATTCTTGAAAGCAGCGGTTTTCAGTTGATTCGCGCCCCGACGGCCGAACTGCGCGCCGCGGCGATTGCCACGCACGGGCAGCGCATCAGCGCGGTGGTGACACGCGGGCCGCTGGGATTTTTCGCTGAGGAAATGGATGCACTGCCGCAGCTGCGCATCATTTGCGTAAGCGGCGCCGGTTACGAGAAGGTCGATCTGCCTGCCGCGCAGGCGCGGGGCATCGTCGTCACCAATGGTGCAGGCGTCAACGCCGCCACGGTGGCCGATCATACGCTGGCGTTGCTGCTGTCTTTGGTGCGCGACATTCCGCAGGCCGATGCCTCGGTGCGCCGCAGCGAATGGCGCAAGGTGGTACGCCCGTCACTGGCAGGCAAGCGTCTGGGGATCGTCGGTCTGGGAGCGGTAGGGCTGGCGATTGCCAGGCGTGCAGCCGCTTTCGATATCGTCATCGGTTACCACAACCGCAAGCCGCGCAGCGACTGCGATTACACCTGGCATGCGACAGCGCAGGCGCTGGCGGCCGCATCGGATTTTCTGGTCATCGCCACGCCCGGTGGCAGCGGCACGCAGCACCTGATCGACGCTCGGGTGCTTGAAGCGCTGGGCTCTGACGGGTTTCTGGTCAACATTGCCCGCGCCAGCGTGGTGGACACCCAGGCGTTGGTCAGTGCACTGCAGCATGAGCAGATTGCCGGGGCCGCGCTAGACGTGTTCGACGATGAGCCGACTGTGCCGGATGTGCTCAAGACGCTGGACAATGTGGTGCTGACACCGCACGTGGCAGGCCTGTCCCCCGAGGCGTCCAGAGACAGCGTGCAGATGGTCAACGATAACCTGCTGGCGTTTTTTGCCGGGCAACCGGTGCTGACGCCTGTGACTGAATGAGCAACCGTGCACGCTTGCACGCGAGGCATTGCTGTAACGCCCATTCTGCTGGTTTTGCTGCCTGTTTATAGTCCGCCCGGGCTGTACGAAACCAGACAGGGAGCAGGGCATGGGCAAAGCAGATAACACACGCAACGGGATACGGATTGGTCTGGTCGGGGACTTCAGTGAGGATGTCCCCGCGCATCAGGCCATTCCGTTGGCCTTGCACAGGGCGGCTGCGGAGGTGCAGGTAGCGGTTGATATCGAATGGCTGCCGACCCCGCAGATCGGCAGCGGTGCGCACCTCGCGGAGTTCGACGGCCTGTGGTGCGTCCCGGCCAGCCCTTATCGGGACATGCAGGGCGCGCTGACCGCCATCCGTTTCGCCCGCGAGCATCGGGTACCGTTTCTGGGGACTTGCGGGGGCTTTCAGCACGCGTTGCTCGAGTACGCCCGCAACCGGCTGGGATGGGCAGACGCCGAGCATGGCGAAACTGCGCCGGACGCGGCAAACGTGATTATCGAGCCACTCAGCTGCTCGCTGGTTGAATCGGTGGCAGCGATCCAGTTGCACCCCGACACGCTGATTGCCCACGCCTATGGCAGGCTCGACATCGACGAGCGCTACCACTGTCGCTACGGCCTGCGCCGCGAGCTGGAGTCGGCGCTGTTCGGCGAGCACCTGAAGGTCAGTGGGCGCGGTCCCGAGGGCGAAGTGCGCTGTATGGAATTGCAGGGGCACCCGTTCTACGTCGCCACACTGTTCCAGCCCGAGCGCGCTGCGTTGCAGGGCCAGACGCCGCCTGTGGTGGCCGCGTTCGTCCGCGCCTGCCTGAGCAACTTATCGTGATGGCCGCGCGGTTTGCCAAGCCTTACTTCGCCGTGGTGTTCACCTCGTTGCGTACGCCTGACGATGATCAGGCGTATGCAGAGGCGGCGCAGCGCATGGTCAGCCTGGCCCGACAACAGCCCGGCTTTCTGGGTGTGGAGTCGGCGCGCGGTGACGACGGCCTGGGCATCACCGTGTCCTACTGGAGCGATGAGGCCGCAATTCTGGCCTGGAAACAGCAGGCCGATCATGCCCAGGTCCGCGAGCAGGGACGTGCGCACTGGTATCAGGCGTTTACCACGCGAATCTGCCGGGTCGAGCGTGACTACGCGTTCGACGTTTAGGTATCAGGGCATTACCGGTGGCACATAGGCCAGCGTGGTGCCCAGTGCCCAGAGCAGAAACAGCACCAGCGGCGTGTGCACCAGCAGCTGCACGAACGAGAAGCCGATCAGGTCACGCGCCTTCAGGCCCAGTACACCCAGCAGCGGCAGCATGTAGAACGGGTTTATCAGGTTGGGCAGGGCTTCGGCTGCGTTGTAGATCTGTACTGCCCAGCCGAGGTGATACTGCAGGTCGTTGGCAACTTGCATCACGTAGGGCGCTTCGATGATCCACTTGCCGCCGCCTGACGGAATGAAAAAGCCCAATATGGCCGAATAGACCCCCATCAGAATCGCGTAAGTATCGTGGGAGGCAATGCTGGTGAAGAACGTCGAGATGTAATGCGCCAGGGTCTGCGCGTCGCCGCCCTTGACCGTGGTCAGTAGCGCGGCGATCGAGCCGTATAGCGGGAATTGAATCAGCACGCCGGTGGTGGTGGGCACCGCCCGTGCGACGGCATCGAGAAAACTGCGTGGCCGCCAGTGCAGCAGGGCACCGAGCATGATGAACAGGAAGTTGTAGGTATTGAGCCCGGAAATCGCCGTGATCGCCGGTTTGCTCGAAAACTCGTTGAACAGCCAGCCAACCCCCAGCAGCACCATGAGGATGATCAGCAGCGGGCTATATTCCAGCCATTCCCCGGGCCGTGTGCGGGGCGGCAGCGGCGGCAGGTTGAAGGCCGGATCGACACCACAGGCTTCGGCATCGCGGGCGCTGTTCGGGCCGGGCGCGGTGGCGTAGGCAACGATCAGTGAGATGACCACCAGCGCGGCGAGCATGACCCCGGATTGCCAGAGAAAGATGGTTTCGGTGAACGGGATCACCCCGGTAATCGCCAGGATCGACGGCGGCAGACTGGCCGGGTTGGCCTGCAATTGCGCGGCCGAAGACGACAGCCCCAGCGCCCAGACCGCGCCCAGGCCCAGATAGGCCGCGGCGCCAGCTGCACGGTAATCCATGCGCAGGTCAGTGCGGCGGGCGAGGGCGCGCACCAGCAGGCCGCCGAACACCAGCGACAGGCCCCAGTTGAGCAGCGAAGCGAGCATGGAAATCAGCGCCACCCAGGCCACCGCCGAACGGCCGCTGCGCGGCACCCGGGCCAGGCGGTCGATCAGGCGTACCGCAGGCGGTGAGCTGGCGACCACGTAACCGCCGATGACCACGAAGGCCATTTGCATGGTGAACGGAATCAGGCTCCAGAACCCGTCACCGAACGCCTTGGCAGCCTCGGCCGGACGTGCGCCGATGGCCAGCGTCGCCAGCGTGACGATGACCACCGCCAGTGCGGCAAATACCCATGAATCGGGAAACCAGCGTTCAGCCCACGCAGCACAGCGCAAGGCAAATCGGGCGGAGCGGCTTTCTTCTATGTTGGCGGCCATCAGGGGCACCTCTTTTTGTAATTATTATCGGGGAGTGACTTCAACAGCCGACTATTGCGGACGCAGAGCGCCCAGAACGGCGTTACCACGCTGGAGCGTGGGAACGATGGTGGCTGGCCATGAGTATCGTTCCCATGCTCCGCGTGGGAATGCAGTTCGTGACGCTCCGCGTCACACCGTTACGCAGGCCACACGGGCGTGTGGCAACGAGAGACGCATCAAGGATGTCCGCACTCAGAAACTCATCTCGATCACGTCATCCGGCACGATCAGCTTGCCTGCGGTTTTGGCCACGATTTCTTCCACGCTGACCCCCGGCGCGCGTTCGCGGAGGATGAACGCGCCGTTTTCGATTTCCAGGTAGGCCAGATCAGTCAGCACCTTGCGGATGCAGCCTGCGCCGGTCAGTGGCAGGCTGCAACGGGTGAGCAGCTTGGATTCGCCGTCCTTCGACGCATGGGTCATGGTGACGATGATGTTGTCAGCGCCCGCCACCAGGTCCATCGCGCCACCCATGCCCTTGATCAGCTTGCCGGGGATCATCCACGAAGCGATGTTGCCCTCGATATCCACCTCGAAGGCGCCGAGCACTGTCAGGTCGACATGGCCGCCGCGGATCATGGCAAAGGATTCGGCCGACGAGAAAATGGAGGCGCCAATGCGCGCGGTGACCGTCTGCTTGCCGGCATTGATCATGTCCGCGTCGATGGTGTCTTCGGTCGGGAAGGCGCCCATGCCCAGCAGGCCGTTTTCCGACTGGAGCATGACGTCGATGTCATCGGGTACATAGTTGGCCACCAGGGTCGGAATGCCGATGCCAAGGTTCACGTAATAACCGTCCTTGAGTTCACAGGCGACGCGTTGAGCCATTTGTTCGCGGGAAAGTGCCATCGTCTGAAGCCTCTTTATGGTTGTAGGGCCAAGGCTGCGCTGTCAGGATTTTCTGACGGTGCGCTGTTCGATGCGCTTTTCGAAAGTGCCCTGAATGACCCGGTCGACGTAGATGCCAGGGGTGTGGATCTGGGTCGGCAGCAGCACGCCGGGCTCGACGATTTCTTCGACCTCGACCACAGTGATCCGTCCGGCGGTGGCCACCACCGGGTTGAAGTTCTGCGCGGTATGACGATAGACGACGTTGCCGAAGTGGTCGGCTTTCCAGCCCTTGATCAGGGCGAAGTCACCGGTGATGGCCTCTTCCAGAATCACGTTGCGGCCGTTGAACTGGCGGGTTTCCTTGCCTTCGGCGACCGGCGTTCCGTAACCGGTGGCAGTATAGAACGCCGGAATGCCCGCGCCACCGGCACGCAGTTTCTCCGCCAGGGTGCCTTGCGGCGTGAGTTCGACTTCCAGCTCGCCGCTGAGCAGCTGCTTTTCGAACAAGGCATTCTCGCCCACATAGGACGAAATCATTTTCCGGATCTGCCGGTCTTCAAGCAGGATGCCGAGTCCGAAGCCGTCAACGCCGCAGTTGTTGGAGACCACGGTCAGGCCCTTGATGCCCATGCGCCTGATCTGCGCGATGAGGTTTTCCGGGATGCCGCACAGGCCGAAGCCGCCGCAGAGTACCGTCATGTCGTCGGTCAGCCCGGCGAGGGCTTCTTCGTAGGTCGCTACTCGTTTATCGAGTCCAGCCATGATGATCCGCCTTTTATAGTTGTTGACCGACAGTCGCGCTGCCGGAGGATCGGGTGACCTGCATCTTCTCTCGGTGCGACTGATTTGTTAATTTTGTTTTTCTGATCAATTCATAAGAAAAGCAAATATATGAACGTCAAGCAGCTTCGTGCTTTTCTGGCCGTCGCGCAGTACCTGAGCTTCGCTCAGGCCGGCGAGCGACTCAACGTTTCGCAACCGGCCTTGAGCCTGACGATCAAGAGCCTTGAGGAGGACCTCGGCGGACAGTTGTTGACGCGCACCACGCGCAACGTCGGTCTGACGCCTGAAGGCGAAACCCTGTTGCCGCTGGCGCGCCAGTTGCTGGCCGACTGGGACAACACCGAAGAACTGCTGCGCCAGCGTTTTACGTTGCAAATGGGGAGGGTGTCGGTGGCCGCCATGCCGTCGTTTGCCGGCAATCTGCTGCCCGCGGCCTTGAAGGTGTTTCGCGGGCGCTACCCGCGCGTCAATGTGGCGGTGCATGACGTGATCAATGAGCAAGTGCTGGAAATGGTTCGCCATCGCCGTGTCGAACTGGGTATCGGCTTTGAGCCCGAGTCGAACAGTGCCCTGTCGTTCACCCCGTTCTATATGGACCGCTTCGTCGCCGTGGTGCCCCGGGAGTCGCCGCTGGCCGAGCGGCGTGAGGTTACCTGGGCAGAACTGCTGCGTGAAGATTTCATCGCCCTGCAACGCCCGTCGGCAGTACGTTTGCTGCTGGAACAGGCCATCGAGCCGCGCCACGGCAAGCTGGCGGTCGCGTTCGAGAGCCATCAGTTGTCGACCATCGGGCGCATGGTTGCCAATGGCCTGGGCGTCAGCGCGGTGCCGTCACTGTGCATCGGGCAGATGCAGGAACTGGGGGCCTGCTGCGTGGCGCTGGTGGAGCCGCTTATCGAGCGGCGTATCGGCCTGATGATGCTCGCCGATCACGAGCTTTCAACTGCGGCTCAGGCGTTGCGCGAGGTGTTGATCGAGAATGCTCGCAACAGTCGATAGCGACTATCACGGCGGATGATTTTTGCTGTGTCAGGGGCAGGCGTAACCTTGCTTCATTCCTGAAATGAAGCCCCACCGGAGGCCCCCGATGAACCGTATGCTTGCCCTTGCGCTTGTCCTGACATTCACTGTTGCGCTGGTTTCCGGCTGCTCCACTCACCATGCTGTCGAGCAGCGGGCGTTCAGCGCTGAAGAAAGTCATCAGTTGGCCCTTGAAGACCTCAACCGTCGCGGCCTGTCATTTGATGAGTACCAGGCGCGCAAGGCGCAATTGATGGCAGATCCGCAGATCCAGCAGGCGCGGGACTTCGATGAAAAAGGCGAAACGAGCGTCGATCTGGGTGTCACCGGTCAGCAGCCACAAGGTTAACAGTCTGACTGAAAAGTGCTTTGCGTAAAAACTGTACTGCAGTAATTGGCTGTCAACTGTCCGTGTGTTTCCTGCACCGCCTTCGATAGGGTGAGTACCTGACTCACTGATCCGGACAGGCAGCATGGTTCTCTCTTTCGATTTGCTTCTGGCATTCACACTCTTCGCGTTCGTCACCTCCATTACTCCCGGCCCCAACAACATGATGCTGCTGGCCTCGGGCGTGAATTTCGGTTTCAGTCGCACCCTGCCGCACATGCTGGGTATCAGTGTCGGTTTTTTCGTTCTGGTGCTGGCCGTTGGCTTCGGTCTGGGCAGCGTGTTCAAGGCCTGGCCGGTGCTTTACACGATTCTGCGCTACGTGGGCGCTGCCTATCTGCTGTACCTGGCCTGGAAAATCGCCACCTCGGGGCCGGCCTCCGATAGCCTCGACAGCGAGGGCAAGCCGCTGAGTTTCATGAGCGCCGCGCTCTTTCAATGGGTCAATCCCAAGGCCTGGATCATGGCGATCGGCGCGATCAGCACGTACACCCCCATGCAGGGCTACTTCTACAACGTGGTGGTGATTTCGGCAGTGTTTGCGCTGATCAACCTGCCCAGCGTGGGCGTCTGGGCAGGCTTTGGCAGTTTGCTGCGCAATGTGCTGCGCGATCCGCTCGGGTTACGTATTTTCAACGGCGTCATGGCAGCGCTGTTGGTGGCCTCGCTGTATCCGTTGTTTATCGAACATTGATTCCGGGGCTATTCCGGGGCTACAACGCCAGCTGCAAATGTCCGCCAGCCTGCTTGTGACGCGCCTGCAAGCGGCGTTGCAGGCCGTGATGGAAATGCTCCAGCCCTTCATGCAGGCGCTCGGTGAGAATTTCGTCCAGCGTACCGCCTAGTTCGTTGTCGTCGTAGCTGACCTGGGTATCGATAGCGAAGATGCCGTGCAGCACTTCCTGCGACTTGAGCGCCGACAGCACCGGTTTGAGCGCGTAATCCACGGCCAGCATGTGCGCGATACTGCCGCCGGTGGCCAGCGGCAAGACCACTTTGCCATGCAGCGCGCGCTCTGGCAGCAAGTCGAGCAAGGTTTTCAGCGCGCCGGAAAATGACGCCTTGTACACCGGCGTACCAATCAGCAGGCCATCGGCCTGGCTGACCGCTTCGATCAATTCCAGCACCTGCGGGCTGTCGAAACGGGCGAAAAGCAGGTCCTCTGCATTGAAGTCGCGTATGCGCAATGTGGTAACTTCAACGCCGTGACTCTGCAGCCAGCGGCCGGCGTGGGCCAGCACAACGCCGGAACGGGATTTGGGGGAGGGACTGCCTGAAAGTGAAACGACGCGCATATGGGATGTCCTTGCGATAAGCGTAAATGTGCAAAGCAGCTTATGTGCCAGCCTTCTTGTGTGTCTGGCTATGGCCCGCAGCCGTTGGGCCTGCGTCTGTTGCATGCCGCAGGAGAGGGTTCGCCGCGCTGATGCAAAAGCCGTCAACTGTTGAACAGCTGTTGCTCTGGCAACAGTCTGACGCGGTGCGACGGGCAAAAAAAATCCCTGCACAACTGCGTGCAGGGAGATCGGCGAATGGCCGCCCGGGTCAGTTGCGAAAGGCCGCACCGGTCTGTATCACACTGGCCGAGCCGAGCAGCTGGCTGATGAAGCGGCTCCAGCGGGTGATATCGGCAGGGCCGACGAACACCACATCCTGTGCCTTGAGCTCGAACTGCCCCGCCAGCAGGTAGGCGGTGGGCTTTTTGGCATTGAGGTGGTAGACGGTGGAGGGCGCCTGGGCGAAGTTTTCCGCACCACGTATGACGTACACCGCATCGCCGTCTGCGCTGTCCGGGCTGAGGCCGCCGGAGTTTCCCAACGCCTCGAGCAGGGTCAGGCGCGTGGTGCCGAACGAGATCACCTGAGGGTTACGGACCTCGCCCAGCACGTAGATCTTGTTTCGCGAGTTGCTGTTGAGGTGCAGGTAATCGCCGTCCTTCAGGAAGATCCGGCTCAGTTGCGAATCGCGGCGATTCAGCGAGTCGATGTCGATCAGGTAGTCCTTGCCCTCGCGGCGCAGGGTCAGCCCGGCCAGGTTGGCATCGGTCAGGTCGACACCGGCGACACTCACCGCCTGCACCAGGCTCAACGGAATATTGGTAATCGGTTGCGGGCCGGGAACCTTGAAAGAGCCGGACAGCAGTATTCGCTGGCTGTTGTAGCGCAGCACTTTGACGTCGACCTTGACCTCGGTGTATTGCGGCGCCAGGCCCATGCGTAACTGCTCACGAACCTCGCTGACCGTTCTGCCACTCGCGCGGATTCTGCCTACATAGGGGAAGTAGAGCGTGCCGTCATTGAGCACTTCCCGGGTGTTGGCATCCAGCTGGTCCTGTGAGCCCGGCGCGGTCAGTTCGGGGTGTTCGAACACGGTGACCAGCAAGGTATCGCCAGCACCGATCACGTATTCCGGAGTCCTGTAGTCGAGCAGCACCTGCGGCAGGGCTTTGGCCTCGGCGGTGGCGCGCAATTGCTGTTGCTGCAGGGTTTTCGGGGTGACCTCGATCAACTGTGCCCGGGGTTCGTCCGGCGTGTCGAGGGTGACGTCATCCGGCGTCATATGTTGCCCCGGCGCGAATGCACAGCCTTGCAGCGCCAGGCTGACCAGCAGTAACGCAGTAATGCTTCGATTCATGACGTTTTTCCTTTCATGGCATTGCTCCTTTCGTGTTGCGTACCGAGGGTGTTCGGTGGGTGCTCAGGTCAGCGCAGGCATCAGAAGGCGTTCTTGTTGACGAACCCCTTGAGCAGCGTCAGCAGAATGATTTTCAGGTCCAGCCAGATCGACCAGTGCTCGATGTATTCCAGGTCGAATTCGACACGCATGCGCATCTTGTCCAGCGTGTCGGTCTCGCCGCGCCAGCCGTTGATCTGCGCCCAGCCGGTGATGCCGGGCTTGACCTTGTGGCGCAACATGTAGCCGCTGACCTGCCTGCGGTACTGTTCGTTGTGGGCAATGGCATGGGGGCGTGGGCCGACGATGGACATGTCGCCGAGCAGCACGTTGAAGAACTGCGGCAGCTCATCCAGCGAAGTCCGGCGTAAAAAGCGGCCCAGCGGTGTTACCCGTGTATCGTTGCGCGTCGCCTGCAGCACCACGTCGGTGTTTGCCTGGACGCTCATGCTGCGGAATTTCCAGACCATGATCGAGCGACCGTCCAGCCCGTAGCGGCGCTGGCGGAACAGCACCGGCCCGGCGGAGGTGAGCTTGATGGCTGCCGCGATGATCAGCAGCGGCACAGCGATCAGCAACAGAATCAGGCTCGACAGCACGATGTCTTCGGCGCGTTTGGCCAGGCTCCAGGCGCCGTCCATGGGCGAGTCGAAAATGCTGATGCTGGCCAGGCCGTTGATGCTTTCGCTGCGCGCATGCAGCAGGTCGAACATGAACACATCCGGAATCAGGTACACCGAGGCGGTGGTGTCGCTCAGGCCGGTAATCAACTCGCGCAGTTGCGGTTCGGCGCTGAAGGCGAGGGTGATATACACCTTGTCGATGCGGCCTGCGCGGGCATCGTCGATCAACTGCTGCAGGTCACCCAGTACTCGCGGGCGGCGCTTGTGCGCCTGCAGATTCATCTGCTGCGGGTGCGAGTCGTAGAAGCCGAGCAGGATCAGGCCCATCCAGGGCGCCAGGGCGATGGACCGGGCCAGCCGCTCGCCGACCTGCCCGGTGCCGACGATGGCCACCCGGCGCGTGTTGAAGCCACGCCGACGCAGGGTGTGCAGGGCCAGACGAATCAGCAGCCGGTAGCCGCACAGCACGGCGAGTGCCAGCGCGAACCAGCTCATCTGGCCGTTATCGGGCAATTGCGTCTGGTTGAGCAGCAGGCTGTTCAGCGACAGCAGAGTGATGAAGGTCATCGCCCAGTAACTGAAGACCTTGGTCAGCTCGCGCAGGATGCGCTCGCCGCGCCATGAGCCATACAACTGGTGATACTCGCTGACCCAGTGAAAGACCAGCACCGCGAGGAAAATGTGCGACCAGGCCTCTGTGCTGTCGGTGACCGTCAGCCCGGTTTGCCAGTAACCGATCAGCACGATGACAGCCAGGTCCAGCAAGCGGTGGGCGAGCGAAAGCGCTGACTGGTGGGCACGCAGAATGCCGCGGACTGAAGTACGCATGGGAAGGGCTCGCTCAGACGATTTTCAGGGGGACGACACGGTTCGGCAGCTCGCTGCCGAGGCCGGGTGATGCCTGGGCGACCCGTTGCGACTGAGGCGGGCGCGCCAGATGAACCCCGTGTGAGAGGGCCAGACGGTCTTCGACGAAGGCTTTGATTTCCTGCTCGAAACGCGCGACCGAAAACCGCTCGGCATTGGCCCGGCAGGCCTCGGGAGAAATGCGCGATTGCGCCGCTTCGAATTCGCCGATGGCGGCGATCAGTGACGCTACCGTTTGCTCTCGGTAGAACACGCCGGTCGGCTGCGGGTGATCCAGGCCGCGCACGGTCTCCATGACGCCGCCCTTGGCGAAGGCGATGACCGGCGTACCGCAAGCCTGGGCCTCGACCGGGCTGATGCCGAAATCCTCCTCGGCGGCGAAGACAAACGCCCTGGCGCTGCGCATATGCTCGAGCAGCACGCTGCCTGGCTGAAAACCCAGCAACGTCACGTTGCTCACTTGGCTGGCAATGGCCTGCGCCTTGGGCAGGTCCGGTCCGTCGCCGATCATGATCAGGCGTTTGTCAGGCATGGCGGCAAAGGCTTCGACGATCATCGGCATGCGTTTGTAAGGCACCATTCGCGAGGCACAGAGATAGAAGTCCCCGCGCGCGCCCTGGGCGGTGAAGCCGAGCGTGTCCACCGGCGGGTAGATGACGGTGGAGTCGCGACGATAGGCCTTGATGATGCGCGCGCCGATAAACCCGGAGTTGGCAATGAAGGCGTCCACGCCGGTCGATGTGCGCTGATCCCACAGGCGCATGTAATGCAGGATCAGGCGTGCCAGACCGCCCTTGGCTCCCTTGTTCAGCCCTGATTCCTGGAGGTACTGGTGCTGCAAGTCCCAGGCATAGCGGATCGGCGAGTGCACATAGCTGATGTGCAGTTGGTCCGGGCCGCACAGCACGCCCTTGGCCACCGCATGGCTGCTGCTGATGATCAGGTCATAGCCGGACAGATCCAGTTGCTCGATGGCCAGCGGCATCAGCGGCAGGTAGCGCGAATAGTGTTTGCGCGCGCCGGGCAGCTTCTGGATGAACGTCGTTCTGGCGACCTTGCCATGCAGGTGCGCGCGGTCCTGATCGCTGAGGAAGTCGATGACCGCAAACAGGTCCGCAGCGGGCCAGACGTTGATCAGTGACGCGAGCACGCGCTCGGCGCCGGCGTAACTCACCAGCCAGTCGTGGACGATAGCGATTCTCATGGGCGTTCCTTGCTGTAATGGCCCGCGCTACTGCGGACGCGACGGCGCGCATCCTGGCGTTGCTGTTGTGGGTTCAGGGTTTGCCGCTGGGTGAGTCGGCAGCGACGTGCAGCTTGCTTTGCTGCACGGGGTCAGACGCCAGCAACGTATCGATGCGCTGGGAAAGGCGTTGCGCGGAAAGCTCCCAGGAAAAGCGCTGCACGTTTTGCAGGCCCTGGACGCGCAACGCCTTGCGCAAGGGCGCATCCAGCAGAATGCGCTGCATGGCTGCGGCCATGTGGCTGACGTCCAGCGGGTCGAAATACAGCGCACTGCCCTGCAGAACTTCGGGGATCGATGCGGCATTGGCCGCCAGCACCGGACAGCCGCAGGCCTGGGCTTCGAGCGGCGGGATGCCGAAGCCCTCGTAAAGCGACGGGAACACGAACGCGGTCGCGCCCTGGTATTGCGCGATCAGCTCGGCGTCACTGAGGCGCCCCAGAAAACGGATACGCGGGTCACGGCAGGCGAGGTGTTGCAGGTTCGGGTCGGCGAACAGCGCGCTGGCTGCGCCGACAATGTGCAGCTGCAGATCCGTGTGGCCACGCAGGCTGAGAAAGGCCTGAATCATCCGTCTGAAATTCTTGTGCACGGCCGGCGAAGACACGGCCAACAGGTATTTTGGACGATTCACAGCGGTCGGCCCCGGTATGAAATCGTCGCTGACCGCAGCCGGTACGACGAGCACCTTGTCCTCGGCGTAGCCATAGAACGAGGATATTTCTCTGCGCGAGAAGCTGCTGCCGGTGATCAGCGTTCTGGCGCGCGCCAGCAGGATCGGGGTGATGGTCCGATAGGCCAGCCGGAACAGCCGGGTGTAGCTTTGCGGGTAGCGCACATAGTTGATGTCGTGGTGAGTCGCAATCTGGTTGCCATACAGCATGGGCCCGGTGTTGCTGATCGAGATCAGCAGCGGACTGCCCCGACGTTTCAGGTACAGCGGCAGGTCGATCTGCTCCCACGCATGCCCGGTGGAGCGCCCGATGCAGTGCGCCTCCAGTGCGCTGGCGCAGTCATGCAGTCTGATGTTGTGCGGGGCAACGAATACCAGATCGTCGCGCAGTCGCTTCAGCGCTCGGCACATCTGCTCTGCGTAGCGCTGTACACCACTGATGTCCTGGGTAAGAAACCGTGCATTGATGAAAATCATCTTGAGCGTCCTGCTGATGAAAGTGGGCTGGCGGGTGCCACACCGTGTCCTTGATGTCGTCAAAGGGGGCAATTGCGCCCGTTCGCCGTGTTTTGTGCCAGGTGCTACGTGCTGCGGTCCTGCAAGGTCTGGGCGAAGATGCTTTCGTACTGGTCCAGCATCAGGTCCAGGTTCATCAACGACGCGACGCTGCTGCGTGCCTGGCTGCCGAGGCGTGCCAGCAGTTCGGGCTGCTGATGCAGCCTGAGCATCGCCAGCCCCAGTGAATCGGGGTCATCGGGGCTGCACAGCAAGCCATTGAGCGGTTCCTGAATGATTTCCGTGAGCCCGCCCATGCGGCTGGCGATGACCGGCAGCGAGTGCGCGCACGCCTCGACCGCGACCATGCCGAATGGCTCATTCCACAGGGAAGGCACAATCGCCACGTCGATCTGGCGGTAAAAATTATCGGGTCTCTGCAAGCCGACGAAGCTGATGTCGGGGGACGTGACCATGGCCCTGAAGCGCTTTTCGTCGGATGGCTGTCCGCGCCCGGCAATCTGCAGGGTGGCTTTGAACGGCAGGTGCTGGAACTGCTTGATCAACCACTCCAGCCCCTTGTTGGTCGACAGTGTGCCCAGGTAACCGAAGCGCAACGGTGCGGTATCGACAAGTGCTTTGGGTCGCTCGCGGATCGCTGGCGTAAACGGGCTGGCGTTATGCACCACATACCCTCTCGCGCCCTTGAAATAACCTTGCGCCTGCAGCGTGTCGAGCATGAAGCGGCTGACACCGACCACCGCGCTGACCTGTTCCGACTGTTGTGCATGATGGCTGCGCAACCGTGTACACGTCGTGCACTGGCGCTGACAGCTTTTGCCTTTTCTGAACATCGTGCTTGCCGGGCAGAGCAGGTAGAAGTCATGCAGCACCTGCACGATCGGGCAATCGGCCTGGGTGATCTGGTCCCATGCCGAGACCGACCAGCCTGTCAGGTTATGGCACACCACCAGTTCCGGCTGCTCCAGTTCCATCACGCGCTCCACGTACTCGCGCATGTCCGCGTTGTAGCGATCACGCCAGTGCCAGGCAAACCGCGCCAGTCGTCCTGGGCGCTGGGCCATGAAGTGCCAGTAGCGGTTGAGCAGGCCGGCCCGATAGACCTTCACCCGATTGACCTCCGCCAGCTGCAAGCCAGGCTGGTCGGTGGTGGCCAGTACCGCGACGCTGTGCCCACGCTGCTGTAAGCCCTCGACGGTGCGTTGCAGAATGATTTCTGCGCCGCCGCCGATATCGGGTGCGTAGAGGCTGTTGATGAAAAGGATTTTCATAGCGGGTAGGCCCTGTTCAGGCCCAGCCTGCCGTCTTCGCCCTCGCGAATGGCGTCGTTGAGCAGGTCCAGACGCTGGGCCGCGCCATAGCGCCAGGCATACAGGTTCAGCAGGCAGAGAAAGACCCGGCGATTGAGCCGATAGCTGAGTGTGGAAGCTGCCCAGACATGCCTGTCGAACCAGGCCTGATTGCGCGCTGCGTAGTAAGCGCGCAGATCCGATCCGCCCAGCAGGTAGCTTTCATAGACATTGCGGGTCCGCGCCTTGATGTTCCAGGAGTCTTCCAGATCGTCCAGCCGCGCGTCGGGCACCAGAAACAGCTTTCCGCCGCCGTCGGTGATGCGCCAGGTGTATTCGCTGTCATCGCTGTACAGCTTGAGAGCATCCAGTGGCAGGCCGATCTTTTCGTAAAGGCTGCGATGGGCAAGCAGCCCGCCGTAAGTGGCAAAGGGCAGTTGCACGCGCTGTGGCATCAGCCGGGTCGCGTCGGGCTGGCCCCAGGGCAGACGCCGCCAGATCTTGTACGGCAATTGAGCGATGTGAAAACCGAAGAAGCTTGAGCGCCGCTGGATCGCGTATTGCAGCGGTACACCTGCGGCGATGTCGGCTTGGTGGGTGGGGCGAAAACCGAGCACCGCGCAGTTGTCCTGGCCCTCGACTGTTTGTCGTTCCCATAAGGATCGATGCAATACCTCGATGGCCTGCGCGGTCGGTGCGTTGTCATCGTCCATCAGCCATATGCAGTCGTCTCCGGCCTGCAGCGCGGCCTTGATGCCTACCGAATAGCCATTCGCCGAGCCTGTGTTGTGCGGCAGCCAGATCACCTCAACCCGATCAGGCCACTCATCGCACAGCGCTTGCAGCGGCGCGGTGGAAGCATTGCTGACAACGATCACACGGCCGATCAGCGGGCTTTCCAGCGAGCGGCTGATCAGGGTGTGCAAATAGCTGAAACGGTCACCATAGGTGAGCGTCACCAGGGTGGTCTGGCGCGGCATGGTGTGGTTCCGAGGCTGGTGGAGTAGGCATGCGACACATGTTTTCAGGCACACGTCGTGCGGCAGGTTTCTGCGGATTCCAGTGCTAGGCGCGGGCTTCGATTCGCGACAGGCTGCTGATGGGAAGCACCACTTTTTGCTGGCGCTGCAACATATTGAGCAGAATAACCGCCCGCTGCGTGCCGTCTTTGCTCAGAAAAATGGCCTCGACGTCACCCCAACTGGCATGCGTGATCAGCACCGCGTCGCCTTGGGCAAACTGAGTTTTCGGTGCGGGCGTGGCCAGTCGTTGGCGGATCTGCTCGATCAGATGATCCCGAACCGGCACCGGATGACCACCGAAGGTCACGATGCGCGAGACGCCGCGGGTGGAGCGAATCGGGTACCAGTTGTCTTGTACCTGATCCATGTGAATGAACAGATAGCCGGGGAACAAGGGCTCGCCGGCCTGAACCCTGGTACCGGTTTTTTTTGCATCGGCCTGTAACGGTCGATAGCACTCGAACTGCTGACGCCGCAAATGCTCTTCGGCGCGAGCTTCCTGCCGTGGTTTGGTCTGGATCAGGTACCAGCGGACATCCTGTTCGGAGTGGGACATGGTTAATTCCTTTTAAATGAAACAGCTCGGTCGGCGGCAGGCAGCGTCCCTTCTATCGGGGCGCGGGGTGGTAGTTGTAGCCGTAGGCGGCGCAGTCGTAGTCGGACGTTGTGGCCTTGCGCACCACCGCGTTGAAAATGGCGCCCTTGATCAGGATTCCGTTCTGACCCAGACGGCGTTTGCTGGCTTCGATTTCCTGGACGGTGGTCATGCCAAAGCGCGCCACCAGCAGGCAAGTGCCCGCCTGACGGCCCACCAGCGTCGCGTCGGTCACGGCCAGAATGGGCGGGGTGTCGATCAGAATCAGGTCATACAGCGGCGACAGTTCGGCAAGCATCTTGTGGAAGTTGTCATGCATCAGCAGTTCCGAGGGGTTGGGCGCGGCGAAACCACAGGAGATGAAATCCAGATGCCGGACACGGGTGGTGTTGATGACCTCGGTACAACGCAACCGCGCCGCCAGTGTGTCGGACAGCCCGTGTTTGGGTTGTAGCCCGAAGAGGCGATGCAGATAGCCTTTGCGCATGTCGGCATCGATCAGCAGGACCCGTTTGCCGGTCTGGGCAATGATGGTCGCCAGATTGCTCGATACAAACGATTTGCCGGCACCCGGTGTCGGGCTGGATATCATCAGCACGTTGTTGCGTGCTTCAAGCATGGCGAAGTGCAGGCTTGTGCGCAGGCTGCGCAATGATTCAATCGCCAGCTCGGCGGGCGCCGCGATGCTCAGCAACTTCGACTCCTTGCCGGCATGGTCGCGCTTGTCCAGATGCTCCTGTTGACGAGAGTGAGGCAGCGACGCGTAGACCGGCATACCCAGATTTTCGATGATCTCGGCGCTTTCGACGCCGCGGTAGAACGCCTGGCGCACGAAAACCATGGTCATCGCGACCAGCGCGCCGAGCAGCGTGGCGATCAGCACAATCAGTGTCTTCATCGGTTTCACGGGCCTTTCGACATTGGTGTCGGCGTTGTCAATGACCCGTACGTTGCCGATGTTGCCGGCGCGCAGAATGTCCTGCTCCTGGCTTTTGTTGAGCATCAGCGTGTAGGTCTGGCTGATGACCTGCATATCGCGGGTCAGACGCAACAACTCCTGCTGGGTCATGGGCAGCGCGTCGATTTTTTTCAGCAGGCCCTGGCGCTGTTGTTCCAGCTGGTTTATCTGGCTCATCAGACTGCGATAGGTCGGGTGCTCACGGGTATACAGCCGTTCCAGTTCGACGCGTTTGAGTTTCAGCTCAGACAGCATCGAGTCGAGACTGACCACCTGGTCAAGCACCCCCTTGGTTTCGATACTCAGGTCCACCGATCGGGCGCTGGTCTGGAAGGTATTCAGTGCGGTTTCCGATTCCTCGAGCTGCTTGCGCACGGCCGGTAACTGCGAGCGCAGGAACTGCAGCCGCTGGGCGGCTTCAGCCGAACTGCGCTCGACGTTCTGACGTACGTACAGATGGCTGACCTCATCGAGAATCCGGTTGGCCCTTTGTGCGTCCTGGTCCTCGATCGACAGATAGATGATGCCCGAGTCCCTGCCGGCCTCGGCGATCTTCAGGCGGTTCTGATAGATCAGCGCGGTGCTGAGTGTGCGCTGTCTGGAGACAGTGAAGTCGGTACCGGGCCGGGCCTGCAGCGTAGCGACCTGAATCTTGATGCCGTGGCCTTCGACCACGCGATTGATCGCACCACCGAGCAGCAGAGTGTGTTCGCTATCGTAGAGCGAGAACTGGCCGGGTTTGCCTGCGGTCAGGGTGAGTTTTTCACCCAGCAGGTGCTCCGGCACTTCCAGTTGGAACACCTCTATTTTTTCGCCGCCCCACGCGTAGTGGGTCAGGCCGAACAAAGGCTGCGCCAGTTCACCTTCGCGTGCAGGCTTGAAGGTGCGATACAGATAAGGACCGATCACGGGAAACAAATCAGGTGTCTGGAGCCTATTGAGCTGCAGATCGTCGACGACCTTGCCCAGCAGTGCGCGGGACTTGATCAGCTCGATCTCGGTGGTCGCCTGCGACACCGAGAGTGGCTTGGCACTGACCTCCGGCGTGCCCTCGATGCCGATTTTCCGGGGCTCTATCTGAATCATGGCGGTGGCCTGATACACCGGCGTGGCCAGAATGGCATAGCCCAGGCCGATCAGAAAAAACACGCCGACGGTCCACAGGATCAGGGCTTTGTGATCGAACAGCATGCGCAGGACTGTTGCCAGATCAATCCGGGAGTCCGGTTGGAAATTCAGGGAAGGATGGTTCATGGCGGTCATTTATCCTGTTGCTCCTGACTGAAAATGGGGAAGCCAGTCGTCAATGCAGCGTGAGAGCTGCGCGTAGGTCTGTTCGAAGGCCGACGCGGGTCGTCGGTAAGGGTCGGTGATGTCGAGCGGGTCCTGCCATTTACCGATCAGAAAGGCTTTGCCGCGCACTTCGGGGGCAAGGTCGAGGACGTCGGAAAAATGCGCCTGCTCCATCAGCAGGATCAGGTCGGCCTGGCGCAGCAGCTCGCGACTCATCTGGCGAGCGGCATGCCGCTGAGGTTGAACCCGGTGCGACTGCAGAACCGCATGTGCTGTCGGGTCGATCGACGAACCCGATAACGCAGCGATGCCTGCCGACTGAATACGTACCTGTGTGGCTTTCAGGCGTTGATGCAGCATCGCGACGGCCATCGGGCTGCGGCAGACGTTGCCCACGCACACCACCAGCACACTACTGAACATGAGCTTTGCCGGTGGCTGGCAACAGGCGCCTGGCCAGGTTGCCGATCACGTTGCCTGCCACTTTGCACAGCGTCTGCAACTTGTGGCGGGGGGCGAGTGCCGCCAGCGACAGGCACACCGTCTGCATCAGGAAATACTGGTACAGCGGCTGATTGCCGAGGCGGTTGTAATAGTTGGCCAGGCTTGAGCAGGTCTGCAGGTTCATATGCAACTTGCGTTTGTCACTGCGCATCGAGAACACCCCTCCAGGGTGCATCCGATAGGCGGCCGGCTTGATCCCGGCCATGAACTTGCCCTTGCCGTAGGCCCCCAGCAACGACCACCAGCACATATCGTTCAACGGCGCGCTGCACAGGCTCAATTCGGGTGGCATCTGGCTGAACACATTGCGAAAGCAGACGGTCAGGGTCGACAGGCGTCTTGCCTGTTGCAACTCCAGTGCCGAGGCATCGGCGCGCAGATGGCCTTGCAACTGCACGCCATACTGGCCGTGCTCATCGAAGACGAACGCGTCGTGATAGGTGATGACGTAATCCGCATGAGCTTCGAGAAAGTCCACTTGCTGCTGCAGCTTTCGCGGATCGGTCCAATAGTCGTCGGCTTCGCAGTAGGCGATGTAGCGACCGCGTGCATCGCCAAACAGGCCCGGGACGCACGCTCTGCCCTGACTGTACTGATTGACCTGCTGATAGAAGGCCCGAATGATCGTCGGATGCCGCTCGGCGTAGTGCGCAATGATGCGCGCGGTGGCGTCTGTGGAGGCGTCGTCGTTGATCAGGATTTCGTACCTGAAATCGGTCTGCTGTGCCAAAAGCCCGTCCAGCGCCTGAGCGATGAAGGCCTCCTGGTTGTAGGCAGGGCATATGATGCTCAGCAGCGGCGGTGCCAGACAGGTTTCGTCGGTATTTTTTACAGTGTCGTCCATGGCTCAAGTACTCGGTTTACTGAACAGAACATAGAGTTTCGATGCCAGCGGCCTGTGACTCGCCGCCACCAGCGTCAGCGTGACAAGGCCGCTGAGTGCGAGTGCCAGAAGCAGGCTGGCACGGCTTTCACCGGCAATCAGATTGAAGACGGGGGCGCTGACCACCAGGCCTGCGGCGGTCATCGCGCTGATACGCAGGATGTCGCTCAACCACTGGCGGTGAAGACCGGGCGCCAGATGTCGATGCACGATGACTGGCCATATCGCGAAGGACGTCGCACGCAGAAAAAACCACGCCAACGCCGCGCCGTACACGCCTTGGTAATGGATCGCCAGAATCATCACCGGCACGCTGACCAGCGTCGAAATCAGGCTGTACCACAGGTGCAAATGCATCCGGCCGTAGGTGTATTGCAAATAGAACTGAAAGGCACTGGCGGCCATTATGGCGCTGCCCAGTGCATACCAGCCCAGCACCGGACGACTCCAGCGTGCAGCGACCGGATCGCCGGTCCAGGCGAGGATCAATGGCTCTGCATACAGGGTAATGACCGCAGCCAGCGGGAACAGAAAGGTACAGGCGAGACGATTGGCGGCCAGAAACAAGGCGTGCATCTCGTCGCGCCGCCCCTCGGCCATCAACACGGTCAGGCGCGGCAGCAGCGTCTGAACCAGCGGGTTGGTCAGCATCACGATGCCGGTGGCGATCAACGCCACCAGTGAGAAGTAGCCGTACTGGTCCAGCGGCAACAGATTCGACAGAAGTGCCTTGTCCACCTGGGTCAGCACAATCCACAGCACAGCGCTCAGCGACAGGCTGGCGGCAAAGGGCAGCAGCGGCTTGATCAATGGCCAGTCCAGGCCGGTCAGCCAATGTGGCGCAGGCATCTGCCCGCGGGCCTTGCCAGCAAACAGCAGGGTTTCGATCAGCCCCACCGCCAGTTGAAATTCAAAGAAGTCCTGCGGGTCCCGGGAAAACTGACTGACCAGCACCAGGCCGCCGAAGTAGCGCAACGTGGCGATCGACACATTGGCGGCGTTGAGCCAGCCATGTTGTTCAAGGCCCTGAATGCCGCTTTTGTACAGTGTCGAATACAGACGCAGGGCAATGATGATGCCCATCAAGGTGATGCAATGCGTCAGCGTGTCAGGTTGTAACGTGTTCGCGTTCAGCCAGTGCGCAGCGATCCAGGGGCTGGCGACACAGATCAGCAGGGCGCTGAACATGGCCATCGGCAGAAAGATCAGTTCGAACGAGCGCAACAGACGGCCCAGATAGTGTTTGCTTGCAGGAGTGTCTCGCCCGTGCGCCACGGCACGCACCAGGCTGGGCGACAGACCGGCATCCAGCAATTGCAGCCAGGCTTGCAGCAGGGTGAAGAAACCGATCAGGCCGTACGCTTCGGCACCCAGGTGGCCCAGATAGAACGGCATGATCAGAATGCCGATCAGCAGCACATAAGCCTGCCCGCCGTAATTCAGAAGGGTGTTGCGGATGAGGGAATGTTTGCCTGGCATGATCGTCAGCAGACCCGCGCAACGGTGCAAGCCCGGTAGTCAGCTTCAGTCACAGTGCAGGCTTCGATCAGGGTGCGGATCACCAGGTCCTGCTCGCTTCTCAGCAGGCCTGGATAGATCGGCAGGCACAGCACTCGTTCGCTCAACGCTCTGGAGACCGGCTGGCCGGGTTGAGGCTGCAGATATTCAAGGGTGTCCAGCGAGGGGTAGAAGTAGCGGCGGGGGTTGATCTTGTGCTGGTTGAGTGCTGTGCGCACGCTCAACAGTTGTTGCTCGTCGCGCAGGGCCACAGGGTAATAGCTGTGATTCAACTGGCTGTCGGCTTGGGGTGTCTGCAGATCCAGATAGTCTTGCAGCGATGAGGTGTAGTGATCGGCTATCTCTACGCGCTGTTCGAGAATGCTGTCGATATTGTCGAGAACGCACAGCCCCATGGCGGCGGAGAACTCGTTGAGCTTGGCGTTAATGCCGATCCCATCGATCCGGTCGACGCCGGAAATGCCGAAGTTGCACATCAGATGGGCCTGTCTGGCCAGTTCGTCATCGTTGGTGATGATCGCGCCACCTTCAATGGTGTGAAACAGTTTGGTGGCGTGAAAACTCAGGGTGCTGATATCGCCATGATTGAGCACCGACTGGCCGGCGTGACGCACGGCGAATGCGTGTGCGCCGTCATAGACGACCTTGAGCTTGTGCTCGCGGGCTATGTGCTCAATGGCTTGCACGTCACAAGGATTGCCAAACACGTGGGTGGCGACGATCGCAGTGGTGTCTTCGGCAATACTGTTTTCGATGTGTTTGGGCGAGATGTTCCAGGTGTGAGCATCGATATCGGCAAAGATGGGCCGGATACCTTCCCACTGCAGCGAGCTGCTGGTCGCGACAAAACTGAATGGCGTGGTCACTGCGCTGCCACTCAGGCCGAGAGCCCGATAGGCCACTTGCAGAGCCAGGGTGCCGTTGTTGGTCAGAATAATGTGCCTGACACCCAGGTAGTCCTTGAGTCGATCCGTCAGTTCCCTGGCCAGCGGACCGTGATTGGTCAGCCAGCCACGTGCGTAGATGCCTTCGACGTAGCGTTTGAACTGGTCGATATCACCCAGATACGTCTTGGTCACGTTAATCATCGAAGCCTCCATGTTTCTTTGAATCAGCGCGTTGCCAAGCGGGTGACCGGGCATCTGTCGCAGAGGTACGTTGATTGCCGGGCACGCTACCGCCGAATCGTGTCGATCCAGTCAGGGCATTGCTTACACAGAATCAACGCGTAAGCGTCGAGTGGGTCGCATTGCAACAGGCAACGCTACCGCCACACCGAACGCATTCAGCATTTTAAAAAGGAAGTGAGAGTCAACAGACATCCGCCAGCGCCTGATAAGCGCCGTGGAAATAACTGACAGAGTGAGACGGAACAACAGTCAACTTCGGCTGATTATTCCGACGCCATGCTCTGCGGCATGTGCGTAAAACCGGAATGTGCCTGACGGTCCTATATATCGGTGGCGGCAGGGTATCTGTCAAATTATTTCGTCAGGTTTCTGTTAGATTTTTGATAAATGGTAGGGTAGTGAATCTAACGTACTGATTTATATGTATGTCAAAAAAATATCATCCGCCGATGTGTATTTAATGACACAACCGACCGCTTCTCTCAGACGTCAAGAGATAAACAGATTTTTTACGACAGTACCTTTTTATATATTCTATTTTTGTCTATATAAATTCTAATTGATAATTTTTGGTTCTATTTGATTTCGTGCATGATCCTCTTCATGGTCTGTGAACGAGGAACGCGCATGAACGAGCCAGTGCTGTATTTTGATTCCGCTGCCACTACGCCTGTGGACGAGCGTGTCATCAGGGTGATGGTCGATTGCCTGGGGGCGTCGGGCAACTTCGGCAACCCTGCCTCCAGCTCCCATTCGTTTGGCCAAAAGGCCCGCCTTGCAGTGGAACTTGCCCGTGAGCAGGTTGCGCATCTGGTGGGTGCGCAAGCCTCGCAGATCATCTGGACTTCCGGCGCGACCGAGTCCAGCAATCTGGCACTCAAGGGGGTGGCTCAGGAACGTGCCAAGCGGCAAGCCGCCGCCGGAGGCAGACCTGGTCATATCATCACCAGCCTGATCGAGCACAAGGCTACCCTCGACACTGCTCGTCAACTTGAGGAACAGGGCGTCGATGTCACCTGGCTGGCGCCGGACAGCGAGGGTCTGATCAGTGCCGATGCAGTCAGTGCAGCCTTGCGTGACGATACCTTTCTGGTCTCGCTGATGCTGGTCAATAACGAGCTGGGTACCGTCAACGACATCGCCGAAATCGGCAGGCGCGTACGTGGGCACGGGGCGCTGCTGCATGTCGACGCTGCACAGGGCGCTGGCAAGCTGCCGATCGACCTCAGCCAGCTCGCGGTGGATTTGATGTCGCTCTCGGCACACAAGATCTACGGGCCCAAAGGCATTGGCGCCTTGTATGTCGGCCCGCGTGCGCAGCAGCGTGTTCTCGCCCAGATTCACGGGGGAGGGCACGAATGCGGCCTGCGCTCCGGGACGCTGGCGACGCATCAGATCGCCGGAATGGGCGCGGCTTTTGCCCTGGCGGCAGAAGTGCTTGAAGAGGAGGCGGTTGAAATACAGCGCTTGAGCGATCTTCTTTGTGATCGCCTGGCCGAGATCCCCGGCGTGTGTATAAACGGCAGTCCCACGCAGCGGATTGCCCACACACTCAGTTTTACTTTTACCCATAACGATCTGGACGTCGCCGCGCTGGGTGAGAGCCTCGCCTTTTCGTCCACCTCCGCCTGCAACTCGGCGAAAAACCTGCCGTCGCATGTCCTGCTCGCCCTGGGACTGAGCCCGCAGGCCGCCAGCCAGACCATACGCCTGAGTCTGGGGCGCTTCACTCGCGAGCAGGACATAGCGCGCGCAGCTGACTTGATTCGCGCCTCTTTGATTGAGCCAGCGTTCTGGGCGGTTGCTCAGGCTCGGTGAGTGCTCCATTATCTGAACCAATGAAAGCAGTCAATTTCCGGGTCAGCAGGAGAGTCAATGAGCACGCAATCCAATGCCAGTTCAGACGTGGCAGAACGTTTGGCGCAAACCCGCGCCTTGATGAGCAGGGAGCGCATCGATGCCTATCTGGTGCCGTCAGCGGATCCGCACCTCTCCGAATACCTGCCCGGCTATTGGCAGGGGCGCCAGTGGCTGTCGGGTTTTCACGGCTCGGTCGGTACACTGATCATCACGCAGGATTTTGCCGGCATATGGGCTGACAGCCGCTACTGGGAACAGGCCACCAAAGAGCTGGCCGGCAGTGGCATCGAGCTGGTGAAACTGGTGCCCGGCCAGCAAGGTCCGCTCGAATGGCTGGCAGACGAGGCCAAGGCCGAGAGCGTGGTGGCCGTTGATGGGGCGGTTCTCGCCGTTGCTTCTTCGCGAACCCTGGCAAGCAAGCTCTATGAACGTGGCGCGCGGCTGCGAACCGACATCGACCTGCTCACCGAGCTGTGGCAGGACCGCCCCGCGTTGCCGTCTCACCCGATTTACGAGCATTTGCCTCCCCAGGCGTCACTGGACCGTAGCGCAAAACTTGCGCGGGTTCGTCAGATCATCGCCGAGCGAAAGGCTGACTGGCACTTCATTGCAACGCTGGACGACATCGCCTGGCTGTTCAATCTGCGTGGCGCAGACGTTTCCTACAATCCGGTGTTCATCGCATTTGCCTTGATCGGTCCGCAAAGCGTCACGCTGTTCGTGGACTCGAAGAAAGTGCCGGACCCGGTAAGTGCGCGCCTGGAGCGCGACGGCATCAACCTCATGGAGTACACGCAGATTGGCGCCGCCTTGCGCGAGCTGCCGAAGGACGCGCGACTGCTGGTCGATCCGGCCCGGGTTACCTGCGGGCTGCTCGATTACCTGGACAGTGAAGTCACGCTAGTTGAAGGGCTTAACCCGAGCACGTTACTGAAGTCGCAAAAAACCGAAGCCGATACGGCCCACATCCGTCAGGCAATGGAGCAGGACGGCGCAGCGCTTTGCGAGTTCTTCGCCTGGCTGGACAGTGCGCTGGGGCGAGAGCCTGTAAGCGAACTGACCATTGATGAAAAGCTCACGCAGGCACGCGAGCGGCGTCCGGGCTATGTCTCGCCGAGCTTTGCCACCATTGCAGGCTTCAACGCCAATGGCGCGATGCCACATTACCGCGCGACCGAGGCGGAGCATGCGCGGATAGAAGGTGATGGGCTGCTGCTGATCGATTCGGGCGGCCAGTACCTTGGCGGTACCACCGACATCACGCGCATGGTGGCGATCGGAACACCGAGTGCCGAACAGAAGCAGGACTGTACGCGCGTCCTCAAGGGTGTGATCGCGCTGTCGCGTGCTCATTTTCCCAAGGGCATTCTGTCGCCGCTGCTGGACGCAATTGCCCGAGCGCCTATCTGGAGTGAGGGTGTCAATTACGGCCACGGCACCGGGCATGGTGTGGGGTATTTCCTGAATGTGCACGAGGGGCCGCAGGTCATTGCCTATCAGGCGCCGGCAACGCCGCAGACGGCCATGCTGCCGGGCATGATCACGTCCATCGAGCCGGGTACGTACCGTCCTGGACGCTGGGGGGTGCGTATCGAAAACCTGGTGATCAATCAGGAAGCCGGCAAAACCGAGTTCGGCGAGTTTCTGCGCTTTGAAACCCTTACGCTGTGTCCGATCGACACCCGTTGCCTTGAGGTGTCGATGTTGAACGCAGAAGAGCGCGCCTGGCTGAACGACTACCATGTGCAGGTTCTGAAGCGGTTGAGCCCACTGCTGCAGGGCACTGCGCTGTTGTGGCTGCAGGCCCGCACGATCCCCGTCTGATCAAGGCTCTGCGTTGCCGCGGGCTTAGTCCTGCGGCGACGGATCGGCCAGAGGTGCAGCTTTCCTGCACACGATGATCATGCTGCGGCTGGTGTAGCCCGCCGGGTTCAGGCCGAACGGATAGTCTTCGGGCTCCTCGGTGGCATCGCCGGACTTCGCGATCACCTTGAAAGTCCTCGACGCGCAGGAGTTGGTAGCCAGTTCGTAGCATTTTGCCCAGGACGATGTGAGGCCTGAGCAGTTGATGTGGATGCCTCGCTTGCTTTGCGTGACGGGTTTGGACGTGGCTGCACAACCTGCCACAGCCAGTATGGCCAATACGACAAAAATGTATTTCATTCCTTTCCTTAGCGGGCCATTGCTGATCGCGATCCATCCGATTGACTGGACCATGAGTCTTTTGAACTGTAACGCATAGCCACCGAAGATAAATCGGTCAGGTACAAACATGGCGCATGCGCGTTACAAATGCTAGTGCCATATGGCTTCTTGCTGCGTGGTAAGTTCAGTCGGCCGGCACCAGTTGAGGTTTGCTGTTTGCCGAGCCAAGGGTTGCACCGATGGACGCGAAGATGATTGCGCCGATCGCCAGCCATTGAGTCAGTGAAAGGCTTTCATGAAGAAACATCAGGCCTGAAAGCGCAGCGAAGACGGGTTCCAGGCTTGCCAGTGTGCCAAATGTACGCGCCGACATGCGCGTCAGGGCAATCATCTCCAGGCTATAGGGCAGGGCAGTCGAGAGGATGGCGACACCCAATGCTGCGGGTATCAGTGAAATATCCAGTAACGCAGAGCCTGCGTGTATCACGCCTATCGGCCCTATAAAGAGCGCGGCAATCACGACGCCGAGCGCTGCTGTCTGCACACCGTTGTCGGCGCCGGCCTTGTGACCGAACACGATGTACGCGGCCCAGCACACACCGGCGCCCAAGGCGTAGCCGGCACCGAGCAGATCAATTGCGGCAGATGAGGTCCCCAGAGGGATCAACAGCAGCAAGCCAATGACTGCCAGAGTCACCCAGAGAAAATCGATGGGCTTGCGGGAGGACAGCAAAGCCACCGCCAGCGGACCGGTGAACTCAAGGGCTACTGCAATTCCCAGGGGTACTGTCTGCAACGACATATAGAAGAGAAGGTTCATGCAGCCCAGCGCAACGCCGTAGATCACCACAGTGCGTAACGACTTTGCAGTCAGATTCGCCCGCCACGGGCGCAGGACGGCAACCAGGATAAGGCTGGCGAATACCAGCCTGAGTGTTGTGGTGCCTTGCGCGCCCACGACAGGGAAAAGACTCTTTGCCAGCGACGCGCCGCTTTGAATGGAGATCATGGCGATCATCAGCAGTCCCAGAGGGAACAGGGCAGAGGCTATGTTGCGGGATTTCTCAGACATTTCAGATGTACATCCTGGGTGTGATCCGGGCACAGGTAATGGCGCATGATGCGGAATAATCAATGAATGGGCAATATATTGCGCAAGGTGTGCGTGCTCTTCTATATAGGTAATCACGAAACGGTCAATTTCGGCGATTTTAAAATTAACGGTTGACGCCCTCTGTGAGGTGTCTATAATTCGCCCCACTTCCGGCGCAGACGGAGACGAAAAAGCCTTGTAGATCAATAGATTGCAAGGGTTTGGAGTGAGGAGTCAGCGAGGAAGCAGGTCGGGTCTAGAGTGATCGACAGCGGTGAGAAAAAAGAGTTTGACACGCGGTTGTAACGCTGTAGAATTCGCCTCCGCTGATGAGCAACTCAAGAGTTGATCGCAGCGCAAGTGGTTGAAGTTGCAAAGGAAACTTTGAAAACTTCTTGAAATAACCGCTTGACAGATACAGAGGACGCTGTAGAATGCGTGCCTCGGTTGAGACGAAAGGTCTTAACCCACCGCTCTTTAACAACTGAATCAAGCAATTCGTGTGGGTGCTTGTGGTGTCAGACTGAAGTCAACAGATTATCAGCAAC
>NZ_JAGPYS010000008.1:0-217653 GCF_020312195.1 Pseudomonas sp. P129 | reverse complement strand
ATCGTGCGGCGCTCCGCGTCGCATGCCTTTCTGGACGCTCCGCGTCCTCTTGACGACGCAGAGCGTCGAGACCTGCATTCCCACGCTGGAGCGTGAGGAACGATCATCGTAACTATCGTGCGGCGCTCCGCGTCGCATGCCTTTCCGGACGCTCCGCGTCCTCTTTTGCGACGCAGAGCGTCACGACCTGCATTCCCACGCTGGAGCGCGCGGGACGATCATCACAACTATCGTGCGGCGCTCCGCGTCGCATGCCTTTCTGGACGCTCCGCGTCCTCTTTTGCGACGCAGAGCGTCACGAACTGCATTCCCACGCTGGAGCATGCGGAACGATAGGTGTCCGGGAGAACGCCCTCTGGAGCCTTACTTGAACGTCACAACCCCACCGGCCAGGGACTCGACCCGCGCCAGGGATTCGACGCGATAGCCCTGGGCGTCCAGTTCGGCGCGGCCGCCCTGGAAGGATTTCTCGATCACGATGCCCAGCCCGGCCACCGTGGCGCCGGCCTGTTTGATGATCGAGATCAGCGCCTGCGAGGCTTTGCCGTTGGCCAGGAAGTCATCGATGATCAGCACGTTGTCGTCGCTGCTCAGGTGGCGCGGCGAGATTGCCACGGTGCTTTCCACCTGCTTGGTGAATGAGTACACACTCGCCGTCAGCAGGTTTTCGGTCAGGGTCAGGGACTGGTGCTTGCGGGCGAAGATCACCGGCACGCCCATGTTCAAACCCGCCATGACTGCCGGCGCGATGCCGGACGCTTCGATGGTCACGATCTTGGTCACGCCAGCGTCGGCGAACAGTCGGGCGAATTCGTCGCCGATTTCCTTCATCAGCGCCGGATCGATCTGATGGTTGAGAAACGCATCGACCTTCAGCACCTGATCGGACAATACGATGCCTTCTTCGCGAATTTTCTTGTGCAGTGCTTCCACTTAAATTCCTTGGCTGCGCCATTGCGCAATAAATGATCAATAGGGTGTCGGCTAGCGTTTCAGCATGGCGCGAATGTCGGCAAGCGCAGTGTTGCCGCGAACCGCTTTGACTTCCGTCGGGGTGTCGTCATTGCCTTCCCAGGCCAGGTCGTCCGGGGGCAGCTCATCCAGAAAGCGGCTTGGCGCGCAGTCGATGATTTCACCGTACTGCTTGCGCTTGGCGGCAAAGGTGAACGCCAGGGTCTGCCGTGCGCGGGTGATGCCCACGTAGGCCAGGCGGCGCTCTTCTTCGATGGTGTCGGCTTCGATGCTGGAGCGGTGCGGCAGGATTTCTTCTTCCATGCCCATGATGAACACGTAAGGGAATTCCAGGCCCTTGGAGGCGTGCAAGGTCATCATCTGCACACCCTCGGCACCGTCTTCCTCTTCCTGCTGACGTTCGAGCATGTCGCGCAGGACCAGCTTGCCGATGGCTTCCTCGATGGTCATGCCGCCTTCTTCGTCCTTCTCCAGCGTGTTTTTCAACGCCTCGATCAGGAACCAGACGTTGCTCATCCGATAATCGGCGGCCTTTTCGCTGGAGCTGTTCTGCCGCAGCCAGTTCTCGTAGTCGATGTCCATGACCATGCTGCGCAGCGCGGCGATGGGATCGTTCTGCGCGCACTGCTGGCGCACCCCGTCCATCCAGCGCTTGAAACGCTGCAAGCGGTCGGTGAATCGGCTGTCCAGATGCTCGCCCAGACCGATCTCGTCGGTGGCGGCGTACATCGACACCTTGCGCTCGGTGGCGTAGTTGCCGAGCTTTTCCAGCGTGGTCGAGCCGATCTCGCGACGCGGAACGTTGATCACCCGCAGGAAGGCGTTGTCGTCGTCCGGGTTCACCAGCAGACGGAAATAAGCCATCAGGTCCTTCACTTCCTGGCGGCCGAAAAAGCTGTTGCCGCCCGACAGTCGATACGGCACCTGGTGGTGCTGCAATTTCAGCTCGATCAGCTTGGCCTGGTAGTTGCCGCGATAGAGGATGGCGAAATCGCTGTACGGGCGGTCGGTGCGCAGGTGCAGGGTGAGGATTTCCATGGCCACCCGCTCGGCCTCGGCGTCTTCGTTACGGCAGCGGATCACGCGGATCTCGTCGCCATGGCCCATCTCGGACCACAGTTGTTTTTCGAAGGCGTGCGGGTTGTTGGAGATCAGCACGTTGGCGCAGCGCAGAATACGGCTGGTCGAGCGGTAGTTCTGCTCCAGCATCACCACTTTCAACGACGGGTAGTCGTCCTTGAGCAGCATCAGGTTTTCCGGCCGCGCACCACGCCAGGCGTAGATCGACTGGTCGTCGTCGCCCACCACGGTGAACTGATGGCGCGTACCGATCAGCAGCTTCACCAGCAGGTACTGGCTGGCGTTGGTGTCCTGATATTCGTCCACCAGCAGGTAACGCACCTTGTTCTGCCACTTTTCCAGGATGTCGGCGTGTTCCTGGAAGAGTTTGACCGGCAACAGAATCAGGTCGTCGAAGTCCACCGCGTTGTACGCCTTGAGCGTGCGCTGATAGTGGGTGTAGACGATGGCGGCGGTCTGTTCCTTGGGGTTGCGGGCGTTTTCCAGCGCCTCGGCAGGCAGGATCAGGTCGTTTTTCCACGAGCCGATCATGTTCTTGATCTCGTCGACGCCGTCGTCGCCGGAATACTCTTTCTGCATGATGTCGGTCATCAGCGCCTTGACGTCGGTTTCGTCAAAGATCGAGAAGCCCGGTTTGTAGCCCAGCCGTGTGTGCTCCTTGCGGATGATGTTCAGGCCCAGGTTGTGGAAGGTCGAAACCGTCAGGCCGCGTCCTTCACCGCCTCTGAGCAGCGTACCGACCCGCTCTTTCATCTCGCGCGCGGCCTTGTTGGTGAAGGTCATGGCGACGATGTACTGGGCGCGAATACCGCAGTTCTGGATCAGGTGCGCGATCTTGCGGGTGATCACGCTGGTCTTGCCGGAACCGGCACCGGCGAGCACCAAAAGAGGGCCGCCGACGTAGTTCACGGCTTCCTGCTGCCGGGGATTGAGTCGGGACATGGCGGTATGAAGAGTCGTCTGTAAAAAAGGTCGGGCATTTTAACAGGCCCACGGTTTTGTGCAGTGCTCATCGTCGTCAGACAGTGACAGCTATCTAATTCTTCTGTTTTTGTTACATTTGCGCCGCGACGCGCGATACGTGTATTTGTCGCGCTCCTGCGAGAGAGCGGCCACCGGTTTTTCCTTTGCACTTAGGAAGTTAGATTGCCTACACCTGTCGAACCCTTGCGATTGCTGCTTTTGGCGCACGAGCCCTTCTGGCAGGCGCTGCTGAGCGGCTGCCTCACTGCGCCGGGAAGCAACGTGATACTTCTGCATGGCGCGAACTGGGACGTTTTCAGCGCCCGCTACGCTAACGAGCGCAACACCGTGCTGCTGACCACGCCTGACCTGCAGCCCAGGACCGGAGCCTGCCTGCTGCCTACCGTGGTGCTGCTCGAGGCCGAACCGCTGGTCGGGCCGACCGGCGTCAGTGACTGGCTGGTGCGCGACGCCTTGACCGGCGACACGCTTCGGCGCTGCCTGCGCTATGTCCACGAGCGCAGTCGCCTGGAAGACAGCCTGCGACGTCTGGTCGGCCAGGACCCGTTGACCGGCATCGCCAACCGCCAGGGGTTTCAGGCGCTGCTCTCGGCTCGCCTGAGCGAAGGCGGCAGCGTGGCGCTGGGGCATCTGGACCTGGACAATTTTCGCCGCGCCAACGATTCACTGGGGCATCAGGCCGGTGATCGACTGATCCTGCAAGTGGTGGCGCGCTTGAAAAACCAGCTCGATGCCGGTGATCAGATCGCCCGCCTGGGGGGCGACGAATTCGCCTTGTTGATCGACACCCGAACAGCCCCCGAACGCGCCCTGCAAATGGCCGAACGTATCACCGACGTGCTGGCCGAACCCTATTGGGTCGATGGCGAAAGCCTGTTGCTGGGTTGCAGCCTGGGCATCGCTCACTCCCAGGCCCAGCCCGAAGCCGACCCGCTGATGTGGCATGCACATATCGCCATGCGTCAGGCCAAGAGCATGCAGGGCTGCACCTATCACCTGTTCGACGAGCGCATCAATCGCAACGCCCGCAGCCTCGCCGATCTGGAAGGTGAACTGCGCCGTGCCTTGCGCCGCGATGAGCTGGAACTGCATTACCAGCCGCGCCTGTGCCTGGACAGCGGGCGTGTCGTCGGCCTGGAGGCACTGGTGCGCTGGCGCCATCAGGAACGCGGGCTGCTGCCGCCCAGCAAATTCGTGCCACTGGCCGAGCAAAGCGGCCTGATCGTGCCGCTCGGCTACTGGGTCATCTTCCGCGCCCTGCGTGACATGCAGGCCCTGCGCGAACAGGGCTTTGCCCCGCTGCACATGGCGATCAACCTGTCGTTCCGGCAGTTTCAGGACAGCCAGTTGCTGCCGACCTTGACTCGCCTGATCGCGGAACACGATGTCGACGCGCGCTGGCTGGAGTTCGAACTGACCGAAACCGCGGTCATGCGGCGCAGCGATCAGGTCAGGCAGACCATGGACGCATTGCGCCAACTGGGCGTGCGCTTTTCGCTGGACGATTTCGGCACCGGCTATTCGTCGTTCATGCACCTCAACAGCCTGCCCATCGCGCTGCTCAAGATCGACATGACTTTTGTCGGGCAGATGGAGTTACGCGAAGAGAACCGCAAGCTGGTCAACGCCATGATCAATCTGGCGCACAACCTGAACCTGGAAGTGGTCGCCGAGGGTGTGGAAACTGCTGGGCAACTGGAGTTGCTGCGCAGTTTCGGCTGCAATCAGGTGCAAGGCTATCTGATCAGCCGGCCGCTGCCGGTGGAAGAACTGGTGACCTATCTGCGTTCGGAAGTGGCACACGCCGATACCTCCAGATCCGGGTGACGGTGCACTGGATCAGCCCGGCACCGCCAACCCGGCTGCGTCCTGACGCAACAGCCGCGCCGTCTTCCATTCAAACGCGTAGGTCAGTGCCACGGCCGAGCAGAACAGGCCCAGCGCCAGCCCCCACCACACGCCTGAAGCGCCAGCATCGGTAGAGAAGCCGAGCAACCACGCGGCAGGCGCAGCGATCAGCCAGTAGCAGCCCAGGCCGATCAGGAAGGTGGTGCGCGCATCCTTGAGCCCACGAATGGCGCCCATGGCAATGGTCTGCGTGCCGTCGAAAAACTCGAACAAGGCGGCAATCGCCAGCAGTTTTGTGGCCAGTACCACGATCTCGGCGAACGCCGGGTCATTGATGTCCAGAAACAGGCCGATGACCAGATGCGGTGCCAGCCAGAACAGCAGCCCGAACATGAGCATCACACAGCCGCCGAAACCGATACCCAGACGCCCGGCCATGCGCACCATCAACAGGTTGCCCGCGCCATAATGCTGGCCGATACGCATGGTGACCGCGTAGGACATCCCCACCGGAACCATGAACGCCATGGACACGGTCTGCAGGGCGATCTGGTGCGCCGCCATCTGCGTGCTGCCCATCGCGCCCATGCAGAACGCGGCAAAAGTGAACAGCCCGACTTCCACTGCATAGGTGCCGCCAATCGGCAAACCGAGGCGCCACAGCTCGCCCAGGTGGCTGCGTGACAGTTTCGAAAGCCCCTTTCTGATCGGGTACGCGGCGTAGGCCGGATGCAGCCTGATATGCAGCGCCAGCGCCAGGGCCATGCAGTTGGTGACGATCGCGGTGACCAGCCCGATGCCCATCAGCCCCAGGTTGGGCAGCCCCAGCCATTGATGGATCAACGCGTAATTGAGCACGAAGTTGGCTGCCGCACCGGCCAGGCTGATGGTCATCACCGGCCCCGCGCGACCCAGTGCGCTGGTGAAGCCGCGCAATGCCATGAAGCTGAGCAGGCCGGGCAGGGCAAAGGGCAGGGTGATCAGAAATTGAGCCGCCATGTGCACGTTGGCTTCGGCCTGACCGAACTGCAGCAGGATGGGTTCGAGGTTCCACAGCAACAGTGCAGCAACCAGCGCCATGCCCCAGGCCAGCCACAGACCGGCCTGGGTCAGACGAGTCGCGCCTTCGGTGTCGCCAGCGCCGTGACGGATCGAAACCAGCGTGCCGACTGCGGCCATCACGCCGACGCAAAAGAACGACACGAAGCTATACGTGGCAGCGCCCAGACCACCGCCGGCCAAGGCTTCCGGGCCGATCTTGCCCATCATTACGGTGTCGGTGAAGACCATCAGCATGTGCGCCATCTGTGACGCAATCAGCGGCCCCGCCAGGCGCAGGATGATCCAGAGTTCTTTGAGGGCGGACGGCTGCATGGTGACGGTGCTCTACGGCAAAGGGACGAATGAGCGACGTATTCTGGGCAGTTGCTCGACTAAACACAAAACGATAAATCCGATGCTCAGCATGACTAAAACTCATCTGAAGCAATTTGCAGTAAAGTAACCGTTAATCGTCCGCAGGAAGCACCCTCATGCCTCGCAGTCTCCCTCCTCTTTACGCACTAAGGGCTTTTGAAGCAGCTGCGCGGCATACCTCGTTTACCCGAGCGGCCGAGGAACTTTCGATCACCCAAAGTGCAGTAAGCCGGCATATTCGTACCCTGGAAGAGCACTTTGCCTGCCGCTTGTTTCAGCGCAACGGGCGTAACTTGCAGCTCACCGAATCGGCACGCGCGCTGTTGCCCGGCGTGCGCGACGGGTTCCTGGCACTGGAACGCGCTTGCAGCACCTTGCAGACCGACGAGGGCATTCTGCGCATGAAAGCCCCGTCCACCCTGACCATGCGCTGGCTGCTCGCGCGGCTCAGCCGTTTTCGTCATCTGCAGGTGGGCAACGAAGTGCAACTGACCAGCGCGTGGATGGAAATCGATGCGGTGGACTTTACCCAGGAGCCTTTCGACTGCGCGATTCTACTCAGCCAGGGGCATTTCCCGTCGGACTGGGAAGCCACACTGCTGTTTCCCGAATTGCTGATTCCGGTCGGTGCGCCCACCTTGTTGCAGGACCCGCCATGGGACGTGGAACGGCTGGCAAAGGCTGAATTGCTGCATCCCACCCCTGATCGCCGTGACTGGCGCACCTGGCTGAACCGCATGGGTCTGGCCGATCAGGTGTCGCTCAAAGGCGGGCAGGTGTTCGACACCCTGGAGCTGGGAATGATTGCCGCAGCACGCGGCTACGGTGTGTCGATGGGTGATCTGCTGATGGTCGCCGAGGACGTGGCGCAGGCGCGTCTGAGCCTGCCGTGGCGCACGGCGGTGTTCAGTGGCGAAAACTATTATCTGGTCTGGCCGCGTACGAGGCCCGGCGCAGAGCGGTTGCGACGCCTCAGCGATTTTCTTCAGGCGGAGGTGGGTGCCATGAAGTTGCCGTTAGTTGAAGTACTCTATTAAAATTTAGTTTAATATTGAACTGCCATCATCTGTAAATGTCTCGCTCCGCTCTCAAGTAACGACCTTGATGGCCGAAGCATTGCTTGAAGATTGCTCGTTCAAATAGCGTAAAAACACCAACTAAATCTATCAGCTGAATGGTAAGCCACGGACCCGGCGACTCCAATCATTCGGCACGGAGTCTCTATGTCCAAGCCTCGTACCCGAATTGCTTCGCAACTTGGTATTGCTCTGGCCGTGATCCTGGCGGTGGTTATCAGTGGTAGTACCCTGTTCGCGTTGAGGTCTCTGGACGCGTCCAACCTGGTCATTCGTGAAGAGCACATGTCGAGTGAAGCCAGGCTCCTCGCTGACCAGCTCAACACTTTCCACAGCACGCTGCGCGACAGCACTCAGCGCCTGAGTGGCCTGTTCGAAAAACGCTTCGCCGATGGCCTGAGCCTGCAAGCCGACAAGCCGGTCACCGTGGCGGGCACGTCCACGCCAGGCCTGTTCCTGCGTGATGCCGCGCTGAACAACGACTTCACCGAAGTCGATGAATTCCGCTCGATGACCGCCGGCGTCGCGACCATTTTCGTGCGCAGCGGCGACGACTTCATCCGGATCAGCACCTCCCTGAGCAAGCAGGATGGCACCCGCGCCATCGGCACCGTGCTGGACCGCAAGGGCGCAGCCTACGAGCGCCTGATCGCCGGGCAGAGCTATGTCGGCAAAGCGGTGCTGTTCGATCGCTATTACATGACCCAGTACAGCCCGGTCCGCGACAGCAGCGGCAAGATCATTGCGGCGCTGTTCGTAGGGTTCGATTACACCGATGCGCAGAAGACCCAGTTCGATAACCTCAAGAGCTTCCGCATCGGCTCTACCGGCTCGCTGGCGCTGCTCGACGACAAGGGCACCTGGCTGGTTCCACCGGCGGGCGTCAAATCCCTGGAAGGTGCCGCCAAGTCCGTTGCCGAGCTTGCCAGCAAACCAGGCAAGGCGCAGTTCTGGGATGACGGGGATGACAACTATTACAGCGTCGGCCAGCCGTTCGCCGGCGGCCCCTGGACCGTCATCGCCAGCATGCCGCGCAAGGAAATCAGCGAAGTGACCTGGCACGTCGGCACGCAACTGGCGATCGGCAGTCTGCTGGCCATGCTCATCGCCGTGATCAGCGCCATCTGGCTGCTGCGCAGCAAGCTGCGCCCATTGTCTGAACTGGTACGCCAGGCCGACGCACTGGGTGCGGGCGACCTGAGCGTACGCCTGAATGTGACCAGCAACGACGAGATCGGGCAGCTGTCCGGCAGCTTCAACAAGATGAGCGAAGCACTGTCATCGATGGTGTCGCATATCCGTACCGCGGCGCAGGAAGTCAGCACCCGCGCCAACGTGCTGTCCGGCCTGTCGGGCGGTGCGTTCGAGGGCATGGAACAGCAATCCGGCGAGATCACCAGCATGGCCGGTGCCGTCGAAGAGTTCAGCGCCACGTCGATGAACATCGCCGACAACATGGGCAATACCGAGCGCCTGGCCCAGGAAAATGCCCAGCAGACACGCATCGGTCGCACCTCGATGGAAGAGGCGTCTTCGTCGCTGCAACAGATCGCCACTTCGCTGAGCAGCACCGCCAAAGTCATCGACACGCTGGGCCAGCGCTCGCAGGAAATCGGCAGCATCGTCGGGGTAATCACCTCGATTGCCGACCAGACCAACCTGCTCGCGCTCAACGCTGCCATCGAGGCCGCGCGCGCCGGCGAACAAGGTCGCGGCTTTGCCGTGGTGGCTGACGAAGTCCGCAGCCTGGCCTCGCGCACCCGTGAAGCCACCGATGAGATTTCCGGCATGATCGCCAGCATCCAGCAGGAAACCGGCAACGCCATCAGCACCATGCAGCAGGGCAATACACTGATGCAGGAAGGCCTGTCGCTCAACGCCAAAGTGGCCTCCGCGCTGGCCCAGATCGACGAGCAAAGTCGCTCGGCCGGTCACCAGTTCGCCGCCATCACCACCGCCACCCAGGAACAAAGCAGCACTGCGACCATGCTCAGCAGCAACCTGCAAAGCATCGCCATGGCCAACAGTGAACAGCGCCAGGTCATGTCCAACCTGGCCATCACCGCCCAGGAGCTGAATGGCCTGGCGACAGAACTGCGTCACGAGGTTGACCGGTTCCGTTGATGGCTGCTGAAGGGCGCACGATTATCGCGCCGACGCTCTGCGTCGGAGAGCGATAGCGGCTCTCAAGAACACCATCGTACCCATGCTCCGCGTGGGTATGCCGTTCTGGACGCTCTGCGTCCGGTCCTGAATGTGTGGCGTGGCGCAGAGTTATGACGCGGAGCGTCACGAAGAGCATTCCCACGCTGGAGCGTGAGGAACGATAGGTGCTCTCAAGGACATCATCGTACCCATGCTCCGCGTGGGTATGCCGTTCTGGACGCTCTGCGTCCGATTTTGAGCGTGTAACGTGGCGCGAAGCGCTACAAAGGGCATCCCCATTTGGGAGCGTGAAGAACGAGACGCGAATGGGCGCTGATTTATGACACTTTTATTTCAATGAATTCCGCGCTGTGCGATGCTGGCGCCAAGGCCCATGGCCGACTAAAAGCTTAGTAGAGCGTTACACCCATCCCCGCTCGCTACACGCTGCATCTTTCAATTCATCGCCTGTATGGGCAAACCTCAGGGGGCTTTTCGCATGCTGACCCTGCTCGATTTGCTATCCGCCGTCGCCCTGCTGATCTGGGGCACGCATATCGTGCGCACTGGCATCCTTCGTGTTTACGGTACACAACTTCGTCGTGTGCTCAGCCAGAACATGTCCAAACGACCGCTCGCGTTCATCGCCGGCATTCTGGTGACGGCACTGGTGCAGAGCAGTAACGCCACCGCCATGCTGGTGACATCGTTTGTCGGCCAGGGGCTGATGACGCTGACGCCTGCGCTGGCGATCATGCTTGGCGCCGATGTCGGCACCGCCTTGATGTCTCGCGTGCTGACCTTCGATCTGTCATGGCTGTCACCGCTGCTGATTTTCCTTGGCGTGGTGTTCTTTCTGTCGCGCAAGCAGACCCGTGCCGGCCAACTGGGGCGGGTCGGTATTGGTCTGGGCCTGATCGTGCTGGCCTTGCAGTTGATCGTCGCGGCCGCTGCACCGATCACCCAGGCCGCGGGGGTCAAGGTGCTGTTCGCCTCGCTGACCGGCGACCTGCTGCTGGATGCGCTGGTGGGCGCCATGTTCGCGCTGATCTCCTATTCCAGCCTGGCAGCAGTGCTGCTGACGGCGACACTGGCGGGCACCGAGGTCATTGGCTTGCCGGTGGCCATCGGCCTGGTGATCGGGGCCAATATCGGCAGCGGCCTGCTGGCCTTCCTCAGTACCAGCATGCAGAACGTTGCCGGTCGGCAGGTGGCGCTGGGCAGTCTGTTGTACAAGCTGTTCGGCCTGTTGCTGATCTTTCCGGTGCTTGATCCGCTGGTTGCCTGGATCGACACGCTGGGCTTTAGTCCGCAGGAACTGGTGATCGGCTTCCACCTGCTCTACAACACGGTACGCTGCCTGATCATGCTGCCTACCGTGGCTCCGATGGCGCGGCTCTGTTCGTATCTGCTGCCGCAACAGAACGAAGTCGGCGGCCTGGCCAAACCGCGTCATCTGGACCTGACCGCCCTGTCGACGCCCAGCCTTGCGCTGGCCAACGCAGTGCGTGAAACCCTGCGTATGGGCGATCTGATCGAAAGCATGCTCGCCTCGATGCTGGCGGTGCTGCGCGGCACGCAAACCGCAGTGACCCAGGAAGTGCGCCGCCTCAACGACGACGTCGAAGCGTTGTACAGCGCGATCAAGCTGTACCTGGCGCAGATGCCGCGTGAAGACCTCGGCGAGCACGATAACCGGCGCTGGGCCGAGATCATCGAGCTGACCATCAACCTGGAGCTGGCCAGCGGCCTGATCGAACGCATGCTGCGCAAGATCCAGCAACAGAAGACGGCGCATCGCCGGTCGTTCTCTGAAGTCGGTCTTGAAGAACTTGCCGATCTGCAGATTCAATTACAGTCGAACCTGCGTCTGGGCCTCTCGGTGTTCCTCAGCGGCGATCACGAGAGCGCCCGTCAGTTATTGCGCGAAAAGCGTCAGTTCAGGGCCGAGGAGCGACGCCTGGCACACGCCCATGTCAGCCGCCTGCGCAACAAGGTGGTCCAGAGTATCGAAACCAGTTCGCTGCACCTGGAACTGATTGCCGACATGAAGCGTCTGAACTCGCTGTTCTGCAGCAGCGCCTACGTGGTGCTGGAAACCGCTGACACAGGCGCCTTGTCGAGCGAGGTCGAGGCCGACAGATCACTCTGAACGTAAGGGCGCAGGTGAAGTCTGTTAAACATACCGGCCCGCCAGGAAAGCTGTTTTATGCGTTGCCTGCTGTTCGCTTGTCTGCTCCTCGGTTCACTCCCCTCATTCGCCCTTGACCGTCTTCAGGTCGAGGGCTACCTGCTGCCCAATGGTTTGCAAGTCCTTCTCAAACCCGGTGACGACAAGGGTCATGTCGCCATCCGCCTGGTGGTGGGTATCGGCTTCGATGATTTCCCGTGCCAGGACAAGGAACTGCCGCATCTGCTGGAACACTTGTTGTTCAGCGGCGTGGATGACAGCGGTGAAGGCGGGCTGGAAGAGCGTATGCAGGCACTGGGCGGCGAGTGGAACGCCTTCACCAGCAACGCCGACACCACCTTCGTGATCGAAGCGCCTGCGCGCAACCAGCGCAAGGTGCTCGACCTGCTGCTGGAGATCATGACCAAAACCGAGCTGAGCCAGGCGCGGCTGGATGGCGTCAAACGCGTGGTCGAGCGCGAAGATGGCGGGCACTTTTCCCACTTGCAGCGCCTGCTTGACCGACGAGATTCCGGGCGCAGCGCCAGCAGTCAGTTAGCGGTGGAACTGGGCCTCAAATGCGCCGAACGCCCCGAGGTGGAAGGCATCAAGCTGGAGCACATCGAAGACGTCTTCGCCAACTGGTACGCCCCCAACAACATGACGCTGATTGTGGTGGGTGATCTGGACAAGCTGCTGCCAGCCTATCTGGAGCGCACCTACGGCAAGCTCGCCCCCACCGACCCGATCGACCACCCGCCACTGGCGCAAGGCAACGGCTCGGCCGAACCGCGACGCGAGCTCGAGCGCGGCGGGCTGGGCGAGAGTGCCAAGCTGCACCTGATCTACCCCGAGCCGCAGCTCGACGATCAGCACAACGAAACCTGGGATCTGGTCAAAGCCTATCTGGACTGGACGCTCTACACTGAGCTGCGCCTGAAACACAGTCTGTCCTACGGGCCTTCTGCAGAGCGCGAAGTGTTTGGCGATGTCGGGTTTCTGAGCCTGAACGCCGATGTCGAGCGTGACGATGTCGATGAGGCCGAGCGCGACATACGCGGCCTGGTCGAGCGCCTGCAAAAAGAAGGCATGCAGCCCGCTACGTTTGCGCGTCTGCAACAGCTCGCCATTGATCGGCAGTCATGGGCCACACAAGGCAATAGCGCGCTGGCGGACTACTATTGGAGCGCGCTCAACGATTATGAAAACGGGCGTTTCGAGGATCCCGCCAAGCGAATCAAGGCGGTGAAGCTGGAGACGGCCAATCAGGCGCTGCGCCAATTGCTAGCCCAGCCGGGTTACATGCGCATTGAAAAGCCGCTGTTCAGTTATGACGGCCTGTATTGGCTGATTGGTGGGGTACTGGGTTTCATCGCACTGCTGGCCCTGTGGCGCTGGCGTGCACGCAGCACATAGAATCCTGACGCCGAACTGCACCCAGGGTGCAGGCTCCGCGCTGCGTTTGTTACGCAGCGCGTTTTTTTGTATGAACAGAACCGAGTGACCCCTCCGATGCTTGACGTGAATCGCTATGTGACGCCCGTGCTCAACTTGATGCAGCGCTATCCGGGGCTCATTGCAGCGTTTGGTTTCGTTTCCGGTATCGCCAGTTTCATTCTGGTCGATCGCCAGGCGGGGCTGGCAACCTGGATCGCGGTGGTGATGCTGATCAGCTGGCTGTGGCTGATGGTCGAAAACACCATGGTCGGGTTACTTAACAAGGCGCTGGGCCGCGAGATTCCGCAGGGCTTGCTGCGCTACGGCACGCAGATGATTCATCAGGAAAGCCTGTTCTTCGTGCTGCCGTTCTTTTTCATCACCACCACCTGGAACAGTGGTCAGGCGGTGTTCACTGCGGTGCTCGGCGCCGCCGGGCTGATCTCGATCATCGACCCTCTCTACTACAAATGGCTGGCGCCCAGGCGCTGGCTGTTCATGACGCTGCACACACTGACGCTGTTCGCGGCACTGCTGACCGCACTGCCGATCATCCTGCACCTGACCACCGCCGAGAGTTACAAACTGGCCCTGGGCGTGGCGATGCTGCTGTCGGCGCCCAGCCTGATGGCGAATTTCCCGCTCAATACCTGGCGCAGCGCACTGGCCGTGATCAGCATCATCCTGGCCATCGGCGCGGCGGGCTGGTTGCTGCGCTCCTGGGTGCCGCCTGCGACGCTGTGGTTGACCGAAGTGGCGGTGAGCCCGGACTTCGATAACAAGAACCGTACGCCGGGCGACAGCATTTCGCTGATCAGCGCCAAGCAGCTGCGCAACGGCGGCCTGTATGCGTACACCGCCATCAATGCGCCGCGTGGCCTGGACGAGCGTATCTACCATGTGTGGTGGCATGAAGGCGAAGAGATGGACCGCATCGCGCTGGATATCCACGGCGGCCGCAAGGAAGGCTATCGCGCCTGGACGCGCAAGCAGAACTTCCCGGAGGACGTGACAGGACGCTGGCAGGTGAGGGTGCTGACCGAAGACGGCCAGATGATAGGCGTGCTGCGTTTTGTGGTCACTGACGATGATCAACCGGCAGTGAAGCGGCCTACCGGACGGATAATCAAGCTCAAGCCAGGCGGCGACTCGGCCGAAGAGGCTACACCTGAATCAGCCCCTGCAACTGAGCCGAAACAGGAGAAGCAGGAGGCTGCGCCTGCAGAGCCAGCCCCCGCTGAATCTGCGCCTCAGGTTCCGGCGCAGTAATGTTTCAGGAGGCGGTCGCGCCGAAGAACCAGTAGCAGACGAAGATCGCGGCCACGACGCCGGAAAACTCGGCCAGCAGCGCGCAGCCCACAGCATGGCGGGCGCGCTGAATGCCTACGGCGCCGAAGTACACGGCAAGCACGTAGAACGTGGTTTCGGTACTGCCCTGAATCGTGGCAGCGGCCAATGCAGCGAAGCTGTCCACGCCTTGGGTCTGCATGGTTTCGATCAACAGGGCACGGGCGGCGCTGCCCGAGAAGGGCTTGACCATGGCGGTCGGCAGCGCATCGACGAAGCGCGTGTCCAGCCCCAGCCACTGCACCAGATGCCGAATGCCTTCCAGACCGAAGTCCAGCGCGCCGGATGCGCGCAGCACGCCCACGGCGCAGAGCATGGCGACCAGATAAGGCAGCAGGCTCTTGGCGACGTCGAAGCCTTCCTTCGCACCTTCGACGAAGGCCTCGTAGACCAGCACCTTGCGTAGCGTGCCGATGATCAGAAACATCATGATCAGGCCGAACAGCGTGAGGTTGCCCAGAATCGACGACAGACCCGCCAGCGCAGCCGCCGACAGTGTGCCGAGAAAGGCCATGAAGGTGCCCAGCAGCAGGGCGCCGGGGATGAGGTAGGCGAGCACCACCGGGTCCCACAGACGCAGACGTTGCATGAACGCGACCGACAGCAGACCGACGATGGTCGAGACACTGGTGGCCAGCAGGATCGGCAGGAATACCAGGGTCGGGTCAGGCGCACCCTGCTGGGCGCGGTACATGAAAATCGTTACCGGCAGCAGGGTCAGGGATGAGGCGTTGAGCACCAGAAAGAGGATCTGCGCGTTACTGGCGGCGGTCTTGCTGGGGTTGAGTTCCTGTAGCGAGCGCATGGCCTTCAGGCCGATCGGCGTGGCGGCGTTGTCGAGCCCCAGGGCATTAGCGGCGAAGTTGAGGGTGATCAGCCCGAGCGCAGGGTGGCCGGGCGGCACCTCCGGCATCAGGCGCAGAAACAGCGGCCCGAGAACCTTGGCCAGCCAGTCGACGATGCCGGCCTTCTCGGCGATGCGCAAAAAGCCCAGCCATAGAGTCAGCGTGCCGAACAGCAGCACCATGACCTCGACCGACAGCTTGGCCATGGCAAAGATACTTTCGACCATCGCGGCAAAAATGCCGGCGTTGCCGCCCACCAGCCACTGCACCAGCGCGGAAATCGTCGCCACGACAAAAAAACCAAGCCACAGGCCATTGAGCATCGGATAAGTCCCCCACAAGAAGCGGGGATGATAGCGGCGGGGTGCGCTGGAGGGAAATCGGCAGGTGCTGAAAGAGTTGTAGGAATGATAGGTGCACGAGAACACGGTCGTTTCGTGACGCTCTGCGGCGCACATTCAGGACAGGACGCAGAGCGTCCAGAAGCGCATTCCCACGCGGAGCATGGGAACGATGAAAACTTGAGATCACTATCATGCCAATGCTCCGCGTTGGCATGCAGGTCGTGACGCTCTGCGTCAAACATCTATGCCGCGGCGCACCTTCAGAAGCGGACGCAGAGCGTCCAGAACGGCATTCCCACGCGGAGCATGGGAACGATGAAAACTTGAGATCACTATCGTGCCAATGCTCTGCGTTGGCATGCAGCTCGTGACGCTCTGCGTCACATATCCGTTGCGCTACGCACGCTCAGGATCGGACGCGGAGCATCCAGAACGGCATTCCCACGCGGAGCATGGGAACGATGAAAACCTTGAGATTTCTATCGTGCCAATGCTCCGCGTCATCAGGGGCTGTGCGGGGTCTGTTCAGCGCCCGGCCAGCAGTTCCTGACCGCGAATCACGGCGGCGCGGACCTGTTCGGGGGCGGTGCCGCCGATGTGGTTGCGGGCATTCACCGAGCCTTCCAGGGTCAGCACGGCGAAGACGTCCTGTTCGATCTGGTTGCTGAACTGACGCAGCTCTTCCAGGCTCATCTCTGCCAGGTCCTTGCCGGTTTCCACACCGTATTTCACCGCGTGACCGACGATTTCGTGGCAGTCACGGAACGGCAGACCACGGCGGACCAGATAGTCGGCCAGATCGGTGGCGGTCGAGAAGCCGCGCAGCGCCGCTTCACGCATCATCGCGTGCCTGGGCTTGATCGCAGGAATCATGTCGGCGAACGCACGCAACGAATCACGCAGTGTGTCGGCGGCGTCGAACAGCGGCTCCTTGTCTTCCTGGTTGTCCTTGTTGTAAGCCAGCGGCTGGCCTTTCATCAGGGTCAGCAGGCCCATCAAGGCACCGAACACACGGCCGCTCTTGCCGCGAACCAGTTCAGGGACATCGGGGTTTTTCTTTTGCGGCATGATCGAGCTGCCGGTGCAGAAGCGGTCCGGCAGGTCGATGAACTGGAACTGCGCACTGGTCCAGAGCACCAGCTCTTCCGAAAAGCGCGACAGGTGCATCATTGCGATGGATGCAGCCGAGCAGAATTCGATGGCGAAGTCGCGATCCGATACACCGTCCAGCGAATTGCCGCCCACCACCTCGAAGCCCAGCAGTGTGCAGGTCAGCTCGCGGTCGATCGGGTAGGTGGTGCCCGCCAGTGCCGCGCTGCCCAGCGGCATGCGGTTGAGACGCTTGCGGCAGTCGACCAGACGCTCGTAGTCGCGGCTGAGCATTTCGAACCAGGCCAACATATGGTGACCGAATGTTACCGGCTGGGCCGTCTGCAGGTGGGTGAAACCGGGCATGATGGTTTCAGCTTCACGCTCGGCCTGGCCCAGCAGGCCTTGCTGCAGACGGGTGATTTCGCTGAGGATCAGATCGATTTCGTCGCGCAGCCACAGACGGATATCGGTGGCGACCTGATCGTTGCGGCTGCGACCGGTGTGCAGTTTCTTGCCGGTGATACCGATGCGGTCGGTCAGGCGTGCTTCAATGTTCATGTGCACGTCTTCCAGATCGACGCGCCAGTCGAACTGGCCAGCCTCGATCTCGGCCTGAATGGTGTTCAGGCCGTCAACGATGGTATCGCGCTCGGCGTCGGTCAGTACGCCCACCTTGGCCAGCATCGTGGCGTGGGCGATGGAGCCCATGATGTCGTGGCGATACAGGCGTTGATCGAAGGTGACGGAGGCGGTGAAACGCGCGACAAACGCGTCGACGGGTTCACTGAAGCGGCCGCCCCAGGACTGGTTGGTCTTGTCGGTGCTCATGGATTCGCTCGTTGCTGACTGAAAGTGACGTGCCCGATACCTGGCACAAGAACGAACGCGATGATAACAGGGTTGATGCATATTTATCCCCGGACAGCTTGCCGCTGACGAGGCCAGGGCAGAGACTGGAGTCATGCGAATCGAACCTGTGAAACACGACGCCCGGCCCGCGCCCAGCAAAGACTTTTTCCTCCCTGAACTGTGCCTGCCGCAGGCATTGCTGGTGCTCGTCGTGCTGGCGGAGCTGCTGGTGCTGGTTCTGGTGCTGGTGGAACCGATGCGCAGCGGCTTCGACTGGGTACGCCTGGCGTTGATGTCGCTGTTCGTGCAATGGATCGTGCTACTGTCCGCGGCGCTGCTGTGCGGGTTGCGGCCCTGGCTGGCGCGATTGACGCCGGGGCTGGCAGGCATGCTCAGTTGCCTTTTGGTGGTCGGCCTGACGCTGTTGTGCACAGCCGTTACCGATGTCTGTCAGCTTACCGGGCGGATTTCGGTCAGCGGCATGGTCGAGCGTTATCTGCGCTACTCGACGATTGCCCTGATCATGTCGGCCCTGATGCTGCGCTATTTCTATCTGCAGAGTCAGTGGCGCAAGCAGCAACAGGGCGAACTGCGCGCCAGGATCGAATCGCTGCAAGCGCGCATCCGCCCGCATTTCCTCTTCAACACACTCAACAGTATCGCCAGTCTGGTGGCCAGCAACCCGGTCAAGGCCGAGCAGGCGGTGCTGGATCTTTCGGACCTGTTTCGCGCCAGTCTGGCCAAGCCGGGCAGCCTGGTGACATGGGGTGAAGAGCTGGCATTGGCAAAACGATATTTATCGATTGAGCAATATCGTCTTGGCGAGCGTCTACAGTTGGACTGGAGGGTGAGCGCAATTCCCGATGACTTGCCGATCCCCCAGCTAACCTTGCAGCCATTACTTGAAAACGCTTTGATTTATGGCATTGCTCCGCGGGTCGAAGGGGGCGTTGTAACAGTCGAAGCGAACTATGAAGGGGGAGAGTTCATATTGAGCGTCAGCAATCCCTATGAAGAAGTTGCCAATCGGCAGACTTCCAACGGTACTCAGCAAGCTCTGACGAATATAGGCGCACGAATTGCGGCACTTTTTGGCCCGCACGCCAGTCTGAGCGTGGAGCGCCGTGACGGTCGTCACTACACCTGTCTACGCTATCCTTGTGCGAGACTCACGCAGGAAGCCAGAGCTATATGAATGTCCTGATCGTTGATGACGAACCCCTGGCCCGCGAGCGATTGAGCCGCATGGTCAATGAAATCGAGGGTTATCGAGTACTGGAACCCAGCGCGTCCAATGGCGAAGAAGCCTTGGCGCTGATCGAGGCCCACAAACCGGACGTAGTGCTGCTCGATATCCGCATGCCGGGTCTCGATGGCCTCCAGGTCGCAGCGCGGCTGTGCGAGCGGGAAGCACCGCCTGCAGTGGTCTTTTGCACCGCCCATGATGAGTTCGCCCTGGAAGCTTTCCAGGTCAGTGCGGTGGGCTATCTGGTCAAGCCCGTGCGTTCCGAGCACCTTGTCGAAGCGTTGCGCAAAGCCGAGCGGCCGAACCGTGTGCAACTGGCGGCGTTGACCCGCCCGGCTGCCGAAAGCGGATCAGGCCCACGCAGCCACATCAGCGCGCGTACCCGCAAAGGCATCGAGCTGATTCCGCTGGATCAGGTGATCTACTTTATCGCCGATCACAAGTACGTGACCTTGCGCCACGAGGGCGGCGAAGTGCTGCTGGACGAACCGCTCAAGGCACTGGAAGACGAATTCGGTGACCGTTTCGTGCGCATCCACCGCAATGCGCTGGTGGCCCGCGAGCGAATAGAACGGTTGCAGCGCACCCCGCTGGGGCATTTCCAGCTGTTCCTCAGAGGCCTCAATGGCGATGCGTTGATCGTCAGCCGCCGCCACGTCGCCGGTGTCCGCAAAATGATGCAGCAGCTCTAGCGCTTCGCCGCTCTGGAGCCTCTGCGCGCGGGCCGATTCATGGAACGGGGGGGCAATCCCGGATTCATGTGTTTTTCGGCTGGCCCGCGGGCAGCCTTCCTCATGCGCCCCTCAGGCACTGCCGATTGATTGATCGGCTTGGTGTCTGAAGCAATTCCCAATCGGCGCCGAAGCCGCCCTGACCGGGATTGAGCTGTTATTATCCGTCGCATTCACTCAGTACGGATTGTTCAATGTCCTCTCGCGAAATCCGCATCGCCACTCGCAAAAGCGCGTTGGCACTCTGGCAGGCAGAATACGTCAAGGCCCGCCTGGAACAGGCCCACCCCGGCCTGCTCGTGACGCTGGTGCCCATGGTCAGCCGTGGCGACAAACTGCTCGACTCCCCGCTGTCGAAAATCGGTGGCAAAGGCCTGTTCGTCAAGGAGCTGGAAACCGCGCTTCTGGAAAACAACGCCGACATCGCCGTGCATTCGATGAAAGACGTGCCGATGGATTTTCCACAAGGTCTGGGCCTGTTCTGCATCTGCGAGCGTGAAGACCCGCGCGATGCATTCGTCTCCAACACCTTTGCCAGCCTGGACCAGTTGCCGGCGGGCAGCATTGTCGGCACCTCCAGCCTGCGCCGTCAGGCCCAATTGCTGGCGCGTCGACCCGACCTGCAGATCCGTTTCCTGCGCGGCAACGTCAATACCCGTCTGGCCAAGCTCGATGCCGGCGAATATGACGCCATCATCCTCGCCGCCGCCGGCCTGATCCGCCTGGGTTTCGAAGACCGCATCACCTCGGCGATCAGCGTCGATGACAGCCTGCCAGCCGGTGGCCAAGGCGCGGTGGGTATCGAATGCCGTAGCGTCGACGCCGAAATTCATGCGCTGCTTGCCCCTCTGCACCACGAAGACACCGCCGTGCGCGTGATTGCCGAGCGTTCGCTGAACAAGCACCTAAACGGTGGCTGTCAGGTGCCGATCGCCTGCTACGCCGTACTGGAAGGCGATGACGTCTGGTTGCGCGGCCTGGTGGGCGATCCGTCCGGCAGCGTGTTGCTGCACGCAGATGCCCGGGCACCCCAGACATCCGCCCAGGCACTGGGTGTGCAAGTAGCCGAAGCGCTGCTGGAGCAGGGTGCCGCCGACATTCTGAAAGCGGTCTACGGCGAGGCCAATAACGAATGAATGGCTGGCGTCTGCTGCTGACCCGCCCGGCCGAAGAGTCGGCAGCGCTGGCCAGGGTGCTGGCCGAGGCCGGTATCTTCAGCAGCAGCCTGCCGCTGCTTGAAACCGAGCCGTTGCCCTTGACGCCTGCACAGCGTTCGATCATTTTCGAGCTGCTCAATTATTGTGCAGTGATCGTGGTCAGCAAGCCGGCCGCGCGACTGGCCATCGAACTGATCGACGAAGTATGGCCGCAACCGCCCCTAAAACCCTGGTTCAGTGTGGGTTCAGCAACCGGGCAGATACTGGTCGATTACGGGCTCGATGCGAGCTGGCCGGAGCAGGGCGACGACAGCGAAGCCTTGCTTGAACTGCCGCGCCTCAAACAGGCGATTGCCGTACCGGGAAGCCGTGTGTTGATCATGCGCGGTGACGAGGGACGCGAACTGTTGGCCGAGCAACTGCGCGGGCTGGGGGTGGGCGTTGATTACCTGCCGCTGTATCGTCGCTACCTGCCGCAGCATGCGCCCGGCGCCCTGGCGCAACGTGTCGCGGTGGAACGCTTGAACGGGCTGGTGGTCAGCAGTGGGCAGGGTTTTGAACATTTGCTTGAGTTGGCGGGGGATTCATGGCCGGACCTGGCCGATCTGCCGCTGTTTGTACCGAGCCCCCGGGTTGCCAGCATTGCGCGGGCAGCCGGAGCACGGACCGTTATTGATTGTCGTGGCGCCAGCGCCGCGGCATTGCTGGCAGCGTTGCGGGAACAACCTCAGCCTGCCGTCAAGGCGTAATGATCGACACCTGTCGTTTACGCTATTACGCCAAAATGCAAAGGATGGGATACGTGAGCGAAACAGCCTTGCCTAAAGACGAAGAATCGGTGTTGAAAACGCCTGCATCCAAGCCTGAGCCAGTCCGCACCGAGCGCACCGGCAGCCGCAACAGTGGCCTGGTATTCCTGGCCTTGCTGCTGGCAATTGCCGGTATCGCCGTCGCCGGCTGGGGAGTCTGGCAACTGCGCATGTTGCAGGCCGGGCACCAGCAACAGCGCGGACAGGTCGAGGACATCGCCGAACAGACCCTGGTGCTGGCGCAGAATGACCAGCAACTGAGCGCACGTATCGCGCAATTCCCGCCAGCCAACCAACTGGAAGACAGCCGCCGTCTGGTCGCGCAACTGCAAGGCGATCAGCAGCGTCTCAGCCAGCGACTCGAAACCGTGCTGGGGGCGAGCCGCAAGGACTGGCGTCTGGCCGAGGCCGAACATCTGCTGCGTCTGGCCAGCCTGCGCCTTTCAGCGCTGCAGGACATCAACAGTGCGCAGGCGCTGGTTCAGGGTGCCGACGAAATTCTGCGTGAGCAGGATGATCCAGGCTCCTTCGCTGCCCGCGAGCAACTGGCCAAGAGCCTTGCCGCCCTGCGCAGCGTCGAGCAGCCGGACCGCACCGGGCTGTTTCTGCAACTGGCTGCCTTGCGTGAGCAGGCTGTACAGCTCAACAAGCTGGCTCCCGAATACGCAGACAAGGGCGAGTCGCTTATGGGGCTGACCGCTGACAAGACCGAAACCAGCCGGTGGTCGCAGTGGTGGGACGAGATCTCCCATTACTTCCGTATCGATTTCAACGCCGACAAGGACATCCGCCCGGTACTCGCCGGCCAGAGCCTTTCGCAGGTGCGTCTGGCCCTGAGCCTGGCGCTGGAGCAGGCGCAGTGGGCAGCGCTTAACGGCGAGCCCGAGGTTTATTCCAAGGCCATCACCGAAGCGCAGAGCGTTCTGAAAGCCAACTTCGATCAGGACGACCCACAGGGCAAGGCGCTCGGCCAAGGGCTTGATGCCGTTGCCAGCCAGCCGGTATCGGTGAAGACACCGGATCTGGCACCAACCCTGAGCGCCGTGCAGGCCTACCTTGAACGCCGTCACGCTGCCGGCCAGCCAGCCGAGGCGCAACAGGGGACCAGCCGATGAAGCGCTTCTATGTGCTGTTATTCATCGCGATCGCCGCTGCGGCGCTGATCGGGGTCGCCATCGCCGAGCATTCCGGCTATGTCCTGATCGCCTATCAGAACTTCCGCTATGAATCGAGTCTGTGGGCAACCCTGGCGTTGCTGGTCGTTGCGTTACTGGTGATCGCACTGCTGAGGCTGCTGATCACCCTGCTGACGACCTCAGGCCGCGTGGTCAACCCATGGTCGCGCCGCAACCGCCGTCGTCGCGTGCAAATAGCTATCGAGCAAGGCCAGATGGACCTTGCCGAGGGACGCTGGTCCAGCGCCCAACGTCATCTGCAACGCGCCGCCGAAGCCGATACGCATCCGCTGCTCTACTACATCGGCGCTGCACGTGCTGCCAACGAGCAGGGCCGTTACGAAGACTGCGACGCCTTGCTGGAACGCGCGCTCGAGCGTCAGCCACAAGCCGAGCTGGCGATTGCCCTGAATCACGCTCAACTGCAGCAGGACCGTGGCGACACCGAAGGTGCGCTGACCACACTGCTGGCCATGAAAGAGCGTCATCCGCACAACCCTCAGGTGCTTCGTCAACTGCAACGCCTGTATCAGCAACGTGGTGACTGGTCCGATGTGGTCCGTCTGATGCCGGAGCTGCGCAAGGACAAGGTCCTGCCAGCCAAGGAACTGGCCGAGCTGGAACGCCGCGCCTGGGGCGAAAACCTTAGCCTGGCGGCGTACCGCGAAGGCATCGAAGGCGCACCGACCGGTCTGCCTTCACTGGAAAGCGCCTGGCAGGGGCTGGGTTCTGCGCAACGTCAGGAGCCGCAACTGGTGCTGGCGTATGCCGATCAATTGCGCCGTCTGGGTGCCGAAGCCCAGGCCGAAGAGGTGCTTCGTAGCGCCCTCAAGCGCGAGTACAACAGCCATCTGGCGCGTCTGTATGGACTGGTTCGCGGCAACGACCCGTTGAAGCAGCTGCAAACGGCGGAGGGCTGGCTCAAGCAGCATCCTGCTGATCCAAGCCTGTTGCTGAGCCTGGGACGTATCTGTCTGCAAGGCCGCCTGTGGGGCAAGGCGCGGGATTATCTGGAGAGCAGTCTGCGCCTGGAACGCAATCCCGAAACCTGCGCCGAGCTGGCTCGCCTGCTCGGCCAACTGGGTGAGACGGATCGCAGCAATCAGCTGTTTCAGGAAGGTCTGGGCCTGCTCGACGAGCGCCTCCTGTCGCGCCCTTTGCCGGTGCTGACCAAGGCCTGAATCCGCCGGAGAGTCCTCTGTGAGGGCTCTCCGTGCTGCCTCACCAGCCCGTCAAGATCAATGCGTGAGAATCGTCCTACATCCATGTGTAAAAGAACCACGCAGCGGCGTGTTCTTTTTCCTCGGTAAACAGCGACGCATCCGTACGCCGCCACCTTGAATGCGCCGCACCCTTTCCTCTACCGTAATCGTCTCGTCCTTTGTTACGGATTTGCCATGTATCTGGCTCGCACACGCTTCCTGTTCTTCCTGGCATCGCCGGCCTGTGCATCAATCATTGGCGTCGCCTTTTACCTGCAGCAAGCCGTAGGTCTCGACCCTTGCACTCTGTGCATGGTGCAGCGAGCTGCATTCATCGTCTGTGGTGTACTGGCGCTCTGTGCTGCCTGCCACGCTCCTGGCCCGACAGGCACGCGGCGCTACAGCCTGGGGCTTCTGCTGGTCGCCCTGGCAGGGCTTGCTGGCGCAGGCACACAGGTGTGGCTGCAAACCGCTTCGGCCGATCAATTGATACCGTTCATTACCAGACTGGAGCAAATATTGAGCCTGCTCTCCCTGGACATGTGCATCGACCGGCTGCGAAGCGACGCGCTGTTTTGCGCCGAAATCACCTGGACACTGTTCGGTATCAGCCTGCCGGAGTGGAGTCTGCTGGCATTTACGGGTCTGGCGCTGTTGCCGCTGTATCCTCTTTTCAGCGAATTCAGCCACTGGCTGGCGACCAGAGATCGGGGCGACCATTAAACGCTTGTATGAACTTTATCTCCTGCGTACCTTGATGGCCTTGTCGAGCGGGCATAATCTGGGCCGCACGCGTCACTGGAAATATGCTGTCCTGACGCATTTATCAGGCCTGGTCCCGGCCAATAACCCGGACCGGCACAGGACTGCATGCCCCTGAAGGGAAGAGAGAAGACCATGCTGGAAAGTTGTCAGAATGCTCAGGAACGCTGGGGCGGAGTGAACAAGCTGATCGATCGCTGGCTTCAAAGCCGTCTCGAACTGGTCGAAGCCTACGATGCGCTGGGCGACACGCCCGAAGCGCTGGCAGCCGACCTCGAAGGCCTGCAGAACTTCTGCGGGATTCTTGTGGATTACGTCTCTGCCGGGCACTTTGAAGTCTACGAACAACTGGGTGATGAAGCCCGGGCGTTCAATGACGAGCGTGGGCTCGAACTGGCAGACACGATCTATCCACGTCTGGACGTCATCACCAAGTTTGCCCTGACGTTCAATGATCGCTGCGAAAAGGGCGACTGCTCGGATGCGGCGGTGGTAGCCCGGGAGTTCAACCAGCTGGGGCAACTGCTGCACGAGCGTTTCGAGCTGGAAGATTGCCTGATTGAAGTACTGCACAACTCGCACAAGGAAGAGATCGCCGCTCAGGCGTGACCTTGTTAGTGCAAGCGCTACACGCCAAGGGTGCTTATTGCACCCTTTCGCATTTCTGAACGCCGGTTTCCGTCCGCTTACTGTGAAACCGCAACCAGCTCGATTTCAAATACCAGTGGTGTAAACGGATCGATCAGATCGCCAGCGCCCTCGGCACCATAGGCCTGATCCGAAGGGATCACCAGCCGCCACTTCGCGCCGGTCGGCATGTTCTGCAAGGCGCTGGTCCAGCCGCTGATCACGCTGTCGAGCCGGAACCACTGGGGCTGGGTGCTCTGATCGAAGATGGTGCCGTCCGGCAAGCGACCGACATAACGCACTTCAACCCGGCCATCGGCACTGGGCTTGGGGCCGGTGCCAGGAGTCAGCTCGGTCATGAGAATCCCGTCAGCCAGCACCTTCACACCCGGCTTGGCCTTCTCGCTGTCCATGAACGTGCGCTCGGCCTTGAGGGCCGCCTCGGTCGGCGCATCCGTACCGGCAGTCTCGGCCTGGGCGATCGCGGCGTCATGCTCGCGCAGGATCTGGTCGATGCGGTCCTGCTTGAGCGCCAGCGGCTTGCCCTGATAAGCCTGCTTCAAGCCTTCTACCAGCGCCTTGAGGTCCAGGTCAGGGACTTCCTGATGCAACCGCTCGCCAAGGCTTGCGCCCAGGCTGTAGGCGAGATCGTGGCCGTCGCTGGACGCAGGCGGCGCCTCGGCGGCCTGAGCCAGGGGTAGCAAGAGGAACAACGACGTTAACAGGTAGCGCGACATTAATGCTCTCCGGCCTGGGAAGGCAGCGATTATGCCAGCGCCAGCGCGAGTAGTGACGAGTCTTGTGATGTGAATTTCACAATGCCTTTGCATCGTGCCGAGCAATCATTTCTCTGAGTATGCAACAGCGCCCCATGGATGCTGTCAAGATGCCCTAGCGGCGATGCGCGCAGAAGCCTAGTATGAGCCGCAATTTCGTCACCCAGGAGGTAAGTCATGTCGGCCAAAAAGAAGCCAGTAAATACTCCGTTGCATTTGCTCCAACAATTATCGGGCAGCTTGCTTGAACATCTGGAAGACGCCTGCTCCCAAGCCTTGGCTGATGCCGAGAAACTGCTCGCCAAGCTTGAGAAACAGCGCGGCAAGGCGCAGGAAAAACTGCACAACTCCCGCATCAAGTTGCAGGATGCTGCCACCGCCGGAAAATCCAAGGCGCAGGCCAAGGCCAAAGGCGCCGTGTCCGAGCTGGAAGAGTTGCTGGACGCTCTCAAGGATCGTCAGACCGAAACCCGCACTTACATCCTGCACCTCAAGCGTGATGCCCAGGAAAGCCTGAAACTGGCTCAGGGTATTGGTCGCGTGAAAGAGGCGGTCGGCAAGATCCTGACCACTCGCGATGCCAAGCCTGTCGCACCGAAAGCGGTCGCCAAGACACCTGCTGCCAAAGCCCCGGCAAAAACCGCAGCGAAAGCGCCGGTTAAAACAGCCGTCGCCAAGGCCGCAGCCAAGCCTTCCGCAGCTGCCAAGCCAGCCGCAAAAACTGCTGTTGCCAAGGCCCCGGTAAAAGCCGCTGCCAAACCGGCCCCCCGGGCGACTGCAGCAGCCAAGCCTGTCGCAGCCAAGACAACGGCCGCCAAGCCTGCTGCAGCCAGGACAACGGCTGCTAAACCGGCCGCGGCCAAGCCTGCTGCCACCAAGGCGCCGGTTGCCAAGACCACCGCCAGCAGCGCTGCCAAACCAGCAGCAAAAGCGGCGGCCGCCAAACCTGCGGCGAAAGCGCCTGTGAAAGCGCCCGTCAAGGCTCCGGCCAAAGCACCTGCCAAGGCACCTGTGAAAGCAGCAGCCAAGCCTGTCGCCAAACCTGCGGCCAAGCCTGCCGTGAAGCCAGCCGCCGCCAAACCGGCCACGCCAGCGCCTGCTGCAGCCAAGCCGACAACGCCTGCACCTGCCGCGCCCGCCGCCGCACCGGCAACACCTGCCAACGGCGCAACGCCAACCAGCGCTTCCTAAGTCTGGTCGACGGCAAGTCCAACCGCGATGCGCAGCACATGCAGCGCATCGCGGTTTTTTTCTGCGTCCCCTTCGGCAAGTTCGAGCAGCCACTCCTCTGCATTCCTCGCCTCACCCGCCGGCCAGTCCCCGGTCAGTGCCTCAAGCTTCATCATCAGACCCTGTTCGGCCTCCAGTTCCAGCGCCTTGACCTTCATTCGCAATGCACTGAGCTGTGCGTCTTCAAGCGCCGCATGGCGCCATTGGTTACGCAAATCCCGCAACGGACGCACCACATCGTCATGCCAGGGTGTCGCCAACTGCTTTATTTGCGCTACTCGCTGAGCATCGCACTCCACGTCGCGCGTGCTCAGCCACACCCCGCAAAGCACCATGCACACGTTGGCCCCGTTGGCTTGCAGCGTCAGGCAAGCCTGTTCCACACCCGGTCGGGCGTAGAAATCGAGGGTGAAACTCCAGAGCGCTGAAGGCATAGTGATCCACCTGTTCAGGACGAAGCTGGTAGACTCCGCCGCCATTATGATTCGACTTCAAAGCCTTACCTTACAGCGTGGTCCGCAACGTCTGCTAGAAGACGCCGAGCTGACTCTGCACGCCGGCCATAAAGCCGGTCTGATCGGTGCCAATGGCGCCGGTAAATCCAGCCTGTTTGCCCTGCTGCGTGGAGAACTGACGCCGGACGCCGGCGACTGCCTGCTGCCCGCCGACTGGCGTATCGCGCACATGCGCCAGGAGGTCGACACGCTCGAACGCCTGGCCGTGGATTACGTGCTCGATGGCGACGAGCGCCTGCGCGAGGTACAGAGCTCGCTGGCCGAGGCCGAAGCCGCGCAGGACGGTGCCGCTCAGGCCCGTCTGCATTCGGAGCTCGACAGCGCCGACGGTTATACCGCCGACGCACGCGCTCGCAAGCTGCTGGCCGGGCTGGGCTTCACCAACGAACAGATGGAGCGTCAGGTCGGCAGTTTCTCCGGTGGCTGGCGTATGCGCCTGAACCTGGCGCAGGCATTGATGTGCCCCTCGGACCTGCTGCTGCTCGACGAACCGACCAACCACTTGGACCTCGACGCCATTCTGTGGCTTGAAGACTGGCTCAAGAGTTACCCCGGCACCTTGCTGCTGATTTCCCACGACCGGGATTTTCTGGACGCCGTGGTCGATCACATCGCCCATGTCGAGCAACGCAAGATCACTCTCTATCGCGGCGGCTACAGCGCGTTCGAGCGGGCCCGTGCCGAACGTCTGGCCCAGCAGCAACAGGCCTACGAGAAGCAGCAGGCGCAACGTGCGCACATGGAAAAGTACATCGCGCGCTTCAAGGCCCAGGCCACCAAGGCCCGTCAGGCACAAAGCCGGATCAAGGCGCTGGAACGCATGGAAGAGCTGTCGGCCGCGCACGTCGACTCTCCGTTCAACTTCGTCTTCCGTGAGTCCGACAAGATCTCCAGCCCCTTGCTGGACCTGTCCGATGCGCGCCTGGGTTACGGCGACAAGACCATCCTCGAGAAGGTCAAGCTGCAACTCACGCCCGGTGCACGCATCGGCCTGCTGGGTCCGAACGGCGCAGGCAAGTCGACGCTGATCAAAAACCTCGCCGGCGAGCTTGAGCCGCAAAGCGGTCGGCTGGTGCGTGGCGAAAACCTCACCGTGGGCTACTTCGCCCAGCATCAGCTCGACTCACTGGACGCCAAGGCGACGCCGTTGCTGCACCTGCAGCGCCTGGCACCGACCGAGCGTGAACAGACCTTGCGCGATTTCCTGGGCGGTTTCGACTTCCGTGGCGCGCGTCTGGATGAGCCGGTGCTGAATTTCTCCGGTGGCGAGAAAGCCCGTCTGGCGCTGGCGCTGATTGCCTGGGAAAAGCCCAATCTGTTGCTGCTCGATGAACCGACCAACCACCTCGACCTGGAGATGCGCCTGGCGCTGACCATGGCCTTGCAGGAGTTCGGTGGCGCGGTACTGGTGGTGTCTCACGATCGGCACTTGCTCAAGAGCACGACCGATGACTTCCTGCTGGTGGCCGACGGCCGCGTGCAGGCGTTCGACGGCGATCTGGATGACTACACGCGCTGGCTGGCCGATTACCGGCTGCGCAACGCTCCGGTCAGCAACACGCCCGTCAACGCCGACAAGACCGATAAGAAAGCCCAGCGCCAGCAGGCAGCGGCCTTGCGTCAGCAACTGGCGCCGCACAAGCGCGAAGCCGACAAGCTGGAGCGTGATCTCGGGCTGGTGAATGAGAAACTCGCCAAGGTCGAAGAAGCGCTGGCTGACAGCACCAACTACGAGGCGGCCAACAAGGACAAGCTGCGCGATCTGCTGGCCGAACAGGCGAAGCTGAAAGTGCGCGAAGCCGAGCTGGAAGACGCCTGGATGCAAGCGCTGGAACTGTTGGAATCAATGCAGGCCGAACTGGAAGCATTGTCGTGAGTGAGGCAGGGAAGTGATGGACATGTTGGGCTTGCCGGTATCCGCGTACTGGCTTGAACCGCTGCTGGTGGGTGCGCAGATTCTGCTGATCCTGCTGGCCGGTTACGTACTGCAACGCATCGTGGGTGGTTTTCTGACCGGGCTGGGCGAGCGCTATCCGTTGCCGCCAGAATTGCTGGTGCCGGTTCGCGGCGGCCTGCGCTGGTTGATCATGGGCAGCGCCTTTGTCCTCGTCCTGGGTCGACTCGGGGTGTCGGCCACGGTGCTGTGGACTGCACTGTCCGGCTTCGTCGCCGTTGCGGCGGTGGCGTTCTTCGCCATGTGGAGCGTGCTGTCGAACCTGCTCTGCGCCATTCTGATCTTCACCATCGGCCCGTTCCGCATCGGTGACATGGTCGAGCTGGTCGATACGCTGGACAAGCCGGGCGTGAAGGGGCGGGTGGTCGCCATCAATCTGATGTTCACCACCCTGATCGAGACCCCGGAAGCCGGTGGCGCGCTGGTCCAGGTGCCCAACAGCCAGTTTTTCCAGAAGTCGGTGCGCCGCTGGCGTGGCAGCGATCTGTTTGCGCAGATGGTGGTCGCAAAGCAGCCGGACGAGCAGGATTAGAAATCGTTAGCTTTGCAAAGCAACCCGCATTAATTTACTGAGCATTGGACTTTGCTTGAGGTGCACGATGGCGCTTGAAACGTGGCTGGGCTTTTTTGCGGCCTGCTGGATTATCAGTCTGTCTCCCGGCGCGGGCGCCATCGCTTCGATGTCCTGCGGCCTGCAATACGGTTTCTGGCGTGGCTACTGGAATGCCCTGGGCTTGCAGATTGCGTTGGTGGCACAGATCGCGATTGTCGCGGCAGGTCTGGGTGCCGTGCTGGCGGCCTCCGATATGGCGTTCACACTGATCAAGTGGTTCGGCGTCGCGTATCTGGTCTATCTCGGCATCAAGCAATGGCGCGCCCTGCCAGCCGACCTGGCCGACGAATCAGCCGTGCGCCCGATGGGCAAACCGATGACGCTGGTATTGCGTGGTTTTCTGGTGAATATCAGCAACCCCAAGGCGCTGATCTTCATTCTGGCGATCCTGCCACAGTTCATCTACCCGGCCGCTCCGCTGCTCATCCAGTACGCGATCATCGCGGCGACCATGGTGGTGGTCGATCTGATCGTGATGGCGGGCTACACCGGGCTGGCATCCAAAGTGTTGCGCCTGCTCAAGACGCCTCGCCAGCAACGTCGCATGAATCGCACCTTCGCCAGCCTGTTCGTGGGCGCGGCAGGTTTCCTCGCGACGTTGCATCGCGGTACGGCCTGAAACGTGTCGGTCTCGAGCCCTGAGCAGACACCCGTTCTGCTCAGGGCGACTGAAGGCTGAACGTAAGATTCTGTAACAAAAATAGACCTCGACTATTGAGTAGTGCCGTTGCGGCGTTAACAATGCAACGCTTCGCATTCCCGTCGAGATTCTGCAATGCCCGTCCATTCTCGTTTTCTTGCCTGGTTACTGTTGCCGCTCCTGGCGTTGGGCAGCTGCGTTGCGCTGGCCGACCCGGTCGAGGGTGCCGCCCAGGCGCTGCATCTGCTGGATTACCTGGGGGCCGATTACCCGGCGACCGTGGCGGATGGCAAGGTTGTGGACACCGTCAAGTACCAGCAGCAGGTCGATAACCTGACTGCGTTGCAGGGCCTGGTCGTTGCCTTGCCGCAGCGCGCCGGGCGGGATGCTCTGGAGCAGGCGGTCACCCAGCTGAAAAGCGCTGTGGCGGGTCGACAGGACGCTGCGCAGGTCACGCGTCAGGCGCGGCAGTTGAGTGCGAAGCTCGCGCTTGCCTACGAGGTCAGTCAGGCCCCGGCCATTACGCCGGACCCCGCCCGTGGCGCGCCTTTGTACGCCCAGCATTGCTCGGTGTGCCATGGCGACAGCGGTGCAGGGGATGGACCGGCAGGTATTGGCCTGGAACCGCCGCCCTCGAACCTGCGGGATACCGCGCGGCTGGATCGCCTGAGTCTCTACGATCTCTACAACGCGACCGGGCTGGGTATTGCCGGCACCGATATGCCCGCGTTCGCCGACCAGCTGGATGATCGCCAGCGCTGGGATATAGCGACCTATATCGCCAGCTTCAGCGCGCAACCAGTCGCCCAGCCTGCCAAGACCTTCAACCTTGCCGACCTGGGTCGCCAGACACCGGCCGAAATCCAGGCAGCCGAAGGTCCGGACGCTACCGCCACCTTCCGGGCCCAGCGCGCGCAGCCACCACAGGTACAGCGCGGCCCGGCGCAACTGCTGGATTACACCAGTGTAACGCTGGACAAGAGCCTGGCAGCCTACAAGGCCGGTGATCGCGAGCAGGCCTATGATTTGTCGGTCGCGGCGTATCTGGAGGGTTTCGAGCTGGTCGAAAGCTCGCTGGATAACGTCGACGCCAATGTGCGCAAGGACACTGAAAAGAGCCTGATGGCTTACCGGCAGTCCTTGCAGGACAGCATGCCGCTACCTCAGGTTGCGCAGAAGCTGGAAGCGGCCAAAGGCAAGCTCAAGGAGTCGGCGGACCTGTTGGGCAGCGACGGCCTGAGCCTGTCACTGAGCTACATCTCGGGCCTGTTGATCCTGCTGCGTGAAGGGCTGGAAGCGATTCTGGTACTGGCGGCGATTCTGGCGTTTCTGCGCAACACCGGCCAGCAGTCTGCCGTACGCAGCGTCAACATCGGCTGGGGTCTGGCGCTGCTGGCCGGGCTGGCCACCTGGGCGCTCGCGGCGTATGTCATCGACGTCAGCGGCGCACAGCGGGAATTGCTGGAAGGCGCCACCGCGTTGTTCGCCAGTGTGATGGTGCTCTGGCTCGGGGTGTGGATGCATGACCGTCGCCACGCCGCTGCGTGGCAGGACTACGTCAAAAGCAGCCTGGTCGGCGGCGGCGGTCGTTTCGGCTTCGCGGTGCTGGCGTTCTTCTCGGTCTACCGCGAGCTGTTCGAAGTCATCCTGTTCTACGAAACCCTGTGGCTGCAGGCAGGACCGGCCGGGCACGACGCCGTGCTGGCGGGCGGTGCCACGGCGCTGGTGCTGCTGGTGGGCCTGGCGTGGATCATCCTGCGCGGCTCGGCGAAGCTGCCGCTGTCGCTGTTCTTCGGCATCAACGCTGCGCTGCTCTGCGCACTGTCGGTGGTGTTTGCCGGTCACGGCGTCAAGGCGTTGCAAGAGGCGGGCATATTCGGCACAAGGCCGGTGCCGTTCTTCGAGTTCGACTGGCTGGGCATTCACGCCGACCTGTACTCGCTCGGCGCACAGGCCATCGCCCTGATCGCCATTGCCGTGCTGTACGGCAGAAGTCGTCTGGCCGAGAAGCGCAGGCTTCAGACAGCAGACTGAAACTTCACGCGTGCTCAAGGACAAGCGGCGCCCGCCGCTTGTCCTGACTGTATGTTTAAGTGCTATTAAAGCCCTTCTTTAGATAGTTCCCGCCCTGTATAAAAAACCACCTGTTACTTCTGCCAGTAGACACCCTTTTTCTTCAAGCCTAGTGTAGCGAAACGCCAACTCGGCTATCGGGTACTGGCGCATTTACCTGAGAACGAGGTGGGTGATGGCCAAGTATGAGATTCGGTTGTGGGCTGAAGACATTGAGGAACATGACCATCCTGAAATAGCCATTGAATTTTATGAAAACGATGATTTGCAAGAGCATGCCTGGGTCAGGCTGCACCCTCATGGCAAGCACAAGATTCGCGGCGAACTGGGAAGGGACGAGGAAGTTCTGACCGACCTGGCATTGGCCTTCAGGAAGAAGGTGGCTGAGTTGGTGGATTGGTAAAGCCTGGTTACGCCTGTAACAAAACCTGACCTACACAGGTGCCGGAGAGGCTGGCAGTACTGGCATCTCAATCAATAAAAGAGGATTGAGAACATGGCTAATTATGAAATCAGGTTGTCCATGGAAGATTTTGAAGGCGACGGTATTCCCGAAATACTGGTGCAACACTGGAACGGAGACAAGATGGATGGCATGGCTTATGTAACAGCGTCCGATAAATATAAAGGTTTCGACACAGTAAAAAGTGGAGCCGACATCAACGAAGACGGCGTCACCAATACCCAGGACATCACTGCAATACTTGCCTTGGCCCAAGCCTATGCGGTCATGAATCTTTCCATAAAGCCGAAAGAAGAAAAAACCAACGATACGGGTACAGAAGAGCCAGTTAACTAATAGTGTGAGAGGGGGCGTTTACCGCCCCCCATACATAATTGACTCTAGTCGCTCAAATCAACCGGCTTCTTCAACTTCGGGTTCGGGAAGAACTGTACACCCTGAACCTTGGGATCCGCCGGTTTGACCACCGCCTTGTTGACCCGCGTACCCAACTCCTTCGGTATCGAAATACCCTGCTCGTTGAGCGTATCGCTGTAGCCGCAACTGACGCACTCGCGATGCGGCACGTCGTTTTCGTTCCACATCATCAGTTTGTCGGGCTCGCTGCATGCCGGGCAAACCGCCCCGGCGATGAAGCGTTTCCTGGTAATGACTACCGGTGTATCGGTCATGCTGCCGCGTCCTCGCTCAAGCCACTGTGACGCAACAATGCGTCAATCGACGGCTCGCGTCCGCGGAAGTCGACGAACAGCACCATCGGTGCCTGCGAACCGCCACGTGCCAGAATGGCTTCGCGGAAGGCGCGTCCGGTTTCAGCGTTGAGCACGCCATCTTCCTCGAACTTCGAGAACGCATCGGCGGACAGCACTTCAGCCCACTTGTAGCTGTAATAACCGGCGGCGTAACCACCTGCGAAGATGTGCGCGAAGCTGTTCGGGAAGCGGTTGTAGGCAGGCGGACGCATCACTGACACTTCGTCGCGAATGCCTTCCAGCACGTCCAGCACGCTGCGGCCGTCGCCATGCGTGGCATGCAGTTCGAAGTCGAACAGCGAGAACTCCAGCTGACGCACCATCATCAGGCCGGACTGGAAGTTCTTGGCAGCGAGCATCTTCTCCAGCAGATCCTGCGGCAACGGCTCGCCGGTTTCGTAATGACCGGAGATCAGCGCCAGGCCTTCGGGCTCCCAGCACCAGTTTTCCATGAACTGGCTCGGCAACTCGACCGCGTCCCAAGCCACGCCATTGATACCGGATACCCCGGCATGCTCGACGCGGGTCAGCAGGTGATGCAGGCCATGACCGAATTCGTGGAACAGCGTGGTGACTTCGTCGTGGGTGAGCAGCGCAGGCTTGCCTGCGACAGCGGGTGTGAAGTTGCACACCAGATTGGCCACCGGGCTTTGCAACGTGCCTTGCGCCGTACGGCGACGGTCACGCGCGCCGTCCATCCAGGCACCGCCACGCTTGTTGGCGCGGGCATACAGATCGAAGAAGAAACGCCCGACGTGCTGGCCGTTTTCCTTGATCTCGAACAGACGAACATCCGGGTGCCAGGTGTCGAAGCCTTTCTGCTCGGCAATCTCGATGCCGTACAGGCGTTGAACGATGGTGAACAGGCCGCCGAGCACCTTATCGACAGGGAAGTAGGCGCGCAGGATTTCCTGGGAAACGCTGTAGCGCTGCTCGCGCAGCTTCTCGCCGTAGAAACCGCTGTCCCAGCTTTGCAGATCCGGGCAGCCCTGTTCGGCGGCATAAGCCTTGAGCTGCTCCAGGTCCTGGGCAGCAAACGGCTTGCTGCGCTTGGCCAGGTCACGCAGGAAGCTCAGCACCTGATCGCTGGACTCGGCCATCTTGGTCGCCAGGCTCAGTTCAGCGTAGTTGGCATAACCGAGCAATTGCGCGAGTTCCTGACGCAGGTCGAGGATCTGCTCCATGACCGGCGTGTTGTCGTTCTTGCCGGCGTTCGGGCCTTGATCCGATGCGCGGGTGGCGTACGCCGCATAGACTTCCTCGCGCAGTGCGCGGTCTTCGGCGTAGGTCATCACCGCGTAGTAGCTCGGGAATTCCAGCGTGATCAGATAGCCTTCCAGATCCTTGGCCTTGGCCGCGGCGGCCATCTGCTGCTTGGCAGAGTCGGTCAGGCCGGCGAGGGCGGACTCATCGGCAACCAGCTTGGTCCAGGCCTGAGTGGCATCGAGCAATTGGTTGGAAAACTGGCTGCCCAGCTCCGACAGCTTGCTCTGCACTTCGGCATAGCGCTTCTGCTGCTCAGGCGGCAGATCGATACCGGACAGGCGGAAGTCACGCAGCGATTGCTCCAGAATGGTCTTCTGGCCAACGTCGAAACTGGCGGCCTCGGGGCCATTGGCCAAGGCTTCATAGGCCTGGAACAGCGCGCGGTTCTGGCCCATCTCGGTGGAGTAGGCGCTCAAGGCCGGCAGGCACGATTCATACGCTTCGCGCAGCTCGGCGCTGTTGCACACGGCATTGAGGTGGCTGACGGGGCTCCAGGCAGCGCCCAGGCGGTCGTTCAGCTCGTCCATGGTCAGCACCAGCCCGGCCCAGGTCGGTGTCGAACCCTGTTTGGCGAGGATGTCGGCAATCGCGGCGCGGTTATCCGCCAGGATCTGTTCGATAGCAGGTTTGACATGCTCGGCACGAATCGCCGAAAAGGGTGGCAGGTCGTACGATTGCAGAAGAGGGTTGTTCGCGCTCACGGTTTTGCACCTTGCCTTGAAGAAACACTCAGCCATCTTAATTACAATCGACGCCGACCGCAGCAACCAAACCCGCTCTACACGCCTATCACTGCCAAAGAAGGAGCCTATCGTGGCCATTCGCAAGTTTCAGGAGCACACCCCAGCCCTCGGCGAACGGGCCTTTGTCGATCATTCAGCGGTGGTAATCGGTGACGTCGAAATCGGCGCCGACAGCTCCGTCTGGCCGCTGACCGTGGTGCGCGGCGACATGCACCGGATCCGCATCGGCGCCCGCACCAGCGTGCAGGACGGCAGCGTGCTGCACATCACCCACGCCGGCCCCTTCAACCCGGACGGTTTTCCGCTGCTGATCGGCGATGAAGTGACCATCGGCCACAAGGCCATGCTGCATGGCTGCACAATCGGCAATCGCATCCTGGTCGGCATGGGCACCACCATCATGGACGGCGCGGTCGTCGAAGACCATGTGATCATCGGCGCCGGCAGCCTGGTGCCGCCGGGCAAAGTGCTGGAAAGCGGCTTTTTGTACGTCGGTCGCCCGGTCAAACAGGTGCGCGCCCTGACCGAAAAGGAAATCGCCTTCTTCCCGTACAGCGCGACTAATTACGTGAAGCTCAAGGATCAGCATCTGGCGGAAGGGTTTGATAAGGGTTGAGGCCCGCTATGAATACTGCGCTCTGCACTCAGTCGGCCTTCAATTCTGGCCGAAGGCCGTAGGAGCGAGCCGGGGCGACGCTTCGCTTGTTAGCGAAGACCGCGGTTCAAACGCCCTTTGTGTGGGCGCTGTACCGACCTCTTCGCGAGCAAGCTCGCTCCCACGGGAGCTTCAAGGCATCAACGCCTGCAGCGCCGCCTTGCGTGCCTCGACCGGCATCCCGCCCAGCTTCTCCACCGCTCGATAAAACGCCTGCCAGTCGCCATTCTCCTGCCTGAACAACGTCTCGAACGCTGGCACCCATTGATCGTAAAGACCAAAAGGCAGCAGTTTGGCGTTGTTCATCGGGCTGTTGATCCAGGCATCGAAACGCTTGTCGCCAGCCCACTGCTCATCCCGCAACGCGCGGTAGTCACGGCGCATCCGCTCGAATTCCTCAGCCTTGCGCGCGCGCATCACTTCGGCCGACAGCGGCTGACGATAAAGCGCCTTGAGTCGCTCCCGGGTGTCGAGCACCAGCCGGGTAAACTGATCACGCCGTGCCGACTGCGAAACACTCTCCGGCGGCAATCCCCGCGCCGCACGCCATTGCCGCGTACCTTCCTGCTCGACGAAACTGGCGTAGGACTCGTTGAACTCCGTGTCGTCCTTCACATAAAAACGCTGATGCGCCAATTCATGAAAAATCAGCGTGGCCAGACGCTCGTCACCCCAGCCCATCATCGAACTGAGAATCGGATCATTGAACCAACCCAGCGTCGAATAGGCTTCCACGCCACTCAAATACACATCCTTGCCCGCCTGCCGCTGCAACGCCGCCTCGCCACGCGCCCCGCCAGGGCTGTAATAACCGCGATACGCGACACACCCGGCAATGGGAAAACAATGCGTGACCGGCTCCAGCGAGAACTCATCCGTCGCGAACACATTCCACACCACATAAGGGCGGCCCAGATCCGCATACAGGCGATAACTCTGGTTATCCGGCAGATGCAAATGCTCGCTGGCAAACGCCCGCGCCAACTGTGACCGGGCCAGATGCCTGCGCAAACCTGCATCCCGAGTCGGGTCAGCAATGATCTTCTCCACCGGCTCACGGGCCTGCAGCAACTGCCACTGACCCTGCGCCAACTGGCTGTAGTAGGAAACGCTGGAGCAGCCGGTCAGCAGCGTGACGGCCGTCAGCGCTAGCAGGTGGCGAAGGCGTGGCAGGGCGAATGTGGCCATGAAGGGAAGGGTTTTGGTGGCTTGGGTGCGGTGATGTTATGCCGGAGGGGAGTGGGGATGTGCAACTCTTATAAGGATTGCAAGGTATAGAGCCTCAATCCATGGACGAACTCGAACGTACCAAGCTGCGCGCCCGTGCAGAACGCCATTTTCATTAGACACAAACAGAAAACCCACCGTGCAGGTGGGCTTTGGGTATTGCTATATCATCTGTCCGTGGGGGGAGGCATAAGCCAGCTAGGCCCTCGGCTAGTGGACGGACTATAGGGAGATTTGCAGTTGTCGTCAATGTCAGCTTTAGAGGTCGCAAAAGCAATCAGATTATCCATTTCATCTGCCCGGATTTCGACGTATGAAAACGCAGCGCTCGCTGTGGGCCGAGGTCTTGATGAGGCCATAACTTTATATGCCTGGAACGCCCTCGTCTCTGGAGCGTTCCTTACGCCTCTACACCTGTGCGAGGTGATTGTCCGTAACGGTGTTGCAGACGCAATCGCTTCGGTTTACGGCCCCCGGTGGCCTTGGAGTCCCGGCTTCGAGCAGAGCTTGCCGAATGTTACAGGTCCGGTTTTCAAGCCAAAACAAGAGCTTGCAAGAGCCAGACAGAAATGTGGCACAACCGGCGCCGTTATCGCAGAGTTGAAATTCGTCTTTTGGGAAAAAATGTTCACAAAACGGTTTGAAGGCCGTATCTGGGCCACCTATCTATACCGCTTTTTTCCAAACCTCGAAAAGTGTTTCACTGTATCTGCCCACCGAGCAAAGATCGCGGCTGATCTCGAACAAATTCGATTGCTTCGAAATCGAATTGCTCACCATGAGCCGATATTTTCACGAAACCTGAGAAGCGATTTTGCCGTTATCCAACGCTTGACTGAAACACGCTGCGCGGTCTCTGCAGACTGGATGAATGGCCAACAGCAAGTCATGTCAACGGTCGCCACTAAACCTTTTTAAGCAGAGGTACAACTTCGGTGCCATTCCGTCTTCTGATACTGATAACCGCACTCACCCTCGCCGGATGCGCCGGCCCCTTGCCTGCCGTCAATCCGGACATGGCGTGGGTCGACATGCGCACCATCACCGGCCAGTTGATCATGGGCGACAAGCTCGATGGCAGGAACACTTACGACGGGCGCTATTTTCAGGTCACCCCGGGCAGCCATGAGTTGCAGGTGCGTTATGACTATGAGTATCGCTCGGGCGGCATGGGGATGATCGGCGACGAGTACACCGAGATCACCTGTTACGTCAGTGTTCGTTACGACCACTTCGCTGCCGGGCAGCGTTACGTGCTGGAGGTACGCTCACTGGCGAACAGTGTCGACGCGTGGCTTTACGATGCAGAGCGCAAGGTGGTGGCCGAGGAGGAAGAAGAGGGCGGGGTGCACTGCATCTGATCAGCGACCGTTGAGCTGATAGATGATTTTTTTCGTACCGTTGTCGCAGCTGCCGACGATCATGCTGGGATCGGTGGCTTCTTCGTTACTCACGATTTCCAGCGTGTAGGACGTGACATTGTTGGCCTGGATCTTGGCCTCGATTTCAGCCTTGAGCTCTTCGCAGGATTTCGGTGCCGCCAGGGCGCTGGTTGCCAGCAGGGTGCAGGTCGCTGCCAGAATAAAACGTTTCATGCTCGACTCCTGATCATAATCAAACCATGCGTCAACCAACGCATGACCGATGAAGCAAGCCAGCTTTATACAGCAGATACAGGAGCGCACAAGGCGCCCCCGCAAGGCTGGCTGTGAATCAGCTCAGCAATGTAGCGTCCAGGGTGATCTTGGCGTTCAACACTTTCGAAACCGGGCAGCCTTCTTTGGCCTGCTTGGTCAGTTCGTCGAACTTCTCCTGGGTCGCGCCTGGCACTTTGGCCTTGAGGGTCAAATGCACAGCACTGATCGCGAAACCGCCTTCTACCTGATCCAGCGACACTTCAGCCTGAGTATCGATGCTTTCAGCAGTCAGGCCTGCACCGCCCAGAATCATGGACAAGGCCATCGAGAAACAGCCTGCATGGGCTGCGCCGATCAATTCTTCAGGGTTGGTGCCTTTGCCGCCTTCAAAACGTGCCTTGAAGCCGTAAGGTGCTTCGCGCAATACGCCGGTTTCCGTGGAGATGCTGCCGATACCGCTTTTCAGATCACCTTCCCAGTGGGCGGATGCTTTCTTGACGATGCTCATGGTGGCTCCTTTTGGAATGAATTTGGATCGTTGCTGTTACAGCATTCTGAGGATAGACGGCTCTGGAAAGTTCAACCGTCGGAAAGACCTACCGTTTCAGTAGGTTTTTCTACACTGCCCCATTGAAAAGCCGGACTTGCGCCCGCACTGCTGTTTCATCGTGGGCAGCTCCAGCAGCCGGCCCATCACAATTCGAGGAGCTACCCCGGCCTATGAAACGTCTGGCAGATGTAAAAATTTCCACCCTTGATCTGGTGCCGGTGCGCCACGACAAAGGCCCCGCCGAATCGCTGCGCAACTCGCTCAACCTTGCCCAGCATGTCGAAAAGCTGGGCTACAACCGCTTCTGGGTGGCCGAGCACCACAACATGGACGGCATCGCCAGTTCAGCGACCTCGGTGCTGCTCGCCTACCTGGCAGGCGGCACGTCGACCATTCGTGTCGGGGCTGGCGGGATCATGCTGCCCAACCATGCGCCGCTGGTGATCGCCGAGCAGTTCGGCACCCTGGCCAGCCTGTATCCCGACCGCATCGACCTGGGTCTGGGCCGCGCACCGGGCTCCGACCAGATGACTGCGCGTGCCTTGCGCCGCGAGCGCTCCGGCAGTGCCGATGACTTCCCGGATGATGTCACCGAGCTGATGGAATACCTGGGGCCGCGCACGCCTGATCAAAAAGTGATCGCCGTACCCGGTTCAAACACCAACGTGCCGATCTGGCTGCTGGGCTCGAGCCTGTTCAGCGCCCAGCTGGCAGGCATGCGCGGCTTGCCGTATGCGTTCGCATCGCACTTTGCGCCGCGCTACATGCACGAGGCGATTCGCGTGTATCGCAATCACTTCCAGCCATCGGAAGTGCTCGACAAGCCTTATGTGATGCTCGGCGTGCCCTTGTCGGCGGCCGACACCGACGAGCATGCCGAATACCTGGCGACATCGGTCTATCAGCGCATTCTCGCGCTGATGCGTGGGCACAGCCTGATGCAGCGCCCGCCTGTCGAGTCAATGGACGGCCTGTGGCTGCCACACGAGCGTGAGGCAGTAGCAAGCTTCCTCGGGCTGGCGATGGTGGGTGGCCCGGAGAAGATCCGCGCCAAACTGGATGTGCTGCTCGAGCAGACCGACGCTGACGAGTTGCTCTTTACCTGCGACATGTACGAGCACCAAGACAGGTTGCGTTCCTACGAGATTCTGGCGCAGGTCGCGCACGGTTAAGCGACTTTCCGAATCGGAAAAAACCAGCCACAAACAGAATCGCCCCGGACTGGATGACAGTCCGGGGCGATTCTGTTCGTGAAACCTGCAAACGGGATTAACCGGGCCAACCGGCCTGAGCCTTGCCCGGTTGGCAATCAACCGCGCTGGTAAACGATTTCCTTGGTGCCGCCTTCGCAGGTGCCGACGACTTGCTTGTCGGCCGCGCTGCCTTTCTCGACCACTTCCAGCGTGTAGGACGTTACGCCCTTCGCCTGGAGTCTGGCGTCGAGTTCACTTTTCAACTCTTCACATGGCTTGCCTGCCGCGAGGGCAGTGCCTGCAATGCTCAGCAAGCCTACAGCCAACAAAAACTTCTTCATGGGTAATCCCTCTCGTCCGGCCAAATGAAGACGCCATCGGAACAGGCGCCCATTGAAAATCCCCACGCTCACACATCAACCGTGTGGCCATATCAGTGTGTGTAGCGCAGGTTATGGCAATCGGCCAGTCGAAAGGTTCAGATCACCCTTAGCTGTTGGTGATGCGGAAGCCCACTTTCAACGTTACCTGGAAGTGCGCGACTTTGCCGTTTTCGATATGGCCGCGGGTTTCGGTCACTTCAAACCATTCCATCAGGTCGAGGCTTTTGCTGGCTTCGGCCAGGGCATTGTTGATGGCGTCTTCGATGGTGGTCGTGGAAGAGCCGACGATTTCAACTTTCTTGTACGTGTGATGATCGGACATGGCAGTTCTCCTGAGGTCTGAAAAAGACGCGATATAGAGCGCGCTCCCTGCTTCTGTCAGGAGAACGCGCGCAAAAGTTCAGACCTTTGCAAAAATCCCATCGCACTTTCCAAAAAGCGCGGAGTCCGAAACAACACGCCCAATCATCATTGCAGGAGAAACACCATGGCTACTACGTCACTTCGCAAAGCCTCGTTGCAGAGTATGGAAGCTGAAATCGAGAGCCTCCTGAAGTCCCTCGAGGGCCTGAAAGCCGACGCTACCGACGAGTCGCGCAAGACACTGAAGAATCTGAAAGCCAACGCTGAAAGCGCGCTGAGCCATTCGCGCAGCCTGCTCAGCGATGTCTACGAAGACGTCAAAGAGAAAACCCGCGAGAACGCGCTGGCAACCCGTGACTACGCTCAGGAACACCCTTGGACCACCGCTGGCGTTGCGGTAGGTGCCATCGGCCTGATCGCTGCCTACATGCTGTTCAAGCGCGGTAACTGATCAGTTTCTGATCGGTTCCCCGGACCGCTTCAGCTCATTTTTCAACCACTGAGCAAGCTGCTGCGCCCGTCCATCGGCCGCACGTCTGGGTACCCAAAGCGCCAGCTGCGCCGGGGTTTCACTGAAGCCCCATGGCGCAGCCAGGCGACCGGCTTTCAGGTCATCGATGACCAGAGGTTCCGGCGCAATCGCGATGCCAAGGCCTGCCACGGCCGCCTCCAGCAAATAATACAAATGCTCGAACCCCTGTCCGTAACGCAATGACTGCGGGTCGATGCCGTTCTGCTGCGCCCAGCTTGGCCACGCCTGCGGACGCGATGTGGTTTGCAGCAGCGACTCTTCCAGCAACGCCTCGGCAGGTGCATCGCACAAACGCTCGAACCGCGCGAAGCGCGGGCTCAACACCGGGCCGATCCGCTCGCTTGCCAGTTCGAAGACCTGCATGTCTGCCGGCCATGGCGGCTCGGCGAATATCAGCAGGGCATCAAGACCTGGTCGACGCGGGTCAAGATCACCTTCGCCCGCCGACAAGTGCAGACGCAGGTCCGGCAGCTCGGCATTCAGGCGACTCAAGCGCGGGATGAACCAGCGCGCCAGCAGGCTGCCGGAGCACCCCAACACGAACGGCGCGTCTGCGCTGCCCTTGCTCAGCTCTGCACATACACCGCGCAACCGATCAAACGCGTCGCCGCTGACATCGCGTAGACGAATACCTGCATCTGTGAGTTTCAAGCCTCGTCCGTCCTTGCTGAACAGGCTCACACCCAGGTGTTCTTCAAGCACTTTCAATTGGCGACTGACAGCGCCATGTGTGACGTTCAGCTGTTCCGCCGCCTTACTGACACTGCCAAGCCGGGCAGTGCTTTCAAAGGCGCGCAATGCATTGAGGGGAGGAAGGTCGCGGCTCATGATCTGTGAGTTTTCCTGACAGGTTGCAGCGATCTTATCGGTTTTCATCCGGCCTTGCGCTGGTTAAAGTGAACCCATTGCCAATACGGCTCAACCTATTCGCCCAATACTGCAACTGGAGCACTTCATGACCCAGACCAATTTCCGCAGCGGCCCCGACGCCAACGGCCTGTTCGGCTCATTCGGCGGCCGCTACGTGGCTGAAACCCTGATGCCGCTGGTGCTCGACCTCAACCGCGAGTACGAAGCCGCCAAGGTAGACCCGGAATTCATCAAAGAAATGGCCTACTTTCAGCGCGATTACGTGGGCCGTCCGAACCCGCTGTACTTCGCCGAACGCCTGACCGAATTCTGCGGCGGCGCGAAGATCTACTTCAAGCGCGAAGAGCTCAATCACACCGGCGCGCACAAGATCAACAACTGCATCGGCCAGGTGCTGCTGGCCAAGCGCATGGGCAAAAAACGCCTGATCGCGGAAACCGGCGCCGGCATGCACGGCGTTGCCACTGCTACCGTTGCTGCACGTTTCGGTCTGCCTTGCGTAATCTACATGGGTGCTACCGACATCGAGCGTCAGCAGGCCAACGTGTTCCGCATGAGGCTGCTGGGCGCTGAAATCGTTCCGGTCACCTCCGGCACCGGCACCCTGAAAGATGCGATGAACGAAGCGCTGCGTGACTGGGTGACCAACGTCGACGACACTTTCTACCTGATCGGCACCGTGGCAGGCCCGCACCCTTACCCGGCGATGGTCCGTGACTTCCAGGCCATCATCGGCAAGGAAACCAAAGAGCAGATGCTGGAGAAGGAAGGTCGTCTGCCGGACAGCCTGGTTGCCTGTGTCGGTGGTGGTTCCAACGCCATGGGCCTGTTTCATCCGTTTCTGGATGACGCCAGCGTGGAAATCATCGGCGTCGAGGCGGGCGGTCATGGTGTCAGCACCGACAAGCACGCGGCCAGCCTGAACGGCGGCGTACCGGGCGTGCTGCACGGCAACCGTACCTACCTGCTGCAGGACGGCGACGGACAAATCACCGATGCGCACTCGATCTCTGCCGGCCTGGACTATCCCGGCATCGGCCCTGAACACGCATTCCTGCACGAAGTGAAGCGCGTCGAATACGTCAGCATCACCGATGACGAAGCGCTGGACGCTTTCCATCAGTGCTGCCTGCTCGAAGGCATCATCCCGGCGCTGGAAACCGCTCACGCCCTGGCCGAAGCCATGAAGCGCGCGACCAACCTGCGCGATGATCACCTGATGGTCGTGTGCCTGTCCGGGCGCGGCGACAAAGACATGCAAACCGTCATGAACCACATGGCCGCCGCCGAACACACTCAGGAGCAGCTGGTATGAGCCGTCTAGAACATCGTTTCGCCCAGCTTAAAACCGAAGGTCGTGCGGCGCTGGTCACCTTCATCACCGCCGGTGACCCTGGCTACGACACCTCGCTGAAAGTCCTGAAGGGCCTGCCTGCGGCGGGTGCTGACGTGATCGAGCTGGGCATGCCGTTCACCGATCCGATGGCCGACGGTGTGGCGATTCAGCTGGCGACTCTGCGTGCTCTGGACGCTGGCCAGACTCTGCAGAAAACCCTGCAGATGGTCAGCGAATTTCGTGTCGACGATCAGACCACACCGATTGTGCTGATGGGTTACTACAACCCGATCCACCGCTTTGGCGTCGAAGCCTTCGTGGCGCAGGCAAAGGAAGCAGGCGTTGACGGTCTGATCATCGTTGACCTGCCACCCGAGCACGACGCCGAGCTGGCGACGCCTGCACAGGCGTCCGGCATCGACTTCATCCGCCTGACCACACCGACCACTGACGATGCGCGTCTGCCGCGTGTGCTGGAGCGCAGCTCCGGGTTCGTCTACTACGTGTCGGTTGCCGGTGTGACCGGTGCAGGCTCGGCCACCACCGAGCACGTCACCGAAGCCATCGCTCGCTTGCGCCGCCACACCGATCTGCCGATCAGCGTCGGTTTCGGTATCCGCACCCCCGAGCAGGCCGCGGCGATTGCGCGTCTGGCTGACGGTGTGGTCGTGGGCTCGGCCTTCGTCGACAAGATCGCCAGCGCCGAGTCGCCGGAGCATGCCATCGACGGCGTGCTGACGCTGTGCGCGGCACTGGCCGAGGGCGTACGTAGCGCTCGTCGCTGAGGGTAAAGTTTCTGATACAGAGGAATCAAAGCCTGAGCAGCGGCTCTATGTAGCAAGACACAAGGGGTTCATGACCAACGTCATGAACCCCTTTTTGCTGCATCGCGTGAGGCCGAGGAAACACCATGAAACTGCCAAACCGTTTTATCACCGGACTGGGTATCTTGATGATCAGCGCCAGTCCGCTGCTGCAAGCTGCACCACCCGATCAACGCGGTGATGGCCCGGACGACAACCGTGGAGCCCAACAGCCGGGACCGCAGAACGACGGTGGGCATAACCAGCGTGGTAATGACCGTGGACCGGGCAATGACAATGGCAGGGGTCCGGACAAAGGCCCGGCCAGCCAACCAGGCAGACAGGCGCATCAGGACAACCGTGGCGGCAACCGCCCACCGCAGGATTTCGGCCCGGTACGCGAGACTTTCCAGCAACACCGCGACGTCATCGGTCGGGGCCAGCCATTGCCGCCGGGCGTACACATCGCCAAGGGCCGTCCGTTGCCCCCTGGTTACGGTAAACGTCTGGACAGCCGCTCGCTGCAATACCTGCCACAGTATGACGGCTACGAATGGCGCCGCCTGGGCACCGACGTGGTGCTGATCGCCGTGGGTTCGGGGATTGTGTACGCGATTCTGGATGGTGTGTTGAATTGATGGGGTGCTGACGTCCTTGAATGCGCGGCGACGCGCAAACGTGTGACACGGAGCGTCACGCAAGGCATTCCTCATCGTTATACACAAGTCCGCTTTTGATTCTGGCCGAAGGCCGTGGAAGCCTGAAAGCGCTGCATTCCCGGTTCTGTGTATAAAAGTGAGCACTACAGCGTGGTAGCGCCGCTCCGGAGGGTCTGCATCCGTCCCTGAAGGCGCGGCTCAGCTCAACCCTGCTTCTGGTTAACCCGCGCCAGGAACGTCATCAGCGCCCCTGACACAAAATCCGGGTTTTCCAGATTGGCGATATGCCCTGCTTCAGGCACCAGCACGTAAGGGCAGCCGATCAGGTTCGCCATTTCACGCGTCTCCTCGGGCGGGCGCGGAATGTCTGCATCGCCACACATCACCAGCGTGGTGTCTGCATTCAATTGCTCGATCAACCCGAGCCGGTCATCACGACCGAAAATCATCCTTCCCAGTGGTACGACGGACTGACGCAACTGCTCGGCATTCATGCCGGCAAGCGCTGCACGAAACGACCTGTACACAGGCGACTGCGGATCAATGCCGGGACGGAAGAAGATCGGTACGACGATATCCAGCAGCGGCTCAGGAAAGCTCCCGACTTCTTCCAGCTTGTCGAGCAACGAGAAATAGTAGGCTTTCTTGGCCTCGGTCTCTTTGCCCAGATAGGTGTCCATCAGCACCAGCCCGGTGATGCGCTCTGGCGCGAGCAGCGCAGCGATTGCGCCCCACATACCGCCGACCGACAGCCCGACGATGCTGCAACGCTCGATATTCAAATGATCCAGCAGCGCCAGCGCATGCCGCGCCAGATCATCGAGATTGCGAGTGCCCTCAGGAAACCCGCTGGAATCGCCATGACCCCACAGATCCGGCACGATCACCCGATACTGGCTGGCCAGCGTATCAATCTGTGCACTCCACATCGCCTTGTCCCAGAGATAGCTGTGACCGAGCAATACCACCGGTCCGGCGCCTTGGTCGGAATAGTGAAGTGTCTTACCGTCGATGAGTAGATCCGGCATTTCTGATGATCCTCTATTCTGGTCTTTCAGCATTCGATTCAAGCCGCCCGTAGCAGGCGAATTATCATGTTGAAGCGTATGCATGACCATCTTGTGGAAGTTTGCGCTGTAACGGACCTAGCGGTCATTTTTCAGCGGAGCTATCTTACATCGATCTTTTCAACGATGGATGCGCTAGTAACCGCAGAAGGAAAATGGCCAGGAAGCTGGCTATCAGCCAGCCAGCGAGCTCAAATTCAGAGGCCTGACCGCGCCCATCCAGATGGCATGATCGGTATGGTCGCGCAGCTCATCGCCCGTCAGAGGATGCAGAAACACCACCAGCCCATCGCGATTCAGCGCGAGCCACAACGTAACGTCAGCCAACTGCTCATGCCCGAACGCCAACTGACAACTCCAGTCCGGATGCGGCCCAACCAGCTTTTGATGGACGCGCCCCATCTGCACGGCAAATTTCTCGGTCGCGGCTTCGCACAACGCTCGCGCCTGATTGAGGGTTTGGGCGTTGAAATAGATGTGAGCGTGGTAGCCGTGGATTTCTTGCATTGAGGTAGGGGCTCATTTTGCGGCTGAAGACCTTACTGGTGCAGGTGTGTGACCAGCCTTGCTCGTTTTTCTCGTGTGTAGATCGATCGTAGATCCTGCATGATGGTTGGTAAAGCGGCCTCACAAAAAAGCCGTCCAACCCATAACGCTGGAGTTGGATGACCTTCTAAACGCACAACGCTACATCGTGTCAAAGAGTCTAAACTAACGCTCTCCGCCAACACAATAAATGTTGCACCGTAAATATCCTCAAGCTCAAACAAGACAAGCTTACCGATGAGAACTAGGTCCGGCTTCTGTAAGAAGCCAGCGTCTTTCAAGTCTTCTGGTTGAGGATTGCGCCCCGCATCAGAAAACCAAACGGCGCGCAATTTCTACTTCTTGATCGTTACTGGCATCGAAAAAATCTATCTTCACCCTTTACTCCTCTCGACGCGGTGTAAAAACTCTTAACCCATCTACAGCTAGCAGAGCAAGGCTTATACTTATCCATACAAGCCCATGCATCTTAAACCAAGTAAAGCTAATTCCAGATAACCATAGGAAATCCTGGCCTCAAAAGCTGCATAGCCTCCGGCCCTTGAAATCCATCCGGACTCATATCAACTCTAATTCTTGTTAAACCTTCGAAAACCAACTCAACTTCTTGCTCGTCTTCTGAGACGTTTACAAGTTTTTTCCCACGCAGGCTCTTCACTGTCGAGCCAACAATACGATATGAATTGTTGATATTTAATATGATGCCTTCAGCAAAAGATATTTGAAAGTAGTCATGCACTATACATGCACCTACAACATTAGACCCAACAAGACTGGTAAGTACGCTCATCGCACAACACTCCATTATTTGATTGGAAAATGACTTTTTGAATTTGGCAACGTCCGTCCTGTATAAGGGTCGACACCCTGACCTGACCTATTCTCATATTTAATGTATCCATTTTTATAGCCCGGGCTACTGCCTCTCGGAGGTGTCGGCTGCATAACGCGCATTACATTAACCTGTCCGTTATCGCCACCCCTACCATTAGTGAAAGCAGAACCTGTGACATTCCCTGCAGGATTCACACTAGCCGAAGGGCCCGTCGCATCCTTGGGCACAGGAAAGACAGTCCCGTTGGGTGATATCAAGAAGTCAGGGGCTGCGGATGATGTAGCGTTGTCGACATGCGGACGTATATCGGATGCCCTTTCCAGTCCTCGTACTCCCTGAATGGCCAAACCTGCTGCTCCAGGTACCATGGGAATCGCAGCGAGTACCCCATCTGCAGCGATACCGACACCATCTAAGGCCGCTGCGCCATAATTCCCCTCTTTTACATTCTGATGAAAACTAGCCATACCAACCGCTAAGCTCATCGTCTCGATAATGAGGTCAGCATACATACCGCTAGGATCAGAGAACTTATATGGATTATTGTTAGCATAAGCATATCGATTAAAGCTATGCAGATTACCTTCCTGAAAGTCGACCGGATCAGCACCCATGAAGCGACCGAGCAGTGGATCGTAATACCGTGCCCCCATATAAGAAAGGCCGCTATTATCGTCAAATACTTTCCCATGAAAGCCAATCTTGTTGCTACTGCTTGGACTCGTTTGGGTTAATTTTTCTCCGTACGGCTTATAGCTCTCTTTCCAGAGTAGATTGCCAGTTTCATCGGTCGCAACCATAGGGCTGCCGGCTATATCATTATGAAAATAGGTAACGGTGTTTGCCAAAGCGGCATGAGTCACCACGAGTGCCAGCATCGCGACACTGACTTTGCGAAATAGCTTTTTTATAATTTGCATGGTTCGGTTTCCTTGACACCCGATCATGGGCTTACCTGCTGTGCAATGCGCTGGCCACCCAAATAGAAATACTCGGTTAGCTTGTCTCCCTCGAGTTCCATCCGTAACCTTCCATCGGCATCTTGCATCTCGTATATTTTGTTGCCCGCAGAACTGACGGAACTGCGTTGATTCAAACCATCGTACTGATATTCAACTTTTTTGTCGGGACTCTCGCAGTTAACGCATACAAGATTGGGAACATTATTGTAAAGGTAAGCGTTGTCAGCACTACTGCTGACGTTGCCATAAGCATCGTAGTTTATACTATCAATGCGCTGTCCATCGACAGAAGTCAGGCGGTTTTGTATATCGTAGTTATAGTTCAGGCTTGAATCGCCAAACGTTTTTTGGGTCAAGTTTCCTACACCGTCGTAGGCGAGGGTTCCTACCCCCCAGAAACCATCGGCACTCACCAAACGATCAAGGCTGTCGTAAGCAAGGGTACGGTCCATGCTGTTGTCCACACCGTCCCTGACGGTCAACAAGTTACCCGCACCATCATAGTCGTAAATGCTTTTCAGGTAATCGACTCCAGCGGGTGAGGTAATGTTGAAAGAAGCTGGCCAGAGACGACTATTTTGTTCGTAACTGACCGCCGCACCGTTGGCATAGATGACCTGTTTAATCATACCGTTCGGCCAATAAGCAATATTGCTAACGTAGCCCGATACCATTGTGGGCCTGCCTAATACGTCTGGCGCATATTCAACTATGCGACCAGACGGATTATAAGTGAGGCTTTTCAGCCGATCATTTTCATCGTAGCCATAAAAAAGCTCAAACAGCTTACCTTCAATAGAAAGGCTTTCCGTTATGACGAACCCTGCAGGATTGTATGTAAAGCTTCGAATACCCGTACTGCTGTCCGCTATTAGCAGATTATTTTGTTTATCATAAGTATTTTTGATAGCGGGAGTGCCTTGCGCATAATCGATTGCAGTTTGTCGATTCTGCCCGTCGTATGTGTACGTTGTAATATCTGACTGCCCCACCTGCTTTGAAGTCATATTGCCTGCAATGTCTCGACCGTAGACGGTGTCTCCAGTTTCGGGATTGCTGACCGAGATCAAATAACCATTTGCGTTATAGCCGTAATGGCGTGTGGAATTGCCTTGTGTAACCGACGTCACTTGTTCGCGACCATTTCGAGTCAAGGTTATACTGGCTGTCGGATTCGACGGCTGAAATGACATCAGAGACAATTTTTCGGGGTCGCCATAGCCACGATAGTTATAAGTAGTGGAATTGCCTCGTTCGTCAGTTATGACTTTGTGGGCAAAACCGTAGGCAGTGCTCTGGTAGGTACCGTCCGCATGGGTGATCCGAATGACGCGACCCAGCGCATCATACTGATAACTGGTTCCCATACTTGAGTTAGGGTCTGAAGTAAACGTTACGCGGCCATAGGCATCGTACGCATAGGTGGTTGTTATATCACCTCTAACAATACTGGAGACACGACCAGACAGATCATATTGAGTTATCTCGGACAGATTGCCGCGCAGATTTGTCTTGCTGGTGGGTGTGTATATTATTTTTTGACCAGCGCCTTGCGGCGGAGTGATAGAGGTTACGCGATTCAACCTGTCGTATTCGTAGTGCGTTGTGTGGCCTTCACCGTTGGTCTCAGAGGTAACATTGCCAGCGTCGTCGACTGCACGCGAAATAGTAATACCCTCTGGCTGAACCTCAGTTTGCGGAGTACCGAGTTTATAATTCATGTAGCTGTAATGACGATCACCCGGGCGAATTTGCGTCGCTTAATTACCTTGCGCATCGTAGGTATACGCAGTCGCAACACCATCGCGATTGTAATTGATTAGCTTACCGTTCTCATCGTAGATACGATGTACAGAACTATCAGGTGACATCTGATCTATAGGGCGACCTATTATCCATTTATCAGTATTATTATACCAAGTCAGCGTGGTAGTTCGACCATCACTATTAGGACCTGTTTCAGTCAGTATTCCAGGATTGCCATAAGCATCGTAGTTAGAGTAGTGACTACTGTAGGTTGCGCCATCACGGAAAAAAGTTCGCTCTTGAAGGTCAGCTGCCCAGATTGTATCGTCCGTGACTACACCGAGTTCAAACACATATTCTCTTCCATGTGAAATAAACCGTTGCTGCCACTTGTATGTTTCATAACTCCCGTCCGGGCGGGTAATTTTAACCGGACTTCCTATACTCCACACGGTATTATTTATAGTGTTTCCATCTGTAGCAATACTGTATCCAGGGCCAATGAACTCATGGATGGTTGTGCCATCCGGCCCGGTGATAACTGTACTATCGTATTGTCCAATATTTCCACGATTATAGGCATAAGCCCAGTGATTTCCGGCTGCATCAATTTTGCGGCTTATACGCTCGAAACGCGACCAGACAAAGCGTCCACCAAGATGGCCTTCTAGATCCACATATGAGTATTCATATGTCGTTTTTCCACCGCTGGGCTGCTCAATCGATATAAGTTTGCGAGCGGCAGCTCTTTGATCATTCGCATAACTTTCATTGGAAACTACTATCTGAAACCATTCTCCAGGGTGATAGGCATACTTCCAGACTTCTCCAGTAGGTCCAGTTACCTGAGCCAGGGCCTGAGAGTTCAGATGGTCTTTCGCGGTATATCCATACTGAACCATGCGCTGATTATTATCGACCAGCGAAAGAAGGCGGCCTGTCGCAGGGTCGTAATTAAAATCAACAGCTCTGCCGTCACTGGACGTTATCCTAGATAAAAGCATATCGGATTTTTCGCAATTGGCGGCGTCTTCAAGGTTGGCTTGAAGACAGTGGTCAATATAAACACTCCCTGAAATTGGAACGCTTAAAGGGGGGCCAAATTGAGTATAGTCGTAAGCAATCCAGTTACCATTAAGGTCAGTTGCCTTTTTTGTCAGAAAAATAGATTCTGTAAAATCTGGATCTTCGTTAGGAAACGATGTAACTGAAGCACTAAATTTCATATCTACATCGGCACGCCCCATGTCATACCTAATTCCAGATGGTGACGTTAGCGTAAGCACCATTGAATCGCAACGTAAACGCCAATTTGATTTGGTTCTGTCTTCATAAGGTGCAACACGATAAAATTTTTCGCTACTACCATCCGGAAGTCTTAAATTAAATCGGGCACTGGGACGTTCCCCTTGATTGTGACACAACTGAAAAGTTGAGTTCATGTAATAGTTAGGTGTCCCGCTACGATCACGAAGATGATAATTGGTGGCATGATAAATCTTCGGCGCTGCCGCGATTGTCCAACCGGGTCCTAAAGCGGTCCATTCCGTACTTTGCCTATAAGGCGCAGCAAGCCCGGCGGTTAAACGCTGTAGGTCGTAGCTTCGATGAATATTGATATCCATGCCTGCCGTCCCAGGAATACTTAAATCAATATGACTGACTTTGAGATTCCCGGACCAAGGGTCAACGCTGTCAACCGCATTAGAAACCAGCCCACGATTTTTCTTCGGTGCTAAATCATACGGCGTAGACTCTAACTCTTCAGAATGTCCAAGCTGACTTCCCAATAGCGCGCCAAACAGCAAAACTTTCATAATATTGTTTTTCTTTTTTCCAAGCACGTTAAATCCATCCATTATCTTAAATAGTAAAAAGCAAAGTTCATAGCAGCCTTCTACAGCCTTATTGATTTGATATAGATTTTTGGGCCTATGATCACTCGCTGCATGCCATAAACTGGTCAGTATTGATACGGCATGGGCAAAGCGCTCTATTTAGGAGCACTTAAACTGATCTATAAGTTAAATCTCAAATACTCGCTTTATGCGCTTTTAAGCAAGATCCATGATGATTGAAACTATCAAATCGCGTCACACACGTCTATTTGAGAAAGCCATAACTTAAAGTCATTCCAGATGCAGCCGCCATCTAATACACAACCTAAGTAATACTATATGAGAACAAAAGTAAACCCGCTTACTTCCGTAAAACTTGTAAGAAATTTCCTATCTAACCACTAATTGCTTCGAACTTATATTTAATTCAACCTTGAACACCGCCTCCCTAAACCGCAATCGACGGCAATGGCCTACCCGCCAGCGAAACCCCGCTCAACGCCTGCTCGCTGGCCAGCCAGTCCACGAACTGCTGAACGATCTGCACGCGGCGTTTGCGCTGGGGCAGGACCACGTAATAGCCCTGACCGGAAATCGCCGCGCCGGCGATAGGGCGACAGAGCAGGCCTTGATCGAGCAGATCGTCGACCAGGTGCTTCCAGCCGATGGCGATGCCTTGTCCGCCGATGGCCGCCTGGATCAGCAGGGTGTAGTTGTCGAAGCGCAGTTGACCGGGCGCGGGGGCCTGGGGGATGTCCAGCGCGCGGAATACACCCGCCCAGTCGAACCAGTTGTTGATGCTCTCGCCACGCAGGTGCAGGAGTGGAAAGTCGCGCAGCGCATCGGTGGGCAGCGGCGTCTGGCGCCCGGCGAGCAGTTGCGGGCTGCACACCGGGAAGACTTCTTCGCTGAACAGCCAGTGGCTTTCTCCCTGTTTGAAGCGCCCGTCACCGAACAGCACGGCAACGTCGATATCGGCGCGTAACATGCTGTGGGTACGCTCGCTGGTGACCAGGCTGACGTCCACGTCCGGGTTGACCTTGTGGAAGCGGTGCAGACGCGGCATCAGCCAGTAAGCGGCGAAGGCGAAGTCGGTCGCCACTTGAAGCACTTCGTGCTGGTGGTGTTCGGTGATGGCTATCACTCCGCTGTCGATGGATTGCAGCCCGGCCTGCACATGGCTGAACAACACTTCACCGGCGTCGGTCAATTCGATGCCACGGTAGATGCGGTCGAACAATCGGGTAGCGAGTTGCTCTTCGAGACGCTTGATCTGCTGGCTGACAGCGGGCTGTGTCGTGCCCAGTTCGAGGGCTGCCGCGGTGAAGCTGCGCAAGCGCGCCGCGACCTCAAAGGCACGCAGCAGGTCGAGTGACACATCGCCGAAAGATTCAAACATTAGCTGGGCTTATCCTAGGCATTGCTGTGTATGGGCTTTACCCTGAAACTTATGGACTCCATCCTCATACCCGGCACTTTCGCATAACTTTTCACAATGGGACGCAGCGATTACATGAAGCGCAAAAATATTCTGTTCATCATGGCCGATCAAATGGCCGCGCCAATGTTGCCGTTTTACGCCCGGTCCCCGATTCTGATGCCGAACCTGAGCCGCATGGCTGCCAACGGCGTAGTGTTCGACTCGGCGTATTGCAACAGCCCGCTATGCGCACCGTCGCGCTTCACCCTGGTCAGCGGCCAGCTGCCGAGCAGGATCGGCGCGTACGACAACGCAGCCGACTTCCCGGCCGATATTCCGACCTATGCCCACTACCTGCGTGCGCTGGGCTACAAGACCGCCCTCGCAGGCAAGATGCATTTCTGCGGACCGGATCAACTGCACGGCTACGAAGAACGCCTGACCAGTGACATCTACCCGGCCGATTACGGCTGGTCGGTCAACTGGGACGAGCCGGACGTGCGGCCAAGCTGGTATCACAACATGTCTTCGGTGTTGCAGGCCGGTCCGTGCATTCGCACCAACCAGCTGGACTTCGATGAAGAGGTGCTGTTCAAGTCCCAGCAATACCTTTATGACCATGTGCGCCAGGACGGGGATGCGCCGTTCTGCCTGACCGTTTCCATGACTCACCCTCATGACCCGTACACCATCCCTCTGCCGTTCTGGGACCTGTACGCCGACGACGAAATACCGATGCCCACGCCGCACGCCAACCAGGCCGCGCTGGACCCGCATTCACAACGGCTGCTCAAGGTCTATGACCTGTGGGACAAGCCCATGCCGACCGACAAGATTCGTGATGCCCGCCGCGCCTACTTCGGTGCGTGCAGCTACATTGACCTCAACGTCGGCAAACTGATGCAGACGCTCGATGAAGTCGGGTTGGCGGAAGACACCATCGTGGTGTTCTCCGGCGATCACGGCGACATGCTGGGCGAGAAGGGCCTCTGGTACAAAATGCACTGGTTCGAAATGGCCGCGCGCGTGCCGCTGGTGGTGTACGCGCCGGGCCAGTTCAAACCGGGACGGGTCAGTGCGTCGGTGTCGACTGCCGACTTGCTGCCGACCTTCGTCGAAATGGCCAAAGGCAAACTGGACGCCGGTTTGCCAATGGACGGACGTTCGCTGATGCCGCATTTGAAACGCAAGGGCGGGCACGATGAGGTGTTCGGTGAGTACATGGCCGAAGGCACCACCAGCCCGCTGATGATGATCCGTCGTGGCGCGTACAAATTCATCTATTCGGAGCAGGACCCGTGCCTGCTGTTCGATGTGAAAAAGGACCCGAAAGAGCAGAAGGACCTGAGCCAGTCACCCACCCATGAAAAGCTGTTCAACGATTTCCTGGCCGAAGCTCGGGCCAAGTGGGACATCCCGGCGATACACCAACAGGTGCTCGCCAGCCAGCGCAGAAGGCGCTTCGTCGCCAAATCGCTGGCAACCGGCAAGCTGAAGAGTTGGGATCACCAGCCACTGGTCGACGCCAGTCAGCAGTACATGCGCAACCACATTGATCTGGACGATCTGGAGCGCAAGGCACGTTTTCCGCAACCTTGACCCTGCCCACACCAAAAAAACCAAAGGGGTACATCAATGAAGAAGTTATCCACAGCCGTTGCGGTCGCGGTCATGACCCTCGGCAGCCTTGCAGCACAGGCAGAGGACGCCAGTTGCAGCACCGTGAAGATGGCCGATCCCGGCTGGAGTGACATTGCGGCCACCAACGCCATTACCAGCGTGGTACTCGAAGGTCTGGGCTACAAGCCCAAGGTCGATACCCTGGCCGTGCCGATCGCCTATGGCGGTTTGAAAGACGGCAAGCTGGATGTGTTTCTGGGCAACTGGATGCCGGCGCAGCAGGGCTTCTACGACAAGTTCGTGGCCATCGGCGATGTGACGCAACTGGCGAAGAACCTTGAGGGCACCGAATTCACCCTGGCCGTGCCGGATTACGTCTGGGATGCCGGTGTGCATGACTTTGCCGACCTGAGCAAATTTGCTGACAAGTTCGACAAGAAGATCTATGGCATCGGTTCTGGCGCGCCTGCCAACCTGTCGTTGCAGGAGATCATCAAGAAGAACGAATTCGATCTGGGCAAATGGAAGCTGGTGGAATCCAGCGAGACCGCGATGCTGGCCGAGGTCAATCGCAACGTGAAGAAAAAGGCCTTTGTGGTGTTCCTCGGCTGGACGCCGCACCCGATGAACGTACAGATCAAGGGCATGCACTACCTCAAGGGCGGCGAGAAATACTTTGGTGACACCGGCTCGGTCTTTACACTGACCCGCAAAGGTTATGCTCAAGCCTGCCCGAACGTCGGCAAGCTGCTGACCCATCTGAGCTTCACCCTGGACATGGAAAACAGCATCATGGCCGAGGTGGTCAACAAGAAGGTCAGCAACAGCGAGGCGGCAAAGGCCTGGATCAAGGCCAACCCGGCGGTGCTGGAAAAGTGGCTGGAGGGCGTGAAGACGGTTGATGGCAAGGACGGGCTGGCAGCGGTGAAGGCGAAATTGTAGGCCTCGACACTAAACTAAGTAGTGACCCGGCGTCAGGAGTTTCCACTGCGCCGGTTTTTCAGCAATGTTAGCGCTCCGAAGCGTCATTCTGGAATAGCAATAAGGAACCAACGAAAGGGGACAAACCACTAGACTGCCGTGCGGCCTATCCGCTAACTCTGGAGAACAGTATGAAAAGGTCACTTATACCCCTCTCGCTGGCCCTGATTCTGAGCGCATCCTTTGCCTCTGCGGGTAGCTGGCCACCAGAAACCAGCGCCAAAGTGCCTGGAAACGCGCTGGAATATCCGACCAGGCTGGAGGCCGTCAATGTCTCTATGGAAGAGATGCTCAACGCAGGAGCAACGGTCGTTTCTTCGTACGTGGCAGACATTGGTCCGGTAGTGACCCTCAAGAACAAGAAACACTATGTTATCTGCATGCTCAGAGGTGCTGGAACCGGGTCAGATACGAACGTCGCCACCTCGAAATGCTACGCCATGAACTAGCGTTCGCTCGCGGCTCCGGGCAGAAACGGTCTGACGTCGTGATGCAGTGACCCATCCAACATGAGGGACCGATGCGCTGGCTCAATCGCCATAAATTTCTACCCTTTCTCGCCTGGCTGCCGCAGCAGAATCGCGCCAGCGTCGGGGGTGATGCGCTGGTGGGCCTGAGTGGCGCCATTCTGGCGCTGCCGCAATCCATCGCTTACGCACTGATCGCCGGGCTGCCGCCTGAATACGGTCTGTACGCTGCGATTGTTCCAGTCCTCATTGCCTGTCTGTGGGGTTCGTCCTGGCACCTGATCTGTGGGCCGACCGCGGCTATATCCATCGTGCTATACGCCAGCGTCAGCCCGCTCGCCGTCCCGGCCAGTCAGGACTACATCATGTTGATCCTGCTGCTGACCTTCATCGCCGGTGTGTTTCAGCTGTTGCTGGGGATGATGCGCTTCGGTGCGCTGGTCAATTTCGTTTCGCATTCGGTAGTGCTGGGCTTCACGCTGGGCGCTGCGGTGGTGATTGCGCTGGGGCAGATGCCCAATCTGCTGGGCATCGATCTGCCAAGTCAGACCACCGCGCTAAAAAGCCTGACCGCCGTGCTCGAGCATTGGCGTGAAGTCGATCTGTCTTCGCTGGTGCTCGGCCTGTTAACCCTGGCGCTGGGCATCGGACTCAAGCTTCTGGTGCCTCGCTGGCCGACGCTGTTGATCGCCCTGGTGTCGAGCAGCCTGCTGGTGTGGCTGTGGCCAGCGATGTTCGGCCATGTCCGTGTGGTCAGCGCCTTCGTCGGCCATCTGCCGCCCTTCAGCCCGTTGCCGCTGGACCTCGAACTGATCCTCAAGCTGCTGCCGACCGCCGTGGCGGTGGGCATGCTCGGGCTGGTCAACAGCCTGTCGATTGCCCGCTCGCTGTCGGCTCGTTCGCAGCAGATGCTCAATGCCAATCAGGAAGTGCGTGCCCAGGGGCTGTCGAACATGGTCGGCTCGCTGTTCTCCGGCTACCTGTCAGCCGGGTCTTTTACCCGGGCGGCATTGAGTTACGAGGCTGGTGCGCGCTCGCCGCTGGCGGGTGTGTTTTCTGCGTTGTGGGTGGCATTGTTCGCGGTCGCCGGTGCCTCGTTGATATCGCACATTCCGATCCCGGCCATGGCCGCCTCAATCCTGCTGATCTGTTGGGGGCTGGTGGATCGCCGCGGCATTCGGGCACTGTTCCGCGTCAGCCGCGCCGAGTTTTTCGTGATGGCGCTGACCTGCCTGGCCACCCTGCTGCTGGAGCTGCAAACCGCGATCTACGCCGGTGTACTGGCCTCGCTGTTCTTCTACCTCAAGCGCACCTCGCAACCGCGCGTCCAGCAATGGCGCGAGGGCGACGAGGAGGTCCTGCGGGTCGGCGGATCGATCTTCTTCGGCGCCAGCCACTACCTGCAAACCCGCCTGCAACGTACCGAAGGTGTGCGAGTGGTGATCGATGCGCAGCAGATCAACTTCATCGATTACTCAGGCGTGGAGATGCTTCATCAGGAAGCCAGACGTCTGGGCCGGCAGGGCAGAGTGCTGGTCCTGCGCAATGCCAGGCCGCAAGTGATCGAAGAGCTGCACAAGCTGGAAGGCGCGGAGAAGTGCCCGATTCTGTTTGAGGATTGAGCTGTAACTCATCGTCGCGACGCTCTGCGTTCTACAAAGGTCCCGATAAGGCCGTAGATTTGGCTTCTGCCCGGAGGGCGTGGGAGCGAACTTGTTCGCGAAAGGGCAGGTATAATCGTCGAAAATACATCATCTGAAATACCGCCTTCGCGAACAAGCGAAGCGTCGCCCGGTTCGCTCCCACGGCCTTCGGCCAGAATCAAAAGCGGACTTGTGTATAACTCGGAGCATTGGCACGATAGTTCGCAGATAGCCGATCAACCCGCAGCCAGCAATCTGCGCAACTCCGCCAGCACCGGAGTCGACTCCGGACGCACACCGCGCCACAGCAGAAAGGCTTCTGCGGCCTGCTCGACCAGCATGCCCAGACCATCCACCGCCCGCGCCGCGCCGTGCTCGGTGGCCCAACGGCAAAAAGCAGTAGGCTCGTTGCTGTACATCATGTCATAGCAGAAGGTCACTCCCGGCTGGATCAGGCTGGGCGCGATCGGTGGCAGCTCTCCGGCCAGGCTGGCAGAGGTGGCATTGATGATCACGTCCACCGACTCTTCAAGCCAGTCGAAGCTGCTGGCGAATACCGGCCCGAGGTCGGCGAACTCCTGCGCCAGCCGCTCGGCTTTCTCGACCGTACGATTGGCGATCACCAACGCAGCGGGCTGTTGCCCAAGCAACGGCTCCAGCGCGCCACGCACCGCACCGCCTGCGCCCAGCAACAGAATGCGCTGACCACGCAGGCTGCGCCCGCAATTGACCGTCAGATCGCGTACCAGCCCCGCACCGTCAGTGTTATCGCCCAGCAGAGTTCCGTCGTCGAGCTTGCTCAGGGTGTTGACCGCCCCGGCGCGCTGCGCACGTTGGGTCAGGCTGTCGGCCAGGCGCCAGGCTTGTTCCTTGAACGGCACGGTGACGTTGGCGCCACGCCCGGCCTGGAAAAACGCCTGGGCAAACGCGGTGAAATCGTCCAGCGGTGCCAGTGAGGTTTGGTAATCCAGCGTTTGCCCGGTTTGCTCGGCAAACAGGCGATGAATCAACGGCGACTTGCTGTGGCCGATGGGATTACCGAAGACGACGTACCGGTCCATCAGTTTTCCGCCAGCCAGTCGCGGTCGGTCAGGAAGTATTCGGTCAGACGCGCTTCTTCGCTGCCCGGCGCGGCCTTCCAGTCATAACCCCAGCGGACTTGCGGCGGCAGCGACATGAGGATCGATTCGGTACGCCCACCCGATTGCAGACCGAACAACGTGCCGCGGTCATACACCAGGTTGAACTCGACGTAGCGACCACGACGGAATTCCTGAAACTCACGCTGCTGCACGGTATAGGCCGCCGCCTTGCGCCGCCGCACGATCGGCAGATAGGCATTGATGAACGCATCACCGATGGCGCGGATGAAGGCGAAGCTGGTGTCGAAATCCCACTGGTTCACGTCATCGAAAAACAGACCACCGATGCCGCGCGGTTCATCGCGATGCTTGAGGTGGAAGTAACTGTCGCACCAGGCCTTGTAGCGCGGGTAGACATCGTCGCCGAAGGGCGCACAGGCGCGCTCGGCAACCCGGTGCCAGTGCACGCAGTCTTCCTCGACGCCGTAATAGGGCGTCAGGTCGAAACCGCCACCGAACCACCAGACGGCCTCTTCACCTTCTTTCTCGGCAATGAAGAAGCGCACGTTGGCGTGGGACGTCGGCACATGCGGGTTGTGCGGATGGATCACCAGCGAAACGCCCAGCGCCTCGAAACCACGCCCGGCCAGTTCAGGCCGATGAGCGCTGGCAGACGGCGGCAGATTGCTGCCGAAAACATGGGAAAAATTGACACCGCCTTTCTCGATGACCGTGCCATTCTCGACCACCCGCGTACGACCACCGCCGCCCGCCGGACGCGTCCAGGCATCTTCCATGAAGTGTGCGCTGCCATCTTCCTGTTCAAGCGCAGTGCAGATACGGTCTTGCAGGTCGAGCAGGTAGGCTTTTACGGCCTCGGTACGGGTACTCATGAGGATCCCTTACGGCTGACGTCAAACGGCTGAGCCCCCGCAGCAAAAGAGGCGCAGGCAAATTGGCGCGTAGCATACCATCGGCGGCGCGGGCTGGCAGTTGACGAAGGTCCGGGGAAGGAGTCCGATGGGGGCTTTCGCAGCTTGTTTTAACCATCAAGGAGAGAGCACATGGCAAAGCGTATCCAGTTCAGCACTGTCGGAGGACCCGAGGTTCTTGAATATGTCGATTTCGAGCCGGAGGCTCCGGGGCCGCAGGCGGTGGTGGTGCGTAACAAGGCCATTGGCCTGAATTTCATCGATACCTATTACCGCAACGGGCTGTATCCGGCGCCGTCGCTGCCTTCCGGCCTCGGTGCAGAAGGGGCGGGGGTGGTCGAGGCGGTGGGGGCCGAGGTGACGCGCTTCAAGGTCGGTGATCGTGTCGCTTATGGCACCGGGCCGCTGGGGGCGTACAGCGAAGTGCACGTGCTGCCTGAAGCGAATCTGGTCAAGCTGGCGGACTCGATCAGTTTCGAGCAGGCCGCAGCCCTGATGCTCAAGGGCCTGACGGTGCAGTATCTGCTGCGTCAGACCTATCAGGTGAAGCCGGGCGAGATCATTCTGTTTCATGCCGCCGCAGGCGGGGTGGGCTCGCTGGCCTGTCAATGGGTCAAGGCCCTGGGCGGCAAACTGATCGGCACGGTCAGTTCGCCGGAGAAGGCCGCTCACGCCAAGGCGCTTGGAGCCTGGGAAACCATTGATTACAGCCACGAAGACGTCGCCAGCCGCGTGCTGGAACTGACCGACGGCAAGAAATGCCCGGTGGTCTACGACGGGGTGGGCCAGGACACCTGGTTGACGTCGCTCGACTGCGTGGCGCCACGCGGGCTGGTGGTGAGCTTCGGCAATGCCTCCGGGCCGGTCTCGGGCGTGAATCTCGGGATTCTGGCGCAAAAGGGTTCGGTGTATGTCACCCGCCCGACGCTGGGCTCTTACGCCAACAATGCGCAGAACCTGCAGGCCATGGCTGACGAGCTGTTCGACATGCTCGCCAGCGGCAAGCTCAAGGTCGACGGCATTCAGCAGTACGCCCTGAAGGACGCCGCCAGGGCGCAGACCGAGCTGTCGGCCCGGCGCACCACTGGCTCGACCATTCTGATCCCTTGATCGTCTACCACTGAACCCGCGCTGTGTGCGCCAGCGTCAGCCGGCGCGCACGATCTGCGCGGTGGCGATGTCACGTATCACGCTGGGGTTTCGACGCCCGCCCAGGCTGCCGCCGAGAACCCCGTCGATCTGCCCACGGAAGTACTGCTCGACGCGCAATCTCGAACGCGCAGCCGGGCGGCCCGCCGGGTTGGCGGAGGTGGAAATCAACGGACCGACCAGTGCGCACAGCTCACGTACGGTCGGGTGATCGGTAACACGCAGCGCCACGGTTTCGTGAATACCGGTGATCCACTCGGGCAGCAGGTTCTGATGCGGTACCAGCCAGGTGTTGGGCCCAGGCCAGGTGCTGGCCATGCGGTCGAGCCACAATTCGGGGAAGTCTTCGAACAGGAAGTCGAACTGGCGAATGTTGTCGGCAATCAGGATCAGGCCTTTTTCCACCGGCCGTGACTTGATCGCCAGCAGACGATAGACCGCTTCTTCATCCCACGGATCGCACCCCAGCCCCCAGACTGCCTCGGTCGGGTAGGCAATCACCGCACCGGCTCGAATATCCTGAGCGGCTTGTTGCACTCGCCAACTGCTGACCATTGTTTGTCTCTCCACTGAATCCTGGCGGCAGTTTAACCTCAGGGCGCTCTGGCGAACCATCGTCCTGCTTCACAGCTTATGCGTCCGTCCAGTTCCAGCTCGGTCAGGCCAGCCAATACCTTGGGCAATGGCCAGCCGCATGACACCGACAGCCCCTCGCTGGTGTGCGGTGCGGCGTGCAGCAGCGCCAATAAAGGATGATCGCAAGGGACAGGCTTCGCCGGCGTGACAGGATCGATGTCGGGCGTAACACGTTTCCAGTGCTGCAAGCCTTCAAGAATGTGCTCGACGGTCTCGACCAGTGTCGCGCCGTCACGTATCAACTGATGACAGCCCTTGGCGCCAGGGTGATGAATCGAGCCAGGTATCGCATACACCTCTCGTCCATGCTCGGCGGCCAGTCGCGCGGTAATCAACGAGCCGCTGGCGACACTGGCCTCGACCACCAGTATGCCCAGCGACAGGCCGCTGATGATTCGGTTACGCCGAGGGAAGTTGCTGGCCTGCGGTCCGGCGTCCAGCGGGAACTCGGAAATCACTGCGCCGCCCTGTGCCGCGATCTGCGCTGCGAGCGCGCGATGCTGCTGTGGATAAAGTTTTTCGAGCCCGGTGCCAAGCACGCCGATTGTAAGCCCCCCGACATCCAATGCGCCCTGATGCGCGGCGCCGTCAATACCCCGCGCCAGGCCACTGGTGATCACAAAACCGGCAGCCGCCAGGCTGCGCGCAAAAGCGCTGGCGGTGTCCAGCCCGGGTCGTGAAGCGCGACGACTGCCGACCATTCCCAACTGCGGACGCTCAAGGATCGAAGGGTCGCCGGCAATGAAGATCAGCGGCGGTGGATCAGCGATCTGCGCCAGCAATGCGGGGTAGCCAGGGTCGTCCCACATCAGCAAATGCTGGGCCGGACGCTCCAGCCAGGCCAATGCGGCACTGGCGCCATCACGTACGGAGGGGTCACGACGCGCCTCGGCACAGGCACCAGGAATACCCAGCGCACGCCATGCGCTGGCCGGCGCACTGAGCGCCGACGAGGCCGAACCGAAGGCTTCAATCAGTCTGGAAAAGCGTTTCGGCCCTATCTCGGGCAAGCGGTGCATGCGCAAACGCGCTTCCAGCTCTGCGGGTGAAGAGGGGGCATTTTCGAACAATGGCATGAGATCGTCCCTGATCCATCGTGCATCCCGAGGGATGCACAAACCTGTGGATAACTCTGTTGACAACAATTTGATAAGTGTCTGGTTCGTCGCACAAATCCGTGTCAGATCTGAAACATGCGTCTACGGGTTGCGAACCTTGTCCATGATGGCCAAAGATCGGTTGGCTTGCAGGACCAAGGCGTAACTAAGCTTGTCGTAGGTACGGAAAACCATCAGCAGGCCGGCCCGTTCGTCGGGGATTTTTACCTGTTCACCGGTGATCCGGTCGCGCACGGTCTCGCTGGTCTTGTAGATCGCCAGCACGTTGCCCTCGGTCAGGCCGTCGCGTTTGCCCTTGTCGAGCGTGACCACATCCAGCACGCTGACCTGAGTGACGCCGCGTGGCACATCCAGAATCAAACCGTCTATCGGCGCCTGCGGAGCGCTGGGCAGGAACGTCGAGTTGATGGCCCGCTCTTCGCTGCTGAATAAACGATCGCCCAGACGCACTTCCTGTGTGGAGCGCTGCAGAATCAGGGTCGAGACGTCACCCTCGGTGGCAACCACCTCGGCGCTGCCGACGTCATCGGCATTGATCCCCAGCACTTCCTGGGTCTTGGGATCGACGTAGGTCTTGCCCTGACGGAAGATGCCATAGACGCTGTGCGCCGGGTCCAGCGCGCCCCGTGCATAGGCACGATCACCGTTGCCACTGAGCACGCGCTCGGCGTTGCCCGCAACGATGTAGGGGGCTTTTTCGAACTGCTCGGCGCTGTCGACAATCCGATTGTTGATCAGGAAGGCGTTGATCGCGCCCAGCGGAATGCTCGGAATGGCCTCGACCATCGGCGTACTGCGCACCCGCGGTGACAATTTGATGGTGCCACGCGACTGGCCCCGATTGAGCGTCACGCGCGGCTGACCATCGACCCAGGTCAGCGCGAGAGTGTCACCGGGGTAGATCAGGTCAGGATCATGGACTTGCGGATTGGCCCGCCAGATCTCGCGCCATTTCCACGGTTCACGCAAGAACTTGCCGGAAATGTCCCAGAGTGTGTCCCCGGCGACAACGGTGTAGCTCTGTGGATAGCCTTCCCTGAGTTGCACTTGCGCCTGCGCAAGACCGCTGGCGGTCAGCAGCAGCAGGGCGAGTAGTGATTTCCTCATGCGGTGAATCCCTTTATCATGTTGCCTCACGCGAACCCTAGAGTCCTGTCCTGGGCTGCCTGCCTTGAACTCCCGGGCCCGGCACCCAACATTGACTTTACCTTAACAGTGCAGCTCTTACGTATATGGCCATTCTAAACATCCTCGAATTTCCCGATTCGCGCCTGCGCACCATCGCCAAACCTGTGGCGATGGTAGACGACGGCATTCGCCAGTTGGTCGACGACATGTTTGAAACCATGTACGAAGCGCCAGGTATTGGCCTGGCCGCGACTCAGGTCAACGTCCACAAGCGCGTGGTCGTCATGGACCTGAGCGAAGACCGTAGCGAACCGATGGTCTTCATCAATCCTGAAATCGAAAAACTGACCGATGAAATGGATCAGTATCAGGAAGGCTGCCTGTCGGTGCCGGGCTTCTACGAGAACGTCGACCGTCCGCAAAAGGTCCGCGTCAAGGCGCTGGACCGTGACGGCAAGCCTTATGAACTGGTTGCCGAGGGCCTGCTCGCCATCTGTATCCAGCATGAATGCGATCACCTGAACGGCAAGCTGTTCGTCGATTACCTTTCCAACCTCAAGCGTGACCGGATCAAGAAGAAGCTCGAAAAGCAGCACAAGCTCAACGCCTGATCCGTCGTTACCCCAAAAGGCCTGAACAGGCCTTTTTTTATAATGAGAACTCCATGACTGAGCCACTGCGCATCGTCTTCGCCGGCACCCCGGAATTCGCCGCCGAACACCTCAAGGCCCTGCTCGACAGCCCTCACCAGATCGTCGCCGTGTACACCCAGCCCGATCGCCCGGCCGGTCGTGGACAAAAGCTGATGCCCAGCCCGGTCAAGCAACTGGCGCTGCAACATGACGTACCGGTCATGCAGCCGCCCACACTGCGCGATCCTGCTGCGCAGGCTGAACTGGCAGCGCTGCAACCCGATTTGATGGTGGTCGTCGCCTACGGCCTGATCCTGCCGCAAGTGGTGCTGGATATTCCGCGCCTGGGCTGCATCAACAGCCATGCGTCGCTGCTGCCGCGCTGGCGCGGTGCGGCGCCGATTCAGCGCGCGGTGCAGGCCGGTGATGCCGAGAGCGGCGTAACCGTGATGCGCATGGAAGCGGGCCTGGACACCGGGCCGATGCTGCTCAAGGCGGTCACCCCGATTACCGCGCAGGACACGGGCGGCACGCTGCATGATCGCCTGGCCGAACTCGGTCCGCCTGCTGTGTTGCAGGCTATTGCCGGTCTGGCGGACGGCTCGCTGGTCGGCGAGGTTCAGGATGACAGCCTGGCCAACTACGCCCATAAGCTGAACAAGGACGAAGCGCGCCTGGACTGGACGCGTCCGGCCGATGAGCTTGAACGCCTGGTCCGCGCCTTCAACCCCTGGCCGATCTGTCACAGCACGCTGAACGAAGAAACCCTGAAAGTCCTGGCCGCCGATCTGGCCGAAGGGCAGGGCGCGCCGGGGACGATTCTCGGCGCCAGCAAGGATGGCCTGATCGTCGCCTGCGGGCAGAACGCGCTGCGCCTGACCCGTCTGCAATTGCCGGGCGGCAAGCCGCTGAACTTCACTGACCTGTTCAACAGCCGCCGCGAGAAATTTGCCATCGGCACGGTGCTGGGCCAATGAACCCGCGTCTGGCCGCCGCCAAGGCACTGGCTGCCGTGCTCAGCGGCAAGGCCTCGCTGAACAGCTCGTTGCCGACTCAACTGGACAAGGTCGAGGTGCGTGATCGTGGCCTGACGCAGGACCTGGCATTCGGCACCGCGCGCTGGCAGCCGCGTCTGTCGGCATTGGCGGCCAAGCTGCTGCAGAAGCCCTTCAAGGCCGCCGACGCCGACGTTGAAGCCTTGTTGCTGGTCGGCCTTTATCAACTGTTCTACAGCCGCATTCCGGCCCATGCTGCGATTGGCGAAACCGTGGGCTGCGCCGACAAATTGAAAAAGCCGTGGGCCAAAGGCTTGCTCAACGCCGTGCTGCGCAATGCGCAACGTGACGGCGAGGCGCTGCTGATCGAGCTGGAACACGACCCGGTGGTGCGTACCGCCCACCCGCGCTGGCTGCAGAAAGCTTTGAAAGCCGCCTGGCCGGAACAGTGGGAAGCCATCTGCGCAGCCAACAATGCGCACCCGCCAATGATCTTGCGCGTCAACCGACGCCATCACCGTCGCGATCAATACCTCGAACTGCTCGACACTGCCGGCCTGCAAGCCAGCGCGTGCATCTTCAGCCAGGACGGCATCGTCCTCGCCGAGCCGTGCGATGTGCGCTCGCTGCCCGGTTTTGCCGAAGGCTGGATCAGCGTGCAGGATGAAGCCGCGCAGCTGGCCGCCGACCTGCTGGAGCTGGCCCCCGGGCAACGGGTACTCGATGCCTGCTGCGCGCCGGGCGGCAAGACCTGCCACTTGCTGGAAGTACAGCCGCAACTGGACGGCGTGGTGGCGGTGGATCTGGAAGCCAAGCGTCTGGTGCGCGTGCGTGAAAACCTCGATCGCCTGGGACTGGATGCCGAGCTGATTGCAGCCGACGCCCGCGAGACAGCGCAGTGGTGGGACGGCAAACCGTTCCAGCGCATCCTGCTCGACGCACCGTGCTCGGCGACCGGCGTGATTCGTCGGCATCCGGACATCAAACTGACTCGTCAGGCAGATGACATCGCCGCGCTGGCGGCCTTGCAGGGCGAGCTGCTCGATGCGTTGTGGCCTACGCTGCAGGTAGGCGGCATGCTGGTGTACGCGACCTGCTCGACACTGCCAACCGAAAACACCGACGTCATCGAGGCGTTTCTGGCGCGTACCTCCGGGGCCAGAGAGCTGGACATCGCCGGGCAGGCCGGACAGCCGCCCGCGGGTATCAAGCAAGCCCATGGTCGCCAGCTGCTGGCCCAGCAAGGCGGCCACGACGGTTTCTACTACGCCAAACTGATCAAGATCGCGTCGGCGCGGGAGTAAGCGCGTGAAAATCATCATTCTGGGTGCAGGGCAGGTAGGCGGTACGCTGGCCGAGCATCTGGCGGGCGAAGCCAACGACATCACCGTGGTCGACACTGACGGCGACCGGTTGCGCGATCTGGGCGACCGCCTGGACATCCGCACCGTGCAGGGCAAGGGCTCCTACCCGGCGGTGTTGCGTCAGGCCGGCGCGGACGACGCCGACATGCTGGTCGCGGTGACCAGCAGCGACGAAGCCAACATGATTGCCTGTCAGGTGGCCCATACGCTGTTCCATACGCCGACCAAGATCGCGCGCATCCGTGAAGCGGCGTACCTGACACGCGCAGGCCTGTTCGATAAAAACGCGATCCCGGTCGACGTGCTGATCAGTCCGGAGCAGGTCGTCACCAACTACATCAAGCGTCTGATCGAGTACCCCGGTGCGCTGCAGGTGATCGACTTCGCCGAAGGCAAAGCGCAACTGGTCGCGGTCAAAGCCTACTACGGCGGCGCGCTGGTCGGTCAGCCGCTGCGTCAGCTACGAGCGCACATGCCGAATGTCGAAACGCGCATCGCGGCGATCTATCGCCGCGACCGGGCGATACTGCCGCATGGCGACACGGTCATCGAGGCCGACGACGAGGTGTTCTTCATTGCCGCCAAGGCTGACATTCGCGCCGTGATGGGCGAGCTGCGGCGCCTGGACGAGAACTACAAACGTATCGTCATCGCCGGCGGCGGCAACATCGGCGAGCGTCTGGCTGAAGCCATCGAAAGCCGCTATCAGGTGAAGATCATCGAAGTGAGCCCGGCGCGCTGCCGCTATCTGTCGGAACACCTGGACAGCACGGTGGTGCTGCAGGGCAGCTCATCGGACCGCGACCTGCTGCTGGAAGAAAACATCGGCAACACCGACCTGTTCCTGGCGCTGACCAACGACGATGAAGCCAACATCATGTCGTCGCTGCTGGCCAAGCGTCTGGGCGCACGCAAGGTGATGACGCTGATCAATAACCCGGCCTACGTCGACCTGGTGCAGGGTGGCGAAATCGACGTTGCGGTCAGCCCGCAACTGGCAACCATCGGCACGCTGCTGGCCCACGTGCGCCGCGGTGATATCGTCAGCGTGCATTCGCTGCGACGCGGTGCAGCCGAAGCCATCGAGATCGTCGCTCACGGCGACTCGAAATCCAGCAAGGTCGTCAGCCGTGCGATCAAGGACATCAACCTGCCGACCGGTACGGCAATCGGCGCAGTGATCCGCGACGAACAAGTGCTTATTGCCCATGACATCACGGTGATCGAATCCGGTGACCATGTGATCATGTTCCTTGTAGACAAGAAGTGCATTCGCGATGTCGAGCGGCTGTTTCAGGTCGGCCTGAGCTTTTTCTGAACCGCTGCTGAACAGGGCATGACCCTGACTGAACCTCTTGCCGACGCGCCCTGTCGGCAACGCTCGTCGACTCGGGCGAATTCTCTCTGAGCCCGTGTATCTCAGACACACGAGCTTCATGCCTTCACGGGCTTTATGAGAGAGAACACACCCCATGTCCGAATCGGAAAACTCCCAGGCCCCGCTTCAGGGATCACAGACCGACGGCACGCCGGCAGGTGGCTGGGCCGCGCTCAGTGCGGTCAACAAGCACCTGTTGCACCAGCATGTGCTGATCAAGGGCAACCGCACGCTGATGTCCATGAACAAGCCTGGAGGCTTCGACTGCCCCAGCTGCTCCTGGCCGGACCCGAAAAAGCCGCACACCTTTGAATACTGCGAGAACGGTGCCAAGGCACTGGCCTGGGAATCGACCAAGAAACGCGTGACTCCTGAGTTCTTCGCCCGGCATACGGTCAGCGAACTGGCCACCTGGAGCGACCACGAGCTGGAAGCAGAAGGCCGTATCACCGAGCCGATGCGCTACGACGCCGCCAGTGACAAATACCTGCCCGTCACCTGGGACGAGGCGTTCGCCGAGATCGGCGAAGAACTGCGCAACCTGAGCGACCCGTGGAAGCTGGAGCTGTACACCTCAGGGCGCACATCGAACGAAGCCGCCTTTCTGTATCAGCTGTTTGGCCGGATGTACGGCATGGCCAACTTCCCTGACTGCTCGAACATGTGCCATGAGACCACCACCGCGGCGCTGCCCGAGTCGATCGGGGTTGGCAAAGGCACCACGACGCTGGAGGATTTCGAGAGCGCCGACGCGATTTTCATCATCGGCCAGAACCCCGGGACCAACAGCCCGCGCATGATGTCCGAGCTGCACGCCGCCGCGCGCCGGGGCGCGAGCATCATCTCGTTCAACCCGCTGCGGGAGAGGGCGCTGGTACGTTTTGCGGCGCCGCAGGACCCGCGCGACATGCTCAGTCTGCATGGGGTGGAAATCAGCTCGCAGTACCATCAGGTCAGGATCGGCGGCGACATGATCGCCCTGCAAGGCGTTTGCAAGGCCGTGATCGAAGCCGACGACGTGGCGCAGCGTGAACACCTGCCACGTGTACTCGATGTGGCGTTCATTGAAGAACACACCCATGGCTTCGAGCAGTACGCCGATTACTGCCGACAGTTGCCCTGGGACATCATCGAGCGCCATTCGGGCCTGACGCGTCAGGCCATCGAAGAGGTGGCGGCGGTCTATAAGCGCTCGAAGGGGGTCATCTGCTGCTGGGGAATGGGCATCACTCAGCACAAGCGCGGCGGTGACGCCATGCAGCAGATCATCAACCTGCTGCTGTTACGCGGCAACATCGGCAAGCTTGGTGCGGGGGCGTGTCCGGTGCGTGGGCATTCCAACGTACAGGGCGACAGGACGATGGGCATCTACGAAAAGGCCGGCGAACCGTTTCTGGCCAGCATGAGCAAGGTGTTCGGTTTCGAGGCGTCCAGAAAAAAAGGTCACGCTGTGGCCGAGACCTGCGAAGCCCTGTTGCGTGGCGAGGTGGAAGCGCTGATTTCCATGGGCGGTAATTTTTTCCGTGCCATTCCGGACACCTATGTGATCTGCCCGACCGTCAGCCGTCTGAAAATGACGGTGCTGGTCAACACCAAGCTCAACCGCAGCGCGACAGTCCATGGTCAGAAGGCCTTTCTGCTGCCGTGCGTGGCACGTTCGGAGCGCGACCTGCAGAACGGTGTGGCGCAAACCATTACGGTGGAGGACTCGATGTCGATGGTGCACGGCTCGACCGGCATGCTCGAGCCTGCGTCGAAACATCTGATTTCCGAAGTGGCGATCATTGCCGGTATCGCCAAAGCGACGCTTGCGCCCAATCCCAAGGTGGACTGGGACAGCTATGTGGGTGACTACGCCAGGATTCGCGACAAGATCGAAGAAGTACTGCCCGAGCAGTTTTACGATTTCAATCAGCGCATCCTCGAACCCGGAGGTTTTCGATTGCCCAATGCCGCCAGTGAGCGCAAGTGGGACACCGAGTCGGGCAAGGCCAACTTCCTCTTTCCCGAAGGCATCTACGACGAAGACGACACGCCGCCGGGGGCCGAGCATCTGCAGTTGATGACGATCCGCAGCCATGACCAGTTCAACACCACGGTGTATTCCAACGATGACCGCTATCGGGACATCTTTGGCGACCGCATGGTGGTGATGCTCAACCCGCAGGACATCGAACGCCTGGGGCTGAAGGCCGGGGACTACATCGAGTTTCAGACGGCGCTCGACCCGACCACCGCGCGGCGAGCAGCGGGTTTCAAGGTCATCCCCTACGACGTGCCGCAGGGATGCTGCGCAGCGTACTACCCGGAGACCAACGGCCTGCTACCACTGGCCAATCGGGATAAACACGGCAACACCCCTGCGGCCAAATCCATCCCGGTGAACCTGGTGCGGATGAGTCCGGAAGGGACTCAGGTGGCGCTGGAGCGACGCGGATTGATTGCGGCCGCCAGTTGAGGGAAACACTATCGTGCCCATGCTCCAGCGTGGGCATGCCGTTCTGGACGCTCTGCGTCCTATCCTGAGAACTGTGGTGCGGCGCAGATTTGTGACGCAGAGCGTCACGCACTGCATTCCCACGCGGAGCGTGAGGAACGATAGGTGTCTGCAGGAACACGATCGTGCCCATGCTCCAGCGTGGACACGCCGTTGCGGACGCTCCGCGTCCGGTCCTTTCTAGTACCAGCGCGCCTCACCTGGCGGGCGTTTCTTGAAGCGCTTCATGGTCCACATGTACTGGCTCGGATACGCCCGCACGTATTTCTCGACCACTTTGCTCATCGCCGCTGCCGAGGTTTCGGTGTCGGTGCTGTACATCGCTTCGGGCGCCGCTTCGAGTACCACTTTGTAACCCGAGCCATCCGGCAGGCGCATGGCGTGCAGGAAGACGCCGACTGCCTTGCCGCCTGCCAGCATGTTCGGCACAAACTTGCTGGTCAGGGCCATGGTGCCGCAGAAGGGCACGAAGATACCCGCTGATTCAGCCGGCTCCGGATCGGCCGGAATACCCACCGAGCCGCCTTTGCGCACTTCCTTGATGACACTGAGAATGCCTTCCTTGGTCGACGCCGCCACCCGGTTGCCCAACTGCACACGCTGCTTGCGCAACAGGTCGTCCACGGCTTTCAGCTTGGGTGGACGATAGAAAATGATCGGCTTGCACTGGCTGCAGTAGAAGTGATTGAGCACTTCCCAGTTGCCCAGGTGACTGGTGATGCCGACCACGCCCTTGCCGGACGCCAGCGCGTCCTTGAGCACATCGAGCCCTTCGACTTCACGCACCAGGTCGATCGATTTCTGTGCCGGCCAGATCCACGCACAGGCGCTTTCGGTCAAGGTCTTGCCGATGTCCATGAGGCTGCGGCCGACGAGCTTTTCCAGCTCGGGCTCGCTCAGCTCGGGGAAGCACTTGGACAGATTGATCCGCGCCACTTCCCGCGAGCGGTTGGGCAGCTTCCACATCAGCCAGCCAATCGCGGTGCCTGTCCACTGCACCGCGCGCCATGGCAACAGCGCAAACAATCGCAACGCCCCGACCATTACGGCGCCTTTGAACTTATCCACAGATGACTCCCAGATTCTCGAGGCGGGTAGTGTAACCGTCAGCGGCTCAGGATCGCATACCGATCGCAATCGACAGTGTGGTCCATGACCATGCCGCTGGCCTGCATGTAGGCGTAACAGATGGTCGGCCCGACAAAGGTGAAACCGGCCTTTTTCAGTGCCTTGCTCATCGCTTCGGCCTCGGCGGTAATCGCCGGGACTTCGCTGCGATCCTTGAAGTGATTGATCTTCGGGGTACCACCGACAAACGACCAGAGCAGCGCGACCGGGTCTTCCAGTTCCAGCCAGGCCCGCGCATTGGTGCGCACCGCCTTGAGCTTGAGGCGGTTGCGGATGATGCTCGGATCAAGCATCAGCGCCTCTATTTCGGCATCGCTCAGCTGCGCCAGGCGCTCGACGTCAAAACCGTGCAGCACTTCGCGATAACGCGCGCGCCGCTTGAGAATCGTGATCCACGACAGCCCGGCCTGGAACCCTTCGAGCAAAAGCAACTCGAAGAGCTTCTGCGCATCGCGCAGCGGCACTCCCCACTCCTGATCGTGATATGCGATGTACAGGGGGTCTTCGTTGCACCAAAAGCAGCGTGTCATAGGGCTCCCAAGGAGTGGACGTGCGGCCGAATCGGGTATACTCCCGCTCTTTGAATCGCAGCCCAGCACAGGTGAAATTTGTGAGCCAGCCTACGCCAGCCGTGCGTACCTTCCAAGACTTGATCCTCGCCCTCCAGCAATACTGGGCAGAACAAGGTTGCGTGGTACTTCAGCCCTACGATATGGAAGTAGGCGCCGGCACGTTCCACACTGCCACGTTTCTGCGCGCCGTAGGCCCGGAAACCTGGAACGCCGCTTACGTACAGCCAAGCCGTCGCCCGACTGACGGCCGTTACGGCGAAAACCCGAACCGCCTGCAGCACTATTACCAGTTTCAGGTGATTCTCAAGCCGAACCCGGACAACTTCCAGGAACTGTACCTGGGCTCGCTCAAGCACATCGGTCTCGATCCGCTGGTGCACGACGTGCGCTTCGTCGAAGACAACTGGGAATCGCCGACGCTGGGCGCCTGGGGTCTGGGCTGGGAGATCTGGCTCAACGGCATGGAAGTCTCGCAGTTCACCTACTTCCAGCAGGTCGGTGGTCTGGAGTGCTACCCGGTTACCGGCGAAATCACCTACGGCCTCGAGCGTCTGGCGATGTACCAGCAGGGCGTGGACTCGGTCTACGATCTGGTCTGGGCTGACGGCCCGTTCGGCAAAGTGACCTACGGCGACGTGTTCCACCAGAACGAAGTGGAGCAGTCGACCTACAACTTCGAACACGCCAACGTCGACAAACTGTTCGAGCTGTTCGACTTCTACGAAAGCGAAGCCGCACGCCTGATCGAGCTGGAGCTGCCATTGCCCGGCTACGAAATGGTCCTCAAGGCCTCGCACACCTTCAACCTGCTGGATGCCCGTCGCGCGATTTCCGTGACGGCGCGTCAGCAATACATTCTGCGCGTGCGCACGCTGGCCCGTTCGGTGGCTCAGGCCTACCTGCAGGCTCGGGCACGTCTCGGCTTCCCGATGGCGCCGCCCGATCTACGCGATGAAGTGTTGGCCAAGCTGGAGGCAGCGCAATGAGTGCTCAAGATTTTCTGGTCGAACTGGGCACCGAAGAACTGCCACCCAAGACCCTCGTCTCGCTGGCCGATGCGTTTCTCGCCGGTATTGAAAAAGGTCTCGCAGGCGCAGGTCTGACCTACAGCGCCAAACAGGTCTACGCCGCACCGCGTCGTCTGGCCGTGCTGATTACCGCACTGGCCACGCAACAACCGGATCGCAGCGTCAACCTCGACGGCCCACCGCGTCAGGCCGCGTTCGATGCCGACGGCAACCCGACTCAGGCCGCCCTGGGCTTCGCCAAGAAGTGCGGCGTCGACCTGAGCGAAATCGATCAGAGCGGTCCGAAACTGCGTTACAGCCAGACCATCCTCGGCAAGCCGACGACGTCGCTGTTGCCGACCATCGTCGAAGACTCGCTGAACGACCTGCCGATTGCCAAGCGCATGCGCTGGGGTGCTCGCAAGGAAGAGTTCGTGCGGCCGACCCAGTGGCTGGTGATGCTGTTCGGTGATCAGGTGGTGGACTGCACGATCCTCGCCCAGAGCGCGGGTCGTCATTCGCGCGGTCATCGCTTCCATCATCCGCAAGACGTGCGCATTTCTTCGCCTGCCGGTTACCTCAGTGACCTGCGCACCGCTCATGTACTGGCCGACTTCAACGAACGTCGCCAGATCATCAGCAAGCGCGTCGACGAGCTGGCCACCCAGCAGGAAGGCACCGCCATCGTGCCGCCAAGCCTGCTGGACGAAGTGGCCGGTCTGGTCGAGTGGCCGGTTCCGCTGGTGTGCTCGTTCGAAGAGCGCTTCCTGGAAGTCCCTCAGGAAGCCTTGATTACCACCATGCAGGACAACCAGAAGTATTTCTGCCTGCTGGATGTCGACGGCAAGCTGCTGCCGCGCTTCATCACCGTGGCCAACATCGAGAGCAAGGACCCGGCACAGATCATCGCCGGTAACGAGAAGGTGGTTCGTCCACGCCTGACCGACGCCGAGTTCTTCTTCAAGCAGGACAAGAAGCAGAAGCTCGAAACCTTCAACGATCGCCTGAAGAACGTCGTGTTCCAGGCGCAGTTGGGCAGCGTGTTCGACAAGGCCGAGCGTGTGTCGAAGCTGGCCGCTTACATCGCACCGCGCATCGGCGGCGACGCCCAGCGTGCTGCGCGGGCCGGTCTGCTCTCCAAGTGCGACCTGTCGAGCGAGATGGTCGGCGAGTTTCCGGAAATGCAGGGCATTGCCGGTTACTACTACGCCAAGGCCGACGGCGAGCCGGAAGATGTCGCGCTGGCGCTCAACGAGCAGTACATGCCACGTGGCGCGGGTGCCGAACTGCCGACCACACTGACCGGTGCTGCGGTGGCCATTGCCGACAAGCTCGATACGCTGGTCGGTATCTTCGGTATCGGCATGCTGCCTACCGGCAGCAAGGACCCGTATGCCCTGCGTCGTGCAGCACTGGGCATCCTGCGCATCCTGATCGAGAAGAAGCTCGACCTGAACCTGGTCGAAACGGTGAAATTCGCCGTCGCGCAGTTCGGCGCGAAGATCAAGCCGGCCGGTCTGGCGGAACAGGTTCTCGACTTCATCTTCGATCGTCTGCGTGCGCGTTATGAAGACGAAGGCGTCGACGTGGCGGTGTACCTCTCGGTACGTGCCCTGCAACCGGCTTCGGCGCTGGATTTCGATCAGCGCGTCCAGGCGGTCCAGGCCTTCCGCAAACTGCCACAGGCCGCTGCACTGGCCGCAGTGAACAAGCGTGTATCGAACCTCTTGAGCAAGGCCGAGGGCAGCATTGCCCAGACCGTCGAGCCCAAGTATTTCGACAACGCCAACGAGTTCTCGCTGTACTCGGCCATCCAGCAGGCCGATCACGCGATCCAGCCTATGGCTGCCGAGCGTCAGTACAGCGAATCGCTGGCGCGTCTGGCGATGTTGCGTGAGCCGGTCGATGCGTTCTTCGAAGCCGTGATGGTCAACGCAGAAGACGCCAACGTGCGTGCCAACCGTTATGCCCTGTTGTCGCGTTTGCGCGGCCTGTTCCTCGGCGTCGCCGACATCTCGCTGCTGGGCTGACAAGGAGTCGCTGTGAAACTGCTGATACTCGATCGGGATGGCGTGATCAATCATGACTCCGACACTTACATAAAGTCGGTGGCGGAGTGGCTGCCCATTCCTGGCTCGATCGAAGCTATCGCAGCGCTGAGCAAGGCCGGCTGGACGGTGGCCGTCGCCACCAACCAGTCGGGCATTGCCCGAGGTTATTACGATCTGGCCACTCTGGATGCCATGCACGTGCGCTTGCGCAAGCTGGTGGCAGAGCAGGGCGGCGAGCTCGGTTTGATCGTCTATTGCCCGCATGGGCCAGACGATGGCTGTACCTGCCGCAAGCCAAAACCCGGCATGCTGCAGGCCATCGCCCGTCATTACGCAGCGGACCTCAAAGGTCTCTGGTTCGTGGGCGACAGCAAGGGTGACCTGCAAGCCGCATTGGCCATCGATTCTCAGCCTGTGCTGGTAATGACCGGCAAAGGCCGCAAGACGATGGAAGGCGGAGTGCCGGCAGGCACATTGATTTTTGACGATCTGGCGGCAGTTGCCGCAGAACTTATCCACAACAGCACTCACTGAACAATCAGCTCTTCAGGTTCAGGACGCTCAAGGAGCGGGCACCTGCCCGTACGGTAAACGTAACTATGTCGATCATGCAGGCAATCAGGACCTTCTTCTTTTACCTGTTGCTGGGCACCAGCTCGCTGCTGTGGTGCACGTTGAGTTTTTTCATTGCGCCTTTTCTGCCGTTCAAAGCCCGCTATCGCTTCATCAACGTCTACTGGTGCCGCTGCGCCATCTGGCTGACCAAGGTGTTTCTGAACATCAAGGTTGAAGTAACTGGCGCCGAGAACGTACCGAAAACCCCCTGCGTGATCATCTCCAACCATCAGAGCACCTGGGAGACCTTTTTTCTGTCGGCGTATTTCGAGCCGATGAGTCAGGTCCTCAAGCGTGAACTGCTGTACGTGCCGTTCTTTGGCTGGGCGATGGCAATGCTGCGCCCGATCGCCATCGACCGCGAAAACCCGAAAGCCGCACTCAGGGAGATTGCCAAGAAGGGCGACGAGCTGCTCAAGGACGGCGTCTGGGTATTGATCTTCCCGGAGGGCACACGCGTGCCTTACGGCCAGGTCGGCAAATTCTCACGCGGTGGAACTGCACTGGCAGTGAACGCCGACCTGCCCGTGCTGCCTGTCGCGCACAACGCAGGCAAGTATTGGCCTCGCGACGGCTGGGCGAAAAAGCCAGGTACCATTCAGGTGGTGATCGGCGAGCCGATGTATGCAGAAGGCACAGGCCCACGTGCCATTGCTGCGTTGAATGAGCGTGTGCAGGCCTGGAATGAAGACACACAACGCGCAATGGGTTCGCCTGTCGAGCCTGCAGCCACCCCCGAAAAAGTCCCGGCGTGATTTTGTGGATAACCTGTGTACGGTTTTTCTGAAATCGCTGAAAAAGACTGTCTAACCTGTTAATTCGTATACATATTTTTTCAGGCTATAAAAACCGGAAAAACGTGCATAAGTTTTGATGATGTATCAGAAACCGACCTTTAAGAGGTCGGTTTTTTTATGCCCGGGGGTTGGCGAAGTTTCAAGCCGATATTCCCTTGCAGGCACTCCGAAGCGCTGGCGGAAGACTCTGCTGAAGTAAGCGACATCACTGAATCCCCAACGCCAGGCGATCTCGCTGATCTGTCGATTGGCGAGTAATGGCTCGCGCAGATCACTGGCGCAGCGTTGTAGCCGGGAGCCCAACAGGTAGCGCCCGAACGAGGTCTGTTCATCCTGAAACAGGCTGCTGACATAGCGCGTGCTGACTCCGAATCGGACGCTGACACTGGCCAGAGACAGTTTTGTATCTGCCAGGTTGGCCTGAATATGGTCCTTAATGCGCAGCAGTAAGCCACTGCGTCTCGAACCTTGTGCCTGCCCTTTGACTCTTTCGGACAAAGCCATTGCCAACAAGTCCAGCCCTTGCTCGGTTATCCGCGCCTGCTGCGATTCGCCTACCCGGTTCTCGAGTGCAGCGAGACCGGTAAAAAAGTCGAAGACCAGTCCATTGAGCGGGTTATCGCGAGACATGGATAAAGCGGTCAGATACTCCAGATTGCACAGGCGCTGCTGCAGACTGTTGCGCGGGATTTGCACCACGGTCTGACTGAACGCACTGTCGAAGTGCAGTCGGTAAGGGCGACGAGTGTCGTAGATAGCAAAGTCGCCGACCTCCAATATCGCTTCGCGTCCCTCTTGAGAAACCTGCGCCCGGCCTTCAAGCGCCAGACTCACCAATACGAACTCGTCGTCACTGCGCGAAATACTCGAGGTATCTCGAACGACCGTCTGCTCGCAGGCCTGTACTTCAACCAAGCCAAGCCCTGCGACGCTATGCGAGCGCAAACGACCCTGGAAGTTTTGTCGATCCGGGAAGGCACATTCCAATGGCACGAAAGTACTGCACACCACTTCCTGCCAGAACTCTGCCCGTTCCCGCACGACAATGCTGTTGGTATCGAAATAGATGCTCATCGCGTTCAACCTGCACTTCGATGCGTCGAGCCAATCGCCATGCAAGTCTGAAACCATCCCTGTCAGCCTATCCCTTCCAGTCAAAAAGCCGTTCCTTTTCGTCCTAATACCGTCGTCAGGAAAGCTCATAGCCTGTGGCCATCCAACAGCCATTCGAGTTTTGACGATGAAAGACCCTCTGAAAGTCGCCTGTGTGCAAGCTGCGCCCGTGTTCCTGGATCTGGACGCCACCGTAGACAAGACCATAACCCTGATGGAGCAGGCGGCAGCCGCCGGAGCCGGTCTGATTGCATTCCCGGAAACGTGGATTCCGGGCTATCCGTGGTTCTTGTGGCTCGACGCACCGGCCTGGAACATGCCGTTGGTGCAGCGTTATCACCAGCAGTCTCTGGTGCTGGACAGTGTTCAGGCCCGACGTATCAGCGATGCGGCTCGCCATCTCGGTCTCTATGTGGTGCTCGGTTACAGCGAGCGCAACAACGCGTCGCTGTATATCGGTCAGTGGATCATCGACGATCACGGTGAAACGGTTGGCGTGCGTCGCAAGCTCAAGGCTACTCATGTGGAACGTACGATGTTTGGCGAAGGCGACGGGGCATCATTGCGTACCTTTGAAACCCCTGTCGGTGTTCTCGGTGCGCTTTGCTGCTGGGAGCACCTGCAACCGCTTTCCAAGTACGCCATGTACGCACAGAACGAACAGATTCACGTAGCGGCCTGGCCAAGCTTCAGCCTGTACCGCAACGCCACGAGCGCCCTGGGCCCCGAGGTCAATACTGCGGCTTCGCGGGTTTATGCCGCAGAAGGGCAATGCTTCGTCCTCGCACCCTGTGCAATCGTTTCCCCTGAAATGATCGAAATGCTTTGCGACAGTGATGCCAAACGCAGCCTGCTGCAGGCCGGTGGCGGACACGCACGGATTTTCGGTCCGGACGGAAGTGATCTGGCGACCCCATTGAGCGAACATGAGGAAGGTCTGCTCTACGCAACACTTGATCCAGCCGCATTGACCTTCGCCAAAGTAGCAGCCGACCCGGCTGGACATTACTCACGTCCCGACGTGACTCGTCTGATGTTCAATCCCAATCCCGCTCCATGTGTAGTCGATCTGCCAGGCCTGCCGATCAGCAGCGAGTCCATCGAGCTGCTTCGGCCTGACATCGCGCTGGAGGTGTGACATGCACTCAGCGATTCCTGAACATCTGCGCAAGCCACGTGAGCTGAACAGCAATCTGCCCGAGGGCTATCAACCACCTTTTCCTGCATGGTCCGCGCGTTTCGATCCGCTGGCAGGGCAGGTGGTGATGGCTTATTTCGGCGTCCAGTCCCTGCGTCCGGTAGGTCTGCCAGAACTGGCAGCGATAACCGCTCGGTTTGATAGCGACTCAGGCCCGCGGTATTGGGACAGCGCATGTTGCGTGGACGCCGATGGTTTCCATACCTGCATAGCCATCGCTTACTGGCACGACGTGGACGCTTTCAATCAGTGGCGAAACAGCTCGGGGTTCTTGCGCTGGTGGCAGGATCCGGCTCGTGAAACAGGGCCGCTGGGATGGTTCCTAGAGGTCGTTTGCCCCAGCACCGAGCGTTTCGAAACATTGTTTTCCGCCCCGGATGTGCCCGAAGGTGTTACTCACCTGGCCACTCACATGAGTGAGCCTATTCAGGAACACGCGTACTGGGGCAGTTCCCGCGACCGTATCCCTTTTGCCCAGACTGATGCACTGGCAGGTAGCAGCAATCCTTCAAGTGCGGACGTGCTGCGTGCCGGCAGGGTGCGTATGTCCGGTCGCGACAACCTGTGCCTGATTCGCTCCGGGCAGGACTGGAGCAGCACCACCGGACAGGAACGCGATCTGTACCTGAACGACATACAGCCCGTGCTGCAGACCGGCATGACGTTTCTGCGCGACGAAGGCGCCACCGTCGGCTGCCTGAGCTGTCGCTTCATGCAAGCGCTGGACAACGAGAGCGGCGAGCCTTTGGAGAAGAGCTTCGGCCTCGCCTGGTTCGATCACCTGAGCAACCTGGAGCGTTGGGCAAAGACCCATCCCACTCATGTGGCGATCTTCGGCGGCTTCATGCAGTACGTACAGACCCTCAACTTCCAGGTCCAGTTACGCCTCTACCATGAGATCGCGGTGATCCCCCGTGAGGCCCAGTATTTCGAATACCTCAATTGCCACCCCGGCAGCGGCTTGCTGAGCCGCTGACACGCATTAATCCTTGAGGAAACAGATATGCAAAGACTCAACCTGGTTGCTCGTTCAGTGCTGGCCAGCTCTACCATGCTGTGTTGGTCGACCGTGACTCATGCCCTGGAAATCACCGCAGGCGATTATGAGCCGCTGCCTGTCGGCATGAACGCTTTGCTGGTTTATGCACAACACGCTGAAAGCTCGGACTTTTACAGCAACGGTCACAAAGTCTCGGACGATTTTCGACTCAAGACCGATGTCAGCCTGGTTCGCTATATCCACTCGTTTGCGCTGAGCAACAACGCGGTGATAGAGCCACAGTTCATCCTGCCTTATGGACATCTGAAAGCTGGTGGTGAGGCAAACGCGCTTGGCCAGACCACCGGCGCCGGAGATCTGATTCTCGGCGCACCGGTAAAGTGGACCTTAGCCACTGCAAATAAGGATGTCTTTTCCGTGGCGCCTTACCTTTATTTGCCTACCGGCAGTTACGAAAACGACGACACACTCAACCTGGGTGAAAACCGCTGGCGTCTTTTGCTGCAAGCAGCCTACATCCATCACTTCAATGCCAGATGGGCTCTGGACACCGCTGCGGATGTCTCATGGTTCAGCGATAACGATGATTACGGTTCAGGCAGTGACACATTGGCACAGAAGACCCGCTACGAATATCAGGCTTACCTGAGCTACAACGTTTCGCCGCAAACCCGGTTTGCCGTTGGTGGAGGCCATATTGATGGCGGAGAAAACCGGGTGGGTGGCGTCAATCAAGACGATCAACTAAGCACTACCTACCTGCGTGTGAGTGCTACTCACATGCTGACCCCGTCGATTCAGGTCCAGGCCGTACTCGGCAGGGATGTAGAAGTGGAGGAGGGCTTCCGGGAAAAGTCCCGCTTGAATCTGCGACTGGCGAAACTGTTTTAGAGCACAAACAAAAACCCCGGCTTTCGCCGGGGTTGATGTTTGCTCATACGCTCATCAGAAGTCCAGGTTGGACACTGCCAGCGCATTGCTCTCGATGAAGTCACGACGTGGCTCGACCGCATCACCCATGAGGGTGTTGAAGATCTGGTCAGCGCCGATGGCGTCTTCGATGGTGACTTTCAGCATGCGGCGCACACTCGGGTCCATGGTGGTTTCCCACAGCTGGTCCGGGTTCATCTCACCCAGACCTTTGTAGCGCTGGATGGTGTGGCGCTTGGTGCTTTCGGCCATCAACCAGGCGAGGGCTTCCTTGAACTCGTTGACGGGCTTCTTGCGCTCGCCACGTTGCACGTAGGCACCTTCTTCCAGAAGCGTGCTGATCTGCGCCCCCAGAGCGGTAACGGTCTTGTAGTCGTTGCTGCCGAAGAAGTCGCGGTTGAAGGTGACGTAGTTCGACAGGCCGTGGGAGATCAGTTCGACCTCTGGCAGCCAGACGTTACGTTCACGGTCTTCACGCAGGCTGGCCTTGTAGACCAGACCTGACTTCTCGCCGGTGCGCAGACGCGCGTCGAACAGTGCCAGCCAGGCTTGCATGCCCTCGTGATCCGACAGTTGTTCGAGCGTGATCGGCGGCAGGTAGACGAAGTGCTCGGTCAGTTCCTGTGGGTACAGACGCGACAGGCGCTTGAGCGTCTTCATGACCATGCGGAAGTCGTTGACCAGCTTCTCCAGTGCGGTACCGGAGATACCCGGCGCCGATTCGCTGAGGTGCAGGCTGGCGTCTTCAAGGGCCGACTGGGTCATGTATTCTTCCATGGCCTCGTCGTCCTTGATGTACTGCTCCTGCTTGCCTTTCTTGACCTTGTACAGCGGCGGCTGAGCGATGTAGATGTAGCCACGCTCGATCAGCTCGGGCAACTGACGGAAGAAGAAGGTCAGCAGCAGGGTACGGATGTGCGAGCCGTCGACGTCAGCATCGGTCATGATGATGATGTTGTGATAACGCAACTTGTCGATGTTGTACTCTTCACGGCCAATACCGCAGCCCAGCGCAGTGATCAAGGTGCCCACTTCCTGCGAAGAGATCATCTTGTCGAAACGCGCTTTTTCAACGTTCAGGATCTTGCCCTTGAGCGGCAGGATGGCCTGGGTTCTACGATTACGCCCCTGCTTGGCTGATCCGCCAGCAGAGTCCCCTTCCACCAGGTACAGTTCGGAAAGGGCAGGGTCCTTCTCCTGGCAGTCCGCCAGTTTGCCCGGCAAGCCGGCGATATCCAGCGCGCCTTTACGACGAGTCATCTCACGCGCCTTGCGCGCAGCTTCACGGGCACGGGCAGCGTCGATCATCTTGCCGACAACCGCTTTGGCTTCGTTCGGGTTTTCCAACAGGAAGTCGGAGAAGTACTTGCCCATTTCCTGTTCGACAGCCGTTTTGACTTCGGACGAAACCAGCTTGTCCTTGGTCTGCGAACTGAACTTAGGATCAGGCACCTTGACCGAAATGATCGCAGTCAGACCTTCACGCGCGTCATCGCCGGTGGTCGCGACCTTGTGCTTCTTGGCCAGACCTTCCTGCTCGATGTAGTTGTTCAGGTTACGCGTCAGCGCAGAGCGGAAGCCCACCAGGTGAGTACCGCCATCACGTTGCGGAATGTTGTTGGTGAAGCACAGCAGGTTCTCGTTGAAGCTGTCGTTCCACTGCAGAGCAATCTCGACACCAATGCCATCATCACGCTGGATGTTGAAGTGGAACACTTCGTTGACCGGCGTTTTGTTGGTGTTCAGGTACTCGACGAATGCGCGCAGACCGCCTTCGTATTTGAACAATTCTTCCTTACCGCTGCGCTCATCCTTGAGGACAATGCCTACACCGGAGTTCAGGAAGGACAGCTCACGAATCCGCTTGGCCAGAATGTCCCAGCTGAAGTGGATGTTCTTGAAGGTTTCGGCGGAAGGCTTGAAGTGGATCTGAGTGCCTGTGCTATCACTTTCACCGACGATCTTCATCGGTTCCTGTGGAACACCATGAACATAGGTCTGTTCCCAGATCTTGCCGCTACGACGAACCGTCAGTAACAGAAGCTCTGAAAGGGCGTTAACCACAGATACACCTACACCGTGCAAACCACCGGATACTTTGTAGGAGTTATCATCGAACTTACCGCCAGCGTGGAGCACGGTCATGATGACCTCGGCTGCCGACACGCCTTCTTCTTTATGCACGTCTACCGGAATACCGCGGCCGTTGTCGCGCACGGTGATAGATTCGTCTGGGTGGATGATGATGCTGATGTCGTCGCAATGGCCTGCCAATGCTTCGTCGATCGAGTTATCAACCACCTCGAACACCATGTGGTGCAGACCGCTGCCATCGTCTGTATCACCGATGTACATTCCGGGACGCTTGCGTACGGCATCAAGTCCTTTCAGCACTTTAATGCTGGACGAGTCGTACGTTTGGTTTTCGCTCATGCAATCACTCCCGATGGTCGTGGGTCTGGGTGATACGGCCTTGTTCCACGTGGAACAAAGCGACTGGCGTATCCGTCTGCCAGCCTTCCCTCAAAAATTCTTGATCTACACAGGTGATAAACACCTGGCAGCGTAATTCTTCCAGCAAGCGGCAAAGCGCGCGTCGATGGTTGTCATCCAGTTCGGAGGGCAAATCATCTACCAGGTAAATACACTGGCCGCGACGGACCTGGCTGACCAGATGTCCCTGAGCAATACGCAGTGCGCAGACCACCAGCTTTTGCTGACCGCGAGACAGAATATCTGCCGCATTGTGCGCGCCTAATCTAAGGCGCAGGTCAGCTCGCTGTGGTCCGGCCTGGGTGTGGCCCATTTGCTGATCGCGGTGGAGGGAAGAGGCGAGCACTGTACTTAGCTCTTTTTCCTTGTCCCATCCTCGGTAGTAGCTCAGGGTCAAACCTTCAAGCTCAACAAGTTCGCTCAAAGTCTGTTCAAAGACTGGCTTCAATGCCTTGATATAAGCCCGGCGGAACTCATCGATCTCGTCACTTGCCGAGCACAGCTCACGGTCCCATGCCGCCTGTGAAGCGGCGTCAAGTGTACCATGCCGAAGCCACGAGTTTCGCTGCTTGAGGGCCTTCTGCAGGCGCTGCCACGTGGCCATAAAGCGAGGTTCCACGTGGAACACTCCCCAATCCAGAAACTGCCTGCGTATCTTCGGCGCACCTTCAAGCAATCGGAAGCTATCGGGGTTGATGAGCTGCAGCGGCAGAATTTCTGCAAGCTGCGCAGCGCTTCTGGCGTTCTGCCCATCGATACGAATCTGGAACTCGCCTTGGCGGTCGCGTGAAACACCCAGATTGCTGTGTCCACCTTGTGCAAGATCGACCTGACCGAAGACGGTGCAGGAAGGCTGCTCGTACTGAATGACGGGCAGCAGGCGACTGCTGCGGAACGAGCGAGCAATGCCCAGCAGATGGATAGCTTCCAGCACGCTGGTTTTGCCACTGCCGTTTGCGCCGTAGAGGATATTGATACGCGGGGAGGGGGAGAGGGTCACCGGGTGCAGATTGCGCACCCCGGTGACCGAGACGCGACTAAGAGACATCTAGGTTGCGCTGGACATGAAGTTACAGACGCATCGGCATGACAACGTAGGCGGAGTCGTCGTTATCGGACTCTTGCACCAGGGCGCTGCTATTGGAGTCAGACAGAATCAGGCGCACCTGTTCGGTGGTCATGACGCCCAGCACGTCGAGCAAGTAGCTCACGTTGAAACCAATCTCCAACGAGTCACCGTTGTACTCGACGCTGATTTCCTCTTCTGCTTCTTCCTGCTCAGGGTTGTTGGCCTGAATCTTCAATTGACCACTGGCCAGTTGCAGACGGATGCCGCGGTACTTCTCGTTGGACAGAATCGCCGTGCGGCTGAACGCCTCACGCAGTGCCTGACGATCACCGAGCACCAGCTTGTCACCACCTTTAGGCAGCACACGCTCGTAATCCGGGAACTTGCCATCGACCAGTTTGGAGGTGAAGGTGAATTCGCCAGTCGTCGCACGAATGTGATGCTGACCCAGAACGATACTGACCGTACCGTCCTGCTCGGTCAGCAGGCGCGCCATTTCAAGAATACCTTTACGTGGAACGATCACCTGATGGCGATCGGCATGTTCGATATCGGCAGACATCGAGCACATGGCCAGGCGGTGGCCGTCGGTGGCAACCGCACGCAAGATACCGGCACTCACTTCAAGCAGCATGCCGTTGAGGTAGTACCGAACGTCCTGCTGGGCCATCGCAAAGCTGGTGCGCTCGATCAAGCGGCGCAGTTTGCTCTGCACCAGAGTGAACGTCAGCGAACCCGGGCCTTCTTCGACGGTAGGGAAATCATTGGCAGGCAGAGTCGACAGGGTGAACCGGCTACGACCGGCCTTGACGATCAGTTTCGAATCATCGAGCTTGATGTCGATCAGCGCGTCATTGGACAGGCTTTTGCAAATGTCCATGAGCTTGCGCGCAGGAACCGTGATTTCTCCAGGTTCGGCAGGCTCTTCCAGCTGGACGCGGCCAACCAGTTCGACTTCCAGATCCGTACCGGTCAGCGACAGTTGCTGACCTTCGACGACCAGGAGCACATTGGAAAGAACCGGCAAGGTCTGGCGGCGTTCGACGACGCCGGCGACCAATTGCAGGGGTTTCAACAGGGCTTCGCGTTGAATGGTGAAATGCATGGTCTAGTCCCTTGCCTTGATGAGCTGCACTGGCGTTATCACGTAGTCAGAGTGCGCAGCAGGTTCTTGTAGTCCTCGCGGATATCCGCATCGGATTCCTTGAGCTCGTTGATCTTTCGGCATGCGTGCAAGACAGTCGTGTGGTCACGGCCACCAAACACGTCACCGATTTCCGGAAGACTGTGGTTGGTGAGTTCCTTGGAGAGCGCCATCGCGACCTGACGAGGCCGGGCGACAGAGCGGGAACGACGCTTGGACAGCAGATCGGAAATCTTGATCTTGTAGTATTCGGCGACAGTGCGCTGAATGTTATCCACACTGACCAGCTTGTCCTGCAACGCCAGCAAGTCCTTCAGCGACTCGCGAATCAGCTCGATGGTGATGTCGCGGCCCATGAAGTGCGAGTGAGCGATGACGCGCTTGAGCGCACCTTCCAGCTCACGGACGTTGGAGCGAATTCGCTGGGCAATGAAGAACGCTGCGTCATGGGGCAGATCGACCTTGGCCTGATCTGCTTTTTTCATGAGGATCGCCACGCGGGTTTCCAGCTCCGGAGGCTCGACGGCAACCGTCAGGCCCCAGCCAAAACGCGATTTGAGTCGCTCTTCAAGGCCTTCGATTTCCTTGGGATAGCGGTCGCTGGTCAGAATGACCTGCTGTCCGCCTTCCAGCAGCGCGTTGAACGTGTGGAAAAACTCTTCCTGCGAACGTTCCTTGCGGGCAAAAAACTGGATGTCGTCGATCAGCAGCGCATCGACTGAACGGTAGAAGCGCTTGAACTCGTTGATTGCATTGAGCTGCAAGGCCTTGACCATGTCTGCAACGAAGCGCTCCGAATGCAGGTACACGACCTTGGCGTTCGGGTTCTTCTTCAGCAGGTGGTTACCCACCGCATGCATCAAGTGAGTTTTACCAAGACCCACGCCACCATAAAGGAACAGCGGGTTGTAGCCATGCTTGGGGTTGTCGGCAACCTGCCAGGCCGCAGCGCGTGCCAGCTGGTTGGACTTACCCTCGACGAAATTTTCGAACGTGAACGTACGGTTCAGGTAACTGGTGTGCTTGAGCGCACCTTCTACCTGGACGGTACGTTGTTCAGCGCGGGCGGGCGCTTGTTGCGAGCTGGCACCGGCCATCGGATCGAAGCTATCACGCGACGGTTCGTCGTGTGTTGCAACGTTCTGGACCGGTGCAGGCGTCGCTACAGCAGCAGCTGGAGCAGCCGTGGCAGGAGCCGGGGCCGAGACGCTGCTGACCGAATTGGCAGACAGCGCCTGTGAGGCTGCAGCGGCCAAGGGTGCATTCGGGGCAGCACGCGGTGCTGAGCTGCGCTTGCTTCCTATTAATAAGGAAAGAGCAGGGGCCATGCCTTGACCGTGTTCGCCGAGAAGCTCGAGCAGACGACCAAGGTACTTTTCGTTGACCCAGTCGAGAACAAAACGATTGGGTGCGTACACACGCAACTCGTCGCCTTCGGCTTCGACCTGTAGCGGACGGATCCAAGTGTTGAATTGCTGGGCAGGCAGCTCATCGCGCAAAAGCTCCACGCACTGCTGCCAAAGTTCCACTGACACGGATATCCCCTGAGTTGAAAGCCGGTGAGGCAAAAACAGCCGCCATTGTAACGACCCAGAGGCGACTTATCCACATGTAGGTTGCTCACAGACAGCTATAAATCAACGATTTATGCCTGAAGCACACGACAAACGGTCGATGCCTAAGCTCTGTGGATAACCCGTCTTCAGCCCATTGCATAAGTCAGGCTTGAACTCTGTGCATAACTCGCCTGTGGATAAAACAGCGTTCCATGCACAGCTTTTCCGAGGGTCCGGCACAGGCAGGGCACCGTTTCTCGACAACCTTTCTAACCTCTGTACACATTGAATAACAAGGGCTGTGAGAGGTTATCCACAGAAAAGCGCTGCGTAAGAGTTATAAGCTTTATAAAGAAGCTTTAAATACTCTCTTCTTTTTATTTCTATAACAGGATCGGGTCAGCCTAGCGGTGAACGAGAGGAAGAGGACGTTCAGCTATAAAAAGACGCCCATGAAGAAAAGCTGGTTGGAAATTGACCTGCGGGCCCGCTTTCTCTAGAATCCCCGGTCTCTTAAAACGGGGGCCATTCCGGCCCGTAGTGGACGAACCAGGTAACACGCCATGAAACGTACTTTCCAACCCAGCACTATCAAGCGCGCCCGCACCCACGGTTTCCGTGCACGCATGGCCACCAAAAACGGCCGCGCAGTTCTTTCGCGTCGTCGTGCCAAAGGCCGTAAGCGTCTGGCAGTTTGATAAATCGGCACAGGAGGTGAGTCGAGACTTCAGTCGGGAAAAGCGTTTGCTCACTCCCCGGCATTTCAAGGCAGTCTTTGACTCCCCTACCGGCAAGGTTCCGGGGAAAAATCTCCTGCTCCTTGCGCGCAACAACGACCTTGATCATCCCCGCCTGGGGCTTGTGATAGGTAAAAAGAGCGTGAAGCTCTCCGTCGAGCGCAATCGTTTGAAACGCCTGATGCGCGAATCATTTCGCCAACACCAAGACAGTTTGGTCGGTTGGGATATCGTTATCGTCGCGCGTAAAGGCTTGGGTGACGTAGAAAACCCTGAACTGATTCAGCATTTCGGCAAGCTCTGGAAACGTCTGGCGCGTAGCCGACCCATTCCGGAAGAAAAATCCGAACCTGCAGGGGTAGACAGTCCAGATGCGTAAACTGGCACTCGTTCCGATCCAGTTTTATCGCTATGCCATTAGCCCGCTGATGGCCAGTCACTGTCGTTTCTACCCCAGTTGCTCCTGCTACGCGTATGAAGCCATCGAGAATCATGGCCTTTTGCGCGGTGGCTGGCTGTCAATTCGTCGTCTTGGTCGCTGTCACCCATGGAATCCCGGTGGTTATGACCCGGTTCCAGCTGTCCCCACCTCCCGTTCTTCTTCGATGGCCGAGTAATCATGGATATTAAACGCACGATCCTGATCGTCGCCCTGGCAATCGTGACCTACGTCGGGGTTCTGAAATGGAACCAAGACTATGGCCAGGCTGCCATGCCGACCCAGAATGTTGCAGCCAGCACCACCGCACCGGGTATTCCGGATACGGCCGCTGGTACTAATGGTTCTGCAAGTGCCGATGTTCCAAGCGCAAACGCTACGGCCAATACGGCTGCAGCACCTCTTGAAACTCCGGCCGTAGCCAGCAAAGACCTTATCCACGTCAAGACCGATGTGCTCGATCTGGCGATCGATCCGGTGGGTGGCGACGTCGTTCAGCTTCGTTTGCCTCTGTACCCGCGTCGTCAGGATCGTCCTGACGTTCCGTTCCAGTTGTTCGACAACGGTGGCGAGCGTACTTTTCTGGCACAAAGTGGCCTGACCGGGACCAATGGTCCTGATGCTCGCGCTGCCGGTCGTCCGGTTTACACCTCCACACAAAAGACTTATCAACTGGCTGACGGCCAGGACACGATGGTCGTGGATCTGAAATTCTCGGAAAACGGCGTCAATTACATCAAGCGCTTCACGTTCAAGCGCGGTCTGTACGATCTGGTCATGACTTACGTTGTGGATAACCAGAGCGCACAACCCTGGTCCGGCAATCTGTTCGCGCAATTGAAGCGCGATGCAAGCTCCGATCCTTCTTCGACGACTGCTACCGGCACTGCTACCTATCTGGGCGCTGCCCTGTGGACTGCGGCCGAGCCGTACAAGAAAGTGTCGATGAAAGATATCGACAAGGGCCAGGTCAAGGAAACTGTCCAGGGCGGCTGGGTTGCATGGTTGCAGCACTACTTCGTGACTGCGTGGATTCCGGATCACAACGCAACCAACGCCGTTCAGACCCGCAAAGACAGCCAGGGCAACTACATCATCGGCTTCACCAGCCCGACTCTGTCGGTCGCACCCGGTGCACAAGGTGAAACCAGCGCCACCCTGTACGCAGGTCCGAAAAGCCAGGCGGTACTCAAAGAGTTATCCCCAGGCCTGGAGCTGACCGTCGACTATGGCTTCCTGTGGTTCATTGCCCAGCCTATCTTCTGGCTGCTGCAACACATCCACGCCATCCTCGGCAACTGGGGCTGGTCGATCATTGTTCTGACCATGCTGATCAAAGGCCTGTTCTTCCCGCTGTCCGCAGCCAGCTACAAGTCGATGGCACGCATGCGCGCCGTGGCTCCGAAGCTTGCACTGCTGAAGGAACAGCATGGCGATGATCGTCAGAAGATGTCCCAGGCAATGATGGAGCTGTACAAGAAAGAGAAGATCAACCCGCTGGGTGGATGCTTGCCTATTCTTGTGCAGATGCCGGTTTTCCTTTCGCTGTACTGGGTACTCCTGGAAAGCGTGGAAATGCGTCAGGCACCGTGGATCCTGTGGATAACCGACCTGTCGATCAAGGACCCGTTCTTTATCCTGCCGATCATCATGGGCGCGACCATGTTCATCCAGCAGCGTCTGAACCCGACTCTGCCGGATCCGATGCAGGCCAAGGTCATGAAAATGATGCCGATCATTTTCACGTTCTTCTTCCTGTGGTTCCCTGCCGGTCTGGTTCTGTACTGGGTTGTGAACAACACCCTGTCGATCGCTCAGCAGGCTTACATCACTCGCAAGATCGAAGCAGCTACCAAGAAAGCAGCTGTCTGATCTAACCTGTGAATAAGTTCTACAAGACGCCCCCTCGTGGGGCGTTTTGCTATCCGTCATTTGTCCGGGAGCCGGAGCATGAACGTTCCTCGTGAAACCATTGCCGCCATTGCTACAGCCCAAGGGCGTGGCGGTGTGGGTATCGTCCGGGTGTCAGGTCCTCTGGCGGGCAAGGCCGCCGAAGCCATTATCGGTCGGACCCTCAAGCCAAGATTTGCCCACTACGGACCTTTTGTAGATGGCACCGGGCAGGTGCTCGATGAAGGTATCGCACTGTATTTTCCGGGACCCAACTCGTTCACCGGCGAGGATGTACTGGAACTTCAGGGTCATGGCGGCCCCATCGTTCTGGACATGCTGCTGCAGCGCTGCCTGCAACTGGGCAGCCGCCTGGCTCGTCCGGGAGAGTTCAGTGAGCGTGCGTTTCTCAATGACAAGCTCGATCTTGCCCAGGCGGAAGCGATTGCCGACCTGATCGAGGCGAGTTCTGCACAGGCAGCGCGCAATGCACTGCGCTCGCTGCAAGGCGCTTTCTCGCGGCGTGTGGATAACTTGACCGAGAAATTGATCAGCCTGCGTATCTACGTAGAGGCTGCAATCGACTTCCCCGAAGAGGAAATCGACTTCCTTGCCGATGGCCACGTTCTGAACATGCTCGATGACGTGCGTGCCGAGTTATCCACAGTGCTGCGTGAAGCCGGGCAGGGTGCCTTGTTACGCGACGGCATGACCGTGGTGATTGCCGGACGCCCCAATGCGGGCAAATCCAGTCTGCTGAACGCTCTGGCGGGCAGGGAGGCGGCGATTGTCACCGAGATCGCCGGCACCACCCGCGATGTACTGCGAGAACATATCCACATAGATGGAATGCCCTTGCATGTCGTCGACACCGCAGGGCTGCGGGATACTCAAGACCAGGTGGAAATGATCGGCGTGCAGCGCGCACTCAAGGCCATCGGCGAAGCTGACCGGATTCTGCTGGTGGTGGATGCGACCGCGCCGGAGGCAGCCGACCCGTTTGCACTGTGGCCCGAATTTCTCGAGCAGCGCCCGGACCCGTCGAAAGTCACGCTGATACGCAACAAGGCAGATCTGAGTGGAGACCCCATCAATCTGCAGACCAGCGTTGATGGCCACGTCACCATCAGCCTGAGCGCCAGGTCTGGTGGCGAAGGGCTTGAACTGCTGCGCGAACATCTCAAGGCCTGCATGGGCTATGAACAAACCTCGGAAAGCAGCTTCAGCGCGCGTCGACGCCACCTTGAGGCGCTGCGCCATGCCAGTGACTCGCTGGAACACGGCAGGGCTCAACTCACCCTGGCGGGCGCTGGAGAGCTGCTGGCCGAAGACTTGCGTCAGGCACAGCAAGCGCTTGGCGAGATTACCGGCGCATTCAGTTCCGACGACCTGCTTGGCAGAATCTTCTCCAGCTTCTGCATAGGCAAGTGATCACTCCCGACTAAGACAAGGCATGGCCCGCCCTGGGTCATGCCTTCAAGCACCACAAGACGCCTCTTTCAGCGGCAGCGTTATCCACATACTCCGCCATTTCCTCCTTTAATTTTGTCTCGACACCTGAATCTGACGAGCAGGAATGCCCGAGGGATGGATTTTCCGTGCCTGATTTTTGCTGAATAGCCGTTTTTTTGTGGATTAAGCCCTGTGAATAACTGCCCTTTAGCTCGGTGGGTAAGCAGGGTGCAAACCTGAAGATAAATCCCCCTGTGGACAAGTGGCTATCTTATCAACAGGCTCAGGACGGTTATCCAACCCCCTCATCCCCACATGAACACAGACTTTTGAATCTCTGTACACATTGAAAATAAAGGCCTGTAGCAATCTATCCACAGAAAGGTGGCTCAGTAAGAATAAACATAAAAACAAGGCTTTATAAACTTTCTTTCCTTTTTATTTTCTTTATCCGTGACTTTTCCACAGCTGGTTAAATTTTGTCCAGCGGGTTTCATTCAGGTGGGGTAAGTCCCTATACTTGTCAGCTATCCCAATTTCTCATCGACAACAGGCACGAGGTGCGTGGTGGATTTCCCTTCCCGTTTTGAAGTGATCGTCATCGGTGGCGGTCATGCCGGTACCGAGGCCGCACTGGCGTCGGCACGCATGGGTGTCAAAACCCTGTTGCTGACCCACAACGTGGAAACACTCGGCCAGATGAGTTGCAACCCGGCCATCGGTGGTATCGGTAAAAGCCATCTGGTCAAGGAAATCGACGCGCTGGGCGGCGCCATGGCCATGGCTACTGACAAGGGCGGTATCCAGTTCCGCGTGCTGAACAGCCGCAAGGGGCCTGCCGTACGTGCAACCCGTGCACAGGCCGATCGCGTGCTGTACAAGGCAGCCATCCGTGAAACCCTGGAAAATCAGCCGAATCTGTGGATATTTCAGCAAGCCTGCGATGACCTGATCGTCGACCAGGATCAAGTGCGCGGCGTCGTGACCCAGATGGGTATGCGCATATTTGCCGATTCCGTGGTGTTGACCACAGGTACGTTCCTTGGCGGACTTATCCACATCGGTATGCAAAATTATTCGGGCGGTCGGGCAGGTGATCCTCCTTCGATCGCACTGGCGCAACGACTGCGTGAGCTGCCGCTGCGCGTCGGCCGCCTGAAAACCGGGACCCCGCCACGCATTGACGGGCGTTCTGTGGATTTCTCGGTGATGACCGAGCAACCAGGTGACACGCCGATCCCGGTCATGTCGTTCCTGGGCAACAAGGAACAGCATCCGCCGCAGGTCAGTTGCTGGATTACCCACACCAACGCGCGGACTCACGAGATCATTGCGTCCAACCTTGATCGCTCGCCGATGTATTCGGGCGTGATCGAAGGTATTGGTCCACGTTACTGCCCGTCGATCGAAGACAAGATCCACCGGTTTGCCGACAAGGAAAGCCACCAGGTCTTCATCGAGCCGGAAGGGTTGACCACGCACGAGCTATACCCGAACGGTATTTCCACGTCGTTGCCATTTGACGTGCAACTGCAGATCGTCCGGTCGATTCGCGGCATGGAGAACGCACACATCGTTCGCCCTGGTTACGCCATCGAATACGACTATTTCGACCCGCGTGATCTGAAATACAGCCTGGAAACCAAGGTCATCGGCGGTCTGTTCTTCGCTGGCCAGATCAACGGCACGACCGGTTACGAAGAGGCTGGTGCCCAGGGTTTGCTGGCCGGGACCAATGCCGCGCTGCGCGCACAGGGTCGAGACAGCTGGTGCCCGCGTCGCGATGAAGCGTACATCGGCGTTCTGGTCGATGACCTGATCACGCTTGGTACGCAAGAGCCTTACCGGATGTTCACCTCCAGGGCCGAATACCGTTTGATCCTGCGCGAAGACAACGCTGACCTGCGACTCACCGAAAAAGGCCGCGAACTGGGCCTGGTCGACGATGCCCGCTGGGCTGCGTTCTGCACCAAGCGTGAAAGCATCGAGCTGGAAGAACAGCGTTTGAAAAGTACCTGGGTGCGTCCCGGTACCGAGCAGGGCGATGCGATTGCCGCACACTTCGGCACGCCACTGACCCACGAATACAATTTGCTCAACCTGCTGACCCGTCCGGAAATCGACTATGCCAGCCTGATTTCAATCACTGGCCAGGGCTGCACCGATCCCCAGGTCGCCGAGCAGGTCGAGATCAAGACAAAATACGCCGGTTACATTGATCGCCAGCAGGATGAAATTGCCCGTCTGCGCGCCAGTGAAGACACCCGCCTGCCGGAAGACATCGATTACGCCGCGATATCCGGCCTGTCAAAAGAAATCCAGAGCAAGCTGGGGATAACTCGTCCGGAAACGCTCGGACAGGCATCGCGCATCCCCGGTGTTACGCCTGCAGCGATATCGCTGTTGATGATTCATTTGAAAAAACGCGGCGCGGGCCGTCAGTTGGAGCAAAGCGCTTGAGTTCTATGGTCACCCCGCAACACGCCCAAGAGTTATCCACCGGTGCCAAGGAATTGGGGATTGACCTCAGTCCGGCCCAGCACGAGCAATTGCTGGCGTATCTGGCGTTGTTGATCAAGTGGAACAAGGCCTACAACCTGACTGCGGTACGCAACCCGGACGAAATGGTATCGAGGCATCTGCTCGACAGTTTCAGTGTGGTGCCCTTCATCGAAGGAACACGCTGGATCGACGTCGGCAGCGGCGGTGGGATGCCCGGCATTCCCATGGCCATTCTGTTTCCGGAGCGCAAAGTGGCGCTGCTGGACAGCAATGGCAAGAAAACCCGGTTTCAGACCCAGGTCAAACTTGAGCTGAAACTGGATAATCTTGAAGTTATCCACAGCCGTGCAGAAAGTTATCAGCCCGAAGTGCCTTTCGACGGGATCATCTCCCGTGCGTTCAGCAGCCTGGAAGACTTCACCGGCTGGACCCGTCACATGGGCGACGTCAATACACGCTGGCTGGCAATGAAAGGGCTGCATCCTGACGATGAGCTGGTAGCATTGCCCTCGGATTTTCACCTCGATAGCGCACACGCCTTGACCGTTCCGGGTTGCCAAGGCCAACGCCATCTGCTGATACTGCGCCGCACGGCATGACTGGGAACACAAGCAAGAATGGCTAAGGTATTCGCGATAGCGAACCAGAAAGGTGGGGTCGGCAAGACCACCACATGCATCAACCTCGCCGCGTCACTGGTCGCGACCAAGCGCCGTGTGCTGCTGATCGACCTCGATCCCCAGGGCAATGCGACCATGGGCAGCGGTGTGGATAAACACAACCTGGAAAACTCCGTCTACGACCTGTTGATCGGCGAATGCGATCTGGGCGAGGCCATGCAGTTTTCCGAGCACGGTGGTTATCAACTGCTTCCGGCCAACCGTGATCTGACGGCGGGTGAAGTGGTTCTGCTGGAAATGCAGATGAAAGAGAGTCGTCTGCGCAATGCGCTGGCGCCCATCCGCGAGAATTACGATTACATTCTCATCGATTGCCCACCTTCGCTGTCGATGCTGACTCTGAACGCGCTGGTCGCGGCAGACGGCGTAATTATCCCCATGCAGTGCGAATACTTTGCACTCGAAGGTCTCAGTGACCTTGTGGATAACATCAAGCGCATCGCTGAACTGCTCAACCCGCAGCTGAAAATCGAAGGTTTGCTGCGCACCATGTATGATCCGCGGCTGAGTCTGATCAACGACGTTTCGGCGCAGCTCAAGGAACACTTCGGCGAGCAGTTGTACGACACCGTGATCCCGAGAAACATCCGTCTGGCCGAGGCTCCGAGTTTCGGCATGCCCGTGCTGGCGTATGACAAGTCGTCTCGCGGTGCGCTGGCCTATCTGGCCCTGGCAAGTGAACTGGTTCGTCGTCAACGTCGCGGCGCAAAAACCGCTCAGCCAACCTAAGGAATTCCCATGGCCGTCAAGAAACGAGGTCTCGGACGTGGGTTGGACGCACTTCTGAGCAGTCCAACCGTCAGTTCGCTGGAAGAACAGGCCGTCAAGGCCCCGCCAAGTGAGTTGCAGCATGTGCCGCTGGACCTGATCCAGCGCGGCAAGTACCAGCCGCGCCGTGACATGGACCCGCAGGCACTCGAAGAACTTGCGCAGTCGATCAAGTCGCAGGGCGTGATGCAACCGATCGTGGTGCGTCCTATCGGTGACAACCGCTTCGAGATCATTGCGGGCGAGCGTCGCTGGCGTGCCAGCCAGCAGGCGGGAGTCGAGACGATCCCGGCGATGGTCCGCGATGTGCCGGACGAAACCGCGATTGCGATGGCGCTGATCGAGAACATCCAGCGTGAGGACCTCAACCCGATCGAAGAGGCCATGGCACTGCAGCGCCTGCAGCAGGAGTTTCAACTGACCCAGCAGCAGGTGGCCGATGCCGTCGGCAAGTCGCGAGTCAGTGTCGCCAACCTGTTACGCCTGATTGCCTTGCCGGAGGCCATCAAGACGATGCTGTCTCATGGCGACCTGGAAATGGGTCATGCTCGCGCCTTGCTCGGGCTGGGTGAAGATCGGCAGGTCGAAGGTGCGCGACACGTTGTCGCACGCGGGCTTACCGTGCGCCAGACCGAAGCACTGGTCAGGCAGTGGCTGAGCGGCAAGGCAGAGGCTGCCGAGCCGGTGAAGACCGACCCGGACATCAGCCGCCTGGAACAGCGCCTGGCCGAGCGTCTGGGCTCTGCAGTGCAGATTCGTCACGGTCAGAAGGGCAAAGGGCAATTGGTCATCCGTTACAACTCGCTGGACGAGCTTCAGGGAGTGCTCGCTCACATCCGCTGAAACAATTGCTCTGTAGCGTATAGTCGGAAATCACTACCCGACTGTTGAATAGGGGCTTAACCGCCCCTATACTCTGCGCGCATTTTGTCGGCACAAATTATGCCAAGTTATTGATTATGGCGACCGACATCAAAGGAGCAGTTGCGATGGAATCCCGCATGCCAGACCGCTTGCCGTTCTATCGCCTGGCGGTTTTCCCGCTTTTGCTGGCTCAATTGATCGTGCTGCTCATGGCCGCATTGGTGCTGTGGCAGTGGCAAGGAGTCGTTGCAGGATATTCGGGACTCTGCGGAGGCCTGATAGCCTGGCTACCCAATTTATACTTTGCTCACAAGGCATTCCGGTTTTCCGGGGCCAGAGCAGCGCAAGCCATCGTTCGGTCGTTCTACGCCGGCGAGGCAGGCAAACTGATTTTCACGGCAGTGCTTTTTGCATTGACGTTCGCAGGTGTGAAGCCTTTGGCGCCGCTGGCTGTATTCGGCGTGTTCATGTTGATCCAGGTGGTCAACTGGTTCGCTCCCCTGCTTACGAGAACAAGACTTTCGAGACCTTAGGGCGTTTGAGGCAACCATGGCAGAGCAAACAGCTTCGGGCTATATCCAGCACCACTTGCAGAACCTTACCTTCGGGCACCTGCCCAATGGCGAATGGGGCTTTGCCCACACCGCAGCGGAAGCCAAGGAAATGGGTTTCTGGGCCTTCCACGTCGATACCCTCGGCTGGTCGGTTGCGTTGGGTCTGATTTTCGTTCTGATCTTCCGCATGGCGGCCAAGAAGGCAACTTCCGGTCAGCCTGGCGCACTGCAGAACTTCGTCGAAGTGCTGGTCGAGTTCGTCGACGGCAGCGTGAAAGACAGCTTCCACGGCCGCAGCGCGGTTATCGCGCCACTGGCGTTGACCATTTTCGTCTGGGTCTTCCTGATGAACGCGGTCGACCTGGTACCGGTGGACTGGATTCCACAGCTGGCGATGATGATCTCGGGTGACTCGCACATTCCGTTCCGTGCCGTGTCGACCACTGACCCGAACGCCACGCTGGGCATGGCCCTGTCCGTGTTCGCACTGATCATTTTCTACAGCATCAAGGTCAAGGGCATTGGCGGTTTCATCGGCGAGCTGACCCTTCACCCGTTCGGCAGCAAGAACCTGTTCGTTCAGGCGCTGTTGATCCCGGTCAACTTCCTGCTGGAATTCGTGACGCTGATCGCCAAGCCGATTTCCCTGGCTCTGCGTCTGTTCGGCAACATGTATGCTGGCGAGCTGGTCTTCATCCTGATCGCCGTGATGTTCGGCAGCGGTCTGTTGTGGCTCAGCGGTCTGGGTGTAGTGCTGCAGTGGGCGTGGGCTGTGTTCCACATCCTGATCATCACCCTGCAAGCGTTCATCTTCATGATGCTGACCATCGTCTACCTGTCGATGGCTCACGAAGATAACCATTGAGATTCGTCTCAGGACGCGTCTGATGACCGTCTCGCCAGTGGCGAGGCGGTGCCCGCAAGGGCTGATGTAGAAACGATTTTGTTTTACCGCTTCAATTAAAAAAACCTAACCAATACGACGTAAAAGTCGGGAGGAAAGATGGAAACTGTAGTTGGTCTAACCGCTATCGCTGTTGCACTGTTGATCGGCCTGGGCGCACTGGGTACTGCAATCGGTTTCGGCCTGTTGGGCGGCAAGTTCCTGGAAGGCGCAGCGCGTCAGCCGGAAATGGTTCCAATGCTGCAAGTTAAAATGTTCATCGTTGCGGGCCTGCTCGACGCCGTGACCATGATCGGTGTTGGTATCGCTCTGTTCTTCACCTTTGCGAACCCCTTCGTTGGTCAACTCGCTGGCTGATCACTCGAATTTTCGAGTTGATTGGTGTGATGGACAACGAACGAGCGAGGTGTTGGCGTGAACATTAATGCAACCCTGATTGGCCAGTCCGTTGCGTTCTTCATTTTTGTGCTGTTCTGCATGAAGTTCGTGTGGCCTCCGGTCATCGCGGCTTTGCACGAACGTCAGAAGAAGATCGCGGATGGACTGGACGCTGCTTCCCGAGCAGCTCGCGACCTGGAGCTGGCCCAAGAAAAAGCGGGTCAACAACTGCGCGAAGCTAAAGCTCAAGCAGCCGAGATCATTGAGCAAGCCAAGAAACGCGGTACTCAGATTGTCGACGAAGCCCGTGAAACGGCACGCGTTGAAGCTGACCGTGTGAAGGCTCAGGCTCAGGCCGAGATCGAGCAGGAACTGAACGGTGTCAAAGACGCCTTGCGCGCCCAGTTGGGTAGCCTGGCAGTCAATGGCGCAGAGAAGATCCTGGGTGCCACAATCGATCAAAACGCGCACGCGGAGCTGGTTAACAAACTGGCTGCTGAAATTTAAGCGAGGGCGATCATGGCAGAACTGACCACGTTGGCCCGACCTTACGCGAAGGCGGCCTTCGAGCATGCGCAGGCCCACCAGCAGCTGGCCAATTGGTCAGCCATGCTCGGCCTGGCTGCTGCGGTGTCGCAAGACGACACCATGCAGCGCATGCTCAAGGCCCCGCGACTGACGAGCGCACAAAAGGCCACCACTTTTATTGAAGTGTGTGGCGAAAAGTTCGATGCCAAGGCACAGAATTTCATTCACGTCGTTGCTGAAAACGACCGCCTCCCGCTTTTGCCGGAGATCGCCGAACTGTTCGACCTGTACAAGGCCGAGCAGGAAAAATCGGTCGATGTGGATGTCACCAGTGCTTTTGCATTGAACCAAGAACAGCAAGACAAACTCGCCAAGGTTCTCAGTGCACGGCTCGGCCGGGAAGTGCGCCTGCATGCTGCGGAGGATGCCTCTCTTATAGGGGGTGTCGTCATCCGCGCCGGCGACCTGGTTATCGATGGCTCAGTTCGTGGCAAGATCGCGAAACTAGCCGAAGCATTGAAATCTTGAGTTTGAAGGGGCAGCAGAGCAATGCAGCAACTCAATCCTTCCGAAATAAGTGAAATCATCAAGGGTCGCATCGACAAGCTCGATGTAACCTCCCAAGCCCGTAACGAAGGCACAGTCGTCAGCGTGTCTGACGGTATCGTGCGGATTCATGGTCTGGCCGACGTAATGTACGGCGAAATGATCGAGTTTCCGGGCGGCGTCTACGGTATGGCGCTGAACCTTGAGCAAGACTCCGTGGGTGCCGTTGTACTGGGCGCTTACACGACTCTGGCTGAAGGCATGAGCGCCAAGTGCACTGGCCGCATCCTCGAGGTTCCGGTGGGTAAGGAACTGCTGGGTCGCGTTGTCGATGCACTGGGTAACCCAGTTGACGGCAAAGGTCCGCTGAACAACACCGAGACCGATGCGGTCGAGAAAGTTGCTCCAGGCGTGATCTGGCGTAAGTCGGTAGACCAGCCTGTACAGACTGGCTACAAGGCTGTCGATGCCATGATTCCTGTCGGCCGTGGCCAGCGTGAGCTGATCATCGGTGACCGTCAGATCGGTAAAACCGCTCTGGCCATCGACGCAATCATCAACCAGAAGAACAGCGGCATCTTCTGCGTCTACGTAGCGATCGGTCAGAAGCAATCGACCATCGCCAACGTTGTTCGCAAGCTCGAAGAAAACGGCGCACTGGCTAATACCATCGTCGTGGCTGCAAGTGCTTCCGAATCCGCTGCGCTGCAGTTCCTTGCACCGTACTCGGGTTGCACCATGGGCGAGTTCTTCCGCGACCGCGGTGAAGACGCGCTGATCGTTTATGACGATCTGTCCAAGCAAGCAGTGGCTTACCGCCAGATTTCCCTGCTGCTGCGCCGTCCACCAGGCCGTGAAGCTTACCCAGGCGACGTGTTCTATCTCCACTCCCGTCTGCTGGAGCGCGCATCGCGTGTTTCCGAAGAGTACGTAGAGAAGTTCACCAACGGCGCAGTGACCGGCAAAACCGGTTCCCTGACCGCACTGCCGATCATCGAAACCCAGGCTGGCGACGTTTCCGCGTTCGTTCCGACCAACGTGATTTCCATCACCGACGGTCAGATCTTCCTGGAATCGGCCATGTTCAACTCCGGCATCCGTCCGGCTGTGAACGCCGGTGTTTCGGTATCCCGTGTGGGTGGTGCCGCTCAGACCAAGATCATCAAGAAGCTTTCCGGTGGTATCCGTACCGCTCTGGCTCAGTACCGTGAACTGGCGGCATTCGCCCAGTTCGCTTCTGACCTGGACGAGGCGACCCGCAAGCAACTTGAGCATGGTCAGCGCGTTACCGAGCTGATGAAGCAGAAGCAATACGCACCAATGTCGATCGCTGACATGGCGCTGTCGCTGTATGCCGCTGAGCGTGGGTTCCTGACTGACGTCGAAATCGCCAAGATCGGCAGCTTTGAACAAGCGCTGATTGCTTACTTCAACCGCGATCACGCCGATTTGATGGCGAAGATCAACGTGAAGGGTGACTTCAATGACGAAATCGATTCTGGCATGAAAGCCGGCATCGAGAAGTTCAAGGCCACCCAAACCTGGTAAGCCGCAGCGGGGGCCGCAAGGCTCCCGCTTGCTAACCTGATAGGTGTTACATGGCAGGCGCAAAAGAGATTCGCAGCAAGATTGCGAGCATCAAAAGCACGCAAAAGATCACCAGCGCCATGGAAAAAGTGGCGGTCAGCAAAATGCGCAAGGCTCAAATGCGCATGGCTGCTAGCCGTCCTTACGCGGAGCGCATTCGTCAGGTGATTGGTCATCTGGCAAACGCCAACCCGGAGTACCGCCACCCGTTCATGATCGAGCGCCCTGTGAAGCGCGTCGGTTATGTCGTAGTGAGCAGTGACCGTGGTCTGTGTGGTGGCTTGAATACCAACCTGTTCAAGACTCTGGTCAAGGACATGGCGGTGAACCGTGAAAACGGTGTAGAGATCGATCTGTGCGTGGTCGGCAGCAAAGGTGCGGCATTTTTCCGCAACTTCGGCGGTAACGTCGTCGCTGCGATCAGCCACCTGGGCGAAGAGCCGTCGATCAACGACTTGATCGGCAGCGTCAAGGTGATGCTGGATGCCTACCTGGATGGCCGTATTGATCGCCTGTCCGTGGTATCCAACAAGTTCATCAACACCATGACCCAGCAACCAACAGTGGAGCAATTGATTCCGCTGGTGGCAACCCCGGATCAAGGGCTCAAGCACCACTGGGACTATCTCTACGAACCCGATGCCAAAGAGCTGCTAGACGGCCTTATGGTTCGCTACGTGGAATCGCAGGTGTACCAGGCGGTGGTCGAGAACAACGCAGCTGAACAAGCAGCGCGGATGATCGCGATGAAGAACGCCACAGACAACGCCGGTGATTTGATCAGCGATTTGCAGCTGATCTACAACAAGGCGCGTCAGGCAGCGATCACCCAAGAGATCTCGGAAATCGTCGGCGGCGCTGCCGCGGTTTAACGGTTCAAATATTAGAGGAACCAGCTAATGAGTAGCGGACGTATCGTTCAAATCATCGGCGCCGTGATCGACGTGGAATTCCCACGCGATAGCGTACCGAGTATCTACAACGCGCTGGAAGTTCAGAGCGCGGCAGGAACCACCCTGGAAGTTCAGCAGCAGCTGGGCGACGGCGTGGTTCGTACCATTGCGATGGGCTCCACCGAGGGCTTGAAGCGTGGTCTGGAAGTCACAGACTCTGGCGCAGCCATCTCCGTACCGGTCGGTAAAGCGACGCTGGGCCGGATCATGGACGTGCTGGGCAACCCGATCGACGAAGCTGGCCCGATCGCCACCGAAGAGCGCTGGGGCATTCACCGTCCTGCACCGTCCTTCGCTGAGCAGGCAGGCGGCAACGACCTTCTGGAAACCGGCATCAAGGTTATCGACCTGGTCTGCCCGTTCGCCAAAGGCGGTAAAGTCGGTCTGTTCGGTGGTGCCGGTGTCGGCAAGACCGTAAACATGATGGAACTGATCCGTAACATCGCCATCGAGCACAGCGGTTATTCCGTGTTCGCCGGTGTGGGTGAGCGTACTCGTGAGGGTAACGACTTCTACCACGAGATGAAGGACTCCAACGTTCTGGACAAAGTGGCACTGGTCTACGGTCAGATGAACGAGCCGCCGGGTAACCGTCTGCGCGTAGCACTGACCGGCCTGACCATGGCCGAGAAGTTCCGTGACGAAGGTAACGACGTTCTGCTGTTCGTCGACAACATCTATCGTTACACCCTGGCCGGTACCGAAGTATCCGCACTGCTGGGCCGTATGCCTTCCGCAGTAGGTTACCAGCCGACCCTGGCTGAAGAGATGGGCACTCTGCAAGAGCGCATCACTTCCACCAAGAATGGTTCGATCACCTCGATCCAGGCCGTATACGTACCAGCGGACGACTTGACTGACCCGTCGCCAGCGACCACGTTTGCCCACTTGGACGCCACCGTCGTACTGTCCCGTGACATCGCCTCCCTGGGTATCTACCCGGCGGTAGATCCACTGGACTCGACTTCGCGCCAGCTGGACCCGAACGTCATTGGCCAGGAACACTACGACACCGCTCGCGGCGTTCAGTACGTGTTGCAGCGCTACAAAGAGCTGAAAGACATCATCGCGATCCTGGGGATGGACGAGCTGTCGGAGACCGACAAGCAGTTGGTTAACCGTGCTCGTAAGATCCAGCGCTTCCTGTCCCAGCCTTTCTTCGTGGCAGAAGTCTTCACCGGTGCTTCGGGTAAATACGTTTCCCTGAAAGACACCATTGCTGGCTTCAAAGGCATCCTCAACGGTGACTACGACCACCTGCCAGAACAAGCGTTCTACATGGTCGGCGGCATCGAAGAAGCGATCGAGAAAGCCAAGAAACTGTAATCCCGGCGCCCGGCAACGGGCGCTATTAGGTTGAGGCAAGCAAATGGCTATGACAGTCCATTGCGACATCGTCAGCGCGGAAGGGGAAATCTTCTCCGGTCTGGTCGAGATGGTGATTGCGCACGGCAACCTGGGTGATATCGGTATCGCTCCAGGCCACGCGCCGCTGATCACTGATCTGAAGCCGGGCCCGATCCGCTTGATCAAGCAGGGTGGGGAAGCCGAGGTGTTCTACATCTCCGGTGGTTTCCTTGAAGTTCAGCCGAACATGGTCAAGGTGCTTGCCGATACTGTGCAACGTGCTGCCGACCTGGATGAAGCTTCTGCTCAGGCGGCCGTACTGGCTGCAGAGAAGGCCCTGAACGAGAAGGGCGCAGATTTCGATTACGGATCTGCAACTGCTCGTCTGGCCGAGGCTGCAGCTCAGCTGCGCACCGTTCAGCAAATTCGCAAGAAGTTCGGCGGCTAACCCTGCTGCACTCGATGCGCGATTGAGAAAAAGGGTAGCCTCGGCTACCCTTTTTCTTTTTTCAGATTTCCTCTTTCAAGTCAGCCCGCCTTCGGTCCGGTTGCCGCTCAGTTGGTAGTCCTATCATGTCTCTCGATATCGTTATTCTCGCTGCTGGCCAAGGTACCCGGATGCGTTCCGCGCTGCCGAAGGTTCTACACCCTGTGGCCGGCAATTCCATGCTGGGTCATGTTATCCACAGCGCGCGTCAGTTATCCCCAAGTGGCATACATGTCGTGATCGGCCACGGCGCTGATGCCGTGCGTGAGCAGCTGGCAGCCGATGACTTGAATTTCGTGATGCAGGACAAGCAACTCGGTACCGGCCATGCGGTTGCTCAGGCGCTGCCCGCGCTCACGGCTGACACCGTATTGATTCTTTATGGCGATGTACCGTTGATCGAAGTGGAAACGCTTTCGCGCCTGCTCGAACGGGTCAACCCGCAGCAACTGGGTCTGCTGACCGTTACGCTGGATGACCCTACCGGTTACGGCCGTATCGTTCGCGATGATCAGAATCGTGTTTGTGCCATCGTTGAGCATAAAGACGCGAGTGACGCGCAGAAGGCTATCACCGAAGGCAATACCGGCATTCTCGCCGTGCCGGCCGCTCATCTCGCTGACTGGCTGGGGCGGCTGTCCAACAACAATGCCCAGGGCGAGTATTACCTCACCGACGTGATAGCCATGGCGGCTAATGACGGCCTGGTGGTTGCCACAGAGCAGCCCCACGACGCGATGGAAGTGCAGGGCGCCAATGATCGCAAGCAGCTTGCCGAGCTGGAGCGTCATTACCAGATGCGCGAAGCCCGTCGTCTGATGGCGGCTGGTGTGACCCTGCGTGACCCTGCGCGCTTCGATGTGCGTGGTGAAGTCAGCGTCGGTCGCGATGTGCTGATCGATATCAATGTGATTCTTGAAGGCAAGGTCTTGATCGAGGATGACGTGGTCATCGGTCCGAACTGCGTCATCAAGGACAGCACCCTGCGCAAGGGTGTCGTCGTTAAAGCCAACAGCCACATCGAAGGCGCGATCCTGGGTGAGGGCAGCGATGCCGGCCCGTTTGCACGCCTGCGACCAGGCAGCGTGCTGGGTGCCAAGGCGCATGTGGGTAACTTTGTCGAGCTCAAGAATGCGAACCTGGGCGAGGGCGCCAAGGTCGGCCACCTGACGTATCTGGGCGACGCTGAAGTTGGCGCACGCACCAATATCGGCGCCGGTACCATCACCTGTAACTACGATGGTGCCAACAAGCACAAGACCACGTTGGGTGCAGACGTCTTCATCGGTTCCAACAACTCTCTGGTTGCGCCTGTGGATATCCTGGACGGTGCGACGACTGCAGCCGGTTCGACCATCACCCAGAACGTGCCTGCTGAACAACTCGGCGTAGCCCGCGCCCGCCAACGTAATATCGAAGGCTGGAAGCGTCCGGTGAAAATCAGCAAAGACTGAGTTATCCACAGTTCCTGATGACCCGCGTGCCGATGCTCAGCATTGGCACGCGTCCATAACTATTCACAGTTGACACTCAAGCCAGGACGCAGAGCGTCCAGAACCGCATACCCACGCGGAGCATGGGTACGATAGCGTTCCGGCAGACACCTCTCGTTCCTCACGCTCCAGCGTGGGAATACCGTTCTTGACGCTCCGCGTCAAACCCCAGGCTCAAAAGCCGGTGTCACGAGTATCCGACAGAAATTGCGCCGCCCCATCCTGAAACCTTGACCAAACCCAAAAAATAGGTTTTGATTGCCTTCGTTATCTTTCGAAACGAAACTTAAGGCAGTCATGTCGAAGCGTAATACACCACAACGTCGCCACAACATTCTCGCCCTGCTCAACGAGCAAGGCGAAGTCAGTGTGGACGACTTGGCCAGACGCTTTGAAACTTCCGAAGTTACGATTCGAAAGGACCTCGCTGCGCTTGAAACCAACGGCCTGCTGTTGCGCCGTTACGGGGGAGCAGTGCAGCTTCCTCACGAGCTTATAAGCGATGGCAGTCAGCCAGTTTCGCGCTACAAACAGGCCATCGCCCGCGCTGCGGTTTCCAGGATTCGCGAGCACGCCAGAATCATCGTCGACAGTGGCAGCACCACGGCGGCATTGATCCCTGAGCTGGGCCAGCAACCCGGCCTGGTGGTCATGACCAATTCCCTGCATGTTGCGCGCGCCCTTACCGAGCTGGAACACGAACCGGTCCTGTTGATGACGGGCGGAACGTGGGACCCGCACTCGGAGTCCTTTCAGGGGCAGGTCGCGGAGCAGGTACTGCGTTCCTACGACTTTGATCAGCTGTTCATCGGTGCCGACGGCATTGATCTGGTGCGTGGCACTACCACCTTCAACGAACTGCTGGGCTTGAGCCGGGTCATGGCGGAAGTCGCCCGGGAAGTGGTGGTCATGGTCGAAGCCGACAAGGTCGGTCGCAAGATCCCCAATCTGGAACTGCCCTGGAGCAGTATCCACACCCTTATTACTGATGATCGCCTGTCCAGTGAGGCACGCGATCAGATACAGGCCCGCGGCATCAATCTGATTTGTGCTGCTGTCAGCTAGGAGATAACCATGTGTGGAATCGTCGGCGCCGTTGCTGAACGTAATATCACGGCCATTTTGCTCGAAGGCCTCAAGCGCCTTGAATACCGCGGTTATGACAGCGCGGGCGTGGCAGTCTTCAGCAACGAGGGCTCCCTTGAGCGCCGTCGTCGCTCCGGCAAGGTCAGTGAGCTGGAACAGGCACTTGCCGGCGAGCCGCTGATCGGCCGTCTGGGCATCGCCCACACGCGTTGGGCAACCCACGGCGCCCCGTGTGAGCGTAACGCCCACCCACATTTCTCGGCCAACACGCTGGCAGTTGTCCACAACGGCATCATCGAGAATCACGAAGCGCTGCGTGAACAGCTGAAAGGCCTGGGTTACGTCTTCGCATCCGATACCGACACTGAAGTCATCGTCCATCTGCTGCACCATAAGCTCAAGGACACCGCCGATCTGGCGGTTGCCCTGAAGGCTGCGGTGAAAGAGCTTCACGGTGCTTATGGGCTTGCGGTCATCAATGCCGCGCAGCCGGATCGCCTGCTGGCAGCCCGCAGTGGCAGCCCGCTGGTTGTCGGCATAGGCCTGGGTGAACACTTCCTGGCCTCCGACCAACTGGCGCTGCGTCAGGTCACCGACCGTTTCATGTACCTGGAAGAGGGCGACATCGCCGAGATCCGTCGCGACAGCGTGCAGATCTGGAACGTCGACGGAGTGTCGGTCGAGCGCGAAGTGGTGCAATACCATGAAGGCGCCGAAGCCGCCGACAAGGGCGAGTACCGCCATTTCATGCTCAAGGAAATTCACGAGCAGCCCAAGGTCGTACAGCGCACCCTCGAAGGTCGTCTGGGGCAGCAGCAAGTGCTGGTCCACGCATTCGGCCCACAGGCTGCCGAGCTGTTCGCCAAAGTACGCAATGTTCAGATCGTGGCCTGTGGCACCAGCTACCACGCAGGCATGGTCGCGCGTTACTGGCTTGAAGGCCTGGCCGGCATCCCTTGCCAGGTCGAAGTGGCCAGCGAGTTCCGCTATCGCAAGGTAGTGGTTCAGCCGGACACCCTGTTCGTCTCGATCTCGCAGTCCGGTGAAACCGCCGACACCCTGGCAGCGCTGCGCAACGCCAAGGAACTGGGCTTTCTGGCCAGCCTGGCGATCTGTAACGTGGGCATCAGCTCACTGGTCCGGGAATCCGACCTGACCCTGCTGACCCAGGCCGGTCCGGAAATCGGCGTGGCATCGACCAAAGCCTTCACCACCCAGCTGGTTGCTTTGTTGCTGCTGACCCTGTCGCTGGGTCAGGTCAAGGGTTCGCTGGAGGAGGGTGTCGAAGCGCAACTGGTCGAAGAACTGCGTCGCCTGCCAACCCGCCTCGGCGAAGCTCTGGCAATGGATGGCACGGTCGAGAAAGTCGCCGAACTGTTCGCCGAGAAGCACCACACCCTGTTCCTCGGGCGCGGCGCACAGTTTCCGGTGGCAATGGAAGGCGCGCTCAAGCTCAAAGAGATCTCCTACATCCACGCCGAAGCCTACCCGGCCGGCGAACTCAAGCATGGCCCGCTGGCGCTGGTCGACGCCGACATGCCAGTCGTCACCGTCGCACCGAACAACGAACTGCTGGAGAAACTCAAATCCAACCTGCAGGAAGTGCGCGCACGCGGCGGCGAGTTGATCGTATTCGCAGACGAGCAAGCCGGCATGAAGAACGGCGAAGGCACCCACGTCATCGCCATGCCACACATCATCGATGCCCTGGCACCGATTCTGTACACCATTCCGCTGCAGTTGCTTTCGTATTATGTGGCTGTGTTGAAGGGGACGGATGTCGATCAGCCGAGGAACCTGGCGAAGTCGGTGACGGTGGAGTGAGTTATCCACAGGGGTGAGGGCTTCAGTAAATTAGAGCAGACTCAGATTTATTCAAAATAAGTCCTAACGCGGTCACTCCTTCGTACGGAGTAACTGCGTTGTGGCGTCAAGCCTCCATGGAAGGAGACCACCCCAGTATGCGCTTGGCTTTTTCGTTGCTGACGGTCGGGCTGTCCTGAGTGATATTAAAAATACCACTTTGCTCTTTTTGCAACGCCAGCAGTACTGCACGCGCAGCGTCTTGTACGTGTACTGGGCTGGTACCGGTCGGCTCGTCAGTGCCGGTGTCGGGCCCGTACAACTGACCATAGCGCAAGACGGTGCCGTTCAATGCAGGCTCGCTGAGCACTTGCTGTTCCAGGGCCGCCACACCCTCCACGCTGATGCCACGGCTGCCTTGTGCCTCTACGTCCAGAGGGCTGGTTTCCAGATAAGGGGTGTCGCCTGGACGGTAGGCCCAGGCGATGCTTTGAGCTATCAGACGGGTAGCGCCAGCGGCTCGAGCGGCGGCTACCAGATTGCGCGTTCCTTCTGTACGGATACGAGCGTTGTTCTCGACCGCTTTGGCCATCAATTCGGGACTTAGGCCACGAGGCAGATCTGTCAGTTGATGAATAACAGCCCATGGCTGGATTCGGACCAACTCTTCGTTTAAACGCTCGGCGTCATAGACATCAACCACCACTGCCGTAGCACCTGTGACCTCTATGTCCTTCACTTTTTCGGCGCGGCGGGTAGCGCCATACACGCTGTAGCCCGCAGCCACCAAGAGCTTGAGCAGGGCTCTGCCGATTACACCGGACGCGCCGGCTACAAAAACTTTACGCGACATTGCACTCATCTCCTTGAGGTTTCATTGCAGAAGCAAGGCAGTCACTCGCCTGATACTGTGTCGATACCCTCTAATAAAAGCCGTGGATTCTATCGGGTAGGTTATCGACTAGGCCTAGGAATAGGCTCGGCCTGACAGCGCGCTTGAGGATGCTAGATTATTTACTGTGATTAACTTTGAATCGAGTGACAATCAGGAGCATTTCATAATGGCAACTATCGCGAAACCCGATCTGTCACGGCTCACGTCCTGAGCAACTCGCACATTTTTCCGAATTCCATTAGCTCTCCCAAAAAAGACCCTACCCCCACTCCCCGAAAGTCACCCTCAAGGCCTGGTTTCTTCACTACCTATTCCGGCACTTTCGAAAACTTGTAAAACAGATTCGGCTCGCTCACGACGTACAGGTTGCCTGCGCGATCCATGGTCAGGCCTTCGGGTTGGGGGGCGCTGTGCTTGAGGTCGGAGAAGGTAGCCAGCAGTGATCGAATGCTGACGAATCGTCCCTTGCTGTCCAGTTCTGTGATCGAGCGCGACTGGTCGCTGAGCAGCAGTAAATGGCCGGTTCGCGGGTCGTAGTAGCCGTCTGAAAGGTCGCGTGCAGCGACACTTTTCGTGATCCAGTCCAGCCGGTCGGCAATTTTGATCTGCAAACGGCCTTGATCGATGGAGCGCAGGACGCCGGAAACCTCGAACATCTGCCGTGGATCGCGTTCCTTGATCGCGAACAGGCGGTCGTTGGCGGGATCGTAGGTCACGCCTTCGAATCCCTTGTTATGAATGCTGGGGTTGATCAGTAGCGCAATGAACTGAGCTTCCTCGACGTGGATGGGGCGTGCCTGCGTCGGCAACGTGATGATGTCCAGTTGCTGGAGATCTTCATCGCACAGCACGATGCGACCGTTGCCCAGATAAGCCACACCTTCTGTGTCGTCGAAACCGATCAATGGGTAGTGGGCGATTATGTCGCCGTTCACGTCCAGCGCCAGCAGTTGCATGGGGCCTTTGTTGGTCACTGCCAGCAGTCGGTCATTGTCGTAGTCGTAGGTGATCCCGGAGATATTGGCGACGTCCGGGGCAAGTGGTTTGGCGTCGATAACCACCTGGAAATCCGGCAGCCAGATATTCTTGTCGGCTGCCGTATTGCCCTTTAACCAGGTGCGACCGTACTGATACAGCTGTTGGTGGACCTGAAAGTGTGTCGACACGGCGTAGGCCAGGATCAGCAGCCCGAGAGCAGCTGCACTCAACACGAGTTGTGCGAGTGATACCTGCCTTCGAGCGACGTTCGACCACGTCAGGCGCTTTGCCTTGATCGTTTCCAGCTGCATGGCTTCAGGCACTCCCGCGTGTTGGGTGGCTGGGCGGGGGATTAATCAACATTCTGCTGCCAGGCGAAGCGATAGGCCTGCATAGGGCGTTGCGGTTTACACCGGCCATTGTCGGCATCGGCATCGACGATGAACCAGTCAGCTCTGGAGGTCTGGCCCAGCGGCCGGGCTTTTTCCGGCAAGAAGCAATTGGCCAGTTGCTCGCCTGGCACCAGCGCAAAGGTGCCGGGGTGTTCTCTTAGCCAGCGGGCGGCCTGTTCGGTTGCCGACGGCTTGGCAAAACCGAAATGCACAATGGGTTGGCGTGCATAGAGCCAGTGCCCCTCGCGCCAGTTGACCAGCACCAGATCAGCACCTTGAGTGACGTAAGCGGCCTGTTCCATCAATTCCTTGTGTGGGTTTTGGCCTTCTATGACGGGTTCGACGAACCCTCTGGCGAACCACAGACCGAGCCAGATAACCACCACCACCGGGACGATTCGCCGAGCCCGTATGCGGTCATGGAACCAGCGTTTCAATAACCAGGGCAGCAAGGGGGCGGCTATCAGTACCAGGCCGGGCAGCGCCGGAAAGATGTAGATTTTGCGTTTGCCACTGGAGAGGCTGAAGAACAGCAGCACCAGCAACACCCACCCGAGCAGTACCAACACCCGGCCATCGTGCTTGCTCAACTGTCGGCGCCAGGCCGGGATCAGCCAGGGCAGCGCCAGCACCAGCGGCAGCCAATACTGCGGGATGACTTTGACGAAGAAATACCAGAAGGGCTCGCGATGGTCCCAGGCGCTGGCGTAGCGATTGGCGGTCTGGTGCAAGAGTATTTCCTGCACGTAGGCGAAGCCTTCCGGGCCGCCGTCACGCACGACCGAGATAATCATAGGCACCAGCCACAGGCAGCAGGCCAGCAATAACACCAGCAGACCCAGCGCCCAGCGCGCGGCCTGTCCAGGCATGGCCACGACACCGTGCCAACCTTTGTGCGCGGCATAGGCGTAAGGGATCAACATCAACGCGGGAACAAAACCGACGCCCTTGGTGATAATGCCCAGGCCCATCGCCGCACAGCTGAAATAGAACCAGCCCCAGGCCGGCCCGAGCAACACGTGGCGAACCAGGCCGTAGAAGCCCAGCGCAATCCACAGGCACAGAAAACTGTCGATCTGCCCGGTGCGCAGGATGCTGTAGGTCTGATAGGTGGCCAGGAACAGCAAGGCGGCGTACCGGCCGATGCGTCGGTTCCACAGGCGGGTGCCCAGATCGTAGAGGACTGCGGTGGTCGCGCCTGCAGAGAGCAGCCCGGGCAGGTACAGCGCGATGTTCGGGCTGCCCGTCAGCCAAATGAAGAATGCCGTCGCCCACATGAACAGCGGCGGTTTGTCGGCATAAATCTGCGCGGCCCGGTGCGGGACGAACCATGAGCCGTTCTGCAGCATTTCCAGGGCGACGCCGAGAAAACGCTCTTCGTCCACGTTCTGCGGCAGACGCAAGCCCAGGCCGCCCCCGACCAGTAAAACGGCCAGCGCGACCAGTAGCCATCCCTCGAGGCGAGGCGAAAGGTGAGTTCGCACTGTCATTGCTCCTCAGGTGTCTTGGCCTGTCGGCTGATCAGCTGCAGGTTGCGCATGTACACCAGCAGGCCAAAGGCCTGGCCGGCGATGAAGACCGGGTCCTGTCGATAAATGGCGTAGGCCAGCAGGATCGTGCTGCCCAGCATGCTCAGGTACCAGAAGCCTACCGGGATGATGCTGCGCTTCTTGAATTCGCTGTACAGCCATTGCAGGACAAAGCGGCCGGTAAAAACCGCCTGCCCGACAAAGCCGAGGATCAGCCAGAAAGTCTCGTTGTCCGGCTTCATGGCCGCAGTTCCTGTGCCTGAACATCCAGGCGAGTCCGACGGATCAGCCACCAGACGCCGACCAGATCAAGAATGCCTACCAGCGCGCGGTCCAGGTTGCCGTACTTGGACACGCCAGCCTGGCGATGACGGTGGTTGACGGGGTGCGTAACCATACGGCCGTTATGTCGCTGAATCAGCGCTGGAATGAACCGGTGCATATGGTCGAAGTACGGCAGGCGCAGAAACGCGGCTCGCTCGATCAGTTTCAGGCCGCACCCGGTGTCTGGAGTCGCGTCCTTGAGAAGCCGGCTGCGCAGGCCGTTTGCAAAGCGCGAGGCCCAGCGTTTGCTGGCGGTATCGCGCCGATTCACCCGGTGACCGGCCACCAGCTGTATCGCCTCCGAGCCCGTTGCGTGAGCGCGTACCAGCGCCAACATCCCCGGAATGTCCGCCGGGTCGTTCTGACCGTCACCGTCCAGGGTTGCCAGCCAGGTGCCGTTGGCTGCCAGTGCTGCGTGATAGACCGAGGTGCTCTGCCCGAGTGATCGCTCGTGGCGCAGGATCCGCAACATGGTCAGCCCGCTGTCCTTGAGGTGAGTCAGCACTTTCAAGGTGTCGTCTGTGCTGCCGTCGTCAACGACCAGTATCTCGTAGCGTTCCCCGTCCAGCGCTGTGCAAATTTCTTTTATCAGGCTGGGCAGGTTATCGGCTTCGTTTTTGGCCGGGATCACGACGGAGAGAAAAGTGGGCGTGGTCATGGAAGTCCTTGTTATTGAAGTGGCTCGCAGATCCGGGCCTGATAGTGCTCCCGATACCAGTCGACGAAGGCCCTGACGCCAGTGTCGACCGAGACCTGTGGTTGAAAGTCGATCCATTGGCTCAGCGCACTGACGTCAGCCCAGGTTTGCAGCACGTCGCCCGCCTGCAAGGGCAGGTAGCGCCGTTCAGCGCGCAGACCTAGCGCGGCCTCCAGGCAATCGACGAACTCCAGCAGCTTGACGGGCTGACCCCGGCCGATGTTGAAGAGTCGATGGGGCGGCTCGCTGCCAACCGCATCGGGCGGTAGCAGACGCAGGCGCAGGATGCTTTCGACAATGTCGTCGATGTAGGTGAAGTCCCGCGCCATTTCGCCGTGGTTGTAGATATCCACAGGCTGCCCGGCCAGCATGGCTTTGGTGAACTTGAACAGCGCCATGTCCGGCCGGCCCCAGGGGCCGTAGACGGTGAAAAAGCGCAGTCCTGTGGCGCGCAGGCCGTACAAGTGGCAATAGCTGTAGGCGGTGAGTTCGTTGGCGCGCTTGGTGGCGGCATACAGGGACAGCGGCCGGTCGACCGCATCCTCGACCTGAAACGGCATGCGCGTATTGGCGCCGTAGACCGAGCTGCTCGACGCGTAGATCAGGTGCGCCGGTCGATACTGCCGACAGGCCTCGAGCACATTGATAAAGCCGACCAGATTGGATTGGGCGTAAACATTCGGTTGTTCAAGCGAATAACGCACACCGGCCTGAGCCGCCAGATGAATGACCTGTTCGAAGCCATTTTGCGCGAAGAGCGCGGACAGCCCTTCGGCATCGGTGATGTCCAGCCTGTGGAACGTGAAACCTGGCAGGCGCTGGAGTAGGGCCAGGCGCGATTGTTTGAGCTCGACGCTGTAGTAATCGTTGAGGTTGTCGATGCCGACGACCTCTACGCCGAGCTCGCACAGACGCTTGGCGACATGAAACCCGATGAACCCTGCAGCACCTGTCACCAGTACCGTCATGCCGGCGTCGCCTGGCCACGACCAATGCCGTAGTAGGTAAAGCCCGCCTCACGCAGCTGCAACGGGTCGAACAGGTTGCGGCCATCGAACACCACGCGATCACCGAGCGTTTCGCCGAGCGCGTCCAGATCCAGCACCCGGTAGTCCTGCCATTCGGTCACCACCACCAGAGCGTCTGCGCCTTCCAGTGCATCTTGCTTGCACTGCACCAGTTGCAGGTCGTTTCGCTCGCCGTAATGATGCCTGACCGCTTCTATTGCTTGAGGGTCGTGCGCTTGAACCCTGGCACCGGCTGCCCAGAGTGCTTTGAGCAGGGTATGGCTGGTTGCTTCGCGAATGTCATCGGTATTGGGCTTGAAGGCCAGTCCCCAGACAGCGAAGACCTTGCCCCTCAGATCACCGTGATAATGCGTGTGGATATTTTCGAACAGGCGGTGCTTCTGGCGGCGATTGACCTGTTCCACGGCGTTGAGCAACGCCGTCTCCACGCCGTGCTCGCTGGCCGTGCCGATCAGCGCCTGCAAGTCCTTGGGAAAGCATGAGCCACCGAAGCCGCAGCCCGGGTAAATGAAGTCATAACCGATACGAGGGTCGGAGCCGATGCCAAGCCGGACCTGTTCTATGTCGGCACCCACCTGTTCAGCCAGGTTGGCGATCTCGTTGATGAACGAAATCTTGGTCGCCAGCAGGCAGTTGGCAGCATATTTGGACAGCTCTGCGCTGCGCGCATCCATGACCACAAACTTCTCGCGGTTGCGACTGAAGGGCTGATACAACTCGCGCATCTGCTCCAGCGCTCGCGGACTGGCCCCGCCGACGATAATGCGATCCGGACGCAGGCAGTCACTGACTGCGCAGCCTTCCTTGAAAAACTCGGGGTTGCTGATCACTTCAAAGCCGTCATCGCATCGCGCACTGGCAGCTATCTCAGCGAGCAGGCGGTCAACGGTGCCCACTGGCGAGGTCGACTTGTTGACAATGATCGGGGCACTTTCGGCGTGTCTGATCACGCAGCGCAGTACGGCAAGCACCTGGCTCAGGTCCGCCTTGCCGTCGGCTTGCGCTGGCGTACCGACGGCGATGAAGACCAACTCTGCAAAGCGACTGGCGTGTACCTCATCGGTCGTGAAACTCAGTCTTTTGCAGTCCAGGCCGTTGCGCAGAAGTTCGCCAAGACCGGGTTCGAATATCGGACATATGCCTTCGCGCAGCGCATCAATGCGCTTGCTGTCGACATCCATGCAACAGACGGTATGGCCTACTTCAGCCAGACAGGCGGCAAGAGTAAGCCCCACATAACCGGTTCCGAACACTGTCACTTTCAAGTGCCGCTCCTTCCGCCTCATGACATGAATGGATGAGCCGGTTTGTGCTCAGGCGCCTCGGCAGCCTGAAATAACCAGCGCAAAATAAATGTCATAAAGGTGTTAAGGAACGATGACACGAGTTTGTCATGTAGCAAAAAAGCCGCAGGCAGTCGTCATTTCAAAATGACGGGTTATGGGGACTGCGTGCGGTGCGCGCATCCCGTAACGATTCAATAAATCGCCCAGCAGCCCGGCGTCAGGAGTTCGACGAGATTTTCATCGGGGTCGCGGAAATAGACGCTCGATCCGCCTTTGGGCCATTCGGTGCGGCCTTCGATGGCGACGCTGGCCCTGGCAAGGCGATCCGCCCAGGCTTGCATCTCGTCGGCATTGATGGCGAAGCACACATGAATCCGGCCCTGTGCATCGTGGGGTGGTATCTCTCCGCCGCTCAGGTACTGGGTCTGCAGTGACGCGCCGCGCTTGAACAACAGCAGGGTGCTCACACCGCCGACGTTGAACGCCACCAATGTCGCGCTTTCGAACATCACTTCCAGTTCAAGGGTGTCGGAATAGAACTCCCTGGCGTTCGCCAGATCGTCTACGTAGAGGGCTGTTTCGATAATCCGGTTCAGGCGTGGCATGTGTCGTCATCCTTTTCGGTGTGCTACGAGCCTGCATCGATCAACAGCAGGGTGTTGATCGATGGCTCGTGGCAAGTTTCACCGGGATGCGGTCAGGCTGACCAATGCTTGGTTCTTATGCGCGTTATAAGCATGAACTATTGAAGATATTTCGGTGGGTCATGCGGGGCGTCGGGTGACCACCAGCTCCACCGCTGCAATACGGTCCACGTCTTCGTAACCCTCTTCAAGCAGCTCTTCGCCGAAGACATCCGGGTCCAGTTCACGGTAGGTCCATGTCAGTGCCGCATGGTCGATATCGGCCTGCACCGCCTCGAAGAACGGATCGTGCTCGCCCACCATGGCCACGCCGGTGTAAAGCACCAGCGAGCCGCCAGGAGTCAGGCGGTCCAGTGACTCGCGCAGGATGCGCACAGACAGGTCTGCGCCCAGTGCATCACCTCCGTGGCGGTAGGCGCGGCGCTGGGTGTCTTTCATGTAGGGCGGGTTGGCGACGATCAGGTCGAAATTTCCGCTCAGGCCCGAGAGAATATCGCTGTGGCAGCACTCCATATTCTTCAGCCCGGCGACTGCCGCATTGGTCTGTGCGAAATGCAGCGCCTTGGGGTTGATGTCGACGGCGTGGACCTGTGCCTGCGGACGGGCGACCGCGATCAACATGGCGCCGGCACCCGTGCCACAGCCGATGTCGACGGCGCGGTTGACCGGGTGCGACGTACCTTGCAGATGGCGATTGATGGACTGCGCGAAGCGGTAGGTATCCGGACCGAAAAACACTGAGTCTTCATCTGAGGTAGGAAACGCCGAATGCACCAGCAACAGATCATCCAGGCTGGAAAATCTCACCCGGCTTTTCAAGCTGTCTTCCTTACGTTCCAGAATACCGGCAGCCAGCAACCCTTGAGCCTCCTCGACCGGCAGCATGGACTCCGGTATCAGCCGACTCCAGCCGAACACATCGCGCAGTGACGCGGCAGTACGATTTTCCGGGCGTTGATTGACGTGTTGATGAGTCAGGGGCGTGGGCGTGATAAAGCGATAGCCGCTGGTTTCAAGACGCTGCGCCAGGGCAATCAGCGCGGCGCTGTCGGGGAGGGGATGACTCATGCGTGGGCTCCTGTCATGCGCTCGGCCATGCTGTTCACAAACAGACGCGTCGCGTGCAGGCCGGCGGCGGTCGCGTGTCTTGCCGGCGACATGCTTTCGATCAACGTGGACATCTTCTCCGAGGCGGGCGCAGATTCCAGTTTCATGTGCAGTTCGCGCACGTCCGGGTCAGCGTCTGCCGAGGCAGGCACTGCAAGCGCGGGGGAGGGCTGAGCGCCATCTTGCAGGTTGCGGAAGCGCGAGCGAAAGGCTTCCGGAAGCCGTTTGCCAACCGTGGGCTGAGCGCTGCCATCCGACAGCCAGTCACCGGCGATCCAGTCGTGCACGAGTTGCTTTTCATAACCGTTGAAGACGCCGAACATCGGTGCGCCGGCGCCCTCGAACAGCTTCCAGAAGCGGCTGTGCAGAGGGTCTTCGTGACGCTTGATCCAGCCTCTGTTCTGCAGTACAGCAAGAAATTCCGGGATCTGATCGGGCTCGGCGAGCCATTCGTTGACAGTCTTGCCATCGAGACGGCAGTAGTCGGAATGCATGTGCTGACCGAACGTGCGCTTGCGCTCGAGCATGGCGATCACTTCCTGCTCCAGGTCGAACGACTGGATCACCTGAGTTGAACCCATGCCCAGCTCATTGAGCCGGTAACCACTGGCGACACGACGGTAAAACTCGTCGCGCTCCTGGCCAACAGGCATCAACTCAAGGACGCTCTGCGCAGCCTTGCGCGCATGACCGGTGCTGGCGTTATCGATCGTCACATGCAGGGTGAAGTAGTAAGGGTCTATGCCCAGTTCATTCAGCTCGAACGATGTGATGAGCAAGTGCAGCGGCAGCTGTTCATAGCCCAGGTTGTAACCAATGACCTCGGGAAGGTACTGCTCGCTCAGTTGCCCCAGTGACAGCTGAATCGCACCCTGCAGGTAAGCGTCGTCTGCCAGTGGCGCGTTGGTATCGCAGTCCAGATCCGCCAGCAGTTTCCGGTACAGCGAGACATGATTCTGCGCCTGTTCGCCGTCACCGAGCTCTTCAAGATACGTACGAATCAGGCCGTGGAAGCGGTAGTCTGCCCAGCGCGGCAGCAATCCATATAGCCAGGCGCCGTCGACCATTTTGGTCGGTGCGACCTGCTGAATGAAATACATCGCGTGCGCTTTGTTCTTGAAAAACCGTCTCGGTTTTCCAGCGCGGCGTTGCTCGAGATAGAGCGCATATTGATCAGCCACGACCCCTACGTTCTGCTCCATCCACTGTTCAAGCGCTTCAGGCTGGGCCGGAAGGTCGCAGTGTTCCCGCTCGGCCAAGACCAGGCAGTGATTCAGAAACATGACCGCATCGTGTTGATGTTCGGGAGCACGTTCATTCATCCATGATTGATAGACGGTTTTTGAACGGGCTTCTTCAACGACGGTTTTGACGACGGCATCGCCTGTCATCACTTGAAGAGACGTCATGAAAATCGTACCTCGGCAGTTGAACATCACGTTGACGCAGTCATTCGGGACTTTCTGTTTTTCTATGCAGCGTAGATAAGTGAGTGCCTCGGTACAGGGAAATTCAGCGTAATTTTCCGGGCGCCGATAGGTGGCGATCGTGCTTATTCCAGGGGGCGATGGTCGCGCGGAAAAAATGCATTGCCGGTTCGGGTTTACATCAGCATCAGGTGGCCGTGGTACCGGCGTATGCCGCGTCTGATCAAAAAGGCTGAACGCAGGTATTTGAAGCAGGTCGTAACGTTCATGTCGTCGATAACGATGACGTATTCAGCCCATAAAAGGATGACCGAAAATGACCAATTATTTTCGCATGAGCGCCATTGCCGTTGTACTTTCGCTAGGTTCGCAAATGGCTGTTGCTGCTCAGGACGCTGATGATTTCGTAGAAGACGCTTCTGCTAAAGGCATCGCCGAAGTTCAGGTTGGCAAGCTCGCACAGGATGAGAAAGGTGTCTCTGCAGATGTGAAGGAATTTGCAAAGCAGATGGTCACGGATCACACCGCTGCCAATGAGAAGCTGGCTGCAATCGCAAAAAGCAAGAACCTTGAAGTGTCCGAAGACCCTATGCTGATGGACAAAGCCAAGGCAATGATTCTGGAGATGCGCGAGAAGTCGTTCGACCAGGCTTATGCCAACAATCAGGTCTCCGCGCATGAGCAGGCGATCAAGCTGTACAAGGAAGAGGCCGAGAATGGCAAGGATCCAGAGCTGAAGGCGTTTGCAAAGGCAACGCTGCCTACGCTGGAGAAGCATCTGGAGCATGCGAAAAAACTCGCTGCTGCGCATGGCGGTGATGCTGCCAAGAAGTAATTCCACTGGCCCGCATGACGGGATCTACACCCTGTAGACCGTCATGCGGCTGACGCTGTGAACCATGATTACTTTTTCGAAGTGGCCGCCTGGGTTCCGCCCTGTTCGGCGATCTCCGTGAGCTTTTCATCTGCGCCTTTTTCTTCCGCCAACGTGGCACTCAACAAAGCGGCTGCCTCTTTCATATTTAAATGTCTGGCCATTGCGATGAGTGTGCCGTAACTGGCGATCTCGTAATGTTCGACCTTCTGGCATGCGCCGATCAACGCGGCATCGAGCACTGCACCTTTTTCGATCTCTTCCAGCAATTCCTTGCTTTCTTCGATCAGACCTTCCATGGCCGCGCATTTCATGCGTTTCAGCTTCAGACCAGCGCCTTCCACCAATTCATCGATACGATCGATCTGACCCTGAGTTTCTTCAAGATGAGCCTTGAAGGCTTCTGCCAGCAGTGGATTGGTCGAAGCGCGTGCCAGACGCGGGAGTGCTTTGGTAATTTGCTTTTCAGCGCTGTAAACGTCTGAAAGTTCGTGAATGAACAAATCTTCTATCGTCGTGCGAGTCATGTTCTTGCCCTTTTCAGCGAAGAGAGACTTGTCCACAGACGAGCGGATTGCCTGCTGGCCTGTGGACAAGTCGGGTTTGATGCGCTGTGAGATCAGCGCCGTGGCAGGTTGTTTTCAAGCAGGGTTCCAACGCCGAAACCCTTGATCGCCATCACCACCTGGAAGCCTCGGCGTGCAAGCAGCGCCTGGGCTTCGAAGGCACGAAGCCCGTTTACAAATACCGCATCGCTCAAGGCGGTATCGAACTCGCCCTGCGGCGAAGGGGATGTGCTGGAGCGAAGTTTCTTCATGATTCCATTCTCCTGGACATAACAAGGGTTGCCGTTTCAGGCATCTTTGCCCTGGACCAGACCAGAACCCAAGTCCGCCCCGGTGATCGGGTTGGCGGCCGGGTCGGACTGGGTCCGTTCCTTCATCATTTCCAGCGCCTCGGTGTCCTTTTCATTGAGCGTGACCGAGGCCGTACCATCGCCGCCATCGACAGCCGCTTGTGGGGATTCCACATACTCCCAATCGCCGCCTTGATTCCAGGCGCCGCGTACATTGGATTCGCCGGACATGTTGAAGTACTTGTTGGTGAATTCCGGCATGCCCGGCAGCTTGCCCTGCGGGAAGTTGGGCTGGATGGCGTGCAGGGCTTTTTCAAACGACAACTGGTGTGCGATTTCCCGAGTCATGAGAAAGCCCAGCGCTTCTTTAACGCCAGGGTCATCGGTCACGTTCATCAATCGCTCGTAAACAATCTTGGCTCTTGATTCTGCGGCGATGTTGGAACGGAAGTCCGCTGTTGGCTCGCCGATCGTATCGATATAAGCCGCTGTAAAGGGCACGCCGGCAGAGTTGGTCAGCGGCGCACCGGAGCCGTACAGCAGGCTGGTGATATGTGAGTCATTGCCGTTACCGTTGATAGAGCGATACAACTCGCCTTCTTCTTCGGTGCCTTCAGCCAATTGACCTTTGGCGCCCTTATTGAGCATGACAATAATGGAACCGACGATTTCAAGGTGGCTCAGTTCTTCGGTGGCGATATCCATCAGCAGGTCTTTACGGCCTGGATCTTCTTCACTCAACCCTTGCGTGAAATAGCGGCCGGCGGCGGCCAGTTCACCCTGAGCCCCACCGAACTGCTCAAGCAGAAGGTTGGCCAGTCCAGGATTGGGTCTTGCTACGCGTACGGTATATTGAAGTCGCTTGTTATACATGAACATGTCGTATCCTCAGGCTTTGATCTCTCGGGAAGCGTCAACCCATGTGCATGGGCTCGATTCAACGCAGTCACAGGTTATGAGAGACTGAGGAGCACGATCGTTACTGCTAACTTTTTAAAGGGGACCGACGGTGTTTAAACTGCAGTTCAATAGAATTTTATTATTCCCTATGCTGCGCTGAATGTCCGTTCATCGTGGCGGAGAAGCCTGTTTGAACCGGCTCGGCGGCCGTCACTGTTTCCCGCTGAAAATAGCGTAAAAGTGCAGTTATAAACAAACTCTATCGCCAACTAAACCCTAGGGTTCAGTTATAAAGATACATCGGGGTGTGGCTAAATGATATCATTTAAATGATAACATTAATATTTTGAATTTTTTGAAACTGCTGTGATCTGTTTTGCGAGTCGACAAAGCAGGAGCACCACAATGGCTGATGAAAAACACTACCGTATCGATTACCTGCTGCATGGCAGTTACAAGACGTTCTACATAAGAGCAGGCGCCATGGACAATAAAGAGGCCTGGCACTGGGCTTCAGTGGATGCCGGGTTCGGTGCGATCCCCAAGTACCGTTCCGACCCGGTGCCGAAGCTGAGCAAGCCTCAGGCGGAAAAGCTCGGTTTGTCGAACGTGGAGTGGGCGAGGGCTTGAAGAGCCCTCGATCACCTCGATACGACACCTACCGTCGTGCGTCACGATGTCGCACGACGGTATTTCTCTTTTGCAAAGTCTACGGTCGCCAGACTGTCAGATGAACAGTTGTTTCCCGCCTGATTGACCTGAATACCCTCATTCGGATCATGCCTGCCGCAAGCGTATTAGCGGTAAAGCGCTCTCGCCCGCCATTCGCCCCATGATCCTGACCTCACGTTAACCGTGGCTTGGTCGATAGCCCGGGTATCAGGCTATAGCACCCATTGAACTTCCTGACAGGCCACTGCTCTCAAGTGATGTCAATGTGCCTCTATCTGAATGGATGACCTCGTTCAGCACGGCATAGCTGCCCTGTACTACCCGTGATGCAAAGAAAGGAGCTTTTCCGCCCGGATCGGACACCCTAATTAAAAAGAGAACACTATGAACATCCTTTCGCCTGGTATCTACCTGACCAATCGCCTGCGTTTCCCTGCCAAGTTTGCCGTTTTAGCCATCATTATCGTTATCCCGCTGATCGTTCTCGGTCTTCGGGTTTTCAACAGCCTGAATGCAAGCATCGACACGGTCGCGCAAGAGCGCGTCGGCCGTGAATACCTGCAATTGACCACCCCCGTTCTGCGACTTTCCATGCTCCAGCGCGCGGCCACTAACCGTCTGCTCGCCGGCGATGCCTCTGCCGCTCAGGATGTGATCAGCAATCGCGCTCAGCTCGAAACCGCTCTTGCCAATCTTGCCGACATGGACGCACGCCAAGGGCAGCAGCTGGAAACCGAGAACCGCGTACAGCGCCTGCGTGAAAGCACCCGCTCCCTGATGGACAGTATCAAGCCAGGCCTGTCGCAGGATGAAGTATTCGCCCAGTGGAACGAGCAACTGGCCCAGACTCTCAACTTTATCTACTACGTCTCGGCGACCTCAGGCATGGTGCTGGACGAAGATTACGCCTCGCTGTTTCTGATCGACCTGAGCACCATCCGTATGCCTCGGGAAATCAACGTCGCCGGTCAGATCCGCGGCATCACGGCAGGTTTGGTAACCGGTCAGGGGCTGAGTGTATCGATGCGCGGCTCGCTGGAAAGCCTGCTGAAGATCGAACTGCAATTTCGGGCGGAGCTGGAGCAAAGCATTCGACTGCTCAAGCGCCGTTCGCCAGAGCTGGCCGCGCGCATCAGTGACCCGATCACTACCGCTACTGCAGCGATGGACAGCTTTCGCGGCGACCTGCACGCGTACGTAAAAGGCACAGAGTTTTCGGTGCAGCAGGGTCAGGCGCTGAGTGCGCGCGGCAATGTCGTTGTCTCGGGTCTCTACAAGGCTCAGGACGAAATTCAGACCGCGCTTCAGAATGAATTGAATACGCGCTACGACGCCCTGGTGCTGCAACGCGAAATAGTCATTGCGATGTGTGTGATCATGGGTTTGTTGCTGCTCTACGCATTCTGCAGCATCTACCGCGCCTTGCGCCTGACCATCGACAGCCTGCTGGGCGTTACCCGACGTCTGGGCGAGGGCGATCTGAGTGCACGCGTAGCGGTCGTCAGCAAAGACGAAGTGGCGGATATCGCCAACGGCCTGAACCTGATGGCCGACGCCTTCGCCAGTTCCATCTCGCACATGGACCGCACCTCTTACGAACTGACGGATGTAGCGTCCCGGCTGGGCGCATCCATCGGCCTGGCCAAGCAGTCGATGAACGCGCAGCAGGCTGAAACGGAGCAAGTGGCGACCGCGATCAACGAGATGACCGCGAGCGTCGCCGACGTGGCGCAGAACACCGAAGGTGCTGCGCTGGCCGCCGATGAAGCGAACACCGCATCACGTAACGGACTGCGCATCATGCACCAGGCACACTCGACCATTCAGGCGCTGGCCGAAGAAGTTGAACTCAGTGCCCAGAAGGTCCAGGCGCTGGCCCTGCACAGTCAGTCGATTGGTGGCGTTATCCAGGTCATCAGCACCATTGCCGATCAGACCAACCTGTTGGCCCTCAATGCCGCCATCGAAGCTGCACGGGCGGGTGAGCAGGGTCGCGGGTTTGCCGTGGTGGCTGATGAAGTCCGCACGCTGGCTTCGCGCACCCAGGCGTCGACCGAAGAAATTCGCGGCATCATTCAGCAACTGCAAGGTGCGACCGACGCTGCCGTGCAGCAGATGCAGGCCGGGCAGCAGAAGGCTCATGCGTGCATCAGTGCCGCCAGCGATGCCTCGGGCAGCCTGTCGAGCATCAGTCAGGGCGTGGAGCGTATCGTCGAGATGAACACGCAGATCGCCAGTGCCGCCGTGCAGCAGCATGCGGTCTCCGAAGACATCAACCGCAATGTCATGGAGATTCGTAACAGCTCCGGGACGTTGATGCTGGGTATCGACAACAACGCGGTTACCGCCGATGAACTGGCGCGGGTCGCCAGCGACATGCGCAATGTCGTGGCGCGTTTCAAACTGATTGCCTGATTGAGTCGGGGGCTGTTCAGCCCCCGATTTCCCTCCCGAATCGGCGCGCTCGCGCGGATTGCCTTTTTCCGATCAAGTTTTGCTCTTCTGCGGCCGATAGCTCTGGCGCGCGGGTTTGCTGTCCATAAAAACAAATCTCAGCTCTTTCGTTGCGCACAAAAAAGCATCTTCAGGAGATTTTATGAACAGCAGATTTGCGAATATCAGCGTCAACATGAAGTTGGCATTGGGCTTTGGGACCGTTCTTTTCTTCACGGCTGTCCTCGCCCTTGTTGGCTGGACCAGCCTCGACAAGCTCATCTATCGCACCGACCGCATCGGCGATATCACCAGGCTGAGTGACAACCTGACCAATCTGCGAGTCGCGCGTTTGCAATACATGCTGACTGACGGCGATGAAACCGCAGCACAGAATATGCAAAGCAAGCTGGATGTGTTCAAGGCACAGCAGCAATCACTGCTCGTCAGCTTCAACAACCCGGTCAATCTCAAGCCGCTGCGCGAACTGGCCGATGTCACCCGCGACTATGAAGCATCCCTGAACAGCATGCGCGCCGTGTATCAGGCCGGTGCCAAAGTGCGCAATGAGATGACCGCCAATGGCACAGCAGCGATGCAGGCCGTCGAGTCGTTGAACAATGCCGTCCTGCAGATAGATCCTGCTGACCCGGCACGCTTCGATCTGGCCCAGTTGGCGAACAGCGCTCGGCAAGACCTGGTTCTGGTGCGTTATGAAGTGCGCGGCTATACCGGCAATCCGAACGACAAGACCGAGACAGCAGCCTTCCAGCAACTGGATAGCGCGATCAGTCATCTGGACAGGTTCAAGGCCGCTTTTGGTCCTGCCAACCGCGAACAGATCGCACAGTTTGAAAGCGCTTTACGCACTTACCGCAGCTCGGTCGATGCCTTCAAGGCAACCACTCAGACAGCAGCGAGCGTGCGCAAGGATCTGACCACCCAGGGCGCCACCATCGTCAAGCTGGGCGAAGAGTTGTACGGCCTGCAGATGCAGATGGGCAAGGAAGACACCGCTCACGCGCGCAGCCTGCAGATAGGTTGTGTGGTGTTGGTCATGCTTCTGGGCATACTTGCCGCGGTGATCATCACGCGTCAGATCACCCGGCCATTGCGCGATACGCTGGCCATCGTCGAGCGTATTGCGTCCGGCGACCTGACGCATACCGAAGCGGTCACCCGACGCGATGAGCTGGGCGTCTTGCAGCAAGGCATCCAGCGCATGGGGACAACCCTGCGCGAACTTATCTCCGGTATACGCGATGGCGTCACACAGATTGCCAGCGCGGCTGAAGAGCTGTCGGCAGTTACCGAGCAGACCAGTGCAGGGGTCAACAGTCAGAAGGTCGAGACCGACCAGGTGGCCACCGCCATGCATGAAATGTCGGCGACGGTGCACGAAGTGGCGCGCAATGCCGAGCAGGCTTCCGTGGCGGCTTCCGATGCCGACCAGCAGGCGCGCGACGGCGATAAGGTCGTCGGCGAAGCCATCCAGCAGATCGAGCGACTGGCCGCCGAAGTGGTTCGCTCATCTGACGCAATGAACGTGCTGGAGCAGGACAGTGACAAGATCGGCAAGGTCATGGATGTGATCAAGGCGGTCGCCGAGCAGACCAACCTGCTGGCCCTCAATGCTGCTATCGAAGCAGCACGTGCCGGGGAAGCCGGCCGGGGTTTTGCCGTGGTCGCCGACGAAGTTCGCGGCCTGGCGCAGCGTACCCAGCAGTCCACCGAAGAAATCGAAGGGCTGGTGGCGGCATTGCAGAACGGCACGCGTCAGGTGTCGGGCATCATGCTCGGCAGCCGCACCCTGACAGACAGCAGTGTTGAGCTGACGCGCAGGGCCGGTACGTCGCTGGAAAGCATCACCCGGACCGTCTCGAGCATTCAGGCGATGAACCAGCAGATCGCTGCCGCTGCCGAACAGCAAAGCTCGGTGGCCGACGAAATCAGCCGCAGCATCGTCAACGTTCGCGATGTATCCGAACAGACGGCCGAAGCCAGCGAAGAAACCGCAGCCTCCAGCGTCGAGCTGGCACGTCTCGGTGGCCAGCTGCAGATGATGGTCAGCCACTTCCGGGTGTGATCCACCTGACGTTCGTGCCCACGCGGAGCAGCCGGACATCTGTCGTGCCGCACGCTCCCGCGTGGGAACGCAGTTCGTGACGCTCCGCGTCACAGCTCCAGGCCGCACCGCTTTCTCAAGTGAGGACGCAGAGCGTCCGGAACGGCATACGACGCGGAGCGTCGCACGATAGTCGCGTCCGGAACGGCATGCCCGGAGGAGCATGGGCACGATAATGTTCTTTTGTACAACGCTTAACTGGCCTGAACAACAGAGCCACAGTTATATAACTATACGTTGGTATATATCACTGATACTGACAGATAAACATGAGCTACTTATGCAGGTTTCTACTGTTGATCGAAACGCTATAAGCTTTACCTCACTGTCCGGCAACTATTAACTCACGGCCTTTATCTGTTATCGCTGACTGCCTGTTTGCTTATAAAGCGGGTGGGTCTGCGCCTGCGCGGCCGGCTCGAGGTGAGCAATGCATTCGATATTTGAATTCGGTAAAAGCCTGCGGACGCCCCGTTTCGTCAAACCCGGTGCACGCACGCCTTATTGGGCCGATGGTATTTGCCTGGCCATCCTGACTCTGTTCATTGGCCTGTTCATCTATGGCCTTGGCCAGATGATGCAGCCGTTGGCGGTGCTTAATTCAAGCCCCATGAGCCTCGATCCGGCGCGCCTGCCCGAATATGCATTGCGCACTACAATGCGTATGTTCATCGCGCTGGCCGCTTCGTTGATCTTTACCTTTGTCGTCGCCACGCTGGCAGCCAAAAGTCGCAAGGCCGAGCAGGTGATCATCCCGGCGCTGGATATTCTTCAGTCGGTACCGGTGCTGGGTTTTCTGACGTTCACCGTGACCTTCTTCATGGGCCTGTTTCCCGGTCGGCAGATGGGCGTTGAATGCGCAGCGATCTTTGCCATCTTCACCAGCCAGGCCTGGAATCTCGCGTTCAGTTTCTATCAGTCACTGCGTACTGTGCCCAGTGACCTGAATGAAGTCAGCCGTCAGTTCGGGTTATCTGCAGTACTGCGCTTTACACGCCTGGAACTGCCGTTCGCCATACCGGGGCTGGTGTGGAACATGATGATGTCGATGTCCGGCGGCTGGTTTTTCGTGGTCGCCTGCGAGGCCATTTCGGTCGGCGATACCACGGTCAATCTGCCGGGCATCGGTTCCTGGCTGGCGCTGGCCATCGAGCAGAAAAACCTGGCTGCGATTGCCTGGGCAGTGGGCGCAATGGCGCTGGTGATTCTGGCCTATGACCAATTGCTGTTCAGGCCGATCGTCGCCTGGGCGGACAAATTCCGCTTCGAGCAAACCGCATCGTCGAAGCGTCCGCGCTCGTGGATGTACAGCGTGCTGGGCCGCTCCCGTGTCGCACCGATGCTGGGCTCGGTCCTGGCTGCACCGTGGAAATGCCTGATGCTGATCGACGGGCGCGTGATCTCCCGGCTGTGGAAAGTGAAGCTCACCCCAGGCGTCGCCCGCGTGCTCGACTACGCGTGGCTGGGTCTGGTCATGGCCGCCTGCCTGGCCGGCAGCGTGTACCTGTTCAGGTTCATCGAGGCGTCACTGGGCGCCAGCGACATGGTCACTGCCTTTGGCCTGGGCCTGGCGACGATGGTGCGCGTGATCGTATTGATCGTCGTCGCCAGCCTGATCTGGGTGCCTGTGGGTATCTGGATCGGCCTGCGTCCGGTCTGGGCTGAACGCTTGCAGCCAATCGCGCAGTTCATGGCGGCGTTCCCGGCCAACGTTCTGTTCCCTTTTGCGGTGATCGCGATTGTCGGCCTGCACCTGAACCCGGATATCTGGCTGTCGCCGCTGATGGTGCTCGGCACCCAGTGGTACATCCTGTTCAACGTGATCGCCGGGGCCAGTGCCTTGCCGACTGATCTGCGCGAAGCGGCGACCATGTTCAACATGCGTGGCTGGCAATGGTGGCGGCGTGTCGCGCTGCCCGGCGTGTTTCCCTACTACATCACCGGGGCGCTGACCGCGTCGGGTGGTTCGTGGAACGCCAGTATCGTCGCCGAAGCGGTTTCCTGGGGCGATCAGCATCTGGAAGCGGCAGGCCTGGGGTCGTACATCGCCAATGCGACCCAGGCGGGCGACTTTCCACGCGTCGCGCTGGGCATCGTGGTCATGTCGGTGTTCGTGATTGCGTTCAACCGGTTGCTGTGGCGCCCGCTGTACGGGTTTGCCGAGCGACGTCTGAGTCTTGTCTGATCTTGTGTAAGGGGAGGGCGCCATCATGATGGCTGTCGAAACGCGTTGCCTGGTAGATGTTCAAAAGGTCCGACATGTGTACGGCAAAGGCAGCAAAGAGCGCCTGGTGCTGGATGACGTGACCCTGACGCTCAACGAGAACGAAATAGTGGGCCTGCTGGGCCGGTCCGGTTCGGGCAAGTCGACCCTGTTGCGCTCCATCGCCGGGCTGGTGGTGCCCACCGAAGGTGAGGTGAATTTCCCGCGCCGTGCGCAAGGGCGGGCGATGTCGGTGGGCATGGTGTTCCAGAGCTTTGCGCTGTTTCCCTGGCTGACCGTGCTGGAAAACGTCGAAGTCGGCCTCGAAGCGCAACGTGTGCCCGCCGCGGTCCGCCGCAAGCGCGCACTGGCGGCGATTGATCTGATCGGCCTGGACGGTTTCGAGAGCGCCTACCCCAAGGAGCTTTCCGGGGGGATGCGCCAGCGGGTGGGCATGGCGCGCGCGCTGGTCATCGATCCTGACGTGCTGTTGATGGACGAACCGTTTTCCGCGCTCGACGTGCTCACTGCCGAAACCCTGCGCACTGACTTGCTGGACATGTGGAGCGAAGGGCGCATGCCCATCAAGTCGATCCTGATGGTGACGCACAACATCGCCGAAGCCGTGCTGATGTGCGACCGCATCCTGCTGTTCTCCTCCAATCCTGGGCGGGTGATCAGCGAGATCAAGGTCGATCTGCCCCAGCCACGTAACCGCCAGGACCCGATCTTTCGGGCGCTGGTGGAAGAAATCTACGTGCTGATGACCCAGGACAACGACGCCGGCGAGATTCGTCAGGGCGTGTTTCCGGGCACCGGGCTGGGGATGGTGTTGCCACAGGTTTCCACCAACGCACTGGCCGGGCTGATCGAGGCGATTCACGCGCCGCCCTATAGCCTGAAAGCCGACCTGCCGGAGCTGGCCGCGGCGCTGCACTACAACGCCGACGAGCTGTTCCCGATTGCCGAGGTGCTGCAACTATTGCGCTTCGCTGAACTGAAGGGCGGCGACATTCGCCTGCTGCCTGCCGCCAATCGCTATGCGCTGGCGGATGTCGACGAGCGCAAGCAACTGTTCGCCCAGCACCTGCTGAGCTTCGTGCCGCTGGTGGCGCATATCCGTCGAGTGCTGGATGATCGTCCCACGCACACGGCACCGGCACGGCGCTTTCGTGATCAACTCGAAGACTTCATGTCCGAAAGCGACGCCATGCAGACCCTCAATGCAGTGATTCAATGGGGGCGCTACGCGGAGTTGTTCGCCTATGACGAACTGGCCGATCAGTTCAGCCTGGACAACCCGTCCTGAGGTTTGTAGGACATACTCAACGGGCCTTTTGCAACCAGCGGGATGATGCGCATGCGTGAACCTGAATCCTACGGCAAGGCCGCTATGGCAGTGCGGCTGATCGCGTTGCTGATGCTGGCGCTGGTCATTGCGGTTGCCGACACCTTGACCGACCTGGAAATCGCCGTGGGCGTATTTCAGATTGTGGTGGTGCTGCTGGCGGTCAGGTTCCTGCCGGCCACAGGCGTTATCGCGATGGCGTTGCTGTGCATGGTGCTGACCGTGATCAGTTACGAGATGACGACCTCCAGAGGCAGTGAGGCGTCCGGGCTGATCAATTGCATCATCAGCCTGGCGGCCATCGCCATGACCACCTGGCTGGCGCTGCGCATGGCGCTGGCCATCCGTTCGGTACACGAAGCGCGCTCGCAGCTGGCGCGGATCGCACGGGTCAATCAACTGGGTGAACTGACGGCGTCCATTGCTCATGAGGTCAATCAGCCGCTGTCGGCCATTGTCACCAGTGGCAATGCCTGTCAGCGCTGGCTGGCCACCGAGCCGGTCAACCTGGACAAGGCCCGCCAGGCGGTCGAGCGCATGATCAGTGACGCGAACCGCGCCGGGGACATCATCGTGCGAGTGCGCGCCCTGGCGAAGCGTTCGTCCACTCACAAGGAGTGGATCAGCGTGGCCGATACCGTCGCCGAGATCGTCGCGTTGGCACACAGCGAGATAGAAGGGCAGGGCGTCGCACTGCTGGTCGACGTGCCGGAGGGCCTGCCGCCGCTGCTGGCTGATCGGGTGCAGATCCAGCAAGTGTTGCTGAACCTGATGCTCAATGGCGTGGATGCGATGAAAAAGCTCAAGGCGGAACAGGCGCAACTGGAGGTTCGGGTGGGCTTGCAAGACGGCGGCGATATCGGATTTGCGGTGAGCGACAATGGGATCGGCGTGCTGCCGGAAAACATCCACCAGTTGTTCGACGCGTTCTACACCACCAAGGAGGAAGGGATGGGGATTGGCCTGGCGATCAGTCGTTCGATCATCGAGGCCCATGGCGGGCGCATCTGGGTCACGCCCAACCCGTCAATCGGTGCTACGTTTCACTTCACCCTGCCTACTGGAAAGATGGAAACCTGATGAGCACAGCTGCCACTGCATCACCGACCGAAGAGCCGATCATCTACGTCCTCGATGACGACCTGTCGGTGCGCTCCTCGCTGGAGGACCTGCTGGCCTCGGTCGGATTGCGCAGCATGCTGTTCGGCTCGACCCGCGAGTTCCTGGACACCCCGCGCCCTGACGCGCCGGGCTGTCTGATTCTGGACATCCGCATGCCGGGCATGAGCGGCCTGGATTTCCAGGAACATATGGCCAGGTCGGGGATTTCCCTGCCGGTCATTTTCATCACCGGGCATGGTGACATCCCCATGTCCGTGCGGGCGATGAAGGCCGGTGCGGTGGAGTTTCTGACCAAGCCCTTTCGCGATCAGGACTTGCTCGACGCCATTCAGCAGGGCTTGGCGCAGGATCGCAGCCGGCGCCAGAGTGCCGCCGTCGAAGCCGAACTGCGGCGCCGCCACGCAAGCCTCAATCTCGGTGAGCAGCAGGTGATGGAGCTGGTGGTCAGCGGCCTGCTCAACAAACAGATTGCAGCCCGGCTGAACGTGAGCGAAATCACCGTCAAGGTCCGCCGTGGCTCGGTGATGCGCAAGATGGAAGCCGATTCCCTGGCCGACCTCGTTAAGTTTGCCGAGCGCCTCAAAGAGCTGCATTGATCGACGACCCCATCGTTATACACCTGTCTCGTGGGAGCGAGCCGGACGACGCTTCGCTTGCTCGCGAAGAGGCCGCTACAGCCTCCAGAAACATGACGTTTGTTAATTCACCAATTGCGGCAGTACATAGTTGCGCACGACGTACAGCGAACCTTCTGCGCTCAAGTGCCCCGAGTCGATCTGCAGCAGCGAGCGGTTGTCTTCCAGGCGTACCAGGCAGGCATCGGCGATGCACAGTTTGTCGATCAGCGACACGAACTGGATGCCTGCCGATGCGGCCAAATTGCGGGCCGCCTGATCCACCAGCATGATGCTTTGATCCAGAGCCGGATCGCGGATGTGCGATTCGCTCAGCCCCCAATGGCGGTTGGCGATGACGCTGGGCAGCGACGGGTTCCACTGCGGGACCGGGCCGATCAGCACGATATGCTTCACGCCCAAGCCCTTGAGCCGGGTCGCGATCTGCGTCCAGTCAGTCTTGTCGTGCCCATCCTTCTGCGCGATGACCACGATATCCGGACGCAGCTTTTCGATGCCCTGCAGGGCCGTTCTGTTGGAGTAGTCACAGGCCCTGCTGGTCGCAGAGGTACGTCCTTGATGGTCACTCAGACCGGGACGGCAACTGGCCGAGGCGACCTGATAGAAGGGCGTATTGCGCGTCAGCAAGGTACGCAAGCCGAGCGACAGCGCCTGTGCATGAGAGTCACCCCACAGGAACACGCCGCCCACCCCCTGTTTGCGGGTGCAGGCTTCGTCGATGCCTGATTGGCCGCGCTGGGTCAGGGCCGAGAAAGCGTCACATTTCAGCCAGTAAGGCTCGTACAGGTTGTGCTGACGATCAGCGTAATCCTGAATGAAACGCGCCTTGTCTGAAACACTGACCGGGCGCAGTGGCGATACCGCGCCGCCAGTCGCACTCACCAGCGCTCCGCCGACGAACAGCAGAGCGATCAGCGCGCCGAACGTGGCACGTCTGCTGCGCTGATCGGACAACGGCCTGCTGACGGGCTGCTCGATCAGCCGCCATGAAACCAGACCCAGCGTCACGGCCACGCCGATGCCCACCAGCACCATGCGGGTCTCGCCCAGCAACCCGGCGTCATTCATCCACACCACCACCGGCCAATGCCACAGGTACAGCGAGTACGAGCGTGTGCCGGTCCATTGGGCCAGCGGGTTACAGGTCAGCAGCGAGTCGTTGCGCGCGGCGATGATCACCGCGAATGTCCCCAGCACCGGCATCAGCACCAGATAACCCGGCCATGTGTCCTGCACGGACAGCAGAAAGAAACCGGCCACGATCAGCGTCAGGCCGATGTGTTCCAGAGCGCGCTGCTGCAGGGCCTTCAATTGCAGCGGGAACAGGCAGGCCACACCACCTGCCAGCAACTCCCAGGCGCGGGTCGGCAGCAGGTAAAACGCCGCCTCCGGCCATTGTGAGGAGGCAGGTATGCAGACCACAAAGCCTGCCAGGCTTGCTCCGAGTATCCACCAGCGCAGGTTGTGCAGCGCGACAAAGCGGCTGAGCATCAGCAGCGCAATCGGGTACAGCAGGTAAAACTGCCATTCCACTGACAACGACCAGGTGTGCAGCAGCCATTTCTCATGGGCACTGGCGGTGAAATACCCTGCCTCACGCCAATAGACAACGTTGGAAACGAACCCCAGGCTGCTCGCCACATGTGTGCCCAGCGCACTGTAATCCAGCGGCAGCAGGGCGAACCAGCCCAGCAGCAGCAAGGCAAAACACAGCGCAGCGAGGGCCGGGACGATGCGTCTGGCCCGTGACGTGTAGAACGCCGCCAGCCTGAATTTACCGCTCCTCAAGCCGCGCAGGATGATCCCGGTGATCAGATACCCCGAGATCACGAAAAACACGTCGACACCGGCAAAGCCGCCAGGCAGCCAGTCGGGGTGGAAGTGGAAGAGCAGTACCGCGATCACTGCGATGGCGCGCAGGCCATTGATGTCTTTTCTGAAGTCCATTTGAGAACGCCATCCGTTGGCTGATCGTGAGGGAGAGGGTGCCGGGATCAGCCGAAACGTATCGGCGGCCAGCGTGGTGGTGATGGGGTGGCGGTCAGCGGGCAGCCGGCGACAGTCCGGGCGCATGGCTCGCAGAAGGTTCTCTGCCGGCAATCACATGACCAATCGCCAGGCCGATGAACAGGTTGGCGACAGCGACCTCGAACATGTCGGTGGTCCAGCTGATCAGGCACCAGCAGAAGCTGATCGCCAGCAGCATATGGCCGACACGGGTCTGATCATCGATCAGGCGGAACAACAGCGGAATCTGCAGCACATACAGCAGCAAGCCGAGCACGCCCAGCATTGCCCAGAGGTACAGGGCGGAGCTGTCCATGCCGAGAAATACCCCGGCACCGTCCACTGGAAACAGCCCCATCGTGCTGCCGACCATGCCGAAGCCTGCGCCGCTGATCATCCAGCCTTCGCGACTCATCGCATTGATCAGGCCGGGCCAGGTGTTGATCAGCCGGTCATACAGCGAGGCCAGCGAGCCGCCGCTGCTGACCGCGTAGGCATCAGGACTCACAATCAGCCCCAGTGCCGGCAACAGCAGACCGATGCCTACCACCACGGTGCACACTGTCCTGCAGGTCCAGCTCATCCGCCGCAACAACAGCAGCACGATGGTCAGGGCGAAGGCCGCGGCTGGCGCTTTGCTGGTGGTCAGCACGATGGCGTAAAGCGCCACCGCACTCAGCAACACCATCATCAGGCGCGAGCGCAGGAACATGATCAGGTACAGCGTGTAGAAGGCGATCATGATCGACAGCACGTTGGACACTCTGGCGAAACCGGCAATGCGATCCACCTCGTCCGCACTCCATGAGGTATTGGCGCTCAACTGCGTCTCACCGACGCTGTAGCTGTAGCCCTTCCAGGGCACGGAGGTGAGCTTGTCCAGGGCAATCCCCAGTAGTGAGGCCAGCAGGCAGAGCGCAATGGCGCGGTACAGCAGCTTGCGGCGATACAGCAGGTGCCGGCCACATACCAGGCCGAACACCAGCGGGCTCAGCGCGAACAGGCTGAACGCCAGGTTGTGCACGCTGGCGCGATGCAGCATGGCCAGCAGCCCGGAAAGCAGCCACAGGATCATGAATGTCCAGAACAGCTTTCCTGCTCTGAAGGTGCACAGTTCAAGCGCAAACAGCAGGATGCAGGCGGCTTTGGGCAGATAGAGCAGGGGACTGAGGCCTGCCTGATCGAAGTAGAAGCGCAAGGCCCCGGAAAAGGTCTCGACCAGAATCAGGCTGATGGCGACCCACACCACCACCGTGGACTTGTCAAAGGACATCAACGACGACCTGGCGTCGACGCCGTTCGCAGTATTCAACGCCATGCTGGCTGCCTTGTGAAATACGTCAGGGGAATTGCGCGGACAAAGCTACCGCCCGACGATCACGGGGACGTGTCGACACAGGCAGGCTTTGTGAGATGGGGGTCTGGAGCGGACGCTCGCAACGGCATGACAACAGGTATATCAGTCGCAGTTGGGGCAACTGTCAATTAATTAGTCAGGATTAATGGTTATGCGCCGCACGCCCCGTGCCCGGGACAGGACGCGGAGCGTCCAGAACGGCGTGCCCACGCTGGAGCGTAGGCACGATGGTGTTCCTGCGGACGCGATCCTGCAGACACCTATCGTTCCTCATGCTCCAGCCCAGACACTTATCGTTCCTCACGCTCCGCGTGGGAATGCCCTTCGTGACGCTCTGCGTCACAAATCTGCGCTGCGCTGCAGTACCGAGGAAAGGACGCGGAGCGTCCAGAACAGCGTGCCCACGCTGGAGCATGGGCACGATAGTGTTCCTGCGGACGCGATCCTGCAGACACCTATCGCTCCTCATGCCCCAGCCCAGACACTTATCGTTCCTCACGCTCCGCGTGGGAATGCCTTTCGTGACGCTCTGCGTCACCCAGCTGCGGATTACGGGTACTTGCGTTTGTCCGGTGCGGGCGGGAAGTACTGATAGAGCCAGGTCTCGCTCAGCGTACGGTCGCCAGTGCGGATGAACATGCGCATTTCAACCGGCTCGACCGAGTCGCTGTCCGGTACCCAGTCGAAGGTGACGCGGTAGCCCTTGATGTCCGGCAGCACGAGGATGTTGAAGTCCTGCACCTTGCCATGGGTGACCGTGACGATGGGTTCGATCCCGGTGCCTTCCGGCAAGCGATCCAGACCGCCGCCGTTGAAGTCCACCGCAAAGCGGCGTGCCCAGGTTGTCGGGTAATGCTCGCCCGGTGCCCAGCCTTCGAGGAAACCGCCCATGCCTGAACGTGTCGCGTGGACCTGTGCCAGCGGCGTGCTCACCGGCGGCAGTGGGCTCCAGAACAGCTTGTAGCCGTAGTTCATCGAATCCCCGGCCTTGACCGGCGTCTTCGGTGTCCAGAACACCACGATGTTGTCCATCGTCTCGCCGGTAGTCGGCAGTTCCAGCAGGCTGACCTCGCCTTCGCCCCACGCCGTGATCGGCTCGACCCACAGGCTTGGACGGCGGCTGTACCAGACGACCGTGTCCTGATAGCTGGAGAATTCGTGATCGCTCTGTACCAGCCCGAAGCCTTTCGGATCGGTGTCGGAGAACGCGCTGAATTGCGGTTTGGCCGGGTTATTCAGCGGACGGCAGATCCACTCACCATTGCCACGCCACATCGACAGGCGATCCGAGTCGTGGATTTGCGGGTGGATGGTGTCGCACATGCGGCGTTCGTGGGTGCCGCAACTGAACATGCTGGTCATCGGCGAAATGCCCAGCTGCTGGATATCGGTACGCGCATTGACGTGCGCGTCGATTTCCATGACCACCTGGCCGGCCTGACAGTCGATGTCGAAGCGATAGGCGCCGGTTGCACTCGGCGAGTCGAGCAGTGCGTAGACCACGAAACGTGTCGCGTTCTTGTCCGGTGTTTCGAACCAGAACTTGGTGAAGTCCGGGAATTCTTCCTGACGCTTGGCGTAACTGTCGATGGCCAGGCCGCGGGCCGAGAGACCGTATTGCTTGTTGCTGTCCACCGCGCGGAAGTAGCTGGCGCCGAGGAACGAAACGACGTCATTGATGGCGATTTCAGGCGCCTTGAACAGCTTGAAACCGGCAAAGCCCAGGTCGCCCTTGACCAGGTTTTTGTCGATGCCGCTGTTCTCGTAGTTGAACAGGTCATGGCGGAAATGCACTTCGCGCGCCTGCTTGCTCTGCGGATCGACGCTGTACATGCGTACGGGGGTCTTGAAACCCATGCCGACGTGGAAGAAATGCACGTCGAGCTGGCCGTGGACGTCTTTCCACAGCGAGTGATTCGGGTCGTAGCGGATGGCATTGAATTGCTGCGGCGTCATGTTCGCAAGTACCGGTGGCAGCACCTGCTTGTTGCTCACATACCCTTTGCTCGCAAGCTTCTTGGCATGCGCCTGCAACTCTGCAAAATCGAAGTGTTCGATCTCGCCATCGGCTGCGGCGGCCAGTGCCCGCGCAGCAAAAAGCCCTGAGGCCGATACGCTGCCGTAGGCGGCCAACGCCATGGACGCTTTCAGGAGATTTCTGCGATTCATAAAGGTGAAGCCTCTGAGTAATTCTGTGCGTCCTGCACAAAAAATGGCGCGCCAACGACTCCTTGCCGAACGCAAACTACCCACAACAGATAACAAAGACGAGATACGGTTCGGAAATCGGCCAAAAAAAAACGCCGATCAGGGGTAATGAATCCGGCGTATTGACGGCTATAACGCGGATTTTTGCAGCGCTTTAGACTAATCGATTAAGCGCATCGCCGCGTGGCGCAAGGCTTCCAGCCGATCGGGGCAAGAAGCGCCGATCAACTGGGTGCCTTCGGACGACGCTAAAAACTTTTTTGCCAGGCAATATTCAGCAAACATTTTTCGGGCGTGCGGGCTCATCATCTGTACGACTTCAGGTCGAATCGACCGCTGGGCAGCACCGCTATCGCACATTCGTTCAGCTAATAGTCCTGACGAAAGTTTCATTCCGCGTGTTATATCGTAACGCTATGATTCACTGGCATTCAGATGCCAATGCAGGGCTCTCCAAAGGGCGATAAATAAGCGGGTGCCGGGGTAGTGATGCGGGTTGATTTGGATGAGCACGAAGGCCTTGAAGGCCTGCCGCGTTTTCAAATGGCGGTGCAACAGGTTCGGCGTCTGGGACGATTGATGTATGTGACCGGTGGGGCAGGGGCGTTCGGGCTGCTGCTGGCGTTGTCCATCGATCTGTTTTCCCCCGGCTCTTTGTGGATGGCTGTGCTGTGCAACGCCTCGGCGGCGTTGTTTCTGCTCACGGCGGGCTTGCAATCGGCGCGGCATGTCGCGCTGTGGCGGGCTCGCGCGCTGCGTTCGCCGGATGCAGACACCTTCGACGAAAGCCTGTCTGCTGCCGACGAGAGCGGCTGGTACGAGCGCCTGCTTGAACGGCTGAGTGACTCCGGCAAATCGCTGGTCAGGCATGTGGGCAGTTCGACCCTGTGGCTTGCCGCTTGGGCGGTGCTGGCGTTGATCGTCGTTCGCGCCTTCTGGAACCTGGCGCTGTTCGGCGCCGACCTCTCCACGGCTGGTAGCCTGGCCGGCAGTGTCATGCTGCTGTTGGCGTTCGGCCTGCTGGTCATCGAGCGGCAATTGAGCAGCGAGTCCGAAAGTCAGTCGCCGGAGGCCGGAGCGCTGGCGCAACTGGTGCGCATGACGCTGATCGTTCTGCTGATCGGCGCGCTGTGCCTGTTTTTCTCCAGCGCAGAGCGTGTCTGGCCTGCGCGGCTGGCGGTGTTGATCGGCCTGCTGCCGCTTGGCGTGGCGCTGGAGTTCCTGCTGCGCGCTGTGCTGTCGGTGTTCAGCCCGCGCAACCCACGTAGCGAACCACGCCTGCTGGCCGCCAGTTTCATCGCTGACCTGTTGCGCTGGCCACCGCGCCCGCTGCTCGCCTTGCAGCACGAACTGCACAACCGTTTCGGCATCGATCTGCGCCAGATCTGGGCCTTTACCTACATGCGTCGCGCCTTTTTGCCGGTGTTGGCGGTGGTCGCAGCGCTGGGCTGGGTGCTGAGCGGCGTGCATGAAATTCCCATGCAGGGGCGGGGCATTTATGAGCGCTTCGGCAAGCCGGTCGACGTATTCGGACCCGGTCTGCATGTGGGTTTGCCGTGGCCGTTCGGGCGCGTGCTGGCGGTTGAAAACGGCGTGGTTCATGAACTGGCGACCAGCGTTTCGGCCGCCGACACTTTCGAGCAGACGCTGGACCCTGCCGAAGGCCCGCCGCCTGGCAGCGCCAACCGTCTGTGGGATGCCAGCCATATCAACGAAAAATCCCAGGTCATTGCCAGCAGTGCAGGCGACAAGCAGAGCTTTCAGATCGTCAACATGGACGTGCGGTTCGTCTACCGCATCGGCCTGACAGATGCCGCAGCCATGGCGTCGACCTATAACAGCGCTGACATTCCGGCCTTGATTCGCAGCACGGCCAGCCGCGTGCTGGTGCACGACTTTGCCTCGCGCACGCTGGATGAGCTGCTCGGCGAACAGCGCAGCGGCCTGGCCGATGACATCGGCAAGGCCGTGCAGGCCGACTTGCAGCGTCTGGACAGCGGCGTCGAATTGCTCGCCACGGTGGTCGAAGCCATCCACCCGCCCGCCGGTGCTGCCAATGCCTATCATGCTGTGCAGGCTGCGCAGATTGGTGCACAGGCGCTGATCTCCCGCGAGCGCGGCGCGGCCAGCGACAAGGCCAATCAGGCGCAGCTCAACGCCAGCGTGGCGCGTGATCAGGCCAGTGCCGCCGCCCGCGAGATTCTGGCCGGCGCACAGGGTGCGGACCTGCGCTTCAGTGCTGAACGTCAGGCCTATGCCAAGGCAGGCCAGGCGTTTTTGCTGGAGCAATACCTGGCCCAACTGACCGAGGGCCTGGGCAATGCGAAATTGCTGATACTTGATCACCGTCTGGGCGGCGACAGTGCGCCGACCATCGACCTGCGTACCTTCACCCCACCGGCAGACCCAACGGCGCCGCGTAAAGCCGTTCAGTAAGGAGTCGTCCCTTGAGTCTGTTCCATCATCACGATCACGCCGACCACGATAGCCATGACAGTCACGGCCATGGCGGCCACGGTCATCACCACCACCATCATGGCGCGAGCGGCCCCGCCGCGTTCCCCTGGCGACGGGCAAGCCTGGCTGCGCTGCTGATCGCGTTTGCGATTGCGGCAGCGAGCCTGGTGCAGGTGCGTTCGGGCGAGGCGACCGTCGTCACGCGCTTCGGCAACCCGTCCCGCGTCCTGCTGGAGCCTGGCCTCAACTGGCGCTGGCCGGCACCGTTCGAGGCGACCATCCCGGTGGATCTGCGCCTGCGTACCACCTCCAGCGGTCTGCAGGACGTCGGTACCCGCGATGGCTTGCGCATCATCGTGCAGGCCTATGTGGCGTGGCAGGTGCAGGGCGATGCCGACAACGTGCAGCGTTTTATGCGCGCGGTACAGAACCAGCCAGATGAAGCGGCGCGGCAGATCCGCACCTTTGTCGGCTCGGCGCTGGAAACCACGGCGAGCAGTTTCGACCTCTCCAGCCTGGTGAATACCGACGCCAGCAAGGTGAATATCACCGCCTTCGAAAATCAGCTGCGCCAGCAGATCGATCAGCAACTGCTGGCGACTTACGGGGTGCGTGTCCTGCAGGTTGGCGTTGAACGACTGACCCTGCCGTCAGTGACGCTCAACGCTACGGTGGACCGCATGCGCGCCGAACGCGAGACCATCGCCACCGAGCGCACCGCCGTGGGCAAGCGAGAGGCGGCGCAGATTCGTTCGGCCGCCGAGCGCGACGCACGGATTGTCGAAGCCGATGCCACGGTCAAGGCGGCTGATATCGAAGCACAGTCGCGGGTCGAAGCCGCGCAGATCTATGGGCGTGCCTATGCGGGCTCGCCGCAGCTCTACAACCTGCTGCGCTCGCTGGACACGCTGGGCACCATCGTGACGCCGGGCACGCGTCTGATACTGCGCACCGACGCTGCGCCGTTTCGCGTGCTGGTGGACGGCCCGCCGACGCTGGATGGCAAGAGCGGAACGCAGCCATGAGCCAGCCGCTCGACGAAGCCGTGGCGCAGCGCCCGCCAGTGAACAGCCCCTGGTTGCAGGCGAGTCGTCTGGCGTTTCTGGGGCTGTATGGCGTGACACTGCTCGCCGCGCTGGCCTGGGCGACGTCCAACATACGCCAGATCGATCCACAGAATCGCGCGGTGGTCATGCACTTCGGCGCGATCGAACGGGTTCAGAACGCAGGATTGCTGGTCGCCTGGCCGCAGCCATTCGAACAGGTGGTGCTGCTGCCTTCGGCTGATCGGGTGATAGAGCGGCGCGTGGAAACCCTGCTGCGTTCGCCTGCCGCGTTGAAGGCCGATGAAGTCGCGACCCTGTCGGCACCCATGAGCGATGCACTGGCAGGCTCAGGTTTTCTGCTGACTGGCGATGCCGGTGTGGTGCAACTGGACGTCACGGTGTTTTACAAAGTGACTGACCCCACTGCCTTCGTATTGCAGGGCGAGCATGTATTGCCCGCGCTGGACCGGCTGGTCAATCGCAGCGCTGTGGCGCTGACCGCGGCGCGGGATCTGGACACCATTCTGGTTGCCCGTCCCGAGCTGATCGGTGCTGACAGCCAGGCCGCCGAGCGCCGTGAGCGGCTGCGTGGCGACCTGGTGCGCGGCATCAATCAGCGTCTGGCCGAGCTCAAGGCGACAGGCATGGGCATCGGTGTCGAGGTCGCTCGGGTGGATGTGCAGTCGAGCCTGCCGACCTCCGCAGTCAATGCGTTCAATGCCGTACTGACGGCCAGTCAGCAGGCCGATCAGGCCGTGGCCAATGCACGCACGGATGCCGAAAAGCTGACCCAGACCGCCAATCAACAGGCCGACCGAACCCTGCAAGTGGCGCACGCACAGGCGTCCGAGCGTCTGGCCAAGGCGCAGGCGGCCACCGCAACGGTCGTCAGCCTGACGCAATCGGCCGAAACCCGCAGCGACCCCGGTCTGCTGCAACGCCTCTACCGTGAACGCGTACCGGCCATTCTGCATCAGGCGGGTTCGGTGACCACGATCGACCCCAAAGACGATTCCCGCCTGATCATTCAGGGAGCACCACAATGAGTGGCGAAGCCGTTCACACCCACGACGCCGAACAGCCGCAAGCGCCTGGCAGTCTGCTGAGCAGCGCCGAGCAGCGCAGTGCGGCCCGGCAACTGACCCTCGCGATGCTGGCCTTGGGCTTGCTGGGATTGGGACTGGTCTGGCGGTTTTTCGCCCCGGAGCAGGAAGGTGTCAGCCAGTTGCTGTTGGGCGCTGCATCACTGTTGGTGGCGATACCGGTGATCAGCGCCGGCTGGCACAGCCTGCGGCATCCGAGCCTGCACGGCATCACCGATCAGTTGATTGCGCTGGCGATGCTCGGTGCCTGGGCCACCGGTGACCTGATGACCGCCGCCTTGCTGCCGATCATCATGATCTTCGGGCATGTGCTGGAAGAGCGCAGCGTGATCGGCTCGCAGGAGGCCATCGAAGCGCTGGGACGCCTGACCCGCAGCCAGGCGCGTTTGCTGGGCGCCGACGGCAGCGTGCGCGAGGTCGACAACGCGACGCTCAAAGCCGGCGATCAGGTGGAAGTGCGGGCGGGCGACCGGGTTCCGGCGGACGGTCGGGTACTGTCCGGGCAAGCCAGTCTGGATACGTCGTCGATCACCGGCGAATCGGTCCCTCTGGAAGCCAGTATCGGGGTCGAAGTGTTCGGTGGCGCCATCAACCTGGACGGCCTGCTGCGCATCGAAGTGACCCGCATCGGCGATCAGTCCACGCTGGGCAAGGTCATCGCGCTGATGCAGAGCGCGGAGCGTTCCAAGCCGCCTATCACGCGTCTGTTGGAGCGTTACGCAGGCAGTTACATGGTGCTGGTCTTGCTGATCGCGGCGCTGACCTGGTTCATCACTCAGGATGCGCAGGCGATGCTGGCGGTGCTGGTCGCGGCCTGTCCCTGCGCGCTGGTGCTTTCGGCCCCGGCCACCGCCATTGCAGGTATTGCGGTCGCGGCGCGGCACGGCATTCTGATCCGCAGTTCGGCGTTTCTTGAAGAACTGGCGGACCTCAACTCACTGGTTGTGGACAAGACCGGTACCCTGACCTACGGCCGCCTGCGCCTGCAGTCCGTACAGGCTGACGGTCCACAGCATCCACAATTGCTGGAGCTGGCTGCGAGCCTCGGGTCGGCCAGCAGCCACCCGGTGAGTCGGGCTTTGGCCGGGCTGGTGGACAATGCCCGACTGTTGCCGCTGACCGACACCCGAGAGCGCCAGGGCCTGGGTGTAGTGGCGTCGACCGGGCAGGGCGATGCAGCACTGGGCCGCCCGGAGTTGTTCGCTCAGATGGGCATCGTCACGCCTGCCGTCCCGGCACATGACGGCCCGCTGGCCGGGCTGTCGCTGGATGGGGTTTTTCTGGCCTGGCTGCTGCTCGCCGACAGCGTCAAACCCGAAGCGCAGGCGGCACTGTTCGAATTGCGCGGGCTGGGCCTGGGCCGACAGTTGCTGTTGACCGGTGACCGGCAGAGCGTGGCCGACAGCCTGGCGCACGATATCGGCATCGCCGACGTTCAGGCACAGGCGTTGCCCGAGGATAAGCTCAACCGCGTCATGGGCGAGATTGCCAATGGCTTCCGGCCGATGGTTGTGGGCGACGGGGTCAACGATTCACTGGCCCTGAAGGCGGGCGTGGTCGGCGTGGCGATGGGCGCGGGCGGGGCGGATATCGCGCTGGCGTCTGCCGACATCGTGCTGATCGGCAGCGACCTGCGCCGCCTCGGCACCTGCGTGCGACTCAGCCGTCAGTGTCGTCAGACCCTGCAGGTCAACGTCATCATCGGGCTGGGCTGGACGCTGGCCATCGTGGCACTCGCCGCCTTTGGTCTGCTTGGCGCTGCGGGCGCGATGGTCGCAGCTATCCTGCACAATCTAAGCACCCTGTTGGTATTGGGCAACGCCGGACGTTTGCTGCGCTTTCAGGAGCCATTGCTCAAGCTCGAGGACGCGGGCGTGCAGCATCAGGGCTCGCGTTTGCGCTGAGGGTCAGTGCGTCAAATGGCTTGAGCTTTGACAAAATCTGTTACAGATTAAGCGCTATGTTTCATTGCATGATCCAGATTCAGGCTGACTCTCGGCTCGAATCAGAGGGCACAGGGCTGTTCCCCCGCAGTTGATTCATAGCAGTTTTGCCGTCGCCAATGCCTTTTCGGGCCCTTTTGCAGGGTCCTTGCTGGATTACTCTTTTTTGAGTCTCTGGATAAGGGGGTGATTTTGAAATGCTTACACAACTTCCAACGACCTTGCAGAATCTTCATCTGCCGTTGCGGCTCCGGCTCTGGGACGGTCATCAGATGGACCTCGGGCCTTCGCCCAGCGTCACGATAGTCGTCAAGGATCCGCAACTGGTCTCCGACTTCAGCCACCCCAGTCTGGGCCTGCTTGGCAGCGCGTTCGTTGAGGGTAGGCTGGAACTGGAGGGTTCAATCAGCGAAGTGGTCCGGGTCTGCGATGAACTGACCCACGCGCTGGTGGACGATGACGACAGCGCAGGCAATCCGGTCCGGGTCGAGCATGACAAAGACACTGATGCGGCGTCGATTGCCTACCACTACGATGTTTCCAACGACTTCTACCAGCTCTGGCTCGACAGGGAGATGGTCTACTCCTGCGCGTATTTCAAAACCGGCGACGAATCGCTGGAGCAGGCGCAGCAGGATAAATTCCACCACCTGTGCCGCAAGTTGCGGCTCAAGCGCGGTGAGTACCTGTTGGACGTCGGCTGCGGCTGGGGCGGGCTGGCGCGTTTTGCGGCTCGTGAATACGGCGCGAAGGTCTTTGGCATCACCCTGAGCCAGCAACAATTGGCGCTGGCCCGCGAACGCGTGCAAGCCGAAGGTCTGCAGGACAAGGTCGACCTGCAACTGCTCGACTACCGCGACCTGCCGCGGGATGCGCGCTTCGACAAGGTGGTCAGTGTCGGCATGTTCGAGCACGTCGGGCACGCCAACCTGCCGTTGTACGCGCAACGCCTGTTCGGTGCAGTGAAGGAGGGCGGCCTGGTGATGAATCACGGCATCACCGCACGGCACACCGACGGTCGTCCTGTCGGGCGTGGTGCCGGCGAGTTCATCGATCGCTATGTTTTCCCCAATGGCGAGCTGCCGCACATGGCCATGATCAGCGCCCAGATCAGCGAAGCCGGGCTTGAAGTGGTCGACGTAGAAAGCCTGCGCCCGCACTACGCGAAAACCCTGGAGCACTGGAGCGCACGACTGGAATCCCGGCTCGACGAAGCCGCGCGCATCGTGCCCGAACAGACCCTGCGCATCTGGCGGCTGTACCTCGCAGGCTGCGCCTATGGATTCACCAAAGGCTGGATCAACCTGCACCAGATACTCGCCGTAAAACCCTTCGCCGACGGCAAGACCGGACTGCCACTGACGCGTGAGGATATTTATGGGTGACGTCCCGTTTAGCCCCTCAAGGCAAGCAGCGTAGCGAGCACAGGTCTCACAGAATCGGTGAAATCAGCCGTGCCACGCGCATACCCAGTTGATGCAGACGCCGCGTTTCGTGGCTTTCCTGTACGGAGATTTCGCGGGCGAGGTTGAAGTCGGCGGTGAGCATGGATTCCACCTGGCTGGAAAAGTCGCTGTCGACGGTCAGCAGCATCAATTCGAAGTTGAGGCGGAACGAGCGGTTGTCGAGGTTGGCGCTGCCGATGGCGGTAATCTCGTTGTCGACCAGGACGACCTTCTGATGCAGGAAGCCCGGTTCGTAGCGGAACACCCGTACGCCGGCACGCACAGCATCGAAGGCGTACAGACTTGAAGCGGCGTACACCACGTAATGATCGGGGCGCGACGGCAGCAGCAGGCGCACGTCCACGCCGCGCAATACCGCCAGGGTCAGCGCAGCGCTGACGGCTTCGTCAGGTATGAAGTAGGGGCTGGTGATCCACACGCGCTCTTCGGCAGCATGGATGGCTTCAACGAAGAACAGCGAGCAGGTTTCCTGCGCATCAGCCGGGCCACTGGTCAGCAACTGGCAAAGCACACCGTCTTCGGGAAATTCATCAGGCAGGCTGAGCGGTGGCAGTTCGCGGGTGGCCCAGAACCAGTCCTCGGCGAACGACTCCTGCAAGCAGGCGACCACCGGGCCGATGACTTGCACATGAGTGTCGCGCCATGGGGCCAGCGGCGGCTTCAGCCCCATGTATTCATCACCCACGTTATGACCGCCTATATAGCCTTTCAGGCCATCGACGACAACGATTTTGCGGTGATTACGGAAGTTGATCTGAAAGCGATTGAGCCAGCCGCCGCGTGTGGCGAAGGCTTTTATCTGCACGCCACCGTCGCGCAGTTTATCGATATAGACGCCCGGCAAGGCGTGGCTGCCGATACGATCGTAAAGCACAAAGATCGCTACACCTTCGGCGGCTTTTTCCAGCAGCAGCGACTGCAGCTCGCGGCCGAGTTTGTCGTCATGGATGATGAAGAACTGAATCAGGATGGTCTTTTTCGCTTCACGGATGGCCTGAAAAATCGCCCCGAAGGTTTCTTCGCCGTTGATCAGCAGCCTGACCTTGTTGTTGGCCAGCGCCGGCATGTTGCCCAGCTTGGGCATTGCCCGCAGCGCCGCATAGGCATCCGATCGACGCGCAGCCACGGCCTCTTCCATCCATGGCCGCCAGTTGAGGCTGCCGATCGCGATCCGCATTTCCTGGTTGGCCTGGCGACGCGCCTTGATGTACGCATCGAATGAGCTTCGGCCGAACACCAGATAAGGCAGCAAGGTGAAATAGGGAATGAACAGCAGCGGCATCGCCCAGGCAATTGCGCCTTGGGAAGTCCGCACGGTCAGCAATGCATGGATGGCGGCACCTGTACCGAGTAAATGAATGAAACCCAGGACGTAACCGAAAAAGTACGGGTCGTGATAATCCATGTGGAACAATGCTCCTCGCCTTTGCTGCCTAACAGACCACAGCTGAACAGGAATGTCGCTATTTAATTCCGGGTGCAACTGGGCGACATGTGTGCCGTCTAAGGTTTATCTTTTGGCTGGATTATTCCAGTCTCGTTTTCATCCGTAATGCCCGATCAGGAATCTTGAAATGAACAAACGCATGTTGGCTTGGATGTTTTGTCTGGCGGCTCCTTTGGCTCAGGCGCAGATGCTGCAACCGGGTTTGTGGGAGCTGACGTCCAGCAATATGAAAGTGGACGGACAGCAGCTGCCGGACATGCAGTTGATGCTGGGGCAGTTGCAGAATCTGCCGCCCGAGCAGCGTGCGATGATGGAACAGATGATGAAGAAGCAGGGCGTCACCCTGGGCGGCAAAGGTGTGAGGGCCTGCCTGACTCAGGCTCAGGTGCAGTCGGACGACATTCCCCTGACTGACCCGGCATCCGGATGCACGCAAAAGATCACGGCGCGCAACGGCAAGACCTGGAACTTCCAGTTCAGCTGCCCGAAAGCCAAGGGCACCGGGCAGGCGCAGTTCCTGAGTGATCGCGAGTTCACCACCAACGTCGTCGGCACATTCAACGCCACCGGTCAGCAACAGAACGGCAGCATGGACACCCGCGCGGTGTGGCTGGGGCCGCAATGTGGCAACGTTGCCCCGCGTACCTGATCAAATTCAGAGAGTTATGTTCCACGTGGAACACGCCGCGCAGAGGTGATGAATTTTTGTCGCCTCTGACAGCGTTTCAGATGACTTAATCTTCATGAAGGGCCTCATCTTTCGCTCGTAACTGCATGTTATATTGTTACTAATGATGTGGATGAACCCTTCGTGAGCCGGGATGCTCAATTTGCTCTTTGAGACGTTCCATGCACCGACGCCAAGTGTTGCTCAACATGCTGCTGGCCAGTGCGGCCCTGACGTTGCCGTTGGGTGCCTACGCCACGCAGATTCGTAACGCCCGTCTTTGGCGTACCAACGACAAGCTGCGACTGGTCCTCGACCTGAGCGGCCCGGTGCAATACAAGACCTTCACTCTGACAGCTCCCGACCGCCTGATCATCGACGTCAGCGGTTCGCGGCTGACCGGCGACTTCAGCCAATTGGCGCTGGACCGTACCGTCATAAAATCGATTCGCTCCGGGCACTACGGCCAGGGTGACGACACGCGCATCGTGCTGGACCTCACCGCACCGGTACAGCTCAACAGTTTCCTGCTTGGTCCGGAAGGCGGGCAGGGGCATCGGCTGGTGCTGGACATGAGTTCCACGGCTCATGCGCCTGTGCAGATGGCTGAGCTGCCGCCGCCAGTGCCTGTGCCGATCCCGACCAGCAAGGCGCACACCGGACGCGACATCATGGTGGTAGTCGATGCCGGTCATGGCGGTAAGGATCCTGGCGCTGTTGGTTCGCGGGGTGAGCGTGAAAAAGATGTGGTGCTGTCCATTGCTCAGTTGCTGGCCAGACGCTTGAAGCGCGAGAAGGGCTTCGACGTACGTCTGGTGCGCAACGATGACTTTTTCGTACCGCTGCGCAAGCGCGTCGAGTTCGCGCACAAGTCCAACGCTGACATGTTCATCTCCGTGCATGCCGATGCTGCGCCTCGGCTGACGGCATCGGGTGCGTCGGTGTTTGCCCTTTCCGAAGGCGGAGCAACGTCGGCAACCGCGCGTTTCATGGCTCAGCGGGAAAACGGTGCGGACCTGCTGGGTGCCACGTCGCTGCTGAATCTGAAGGACAAGGACCCGATGCTCGCCGGGGTGATTCTCGACATGTCGATGAACGCCACCATTGCGGCCAGCCTGCAACTGGGTCACACCGTCCTGGGCAGTCTGGAAGGCATCACCACGCTGCATCAGAAGCGCGTTGAACAGGCCGGTTTCGCCGTTCTCAAATCACCGGATGTGCCGTCGATTCTGGTCGAGACCGGCTTCATCTCCAACAGCCGCGACAGCCAGCGCCTGGTCACGGCGCGTCATCAACAGGCCGTTGCCGATGGTCTGTTCGATGGCCTGCAGCGCTATTTCCAGCGTAACCCGCCAGTCGACTCGCACATGGCCTGGCTGCAGGCGCAGAAGCAGGAACAGCCGGTCTGATCGGCTCAGCGGCAGCCATTCAAGCGGCTGCAGGTGATCTTGCTGCGCGTGCCGCTTGAGCTGGATACCCGGGTGATTGTCGTCCAGCCCACACGCTGCACAGTGCCTACCCAGGCTTCGCCATCAGAAGCCAGCCCGGTAAAAAACGTCAACTGGCCATAGCGACTGTTGGTCTGCGCCCAACGGCGCTTGTCGAGTACCTCGTAGCCCTTTAACCACGTCGTTGATCCGGCGGCTGCCACGCTGTAGCTATTGCCCTGCGCATCGTTGCACGCCAGCAGCGTCGCGCTGCGGGTACAGGTAGCGAGGTCGGCGGAGGGTCTTGGTGGTGCAGCCATCAAATGCGTGCTGATCAGCATCGCCATCAAACCTGTCGAAACCCGTCTCATGAAGATCCCTTCACCAAGGCCATAGCTATTTCGGCTTGTTATACTATAACATCCTGATGTGATTGGAGTGGGCTGCCAGAGGGATTCGTCGCAGCCGACATGAACAAGGTTCAAGCCTTGCAGCTGCCTGGAGAATCCTGATGGCAAATCTTCTACCCGTTACCGTTCTGTCCGGTTTTCTCGGGGCCGGAAAAAGCACTTTACTCAATTACGTGCTGCGCAACCGTGAAAACCTGCGGGTTGCGGTGATCGTCAACGACATGAGCGAGATCAACATCGACGGCAGCGAAGTTCAGCGTGATGTCAGCCTCAACCGCGCCGAAGAAAAGCTGATCGAGATGAGCAATGGCTGCATCTGCTGCACCTTGCGCGAGGATCTGCTCGAAGAGGTCAGCCGCCTGGCACAGGACGGTCGTTTTGATTACTTATTGATCGAATCCACGGGAATCTCCGAGCCGTTGCCCGTGGCTGAAACCTTCACTTTCCGCGACGAGGCCGGCAAAAGCCTGATGGACCTGGCGCGCCTGGACACCATGGTCACCGTGGTCGATGGCGTGAACTTCCTGCTCGATTACGAGGCCGCAGACGGCTTGTCCACACGCGGTGAAACCATGGGTGAAGACGATGATCGCTCGATTACCGACCTGCTGATCGAGCAGATCGAGTTTGCCGACGTCATCCTGCTTAGCAAGATCGACCTGATCAGTTCCATTGAGCGTGAAGAGCTGATGGCGATCCTCAAGCGCCTCAACCCGGAGGCCGAGATTGTGCCGATGGTGATGGGTCAGGTGCCGTTGGCGACGATTCTCAACACCGGGCGCTTTGACTTCCAGCGTGCTTCCCAGGCACCGGGCTGGCTCAAGGAAATGCGCGGCGAACACATGCCGGAAAGCGAAGAGTACGGCATTGCATCAACCGCCTATCGTGCTCGCCGGCCGTTCCATCCGGAGCGCTTTTTCGATTTCATCAATCGTCCCTGGAGCAACGGCAAGCTGCTGCGCTCCAAAGGCTTCTTCTGGCTGGCCAGCAAATACAAGGATGCGGGCAGCTGGTCGCAGGCAGGCGGTTTGATGCGCCATGGCTTTGCCGGGCGTTGGTGGCGTTTCGTGAACCGCGACAGCTGGCCCGAGGACAAGGAAAGCGTCAGTTCCATTCTGGAGAACTGGTCGACTGAGACTGGCGACTGTCGGCAGGAACTGGTGTTCATCGGCCAGAACATTGATTTTGCGCGGCTGACCGCCGAGCTGGACAACTGCCTGCTCACTGATGCGGAGATGGAGGCGGGTGTCGAGCGTTGGCGTGCGCTGGCCGATCCGTTTGGCGAATGGCACGCAGAGGTGGCTGCCTGATGCTGGCCTATCGTTTTAAACCTGAAACCGCAGTCCGGCAGGTACAGGGCGCTACGCCCGATGTGTTGAGCGAGATTCTGCAGGATGGCGTCAACCTGGCGCTCTGGCAGCGTCAGTTGCCTGCGCATATAGAAGATTTCGGTGCCTTGCTGCTGTCGATGGGTGAGCCTCTTGCCGAGTCCATGACCCTGGAAGTGCAGGGCGGCGAGGTCGAGCCTGACCTGAGCGCGCTGGCATCGGGCTATTCCGACCTGCTGGGCTATCAGGGGTTCATTGCCGACGTTTCCTGGCTGGTCAGCGCCTATGCCTGTCTGCTGGGTGCCGAATGCGTTGGCCTGCGCCTGCGGGTGCTCGACAAGGCCATGTGCCCGCGCTTCCATGTCGACCACGTGCCGGTGCGTCTCATCACCACTTACGGCGGGGTTGGCAGTCAATGGCTGCATGAAGGGGTGATGGACCGCAAACAACTGGGGCGTCTGGACGCCGAGCCGACGGATGCTGCCCATATCCAGCAGATCAACAGCGGTGAAGTGGCGCTGCTCAAGGGCGAGCGCTGGCACGGCAATGAAGGTTTTGGTCTGATCCACCGCTCGCCGCAACTGCTGCGCAACGAGCGCAGGTTGATTCTGACGCTGGACTGGCTGGCCTGAGGTTCAGTCAGGCGTTAGCCACTGCCCCTTGCTCTGGCCTTCGCAGAAGGGCTTGAGGTACAGCGCATCACCGGCGACGCCGTAATAGTGGATGTGCTCGCGATACGGCATATTGGCAACCTGCGCATTGCGGCAGACGCCGAACGCACCTGTCGGGCACTGTTGCGAATAGACGGTCTCAGTCTTCTGCCCGGCCAGTTGCGGCTGGCAGAAGCTGTCGTGAAACAGGTTTGCCGGGATGTTGATATTTTCCTGGCAGACCTTCACGTCGAGCCTTTCGGCCTGGCTGTGGACCAGGCACGCTTCGGCCCACGCTGAGCCGCAAGACACTGTCAGCAGCATCAACGCCAGGCGGGCAGACAGCCGCATTACTTGCATCGTTATCCTTCCTTGCTCTTCAATGAACCACGCATTCGCCAAAAGTGATCTCATGCTGCAAAACATACCGACGCATGTCATCGGTGGCCCGCTGGGCGCCGGCAAGACCAGCCTGATCAAGCGCCTGCTGGCGCAGAAACCTGCCCATGAGCGCTGGGCCATACTGATCAACGAGTTCGGGCAGATCGGCCTGGACGCCGCGCTGCTGACTACGGATGCCGATGGTATCGCACTTGGCGAAGTGGCTGGCGGCTGCCTGTGTTGCGTCAATGGCGTGCCCTTTCAGATCGGCCTGGGGCGTTTGTTGCGCAAGGCGCGACCGGACCGTCTGTTGATCGAGCCTTCGGGGCTGGGCCATCCCGCGCAGCTGATGACGCAATTGCGCGAAGCGCCGTGGCGCGGCGTCCTGGATGTCCAGCCCGGCGTGGTGGTGCTGGACGCGCAGGCAATGCTCGCCGGACAACCGTTGCCGAGTACTCAGCAGGAAGCCCTGGCGCATGCCGGGCTGGTGGTCATGAACAAGTCCGAGCAACTGGATGATATCTCTCGTCAGGCATTGACCGAACAGTTGCTGCCGCACGCCTTGATCTGGACCCGACACGGCGAGCTGCCCCTGAGCCGTGTGCCGGGGTTCGCCAGTGGCACCGCTGTGGATAAACAGGCTGTGGATAAGCTGATGCTGCCCAACGGCGTCGGCCACTTGCCCGCGCTATGGACCGACCCGAAGTTGCCGATCTGTCTGAGTCAGGTCAGTGCTGAAGGCTGGAGCATCGGTTGGCGCTGGCATCCCTCGCAGCGCTTCGACCTGCAGCGCATCCTGCGCTGGCTGGAAAGCTTTGATTGGCGACGGGCGAAGATGGTTATCCACAGCGAGGGCGGCTGGTATTCCGGCAACGTCGTTGATGGTGCTCCGCTGGCCTGGCAAATCAGCGAATGGCGTCAGGACTCACGCCTGGAATTGATTTTTTCCACCGCGCAGGATGTGGATAAGTTGCAGGCGCAGATGCTGGAGTGTCTGGCGTGACAGGTGTCAGTTGATAGCTGAGGGCAGGACGCAGAGCGTCCGGAACGGCATGCCAACGCGGAGCATTGGCACGATAGTCAGTCGGGTTCAGGCATGGACATGAGCGCTGAATCGCGGCGACGAGCGTCGTGCGCGGCTACTGCTTCCATTTCTGATGCGATTGACGCCATTCGCTCATCTGAATAACTTCAGCGCTGGGCGGTGGTGTTTTGATTTCAAACGGGTAGGGTGCCAGTTCGATTTGCGCAGTGTGCGCGCCGAACAGGGTGATGGTGCCAGGGTGACGTTGCTCGCCGGTCACCGTGAACTCGAAGCCATACACCCGGGCCAGGCGTTTGCGGCCTTGAGCGTCGCGGGCGAAGGTCAGGCGGCGCAGGGCAACCGCGTCGTCCAGCAGTTGCAGTTCGAGGCGTGCGCAGTGCTGCTTGACGCGTGCCAGGGCCTTTTCGCGCAGACCATGGGCGTGCCACCACCAGGCCGCGGCGCTCGCGAACAGCATCAGCACGAAGATGTTTCCCAGGGTCAGCATGACGGAGTGCTCCAGCGTAGGAGTCGTCAGCTTAACTGTCCTGAGTGATTTACAGCCATACTGCGCGACTTATATTTCTCATTATTGCATTTGCATCGTGTTCAGGATTCCGCCCCCCATGAAACGTACGCCTCATTTGCTCGCTATCCAGTCCCATGTGGTATTCGGCCACGCCGGCAACAGCGCAGCGGTGTTCCCGATGCAGCGTATCGGGGTCAACGTCTGGCCGCTCAACACGGTCCAGTTCTCCAACCACACGCAATACAAGCAGTGGACCGGCGAAGTGCTGGCTCCGCAGCAGATTCCTGCGCTGATCGACGGCATTGCCGCCATCGGCGAGCTGGGCAACTGCGATGCGGTGCTGTCGGGGTATCTGGGCAGTGCGGCGCAGGGCAGGGCGATCCTCACGGGCGTGGCACGTATCAAGGCGGCCAATCCGAAAGCGCTGTACCTGTGCGACCCGGTGATGGGCCATCCTGAAAAAGGCTGCATCGTTGCGCCCGAAGTCAGTGATTTCCTGCTGCAGGAAGCGGCGGCCATGGCGGACTTCATGTGCCCCAATCAACTGGAGCTGGACAGCTTCTCGGGTCGTAAGCCCGAATCACTGCACGACTGCCTGGCGATGGCGCGTGCCTTGCTGGCGCGTGGTCCCAAGGCGATTGTGGTGAAACACCTCGATTACCCCGGCAAGGCCGCCGATGGCTTCGAAATGCTGCTGGTCACCGCCGAGGCGAGCTGGCACCTGCGCCGCCCGTTACTGGCGTTTCCGCGTCAGCCGGTCGGCGTGGGTGATCTGACCTCCGGTTTGTTTCTGTCGCGTGTGCTGCTGGGCGACGATCTGGTTGCCGCGTTCGAGTTCGCTGCGGCCGCCGTCCACGAAGTGCTGCTGGAAACCCAGGCCTGTGGCAGCTATGAACTGGAACTGGTGCGCGCTCAGGATCGTATTGCGCATCCGCGGGTCAGGTTCGACGCCGTGCGTCTGTAAACCCGGCTGCCATCGACGACTCGGGCATCCGTGCCCGAGTCTGCCTCTTACAACGCTTCTTCCTTGATGTCCTGATAGCGCTTTTCCAGTTCCTGACGAATCTGGCGGCGTTGCTGCGCCTGGATGAAACGCCGCTTGGCATCGGCCGATTCGGGCTCCAGGGGCGGGACGCTGGCGGGCTTGCGATTGTCGTCCACGGCAACCATGGTGAAGAAGCAGCTGTTGGAATGGCGTACCGAGCGCTCGCGGATATTTTCGGTGACCACCTTGATGCCCACCTCCATGGACGTGTTGCCGGTGTAATTGACCGAGGCGAGAAAGGTCACCAGTTCACCGACGTGCACCGGCTCACGGAAAATCACCTGGTCTACCGACAGCGTCACCACGTAGCGTCCGGCGTAGCGGCTGGCACATGCGTAGGCCACTTCGTCCAGGTACTTGAGCAGCGTGCCGCCGTGTACGTTGCCAGAGAAGTTGGCCATGTCCGGGGTCATCAATACAGTCATCGACAGCTGGGCGTTTCCGGGTTCCATAGCGTACTCACACGGTCAAGGTGTTCAAGGGGCGCCTATGCTGGCGCTCAAGGGGCTTGCGACAGTTATCGGGACGCTGGCCAGCAGGCGGCCGTCACGCGTCATAACTATCTGTTTCCATATATTGCACCGCCTTTATGTCGAAGGGGGCGGTGTTAACCTGCAAAAACCTGTGGATCGGGTCTTTTCCTGCGTCTTTATCTGATTTTAGTGACGAAAAGGATAGCTGTCGCCCTGTAGGGCACGGCGATATCGGCTTGCAACGTCATCATCACAAGGAGCTTCGCCATCATGCATGCCATCAATTTCATTCAGGACCTGGCAGTGATCATGCTGGTGGCCGGTGTGGTGACCATCCTGTTCCATCGACTCCGGCAGCCGGTCGTACTTGGCTATATCGTTGCCGGGTTCATCATCGGTCCGCACACCCCGCCATTCAGTCTGATCCACGACGAAGAGACCATCAAAATTCTGGCCGAACTGGGGGTGATCTTCCTGATGTTCTGCCTGGGGCTGGAGTTCAGCCTGCGCAAGCTGTTCAAGGTCGGCGCCACGGCGTTCATCGCGGCCTTCCTGGAAATTGCCCTGATGATCTGGATCGGTTACGAGATCGGGCAGTTCTTTGGCTGGAAAACCATGGACTCGCTGTTTCTCGGCGCGATTCTGGCGATTTCTTCCACCACCATCATCGTCAAGGCGCTCAACGACCTGAAGATGAAGAACCAGCGCTTTGCCCAGTTGATCTTCGGTGTGTTGATCGTGGAAGACATTCTCGGTATCGGCATCATCGCGCTGTTGTCCGGCATCGCTGTCAGCGGCTCGGTCAGTTCCGGCGAAGTGTTCTCCACCGTCGGCAAGCTGTCGCTGTTCATGATTGTGGCGCTGGTGATCGGGATCCTTGTGGTGCCTCGACTGCTGTCCTATGTCGCCAGATTCGAAAGCAACGAGATGTTGCTGATCACCGTGCTGGGCCTGTGTTTCGGCTTTTGCCTGCTGGTGGTCAAGCTGGAATACAGCATGGTACTGGGCGCCTTCCTGATCGGCGCGATCATGGCCGAGTCGCGTGAGTTACTGAAGATCGAGCGCCTGATCGAGCCGGTTCGCGACATGTTCAGCGCGATCTTTTTCGTCGCCATCGGTTTGCTGATCGATCCGGGCATCCTGCTGCAATACGCTTGGCCGATCGCCGTCATTACCGTTGCCGTGGTGCTGGGCAAGATGCTGTCCTGCGGGCTGGGCGCTTTTATCGCTGGCAACGATGGCCGTACCTCGCTGCGCGTGGGCATGGGACTGTCGCAGATTGGCGAGTTCTCCTTCATCATCGCGGCGCTGGGCATGACCCTGCAGGTCACCAGCGACTTTCTGTACCCGGTGGCAGTCGCCGTATCCGCCATCACCACCCTGCTGACACCCTACCTGATTCGTGGCGCAGACCCGTTGTCGCTGAAGCTGGCGGCGATCATGCCCCGGCGCGTTGCGCGGGTGTTCGGCATGTACGGCGAGTGGCTGCGCAGCATTCAGCCGCAAGGCCAGAGTGCAGTGCTGGCCGGGATGATCAGGCGGATTCTCTTGCAGGTCGGCGTCAACCTGGCGCTGGTGATGGCGATCTTTTTCAGTGGTGGTTACTTCGCCGAGCGTCTGGGCGGCTACATGAGCGAATGGGTGAGCGATGTCAGCCATCAGAAAGCCTGGATCTGCGGCGCTGCACTGCTGCTGTCACTGCCGTTTCTGATTGCCGCGTACCGCAAGCTCAAGGCGCTGTCGATGCTGCTGGCCGAGATGGGCGTGAAACCTGAGATGGCGGGCCGGCATACCGTGCGCGTGCGCAAGGTCGTGGCCGAGGTGATTCCGTTGTTGTCGCTGGTGGTGATTTTCGTGATGCTGGCGGCGCTGTCGGCAAGCATTCTGCCCGCCAACGAACTGCTGCTGGTGGTCGCTCTGGTTGCTGCGCTGGTCGCTGCATTGCTGTGGCGCTGGCTGATCCGTGTGCATACACGGATGCAGATTGCGTTGCTTGAGACGCTGGGGAATCATCCGGAATCCCCCGGGCATTAGCGCCCGGAGATCCTTCAAACGCGCGCGGCGGGGTGTCTCAGCTTTCCAGCCAGACATCCCGGGCCCAGTGCCAGACCGACTCCCAGCTGTCTTCGGTGACCAGTTCTTCTTCGGCGGACCACAGCAATACAGTGCCGTCTTCCTCGACGCAGTAGTAGTCGTCACCGTCCTGACAGATCGGGATCAGCTCGCGTGGTACGCCCAGGTCCCAGGCCGTGGCGGCCACGTCTGGCAGGTAGGTGTGCGACTGCGGGTCGGTCACTGTGACGGGTTCAAGGCTGCCATACACCACATCGCTGACTGTCAGGAGAAATTCCTTGAAGACAAACGGAATGTTGATGAACAGCTGTTCCTCGATCTCGACCAGTTGGTCTTCGTCAGGCAGCTCAAGCGGAACCGGAACCGGTTCATTTGCTTCACGCAGTTGTTCAATGACTTCTTCCACGACACAGATCCTCTCACTTGATGGCGCGGGTTATACAGTAGCGTAAAGCCTTTCTCAAAATAACTATCCGAACGGATAAACAAAAACCCCGGACATGTCCGGGGTTCTGAACGCGAGAACGGGTTCTGGTTCAACCGTTCTGGCGAATTCCTGCCACCAGCCAAGGCTGGTTGTCGCCTTGCGGACGTTCCATGTTCCAGCTTTCGCTGAACACTTCGCCCTGATCGAAACGCGACGTCTTGGACACGCCCGAGAAGGTCAGGGTGGCAATGGTCTTGTCGGCACGATCATCCACACCGTCCAGCTGAACCTGAAGGTTTTCGATGAAGGTCGACTGGAAGCCGTCGCCCAGATCTGCACGTTCCTTTTTCAGGAATTGCAGCATTTGCGGGGTGACGAACTCGGCGATCTTGTCCATCTCGTTGGCGTCCCAGTGCTCCTGCAGCGACTGGAAGTGGCCGCGGGCAGCGTCCAGAAAGCGCTGTTCATTGAACCAGGCCGGTGCGTTGATCACTGGCGCAGCAGAGGCAGGCGACGAACTGCCGAAGATCGGGTTCTGTGCAGGCTGGCTGGTTTCGCGCTGGTACGGCGGCGCACCGGCAGCAGCCATTTTCGGCTGTTGCTGCTGACGACGACGCGCAATGAAGCGGAAGATCAGGAAGGCGATGAGGCCCATGATCAGGATGTCGAACAGTTGCAGGCCGTTGAAGCCGTCACCCATGAACATCGATGCGAGCAGGCCACCGGCAGCGATACCGGCCAATGGGCCCAGCCAGCGCGAAGCACCGCTTGCCGCAGCGGCAGGACGACCCGCAGCGTTAGGCGCTGCCGCAGGTGTGGAAGGCGCGGCCTGACGTGTCTGATGCGTAGGCGCCGAGCCCATGCTCTTGCCGCCACCAAAGCGCGCGGCGTTCACATCCAGGCTCATGGTGAGCCCGATGCACAGCGCCATCGCGATGCTTAGAAAACGTTGCATAAGGGTATTCCCGTTTTGTGATTGCACGCGCGCCATGTTGCACAGCGGATGGCGACATGACCAGCGCGTTAGTGTTTCGGACTTTTACATAAACAGCGTAGGACTTTTCTACGCGCTTCGTAAGATGTGTACGAGGATTATCGTTCCTCACGCTTAGCGCGGGAACGATAGTCAGTGGCAGTCAGGGGCGTATGGACGATGATTGACCGGCCTACAACGGCACCAGCTTCGCGTAGCCCATCATCAGCCACTTGCTGCCCTCGGGGAAGTTGACCTGCACCCGTGCCTGGGCGCCGGCGCCTTCGAAGTTGAGGATCACGCCTTCGCCGAACACCGCATGCTGGACGCGCTGGCCCATGGTGAACTCGGTTTCCGGAATGCCCGTGCCGTTGAACAGGCTGCTGCTGTTGAATTTCGGCGTGCCGCCGAACGGACGGTTGACGCTGTTGGACAGCCGGACTTCCTGAATCAGCGCAGGCGGGATCTCCCGTACGAAACGCGAGACCTTGTTGTAGGTTTCGCTGCCGTACAGACGACGCGTCTCGGCGTAGGTCATCACCAGATGTTTCATGGCCCGGGTGATGCCGACATAGGCCAGACGCCGTTCCTCTTCAAGACGGCCCGGTTCTTCCAGGCTCATCTTGTGCGGGAACAGCCCTTCCTCCATGCCTACCAGGAACACATGCGGGAATTCCAGGCCCTTGGCGCTGTGCAGGGTCATCAGCTGAATGCTGTCTTCATGCTCCTGCGCCTGGGTGTCGCCCGCTTCCAGCGAGGCATGCCCCAGGAACGCTGCCAGCGGCGTCAGGTCTTCTTCGCTTTCGTGATTCTCGAAGGCACGCGCAGCGCTGACCAGTTCCTCAAGGTTTTCTACCCGCGCCTGACCTTTCTCGCCTTTTTCCTGCTCGTGATAGGTAATCAGCCCGGACTGTTCGATCACCGTCTGGGTCATCAGGTGCAGCGGCATTTCCATGACCTTGGCCGCGAGGTTCTCGATCAGCTCGATGAAACCGCCCAGGGCAGTGGCGGCGCGTCCGGTCAGGCCCTTGTTGGCCACCAGCAGGCGCATGGCTTCCCACATGGACACATCGGCATGACGCGCATGCTCGCGAATCGCTTCGACGGTCTTTTCGCCGATGCCGCGCGCCGGCACGTTGATCACCCGCTCCAGTGCCGCATCGTTGCCACGGCCTTCCAGCAAGCGCATGTAGGCCATGGCGTTCTTGATTTCGGCGCGCTCGAAGAAGCGCTGTCCGCCGTAGATGCGGTACGGAATACGCTCACGCAGCAGGGCTTCTTCAAGCACCCGCGACTGGGCGTTGGAGCGGTACAGAATGGCGATATCGTTACGCGAAATACCGGTTTTCAGCGCGCTCTCGATGGTCTCGACCACGTAACGCGCTTCATCGTGCTCGTTGAACGCGGCATACAGATTGATCAGCTCGCCATCGCCGACGTCGGTCCACAATTCCTTGCCCAGGCGACCACTGTTATTGATGATCAAGCCATTGGCGGCCTTGAGGATGCTCGCCGTGGAGCGGTAGTTCTGCTCCAGGCGGATGACTTCGGTGTCCGGGAAGTCAGAGGAATACTGGTGGATGTTCTCGATCTTCGCGCCACGCCAGCCGTAAATGGACTGATCGTCGTCGCCGACCACCATCAGGCTGTCGCCCCCCTGGGCGAGCAGGCGCAGCCAGGCGTACTGCACGGCGTTGGTGTCCTGGAACTCGTCCACCAGAACGTGACGGAAGCGGCGCTGATAATGCGCCAGCAAGCCCGGGTTATCGCGCCACAGGTCGAGTGCGCGCAGCAGCAGTTCGGAGAAGTCGATGACGCCGGCTCGCTGGCAGGCGATCTCGTAGGCTTCGTAAACGCTTTTCATGGTGGTCAGGAACAGGTCGCCGCTGGCCTGAATATGTTTCGGGCGCAGGCCTTCGTCTTTCTGACCATTGATGAACCACTGGGCCTGACGTGCAGGCCAGCGTTGTTCGTCCAGGCCCAGCTCGCGCATCACGCGCTTTACCAGACGCTGCTGGTCGTCGCTGTCGAGAATCTGGAAGGTCTGTACCAGCCCGGCTTCCTGCCAGTGCGCACGCAGCAGGCGGTGGGCCAGACCGTGGAAGGTGCCCACCCACATGCCAGCCGGGCTGATGCCCATCAGCTGCTCGATACGGTGGCGCATCTCGGCGGCGGCCTTGTTGGTGAACGTCACCGACAGGACCGAATGCGGGGAGGCTTGCTCGACCTGCATCAGCCAGGCGATGCGATGCACCAGCACACGGGTTTTGCCGGAGCCAGCACCAGCCAGGACCAACTGACGACCCAGAGAGGCAGCTACGGCCTGACGTTGGGCATCGTTGAGGGAATTCAGAAGAAGAGAGAGATCATCGCGCATCAGCGCATTCTAGGGTGCCGCGCGATGACGGGCAAACCATGCTTTGCGTCAGGCAATAAAAATGGCGGAGGCGCTGACGACCGGTCGTCGCCTGTCGCCGGGAGCGAATGCGTTGCGTCTACCGTTATTCGTGAACAGTCAGGGTCTGACAGGGAATCCGGCCTAATGTAGGATTATTCCCACAAATGCCGCTGATAAAGCCAGCACAGCCAGCCCGTGACAGCTTCGTTTAACTGGGCGGCTGGCAGGTCATGTAGTATAACTACAAGAAAGCTACAACCCAGCCCACTTCTCTTTTGCCGAGTCTGCCCCTTGAATCTGCTGCAACACATCGCCCAGTCACGTAATCTGCTGCGCAAATCGGAGCTCAAGGTAGCTGACCATGTGCTGCTCGACCCTGCGGCCGTGATGCACAGTTCCATGGCAGACCTGGCGCACAGCGTCGGTATCAGTGAGCCGACCATCGTACGTTTTTGCCGGGCCATTGGCTGCACCGGGTTTCAGGACCTCAAGCTCAAGCTGGCGCAGAGCCTCGCGGCGGGCGCAAGTTTTGGACAGTTCGCGATTCACGAAGACGATTCGGTTGCCGACTACAGCCTGAAGATTTTCGACACCACGCTGCACACGCTCATGGAAGTGCGCGAAAACCTCGACCCCCATGCGCTGCAACTGGCGGTCACGGCCATGGCCGGGGCCAATCGGGTCGAGTTCTACGGGTTTGGCGCGTCCGGCGCAGTGGCCGCTGATGCGCAGCACAAATTCTTTCGTCTACTGCTGACCGCTGCGGCGTATTCCGATCCGCACATGCAGGCGATGTCAGCTGTCACGCTCAAGCCGACGGATGTCGCGGTGTGCATTTCGCAGTCAGGTCGCTCGAAGGATTTGCTGATCACCGCCAATCTGGTCCGCGAGAGCGGCGCCACACTGATCACCCTGTGCCCCAGTCAGACGCCGCTGGCCGAGCTGTCTTCGGTCAATCTGGCCATCGATGTGCATGAAGACACCGAAATCTACACGCCGCTGACCTCGCGCATCGCACATTTGGTGGTGATCGATGTGCTGGCGATGGGCGTCGCAATGGCCCGCGGCCCAGGTCTGGTCAACCACCTCAAGAGCGTCAAACGCAGCCTGCGCGGCTTGCGCCTGTCACCGAAGTCGATCAAGACCCACGAAGACTGACGCCGTTTTCAATTTGAAAACGACGCCAAAGCTCCCGCCAATGACCTGAGGTGATTGGCGGGAGCCGTGAATCAGATGCTATTTTGCGTTGATCAATGTGTCACTTCTACTGCATTGATGGACGCCAGCAGCTCGCCGTTGTAGTAAACGCTGACAGTCGTGATATCGGCACCACTTGGCTGGGTATAGACAACTTCTTTGTCGGTAAGCACCTGGGCGCCGATGCCTTGGGCTTCAAACGTCAGATCCAGACCCAGATGGCTGAAAGCGGCTGGTCTGGCGCTCTTGACCAGTACCGGAACCGAATTTGCCTGCGGGGCAGTCACGATGCCGGAAACTTTCAAGGTGTTAACGCCTGGCATCCTGTCATCACGTGCCTGCCAGTTTTTGTTTGCGATAGTCATTAGGTAGCTCCTTGCTATTAATTGATGTAATGAGTGAATTGCATCCTGCAGGGCCAGTTTCTATCGTTAGAGCACCGGAATGCGGTAGATATATATTTTTCGCGGCTCTTTTCCGGCTACCACGTTTCAAAATTTAACCAAGCTGTCATATGCCCGCCGCCTGATTGTCATTGCCTCGCTCCATGCTGGTGCTCCTACAAAACGTATTGGGAGACAGGATATGGCTCGGCATTACGATGATTTACCTACCAGCACCGTGAAAACCCGCCGTCAGCAGGAAGATCAGCGTCGCATGGAGTTTCGTCGGGCAATTGAAAGCTACAGCGAGGCACGTCAGCTCAATCAGGAGTTGTGCGACTACATGGACGGCATGGACAACGCCGTCTGGCAGGCGATCAAGTTGCCCGCGGTCGACCGTCGAAACGCTCGACAAGCTGGCTGATCTGCGCACGTTCGCTGCGGATGAACGCAAGAAACGCATGTGCTACGGGTGAAAGGCGTTTGTCCCCGGCTTGAGCCACACACCAGCTGCGATACAGCGGCAACTCCGCCACGGGCAGCTCCACCAGGGCGCCTGTGGCGAGTTCCTGGCAGACCGCGTGTCGGGTCAGCATCGCCAGGCCCAGCCCGGCAACCACGCATTCACGTTGTGCTTCGCTGGAAGAGACTTCCAGCGTCTGCGTGAAATGCACGCGCTTCTCCTTGAAAAACTCCTCGCAGGCCCGACGTGTGCCCGATCCTGTTTCCCGGGTCAGGAGTGGCCATGGCTCCAGATCTTTCAGATTCAGCGTCGCGCGGCTGCTCAGCGGATGGTCAGGCGGCGCGACGGCGACAATCGGGTTATTCAGGAACGGCAGGAACTCCAGGCCCATGTCCAGTGGCACTGCCGACATCACCACTAGATCATCGCGGTTATCCGCCAGGCGTCTGATGACTTGCGCGCGATTGACCACCATCAGGCTCAGGCTGACTTCCGGGTGCTGGCGCTTGAAGGCGGCGAACAGGTGAGGGATGAAGTACTTGCAGCTCGACTCGACGGCGAGCTTCAACTGGCCCTGCAGCGAGCCCTGCATGTCGGAAAGCTGCATGTCGAGACTTTCCAGGCGCCCGAAAATATCCCGACTGGCCTGTTGTAGCGCTTGCGCCGCTTCGGTCAGGTAGAGCTTTTTGCTGACGTATTCGAACAGCGGCTGGCCGATCAGCTCTTCGAGCTGGCGAATCTGCAGGCTGACAGCGGGCTGTGTCAGCGACATCTCTTCGGCCGCACGGCTGTAGGAGCGCAGATCGCACACTTCATTGAAAATGCGCAACTGACGCAATGTCATACGCATCAATGACTTACGCATTTATAAAAGCTTCCTGACGCTGCTGAAGCCTCAACTATAAGCTTTTACTTATGCACTTCCCAACTTTTACTCATTTTTGTTAATCCTCGATTCGGCATAGGGTGGCCCTGCGACATTCAGTCACATACACGGTTACAAGTGTGGGTCGAGGGAAACGTCAGTGATAACAAAAATTCTGATCGCCAACCGCGGGGAGATTGCCGTTCGCATCGTGCGTGCATGCGCCGAGATGGGCATTCGCTCGGTGGCGATCTTTTCCGAAGCGGACCGGCATGCCTTGCATGTCAAACGTGCCGACGAAGCCTACAGCATTGGTGCCGAACCTCTGGCGGGTTACCTGAACCCGCGCAAACTGGTGAATCTGGCAGTGGAGACCGGTTGCGATGCGTTGCATCCCGGCTATGGCTTTCTTTCCGAGAATGCCGAACTGGCCGATATCTGTGCCGAGCGAGGGATCAAATTCATCGGTCCCTCGGCAGAAGTGATTCGCCGCATGGGGGACAAGACCGAGGCCCGGCGCAGCATGATCAAGGCCGGTGTGCCGGTCACGCCCGGCACCGAAGGCAACGTGGCAGATATCGATGAGGCGCTGGCCGAAGGCGAGCGTATCGGTTACCCGGTGATGCTCAAGGCCACCTCCGGGGGCGGTGGACGTGGCATCCGCCGCTGCAACAGCCGCGAAGAACTCGAGCAGGCCTTCCCGCGAGTGATTTCCGAAGCGACCAAGGCCTTCGGCTCGGCAGAAGTCTTTCTCGAGAAATGCATCGTCAATCCCAAGCACATTGAAGCGCAGATTCTGGGCGACAGCTTCGGCAACGTGGTGCACCTGTTCGAGCGCGACTGTTCGATTCAGCGACGCAACCAGAAGCTCATCGAAATCGCTCCCAGCCCGCAGTTGACCCCCGAGCAGCGCGCCTACATCGGCGATCTGTCGGTACGTGCGGCCAAGGCCGTCGGTTACGAGAACGCTGGCACCGTGGAGTTTCTGCTCGCCGAGGGCGAGGTGTACTTCATGGAAATGAACACCCGGGTGCAGGTCGAGCACACCATCACCGAAGAAATCACCGGCATTGATATCGTTCGCGAGCAGATCCGTATCGCCTCCGGCCTGCCGCTGTCGGTCAAGCAGGAAGACATTATCCATCGCGGTTTTGCCCTGCAGTTCCGGATCAACGCCGAGGACCCGAAGAACAACTTCCTGCCCAGCTTCGGCAAGATCACCCGCTATTACGCGCCCGGTGGCCCTGGCGTGCGCACCGACACGGCGATTTATACCGGCTACACCATTCCGCCGTTCTATGACTCGATGTGCCTGAAGCTGATTGTCTGGGCGTTGACCTGGGAAGAGGCCATGGACCGCGGCCTGCGTGCGCTCGATGACATGCGCCTGCAAGGGGTCAAGACCACGGCTGCCTACTACCAGGAAATCCTCCGCAACCCGGAGTTTCGCAGCGGTGAGTTCAACACCAGCTTTGTCGAGAGCCATCCCGAGCTGACCAATTATTCGATCAAACGCAAACCCGAAGAGCTGGCCCTGGCCATCGCCGCCGCCATTGCCGCCCATGCAGGCTTATGAATAAGCAGCTGCAAGTTTCAAGCTACCAGCCGCAAGTAAAAGCCGAGTCGCTCTTACTTGAAGCTTGCAGCTGACAACTTGCAGCTCGAAAGGACTACCCATGACCAAGAAGATCTTTGTAACCGACACCATCCTGCGTGACGCTCACCAATCGTTGCTGGCGACGCGCATGCGTACCGAAGACATGCTGCCGATCTGCGACAAGCTCGACCAGGTCGGCTACTGGTCGCTGGAAGTCTGGGGCGGCGCCACCTTCGATGCCTGCGTGCGTTTTCTCAAGGAAGACCCGTGGGAACGCCTGCGCCAGCTGCGTGCGGCCTTGCCCAATACCCGGTTGCAGATGCTCCTGCGTGGGCAGAACCTGCTGGGTTATCGGCACTACAGCGATGACGTGGTCAAGGCGTTCGTCGCCAAGGCGGCGGTCAACGGTATTGATGTGTTCCGTATTTTCGATGCCATGAACGACGTGCGTAACCTGCGGGTTGCCATCGAGGCGGTGAAAGCGGCGGGCAAACACGCACAGGGCACCATCGCTTACACCACCAGCCCGGTGCACACCATCGAGGCCTTCGTGGCGCAGGCCCGGCAGATGGAAGCCATGGGCTGTGATTCGGTGGCGATCAAGGACATGGCCGGCCTGTTGACGCCTTATGCCACGGGTGAGCTGGTCAAGGCGCTGAAGGCCGAGCAGTCGCTGCCGGTGTTCATCCACTCGCATGACACGGCCGGTCTGGCTGCCATGTGTCAGCTCAAGGCGATTGAAAACGGCGCAGACCATATCGACACGGCGATCTCCAGCTTTGCCTGGGGCACCAGCCATCCGGGCACCGAATCGATGGTGGCTGCGCTCAAGGGCAGCGAGTTCGACACCGGGCTGGACCTGGAGCTGCTGCAGGAAATCGGTCTGTACTTCTACGCGGTGCGTAAGAAATATCATCAGTACGAGAGCGAATTTACTGCAGTCGACACGCGGGTGCAGGTTAACCAGGTGCCTGGCGGGATGATTTCCAACCTGGCCAATCAGTTGAAAGAGCAGGGCGCACTCAACCGCATGAGCGAAGTGCTGGCTGAAATTCCGCGCGTACGTAAAGACCTCGGCTATCCGCCGCTGGTAACCCCGACCTCGCAGATCGTCGGTACTCAGGCGTTCTTCAATGTGTTGGCCGGGGAGCGTTACAAAACCATCACCAATGAAGTGAAGCTTTACCTGCAAGGCGGCTACGGCAAGGCGCCGGGTCAGGTGGATGAAAAACTGCGTCGTCAGGCGATCGGCAATGAAGAGCTGATCGATGTTCGTCCGGCCGACCTCCTCAAACCGGAGATGACCAAGCTAAGGGCTGATATCGGCGCGCTGGCCAAGTCCGAAGAGGACGTGCTGACGTTTGCCATGTTCCCGGACATTGGCCGCAAGTTCCTTGAGGAACGTGCAGCCGGGACGCTGGCGCCGGAAGTGCTGCTGCCGATTCCCGAAGCCGGAAGCGTGGCCAGGGCCGGCGGTGAGGGCGTGCCGACCGAGTTCGTTATTGATGTGCACGGCGAAACCTATAGGGTCGACATCACCGGTGTGGGCGTCAAGGCCGAGGGCAAGCGCCACTTCTACCTGACCATAGACGGCATGCCGGAAGAGGTGGTGTTCGAGCCGCTCAACGAATTTGTCGGCGGCGGGGCCAGCAAACGCAAGCAGGCCCACGCACCGGGCGACGTCAGCACCACCATGCCCGGCAACATCGTCGATGTGCTGGTCAAGGAGGGCGATGTGGTCAAGGCCGGTCAGGCAGTGCTGATCACTGAAGCGATGAAGATGGAGACCGAGGTTCAGGCGTCGGTCGCCGGCAAGGTCGTCGCCATCCACGTCGCCAAGGGCGACCGCGTCAATCCGGGCGAAGTGCTGATCGAGATCGAAGGTTGAGCTGACACCCGCGCATCATCCAAAGGTTTACCTCAGGGAAGCACTCGTGGCTTCCCTTTTTTTATTCTGTGCAGGTGCGGCCAGTGGTCACGACTATCGTTCCGCACGCTCCAGCGTGGGAATGCAGTTCTGGACGCTCTGCGTCCTCAGGATTACCGAAACGCCTCAAGCCCCTTGATCTGTTGCCCGTTTTTGAAGTTATCCACAGCCAGCCAGCGCGCAAAGGCGTTCTGCCGCTCAGGCCATTCGCTATCGAGGATCGAATACCACTCGGTATCCCGGCTCTGGCCTTTGACCACCATGTGCTGGCGGAAGGTGCCTTCGTAGCTGAAGCCGAATCGCTCGGCAGCGCGTTTGGAGCGGGCGTTGTTGGCGTTGCACTTCCACTCCAGGCGGCGATAGCCCAGTGCGAAAATCTCTCTGGCCAGCAGGTAAATGGCTTCGGTGCCTTTGGGCGTGCGTTGCATGGCCGCGCCGAAGGTGACATGACCTATCTCGATACGCCCATGGGCAGCGACGATCGACATCAGGCTGATGACGCCTTCGGCCTTATTGGTCTGCTGATCGACCACGGTGTAAAACCACGGATCGGTGGCCGCCTGGTGCCCGACCAGCCACGCACCAAATGCGCCACGGTCACTGAACGGCCCGTACGGCAGATAATCCCACAGCTTCGGGTCCGCATTCGGACCTTCGAGTGCCGCCCACAGGTCATCGGCGTGACGCGCGGCATCGAGTTTTTCCAGGCGAATGAAACGGCCTGTCAGTGTATGGGCCGTGGGCAGTGCAGCGGCTTGCCAGTCCAGCAGAGTGTCGGACATCAGTCACTTCCTGTTTCAGAGTGCTTTACGAAATTGTATGAGGCCGGGGCGTTCGGCGATTCGCTCGTACAACTGAATGGCCGTGGCGTTGGTTTCGTGGGTCAGCCAGTGCACCTTGTCGCAACCGTCTGCCTTGGCCGTGGCGTAGACAAACTCGATCAGTTGCCTGCCGATGCCTGTTCCGCGTTGTTCGGGCGCGACGATCAGATCCTGCAGGTAACAGGCGTTGTTGATGCTCCAGTTGGAGCGATGGTAGATGAAGTTCACCATGCCCACCGCCTCGTCACCCCGCCAGGCGAGCGCCGAGTGAGTTGGTTCGTTCGCGTCCATAAGGCGTTGCCAGGTGGTGTCGCTGACGCCTTCGGCCAACTCGGTGTTGTAGAAGCGCAGGTAGGCCTGCCACAGAGGCAGCCACGCGTGATGATCGTCGACGGTAACGCGGCGAATCCGGATATCGGTCATGAGCTGCTCCCTTCGCTCATCAGGCGAGCGATGTGTTGGTCATTTGCATCCTGGCTTGCGGCAAGGCCGTCGCGCACACCGGCCATGTCCGCAGCGCTGCGATTCTGACTGAGTTTACGTTTGCCCTGCAGCCGCTGCACCGGAATGGCGAATCCGACAATCGCTCCGAGCATCTTCGCGATGTAGTCCGCTGGCGCATCGTCAATGGACCAGGGTTGCGCTCGGTCGGATTCATGGCGATGGGTCAGGTCAGCCAGCAATTGATGCAATTGCGCGGCGTCGGTGAAAACCTCGGCCTGCCCATAAGCATGCACGGCCACATAGTTCCACGTGGGTACGACCTTGCCATGCTCCCTCTTGCTCGGATAGAACGACGGGCTCACGTAGGCATCGCCGCCAGGAAAAATCACCAGTGCTTCGGCACCTGAGCTCAGTTGCTGCCATTGCGGATTGGCTTTGGCCAGATGCCCGTAAAGCGTGCCATACGAACCTTCATCGCGGCGCAACAGCAGCGGCAGGTGGGTTGCCTGCAATCCTTCTGCGCCGTCGGTGACCAGGATCGCCAGGCGCGTCTGCTCCATCTGCTGGTGCAGGCTCGGCGTGTCGTTATCGTTGAAAGCGGCAGGGATGTACATGGGGACTGTTCCTTGGCGAGTGACAGGATCGTAGGCAAGGCATTGGTCTGATGTAAGATCCATTTTTGATCGTTTTAACAGGGCCAATGCATGCCTGATCTCCCCGTTGCGTTTGCGTCCACCCTCACTGGTATCGCGCTGAACCCGAATCAGGGCCTGAGCAAGCAGCTTTATGGGTTGTTGCGCCAGCAGGTCCTCGATGGGCGTCTGAGCGGCGGCACGCGTCTGCCAGCCAGTCGCGATCTGGCGCATTCACTGGGCATCTCCCGTAACAGCGTCATACGCGCCTATGACCAGCTGTATGCCGAGGGTTTCATCGAAGGACGCGTTGGCGACGGTACCTATGTTGCGCAGCTCGCGGAACCAGGCGATGCGTCTCGGCGTGCGAGCCGTAAAAAACTATCCACCAACTTACCCACAGGTGTATCCACAGGGTTACGCACAGGTTTGTCCACAATCGCGGCTGAAATGCCGTCGGATGCCTGCTGTGAAGTTATCCACAGCCCGGCACTGGCGCTGCTCGAAAAACATCATCTGCATGAACCACCGACGGGTCAGCCACAAGCCTTTCGGGTAGGCGTTCCGGCGTTCGATCTTTTCCCTTTTGCCTTGTGGGGCAAGCTGTATGCCGCTTTTTGGCGCAAGCCGGACCTTGCCCAGCTCGGTTATGGCTCGGCAGCGGGAGACTCGCGGTTACGCGAATTGATCGCGGTCTACCTGCGCTCATCGCGTGGGCTGCAGTGCAGTGCTGAGCAAATTGTGATCACCAGCGGCGCGCAGCATGCGATAAGCCTTTGTGCACAGTTGCTTCTGACGCCGGGCGAGGGCGTTGCCGTGGAGAATCCGGGTTATCGGGCGGCCGGTCATGCGTTTGCACTGGCAGGTGCTCGATTGCACGGCGTGGCTGTGGATAACGAGGGCATGCGTTGCGCCGACCTTGAGCAGGCAGACTGTCGACTGGCCTACGTGACGCCTTCACACCAATACCCGACCGGCGTGGTGATGAGCCTGGCGCGGCGCCTGGAATTGCTGGCCTGGGCCGAGAAGCACAAGGGCTGGATCGTCGAGGATGATTACGACGGTGAGTATCGCTACAGCGGTTCACCCTTGGCCCCCCTGGCCGCGCTCGACCGCAACGCGCGAGTGCTGTACGTCGGGACGTTTGGCAAAATCGCCTTCCCGGCGCTGCGCCTTGGGTATCTGGTGTTGCCAGAGCCACTGGTGCCGGTGTTCAGCCAGCGCAAGGCCGTGGACATGCGTCATACCGAAATAGGGGTTCAGGCGGTCATGGCGCAATTCATTGCGTCGGGTCATTTTCAACGACACATACGTCGCATGCGCCGTGCGGCGCTCGGTCGTCGCAATGTGCTGCTGGATAACTGGCCTGCCGATATCCCGGGATGCTCGGCAATGCCCCGAGTGGTTGCCGGGCTGCATGTCATGGTCAAGGTCGACAGCGTGGCGCGCGAGCAGGCGCTGATTGCCAAGGCCAATGGCGTCGGTGTCGAAATGAATGCCCTGAGTGATTACTGGCTGCCTGACTCCACTGAGCCTGTGGATAACCGCGCCGGGCTGGTACTGGGCTTTGCCGCAGTGCCCGAGGACGAAATGCTCGATGCATTGAACAGGCTGCGCGAGGCCTGGTCCGAGTAGTCCCGTTGGCAGGCGTATAATCTGCGCTTACTGTTACCTGTCCTTGAGATACCCATGAACAACTCTCTTACTGCAACACCCGGACGCAAGTTCGGCGCGCCGCTGGCTGCGCTGTTCCTGCTGCTGATGGGTGCCCAGTTCCTTCTGCTCAGTGTCGGCACCCGCCAGGTGATGCTGTGGATCGTCGGCGCGGCGTTGGGCGTAACGCTGTATCACGCGGCATTCGGTTTCACCTCGGCGTGGCGGGTGTTCATCCGCGAGCGGCGGGGTGCTGGCCTGCGCGCGCAAATGGTCATGCTGGCGGTCGCTGTGGTGCTGTTTTTCCCGGCACTCGGTGCGGGCACGCTGTTCGGCCAGCCAGTCACCGGCCTGGTTGCGCCTGCCGGGGTTTCGGTCGTCGTCGGCGCGTTCATTTTCGGCATCGGCATGCAGCTGGGCGGTGGCTGTGCGTCCGGCACACTGTTCACTGCCGGTGGTGGCAATGCGCGGATGCTGGTGACACTGCTGTTTTTCATCCTCGGCTCACTGATTGCCACCCATCACGTCGACTGGTGGTTTGCCCTGCCTTCGTTCCCGGCGGTGTCGGTGGTCAAGACCTTCGGCGTGCTGCCTGCGCTGCTGGTCAATCTGGCGCTGTTCGGCTTGATCGCGCTGGTGACCGTCAAGCTCGAAAAGCGCCGTCACGGCCAGCTTGAAGTGCCGCCAGCCACGGACCGTCGTGGCCTGAGTCGCGTGCTGCGCGGGCCGTGGATTCTGGTCTGGGGCGCTGTCGCGCTGGCACTGCTCAATTACGCAACGCTGGCGTTGGCCGGTCGCCCGTGGGGCATCACCTCGGCGTTCGCGCTGTGGGGCGCGAAAGCGGCCAGTGGTCTGGGCGTGGACGTCGGCAGTTGGGTGTTCTGGCAGAGCGCTGCGAACGCCAAGGCGCTGGCGGCTCCGGTGTGGGAAGACATCACCAGTGTGATGGACATCGGCATCATGCTCGGTGCCTTGCTGGCGGCAGGCCTGGCGGGTCGTTTTGCGCCCAGCCTCGACATCCCCACGCGCTCTCTGGTGGCGGCAGTCATCGGTGGCTTGTTGCTCGGCTACGGCTCGCGCCTGGCCTACGGCTGCAACATCGGTGCGTACTTCAGCGGCATTGCCTCCGGCAGCCTGCACGGCTGGCTGTGGCTGGTGGCGGCCTACGCCGGTAACGTGATCGGTGTCCGCCTGCGGCCGGTTTTCTTCACCGGCGAGCGTCCGCAGGTGGCCCTGAGCGGCTGCTGAAAACGTCCGAAACCCCGAGATAAGCGGGCCGCTTGCGAACCAACTGCCGGTTTCGTATTCAAAGGCCATGCGGTAACTGTGCGTATGCGGTTCGCTTATTTTTCGATGGGGTGGTTCTTTTGCAGCAAACGATCATTTCGAAAATCCGTTTTCTCGGCAAGACCATCGGCTATGTAGGATGGTCGCTTTTCTGGCTGTTGATCTGGGACGTGATTGTCACGGTCGACTTCATGCTCTACCTGGAACGCAAGATCACCTTGCCGTCCATGCCGTTGACCCTGCTGGGCTCGGCGCTGGTGGTGCTGACCAGCTTTCGCAATTCAAGTGCCTATAACCGCTGGTGGGAAGCCAGGACGCTGTGGGGTGCGCTGGTCAACAGTTCACGCAGCTTCGCTCGGCAAGTGCTGACGCTGGTCGAGGATGACGACGGGATCAACCCGGTCAAGGCCACGCTGTTGCGTCGTCACGTCGCCTATGTGAAGTGCCTGTCTGCGCACCTGAAGGGCGCCAAGTGTGGTGACGAGGTGCAGATGCTGATCCCTCGCGAGGAATTCGAACGTCGTCACGACACCAACAATTTTCCTAACGACCTGCTCAATACGTCGGCGGCGCTGTTGGCCAAGGAGTATCAGGCCGGGCGGCTCGACAGCATTCGTCTGGCGCGTCTGGAGTCGACCATGGTGGATATCTCCAATTGTCAGGGCGGCATGGAGCGTATTGCCAATACACCGTTGCCTTATCCGTACGTGGCCTTTCCGCGCCTGTTCATCACGCTGTTCTGTCTGATCGTACCGATTGGCCTGGTGGAGACCCTTGGCTGGTTCACGCCACTGGCGTCGACGGTGGTGGGTTTCATGCTGTTGGCGATCGAGAAGATCGGCACCGACCTGCAGAGCCCGTTCCGTGCCAGTGAACATGAGATTCAGATGACGGCGTTGTGCGAAAACATCGAGCGCAATCTGGATTCGATGCTCAGGGGCGCGCAGGAAGAATGCAAGGCTTCATGAAGGGGTGAGGCGTCGCGCGAGTGCGTGACGCCTCGGGTAAAGCAGAGGCAGCCGCTTAACGCAGCTCGCCGCACAGGTCCAGTTCGACCAGGCGGCGGACCTCTTCGGTCGTCAGGCCGGCGCCCAGCAGCGCATGCAGTTTGCCGAGCGCTGCTTCACGGGTCATGCCACCACCGGAGAGCACGCCTGCACTGCGCAGACGGCTGCCCGCTTCGTAGACATCAAGTTCGACACCGCCCTCATGGCACTGGGTAATCGCTACCACACAGATACCCAGCGCTCGTGCGTTCTCCAGACTGGCCAGAAATTGCGGATCGTCACTGGGGCCGGTGCCGCTGCCGAAGCATTCGAGCACCAGACCGCGGATACCACTGTTGATCAGACCGTCCAGCTGGGCAGCACCGACACCGGGAAACAGCGGCAATACCGCCACCTCTGTAAGTGTCTTGGGCTGGCGATAGTTCAGTGCGTCAGGGAGCGAAATCACCGCATGGCCACCCCGCGAGCGTTGCAGCGGTGCGAAGGGTTGACGACCGAAGCTGCGAATTTTCGCGCAGCGTACGGGTGTCATCAGTTGCCCGTGGAAATACAGCTGAACGCCTGACACCAGACCCGAACCCAGCGCCAGCAGAGCGCCGTTGACGTTTTCCCAGGCATCGCTGTCCTGCACGCCGGCAGGCAGCATCGAACCGGTGAACAGCACCGGCGCGCTGAACCCCAACAACTGGAAGCACATCGCCGCTGCGCTGTACGCCAGGGTGTCGGTGCCATGCAGGACCAGCACCGCATCGCAGCCGTCGACCTCAACCGCCTCGATTACCGCCGCGCGCAGGCGCAGCCAGTAGGAAGGCGTCATGTTGGCGCTGTCGATCAGCGGCGACATCTCGCGAAAGCGCCACTGCGGCACCACCAGTTCCGGGTGCTCGGCCAGTTGCCCGGCCATTCGCGCTTCGAAACCTGAGGCCGGTGCCAGGCCGTTGGCGCTGGCCTGCATGCCGATGGTGCCGCCGGTGTAAAGAACCATCACGCGTTGGGCGGGTTGTTGTGCGTCATCAGGCATGGCTCTTCTCCGGCGTAGTGTCGCGGTGGTTATCGTGCTTCGGGCGCAGGCTTGGCTGCCGCTTCGGCATCCTGCGTCGACTGACGGGTCGGATTGGCTGGCCATGCGTTGCGGTCCAGGTCCAGATCAGGGAACTGACTGGAATCGAACACCGGCGTCTTGACCCCGGCCCGACGTTGCGCATCGTAGTCATTCAAAATGCGCTTGACGACTTTGAACAGCATGGCGAGGGCGATCAGGTTGACGAACGCCAGCATGGTCATGGTGATGTCGGCGAATGCCAGTACATCTTTCAGGTCGACGACGGCACCCCACATGATCAATACCAGTACCGCGATGCGGTAGATGATGATGGTCTGCATCTTCTCGCCAAACAGGAACCGCAGGCTGTTTTCGCCCAGGTAGTAGTTGTAGAGAATCGAGGTGAAGACGAACAGTGCCAGCGCTACGCTGATAAACACCCGGCCCCAGTCTCCGACCACGGCTGCCAGCGAGTTCTGTGCCAGAACGATGCCGTTGCCGTCGTAGCCGATGTCGTATATACCGGACAGAAGAATCAGCAAGGCGGTGCAGGTGCAGATCACGAAGGTGTCGAGGAACACGCTGAACGCCTGAACCACGCCCTGTGCCACCGGGTGCTCGACCTGTGCCACGGCAGCCACGTTGGGCGCACTGCCCAGACCGGCTTCGTTGGCGAAGACGCCACGTTTGACGCCCATCACGATCGCGCTGCCGATCAGGCCGCCGAAGACCGGATCAAGGCCGAAGGCGCTTCTGACGATCGTCATAAGCATGCCGGGAACGTGGTCGATCTGCAGGACGATGACGTAGATGGTGACCGCGATGTAGATCAGGGTCTTGACCGGAACCAGCAGGTCGGAAATCGCCGCGATACGCTTGATGCCGCCAACGAACGCCAGGCCCAGCAGCACGACCAGGCAGATGCCGGTGGTTCGGGTGTCGACGTTGAACGCGCTTTTCAGCGAGTCGGTCACAGCGTGCGATTGCAGGCCGTTGAAAGCAAAACCGAAGGTCACCAGCAGCAGTACGGCCATGACCATGCCCAGCCAGCGCTTGCCCAGACCGTGCTGGATGTAGAACGCCGGACCGCCACGGAACTGGCCTTCGGAATCCTTGCGCTTGTAGAGCTGAGCGAGTGAACACTCGATGAAGCTGCTGGCCATGCCGACCAGTGCGGTCACCCACATCCAGAACACGGCACCCGGCCCGCCGAGCGTCACGGCAATGCCGACGCCTGCGATGTTACCGGCACCGACGCGGCCCGCCAGGCTGAGCATCAGGGCCTGAAACGAACTCAACTGACCCGCGCTGCTGCGCAGACTGTCGCGAAAAACCGAGAACATGTGGAAAAAGTGTCGAAACTGAACGAAACGCGAGCGGATCGTGAAGTAACTACCCAGGCCTACGATAAGGACGATCAGTACCTTACCGGAGAGAAAGTCGTTAATCATTTCCAGCATTTTTGTTATTCCTCGCTACTTTTGAGGGGGCGCACTATACCGGTGCAAAGTTTTTACGTCTGTAGTCGCTTTCTTGGACGGCTGATTCTTCATTCGCGACGATGAATGAATACTTCCACGGATGGCTCCGCAAAAGTAGGGTGCCGAAGGCTCTGGGTCCAGTGTCGGAGCCCTTTGCTGCAGGCAAAAAAAAGGGTCTGGAGAATCACTCCCAGACCCTCAAAAAATTGAGGGGTGTCTAGGCCCTCAATCTGGTGAGCAGGTTGCGCAGGTCATTCCTGTCAGGCCTTCAAGGGGGCCAGACGCGGAGCGATCATGTTTTCCGGGCGCAGGATGTCGTCGAGCATGGCGTCGTCGAGCAGACCTTCCTCACGCACCAGTTCCAGCACGCCGCGGCCGGTTTCCAGCGCGATGCGGGCGATACGGGTGGAGTTCTCGTAACCGATGTAAGGGTTCAGGGCGGTGACCAGACCGATCGAATGCTCGACCAGCTCGCGGCAGCGCTGTTCGTTGGCCGTGATGCCGACGATGCAGTGCTCGCGCAGCATGTCCATGGCACGTTGCAGCAGGCGGATCGAGTCGAAGATCTTGTAGGCGATCAGCGGCTCCATCACGTTGAGCTGCAATTGCCCGCCTTCGGCAGCCATGGTCAGCGACAGGTCGTTGCCGATGATTTCGAAAGCCACCTGATTGACCGCTTCCGGGATCACCGGGTTGACCTTGCCGGGCATGATCGAGCTGCCAGGCTGGCGTGCCGGCAGGTTGATTTCGTTGATGCCGGTACGCGGGCCGCTGGACAGCAGACGCAGGTCGTTGCAGATTTTCGACAGCTTGACTGCAGTACGCTTGAGCATGCCCGAGAACAGCACGAAGGCGCCCATGTCGGAGGTCGCTTCGATCAGGTCGGCGGCGGGCACCAGAGGCTGTCCGCTGATGAGCGCCAGACGATCGACCGCCAGCTTCTGATAGCCGGGGTCGGCGTTGATGCCGGTACCGATGGCGGTTCCGCCCAGGTTCACTTCGGTCAACAGCTCGGGGGCCAGGCTGCGCAGGCGGTTGAGGTCTTCGGTCAGGGTGGTGGCGAAGGCGCGGAATTCCTGACCCAGAGTCATCGGAACGGCGTCCTGCAACTGGGTGCGGCCCATCTTCAGCACGTGGTTGAATTCTTCGCCCTTGGCGGCGAACGCCTGAATCAGGCTGGACAGGCTGGCGAGCAGGGCGTCGTGACCCAGCAGCAGACCCAGACGGATCGCAGTGGGGTAGGCGTCGTTGGTCGACTGCGCCATGTTGACATCGTTGTTGGGGTGCAGGTGTTTGTATTCGCCTTTCTCGAAACCCATGGTTTCCAGAGCGATGTTGGCGATGACTTCGTTGGCATTCATGTTGGTGGACGTGCCAGCGCCGCCCTGGATCATGTCGACCACGAACTGATCATGGAAGTCGCCGCGGATCAGGCGCGCGCAGGCCTCGCTGATGGCCGCATGCTTGGCGGCATTGAGGTGTCCAAGCTGATGGTTTGCATCCGCCGCCGCCTGCTTGACCATGGCCAGCGCCACTACCAGTTTCGGGTAGTGCGAAAGTGGCACGCCGGAGAGGTGAAAGTTGTTCACCGCTCGCAGGGTCTGGATGCCGTAATAAGCGTTGGCAGGTACTTCGAGAACACCAAGCAGGTCTTTTTCGATGCGCGATGATGCAGGCGAGGACATGATAAAAAAAGTCTCAAAAAAGGCACGGACAATGCCGGAACGCCACGAATAGTGGGCTTGCCGTCCTCGGTTGACCAATGCTGTTAAACGCTGGCCTATGCAATAACGGCATAATCAGGGCGTGACCTGGATTCCGTTCAGTGCGTAAAGGGGGCAAAATGTCGCACCGGCACGTTTCTTCGGTCGTTCCTCCAGAGCCGTCCAGGCATGTACCCGCGGCGCTTCGCCGGTCGTCCCACTGGAGCGATTCAAACCGGGTGTTTGCAGGGCATGCGCAATGGCCTGTCGAGGCCGTCATCCATTGTCCGGGAGGACCTGATGAATCTGGAAAGCAAATGGCTGGAGGATTTCAGCGCCCTGGCCGCCACTCGCAGCTTTTCTCAGGCCGCCGAGCGTCGCTTCGTGACCCAGCCGGCATTCAGCCGGCGGATTCGCAGTCTGGAGTCGGCGCTGGGGCTGACGCTGGTCAATCGCTCGCGTACCCCCATCGAGCTGACCGCCGCCGGACAATTATTTCTGGTTACGGCCCGCACGGTGGTTGAGCAACTGGGCGAAGTCGTGCGCCATCTGCATCACTTGGAAGGTGGGCAGGGCGAGGTGATGCAGGTAGCTGCGGCGCATTCGCTGGCGCTGGGGTTCTTTCCGCGCTGGATCGCCCAGTTGCGCAACGAGGGGCTGAACATTGCGACCCGTCTGGTGGCGACCAACGTCGGTGATGCGGTGCATGCGTTACGTGAAGGTGGCTGTGACCTGATGCTGGCGTTCTACGATCCCGATGCCGCGCTGCAGATGGACGCGGAAATCTTCCCCTCGCTGCATCTGGGGCATACCGAGATGTTGCCGGTCTGTGCCGCCGATGCCGAGGGGCGACCGTTATTCGATATGGAAGGTGAGGGCAGTGTGCCGCTGCTTGCCTACAGCACCGGGGCCTTTCTCGGACGCTCGGTGAACCTGTTGCTGCGTCAGCGCAATCTGCGCTTCACCACGGTCTACGAAACGGCGATGGCTGACAGCCTGAAAAGCATGGCGCTTGAAGGTCTGGGCATCGCCTGGGTGCCGCAACTGAGTGTGCGCGCCGAACTGGCGCGCGGTGAGCTGGTGGTGTGTGGCGGACCGCAATGGCATGTGCCGCTGGAGATCCGCCTGTACCGTTGCGCATTGGTGCGCAAGGCCAATGTGCGTCTGCTTTGGCGCAAGCTTGAGAGTGCGGCTTCGTAGGACGAGGCAAGCGTGGCCTGGCGTGTGAGGCATAACGTCAGGCCGATTGCTCAGCGAACAGACAGGTTGTCGACGTATTTGCGGATCAGTTCCTTGTTGGCGTCGCTGAAGTAATAGCAGGGGATAATCGATGTAGTGGAGTTTTCCCACATTGTCGTCTGGCATGGAAAACCGGTTGCAGCCTCATGTTCAGCACCAAACAGGTGACCGACCTCATGTGGCAGCGTGTTGTAATCTTTAAGGGACGCCATTGCGACGTTATGGCTCGTTGCCGTGACGCCGTGTACTGTCCCGTTGATTTTATTGGAAGTGATCAGCACATATTTATGCCGCTCCGAAGGGCGCGGCAGGTTCTTTGCGTTTGCATATTCGATGCTCTCCCTGGACAACCGGTAGAGCACAGTGTCCAGCTTCTCCCCGCGATAGGCGAAGTTTGTCAGGCCCGGTTCGTTTTCGATGAACGTGACCGTTGTCCTGCGCCCGGTGATTTCCTCCAGCTGAGCGAGCAGGGGATTCAAGTAGCTGTCCGCCAGTTCAGCGCGTTCATGTTTTGTAAGTTGATCGTGCATGATCAGGAACAGTCCCAGATTGGGACCGCCGGCGCTGGCAAACGGCAGGTAAAAAAAGACGGCCAGTGACAGCCAGATTTTCAGTGTGTTCTTCATGGGTACGTTCTCATCCTTGAGCGTCAGGTTAAATAGCGACTTCAAATGTCGACGAGGCAGTTAAACAAATACTGTTTGTGTCTGACAGTCGCACTCTGCGCCTGACACGGTAGGGCATGGGCTGTCATGACGTAAGATGCACAGGCTCCCTTGGGGACTGCAGGCACTGTCTGTGTCGACGTCTTGCAGGGCTGCTGACAGAAGGTGATTGCAGGTGCTTTAAACGCCCCACTTTGCGGTATACTGCGCGGCCTTTGGCCGGTTAAATCGGTCATTATTCGTACAACAAGCCACGCCGGTTCCCCCGCGTGGCTTGTTGTTTTCAGACGCGCCTGCGGGCGCCCGATGAGAGGCACGACGATGAGCGCACTGGTTGGCGTGATCATGGGCTCCAAGTCCGATTGGTCCACCCTTAGCCACACCGCCGATATGCTGGAAAAGCTCGGCATCCCTTTTGAAGTCAAGGTGGTGTCAGCTCACCGCACACCGGATCTGCTGTTTCAGTACGCCGACGAAGCGGAAGGCCGTGGCATTGAAGTGATCATCGCCGGTGCCGGCGGTGCCGCTCACTTGCCGGGCATGTGCGCTGCCAAGACCCACCTGCCTGTGCTGGGTGTTCCGGTGCAGTCGTCGATGCTTTCGGGGGTCGATTCGCTGTTGTCGATCGTGCAGATGCCGGCCGGTATCCCGGTCGCGACCCTGGCCATCGGCAAGGCGGGTGCAATCAACGCAGCGCTGCTTTCAGCCAGCATCCTTGGCGCAAAGCACCCGCAATTCCACGCAGCGCTGAAGAAATTTCGCACTGAACAGACAGACAGCGTCCTGGATAATCCAGACCCACGCCACGCCTGAGGTTTTTCCATGAAGATCGGTGTAATCGGTGGCGGCCAGCTGGGCCGCATGTTGGCATTGGCAGGTACGCCGCTGGGCATGAACTTCGCCTTTCTCGATCCCGCGCCGGACGCCTGTGCTGCGGCACTTGGCGAGCATCTGCGTGCCGATTACGGCGATCTGGATCATCTGCGTCAGTTGGCGGATGAAGTCGATCTGGTGACCTTCGAGTTTGAAAGCGTTCCCGCCGAGACCGTGGCGTTTCTGTCACAGTTCGTACCGGTCTATCCGAGCGCCGAGGCGTTGCGCATTGCGCGTGATCGCTGGTTCGAAAAGAGCATGTTCAAGGACCTGGACATCCCGACGCCGGCATTCGCCGATATCCAGTCGCAGGCCGACCTGGATGCCGCGGTAGCCAGCATCGGTCTGCCTGCCGTGCTCAAGACCCGAACCCTGGGTTATGACGGCAAGGGCCAGAAGGTCCTGCGTTCGGCGGCCGATGTGGTCGACACATTCGCCGAGCTGGGCAGCGTGCCCTGCCTGCTGGAGGGTTTCGTGCCGTTCAGCGGTGAAGTGTCGTTGATTGCCGTGCGTGCGCGTGATGGCGAGACCCGGTTCTACCCGCTGGTGCACAACACGCATGACAGCGGCATCCTGCGTCTGTCCATCGCCAGCACCGATCATCCTTTGCAGTCACTGGCCGAGGACTACGCCGGCCGCGTTCTGAAGCAGCTGGATTACGTGGGTGTGCTGGCATTCGAATTCTTTGAAGTCGACGGTGGCCTGAAAGCCAACGAGATCGCGCCGCGCGTGCACAACTCCGGTCACTGGACCACCGAAGGCGCCGAGTGCAGCCAGTTCGAAAACCACCTGCGTGCGGTTGCCGGTCTGCCGCTGGGCTCTACGGCCAAGGTCGGTGAAAGCGCCATGCTCAACTTCATCGGTGAAGTGCCCGCAGTGGACAAGGTCATCGCGGTCGAAGACTGCCACCTGCATCACTACGGCAAGGCCTTCAAGGCTGGCCGCAAGGTAGGACACGCCACGGTCCGCAGCGTAGACCGCGCAACGCTGGATCGTCAGGTGAAGTTGGTAGAGTCGCTGATCAAGGGCTGATCCGGCCCAAGGCTAGCGTGCCGATGCTCCGCGTTGGCATGCAGTTTCAGGACACTCCGCGTCCTTTTGCGACGCGGAGCGTCGAGAACTGCATTCCCACGCAGAGCGTGCGGAACGAGCGTTTTGAACTGTCGTACCTATGCTTCTGCGTTGCAGCGCCGTTCGAGACGCCTGGCCTCAGCTCAGGTCGGTTCAGCCCCGTCATTCATGAAGAATTCTCCACCTCGACTCAAACTCGCCATCGCGCCGGAACCATTCCCTGTCGCTGTTCTCAGATAGCAGTAGGTCGGGGCTGCTATTAGCCCGGGCATATTCACTTAATACAGAGGGAAATGGCATGGGTATCATTGGAACCATCTTTATCGGCCTGATCGTTGGTCTGTTGGCTCGCTTTCTGAAGCCGGGCGACGACAGCATGGGCTGGATCATGACCATCGTGCTGGGTATCGCCGGTTCGCTTGCAGCCACTTACGGTGGTCAGGCGCTGGGTATCTATCAGGCAGGCGAGGGTGCAGGTTTCCTCGGCGCGCTGGTAGGTGCAATCATCCTGCTGGTTATCTACGGCATGATCAGAAAGAAATAACGCTTATGCGTCAGCCCTCTGTTTTACAGTGCGCAGAGGGCTAGAATGCTCGGCAACTTTCCACCCCTTTGCCGAGCTTTATCATGCGTCGCTTCCTGTTGATGACTCTTCTGCTGTTATCCGCGCTCTCCGGTCCCGCACTCGCCCAGTTGCCGGAAACCGACTGGCTTGAGCTGATGCCCAAGTCCGATCAAAAAGCCCTCGAAGCCATGCCCGAGATTGACCACAATTCTCCGGAAGCCATGGGCACGTTCGACAGCAAGGGTGGGCTGAAGCAGAGCAAGGGTCTGCCAGCAGTCATGTATTCGACCAAAACTGTCCCGGCAATGAATGGCAAGACGATTCGTCTCGGCGGCTACCCTGTGCCTCTCGAAACCGATGCCAAGGGCCGCAGTACGCTGTTCTTCATCGTGCCTTACCCAGGCGCCTGCATCCACGTTCCGCCACCGCCGCCCAACCAGCTGGTGCTGGTGCGTTACCCCAAGGGTCTGAAACTGGATGATATCTACACACCACTGTGGGTAGAAGGCACCCTGAAAATCGAGAAGGTCAGTAACGACCTTGCCGATGCGGCGTATGCGATGGATGCATCAAAGGTCCGTGTGGTGGTTGAGTCGGACCTTTGATGGGCTTGATCGATTACTGATCGATCAGAGCGCCTCGCTCCAGATACTCACACCCAGCACATGCATCTGGTCCGGTGCCAGCGTGACCACGTCGTCCAGCACGTTGGCGGTTTCGACGCAAACCATGCGCTGCCAGCCGTCTGCTGCCATGTCGGTGAACTTGCCGGTCTTTTCGATCCACGGGTTCCACAGGATGGCTGAGTTCGAGCCCGTGCTGCGGATGTGGATGCGTCGCTGCCACTCGGGGTCAACGATGCTGAGCACGCCCGGCGTGTCCTTGTAGATGCGGTCGGTTTCGCCTGTGAAGGTCAGGTCGCCGCTCTGCTCGCGTTCTTCCCAGTTTGCCAGGGTTTCGATGTAACGCAGGCCGTCGAGCCCTTCGACGCTGACCTGACGTACGTCGCTGACGGCGAAATAGGTGTGCAGCGCCTGGCTGATCACTACTGGCTCAGTGCCGCAGTTGTAGCTGACCAGACTGACATTCAGTGCGTGGTCCAGACGAATGCTCAGTTTCAGGGCGACGTTGTGCGGCCAGCCGGGCAAGTGGCCTTCGGCTTCGGGAAGCACGAACTCCACCAGCAGTGCGTCGCCATCTGCGCCAATACCCAGCAACTGCCAGTCCAGCGCCCGCACTTCGCCATGCGCCTTGGCAGGTTCGCTGCTGTCGCGCATCGCCTGCACGCTTTGCGGGTTGCGCTCCAGGTTACCGAACCACGGCCAGCAGATCGGCATGCCGGCACGAATGGCTTTGCCGCGTTTGAAAACCGCCTCTTCGTTCAGCCACACCAGCGGCTGCTGCCCGGCCACTTGATAGCTGAGGATGTGTGCGCCTTGTTGCGCAACCAGCAGCTCTGCTTCGCCGTGGCAAATACGCCAGCAGTTCAGCTCATCGTAAAGGATGGATTCAACGGTGGGTTCAACCGGGGATGTTGGCATGCAAAGTTCTCACTCAATGACCGTGACGAAAATAGACCGCTTCACGCTCGGTGAGTTTACCCGTGCAGCCAATCCATGACCGAACGACAATTTACCGTCGCGCAGGAACCGAGCGCGTCCGGCCGCTGGCATCTATGGCCACGAACACGAACGCAGCCTCGGTGACCTTGCGCCATTCGCTGGTGAGCGGGTCGTCGCTCCACACTTCGACCATCATCTTGATCGAGGTGCGTCCGACTTCGAGGGTGCGGGTGTAGAAGGAAAGCTGTTCGCCGACTGCGACCGGGACCAGAAACGCCATGCGATCGATGGCGACGGTCGCCACACGGCCACCCGCCACTTTACTGGCCATCGCTGTGCCTGCCAGGTCCATCTGGGACACCAGCCAGCCGCCAAAGATGTCGCCAAAGCCATTGGTTTCGCGGGGAAGGGCGGTGATTTGCAGTGCAAGGTCGCCTTGCGGGGTTGGGTCTTCTTGTTCGAGCTCGATCATGCCTAGGGTGCCTCTGACCCATGACTCTCATTATTGTATGTCGCGGTTAACAGGTGCCATTCAAAACCATGAGCATGAACATTATGTGTTCAGCGCCGGTGTGGCCCAAAGGGAAACTCTGCGAAACCCGCTGATTCAGACGTTTTCGCACAGCTTCCCAAGGCTGTTGACGACTTGCGAGTATATCGGGCGTTGCGTCATAGAACGACCGTGGGTCTTCATTTTGTGTCAGTGGCAGTTCTGCCATGTGTTTTTTGTAGCAATTTGCTATCTTGCTGGACCTCTACAGGTGACAAGACTGCCTGTACACGCAATTTTGGTGCCTATCTGCACCGTTGCTCCCGACAATCGCTTCTGCACGGCACCCCGCAGCAGCCAGCGTTGCTGTCGCTCGCCCCTTTTCAAAGAACACGTAAAGAGAAGCCTTGTCATGTCATCTGTTCCTCCAAGTTCCACGCAGCCTGCGCGGCCTCTGACTCGCAGCGATTACAAAACCCTGTCGCTGTCGGCTCTGGGTGGTGCGCTGGAGTTCTACGACTTCATCATTTTCGTGTTTTTCGCGGCGGTGGTCGGCAAACTGTTTTTCCCGGTGGACATGCCCGACTGGCTGCGCATGATGCAGACGTTCGGCATTTTCGCCGCCGGTTATCTGGCGAGGCCTCTGGGCGGCATTATCATGGCGCACTTCGGCGATCTGCTGGGGCGCAAGAAAATGTTCACGCTGAGCATTTTCATGATGGCGGTGCCGACCCTGATCATGGGTCTGCTGCCGACCTACGCACAGATCGGCATGTGGGCGCCGATTCTGCTGCTGTTGATGCGCGTCATTCAAGGTGCCGCCATTGGCGGTGAAGTGCCGGGCGCCTGGGTGTTCGTGTCCGAGCATGTGCCTGCACGTCGTGTCGGCTATGCCTGCGGCACCCTGACCGCCGGCCTGACAGCGGGCATCCTGCTGGGCTCGCTGGTCGCCACGGCGATCAACAGCATCTACACCCCGGTCGAGGTATCGGATTACGCATGGCGTATCCCTTTCCTGCTGGGTGGCGTGTTCGGCCTGATGTCGGTGTATCTGCGCCGCCTGCTGCATGAAACGCCGGTCTTCGCCGAGCTGCAACTGCGCAAGGCACTGGCCGAGGAAGTGCCGCTCAAGGCGGTGCTGCGCGATCATCGTGGCGCCGTTGCGCTGTCGATGCTGATGACCTGGTTGCTGTCTGCCGGGATCATCGTGGTGATCCTGATGACGCCGACCATTCTGCAGACCATTTATGGCTTTCCGGCTGCTACGGCGCTGAAAGCCAACAGCCTGGCCATTGTCTTCCTGAGCGTGGGCTGTATCGCCGCGGGCGCACTGGCGGATCGCTTCGGCGCAGGCTGGGTGTTTCTGCTGGGCAGCGCAGGTCTGCTGATCAGTTCCTGGACGTTCTATCACATCCTCGGCAGCCATCCGGAAGTGCTGTTCCCGCTGTATGCGGTGACGGGCCTGTTCGTCGGTACGATCGGCGCAGTTCCCTACGTCATGGTCAAGGCGTTCCCGCCTGTGGTGCGCTTCTCGGGGCTGTCGTTCTCCTACAACCTGGCGTATGCGATCTTCGGCGGTCTGACGCCGATGGTCGTGACCTTCATGCTCAAGAGCAGTCCGATGGGGCCGGCGTGGTACGTCGCGATCCTCTGCGGCCTGGGCATGGCCATCGGTGCGTTCTTGCTGAGCCGAAAGCGTTGATCATCGCCCACTGTTGAATCGCTCTGGCACCGCTACAGCCAAAGGCTATCTACCTGCACAGGTCGATAGCCTTTTCATCTTATTGTCATAATCAATTCATAGAGTAGTCACAAGACTGGCCAAAAAAGGCTCGTGGACACCGACACACCCTGCCAGGAGCGCAAGGATGACACTCAAGCGTTTGATGACTGCACTGACCCTGGTTGCCGCCGGAGTGACGGCAGCCAATACGCTGGCTGCGGTCGACCCTGCCATCAAGGCCTATACCAAGACCTCCGGTGTGTCGGGCAATCTCTCCAGTGTCGGCTCCGATACCCTGGCAAATCTGATGACATTGTGGGCCGAGGCCTACAAGAAAGAATACCCGAGCGTGAACATCCAGATCCAGGCGGCCGGCTCCTCCACGGCGCCACCCGCGCTGACCGAGGGCACGGCCAATCTGGGCCCGATGAGCCGCAAGATGAAAGACGGCGAGTTGTCGGCTTTCGAGCAGAAACATGGCTACAAGCCGACCGCGATTCCGGTCGCGGTGGACGCCCTGGCGGTTTTCGTGCACAAGGACAACCCGATCAAGGGCCTGACCCTGCAGCAAGTGGACGCGATCTTTTCCGCGACCCGCCTGTGCGGTGCCAGGGCAGATGCGAAAACCTGGGGTGATGTCGGTGTGACCGGCGATCTGGCAGGCAAACCGATCCAGTTGTTCGGTCGTAACTCGGTGTCGGGCACTTACGGTTACTTCAAGGAAGAAGCCCTGTGCAAAGGCGACTTCAAGGCCAACGTCAACGAGCAGCCCGGCTCTGCTTCGGTAGTCAGCGCGATCAGCAATTCGCGTAACGGCATCGGTTACTCGGGGATCGGTTACAAGACATCCAACGTCAGGGCTGTTGCGCTGGCGAAGAAGGAAGGGGGCGAGTTTGTCGAAGACAGCGAAGCCAATACCCTGAACGGCAGTTATCCACTGTCGCGCTTTCTTTATGTGTATGTGAACAAGGCGCCGAATCAGCCCTTGGCGCCGCTGGAAGCCGAGTTCGTGAAACTGGTGCTGTCGAGACAGGGCCAGGAAGTGGTGATGAAGGACGGTTACATCCCGCTGCCTGCGCGTGTCGTGGAAAAGACGCTGGCCGATCTTGGCCTGCAGGGCGCGAGCGGCGTGGCGTTAAAGTAATCGCGTACGCGTTGGGGCGAGGCTCGATGGACTGGCCTGCACACAAAATTGAACAGTCCGCCGCCGGTTGCGCAGGCAGCGGGCTTTCTTGTGTCACCTTGCTGTAATGTTTCTGTCATACAAGGCGTCTACGGTGTGTGCGCATGAATGAGCTGTTCAAATCGACGATGGACCAGATTTCGCCTCCAGAGCGTATTGATTTCAATACGCCAGCGATGGTGCGAAAGCGTCGTGTCCGTGCGTTGAAGGATCGTCTCACTCATTGGTACGTCGCCATTGGTGGCCTTGCCGTGCTGGCGGCCATCACGCTGATCTTCTTCTACCTTGCCTATGTCGTTGCGCCGCTTTTCAAAGGCGCCAGCCTGACCGCCGAGCCTGCGCTGAATGCCGCCTGGCTGCAGGACGCTGGTGCGCCGCTGATGATCACCATCGAAGAGCAGAACCAGATCGGCATGCGCATTTCCGACAAGGGCGAAGTGGTCTTTTTCAACCTCGAGGACGGCGCAGAGCTGCAGCGCATTGCCTTGCCGCTTCCCGCGGGCGTGTCCGTCGCGTCCATCGGCAAGGACCAGCCCGGCGCGCCATTGATAGCCCTGGGCTTGTCCAACGGTCAGGTGCTGGTGTTCAGGCACTCGTACCTGACGACCTACCCGAACGATCAGAAAACCATCACCCCGAGCGTGGCCTGGCCCTACGGCGAAGCGCCCCTGGTACTGGATGAGGCCGGGCGTGCGGTCGAGCATGTCACCGTCAGCTCCGATGGCGACAGCCTGAAGCTGGCAGGGGCGACCGGCACTCAGTTGCATGTCGTCTCGCTCGAACAGAAAGAAAACATGATGACCGGCGAGATGACCCGCGAGCAGACGCGCATCGAATTGCCGCAGATGTCTGCTGTAGTCAAGGCGATCTACATCGACCCGCGCCAGCAATGGTTGTATGTCATCAACGGGCGCGCGCAGGCGGATGTGTTCAGCCTGCGCGATCGCAGCCTCAATGGCCGCTATAAATTGCTGGAAGACGGCAACGCCGAGATCACGGCGAGCGCTCAACTGGTCGGCGGCATTTCGCTGATCATCGGCAACTCCAAGGGCAGCCTGTCCCAGTGGTTCATGGCCCGTGGCACCGACGGTGAGCAGCGCCTGATGCGCATCCGCGATTTCGGCCTGGGCAGCGCACCTATCGCGCAGATCAAGGCCGAGCAGCGCCGCAAGGGCTTCATCGCTCTGGATACTTCCGGCAAGCTGGGCGTATTCCACAGCACTGCGCACCGCACCCTGTTGATCGACCAGGTTGCCGAGGGGCCCGGCATTCTGGCGTTGTCGCCGCGCGCCAACCGGATTCTGATCGAGAGCGCTGGCAAGCTGCTGCCGCTGACGCTGGACAACCCACACCCGGAAGTCTCCTGGAGTTCGCTGTGGGGCAAGGTCTGGTACGAGAATTACGATGAGCCCAAGTACATCTGGCAGTCCACGGCCTCCAACTCCGACTTCGAGCCCAAGCTGAGCCTGGCACCGTTGACCTACGGCACGCTGAAAGCGGCGTTCTACGCCATGTTGCTGGCCGCGCCGCTGGCCGTGGCTGCGGCGATCTATACCGCCTACTTCATGGCCCCGGGCATGCGCCGCAAGGTCAAGCCGGTGATCGAATTGATGGAAGCGATGCCGACGGTGATTCTCGGCTTTTTTGCCGGATTGTTTCTGGCCCCGTATCTGGAAGGGCATCTGCCCGGCATTTTCAGTGTGCTGCTGCTCACGCCGATCGGCATTTTGCTGGCGGGCTTTTTCTGGACCCGCGTGCCTGATTCGCTTCGCCTGCGTATTCCCGATGGCTGGGAAAGCGCGATCCTGATTCCTGTCGTGCTGTTGGTGGGCTGGTTCTCGTTGAGCATGAGCCCGCACCTGGAGAGCTGGTTCTTCGCCGGGGACATGAGCACCTGGATTCGCGACCACCTGGGTATCACCTACGATCAGCGCAATGCGCTGGTGGTCGGTATCGCCATGGGGTTCGCAGTGATCCCCAACATTTATTCGATTGCCGAAGATGCCGTGTTCAGCGTGCCGCGCAGCCTGACGCTGGGTTCGCTGGCACTGGGCGCAACGCCGTGGCAGACCCTGACGCGGGTGGTGATCCTGACCGCCAGCCCCGGCATCTTTTCCGCCTTGATGATCGGCATGGGCCGGGCCGTGGGGGAAACCATGATTGTGCTGATGGCGACCGGCAATACGCCGATCATGGACATGAACCTGTTTGAAGGCATGCGTACGCTGGCGGCGAATGTCGCGGTGGAGATGCCGGAGTCGGAAGTGGGCGGCAGCCATTATCGGGTGCTGTTTCTGGCGGCGTTGGTGCTGTTGATGTTCACCTTCGTGATGAACACCCTCGCAGAGCTGATTCGTCAGCGTCTGCGCAAGCAATACTCGTCGCTGTAAGGAAGGTAAGCATTGGTGAAGCGGAACTCCCTCAGGAACTGGTTCAAAAGTGGCGCCCCCGGCGTCTGGATGAGTGCGGGTGCCGTATCCATCGCTGTGATCATGACCATCGGCCTGTTGGCGGTGATCGCCGTGCGCGGCCTTGGGCATTTCTGGCCCGCCGATCTGGTGAGCGCGCAGTACGCGGTACCCAATCAGGAATCGAGTGTTCTGGTCGGTGAACGGGTCGAGCAGGAGCAGGTACCTCGTGCGCGCCTGAAAAGCGCGGGCCTGCCGGTGCCTGATCAAGGGCCGGAATTCATGACCCGCGAGCTGTACAAGGTCGGCAATCGGGATATCAACCCCAGTGACTTCAACTGGGTGGTAGGCGAATGGCTGACCGGGCAGAGCCGGCCTGCAGACCTGATGACGCTGGAGCGGCGCGAGTGGGGCAATTTCTACGGCTATCTGGTCAACGTCAAGGAGGGCGGACGCATCGTGGCCGAAGGCGAGGCGGCCTGGCCGGTCCTGCAAGAGCGCATCAAACGCGTCGAAAAGCTGGCTGACGAACTCTATACCCTGGAAAAGAAAGACATTGGTGCCATCAATCACAGCATCGAGCGCCTGCGTCTGCAGGCCCGCAAGCTGGAGCTCGATGGCCGGCTGGATGCCGCCGCGCAAGCGGACATGGCCGCCGAGCGTGCCGAGCTGGATGCGCGTTACAAGGTGATCGAGGCGCGTCTTGACGGGCTGCACCAGGCCTTTGATCGCGACAGCCTGACCGCGCGTGATGGCAGCGGCAAAGAGATCGAACTCAGCCTGGGCAAAGTGGTGCGTGCCTATCAGCCCAATGCGATGGGCACGGTGACCAAGCTCGGCTTCTACTTCGAGAAGCTGTGGGAGTTTCTCAGTGCCGATCCACGCGAAGCCAACACCGAAGGCGGTATCTTCCCGGCGATCTTCGGCACGGTGATGATGACCCTGATCATGGCCGTGATCGTCACGCCGTTCGGTGTGCTGGCGGCGGTCTACCTGCGTGAGTACGCGCGTCAGGGGCCGGTGACCCGGTTGATTCGCATCGCGGTGAACAACCTCGCCGGTGTGCCTGCGATTGTCTACGGCGTGTTCGGCCTGGGCTTTTTCGTCTATGTACTGGGCGGTTCGGTGGATCGGCTGTTCTTTCCTGAAGCGCTGCCGGCTCCGACGTTCGGCACGCCTGGCCTGTTATGGGCCTCGCTGACCCTGGCACTGCTCGCCGTGCCGGTGGTGATTGTGGCAACCGAAGAAGGGCTGGCGCGCATTCCGCTGACCCTGCGTGAAGGTTCGCTGGCACTGGGTGCAACCAAGGCCGAGACGCTGTGGAAGATCGTACTGCCGATGGCTAGCCCGGCAATGATGACCGGGCTGATTCTCGCGGTGGCGCGTGCCGCCGGGGAAGTTGCGCCCTTGATGCTGGTGGGCGTCGTCAAGCTGGCGCCGTCACTGCCGCTGGACGGCAACTATCCTTATCTGCACCTCGATCAGAAGATCATGCACCTGGGTTTCCATATTTACGACGTCGGCTTCCAGAGCCCCAACGTCGAGGCAGCCCGCCCGCTGGTCTATGCCACCGCACTGCTGCTGGTACTGGTCATCGCCTTGCTCAATCTGTCGGCGGTGAGCATCCGTAACCATTTGCGGGAAAAGTACAAGGCGCTCGACAATTGATTCCGAATTCGCCCTTTGGCAAACGCGGCCGTTCGATGACGCGAACTGTTCGCACAGGAGCAATCCATGCAGCATGAAAGCCCGACGAGTGGCATGAACATGTCGGCCCTGAGGCGGCACAAGCAACGCCTGGATCTGGCCGACGAGAGCGTGGCCATCGAAGTGCCAGGCCTGAATCTGTTCTATGGCGACAAGCAGGCGCTGTTCGATATTGCCCTGAATATCCCGAAGCAGAAGGTGACCTCGTTCATCGGCCCTTCCGGGTGCGGCAAGTCGACGTTGTTGCGCTGCTTCAACCGCATGAACGACCTGGTCGATGGTTGCCGTGTCGAGGGCGCGATCAACCTGTACGGGCACAACATCTACACCAAGGGCGAGGAAGTCGCCGAGTTGCGTCGACGCGTCGGCATGGTGTTTCAGAAGCCCAATCCGTTCCCCAAGACGATTTATGAAAACGTGGTCTACGGGCTGCGCATTCAGGGGATCAACAAGAAGCGCGTGCTCGATGAAGCTGTCGAGTGGGCGCTGAAAGCCGCTGCGCTCTGGGATGAAGTCAAGGATCGACTGCATGAGTCGGCATTGGGTTTGTCCGGGGGGCAGCAGCAGCGTCTGGTCATTGCCCGAACGATCGCCGTGGAGCCGGAAGTCCTGCTGCTCGACGAACCCTGTTCGGCACTTGATCCGATTTCGACTCTCAAGGTCGAAGAACTGATCTACGAACTGAAATCGAAATACACCATTGTGATCGTTACCCACAACATGCAGCAGGCGGCTCGGGTGTCGGATTACACCGCGTTTATGTACATGGGCAAGCTTGTCGAGTTCGGTGATACGGATACCTTGTTCACCAACCCGGCAAAAAAACAGACAGAAGACTACATCACCGGTCGTTACGGGTAGTACGTGCTTCGTCAGCCCTGAACCACCGCTGCGTTTTCGCAATTAACCGGACGTTCCAAGGACACCCAGCATGATCCACAAAGACAGCCATACGCATCACATTTCCCAACAGTTCAACGCTGAACTCGAAGATGTTCGCAGCCATTTGCTCGAAATGGGTGGCCTGGTCGAGAAGCAGGTGAACGATTCGGTCACGGCGTTGATCGAGGCCGACTCCGGTCTTGCCCAGCGTGTTCGCGAGGTCGACGACCGGATCAATCAGATGGAACGCAGCATCGACGAAGAGTGCCTGCGCATTCTGGCTCGTCGCCAGCCTGCGGCGTCCGACCTGCGCCTGATCATCAGCATTTCCAAGTCGGTGATCGACCTGGAGCGCATTGGTGATGAAGCCACCAAGATCGCACGCCGTGCCATCAAGCTTTGCGAAGAGGGCGAGGCGCCGCGTGGTTACGTCGAGGTGCGTCACATCGGCGATCAGGTGCGCAACATGGTGCGCGATGCGCTGGACTCGTTCGCCCGCTTCGACGCCGAGCTGGCCCTGTCGGTTGCGCAGTACGACAAGACCATCGACCGCGAGTACAAGACGGCTCTGCGCGAGCTGGCGACCTACATGATGGAAGATCCACGCTCGATCTCCCGGGTACTGGACATCATCTGGGTGCTGCGCTCTCTGGAGCGAATTGGCGACCATGCACGCAACATTTCCGAACTGGTGATCTACCTGGTGCGCGGGACCGACGTGCGGCACATGGGTCTCAAGCGCATGAAGGAAGAAGTGCAGGGTATATCGAGCGAAACCGCTAATGTTCCGGGCGACGCTGACGATAAGTAAGATTGCCTGCGAGAAAAACGCCCAGCACGCGCTGGGCGTTTTTCGTTGTGCAGATCAGTATTTCCCGTCGCCAGCGGATTAAATGCCGCGGCGCAGTCAATCAATATGGCAGTTGGCTATCAGTCAACGCTATGCTTGCCGAAACAAAGGGCGTGTTGGCATACCGCAGTTCGCCTCCAGGTGAACACGCCCGCAGGAGCGTCGATGAGTAAGGTCAGTGTATTGGTGGTGGATGACGCGACTTTCATTCGCGACTTGGTCAAGAAAGGGCTGCGCAATTATTTTCCCGGGATTCATACCGAGGACGCGGTCAATGGTCGCAAGGCTCAGACGTTGCTGGGCAAAGAGGCGTTCGATCTGATCCTGTGCGACTGGGAAATGCCAGAAATGTCCGGCCTTGAGCTGTTGACATGGTGCCGCCAGCAAGACAATTACCTGAGAACCGTTCCGTTCATCATGGTGACCAGCCGTGGTGACAAGGAAAACGTCGTGCAGGCCATTCAGGCTGGAGTGACCGATTTTGTCGGCAAGCCGTTCACCAATGAACAGTTGCTGACCAAGGTCAAGAAAGCGCTGGCAAAAGTCGGCAAGCTTGACGCTGTCATGTCCACAGCCCCGGCACGCATGAACTCGCCGCTCAATGACTCGCTGAGTGCATTGACCGGTGGCAAGGCCGAAGTGGTTCGTAGCGCGCCTGCTGCTGCCGCAGCTCCCAAGCCAGCACCTGCACCCGCCAGATCGGCAGAGCCGACCGGTCGCGGACAGGGCCAGTTGCGTCTGCCCAACGGCATTCAGTCGTGCGTGATCAAGGCCCTCACCCTGAAAGACGCCACGCTGGTGATTCGCGTCAGCGAAAACCTGCCGCAGGTACTCGACAGCGCGGTGCTGGACCTTGAGCAGGGCGAGAGCAACGAAGTCGCGCGCCTGAATGGCTACCTGCACTCGGTTGCCGCGTTCGAGCAGAAGCCCGACAGCGAATGGCTGCAGGTGTCTTTCCGTTTCGTCGACCAGGATGCGCAGAAGCTCGACTATCTGTCGCGTCTGATTGCACGCGGTACGGCGCAGAAGCACTTTATCCCGGGTGCCTGACATCCACCTCTGAGCTGAACGGCGTGCCCACGCTGCGTCAGCCTTGCGCGGTGTTACACAACACCGCGTACCGGCGCTCTGGCGTGCCTTCCTTGACGCTTCATTCATGTCCGATTGATACCCTTGCGTCCTCTTCTGCCTGCAAGGCTGCTAGGCTTGGCACCCAGTGCCCTTGAACCCGACCATCCCGATGCTTGAACGCCTGCTTATCCTGTTTGCCCTGACGTTGACTGTGCAGTCGGCCGGGGCGGTCACGATTTATAAATTCACCGATGCCAATGGCGTGGTGTCCTTCTCGGACCGGCCGACGCCCGGCGCATCGGTCATGGTGTTTCGGGACCGCATGGTCGAGCGTATCGACGGCCAGGTGCACTTGAGTGTCAGACGTGAAAAGGGCGTACACAGTCTGTACGTGCGCAATGATCTGTATGCCCCGGTCGAGGTCGAACTCAAGCTTTCCAGTGTGACCAACGTGCTGGGGGTCTCTGGCTCGTCGGCAACGCTGCGCCGCACGATCGCTGCGCGCAGCAACCAGCGCGTGGTGGTCTTGAGCCCCAAGGTGGGCAGCAAGCCGATGAACTACGCCTCGATGCTGACTTCAACTCTGGGAGACCCCAAAGGCTCGGTGCAGGCCTACAAATACCCGCTGCCGTGGATTGGCGGCCCGTTCCGCCTGACTCAGGGCCCGAATGGCAGGTACAGCCATTACGGCGTCAAGGGGCGCTATGCAATGGACATCGCCATGCCGGAGGGAACGCCGATCATTGCCGCGCGCGGCGGCACGGTGGTGAAGATCGAAAACAGCCAGTCAGGGCGGGGCTCGAATGCGTCAGGCAACTTTGTGCGCATCCTGCACGACGACGGCACCATGGGCGTCTACCTGCACCTGATGCGCGGCTCGGTGAGTGTCAGGGAAGGTCAGCGGGTGAGTGTCGGAACAGCGCTGGCACGGTCGGGCAACACCGGCAACAGCACCGGCCCGCACCTGCACTTTGTCGTGCAGCGCAACTCGGGCAATGAACTGGTCTCGATCCCCTACGAATTCGCCACACCGGTGCAGAGCCTGCCCAACTTCGCCGTCGGCGGGAATTGAGCAGGGGGCCATTCATAGCTCCCACGCCCTGCGTCCGATCCTGAACATGGGGCGCGGCACAGAGTTGTGACGCGGAGCGTCACGCAAGGCATTCCCACTGGAGCGTGAGGAACGATGGGCGTCCGGTAGAACACCCTGCGCCCGATGCTGAACAGGCGCCGCTGATCGGGTCAGTCCAGCTTCAGCACCTTGGCCAGGACGATTTTCGGGCCTTTCATCTTCTTGATGATGATGCGCAGGCCTTCGACTTCCAGTTGTTCCTCTTCTTCCGGCACGCGCTTGAGTGTGTCGTAGATCAGACCGGCCAGTGTCTCGGCTTCGATGTGATCCAGGTCGACGCCCAGCAAGCGCTCGATCTTGAACAATGGCGTGTCACCGCGTACCAGCAGTTTGCCGGGCTGATAGGCAAGAATGCCGCGCTCTACCTTGCGGTGTTCGTCCTGGATGTCGCCCACCAGCACTTCGAGCACGTCTTCCATGGTCAGGTAGCCCACGATCTTGCCGTCGGCTTCTTCCACCACGGCGAAGTGCGCGCCACCCTTGCGGAACTGCTCGAGCAATTGCGACAGCGGCATGTGCCGGGAAACACGTTCCAGCGGGCGGGTCAGCTCGGCGAGGTTGAACGATTCCGGAATATGGTCCAGCGCTGCCAGCTCCAGCAGCAGGTCCTTGATGTGCAGCAGGCCGACGAACTCGCCACGTTCAGCGTCATACAGCGGATAACGGCTGAATTTGTGACGGCGGAACAAGGCAAGGATTTCCTTGAGCGGCGCATTGAAGTCCAGTGACACCATGTCTTCGCGGGAGTTGGCCCAGTCGACCACTTCCAGCTCGCCCATTTCCACAGCCGACGCCAGCACACGCATGCCCTGATCGCTGGGGTCCTGGCCACGGCTGGAGTGCAGGATCAGTTTCAATTCGTCGCGGCTGTAGCTGTGTTCATGGTGCGGGCCGGGCTCACCCTGGCCGGCGATGCGCAAAATGGCGTTGGCGCTGGCGTTGAGCAGGTAGATGGCCGGGTACATCAACCAGTAGAAGAAGTACAACGGCGCCGCTGTCCACAGCGACAACAGCTCCGGTTTGCGGATCGCCCAGGATTTGGGGGCCAGCTCGCCGATGACGATGTGCAGATAGGAAATGATGAAGAAGGCGGTAAAGAACGACACGCCCTTGATCAATTCCGGAGTGTCCACGCCCATCGCCGCGAGCAACGGCTCCAGCAGGTGCGCGAAGGCCGGTTCACCGACCCAGCCCAGGCCCAGAGAGGCGAGGGTGATCCCCAGCTGGCAGGCCGAAAGGTAGGCGTCCAGCTGGCCATGGACCTTGCGCAGAATGTGCCCGCGCCAGCCGTTCTTGTCGGCAATGGCTTCAACCTTGGTCGAGCGCAGTTTGACCATGGCGAACTCTGCCGCAACGAAAAAGCCGTTGAGCAGGACCAGGAACAAAGCAAAAAGAATCATGCCGAAATCGGCGAAGAGTGAAGACAGGTTAAAACTAGGGGAAGGGTCCATGATTGGGTTTTGCAGGGTCCGTATTAACAGGAAGAGGGTCGTGTCACGCCAGAGAGGACGCTATGAACCCGGCAATGTAGCGGCTCGAAGCGGGATTGCCTAGTAGTCTGAATCGTCGCTCGCGGGTTTGGACAACTGAGCGCTGGCAAAGTGACAGGTAAAAACACTGCCCTTGCCGAGAACACTGTTGATCTCAAGGTTGCCGCGATGGCGCAGCAGCACATGTTTGACGATGGCCAGACCGAGCCCTGTACCGCCGGTATTGGACGCGCGGCTGGTATCGACCCGGTAGAAGCGCTCCGTCAGGCGCGGCAGGTGTTTGGTCTCGATGCCGATCCCTGAATCCTGCACGCTCAGGTGCGCGCCCCGTTCGTCGGCCCACCAGCGAACACGTATCACGCCCTCGGCCGGGGTGTATTTGACGGCATTGAAAATCAGGTTGGAAAACGCGCTGCGCAGTTCGCTTTCGCTGCCCTTGAGGCGCATGTCGCTTTCCAGGCTGAGGTGGATCTGCTGGTTCTTGCTGCCCGACAGCGCGTTGGCATCGGCGGTGATGGTCTTGAGCAGGGAATTGACGACCACCGGGTGGTTGTCCGAGGGGTAATCGGTGGCCTCGAGCTTGGCCAGCAACAGCAGGTCGTTGAGCAGCGTCTGCATGCGCCCGCCCTGCTGATGCATCTGTTGCAGCGCACGTACCCAGCGTGGATTGACCTCGTCCACGTTGTCGAGCAGCGTTTCCAGGTAGCCGAAGATCACCGTGAGCGGCGTCCGCAACTCGTGAGACACGTTGGCGACGAAGTCTTTGCGCATCTGCTCCAGCTGATGAATGCGCGTCACGTCGCGCACCAGCATCAGATGCTCATTGTTGCCATAACGGGTGATCAGCAACTGAATGCGCAGGCGGTCGTTGGTCGGCGACGGGATTTCCAGCGGCTCGCTGTAGTCGCCCAACGCAAAGTATTCCTTGAAACGTGGATGCCGCACCAGGTTGGTCACGGGCTGCCCGCTGTCCTGCGGCGTCTTCAGGCCCAGCAGGGTTTCAGCGGCACGGTTCCACCACTCCAGATTGCCGTCGCTGTCGAGCATGATCACCGCATCACGCAGCGCGGCGGTGGATTCCTGCACGCGGTCGATGACCGCCTGAAGGCGACCGCGGACGCGTTGATCACGACGTTGCAGGTGATAAATGCTATCGAAGACCTCGCCCCACAGACCGTAACCGTCCGGAGGCGGCTCGTCGGCCTTGTGGCTGCTCAGCCATTCATGCAGGCGCAACAGTTGCTTGAGGGTCCAGGCCAGATACAGCCCCAGCCCGGCGGCCAGGCTCCAGGCATATTGCCCACTGATCAGGCCGACCAACAGGCAGGCGGTGACCAGCAACAACATGTGGCGTATCAGAGTGCCGTGCCAATTTTGATTCAATTAGGGGTAAATCCTTGTCTGGTCTGCACCGGCCCTTGCCCTGCGTCGACGCAGCGGTTGTCAGCTTTTGGTCGAGAAACGATAGCCAGTGCCGCGTACGGTTTGTACCAGATTTTCATACGCATCCCCCAAAGCCTTGCGCAGGCGGCGGATGTGAACATCGACGGTGCGTTCCTCGACGTAGACGTTGCCGCCCCATACCTGATCCAGCAACTGACCGCGCGTGTAGGCGCGCTCCTGGTGGGTCATGAAGAACTGCAGCAGACGGTATTCGGTCGGGCCCATTTCGGCCGGTTTGCCGTCGATGGTGACCCGGTGGCTGATCGGGTCGAGCAGCAGGCCGCCGACTTCGATGGGCGCTTCGCCGTCAGTCGGGCCAGCGCGACGCAGCACAGCCTTGAGGCGTGCCACCAACTCGCGGGGCGAGAAAGGCTTGGTGATGTAATCGTCGGCGCCGACTTCCAGGCCCTGAATCTTGTTGTCCTCTTCACCCTTGGCGGTGAGCATGATGATCGGGATGTCCCCGGTCAGTTCATCACGCTTGAGGCGCCGGGCCAGTTCGATGCCGGACGTGCCAGGCAGCATCCAGTCGAGCAGAATCAGGTCAGGCTTGCGGTCCACGATGATCGCGTGGGCCTGCTGAGAGTTTTCGGCTTCAATACAGTCGTATCCAGCCATTTCCAACGCAACGGCGATCATTTCGCGAATTGGCGCTTCGTCGTCAACGATCAGGATGCTCCTGCCAGCCATGCTCGAACCTCTTGTCATTTAACTGTCTTGGGGCGCATTAGATAACGGAATTATTGCAGTCGTGTGACAGGTCTGAATGAGGCTAGCACGCTGACAGGCTGCGGGGGCCCGCAGGCCCCGCGATCCTGAAGTTATTTAATTCGTGCCCAGGCTGGCGCTGGCTGTTTTCAGCGCACCGCGTAGTCGGCGACGATGCCCAGGAATATCGCCAGCCCGGCCCAGTGATTGTGCAGGAAGGCCTTGAAGCAGGCGTCTCGCTCGCGCTCTCGGGTGCTCCAGAATTCCCAGGCAAAGCAGCCTGCCGCTGCCAGCAGACCGATGTAGAAACACGCGCCCAGTTCGAAGCGCGCACCGGCCAGCATCAGGCAGCCCAGTGCCAGCCCTTGCAGGGTCAGGATGATGACCCGGTCGGCATCGCCGAACAGGACGGCCGTGGATTTCACGCCGATTTTCAGGTCGTCGTCGCGATCGACCATGGCGTAGTAGGTGTCGTAGCCCACGGTCCACAGCAGGTTGGCGATGTACAGCAGCCAGGCTGCAGCGGGCAGCTCTCCGGTTTCGGCAGTGAAGGCCATCGGCATGCCCCACGAGAACGCAGCCCCCAGCACCACTTGCGGGTAATAGGTGTAGCGCTTCATGAACGGATAGCTGGCCGCCAGGGCGAGACCGCCGAACGACAGCCAGATAGTCGCCGCGTTGGTGAACAGCACCAGCACAAAGCTCAGGCCGACCAGCACCGCAAACAGCACCAGCGCTTCCCGGGGGCTGACTTTGCCGCTGACCAGCGGACGCTGCTCGGTGCGTTTGACGTGGCCATCCACCTTGCGGTCGGCGAAGTCATTGATCACACAGCCTGCCGCGCGCATCAGAAAGACGCCGAGCACAAAAATGCACACGGTCTGCAGCGACGGCGCGCCTTTGCCTGCAATCCAGACCGCCCACAGGGTCGGCCACAGCAGCAGGTAGACGCCGATGGGCTTGTCGATGCGCGTCAGCTGGATGAAGTCCCAGGCGCGCGGGCTCAGACGATTGAGGGATTTGAGGAGGGACAGGTACATCAGACGTGGTCCTTGTCATGAATCGCAGTGCACAGGGCAGGCAGGAAAACTTCGGCGACCAGCACGCTCAAGGCATCGCGATCAAAGCGCGAGCGCCGTGCCCACAGTCCGCGCGCTGCATCGGCAGCCGGCAGCCAGGCCTCGGGGTAATGACACACTTCAAGCGTGCCGCGCACGAACGCCGGGTCGCTGAACAGCAACTCACCCAGCGAGCGAGTGCCCAGCTCGTCCATATCCAGGCCACCATCCTGCAGGGCGCTGCGGGCGGCGACACTGCGCGCGAACACCCAGTTGTTGCCGTTACCACGCAGGTACACCTCGCGCACCCAGCCTTCGCCAGCCTCTGGCAGGCCCAGCGCCAGGCACTCGTCAGGGCGCAAGGGCTGCCAGCCTTCAAACTGCGGAAATACGCTGAAACGACCGTCAGACAAACGGTCCAACCGACGAGTGAGGGAGTCCTGATTGAACAACCAGTCGAGCATTACCGGGTCCGGTGCGTCGATCAATTGCTCGCGCTCAAGCCAGGCAGGGCCAATGAATGCGGGGGATTGCTGGGTCACGGTAAGCCAGTTCCGGCAGCCAACGAGGCCGCGAGCTTAGCATGATTGCCGGTCTCGACCGACGGTCGATAGAGCGTCGGGTTATAGAATCAGACTTGCATCCGCGCCTGCCGATCAGTACAACGCCCCTTCAGAAGACGGCAACCGACCGTCGTACGCTATTGAGCCTGATAAACGAGAGAACCTGACATGAAGAAGTGGCAATGCATCGTCTGCGGCCTGGTCTATAACGAAGCCGATGGCTGGCCGGATGACGGAATTGCGCCCGGCACCCTCTGGCAGGATGTGCCTGAAGACTGGATGTGCCCGGATTGCGGCGTGGGCAAGATGGACTTTGAGATGATCGAAATCGGCTGATTGCTGCCCGCAAACAAGGGCTGGCAACAACGAGCACCAGGCACAGTGAAATAGGGAAGAACAATGAGCGCACCTGTCGTCATCATCGGCACCGGCCTTGCGGGGTATAACCTCGCCCGAGAGTTTCGCAAGCTGGACGTGGACACGCCGCTGCTATTGATCACGGCCGACGATGGCCGTTCCTACTCCAAGCCGATGCTCTCTACCGGCTTTGGCAAAAACAAGGAGGCTGACGGCCTGAGCATGGCTGAAGCCGGCGCCATGGCCGATCAGCTCAAGGCCGAGATTCGTACGCACACGCGCATCAGCGGGATCGATGCCGGCCACAAACGCCTGTGGATCGGCGAAGAGGCGGTGTATTACCGCGATCTGGTGCTGGCCTGGGGCGCCGAAACCATTCGTGTACCGGTGGAAGGCGACGCCGGCGACGCGGTTTTCCCGATCAACGATCTTCAGGATTACGCCCGTTTCCGGGCGGCTGCGGCGGGCAAACGCCGGGTGCTGATTCTCGGCGCAGGGCTCATTGGCTGTGAGTTCGCCAACGACCTGATCCTGGGCGGCTATGAAGTGGATCTGGTGGCGCCGTGCGAACAGGTCATGCCGACCCTGTTGCCCCCTGAGGCTGCGGCTGCTGTGAAGTCCGGCCTTGAAAGCCTGGGTGCACGTTTCCATCTGGGGCCGGTGCTGACCCGTCTGAATCGCAATGGTGATGGCCTGCAAGCGCACTTGTCGGACGGGCAGGTGATGGACTGCGACCTGGTGGTGTCAGCCATCGGCCTGCGTCCTCGCATCGAACTGGCCGCTGCCGCCGGGCTGCAGACCGGGCGCGGCATTCTGGTCGACCGCCTGTTGCAAACCTCCCACGCCAACATCCACGCGCTGGGTGATTGCGCTGAAGTCGATGGCCTGAACCTGCTCTACGTGATGCCGTTGATGAGCTGCGCTCGTGCGTTGGCCCAGACGCTGGCCGGAAACCCGACTTCCGTCAAATACGGGCCCATGCCGATCACCGTGAAGACGCCCGCCTGCCCGCTGGTGGTTTCGCCGCCGCCGCGTGGCAGCGATGGCCACTGGAGCGTCGAAGGGCAGGGCGCTGACATCAAGGCGCTGTGTCACGACGCTGATGGCCATCTGCTGGGCTATGCCCTGACAGGCGCTGCGGTTATGGAAAAACTCGCACTCAACAAGGCGTTACCTGCGTTATTGGCGTGATTTCTCGTCATTTTGTCGGATTGACCCTGTATTTCTGCCAATAAACCGCGTTCATGCACTGGCGCGGGTCAGTTCGGCATGCCATCCTCGGTCTTGTCTGCCGCTACGTAGAGCTGTCGCGGCGCCTTGTTGCCGTTGTTTTACAAAAGCGGCGCGGGACATAAAAACAAAAAACCGTAAAAGAGGCTTCATATGCGCAAACCAGATGTTGCAGCCGCCATCGCTGAAAAGGCGGATCTCACCAAAGAACAATCCAATCGCGTTCTCAATGCCATCCTTGAAGAGATTACTGGCGCACTGAACCGCAAGGACAGTGTCACGCTGGTAGGTTTCGGTACTTTTCTGCAACGCCACCGCGGCGCTCGCACTGGCAAGAACCCACAGACCGGGGAGCCGGTTAAAATCAAGGCAAGCAACACGGTTGCCTTCAAACCGGGGAAAGCCCTGAAAGACAGCGTCAATCCTTGACACCCTGTTGTGCGCCTCGGCGGGAGGCGCGCGACCCACAGGCGGGCACACCAATCGGATTGGGTGCCCGTTTCTTGTTTCTGTCGTATGACGCCGATGATGCCTTTCGCTCCCTGCGAGAATTGTCCTACCCCATTGCGTGTAATTGCCTTCCAAAGCCCCAGCTTTGCCTGACTTCTTCTTGTTGTTGATTCCCTTAGAGTGCCGCCCCTGCTGCACCCCTTCAATTACTCTTGGGAAATCTCGAATGAAAAAGCCATGGAAGTTTGCTGCTGTTGCGGCGCTGATCGCCACGACCAGCGGTTGTGTGAGCTACAACGTCAGCCAGCCAAGCGCACCGCTGGAAGGCACGGTCAAAACCGACCTGAAGGCTGACGTCAAGGTTGGCGGCACCATCAGCGGCGAGTCGTCCACCAACGTGCTGTTCAATTTCCTGAGCTTCGGCGGCGATAATCAGTTCGCCGATGGCGTGACCTACGGTGGCGCAAGTGGCGGTGGCGGCCTGGGTCTGGCGTTGCCTGATCCTGTCTCGACGACCAAAGCGGCAGCCGCCTTCAAAGCGGTCAAATCCTCCGGCGCCGATCTGATCGTCGCGCCGCGCTACGAAGTCAGCGTCAAGGACTACTTCATCTTCAAGAAGGTCGATGTAAAGGTCACGGGTAACAAAGGCAGCATCAACAGCATTCGTTGATGTCAGTGTGATGCTGCTTCCCACGCGGAGCAGCATCCTCGCGCTCAACGGCCGTTTAGTGCCGATCTCCTTCGATATCCATTTTGTTCTACAGGTTTTGCGCCGATAACCCGCTACACTGCCACGCCGATCCCGAATCGGAACCCGCGTGTTCAGAGGCCGTGTATGAAATTTCGTTTTCTGTTGTGGATGCTGGGCCTGCTGATGGCTCGCGCCAGTCGTAACAACCCTGCGTTTCAGCAGCAACTGGCTGGCAAGGACCTGACCTTTCAGTTGCAGACCGCAGATGGCAAGGTTGCACGTCACTTCATGGTCCACGATCAGCGGATCCGCAGTGCAAGCGGCACGGTTGCAGAGCCGGCCTTTGCCATCGTGTTTCGTGATGCAGCCTTCGGCTTTGATACCCTGCAGGCGAAGAACAAGCAGCTGGCGTTCATGAAGGGCATTCAGGACAAGGATATTCAGATCAAGGGCAACCCGGCCCTGGTGATCTGGTTCCAGGGCCTGGTCAAATACCTCAAACCGAGAAAGAAAGCCGCCTGATCACGGCAGCTGCAGCCCGCCTGCAGCCTTGTGCAACGCCCTGAGGTGCTCGGACACCTGTTTGAGGTTGGCTTCGTTGGCGGCAATCTCTTTGGCGCGCTCAGGCTCCAGCAGGGCTCGCACTTCCTTGTCGAGATCGCCGGTCAGGCGCTTGAGCTGGTTCTGGCGCTGACTGCTTTCTGCCTCAAGACGCTGCCATTCACCCGCCTGTGGCAAACCGTACCCGTCGCTGCCCAGCAGCTCGGCAGGCCGGCTGAGGAACCCGCTGCTGGCGAGGATTTCCTGCAGCGTTTTGGTCGCGTTGGAGACTTTGCCGTCTTTCAATTCCCGTGCACCCAGGTAGCTCTGTTTCACTTCGTCCTGGGCCAACAGCAGTTGCCTGCGCAGGCTGGCCTGCTCGAGCAGCAGAATCGCAGCGCTGGTACGTAGATCGGCTTTAGCGAACCACTGGCTGCGCTCACTGGCTGGCAGGGCCATCCAGTCTTCCACGGTGTTCTGTTTGATCGGCAGGTGCTTCTTCAGCACTTCGAACATCGCCTGATAGCGGTCGCGATAGGAGTCGAACCGATAGCCCAGACGCAGCGCCTCCTTGGGATCATCCAGTACGCTGGTGTCAGCCAGCCCACGGCCTTCGAGGACTTCAAGCAAACCGTTGGGCAAAATGCTGTCCAGGCCGACGAGTTTGGGGTTGTGCGTACCGGCGCGCAGCAGTTTGAGGTTTTCAACGGCGCAGTTGTTCGAAAGGAAGTAGTAGTTGCCGTCGTAGCTCCAGTGCATCTCGGCAGCGTGCTGCACCAGCCCTTCTATTTCCGGACGCGACAGCTTGATCGGTACCGACGCCAGGCTGCGCAGTTCGGTCTTGGTGTATTCATCGATGACCTGCGCCAGTGGCAGGACGAACAGGCGCGACGGGTAGGCCCCCATCAGGCCGTCCCAGCTGGACAGCTGCACGTCGCCGACAAACGCCCGGTAAGACAGCACCAGATGCTGATCGAGGTCCAATCGGCAATCCGGGCCGCGCGGGCGACCGGGTTTGCAGATCACCAGGCGCAACATGCTGTGGCCCCAGCGGCTTGCCCAGTTCTGGTTCGCCTCGGCCAGCAGATAGTCCACCGCATAGACCCGTTCCGGGTCCAGCTTGCCCAGCGGCTCCCGGCCGAAGTCGCTGCCGGCGTTCAGGTAGGGGTAAAACTTTGGGCATTCGTTATGGGCTGCAGGTGCCCAGCCGAAACGCTCCTTGTAATACGCATACAGGGCAGGGCGACGGCAGGCGTAGGCCGGATCAAGGAGGAAGTACTCCATGTTCACCGCCACGAATTCCAGCGGGCTGGTGGTTTCGTAGATGTCCGGGCTGCGGGCAACCTGGCCGTTATGTTCCTCGCGGTCGCCACGACGTCCGACATATTGCTGCCAGCCCGCCAGGTCCAGCAGGCGTGGATCGTCACTCAGGGTGAAGCGTCGCTCGGTCTGGCCGCGGCAGTTGTCAGGCAGGCCGACCTTGCCCAGCGAACTGCTGCGTGATGTGCAGCGAAAAATCGCCGCTCGCTCGCTGGGCGACCACAGGCGGGCGCGGTCGTAGACGTGGGTCAGCTCATGCAGGACAGTGGCGAGCAACTCACGACGCACCGTGCCGTGTGGCCGGCCCGTCTGGGCGGTGGCGGCCGAGCCGTCCGTCAATGACGCCAGCAGGTGGTTGTTGAGGTACAGCTGATAGGGACCGGCAGCCTGACCGTAGGCATTCTGCGGCATGTCAGCGGACCAGCTCACCTCGACGGTGCGGTCCAGTGCTTCGACGAAGCTGGGCGGTAACGCATGCAGGGCTTCGTCGAGCAGCGCCTGGCTGGCTTGCTGTTGAGGTGCATCGAGGCCGTCGGTGTGCAGTTCCAGCTTCAGGCTGGCAAAGGCATGCGTACCGACCAGCGACAGCGCGCCAGCGAGCAGCCAGGCGCGAAGCCGCCTCACAATGCGAGGATTGCTTCAGCCAGGGTCTGATCGCTTGCACCGCGCGCTTCCGGCACGCGGGTACGCAGCGTGTCGAACGCAGCATCTAGTTGGGCACCGTGGATATCACCGCCGGTGGCAACGTAGCTGGCAGCATCGTCCTTGGCCTGGAGAACGACCTTGGAATCGCGGATCGATGTGGTGGTGTCGGAAGTGAAATCGATGGTACGGCCGAACGCACGAACGATGATGTTGCTCGTGGCCACAACAGTCTGGGCCTGGGCAAAATCGGCCAGCAAGAGCAGGCCAAGGGAAGCAGCAATCAGCGGGGTACGCATGTAGTGACGTCTCCAGTTACGCGAAGAGGGGAAAGTGGCTATTGGACGAGGATTGCCTGCGCCAGTTCAAGGTCGCTGGCATGAAGTTTTGCATCTGCCTGACGCAGGGCGTGCAGCGCTGACTCAAGCCGGGCACCGCGCATTTCTCCGCCGCTGGCGATGAATGCAGCAGCATCGTCACGGGCAGCCATGATCAGTTTGTTATCGAACGGTCCTGTCGAAACCTGACTGGTGGCGTAGCCGGTCTTGACCAGGCCTTGCGTGGTCGTATCGAACGCTTGAACCTGACTGACGTACATCAGGCTGGCAAAGGGAGCGATATACAGAAGGTGCACTAAACGCATGACTTTCACGAACCGGCAAAACAGCCTCCAAGGCTAGCGCAATGCGCGGGCCAGAGCTACCCCGGCACATGGCCGGGGCGCAGCGGTCAGATGGCCAGGATGGCTTGAGCCAATTGGCTGTCGCTGGCTTGCAGTTCAGGCAGAACCTGGCGGATATGCTGCAGCGCGCCTTCGAGTCGAGCACTGCGGATGTCGCCGGAGCTGGCCACGAAGCTGGCGGCGTCGTCACGGGCGGCAAGAACGATCTTGTCGTCTTTCAGGGAAGAAGAAACGTTGGAGGTCGCGCGCGTCGCTGCATTGACGGCATCGACCACTGCGTCGGTGGTGACAATGAAGCTGGAGGCGTTTGCACCGGCTGCGGCGGTCAACAGAAAGACAGCGCCAAGGTTACGTAGCAGAGACATGATCGAGTTCCGTTGTGGACAAGTGGGCACAGACTGCCTGCGAAGCCGAAGGGCTGAGGTAGAGCGCTAGACTATCCCACCGATACCGCAGTTGTCATGACGGTCGATGGCTTCGGCTTACACAGTTTGCAATATTTGGTAACTGTACCTGCAGTTTGAGACTTCTTAAAAACTGTACCTGTCTAGCCAGAACTCTTTAATCGCCCCCTGAAACGACAAAACCCGCCTCAGTTGCCTGAGACGGGTCTTGTATGAAGCAATTCGGGGTGCTGGCAGGAGACCTAAAGGTCAAGAACCAGCGGGCGCATGTTTAGCGCCAGAACGGCTTGCTCAGCTCTTCGTAACGCTGGGATTCGCTGATACCGGCGTCAGCCAGCAGGCGTGCATCCAGACGGGCCAGCTGGTGGCGGCTGGACAGGCGACGCTGCCAGAGCATCAGGTTGGCGAATACGCGCAGAGGCAGAGAGGCTTTTGCGGTGGTAACGGTGCTTTCGCTGAACAGATCGGAACTGATTGTACGTTCCATGGTGTGACTTCCTTCCGCTTGTGGCGGGATAAGTGAGTTGCTTGACTGGTGCCCATTTTCCTCGTGCGCGTCCAGCTTCCATAGACACAGTTCACCTGTATTGTGAGGGTTCAGTTAACTGTGATCGGGCACTGTTTTGTTCATAAATGGGGCAACTGTACCGGTCTGCACTTTATGGGTGCATTTTGTGGTCGATTGTAGTGATTTTGGCCTTTTAAGGCGTTTTTATGACCGGTACAGAAGTACAGTTTTTCGATAAGCGTGCAAGTACTCGCGACAAGTGAGCCAGAAAAGGTCTTGCTCACTTCCAACTGTCCTGTTCAGGCTGGCAACATCCGCCCGGTTTCTTCCAGGTTGATGTGCCAACTCAGTGCTTCGCGCAGGATGTGCGGGGTGTGCCCGCCCACAGCGCAAGCAGCACTGAAATAGGCGTTCAGCGCGTCGCGATAATCCGGATGCACGCAGTTGTCGATGATCACCCTGGCGCGCTCGCGAGGCGCCAGACCGCGCAGGTCCGCCAGGCCCTGCTCGGTGACCAGGATGTCGACGTCGTGTTCGGTGTGGTCGACATGGCTGACCATCGGCACAACGCTGGATATCGCGCCCCCTTTGGCGATCGATTTGGTGACGAAGATCGCCAGGTGCGCGTTGCGCGAGAAATCTCCGGAGCCGCCGATGCCGTTCATCATGCGTGTCCCGCAGATGTGGGTGGAGTTCACATTGCCGTACAGGTCGAACTCCAGCGCGGTATTGATCCCGATGATGCCCAGACGGCGGATCACCTCGGGGTGGTTGGAGATTTCCTGGGGGCGCAATACCAGCCTGGACTTGTAGCGATTGAAGTCGGCAAAGACCTCGGCGTGCTTGGCCGCCGACAAGGTCATGGAGCTGCCCGAGGCGAAAGTCAGTTTGCCTGCATCGAACAGGTCGAAGGTCGAGTCCTGCAGCACCTCGGAATACATCGTCAGGTCGGTGAAGGGCGACGCCAGCAGGCCATGCATCACGGCGTTGGCAATGTTGCCGATACCGGCCTGCAATGGCATCAGCTTGTCGGTCAGGCGGTCTTCGCGCACTTCCTTCTTGAAGAACTCCACCAGATGATTGGCGATGGCCTGCGTGTCCGCGTCAGGTGGCGTTACCGTGGAAGGCGAGTCGGGCTGGTTGCTGATGACAATGCCGACTATTTTTGCCGGGTCGATTTTCACCGCGTGGCTGCCGATACGCGAATCGGCCTCCAGGACCGGAATCGGCAGGCGTGTCGGTCTGTAGCTGGGTATATAGATGTCGTGCAGGCCTTCCAGCTCCAGTGGCTGGGACAGGTTGATTTCCACGATGACCTGTTTGGCCAGAATGGCGAAGCTGGCCGAGTTGCCCACGGAGGTACTCAGCACCAGATGACCCTCTTCGGTGATCGCCACGCATTCGATCACGGCCAGGTCCACAGCCTTGATCTGCCGATTGCGCAGCAGCTCGACGGTGTCGGACAAATGCTGATCGATGAACATCACCGTGCCGTTGTTGATCGCCTTGCGCAGCGTGCTGTCGACCTGAAAGGGCATGCGCCGGGACAGAACGCCGGACTCGGTCAGTTGCTTGTCCAGGTCATTGCCCAGACTGGCGCCGGTCATCAGACTGATTTTCAGCGGCGTCACTTTGGCGCGCTCGGCCAGCGCGTGGGGTACGGCCTTGGCTTCGCCTGCACGGGTGAAGCCACTCATGCCGACGGTCATGCCGTCTTCAATCAAGGCGGCAGCGTCGGCTGCGCTCATAACCTTGCTCATCAGGGAGGGCCGGCGGATACGGTCACGGTACATGGGTCTGTCTCGTAGATAGAAGCGAACGACAAGTCTAGAGCCTTGGACGGGCTTCGTCCTGCTACCAAGGTCGCATTTGAGCGCTCTGATTGGCGGGTTCCAGCGCAAAACACTGTTGCGCGGAATGTAAAAAGCCCCGGTCGCCAAGCGAGCCGGGGCTTCAATGGAGCGCTGTGAGGCTAGGCGTTTTCGACGGCCTTCACCATGTCCTCGATCACCTTTTTGGCGTCGCCGAACACCATCATGGTTTTATCCAGATAGAACAATTCGTTATCCAGACCTGCGTAACCACTGGCCATCGAGCGTTTGTTGACGATGATGGTCTTGGCCTTGAACGCCTCCAGGATGGGCATCCCGGCGATAGGGGATTTCGGATCGTTCTTGGCGGCCGGGTTGACCACGTCGTTGGCGCCGAGCACCAGCACCACATCGGCCTGACCGAATTCGGAGTTGATGTCGTCCATCTCGAAGACCTGGTCGTAAGGCACTTCGGCTTCGGCCAGGAGCACGTTCATGTGCCCCGGCATGCGTCCGGCCACCGGGTGAATGGCGTACTTCACAGTGACGCCGCGGTGTACGAGCTTCTCGGTCAGTTCCTTGAGCGCATGCTGGGCACGAGCCACTGCCAGGCCGTAGCCGGGCACGATGATCACGGTATCGGCATTGGTCAGCAAGAAGGTTGCGTCGTCTGCCGAACCTGACTTCACCGGGCGCGCTTCCTTGGCACCCGCCGGGCCTGCCGACTCCGTTGCGCCGCCGAAGCCACCGCCGATCACGTTGAAGAACGAGCGGTTCATCGCCTTGCACATGATGTAGGAAAGGATCGCGCCCGAGGAGCCTACCAGTGAGCCCGCAATGATCAGCATCGAGTTGTTCAGCGAAAAGCCGATGCCGGCTGCTGCCCAGCCTGAATAGCTGTTGAGCATCGAGACCACCACTGGCATATCGGCCCCGCCAATCGGGATGATCAGCAACACACCGATGACGAAGGCCAGCGCCAGCATGATCGCAAAGGCAGTGAGGCTGCCGGTGAACATGAAGGTCAGGCCGAAGAACAGCGTGGCAAGACCCAGGACCAGATTGAGCGTGTGCTGGCCGGCAAACTGTACCGGTGCGCCTTGAAAGAGGCGAAATTTGTACTTGCCCGAGAGTTTGCCGAAAGCGATGATCGAGCCCGAGAAGGTAATCGCACCGATGGCTGCCCCGAGGAACAGCTCCAGACGGTTGCCGGCCGGAATCGCATCGCCCAGATTGCGAACGATACCCAGCGATTGAGGCTCGACCACGGCTGCTATAGCGATGAACACCGCTGCCAGACCGATCATGCTGTGCATGAACGCCACCAGCTCCGGCATTTTGGTCATTTCGACGCGCTTGGCCATGATCGAGCCAGCGGTTCCGCCCACCAGCAGGCCGACCACGATGTAGCCGATGCCTGCGCTGGTCCCTTCAGCGCTAGACAGTGCCGCCAGTTTGAACACCAGGCCGATTGTGGTGATGACCGCCAGGCCCATGCCGAGCATGCCGAACAGGTTGCCACGGCGCGAGGTGGTCGGGTGCGACAAGCCTTTGAGTGCCTGGATGAAGCAGATCGATGCGATCAGGTACAGCAGAGTAACCAGATTCATGCTCATGACTTGGGCGCCTCATCCTTTGCCTTGGGGGCCTTTTTCCTGAACATCTCCAGCATCCGCCGAGTGACCAGAAACCCGCCAAACACGTTCACGGCCGCCAGTGCGACCGCCAGCGTGCCCATGGTCTTGCCCAGCGGGGTGACCGTGAGCGCAGCGGCGAGCATGGCGCCGACGATGACGATGGCGGAGATGGCATTGGTGACCGCCATGAGTGGCGTGTGCAGCGCAGGCGTGACATTCCAGACCACGTGGTAGCCGACATAAATCGCCAGTACGAAAATGATCAGGTTGTAGACGCCGGGGGAAATCAGCTCTTCCATTGGTGTGTCCTCAGCCGTTCTTGCGGACAACTTGCCCGTCGCGGCACATCAGGCATGCGGCGACGATGTCGTCTTCGAGGTTGATCGAGAATGTGCCGTCCTTGTCGAACAGCAGCTTCATGAAGTCCAGCAGGTTGCGGGCGTAGAGCGCCGATGCATCGGCTGCGACCAGAGCGGGCAGGTTGGTGTGGCCGACGATGGTCACGCCGTGCTCGACAACCACTTGATCGGCAACGGTCAGCGGGCAGTTGCCGCCCTGTGCAGCGGCCAGGTCGATCACCACCGAGCCTGGTTTCATCTGCGCCACGGTTTCTGCGCCGAGCAGCACCGGTGCCTTGCGGCCGGGAATGAGTGCGGTCGTGATGACGATGTCCGACAATTTCGCGCGCTCATGAACGGCGGCGGCCTGGCGCTGCATCCAGCTGGCCGGCATGGGCCGCGCGTAGCCGCCGACGCCTTCGGCGCATTCGCGCTCTTCGTCGGTCTCGTAGGGCACATCGATGAATTTTGCGCCCAGCGACTCGATCTGCTCCTTCACTGCCGGACGTACATCCGAGGCTTCTACCACGGCGCCCAGCCTTTTGGCGGTGGCAATGGCCTGCAGACCGGCAACGCCGGCGCCCAGGATCAGCACCCGGGCAGCTTTGACGGTGCCGGCAGCGGTCATCAGCATGGGCATGAAGCGCGGGTAATGATGTGCGGCGAGCAGTACTGCCTTGTAGCCCGCGATGTTGGCTTGCGAAGACAGCACATCAAGGCTTTGCGCGCGCGATGTGCGCGGCGCGGCTTCCAGGGCGAACGCGGTAATGCCGCGTGCGGCCATCTTGCCGATCAGTTCATTGTTGAAGGGGTTGAGCATGCCGACGACCACCGAGCCACTTTTGATCAGACTCAGCGCCTCATCGTCAGGTGCGACGACCTTGAGAATCAGCTCGGCCGCATAGGTCTCGTCAGTGTCACCGATCACTGCGCCAGCAGCCTCGTAAGCGCTGTCCGGAACGCTGGCATGAAGGCCCGCGCCGCTTTGCACCGTAACCCTGTGACCCTGGCTGATCAGCTTTTTGATGGTCTCCGGGGTAGCAGCTACCCGGGTTTCGCCCGCTTGTGTTTCGAGAGGAACACCAATGTGCACGACAAATCTCCTGCGCGATTTTTTATCGTTCGTATGTAGGCCAGTGCACTACGGCTGGTGCGTCTGGCTTGGCCAATCAGCACACCCCTGTGCAGCAGGGGCGGGGCATTTTGCAGGCGAAGTTTGCGGGCTTCAATACATTCTGTAACGAAACTATAGATGAACTACAAGTCATACTGTGACCTATTGTCGCACTGATCTGACGAGGACCTTTATTTGTAAGGCTTGTGGCGCTATTCCTTACAAAAAACAGGTGATAGAAGTTTTCTGGCGGAAAACCGGGAAAAGCAGCGAATAGCACTAAAGTCCCTATAAACAAAGGGGGATGCCGGATTTTTGTGAACAGTGGGAAGTTTCTTCATTGCGACATAAGCTTATATCTGTAGGCGACTTTCGCTATGGACTACCTTTGAACGGCTTCAGGCTTGTTCCTGGGGCAGCCGGTAGCGCTGGGCCTGTTCGATCAGCCAGTCACGAAATGCAGTCAGCGAGGCCGATTCCACTTTGCGCTCGGGAATCATCAGGTAATAGGCCTTACTGCTACTGCCGGGCAGTGCGCGGGTGTTTGCGATCACCAGGCGCCTTTCCTGCAGTTCACGCTGAATGAGGAAGGGCGGAATCAGGGCGATGCCCATGTCGTGCATGGCCGCCTGCGCCAGCATGGAGAACAGCTCGTAGCGCGGACCGGTCATGTCACGCGCTACATCCAGATCCTGTGCGTTGAACCATTGCCGCCAGGCGTAGGGCCGGGTGGTCTGTTGCAGCAGCGGCAATTCGGCCAGTTCGCGTGCTTCCAGGCTGTCGCGACCTTCAAGAAAGGAGGGGCTGCAGACCGGCATGGAGTTTTCACCCATCAGCCGATGCGACTGGGTGCCGGACCAGTCGGCATCGCCAAAGTAGATCGCGGCATCGAAGTCGGTGTCGGCAAACAGGAACGGGCGGGTGCGGTTGGTCAGGTGGACCGTGACGTCGGGGTGCCTGTGCTGGAAGTCCTTCAGGCGCGGCAGCAGCCACTGAGTTCCGAAGGTCGGCACCACGGCGAGCTCGATGGCGTTGGCACCTTGCTGGCCCATGACCGACAGTGTGTCACGCTCGACCGCGTCCAGTTGCTGGGACACACGACGACTATAGGAAAGCCCCGCTTCCGTGAGCTTTACGCCCCTGCGCGAACGCCGGAACAGCTCAACGCCGAGAAACTCCTCCAGTCCGCCGATTTGCCGACACACAGCGCCTTGCGTGAGGGACAGCTCATTGGCGGCCTTGGTGAAGCTCTCGTGGCGGGCGGCTGCCTCGAAACTGACCAGTGCAGTGGTGCTGGGTATCTTGCGTCTCATGTACTTTCTTCTCACTGATATTTTTGTTTTAGAGCGAATTTTGGTATCACGGAGTGAGAAATTAGCACAGACGCTTGATAAAACCTCGTTTGTCGCTGGCATGGGCCGGGACTAGGATCGCTGCATGATTTCATCTGAATGCGAGGAACTGGCATGAGCGGTAAGGCAAGCTTTAACTGGATTGACCCCTTGTTGCTGGATCAACAGCTCACTGAAGAAGAGCGCATGGTCCGCGACACGGCCGAGCAGTTCGCCCAGAGCAAGCTGGCCCCGCGCGTGCTGGAAGCATTCCGTCACGAGAAAACCGACCCGGCCATCTTTCGCGAGATGGGCGAAGTGGGGCTGTTGGGGGCGACCATCCCGGAAGAGTTCGGCGGCAGCGGTCTGAATTATGTGTGTTATGGGCTGATCGCGCGTGAAGTCGAGCGTATCGACTCGGGCTACCGTTCAATGATGAGTGTGCAGTCCTCGCTGGTCATGGTGCCGATCAACGAGTTCGGTACGCAGGCCCAGAAAGAGAAGTACCTGCCCAAACTGGCTTCGGGCGAATGGATCGGCTGCTTCGGCCTGACCGAGCCTGATCATGGGTCCGATCCTGGAGCGATGATTACCCGTGCCCGGCGTGTCGAGGGTGGTTACCGCTTGAGCGGCAGCAAGATGTGGATCACCAACAGCCCGATCGCCGATGTGTTTGTGGTGTGGGCCAAGGACGATGCCGGCGATATTCGCGGTTTCGTTCTCGAAAAAGGCTGGGCAGGCCTGAGCGCTCCGGCCATTCACGGCAAGGTTGGTTTGCGCGCATCGATCACCGGCGAGATCGTCATGGATAACGTGTTCGTCCCCGAAGAGAACATCTTCCCCGACGTGCGCGGTCTGAAGGGGCCGTTCACCTGCCTCAACTCGGCACGGTACGGCATTTCCTGGGGTGCGCTGGGTGCCGCGGAGTTCTGCTGGCACACCGCGCGACAATACACCCTGGATCGCCAGCAATTCGGCCGTCCTTTGGCGGCCAATCAGCTGATCCAGAAGAAACTGGCAGACATGCAGACCGAAATCACTCTGGCCTTGCAGGGTTGCCTGCGTCTGGGGCGCATGAAGGACGAAGGTACGGCTGCCGTGGAGATCACCTCGATCATGAAGCGCAACTCGTGCGGCAAGTCGCTGGATATCGCGCGTCTGGCCCGCGACATGCTGGGCGGCAATGGCATCTCGGACGAGTTTGGCATCGCCAGGCATCTGGTCAACCTGGAAGTGGTGAATACCTACGAAGGCACGCACGACGTGCATGCGTTGATCCTTGGGCGTGCGCAGACCGGCATTCAGGCTTTCTATTAAGGAGGGCTGATCATGGGGGCGCTTTCGCATATCCGGGTGCTCGACCTGTCGAGAGTCCTGGCCGGGCCATGGGCCGGGCAGATCCTTGCTGACCTCGGCGCTGACGTCATCAAGGTCGAGCGCCCCGGGTGTGGCGATGATACGCGCTCGTGGGGGCCGCCGTTCCTTCAGGATGCTGCGGGGCAGAACACCAGCGAGGCGGCTTATTACCTGTCCGCCAATCGCAACAAGCAGTCAGTGACCATCGACTTCACGCGTTCTGAAGGGCAAAGGCTGGTGCGCGAACTGGCAGCGAAGTCCGACATCGTGATCGAAAACTTCAAGGTCGACGGGCTGGCGGCTTACGGACTGGATTACGAGTCGCTGAGGGCGGTCAACCCGAGGCTGATCTATTGCTCCATTACCGGCTTCGGGCAAAGCGGGCCGTATGCGCGGCGTCCGGGTTACGACTTCATGATCCAGGCGCTGGGTGGCTTGATGAGCCTTACCGGTCTGCCGGACGGTGAAGAGGGGGCCGGGCCGGTGAAGGTCGGCGTCGCATTGACTGACATTCTGACGGGGCTGTATTCGACGACGGCCATTCTCGCTGCTCTGGCGCATCGTGATCAAAGCGATATCGGCCAGTATATCGATATGGCGCTGCTGGATGTACAAGTAGCCTGTCTGGCCAATCAGGCCATGAACTACCTGACGACAGGGGTAGCGCCAAAACGTTTGGGAAATGCTCATCCCAACATCGTGCCGTATCAGGACTTCCCTACGGCTGATGGCGACCTGATTCTTACCGTCGGCAATGACAGTCAGTTCAGGAAGTTTGCCGCTGTGGCGGGGCAGCCGCAGTGGGCGGACGATCCGCGCTTCCTGACCAATACGCTACGAGTGGCTCATCGTGCCGAGCTGATTCCGTTGATTCGCCAGGTAACGGTGTTCAAGACCACTGCCCAGTGGGTCAGTGAGCTGGAGGCCGCCGGTGTGCCTTGCGGGCCGGTCAATGACCTGGCCCAGGTGTTTGCCGATCCGCACGTGGTAGCGCGTGTCCTGGCCATAGAGCTTCCCCATGCGCTGGCCGGGCGTGTTCCGCAGGTCGCCAGCCCGATACGGCTGTCTGAGACGCCAGTCGAATACACAAGGGCGCCGCCGTTGCTGGGAGAGCATACGGCGCAAGTGCTGCAGGCGCTGCTGGGGATGGGTGAGGAAGAGATCACTCTGCTGCGCGAGGCAGGGGTGCTGTAGCTATATAGAAGAAAGCGTTTGCGACGGGCTCTTCTATATAGCCAAGGGGCCTTTAAGGTTAATTTTGGCAATTTTGAAATTAACGGTTGACGCCCTCTGTGAGGTGTCTATAATTCGCCCCACTTCCGGCGCAGACGGAAACGAAAAAGCCTTGTAGATCAATAGTTTGCAAGTTTTTGGAGTGAAGAGTCAGCGAGGAAAGAGGTCGGGTCTGGAGTGATCGACAGCGGTGAGAAAAAAGAGTTTGACACGCGGTTGTAACGCTGTAGAATTCGCCTCCCGCTGATGAGCAACT
>NZ_JAGPYS010000007.1:0-313330 GCF_020312195.1 Pseudomonas sp. P129 | reverse complement strand
ACCGCATCAAGCTGAAGCTAAACGGCTTGAGCCCCGTAAAATACAGGGCTCAGGCGGCGAGCTAAAACTGTCCAACTTTCGGGGGGCAGTCCACTGGAGCGTGAGGAACGATAGTCGTCCGTAAGAACACCATCGTGCCCATGCTCCGCGTGGGTATGCCGTTCGGGACGCTCTGCGTCCTATCTTCTTTGTTGCAGCCGGGTATCAGGGCTGAATCACTGTCTTTTCCGATGCGGCCGGCGTAGAGGGCTTGGTAGCAGGTTTGGCCGCCGGCTTTCTTGTCGCTGTTTTTTTCGCTGCTGCAGTTTTGGTCGCGGTGCTGGTTTTGCGGGTGCTCGCAGCGGCAGGCTTTTTGGCAGCCTCGACGGGCCCGGTCGCTGCTTTCTTGACGGCTGGCTTGGCCGCTACGCTCTTGTCCGCCGCTTTGGCGACAGGCTTGGGCGCAGCCTTGACCAACGGTTTCGCCGCGTTCTTCGTCGCTGCCGGTTTGGCCGCCACAGTGCGCGAGGCAGCCGGTCTGGCTTTCGCGCCCGTCAGTAGCTCGATCTGCCGGGTCAGCTGGTCGACCTTGCTGTTCAGCGCCTGTACTTCACTGCGGCTCGGCACACCCAGGCGCGCAATCGCGCCATTCAGACGCTTGTCGAAAGCCTCTTCCAGCTCGTTCCACTTGCCAACCGCGAGGTCTTTCACGTCGTCTACGCGGGACTTGGCCGACTTGCTAGTGTTCTTGACGTCATCGAGCTGCTTCTGCGCTTCGACCTTGGTCAGTTTCTCGGCCTTCTCGCCGTCCTTCACCAGCGTCTCGAAAAGCTTGCTGCCGTCATTGCTGATTTTGGAATACGCGCCCAAACCAGCCAGCCAGATCTGACGAGAGTACTTCTCAACCTCGCCCATCCAGGAGCTGCCATCTTTTTCGGTTTTTTTCTTGCCAGCCATCCTGTTCTCCTTATCGTCCAGACGTGAAACGCACGAGTCATTCGGCACGCAGCGTTCGAGCTTTTATCGGCCCGACACGCTCATGCAGCACCGGCGGCTCGCAATGAGCGTGTCTACATCATGTTTAGACGCGATACCGATCCGGTTCAAGGCCTTTGCGACTCGAAGGTCGAAAGCACGCTCGATTCTGTCGATTTGCACGCATAAAAGAGCGCATGGGCACACGGCGGCGAAGAAAAATCAGCAGGTCTGCATACGGCACTCAGGCAGCGAGCGCCTTGTCCAGAACGCGCTCGACTTCTGTCTTGATCGAACCGCTCATGGCCGACAGGATGAAGTTCAGCTCGATGTTGACGCGGATCAAAGCCTCTTCGACCTCGACCTCGCCCTTGGCGCCCTTGCCCTCCAGTTTTACGGTATCGCCAGCCCATTCGTGGGCCAGTCCGTATCGGGTGGAGAGCTTCTCGACCAGTTGCTCGGCCTTTTCGCGAGCCTTCTCGAGGCCCAGGGCGTGCGGGCGTTCAACGGTTATCTTGGCCATCGGAGGCTTCCTTGATCGTCATATGAAATGCGGCGCAACTATATACACCCGCCCGCATCCAAGAAAGCGTTGCAGGTGAGCCTTGTCAAGACAAAGCCGGCCTTGGCGATTAGAATGACCCGCACTCTATTCCGGTGAAGCGATATGAACGATCAGCGCAAAGGCAGCGATGCCGAACCTACGACTCACTTCGGTTACAAAAATGTACCGGAAAGCCAGAAGGCAGAAAAAGTCGCTGAGGTTTTCCATTCGGTAGCGGCCAAGTACGACCTGATGAACGACCTGCTGTCCGGCGGCATGCATCGCCTGTGGAAGCGTTTCGCGATCGAGCTGTCCGGCGTCCGCACCGGTAACCGCGTGCTGGACATTGCTGGCGGCACGGGCGACCTGACCCGCAAATTCTCCAACCTGGTCGGCCCGACCGGCCAGGTGGTACTGGCTGACATCAACGCCTCCATGCTCAAGGTCGGCCGTGACCGCCTGCTGGACCTGGGTGTGTCGGGCAACGTCGAGTTCGTCCAGGCAGACGCCGAGAAGCTGCCATTCCCGGACAACCATTTCGACTGCGTGACCATCGCGTTCGGCCTGCGCAACGTGACGCACAAGGAAGACGCCCTGCGTTCCATGCTGCGCGTGCTCAAGCCGGGTGGTCGCCTGTTGGTGCTGGAGTTCTCCAAGCCGACCAACAAGTTGATGTCCAAGGCCTACGACGCCTACTCGTTCGCGTTCATGCCGTTGATGGGCAAGCTGGTCACCAATGATTCGGAAAGCTACCGCTATCTGGCCGAATCGATCCGCATGCACCCCAACCAGGAAACCCTCAAGTCGATGATGGTAGAAGCCGGTTTTGACCGCGTGACCTATCACAACATGACTGCCGGCGTCGTGGCCCTGCACCGCGGTATCAAACCCTGATGTTGCTCCGGGGGCTGCTCGCCAGCATCGAGCACGGCATCAATCGGGTGCTGCGCCTGGACAGCACCGCGCTGCCCCGCATGGCGCGTCTGTCCGGACGTGTCATTGCGGTGGACTGTCGCGATCCGTCCCTGAAGCTGTTCATCCTGCCCAGCGACCAAGGCTTGCTGCTCGCCGCTGACTGGGCTGCCGAAGCCGACTGCACCCTGCGTGCGCCGGCGTCCAGCCTGGTGCGTCTGTCCCTGAGCAAAGACAAGACCGCTGTGCTGCACGGCCCGGACGTCGAACTCGACGGTGACAGCGGCGCGCTGCTGGAACTGGTCGGCATTCTTCAGGACCTGGAGCTGGACTGGGAGCACGAACTGTCCAACTGGATCGGCCCGGTGGCCAGCCAGTTGTTCAGCAGCCACCTGCGCAACAGCGGGCGCTGGACGCGGGAAAGCTTCAACAGCCTCAGCCAGAACGTCACCGACTACCTCAGCGAAGAATCGCGCACGCTGGTAGGCAAACACGAAGCCGAAGCACGATTCGCCGAACTCGATCAGATCAAACTCGATCTGGAACGCCTCGAGGCGCGCTTTGCCCGCCTTGCCCACTCCCTCAATACCAGCGATAACGCATGAAGCTGCTTGCCGTCCGCCGTCTGTTTCGCATTCAACGTGTCGTTATCCGCTATCGCCTTGATGACCTGTTGTTCGCCCTGCCCCTGCCTTGGTGGATGCTCGCGCTGCGTTTCGTGCTGCCCTGGCGCTGGCTGCCACGGCGCAAATCCGAGCTGAGCCGTGGCGTACGCTTTCGCCTGGCGCTCCAGGACCTGGGGCCGATTTTCATCAAGTTCGGGCAACTGCTGTCCACCCGGCGCGACCTGCTGCCCGAGGACATCGCCGACGAGCTGATGCTGCTGCAGGATCGCGTGCCGCCGTTCGATCAGCAATTGGCGATCAAGCTGATCGAAGAACAGCTTGGCGCGCGCATCTGTGACGTGTTCAGCCGCTTCGACGAGAAGCCGCTGGCATCCGCTTCGGTCGCCCAGGTGCATGCCGCCTGCCTGAAGACCGGCGAAGAAGTCGTGGTCAAGGTGGTACGCCCCGGCCTCAAGCCGATCATCGGTCAGGACCTGGCATGGCTGTTCATTCTCGCCCGCACCGCCGAGCGCGTTTCCGCCGATGCCCGCCTGCTGCACCCGGTGCAGGTGGTGATGGATTATGAGAAGACCATCTACGACGAACTCGACCTGCTGCGTGAAGCGGCCAACGCCAGCCAGTTGCGACGCAACTTCGAAGGCTCCGACCTGCTTTACGTGCCACAAGTCTACTGGGACTGGTGCCGGCCGAAAGTGCTGGTCATGGAGCGTATCTACGGCCTGCAGGTCACCGACATGGCCGGGCTGGCGGATCAGCGCACCGACATGAAATTACTGGCCGAGCGCGGCGTGGAGATCTTCTTCACGCAGATTTTTCGCGACAGCTTCTTCCATGCCGATATGCACCCCGGCAACATTTTCGTCAGTACGGTCAACCCGTGGGCGCCGAAGTACATTGCCATCGACTGCGGTATCGTCGGCAGCCTGACCCCGGAAGATCAGGATTACCTGGCGCGTAACCTGTTTGCCTTTTTCAAACGTGATTATCGTCGCGTTGCGCAACTGCACATCGATTCGGGCTGGGTGCCGGCAGAGACCAAGCTCAATGAATTCGAAGCGGCCATCCGCACGGTCTGCGAGCCGATTTTCGAGAAGCCGCTCAAGGATATTTCCTTCGGTCAGGTGCTGATGCGTCTGTTCCAGACCGCACGCCGCTTCAATATGGAAGTCCAGCCGCAACTGGTCCTGCTGCAAAAGACCCTGCTCAACATCGAGGGGCTGGGTCGTCAGCTGTACCCGGAACTGGACCTGTGGAGCACCGCGCAGCCTTATCTGGAGCGCTGGATGCGTGAACGGGTCAGCCCGAAAACCCTGCTGGGCAATCTGCAATCACAGGTCGAGCAACTGCCGCACATCGCCGGCATGACCCGTGACCTGCTGGAACGCATGTCCCGCCCGCACGCCTCGGATCCGCCACGCCCATGGCACGATCGCAAGGACGAGCCGGTCCTGCGGCTGATCGGTGCAGCATTGCTGGTCGGCGGCGCGATACAGGGCTGGGTGATGAGCGAGGCCGCCACCCAGTTGCTGACGCTCACCGCGTGGCCGGCCGCGATCATGCTGATCGCCGGGCTGTATCTGATCGTTCGCCGATAGCCAGCAGCGAATGGCGCTGGCACACTGTTCAATCCGCCGGGCATGAAAGCCGGCTGCCGGAGTAGATATGAAAGACTGGCTGGACGAGATTCACTGGAACAGCGACGGTCTGGTGCCTGCAATCGCTCAGGATCACAAGACCGGCCGGGTATTGATGATGGCCTGGATGAACCGCGAGGCCCTGAGCCTGACCGCGGCCGAGAACCGTGCCATCTATTGGTCGCGTTCGCGTGGCAAACTCTGGCGCAAAGGTGAAGAATCGGGTCATGTGCAAAAGCTGCATGAACTGCGCCTGGACTGTGACGCCGACGTCATTATCCTGATGGTCGAGCAGATCGGTGGCATCGCTTGCCATACCGGCCGCGAAAGTTGCTTCTACCGAGTGTATGAAAAGTCAGGCTGGAAGACCGTAGACCCGGTTCTGAAAGATCCTGATGCTATTTACCCTGCAGGCCATTGAACATGACTGATACGTTGTCCCGTCTGGCCGAAGTGCTGGAATCACGCAAGGACGCCGCTGCCGACAGCTCCTATGTCGCAAGCCTGTATCACAAGGGCCTGAACAAGATTCTGGAAAAGCTCGGCGAAGAGTCGATCGAGACCATCATCGCTGCCAAGGACGCTGCGGTCAGCGGCGATTGCAGTGACGTGATTTATGAAACCGCTGACCTGTGGTTTCACAGCATGGTGATGCTCGCCGCGCTGGGTCAGCACCCACAGGCCGTGCTCGATGAACTGGACCGCCGATTCGGCTTGTCCGGTCACGCGGAAAAAGCCGCTCGCACGGCAGAGTAACGCTCTCCCCTTTCAAGCTTGAACTCTTTTACGAGGACTGTTTCATGGGTATTTTTGACTGGAAACACTGGATCGTCATCCTGATCGTCGTAGTACTGGTTTTCGGGACCAAGAAACTCAAGGGCCTGGGCAGCGACGTCGGCGAATCGATCAAGGGCTTTCGCAAGGCGATGAATGACGACGACAAGCCTGCCGAACAGCCTGCACCTCAACCCCAGCAGGCCCAGCCAGCCCCACAGGGCTCGCCGCTGAATCAGCCGCACACCATCGACGCGCAGGCGCACAAAGTCGACGAGCCGATCCGCAAAGACCAGGTTTAAGCCCATGTTCGGTATCAGCTTCTCTGAACTGCTGCTTGTCGGCCTGGTTGCCTTGCTGGTACTGGGTCCCGAGCGCCTGCCGGGTGCTGCACGCACCGCAGGCTTATGGATCGGCCGCTTGAAGCGCAGCTTCAATGCGATCAAACAGGAAGTTGAACGTGAAATCGGGGCCGACGAAATTCGTCGGCAGTTGCACAACGAGCATATTCTTTCGATGGAAGACGAAGCGCGCAAAATGTTCGCGCCCAATCAGCCGTCCGAGAACAGCCCGGAGCCGGCAAACCCGCCGCCAGCGCCCGCTGCGGCCGAAGCTGCAAGCCCCGTGCACAACCAAGCCGCACACCACGAAATCGGCCCTGCCCAACCTGCGGCACCAAAGACCGAGCTGTCGCTGGAGAAAACCGCCAAACCGGCTGACGCCGGCACACCGGTCCCGGCGCCTCCCGCCCACGATTCGTCATTGCCACCGCGAGCACCATGAGCGCTGATACCCCGGAAAATGATCAGCAAATGCCGCTGATCTCGCACCTCACCGAGCTGCGTACACGTCTGTTGCGCTGCGTTGCGGCAGTCTTCCTGATTTTCGCCGGCCTGTTCTACTTCACGCAGAAGATCTACACACTGGTCTCGGCGCCGCTGCGAGTCTATCTGCCTGAAGGCGCAACGATGATCGCCACCGATGTGGCCTCGCCGTTCATCACGCCGTTCAAGCTGACCATGATGGTCGCGCTGTTTCTGTCCATGCCGGTCATCCTGCATCAGATCTGGGGCTTCATCGCGCCGGGCCTGTACAAGCACGAGAAGCGTGTCGCAGTGCCATTGCTGGTGTCGAGCATCATCCTGTTCTACGCAGGCATGGCGTTCGCCTACTTCCTGGTCTTCCCGCTGATTTTCCACTTCTTCGCCAGCGTGACGCCGGAAGGCGTGTCGATGATGACCGACATCGCCAGCTACCTGGACTTCGTGATGACGCTGTTCTTCGCCTTTGGCGTGGCCTTCGAAATCCCGGTGGCCGTGGTGTTGCTGGTGTGGATCGGCATCGTCGACGTCAAGTACCTGAAGAAGATCCGCCCTTACGTGATCATCGGCTGCTTCGTGGTCGGCATGATCCTCACGCCGCCGGACATCTTCTCGCAGACGCTGCTGGCGGTGCCGATGTGGCTGCTCTTCGAGCTGGGCGTCCTGTGCAGCACGATGATCAAGAAGCGTGGCGAACATCCGGACGATGAGGCCGAGGACGCTGACAAGCAGGATCAGCCGCCCGCGACCACTCCGTGAACCTGCTGCTGCTTGAGGAAGCCGATTTCATTGCGGCGGACCGGGTGGTCCTGCGTGACCGCCGCCTGAAGCACATGCAGGAGGTGCACCGCGCAGAGGTTGGCGACAGTTTGCGTGTGGGCCGCGTCAATGGCCTGCTGGGCAATGCCCAACTGCTGCGCCTTGAACCCCATGAAGCAGAGCTGCGTGTCGAGCTGCAGAGTGCTCCGCCGGCAAAGCTGCCGCTTACCCTGTTGCTGGCGTTGCCACGCCCGAAGATGTTACGCCGGGTGTTTCAGACCGTTGCGACCATGGGCGTACCGAAAGTCATTCTGCTGAACAGCTACAGGGTGGAAAAAAGCTTCTGGCAGACGCCGTTTCTCGAGGCCGAAGCCATCCGCGAGCAGCTGATTCTGGGCCTGGAGCAGGCGCGCGATTCGGTGCTGCCTGAAATCGTGATCGAAAAGCGCTTCAAGCCGTTCGTTGAAGATCGCTTGCCGCAGATCGCGCTCGACACACTGGCCCTGGTCGGCCATCCCGGTGATTTCCCGGCCTGCCCACGTGCGGTCACCCAACCGGTCACACTGGCCATTGGCCCTGAAGGTGGCTGGATACCGTACGAAATCGATCTGTTGCGCCAGTCAGGTTTGCAGCCCGTGCAACTGGGCGAACGCATCCTGCGCGTCGAAACCGCTGTAACGGCCCTTCTCGCTCGCTTGTTCTAAGCTGTCAGTGTCGACTAAATCGCTTCAGTTAACCGATAACTGGCCGATGCAGTCGGATACTTAGGACAAAAGATGTCAAGGAGTGATCATGTCTCGTGGGTTATCCAAAAGCCTCGCCAATGCGAGTGTCAGCCTCAAATTGGCGATCGGCTTTGGTCTGGTGCTGTTGATGACGCTGATGATTTCAGCCACCGGCTGGTTCAGCAATCAGGCCCTGATCGATCGTGGGGACCGTGTCACTGCGATTGCAGAGGTCAATGAGCTGACCCTTCAGTTGCGCATCAACCGTATGAGCTACGAGGTGCTGTACAACGCAGAGACTGCAGCGAAGGTCAGAAGTACACTCGATGAGCTCGACGCCGCACTGCAAACCGCCAGAAACCTGCTGCGATCCCCCGAGAACCTGCAGTTGCTGGATGTCCAGATTCAGGCCACTCGCGACTATCGCCAGTCGTTCGAGGACATGAGCAAGGCAATCGATACCCGCGAAGCCAGCCGCAGCCAGATGGGCGAAAACGCCGACAAGGCAGTGGATCAGGCCAACAGGATCGAAGCCGAACTGCTCAAGGAAGATAACATCCTCGCCTTCAATGGCATCGTCGGCGTCAGCAAGCTGATTCAGCAGGCGCGCTTTCAGGTACGTGGTTACACCTACAGCGGCCGTCCCGATTTCGAAAAGGACGCCAATAAAGCCATCGATGATGCTGTGACCGGAATCAACACGCTGGCTGGCGACATTTCCTCCACTTATTCGCCCATGCTGCAACAGGCCATCGCCGGACTGAATGGCTACCGCGCGGCTGTGGGCAAATACCGCGATGCCCAGGCCGCCTCCAAGGCCGCACTGGATAAAATGACCACGCTGGGCGTCAGCATGCTCGCCACCAGCAACGACCTGATTACCCGACAGAACAAGAGCCGCGACGCAGACAGCGCCAAGTCGGTTCAGATGATCATCGCCGCGACTGCGCTGGCAATGGTGCTTGGCATCCTCGCGGCCTGGGTCATCACTCGCCAGATCACCACCCCGCTACAGGAGACACTCGAAGTAGTGGAGCGGGTCGCCTCGGGTGACCTGAGCCGCAACCTCAAGGTTGATCGCAAGGACGAGCTGGGCAAGCTGCAGGCCACGATTCAGCGCATGACGGTCAGTCTGCGCGAACTGGTCGGCGGGATTCGTGATGGCGTCACCCAGATTGCCAGCGCTGCGGAAGAGCTGTCGGCGGTTACCGAGCAGACCAGTGCCGGGGTCAACAGCCAGAAGGTCGAGACCGATCAGGTCGCTACTGCCATGCATGAAATGACGGCGACCGTTCAGGAGGTCGCACGCAACGCCGAGGAAGCTTCGGAAGCAGCGGTGACGGCAGACCGTCAGGCCCGTGACGGGGAACGGGTGGTCAACGAGGCCATTGCGCAAATCGAACGTCTCGCCTCTGCGGTGGGCAACTCCAGCGAAGCAATGGGCGCGTTGAAACAGGAAAGCGACAAGATTGGCAGCGTGCTGGACGTCATCAAATCGGTCGCCGAACAGACCAACCTGCTGGCGTTGAACGCCGCTATCGAGGCAGCACGCGCCGGTGAGGCCGGTCGGGGCTTTGCGGTGGTTGCCGATGAAGTGCGCAGCCTGGCGCAACGCACGCAAAAATCCACTGAAGAAATCGAAGCACTTATTGCCCGCCTGCAAAGCGGCACACAACAGGCAACCACCGTCATGGACAGCAGCCGCGAGCTGAGCACCAGCAGCGTGGAACTGACCCGCAGGGCCGGCGGATCGCTGGCGAACATCACCAAAACCGTCTCGTCGATCCAGGCCATGAACCAGCAGATTGCGGCTGCCGCCGAAGAACAGAGCGCGACCGCCGAAGAGATCAACCGCAGCATCATCAATGTCCGTGACGTGTCCGAACAGACCTCTGCAGCCAGTGAAGAAACCGCGGCGTCCAGTGTAGAACTGGCGAGACTGGGCAATCACCTTCAGGTGCTGGTGAGCCGTTTCACCGTCTGACCTGTCAGGACACAGCCCGCGTCAGCACTCGGCGCGGGCCATTTTTCCCGACAAAATGTGACACCTTTCACCCCTCCTCCCTGCTCGGAAATCTCCTACGACCTTCTCAGGTCACGCAATGAATCGCCACGCCGATGCGCTCACAACGCATGTCCCGACGGGTTCGGAACGTGCTTTTGTTCGCTCATTGCAGGAGATTCCAATGTTCCGACTGATCAATCAAGCGCTCGGCAACATGAACGTCAGATTCAAACTGTCCCTGGGTTTCGGCCTGGTGCTGTTATTGACGCTGATCATCACACTGACGGGCTGGCATGGCCTGTACACCATGATCGACCGCTCGGAGTCGCTCTCGGACATCGCCCAGCTCAACGGTCTGACCAAAGATCTGCGCGCCGAGCGAATCACCGACCGCGTCCAGAAAACGCCGGAGAGTACGGCGCTGGTTACAGAAAAGCTCAATGAAATGAAAGCCCAGCTCACCCTGCTGCACAAGCAGAGTGACGAGGAGGCAACCATCAAGCTGCTCAACGGGCAGTTCGAGACGCTGAACAGGATCGAAAAGACCTTCGCGGACGTTCGCGACAACCGACAGACCCGCAACCAGATACGCACGCGCCTGGAGCAGACCTCGGAACAGGCCTTGCAGGCCATCGCGCAGGTTGAGGTAGAAGTGCTCAAAAGCGTCAGCCAGGAACAGGACAGCAGCGAGCGGATGGAGGAATTCACCAATATTTCCCAACTGAGGCAGCAGGTCCAGACCGCTCGTTATCAAGTGCAGACGTATACCTTCACCACCCGCGACGCCGATGAAAGCGCAGCCATTGCGGCCATCGACGAAGCGCTCAAGGAAATCGGGCAGATCGCTCAGGATCAGGGCAACGAAAGCCTTCAGGGCCTGACACCGGCGACCGCAGCCCTGCAGAGTTATCGCGAACGGCTTGGCGAGTTCAAGCAGATACAGACCAAGGCCGAAGCGGATCAGGAAATCATGGAAGGCCTTGGCGAAACGCTGCTGGACTCCGTCGGCGCGCTGAATCGCCTGCAGACTGCACAGCGCGACAGCGAGGCGGCTAATTCCAGCGCCATGCTGAGCAGTGTTGCAGGTCTGGCTCTGCTGATCGGATTGCTTGCCGCCTGGATCATGACCCGACAGATCACCGTGCCGTTGCAGCAGACACTCAGTGCCGCAGCGCGCATCGCTCAGGGCGATCTGAGCCGGGACATATCGGTCACACGCCGTGACGAAATGGGTCAGTTACAAGGCAGCATGCAGACCATGACCGTCAGCCTGCGCGAACTGGTTGGCGGCATCAGCGAGGGCGTGTCGCAGATCGCCAGCGCGGCCGAACAGTTATCCGCGGTGACCAAACAGACCTGCATCGGAGTCACCAGCCAAAAAGACGAAACCGACCAGGTGGCCACGGCCATGAATGAAATGGCCGCGACCGTGCAGGAAGTCGCGCGCAATGCGCAAGAAGCTTCGCAGGCAGCCGCTCAGGCGGATCAACAGGCGCGCAGCGGCGATGAAGTGGTCCGGCAGGCGATCACGCAGATCGAGCAACTGGCTCGCGAAGTGCTGAACTCCACGCAGTCGATGAGCGCGCTCAAGCAGGAGAGTAACAAGATCGTCGGCGTTCTTGACGTGATCAAGTCTGTTTCACAGCAGACCAATCTGCTGGCTCTCAATGCGGCGATTGAAGCAGCCCGCGCGGGAGAGGCCGGGCGCGGCTTCGCGGTGGTTGCCGATGAAGTGCGTGGTCTGGCGCAGCGCACGCAAAAATCCACCGAGGAAATCGAAGAGCTGATCGCCGCCCTGCAAACCGGCACACAACAGGTCGCGACCACTCTGGACAGCAGCCGCACCCTGACTGACAACACGGTTGAACTGAGCCGTCGTGCCGGTGGCGCACTGGAGCAGATCACCCGCACCGTGGCGACGATCCAGCACATGAACGAACAGATCGCTACCGCCAGCGAGGAACAGAGCGTGGTCGCCGAACAGATCAACCGTAACGTCATCAGCGTACGCGACATCTCCGAACAAACCGCCGCAGCCAGCGAACAAACCGCCGCCTCCAGCGTCGAACTCGCCAGACTGGGAACCCACCTGCAGACACTGGTGGGGAAATTCAGGGTGGGTTGATAGATCTGCGACGCAAGGATTCCGACGCTGGAGCGCTTGGCGTTATACACCAGCCTGCTTTTGATTCTGCCCAACGGGCGTAGGAGCGGACTTGTCCGCGAAGGGGCCGCCAAGCTTTCCGGACATGCATCGCCTGAGCGACCGTCTTCGCGAACAAGTTCGCCCCTACCCCTCGGGCAGGAGGCCGTTTTTGATTCTGCCCAACGGGCGTAGGAGCGGACTTGTCCGCGAAGGGGCCGCCAAGCTTTCCGAACATGCATCGCCTGAGCGAGCGTCTTCGCGAACAAGTTCGCTCCTAGCCCTCGGGCAGGAGGCCGTTTTTGATTCTGCCCAACGGGCGTAGGAGCGGACTTGTCCGCGAAGGGGCCGCCAAGCTTTCCGAACATGCCGCGAACAAGTTCGCCTCTCCCCCTCGCTTGCGTGGGTCTTTGCCACAAAGCCCAATAAAAAAGCCCCCGACGCGCTAAGCGTCAGGGGCTCTTTTCGTAGCCGGGCGGTTTTAGACCGGGACCGGCTCCGATACTTTACCGACAGGTTGCAAAGGCAGCAGAGGCGCATGTGGATCGGCTTCGATGGAAGCTCTCCACGCGGCCAGCCACTCTTCGTGACCTTCGCTCCAGACGCGCTCGTGCAAGCGGCCAAGGGCTACCGGGTCGCTCAGCAGCATCAGGCGTTCCTGATTGCCGAGTTTTGCCGGACCAACCTTGAGTGCCTGATCGACACGCTCCATACGCACCACTTCAATCGGCTGAGCCTGACGGTGACGCGACGTCGCCAGGGCGCAGGCCAGGGCGTTCTGGCGCGGGTCGACCACAGCGCGGATGAAGCCCTGCTTCAGCGCATGCCAGCGGTTCTCGTAGGTGTACCGATCCGTCGAGATCAGCTCTTGCGGCGGCTCGAACTCTTCAGGAATCAGGAAGAACTTCTCGTCACGCGCCTTGACGCCCAGATTGGTACGGCTGGAAATCACCGACACCGGAATCGACAGCATCAACGACACCACGATCGGCGCAAGCCACCACAGGAAGCTCGGGTTCAACCAGAACACCAGCAAGGCCCAGCACGCGCCCAGCAGGGTTTGCGGACCATGACGCTTCACCGCTTCGATCCACGGCGTGGAGTCATCGTCGCGTTGCGGCGAGTTCCAGGTCGCGGCCCAGCCCAGGAAAGCGGCCAGTACGAAGCGTGTGTGGAACAGCATGCGCACCGGAGCCAGCAGCACCGAGAAGAGCATTTCCAGCAGCATCGAAACGGTGACCTTGAACTTCCCACCGAAGCCTTTCGCGCCCTTGGCCCAGATCAGAATGACGCTGAGCAGTTTAGGCAGGAACAGCAGGACGATGGTGGTCGAGAACAACGCAACGGCTTTTTCCGGGTGCCATTGTGGCCACAGCGGGTACAGCTGACGCGGTTCAAGGAAGTAGGTCGGCTCCATCAACGTGTTCACCGCCAGCAAGGCCGTGGACAGCACGAGGAAGAAGAACCACAACGGCGCCGACAGGTAAGACATCACACCGGTCAGGAACACCGCACGGTGAACCGGGTGCATGCCCTTGACCAGGAACAGCCTGAAGTTCATCAGGTTGCCGTGGCACCAGCGACGGTCACGCTTGAGTTCGTCCAGCAGGTTAGGCGGCAACTCTTCGTAACTGCCTGGCAGGTCGTAGGCAATCCACACGCCCCAGCCGGCACGGCGCATCAGCGCAGCTTCGACGAAGTCGTGGGAGAGGATCGCACCGGCGAATGCGCCTTTGCCGGGCAGCGGCGCCAGGGCGCAGTGCTCGATGAAGGGCTTCATGCGGATGATCGCGTTGTGACCCCAATAGTGGGATTCACCCAGCTGCCAGAAGTGCAGACCGGCAGTGAACAGCGGACCATAGACCCGGGTAGCGAACTGCTGCATGCGTGCATACAGCGTGTCCATACCCGACGCACGTGGCGCGGTCTGGATGATACCGGCGTCCGGCGTGGCTTCCATCAGGCGAACCAGACTGGTCAGACACTCACCGCTCATGACGCTGTCGGCGTCCAGCACGACCATGTAGCGGTAGTCACCGCCCCAGCGCCGGCAGAAGTCGTCGAGGTTGCCGCTTTTGCGTTTTACGCGACGGCGACGGCGACGATAGAAGATCTTGCCAAAGCCTTTGGTCTCGCGGCACACGTCCAGCCACGCCTGTTGCTCGGCAACGGCGATGTCGGTTTCGTTGGTGTCACTGAGCACGAAGAAATCGAAACGATCCAGGTCACCCGTGGCCGCTACCGATTCGAACGTAGCGCGCAGACCGGCGAAAACCCGAGGCACGTCTTCGTTGCAGATCGGCATGACCAGCGCAGTACGTGCGCCCTTTTCGATCGGCTCGTTGCCGGCACTGGCACCCGAGATGCGGTATTTGTCGCGACCGGTGAGCAATTCCAGGAAGCCCATCAGCGCGGTCCAGAAACCGGCCGATACCCAGCAGAACAGAATCCCGAACAGCAACAGAATACTGGTCTGCAAGGCATAAGGCATGACCTGCAAGGCGGTCTGCACGAAGGTCTGACGGGTGATTTCGTCGAGCGAAACCAGCGACCAGCCCTGATACGGCAGAATGCCTTTCATGTACCAGCCAGCCACGATCGTCTGACCCAGCATGAGGATCAGCAGGATGTAGCGACGGATCGAACCGACGGTACGCCAGCGCGCCTTCGGCAGATCCCGCGGCAGATCATCGTGCTCGGGCTTGGGCGGGTTGCCCTTGCCGGTCAGGCGACGCCAGCCGCGCACCAGGATGTTGGTGCGCCATGGCTCTGGCACGACCTTGGTCCGGCGAATCGGTGGTGTAGCCTTCAGGCACAGGCGACCGCTGGCATCGACGCCGAGCATCTCGGCGTCCTCCAGCTGATCTGCGGTGGTCAGCGTCAGACGGCGACCCACCGAAGCCTGAGCGGCCTCGGCAGGGTCAGTGACCGGCTGCGCGGACAGTCGCTCATGCAACTCGGCGAAGGTCGTGCAGCCGGCAAGTTCTGCCCGCTGCTCGTCGCTCATCGGTAAATGCGCCAGGTACTCGTTCAGAGACATTGGCACCGGTAGAGAATTACTCATCGCTCGGCAACTGATAGCTCCAGGTCTCGGTCATGACTTGCAACGTCTTGGCCGGTTCCGGATGGGTGGGTGCTGCCTCGGTTTCAGGCTGCTGAATTTCCTTACCGTCCTTGTCCTTGGCTACGTCAGCCTTGGATGCGTCGGCTTTGCCTGCATCGGCCTTGGCGACTTCGCCTTTGCCTTTGGCTGCGTCAGCTTTTGCTGCGTCAGCCTTGCCTGCTTCAGACTTGGCAGTCTCAGGCTTGGCAGCTTCCGGCTTGGGTGCGTCGGCCTTGGCGATTTCTACCTGGTCGTTGGCGGACTCCTTGGCGACTGCCGGCTTGGCAGCTTCCTTGGCGGCGGCCTTCTTCTCTTCGGCTTTGTCAGCCACGAGCAGCGCAGGTTCCTTGCCCGGTTCGGCAGGGATTTCACGCAACAGGTAGGCGCGCATTTCGGTCGGCTTGCTGGAATCCTTGACCTTGACACGCAGGGTCAGGCGGTAACCTTTGGTGACCGGGTTGTAGCGCAGGTTGTTTTCCACCAGCTCGACGTTGTCGTCAGTGGTCACCTGGCTGCGAATGGTCTTGTCTTCCGGCAGTGCGGCCAGCACCGGGCCCACGAAGTCGACCAGGAAGGCAAGGCTGCCGTCCGGCTGACGGATCAGGTTGGACTGACGCACGTCACCGATGGAGCGTTGAGTCTGCTTGACCCAGCCCAGATCCGGCGAGTGAATCGAGTTTTCCTGCATGGTCCAGTGCAGACGGTAGTCGAACGCCATTTCCTGACCAGGCTCGGCCAGCGTTTCAGGCTTCCAGTAAGCTACGATGTTGTCGTTGGTCTCGTCGGCAGTCGGAATTTCGACCAGCTCGACAGTCCCTTTACCCCAATCGCCCTTCGGCTCGATCCAGGCACTTGGACGCTTGTCGTAGCGGTCATCCAGGTCTTCGTACTGGCTGAAGTCGCGGCCACGTTGCAGCAGACCGAAACCACGCGGGTTCTCGACCGAGAAGCTGCTGATGGACAGATGTTTAGGGTTGTTCAGCGGACGCCACAGCCACTCACCGTTGGCCGCCTGAATCGACAGACCGCTGGAATCGTGCAGTTCACGACGGTAGTTAGGCACACGCGAAGGCTGGTTGGCGCCGAACAGGAACATACTGGTCAGAGGAGCAACGCCCAGCTTGTTGACCTTGTCACGCAGGAACATGCGCGACTTCACGTCAACCAGGGTGTTGGTACCCGGACGCAGGGTCAACTGATAGGCACCGGTGGCACGCGGCGAGTCGAGCAGAGCAAAGATCACCAGATGGTTGTCATCCGGGCCTGGCTTCTCGATCCAGAATTCCTTGAAGCGCGGAAATTCTTCACCGGATGGCGAGGCAGTGTCGATCGCCATGCCGCGCGCGGAAAGGCCATAAACCTGACCCTTGCCGATGACGCGGAAGTAGCTCGCGCCCAGCATGGTCATGATTTCGTCCTGCTTGTCATCCTTGTTGATCGGATACAGGACACGGAAACCGGCATAACCCAGTTTCTCGGTGGATTTCGGGTCGATCTTCAGATCGCCGAAGTCAAAACGATTCGGGTCGTACTTGATCTCGTCGACGCTGGTCGCGGTCACTTCGTTGATCTTGACCGGCGTATCGAAGTGCATGCCCTGGTGGTAGAAAGACACTTTGAACGGAGTCTTTTCACCCGCCCATTCGGCCTTGTCATCACGGAAGCGGATCTTCTGATAATCGGCGAACTTCATGTCGCGCAGCTCGTTCGGCAGATTGCTCCGCGGAGCCTCGAACTTCTGCCCGGCCATTTCTTTGGCCTTCGCCGCTACATCATCAAGGTTGAACGCCCACAGCTGACCTGCACTGAACAGGCATACAAGGGCCGAGCTTGCCAGAAGTGCACTACGCAACCGCTTGACAGGTGTCTTTGGAGCATCACAGGGACTAACAATCACGAGCAACCCTCGCCGAAAAACAGATGAAAAAACCAACGGCCAGCTATCAATGCCGGGTTGGCGAGCATTGTTCCGACTCCGAATGGGCTTAATGATTCCCCAACCAGGTGTCAGAACCGCTTTTGTCATACCAAATGGACCAACAGTGTCGATCCCCGCAACGCGCGATTATCCAGTAGCGCGCGCCACAACGCATCAGGTATGACAAAGAAATTTATTCCCGCAAGACAGATGAATTCAGGGGGATAAAGTGAAATCGTAGCTTATGTATCAAACAAAAATGTCACGGGGCCATCATTTATCAGGTGCACCTGCATGTCTGCACCAAACTGGCCCGCAGCTACCGTGGGATGCGCGATTCTGGCCTGGCTCAACAGATAGTCGAACAGCTCGGCGCCCAGTGCCGGAGGCGCGGCTTTCGAGAAGCCCGCACGCAACCCGCTTTTGGTGTCCGCAGCTAGCGTGAACTGGGAAACCAGCAACAGGCCGCCACGCACCTCACGCAAGGACAGATTCATCTTGCCCTCAACATCGCTGAACACCCGATAATTAAGCAACTTGTGCAGCAACTTATCGGCACTGGCGCGGGTGTCTTGAGGCTCTATTCCCACCAACACCAATATGCCCTGTTCAATGGCGCCCACGACCTCGGTGCCCACCTCGACGCGCGCACTTCGCACGCGCTGCAACAAACCTTTCATAGATGCCTTTCCAGACTCAAAACCAATACCGGACTGCTGTCACGCCTCTTCGGGCGGCAGGTCGAGCAGATTGCGCGCTACTTCTGCGGCGGCACGTACCAGCGCGTCGGCGATACCCGGCTCGGCTGCCGAATGCCCGGCCTCGCGGATCACCTGCAGTTCGCTGCCAGGCCAGTTCTGGTGCAGCTCCCATGCATTATCCAGCGGACAGATGACATCGTAACGACCGTGGACGATGATTGCCGGCAGGTGCGCGATCTTCGGCATGTCGCGAATCAGCTGGTTGTCTTCCAGAAAGGCGTTGTTCATGAAGTAGTGACATTCGATGCGCGCGATGGACAACGCACGGTGCGGCTCGGCAAAGCGATCGACCACTTGCGGATTGGGCCGCAGGGTTGCGCAGCGCCCTTCCCAGGTCGACCAGGCCTTGGCAGCGTGCATCTGGGCGATCTGGTCCGGACCGGTGAGTCGCTTGTGGAAGGCAGCCAGAATGTTGTCACGCTCGTCCAGCGGGATCGGCGCGACATAATCCTGCCAATAGTCCGGAAACAGACGGCTGGCGCCGGCCTGATAGAACCAGTCGATTTCCTGCTGACGGGCAAGGAATACGCCACGCAGGATCATCGCGTGCACGCGGTCGGGATGGGTCTGTGCATAGGCCAGAGCGAGGGTCGAACCCCACGAACCGCCGAACAACACCCATTTGTCGATCCCGAGGTGCTCGCGAATCGCTTCAAGGTCTTCCACCAGTTTCCAGGTGGTGTTGTTTTCAAGGCTGGCATGCGGTGTGGAACGACCGCAGCCGCGCTGGTCGAACGTGACAATGCGGTACAGGTTGGGATCGAAATAGCAGCGACTGTGCGCATCGCATCCCGAACCCGGCCCGCCGTGGATAAACACCACCGGCAAGCCTTCTGGCGAGCCACTCTCATCGACGTAAAGCACATGCGGTTGTTCCACGGCCAGATCGTGCCGGGCGTAGGGTTTGATCTGCGGGTACAAAGTCTGCATAAGTGCTCCATAAGTCCAGTTCAGAGGCTTCTATTATTCTGCCGTGGGGCATCATAAACCCGAAACGAAGAATCAGCATGCTGCACGTCATTGATCAGGATGGAACGAACGATGCAAGCGTTTTGCCAATTTCAACGGTGCGCGAACCAGAGCTGTCGCGCTGGGTCGAAGCGAGAGCTATGCCATGAATTATTTCGCTTTTTTTCAGGAAATAATTGACGACACGCCTACAGTCTAAGAATCCCGTTTTTCATTCGTCAGACTACTTGAGGTTTTACCGATGTCTCAGGAACCACTTGTTCGTGACGCTGATGTGGCCGCTTTTCGCGCCGCTGTGCTCGCCAAACTCACCTATTCGGTGGGCAAGGACCCCGACCATGCGTTTGAGCATGACTGGTTTGAAGCTGTCGCCCTTGCCGCCCGCGACCATATGGTCGAACACTGGATGGACCATACGCGGCAGATCTATCGCAAGGTTCAGAAACGCGTTTACTACCTGTCTCTCGAATTCCTGATAGGCAGGCTGCTGTACGACAGCCTGAGTAACCTGGGCCTGCTCGAAGTCGCTCGCGAGGCGCTGACCGAACTGGGTGTGGACATCGAACGTATCCGCCTGCTTGAACCGGATGCGGCACTGGGCAACGGCGGCCTGGGTCGTCTGGCCGCGTGCTTCATGGAAAGCATGTCGACCCTGGGCATTGCGGGTCATGGTTACGGCATTCGTTACGAGCACGGCCTGTTTCGTCAGGGCATCGTCGATGGCTGGCAGCAGGAACAGACCGAGAACTGGCTGGACTTCGGTAACCCATGGGAATTCGAACGCCCTGAGGTGGTGTACTCCATCGGCTTCGGCGGCAGTGTCGACACCGTCCCGACCGAAGCGGGCGATTCGCGTCAGGTATGGCGTCCGGGCGAGACCGTTCGGGCCATCGCCTATGACACCCCGGTGGTGGGCTGGCGCGGCAAGAGCGTCAACACCCTGCGCCTGTGGCGCGCCCGTGCGGTAGAAGACCTGCACCTGGAACGCTTCAACGCCGGTGATCACTTCGGCGCCGTAGCCGAAGTGGTGCGCGCCGAAAGTATTTCCCGCGTGCTTTACCCGAACGATGCGACCGAAGCGGGTCAGGAACTGCGCCTGCGTCAGGAATACTTTTTCGTTTCCGCGTCGCTGCAGGACTTGCTGCGCCGCCATCTGAACCAGCACGCCACACTGACGGATCTGTCCGAGCACGCGGCGATTCAGATGAACGACACGCACCCCTCGATCGCCGTGGCCGAGCTGATGCGTCAGTTGATCGACAACCACAACATCCCGTGGGACACCGCGTGGAAAATCACCGTCGGCACCCTCGGCTACACCAACCACACTCTGTTGCCTGAAGCACTGGAGACCTGGTCGGTCGGTCTGATGGAGCGGATGCTGCCGCGCCACATGCAGATCATCTACCTGATCAACGCGCAGCACATCGACACACTGCGCGCTAAGGGCGTCGACGACGTCAACGTGCTGCGCGCGGTATCGCTGATCGAAGAAGACAACGGTCGTCGGGTACGCATGGGTAACCTGGCCTTCCTCGGCTCGCACAGCGTCAACGGCGTTTCGGCGCTGCACACCCAGCTGATGCGCAAGACCGTATTCGCCGAGCTGCACAAGATCTATCCGGAGCGGATCAACAACAAGACCAACGGCATCACCTTCCGCCGCTGGCTGTTCCAGGCCAACCCGAAGCTGACCGAGATGCTTGTCGAGTCGCTCGGCGAGGATGTTCTGGACAACGCCGAGACGCGCCTCAAGGAGCTCGAGCCGTTCGCCGAGAAGTCGTCGTTCCGCAAGCAGATGGCCGATCAACGCCTGCACAGCAAGCGTGCGCTGGCCGCGATCATTCATGAGCGCCTGGGCATTGCCGTCAATCCTGCCGCGATGTTCGACGTTCAGGTCAAGCGGATCCACGAGTACAAGCGCCAGTTGCTGAACCTGTTCCACACCGTCGCCCTGTATCAGGCCATTCGGGCCGAGCCGGGTACCGATTGGGTGCCACGGGTGAAGATCTTCGCCGGCAAGGCGGCGGCCAGCTATCACTCGGCCAAACTGATCATCAAGCTGACCAACGACATCGCGCGGACCGTGAACAACGATCCGACCGTACGCGGCCTGCTGAAAGTGGTGTTCATGCCCAACTACAACGTCAGCCTGGCGGAGAGCATCATTCCGGCGGCCGACCTGTCCGAGCAGATATCCACCGCAGGCCTGGAAGCGTCCGGGACCAGCAACATGAAGTTCGGCCTCAACGGCGCACTGACCATCGGTACGCTGGACGGTGCCAACGTGGAAATGAGCGAGCAGGTCGGGCTGGAGCACATGTTCATCTTCGGCATGTCTTCGCAACAGGTCGAAGCCCGCAAGCAGGCAGGTGAGTTCAGCGCGCATGACGACGTGGCCGCTTCCGGACGCTTGAACGATGTGCTGCAGGCGATCCGTGGCGGCGTGTTCTCGCCGGATGATCCGAACCGTTACGTGGGTCTGATCGACCAGTTGCTGGCGTATGACCGCTTCCTGGTCTGCGCTGACTTCGACTCGTACTGGGCGGCCCAGGCCAAGGTCGAAGAGCGCTGGCACGACTCCAAGGAATGGTGGCGCTCGGCGGTCCTCAACACCGCACGCATGGGCTGGTTCTCCTCGGACCGGACCATCCGCGAGTACGCCGGAGACATCTGGAAGGCGCTGGAGTGACGTTAAAGTTCGAAAAAACGTAGTGCGGGAGCGAGCTTGCTCGCGAAGAGGCCAGTAATGCCTCGGAAAGAAGGCGTTTGAACCAGCGTCTTCGTGAGCAAGCTCACTCCCACACGGACGTGTATTCGGCCTGCAGTTAGAGTTCAACCGCGCTTTCCGTACTCATCGACACTTGTTTCTGGACGTTCCGCGTCCGATCTTGAATGCGCGGTGCGGCGCAGATTTGTGACGCGGAGCGTCACCCAAGGCATTCCCACGCTGGAGCGTGAGGAACGATAGGCGTCCATGACTATCGCGCCAATGCTCCGCGTTAGCATGCAGTTCCTGACGTCCAGTGCTCCTCGCGCCCTGCGTAAAACATTACAAGCGATGTCCGCCGGCCCCTATATACTGCGCCTGATGAACCTTCACACACCGAAAAGGATGTCGTCGCGTGCTTTGGATTTGTCTGGTGGTGGGCGGCACGGCACTGGGCTACTCGCTGAGTTATGACGAGTGGGCAGGTGCGCTGATTGGCGCAGTCATGGGCTGGGCCGTATGGGCCGGCATTCGCGTGCGCCTGCTTGACAGGCAATCCGCCGATCAGGCGCAGCAACTGCTCGCAACCCGTGAATCCCTCGATGTCCTTCAGCAGCGCCTGAGCGCACTTGAACGTCAGTCCGCGCCCGGCGTGCCGCCTGCGCAGGACCCTGCACCGCTTCCACTCGATGCGATCATTATCGAAGCACCCACCGACGGTCCCGAGCTGATCTGGGATCTCCCGGACGAGCAGCCACAGGCAGCAACGCCAGTCGAGCCCGCCCCACAGAGCCTCCAGCCAGCCACGACAGCAAAAGCCAATCCGCTGGACAGCGCGATCAGCTGATGGCACTGGCCTTGACGATCGGCGGTCACATGCGCGCCAACCGCCAGCTGTGGCTGGGCGGCGCAGCGTTGATCGGGGTCGTGGTGGTCAAGCTGTTCTTCGTCGAGCTGAGCAATCGCGGCGGCATGGAGCGCATCGTCTCGTTCATCGGTGTTGGTATTTTGCTATTGGTGGTGGGATATTTCGCACCATTACCGCCGAAACACTCTGCTACAGAGGTCGGCGAAGAACCCGGCCCAGGCTCGACTGCCGCACCGGAAACGCTATGAGGAAACCGTTCTTGAGTCATCCTGCCATGAAGATCGCCGTGCTTGGCCTGGCCTTGTGCACGGCGATAGCCGCCCTCGCCCAGGACAAACCGGCGGACTTTGCCAGCCAGACGCCGCTGAGCCTGAGCGGCCAAGGGCCGTGGTATCGCATCGAGTTGCCGCTTGCCGTCCAGCTGAATGCCCGGCAGACCGATCTGAGCGATGTACGCGTGTTCAATGCCGAGGGCCAGCCGCAGGCTTATTCGATCAGGCCGCGCCAACCCGCCCCCGAACAGGAGCCGACGCCGATCGAGGTCAACTGGTTTGCCCTGTACAGCACACAGGAGGCAGGCGACACCGCACCGGTCATCCGTATCGAGCGCTCCAGCAACGGCAGCGTGATCGAGGTGCAGCCACAAAGCGATATCGAAGCGGGCGAAGAAGTGCTGCGCGGCTGGCTGCTGGACACCAGCGCAATCAAGGCGCCACTGGAACAGCTGGTTATCGACTGGAGCACCGAGCGTGAGGGCTTCCAGAATTTCAGCATCGAAGCCAGTGATGACCTGCTGCACTGGCGCAACTGGGGCGAGGGCCAGGTTGCACGGCTGTCGTTTGCCGACGAAGTGGTCGAACAGCGCGAAGTCGGCCTGCCCGGCCAGAGCGCCCGCTATCTGCGCCTGCTGTGGCGGTCCCCGCACAGTGCGCCGCTGCTGATCTCTGCGCACCTGCTGAGTGCCAGCAGCGGCACGCCGGCCTCGCCACTGACCTGGTCGCAACCGGTCCAAGGCAGCGTCGAAAGCCCCAACGAGTATGTCTGGCAACTGCCGACCGGCTTGCCGATAGGCCGCGTCAAGATCGACATTGCCCAGCCCAACAGCCTGGCACCGGCGACGCTCTACGGCCGGCTCGATGCCGGACAGCCCTGGCAGCCGATCAGCAGCGGCCTGCTGTACCGGCTATCGCAGAACAACAGCGATGTCCTGCAGGACCAGTTGCAATTGTCCGGGCGCATCGTTCAACAGCTCAAGCTGGTGGTGGATGATCGCGGCGGCGGGCTGGGCAATGAAGCACCGCAGTTGAGTGTGGCCGTGCCTGCCACGGAAGTGGTGTTCCTGGCTCGCGGTGACGGACCATTCACCCTGGCGATCGGCAACCCGAGCGTCAAGGCTGCCAACCTGTCGCTGGCCACGCTGATTCCTGACCTGAGCGCGGAAAAGCTCGCGACTCTCGGCACAGCGAGCCCGGCCACGGCAACCGTGGCCAACATGGCCGCAGCGCCGATCGCCGTGCCACAAGGTACTGACTTCAAACGCCTGGGGCTTTGGGCCGTACTGCTGCTTGGCGTGGTGTTTCTGGGCTGGATGGCGTTCAGCACGCTGCGCGCTGCAAAACGCTGAAACAGGCGGCCTGTCAGGCGTGCTTCGCCTGACATCTGAACTGAAACAGTCTTAAGCCAGTCTCATAGCAGTATTACGTCGCCACTCGCGTTAAACTGCGCAGGTTTTCATACCCCCTATTTTCGGAGCTATCCATGTCCCGCGTCACACTAAGTCGTTACTTGATTGAGCAGACTCGCAGCAACAACACCCCTGCCGATCTGCGCTTCCTGATCGAAGTTGTGGCGCGCGCATGCAAGGAAATCAGCCACGCCGTCTCCAAAGGCGCGCTGGGCGGCGTACTGGGCAGCATGGGCACCGAAAACGTGCAGGGCGAAGTGCAGAAAAAGCTTGATGTGATCTCCAACGAGATTCTGCTCGAAGCCAACGAGTGGGGCGGTCACCTGGCCGGCATGGCGTCCGAAGAAATGGACAACGCCTACCAGATCCCGGGCAAATACCCGAAGGGTGCCTACCTGCTGGTTTTCGACCCGCTGGACGGCTCGTCGAACATCGACATCAACGCACCGGTAGGCACCATCTTCTCGGTACTGCGCTGCCCGAACGAATACCTGAGCCAGAACGAAGCGCTGAATGAAAAGGCCTTCCTGCAGCCAGGCACCGAACAGGTCGCCGCCGGTTACGCCATCTACGGCCCGCAAACCATGCTGGTCCTGACCCTGGGCGATGGCGTGAAAGGCTTCACTCTGGACCGCGAGATGGGCAGCTTCGTGCTGACTCACGAAGACATCACCATCCCGGAGTCCACTCAGGAGTTCGCGGTCAACATGTCCAACCAGCGCCACTGGGAAGCCCCGGTACAGCGCTACGTGAGCGAGCTGCTGGCCGGTGAAGACGGTCCGCTGAAAAAGAACTACAACATGCGCTGGGTCGCGGCGATGGTGGCCGACGTGCACCGTATCCTGACCCGTGGCGGCCTGTTCATGTACCCGCGCGACAGCCGCGAGCCTTCCAAGCCGGGTAAACTGCGCCTGATGTACGAAGCCAACCCGATGTCCTTCCTGGTCGAACAGGCTGGCGGCGCGTCCACTGATGGCCATCAGCGCATTCTCGACATTCAGCCCGAAGGCCTGCACCAGCGCGTAGCGGTGTACCTGGGTTCCAAGGAAGAAGTCGAACGCGCCACCGCGTATCACAAGGCGTAAGACGTCTTCTGCACCGCTGGTGATCGGGCCATGCCCGATCACCAGCGCGTGAGCCGATTCTTGAAAAAACGAGCAGTCCGCCCTTCTGTCAGCCCCTTCTGCGGGCCGACTATCTGATCCACGGCATAAATCCTTGCGCCGTCCGGGAACCAGATTCCGTTTTTCTCTTCTAAGCTTGCGGTACTGCGCCAGCGCCAGACTGCACCGGCTTGCACTGCGACGCGACCCCCTTCCGTTCAGGAGCTACATCCATGTCCTTGCGTTCTGTCGCGTTACTCTCGTTCTGCGTCCTGCTGGCTGCCTGCAGCAAGATCACTCAGGAAAACTATTCCAAACTGTCCGCTGGCATGCCCAAGGCTCAAGTCGAGTCCTTGCTCGGCAGCCCGACGGAATGTTCCGGTGCGCTGGGCATGTCGAGCTGCACCTGGGGCGACCAGAACACCTTTATCAGCGTGCAGTACGCAGCGGACAAGGTTGTGCTGTTCTCGGGCCAGGGTCTGAAATAACACATGATCAAGGTACTGGTACGTTTTGGAATTTGTGTCATGGCCAGCTTCCTGGCCATCGGTTTTGCCCACTCGGCTGACAACCTCGAGCCAAAGACTGTCGACAGCGTCGACCTCAAGCAGTACCAGGGCACCTGGTACGAGATCGCGCGTCTGCCGATGTTCTTCCAGCGCAAGTGCGCTCAGTCCGAGGCGCGTTATACGCTCAAGGATGACGGCAACATCGCGGTGACCAACCGCTGCCGCACGATTGAAGGCAAGTGGGAAGAAGCAACGGGCACCGCCTCGCCGCAGGTTCCGGGCAAGACCGACAAGCTGTGGGTTGTGTTCGACAACTGGTTCTCGCGCCTGCTGCCGAGCGTTGCCAAGGGTGATTACTGGATTCTGGACGTCAGCGAAGGCTACCGCACCGCCGTGGTCGGCAACCCGGATCGCAAATACCTGTGGCTGTTGTCGCGTACACCGACCGTGTCTGCCTCGGTCAGGGAAGACATGCTCAGCAAGGCCCGCCAGCAAGGCTACGACACCTCACGCCTGATCTGGCGCGAGGATGACTCGAAGATTGGCAAGGGCGAGAAGTAACCGAATTGGGATTCTGGCTAAGCCCGGTAGGAGCGAACTTGTTCGCGAAGACGGTCGTTCGAACGATAAATTTCAGAACGCTTTCCGCCCCCTTCGCGAACAAGTTCGCTCCCACGGCCTTCGGCCAGAATCAGAAGCGGACTCGTGAATAACGCCGAGTGCTCTGCGTCCTCCCTTGCATCAGCCCAGCAGCGCCCTCAACACCTGCGCGAACTCGCGGTTGCTTTGTTCTTCTGCGGCGTGTCGCCCTTCGCGTATGACCCATCGCCCATTGACCGCCACGTCGCGGATCTGCCGGTCGCTGCCGGCGAACAGCCAGCGGTTGAGGATGGCGTCGTCCGAGGCCGTGGCAATGTACGGGTCGTTGCCATCGAGCACCAGCCAGTCGGCACGGTGACCCACTTGCAGCGTTCCAATCTGCTGCCCCAACGCCTGCGCGCCACCGGCAAGTGCAGCGTCGTATAACGTGCGGCCAACCATGGGTTGATCGCTGCGATACAGCCGGTTACGGCGCTGATCGCGCAGACGCTGGCCGTATTCCAGCCAGCGCAGTTCTTCGACCACGCTGAGCGAGACGTGACTGTCCGAACCGATCCCCCAGCGACCGCCCTGAGCAATGTAGTCCACCGCCGGAAAGATCCCGTCACCCAGGTTGGCCTCGGTGGTCAGGCATAGCCCGGCCACCGCGCCGCTTTGCGCCATCAAAGCCACTTCATCCGCCTCGGCATGAGTCGCATGGACCAGGCACCAGCGGTTATCCACAGGGGCGTTTTCATACAGCCATTGCAACGGACGTCGACCACTCCAGCTCAGGCAGTCATCGACTTCCTTCTGCTGTTCCGCGATATGAATGTGCACCGGACACTGCCGGTCGCTGGCCGCCAGCACCTCGCTTATCTGCTGCGGCGTCACCGCACGCAGCGAGTGGAAGCATAGCCCCGGCTGCTGGGCAGGCTGAGCTGCCAGAACCGGACGCAGACGAGCCTGCAGATCCAGATAGCTGTCGGTGCTGTGGATAAAACGCCGCTGGCCCTCGTTGGGAGCCTGCCCGCCAAAGCCGGAATGGCTGTACAGCACCGGCAGCAAGGTCAGGCCGATACCGACCGAAGCGGCCGCCTGGCTGATCTGCAGCGCGAGCTCGGCAGGGTCGGCATAGGGCTTGCCATCGCTGTCCTGATGCACGTAATGAAATTCGGCAACCGAGGTGTAGCCGCCCTTGAGCATCTCGATGTACAGCTGGCGAGCGATAACGCCCAGTTGCTGCGGGCTGATGCGCCCCACCAGGCGATACATGAGGTCGCGCCAGGTCCAGAAACTGTCATTGGGGTTGCCCGCCACTTCCGCCAGCCCGGCCATCGCACGCTGGAACGCGTGGGAATGCAGGTTCGGCATGCCAGGCAGCAAAGGCCCGCTGACCTTCTCGGCGCCCTGCTGATCAGCATTGGCTTCGACGCGGGTCAAAATACCGTCCTGACCGACCTCCAGACGCACATTGCGGGCCCAGCCGTCGGGGAGTAACGCGCGCTCGGCAAAGAAGGCTGACATTGACTTCACACCTCATCACTGTAATTTGTATATACATATACAGACGTTTAAGCGACCGGTAAACCTTCTGCATGCTTGCCGAGCAGCAGGTTAATGGTTAGCGTGAGCGCTTTGCAGCGTCTGAACGCACTCGAAAACACTGTCTCGAACAACAAGGACTCCCACGTGTCGACTCCGCCCGCCGCTTCTTCCCTGGCAGCCCAGATGGGCGAAAGTCCCGCACCCTTGTACGCCCGCGTGAAACAGATGATCGCCTTGCAGATCCAGAACGGCACCTGGCCGCCGCACCATCGTGTGCCGTCGGAAAGCGAGCTGGTGACGCAACTGGGTTTTAGCCGAATGACTATAAACCGGGCACTGCGCGAGCTGACCGCCGAGGGCCTGCTGGTGCGCATGCAGGGCGTCGGCACCTTTGTCGCCGAGCCCAAGAGCCAGTCGGCGCTGTTCGAAGTGCACAACATTGCCGACGAGATTGCCGCGCGCGGTCATCGCCACACCTGCAAGGTCATGGTCCTCAAGGAGGAAGCCGCTGGCTCCGAGCGCGCCCTGGCGCTGGACATGCGCGAAGGCCAGCGGGTCTTCCACTCGCTGATCGTGCATTACGAGAACGACATTCCAGTGCAGATCGAGGATCGCTTCGTGAACGCCCAGGTCGCTCCGGACTACCTCCGGCAGGACTTCACCCTGCAGACGCCTTACGCCTACCTGTCGCAGGTTGCGCCACTCACCGAAGGCGAGCACGTGGTCGAGGCGATTCTCGCCGAAGCCGATGAATGCAGGCTGTTGCAGATTGAGGCCGGAGAACCCTGCCTGCTGATTCGCCGCCGTACCTGGTCAGGTCGTCAGCCGGTCACCGCTGCGCGCCTGATCCACCCCGGCTCTCGCCATCGCCTGGAAGGACGCTTTACCAAATGAGCCAGACCCGCATTTTGCGCGCCATCGACTACCCGCGCATGCCGTGGAAAAACGGTGGTGGCAGCACTGAAGAGATCGCTCGCGACGCAGGCCAGGACCTGGACGGTTTCGGCTGGCGGCTGTCGATTGCCGACATCGAAACCTCGGGCGGTTTTTCGGTGTTCGCCGGTTATCAGCGCATCATCACCGTCCTGCAGGGCGCGGGCATGACGCTGGACGTGGATGGCCTCAGCAGTCGCCCGCTGCTGCCATCGGACCCGTTTGCATTCAGCGGTGACAGTCAGGTCAATTGCACCTTGCTGGACGGGCCGATTCGCGATTTCAACCTGATCTACGCCCCACACCGCTACACTGCACGCTTGCACTGGATAGACGTGCGTCACCCGCAACGCCTGTTCAGTTCAGCCAGTACTCTGGTGCTGTTCAGCATGGCCGAGCAAGTGGCGATCAGCATCGACAGTCAGCCGTGGGAAATCCTCGGCAAACACGATTGCGCTCAGGTGGACAACGCTGGCGGTCTGCTTGAAGTCGAACTGCAATCACCGCGCGCCAGCCGTTGCTGCCTGATCGAGCTTACCGCCACAGGCCAGTAAGCGCCTGTCTGCACACTTTATAAAAACAGCTTTGCGTTCAAGGACGACCATGACTCAAGTTCCGAACCGGGAAACGCCCAGAGGCATTGCCATCCTCGCCCGCTTCCTCGCCTCCGAATCGGCCGGCGGCATCGTGTTGATGGCGGCTGCGCTAGCGGCCTTGATCGTTGCCAACTCGCCGCTTTCTGCCGGCTATTTCTCGATCCTGCACAGCGTCTGGCTGGGTCTCTCGGTCGAGCTGTGGATCAACGACGGGCTGATGGCGATCTTCTTCCTGATGGTCGGCCTGGAGATCAAGCGTGAAGTCCTCGCCGGTGGTCTGGCGAGCTGGGGGCAACGTGCCCTGCCCGGCTTTGCGGCGGCCGGCGGCATGCTGGTGCCGGCGCTGATCTACATCGCGATCAACTGGGGTAATCCGCAGACCCTGAGCGGCTGGGCGATCCCGGCAGCCACCGACATCGCCTTCGCCCTCGGCGTGCTGTCGCTGCTCGGCAATCGGGTGCCGACCTCGCTGAAGGTCTTTCTGGCCGCACTTGCGATCCTCGACGATCTGGGCGCCGTGACGATCATCGCCTTCTTCTACAGCTCCGGTCTGAACCTGCCAATGCTGGCCGCCGCCTTCGTGACACTGGCGGTGCTGATCGTCATGAACCGTTTGAACGTGCGTCGTTTGCTGCCCTATCTGCTGCTTGGCGCGCTGCTGTGGTTCTTCGTCCTGCAATCGGGCGTACACGCCACGCTGGCCGGTGTCGCCCTGGCGTTGTGCATCCCGATGGGCAAGCCCGAGGAAGAAGCCCGCTCACCACTGCTGTTCCTCGAAGAAAAGATGCACTACTGGGTGGCCTTCGCCGTGGTGCCGATCTTTGGTTTTGCCAACGCTGGCGTGTCGCTGGCTGGCATTACTCTGGGCAATCTGGTCGATCCTGTGCCGCTGGGCGTTGCGCTGGGGCTGTTCGTGGGCAAGCAGATCGGCGTGTTTCTCGCCGCCGTGCTGGCCATCCGCGCCGGGCTGGCGGTATTGCCGGAAGGCAGCAACTGGGTGCAACTGTACGGCGTGGCGATGCTGTGCGGCATCGGTTTCACCATGAGCCTGTTCATCGGCAACCTGGCGTTCCCCGGCTCGCAACACCTGATCGACGAGGTGAAGGTCGGCGTACTGATCGGCTCGGGGCTGGCCGCAATTGCCGGAATTGTGTTGCTGCGCAGCCGTTTCAGCAGGCCCTGAAAAAATATTTTCAAATCACTGCATCCAGACGGGTTTCTCGCGGGTAGTACATTCAGCAGCCACTTCGAGTTGCTGAGCGCGGTTAAACCTTCTGGAGATTTCTGCATGAACGCAAAACGCTTGCTCTGCCTTGCTGGTACTACTCTGGCCTTCACTTGCCTGTCGTCCGTTGCCATGGCTCAGACCGACCTCCCCGAAAGCGTCCGTGTGCCGGCTGGCAACAAGGTCGGCATGCAAACCACCGGGGTTGGCGAGATCACCTACGAGTGCCGCGCCAAGGCCAACATGCCCAACGAAATGGAGTGGGCGTTCGTCGGCCCCAAAGCAGTGCTCAACGACAAGAGCGGCAAACAGGTCGGCACCTACTACGGCCCGCCTGCTACCTGGGAAGCCAAAGACGGTTCCAAAGTAACCGGTACCCAAGTCGCCGTGGCCCCTTCGAGCGCTGGCAACCTGCCGTACCAACTGGTCAAGGCCAACCCGGCCGAAGGCAAGGGCGCAATGACCGGCGTCACCTACATTCAGCGTGTAGCCCTGAAAGGCGGCGTTGCCCCGGCCAAAGCCTGCGCAGAGAGCAACAAGGGCGCGAAGGAAGTGGTCAAGTATCAGGCTGATTACCTGTTCTGGACTGCCGGCTGATCAATGCGCTTAATCAGGTGACCGTGCAACAGTAGGCTATGCTGCTGCGCGGGAGCCTCGTGATGTCAACGAGGCAGTAGTCTTCCATTGATGGCGGATCATCTTGTCTTCGCACGAATCTCTCTTTGATTACGAAGCGACGTTGCAGGCCTGCGCTCGCGGTGAAAAACAGGCCTTGCAGCGTCTCTATCAACAGGAAAGCGCCCGACTGCTCGGTGTCGCTCAGCGCTTGGTGCGTGACCGCGCACTGGCCGAGGACATCGTGCATGACGCGTTCCTGAAAATCTGGTCCCACGCGGCCAGCTTCGATGCCTCGCGTGGTTCGGCACGTGGCTGGATCTTCAGCGTGACTCGCCACCTGGCGCTCAACACGTTGCGCAACACGACTCGCGAGGTGCGTGTCGAAGACGACGGCAGTGAAGATCATCATGAACAGGCGACACTGGAAGGCTGGCAGGAAATCGGCGATGCCTTCGATTGGCAGGTCAATCCAGGACGGATCACGTCATGCCTGGAGCAACTGGAGCCGGTAAGACGCAACTGTATTTTTCACGCTTACGTAGACGGTTATTCGCATCAGGAAATCGCGCAGAAAATTGGCGCGCCATTGGGTACGGTCAAAGCCTGGATCAAGCGCAGCCTGACGGCTTTGCGGGAGTGCATGGGATGACCCGGCCTTTAGACGACAACATTCACGAGCTGGCTGGCGAGTATGTACTCGGCACCCTCTCGGGGCAGAAGCGGCTCGACGTACAGCGTCGCCTGTCGCGCGAGCCCGACCTGCGGGCCGCCGTCGATGCCTGGGAACAGCGTCTGCAGCCCCTGACCGGACTGGCCGAACCGGTAACGCCCTCGCCTGGCCTGTGGGATCGCATCGAACGTAACCTGCTGGACATGGCCGCGCCTGCCAGCACGCCGCAACGACCGCGCGTGCGCTGGTGGGACAACCTGTCGATCTGGCGCGGCCTCGCCGGGGCCGGCCTGGCTGCTTCGCTGGTATTGGGCATGACGCTGCTGACCCGCGCACCGGCGCAACCGTCGTATCTGGTGGTTCTCGTAGGGCCGCAGGACAAGGCACCTGGCTGGGTCGTGCAGGCCAGTAATTCGCAGGAAATACAGCTTATCCCGCTGGGCGTGTTCGAGGTTCCGACCGACAAGGCACTGGAGTTCTGGACCAAGGGTGACGACTGGCAAGGCCCGGTTTCGCTTGGGCTGGTCAAACCGGGGCAAAGCCTGCATGTGCCGCTGGATAAACTGCCGCCGCTGCAACCCAACCAGTTGTTCGAGCTGACACTGGAGAAATCCACCGGCTCGCCCATCGGCAAACCCACCGGGCCGATTCAGTTCATCGGCCGGGCGGTGAAGGTGATCTGACGCGAAAGCAGCCTACTTGCGGCTGCAGTCGTCCTGTTGCAGCAGGTTGGCCTGGGTCAGGTTGCAGTCTGCCGGTACGCTGCGCGTCAGCCAGACATTGCCGCCGATGGTCGAACCTTTGCCGATGGTGATGCGCCCCAGAATCGTCGCGCCAGCGTAGATCACCACGTCGTCTTCAACGATCGGATGTCGTGCATGGCCTTTCTGCAACTGGCCGTCCTCGTCTGAGGGGAAGCGCTTGGCGCCCAGGGTCACGGCCTGATAGATCCGCACCCGCTCGCCGATGATCGCGGTTTCGCCAATCACCACGCCTGTCCCGTGATCGATAAAGAAGCTCGGGCCGATCTGCGCGCCCGGATGAATATCGATACCGGTCGCGGAATGGGCGATTTCCGAGCTGATACGCGCCAGCAACGGCAAACCGGCGCGATACAGATAATGCGCCAGACGATGGTGGATCACCGCCAGAATGCCGGGATAGCACAGCAGCACTTCATCGACACTGCGCGCCGCTGGGTCACCGTGATAGGCAGCCAGCACGTCGGTGTCCAGCAACAGACGAATACCCGGCAGGGCCATGGCGAAACCCTGAATCAGCTCGAGCGCCCGCGCATCGATGCTCTTCAGGTCACCGCCCTGCTGATGGGCCACGTAGCGCAATTCCAGCCGGGCCTGAGCCAGCAGCGCGTTGAGCGCCACATCCAGCGTATGGCCGACATAGAAGTCCTCGCTTTCCTCACGCAGGTCCACAGGGCCCAGGCGCATCGGGAACAGTGCACCGCTCAGGGCTTCAAGAATCTCGCCCATGGCCGCACGCGAAGGCAGCTCACGTCCACCGTGTTCACCGCTCACCCGCCTGTTGCGAGCCCGCCAGTCTTCACGCGCGCCACGCAACTGGCTGACGATGCGCTGCAACTGCCAGTGGCTGGAGCGGCCGTCGGCGGACGCTTCTGGAATATCGCTCACGCTTGACTCTCCTTGATGTGAAGGGTGGCGACCGACAGTACGGGCCGCTGCTATTACCACTCTACGGCAAACATTCAGACGAAAAAAACAACAATTTCTGTCGGAATACGCGAAGAGCGCCGTGCGCACAGATAAGTTGCCGTGCGAGAAACGTCTGCCTATAGTCCGGTGACTCTTTACACGGCTTATCGACCACCATGATCAAAAATCAGCTTGCCCGCTTCAATCGCCTGGACCTGATCAGCGCGCCAACGGCTCTGGAAAAGCTCGAGCGCCTGTCGATCTGGGCAGATCGTGATATCTACATCAAGCGGGATGACACCACAACGCTGGCCCTGGGCGGCAACAAAGTGCGCAAACTCGAGTACCTGGCCGCCGATGCGCTGGTCCAGGGTGCCGATACACTGATCACCGCCGGTGCCATCCAGTCCAACCATGTCCGTCAGACCGCTGCCCTGGCCGCGCGTCTGGGCCTTGGCTGTGTGGCGCTGCTGGAAAATCCCATCGGCACCGAAGACCCCAGCTACCTGAAAAACGGCAATCGCCTGCTGCTCGAACTGTTCGATGCCAAGGTAGAGCTGGTGGAAAACCTCGACAACGCTGACGAACAACTGCATGCCCTGGCTGCACGCCTGCGCTCCAGCGGCAAAAAGCCTTATCTGGTCCCCATCGGAGGCTCAAGCCCGGTGGGTGCGCTGGGTTATGTGCGCGCCGGGCTGGAACTGGCCGAGCAGATCAAGCAGACCGGCATCGAGTTTGCGGCTGTTGTTCTGGCCTCCGGCAGTGCCGGCACGCACAGCGGCCTGGCGTTGGCACTGGCTCACGAGCTGCCGCAATTGCCGGTCATCGGTGTGACCGTGTCGCGCAGTGAAGAAGCACAGCTGCCCAAGGTCCAGGGCCTGGCCGAGCGCACCGCAGAGTTGCTCGGCGTTGCGCTGCCTGAACACTTCAAGGTCGAACTGTGGGATGAGTATTTCGCCCCGCGATACGGTGAACCGAACGCCGGTACGCTGTCAGCCATCAAGCTGGTGGCCAGCCACGAAGGACTGTTGCTTGACCCGGTCTACACCGGCAAGGCCATGTCCGGTCTGCTCGATGGCATCGGCCGTCAACGCTTCAACGACGGCCCGCTGATCTTCCTGCACACCGGCGGTGCGCCAGCGCTGTTTGCCTATCCGGATGCGTTCGACCAGTGACGTTCTAGCCAACGGGTCCTTTATGCTTTTGTGGAGGGGAAATAACTTTTTTTGTTATTTTTCCTCATAAGCAGATGGCTATATAGTCGCGCCCGGCAGAGCACAACGCTTAACCTTACACCTGACCTAACTGCCTGAAAAAAGCTGAATAATCAGCACGAAGTTGCTTGAGTCGGGTCAGAAAATGGCCAGACACTTCCATACCAACCAGGGGCTCGCATGAACATTTCCGCTATTCGTCGTACGTTTCTTTTTTCGGCAATGGGCTTGATGCTCAGTGCCGGTATCGCCGGGCAAGCCATGGCTGGCGAGCAACTGCAGAAAATCAAGGACAGCGGTACGCTCAATGTCGGCCTGGAAGGCACTTACCCACCGTTCAGCTTTGTGGATGAGAGCGGCAAGCTCACCGGCTTCGAAGTCGAGTTTTCCGAAGCGCTGGCCAAGGAACTGGGTGTCAAGGCCAAGATCCAGCCGTCGAAGTGGGATGGCATCCTGGCCGCTCTGGACTCCAAGCGTCTGGACGTGGTGATCAACCAGGTGACCATCTCCGACGAGCGCAAGAAGAAGTACGACTTCTCCGAGCCCTACACCATTTCCGGCATCCAGGCGCTGGTTCTGAAGAAGAACGCAGACACCATCAAGTCTGCCAAAGACCTGAGCGGCAAGAAGGTGGGCGTGGGTCTGGGCACCAACTACGAGGAATGGCTCAAGGCGAACGTTCCGGACGCAATCGTCAAAACCTATGACGATGACCCGAGCAAGATCCAGGACCTGAGCGTAGGTCGTATCGATGCGATCCTCGTTGACCGTCTGGCCGCCCTGGAAATGGCTGCCAAGACAAAAAACAAACTCGTCCCGGCAGGCGAAGCATTTTCCCGCCAGGCATCGGGTATTGCCCTGCGTAAAGGCGAGCCTGAATTGCTGGCGGCCATCGACAAGGCCATCGACAAACTGCGTGCCGACGGCACGCTGAAGAAGCTGTCGGAAAAATACTTCAACGCTGACGTCACCCAATGATTGAAGAGAGCCTTCAGCTCGCGCTGGACTCCGCGCCCTTCCTGCTCAAGGGCGCGTACTACACGGTATTCCTCAGTCTTGGCGGGATGTTTTTCGGTTTGCTGCTGGGCTTCGGCCTGGCATTGATGCGCCTTTCGCGCATCAAACCGGTGAACTGGATAGCACGCATCTACGTGTCGTTCTTTCGCGGCACGCCCTTGCTGGTGCAGCTGTTCGTGATTTATTACGGCCTGCCGGAGCTGGGTATCCAGCTTGAGCCGCTGAGCGCTGCACTGATCGGTTTTTCCCTGAACATGGCCGCCTACGCCTGTGAAATCCTGCGCGCGGCCATCAGTTCCGTGGAGCGCGGCCAGTGGGAGGCTGCGGCCAGTATCGGCATGACCCGCTGGCAGACCATGCGTCGGGCGATCCTCCCGCAGGCCGCACGCACCGCATTGCCGCCGCTGGGCAACAGCTTCATCTCGCTGGTCAAGGACACGGCGCTGGCAGCCACCATCCAGGTGCCAGAGCTGTTCCGTCAGGCGCAGTTGATCACCGCACGCACCTTCGAAATTTTCACCATGTACCTGGCCGCTGCACTGATCTACTGGATCCTTGCCACGGCGCTCTCGCACCTGCAAAACAAGCTGGAAGCCAGGGTCAACCGGCACGATCTGGAGACCTGACACATGATAGTGGTTGAAAAACTCACCAAGGCATTCAAGGGCAATCAGGTGCTCAAGGGCATCGATCTGCGTATCGAAGCCGGGGAAGTCGTGGCCATCATCGGGCCCAGCGGCTCGGGCAAGACCACCCTGCTGCGCTGCCTGAATCTGCTTGAAACGCCTGACAGCGGGAGGATCAAGGTCGGTGACATCGAGATCGATGGCACCCGTTCCATGAACCAGCAACAGGGTTTGATCCGCCAGTTGCGTCAGCAGGTCGGGTTCGTCTTTCAGAACTTCAATCTGTTTCCGCATCGCACCGCTCTGGAAAATGTCATCGAAGGCCCGGTGGTGGTCAAGAAGGTGGCCCGTGAAGCCGCCGAGGCGCTGGGCAGAAAGCTGCTCGCCAAGGTCGGCCTGAGCGGCAAGGAAGACGCTTACCCGCGACGCCTGTCCGGCGGGCAGCAACAGCGTGTGGCGATTGCACGGGCGCTGGCGATGGAGCCGCAAGTGATCCTGTTCGACGAGCCGACCTCGGCCCTGGACCCGGAGCTGGTCGGTGAGGTGCTGACGACCATCCGCGCTCTGGCTGAAGAGAAGCGCACCATGGTCATCGTCACTCACGAGATGAGCTTTGCGCGGGAGGTTGCCAACCGGGTGATCTTCATCGACAAGGGAGTGATCGTGGAGCAAGGCGAAGCCAAAGCGCTGTTCGCCAACCCGAAAGAAGAACGCACAAGGCAGTTTCTCGAGCGTACCCGCTCCTGATCAGGACGATCAGCCTGCGCAAAAAGCAGCGTCCATTCAGCGGCGCTGCTTTTTTCTTACATTTCTGGAAGGATTAATCGTTCAATATCCTTGCTGAATTCCCGCGTAATTTTCCGAAAAATCATCGAAATAATAAAATTAGCGTACGCCCGTTTTGCGCCTGGATTCGTAGCCGGCTGCGCCGCTGTGTGCCCGTCTTGCCAGACTTTCCCTTCCGTGCGTTGTCCTGTCGGTTACGGCCTGCTGCCATTGATACTTTGTGGTAGGACGGTTGTTTAGTGAGGAGTCAACGGTTCCAAACATACAGCGTAGGAAGTCTCCGGTTTTCAAGTAAACAACCCTCAAATGCACTTCGCACATTGACAAGTGCCCGCAAAGCCCATTAGCTCACTGACTTCACTCATTCCAGTGAGACCGCAAAGTTTCAAGCACGCATTTCATACCGTTTGTAATGTTTGCCATAACTTGGATATTTAAGGTACTTATCCTCCTGCCTGAACCGCACATTTTATTACTTGAACATGACAACTTATGACGAATCTTTACTTGAACTATTGATTATCAGGAGCACCCCGACATGAGTCAAAACACTTGCAAAGCCAGCCCTATGAGCTTGCCGATCCCTGCTGTTCCGCTGGCCAGCCGACATGGCATAGGCGTGAGGAACGCCTCTCAACTCGTCGTTCATGTGGACCCCTACGGCAGCATGGAAGAGGGCGATCTGATCGAACTGTTTTGGGACGGCTGTTACGTCGCGTCAACAATTTTGAAGGCATCTGACGTCGGCAAGCCTGTCGTCCTACGTGTGCCGGAAAGCTTTCTGCAGAATGGCAAGGCGAGAACCTACTACCGGGTCATGAAGATCGGCGGAGTGCCCGTCACCTCGCCCTGCCGCAAGCTATGGGTCAAGCTGGACGCCCCGGGAGGGCTGCTGGTCAGCGCCAGCACGGAAGAAAACCAGGGGCTGGCGCCGCTCTATGTTGCGCCATCGGTCATACGCCACGGCCTGTCGCGCAGACACCTGGAAGGCGGCTTGCCGATGACCATCGAGCCTTATCTGAACATGGCTGTTCACGACGAGATCACCATACGTTGGGGCGATCTGCGCATGGACCTGCCGCCGCTCACCGCCGACGATATCGGTGAGCCGGTCGATTTGGTTGTACCGCCTGAGTTGATACGCGAAGGCGGAGACGAGCAACGGCTGGAAGTGAGTTACTGTGTGATCGACCGGGTAGGCAACAACTCGCTCTGGGCACCACCCCGTATAATAAGGATCCAACCGCTGGGGCATTGAATGCCTGAGGACGGCACGTCGAACACACCGCTTCGCTAACGATACTGCTTGATAGACAGCACCGCACGGATCACTCTAAAAACGAAGCGTTATTCATTCACGCTCATTACCTGTATTAAACATTGGCCAGGCGTGTAAGAAAGTTCAACGTCGCTCAGGCATCCGCCGTGTTTCATCCGTACTTGGTTCTGCGCAGGCGTCTTACATCTTGCGTGACGCAAGGTGAGTACACGAACGGGCAGTGGCAATTGACAATAACTGTCTATGCTTATTCCAAAAAGCACGTTTTAAAAACTTTTATACACGCTTAGGGTATATACACCGGACCACCGGACATCGTGATGTTTTCCAGCCGCACCTGATGCGGCCTACTGCTACGAGGTTCCGATGGTCCCTTTCACAACTACCCCTGTGGATAAACCCAGGGTCGTATCGATTGACGGTGAGCGACGCGAGTCTGATCCGGCGACGGTAACGGCCCACAGCGTCGAGGCTCCACAAGAGCCTGACGTTGCACCCCGCCTGCTGAAGGCCAGCGTGTTGCAAAACGACGCGCAAGCCATTGCAGCAGCCCATGAACTGGCCGCGGCCGCGCAGGTCAACGCCGCCAATCGCGACAGACAACGCGCCTTGCCATGGGCTGAAATCGAACAGTTCACCCGTAGCGGACTGGGCAGTATTTCCATCCCGCGCGCGTACGGCGGCCCGCAAGTATCGTTCGTCACGGTAGCCGAAGTTTTCAGGATCATTTCTGCTGCCGACCCGGCACTGGGACAAATTCCGCAAAACCAGTTCGGCATTCTGCACCTGCTGCAGAGCAGCGCCACCGAGCAGCAGAAGAAAGCGCTGTTCCAGAGCGTGCTGGACGGTTGGCGCATCGGCAATGCAGGCCCTGAGCGTGGCACCAAAAACACGCTGGAACTCAAGGCGCGGATCACCGCCAATGGCGACCGCCTTGCCATTACCGGACAGAAGTTCTATTCCACCGGCGCGCTGTTCGCGCATTGGGTCGCAGTCAAGGCGCTGGATGATCAAGGCCGGCAGATCATGGCCTTCATCGAGCGCGGCACACCGGGCCTGCGCATCGTTGATGACTGGTCGGGCTTTGGCCAGCGCACAACCGCCAGCGGCACGGTGCTGCTCGACAACGTGCCGGTGGACGCCGGGCTGGTGGTCGATAACTGGCGCCTGTCCCTGACGCCGAACATTCAGGGCGCCGTTTCGCAACTGATCCAGGCCGCAATCGACGCGGGTATTGCGCGCGGCGCCATCGACGATGCGATTGCCTTTGTACGCGAGAAATCCCGCCCGTGGGTCGACGCCAATGTCGAGCGCGCCAGCGATGACCTCTACGTGATTGCCGACATCGGCAAGCTGAAACTCGAACTGCACGCGGCAGAAGCGCTGCTGCGCAAGGCGGGTCAGGAGCTCGACGAGATCAGCGCTGCCCCCATCGATGAGCACTCGGCAGCCCGCGCCTCCATCGCGGTCGCGCGGGCCAAGGTACTGACTACCGAAATCTCGCTGCTGGCCAGCGAGAAGCTGTTCGAACTGGCCGGCAGCCGCGCGACCCTGGCCGAGTTCAATCTCGACCGCCACTGGCGCAACGCGCGCGTCCACACCCTGCATGACCCGGTGCGCTGGAAATACCACGCGGTCGGCACCTGGCATTTGAACGGCACCCTGCCTGCTCGCCATTCCTGGATCTGAACCAGACCACTGGAGAACACCCTTCATGAGTTCCAACCCGAAAGCGCGCGTCAACGCAGCGTTGATCACCAGTGACGCTCAGGCCCTGCACATAGCCCGCGAACTGGCCCTGCAATTGAAAACCGACAGCGCGCAACGCGATCGCGAGCGCCGTTTGCCGCATGCCGAACTCGACCTGTTCAGCCAGTCCGGTCTGTGGGGCATCAGTGTGCCGCAAGCGTTCGGCGGCGCAGGTGTTTCCAATGTCACCCTGGCCAAGGTGATCCAGCTGATTTCCGAAGCCGATGGCTCGCTGGGCCAGATTCCACAAAACCATTTTTACGCTCTGGAAGTGCTGCGTGTGAACGGCAGTCCGCAGCAACAGGCGCGCTTGTACGCCGAGGCACTGGCGGGCGTACGCTTCGGCAATGCGCTGGCCGAACTGGGGACCAGAACCGCACATGACCGCACCACTCGCCTGAGCCGCGACGGGGACGGTTATCGCATCAACGGCCGCAAGTTCTACGCCACCGGCGCGCTGTATGCGCACCGTATCCCCACCTCGGTGATTGACGATGAAGGTGTGCAGCAACTGGTGTTCGTGCCGCACGACAGCGAGGGGCTGAGCGTCATCGACGACTGGAGCGGTTTCGGGCAGCGCACCACCGGCAGTGGCTCGGTGGTGTTCGACAATGTGTATGTCAGCGCCAACGATGTGGTGCCGTTCCAGAGCGCCTTCCAGCGCCCTACCACGGTCGGGCCACTGGCGCAGATTCTCCACGCTGCGATCGACACCGGCATTGCCCGAGCGGCCTTCGAGGACGCCCTGACGTTCGTGCAGACGCGTACCCGGCCATGGATCGATTCGGGTATCGAAAAGGCCGTGGACGACCCGCTGGCCCTGCACAGCTTCGGCAAGCTGGGTATTCGCCTGCATGCCGCCGAAGCACTGCTCGAACGCGCCGGGGAATTTCTGGATGTCGCTCAGGCCGACAGCAATGCCGAGACCGTCGCCGCCGCCTCGATAGCCGTGGCCGAAGCGCGCGCCATCAGCACGGAGATTTCCCTGGCAGCCGGCAGCACGCTGTTCGAGCTGGCGGGCAGTCAATCCACACTGGCGGAACACGGCCTGGATCGCCACTGGCGCAATGCGCGCGTGCATACGCTGCATGACCCGGTGCGCTGGAAGTTTCACGCCATCGGCAATTACTACCTCAATGAGACTAATCCGCCCCTGCGGGGAACGATCTGATGGCGCGTAAAAAGATCCTCCTCAATGCGTTCAACATGAACTGCATCGGCCATATCAACCATGGCCTGTGGACCCATCCACGCGACACCTCGACACAATTCAACAGCCTGGAATACTGGACTGAGCTGGCAAAACTGCTGGAACGCGGGCTGTTCGACGGCCTGTTCATCGCCGACATCGTGGGCGTGTATGACGTCTATCAGAACTCGGTGGACGTCACCCTCAAGGAGGCGATCCAGTTACCGGTCAACGACCCGCTGCTGCTGGTCTCGGCCATGGCCGGGGTCACCAGACACCTGGGCTTCGGCCTGACCGCCAACCTGACCTACGACGCGCCCTATCTGTTCGCCAGGCGCATGTCGACACTGGATCACCTGAGCCGTGGCCGGGTGGGCTGGAACATCGTCACCGGTTACCTCGACAGCGCAGCGCGGGCCATGGGCCTCAGCGAGCAGAACGAACATGACCGCCGTTACGATCAGGCCGACGAGTACCTGGAGGTGCTTTACAAGCTCTGGGAAGGCAGCTGGGAAGACGATGCCGTGATCAACGACCGCGAGCAACGCGTCTACGCCCAGCCAGGCAAGGTCCACAAGGTCCGGCATCAGGGCGAGTTCTATCAGGTCGAGGGTTATCACCTCTGCGAACCGTCGCCGCAACGCACGCCGGTGCTGTTTCAGGCTGGCAGCTCGGAGCGCGGCCTGCAGTTTGCCGGACAGAACGCCGAGTGCGTGTTCATCAGCGGGCAGAACAAGGCCGCGACCCGCGAGCAGGTCGACAAGGTGCGCGCCAGTGCCGTGCAGGCCGGGCGCAACCCGGAGGACATCAAGGTGTTCATGGGCCTGAACGTGATCGTCGCCGCCACTGAAGCACTGGCTCGGGAGAAACACGCCGAATACCGCCGCCATGCCAGCGCCGAAGCTGGCGTGGCGCACTTCGCCGCATCTACGGGCATCGATTTTTCTCAGTACGAACTGGACGAACCCATTCAGTACGTGAAAAACAACGCCATTCAGTCCGCGACCAAAAACCTGAAAAACAACGACTGGACGCGCCAGAAACTGCTCGACCAGCACGCCTTGGGCGGCCGTTACATCACCTTGATCGGCTCGCCCCGACAGGTCGCCGACGAGCTCGAATCGTGGATCGAGGAAACCGGCCTGGACGGCTTCAACCTGACCCGCATCGTCACCCCGGAAAGTTACGAGGACTTCATTGACCTGGTGATCCCGGAGCTGCAACGCCGGGGCTCATACAAAACCGCTTACCAGGAGGGCAGCTTGCGCAAAAAACTGTTTCCGCAAGGCACCGACCGCTTGCCGGAGCGGCATGCGGGGGCGGCACACCGACATATTTGATGAAGACATGCGCCCCACGCCGAAGCGCTTGGCGTTGTACACAGGCTTTGTGGGAGCGATGCGCTGCGGGGGCGGCACACCGGCGTATTTGATGACGACATGCGCCCCCACGCTGAAGCGCTTGGCGTTGTACACAAATTTTGTGGGAGCGATGTGCTGCGGGGACGGCACGCCGCCGTATTTGATGACGACATGCGCCCCCACGCTGAAGCGCTTGGCGTTGTACACAGGCTTTGTGGGAGCGAGCTTGCTCGCGAAAGCGATTGTCCAGACGCCCTGTTTTTTGTGTCTGCACTGGCCTATTCGCGAGCAAGCTCGCTCCCACAGGACCGATGCGCTGCGGGGACGGCACGCCGCCGTATTTGATGACGACATGCGCCCCAACGCTGAAGCGCTTGGCGTTGTGCACAGGCTTTGTGGGAGCGAGCTTGCTCGCGAAAGCGATTGTCCAGACGCCCTGTTTTCTGTGGCTGCACTGGCCTATTCGCGAGCAAGCTCGCTCCCACAGGACCGATGCGCTGCGGGGACGGCACGCCGGCGTATTTGATGACGACATGCGCCCCACGCCGAAGCGCTTGGCGTTGTGCACAGGCTTTGTGGAAGCGAGCTTGCTCGCGAAAGCGATTGTCCAGACGCCCTGTTTTTTGTGTCTGCACTGGCCTATTCGCGAGCAAGCTCGCTCCCACAGGACCGATGTGCTGCGGGGACGGCACACCGACATATTTGATGAAGACATGCGCCCCCACACTGAAGCGCTTGGCGTTGTACACAGGTCTTGTGGGAGCGATAAGCACAAGGCGTGGGGACGAGACTTAGGGATTTTTAAAAGGACCGCATCATGAGCAAAACACTCGCTGCACTGGCCCTCGGCCTGTTGACCCTGACCGCTTACGCCGACGACAAACCCCTGAAAGTCGGGACCACGGCAGCCTTCGCCATACCGCTCGAAGCCGCTGTCGAAGAGGCCGGCAAGCAGGGCCTGAAAGTCGAGCTGGTCGAGTTCACCGACTGGATCGCGCCCAACGTCAGCCTCGCTGCTGGCGATATCGACGTGAACTACTTTCAGCACATCCCGTTTCTGACCAATGCCAACGAAGCCGCCGGGTTCGGCCTGGTGCCCTACGCCCCGGGAATCATCAACAACGTGGGTCTGTACTCGAAGAAGTACAAGCGCTTCGACGAACTGCCGACCGGCGCCACAGTCGCCATCGCCAATGACCCGATCAACAGCGGACGCGGCCTGCAACTGCTAGCCAAGGCCGGGCTGATCACGCTCAAGGAAGGTGTCGGCTACAAGGCCACCGAGGAAGACATCACCGCCAACCCGAAAAAACTCAAGCTCATTCAGGTCGAAGCCGTGCAACTGGTACGAGCCTACGACGATGCCGATCTGGTGCAGGGCTACCCCGCCTACATCCGTCTGGCCAAGACCTTTCCCGCCGACTCGGCGATCCTGTTCGACGGTCTGGATCACCCGGAATACGTGATCCAGTTCGTGATCAAGCCTGACCACAAGGATGATCCGCGTCTGGCGAAATTCGTCGACATTTATCAGCACTCGCCGGTCGTCCGCGCCTCACTGGACAAGGTCAACGGCAAGCTTTACCAGGCCGGGTGGAAAGAATGACCGCAACCGCGCAACGCCAACGGCCACTCGACACAACGGGCGCAGGTCAACGGGCGCAACAGGCCGAGCTGCATCCGGAGTTGAATCGCGCGCATGTGCGCTTCATCAACCTGGGCAAGACCTATCACGGCAAGCAAGGCCCGGTGGAGGCGCTGGGCAATATCGATCTGGCCGTCCAGCACGGCGAGATCTTCGGCATCATCGGCCGCAGCGGCGCAGGCAAATCCTCGTTGATCCGCACCATCAATCGCCTGGAGCAACCGAGCAACGGTCGCGTATTGATCGATCAGGTGGACATCGGTGAGTTCGACGAAGACAAGCTGGTGGAGCTGCGCCGACGCATCGGCATGATCTTCCAGCACTTCAACCTGATGTCGGCCAAGAACGTCTGGCAGAACGTCGAGCTGCCGCTCAAGGTCGCCGGCGTGCCCAGGGAGCAACGCGCGCGCAAGGTCGCGCAGTTGCTGGAGCTGGTGGGGTTGCAGGACAAGCACAAGGCGTATCCCGCGCAACTGTCCGGCGGGCAGAAACAGCGTGTCGGCATCGCTCGCGCGCTGGTGCACGACCCGGCGATTCTGTTGTGCGACGAAGCCACTTCGGCACTGGACCCGGAAACCACCCAGTCGATCCTCGGCCTGCTGCGCGAGATCAACCAGCGCCTGGGCCTGACCATCGTGCTGATCACCCATGAAATGGCGGTCATCCGTGATATCTGTCACCGCGTCGTGGTGCAGGAACAGGGACGAATCGTCGAGCAGGGGCCGGTATGGCAGGTGTTTGGCGACCCGCAGCACGACGTCAGCAAAACCCTGCTGGCGCCGCTGCAAACCGGACTGCCGAAAGAGTGGGCCGAGCGCCTGAGCGATCAGCCGCAACGACCCGATGCGGCCCTGCTGCTGGACGTGCATTTCACCGGCGTCAGCGCTGAAGGGCCGGATCTGGCGGCGCTGTTCACGGCACTGGGCGGCAAGGTGGAGTTGCTGCAAGGCGGCGTCGAGCGCATTCAGGACCGGGCCATCGGGCATCTCATTCTGTCGGTTGCCGGCTCGCCACACAGTCGGGACGAGCTACTGGCGCGCGCCCGCACACTGGCGCCACGCGCGGAGGTATTGGGTTATGTGGGTTGATCGCTTGCTGCAAGGCACCCTCGACACCTTCCTGATGGTCGGTGTGTCGTCATTGATCGCACTGCTGCTGGGCATCCCGCTGGCGGTGATTCTGGTGACCAGTTCCAAAGGCGGCATCTACGCAGCACCGGGGATCAACCGCGTGCTGGGCGGCTTCGTGAACCTGTTTCGCTCGATTCCGTTCTTGATCCTGATGGTCGCACTGATTCCGTTCACCCGGATGATTGTCGGCACCACCTATGGGGTCTGGGCAGCCGTCGTGCCGCTGACCATTGCCGCCACGCCATTCTTTGCGCGGATCGCCGAGGTCAGCCTGCGCGAGGTCGATCACGGCCTGGTCGAGGCCGCCCAAGCGATGGGCTGTCGTCGCTGGCACATCATCTGGCACGTGCTGCTGCCGGAAGCGCGTCCCGGTATCGTCGGTGGCTTCACCATTACCTTGGTGACCATGATCAACTCATCGGCCATGGCCGGTGCCATCGGTGCAGGCGGATTGGGCGATATTGCCTATCGCTATGGCTATCAGCGCTTCGACACGCAGGTGATGCTGACCGTGATCGTCTTGCTGGTTGCGGTCGTCGCGCTGGTGCAGCTGGGCGGCGACCGATTGGCACGCAGCTTCGACAGGCGCTGAGCAGCCGCCACGCAGCGAGGGTATATTGGCGGTCTTCCCTTACCGGACCGCCCTTGATGAAACTCGACCCACAGACCCTTGCGCAGATCACCGCCGCGACGCTCGGCAACTACAACAGCGTGGCCGACGACTTCCGCGCAGGCACCCGCGACCACGATGTCAGCCAGAATATCGACGCGCTGCTGCGCCATATCGAAGGACCGACGCCCTGGCAGATTCTCGACTTCGGCTGCGGGCCGGGGCGTGATCTGAAGGCGTTTACCGCGATGGGCCATGTGGCGGTCGGGCTCGACGGCTCCGAACGTTTCGCCGAGATGGCCCGCGCCGAGACCGGCTGCGAAGTGTTGCAGCAAAACTTCCTCGAACTCGACCTGCCGCAAGGCCGCTTCGATGGCCTCTTCGCCAACGCAGTGTTATTCCACATCCCCAAACAGGAGCTGCCGCGCGTCCTGCGTCAGTTGCATGCCACGCTCAAACCGGGCGGCGTGCTGTTCAGCTCCAATCCGCGCGGTGAGAATCAGGAAGGCTGGAACGGCGAACGTTACGGCGCTTATCACGACCTGGAATCATGGCGAAAATTGCTGACCGAAGCCGGCTTTGTCGAACTGGAGCACTACTACCGTCCCGCCGGGCTGCCGAGGGAGCAGCAACCATGGCTGGCGAGTGTCTGGCGGCGTCAGTGATGTCCGGCGTTGTGAAGCCGGTGTGCTGTTACTTCTGACAGTATCGCCCTGGCCACGCAAGCTTTAGCATCGTTGCACAGCAGTACTTGCATACGGCTGACAATGGACCTGACATCAACCGATCAAAGGAACTGATCATGGCGAATGAATATGTGCAGAACGGCGACTTCAGCGACGGCCTTGCCCACTGGGTAACACCGGAGGACTTTGAGCCAGACTTCAAGCCCATGGGGGAAGGCGCAGGTCAAAGCATTAAACTGAACATTGGAGTGGCAATCAGCCAGTCCATCGTCGATCTGCGGGCGAAGACCCTGCATATCGAATTCGATGTGATGAGCGCAGACCTGCGCATAGATGAGGTACTTTTTGTTATAGCCGTGGGTGGCTACAATCAGGAAGGCGCGATGAATCTATCCCCGGTCATCGGCCTCGCAACCCAGAAATGGGAACACATTTCCGGCGATATCAAGTTCGGAGAATTGCTTGATGACTTCTTCCTGAACGTATCGGCTCCGTCAGAAGCTTTTATCCTCGCGTTTTCAAACTCAAGACTGGCCTCACCGTACGGCCCTGTACGGTTCGCCAATCTCAGCCTGTCCATGATCGACGCCGAAGACGCCGACGGGAACGACTGATTACCGCGTCAGCAGCCCTGCCCCCTGTCACAGGCGGCAGGGCACGCCAGACTCAATGCGCCGGCTGCGCGTGCTCGCCTTCATCCTTGTCAGCCGCTTCGCGACGCTGTTCGTCGGTCGGCTCCTTGATGCGGTACCAGGCCACGTACAACGCGGGCAGGAACAGCAGGGTCAGCAGCGTGGCGATGATGATGCCGCCGATCATGGCGTAGGCCATCGGCCCCCAGAACACCTCACGGGCGATTGGAATCATGCCCAGGCTGGCCGCAGCCGCGGTCAGCAGGATCGGACGACGACGATGCTCGGTGGCTTCGACCACGGCGTCCCACGGCAGATAACCACTTTTCTCATAGGCATCGATCTGGGTCACCAGAATCACCGAGTTGCGGATGATGATGCCGATCAGCGCCAGCACCCCGAGAATCGCCACGAACCCCAGCGGCGTCCCCGTCGGGATCAGCGCAAGCACCACGCCTATCAGGCCGAGGGGCGCGACACTGGCCACCAGGAACATCTTCTGAATGCTGTGCAACTGAATCATCAGGAACGTCGCCATGAGGAACAGCATCAGCGGCGCAACGCTGGCAATCGGCCCCTGTGCCTTGCTGCTTTCTTCGACCGTACCGCCGGTTGCAACCTTGTAGCCGACCGGCAGACCCGCGGCAAACTTGTCGATTTCCGGTTGCAACTGCTTGACCAGATCAGTCGGCTGAATCGCGTCGCGGACGGCGCCTTTCACAGTGATGGTCGGCTTTCGATCGCGGCGCCAGACCAATGGCTGCTCCAGCTCGTAACCGACGGTGGCAAACGCCAGCAGCGGGATCGACGTGCCGGTCGGTGTCACGATTTGCAGGTTCTGCAGGGTTTCCGGCGTACCCCGCTCGGCGTCTTCAGCACGTCCGACCACGTTGATCAGATAGATGTCATCACGCACCTGAGTCACGGTAGAGCCGCTGACCACGCTGTTCATCAGCTTGGCGACGTCCTCGGACGACAGACCCAGCTGCCGGGCCTTGTCCTGGTTGATGTCGATGCGCAGCACCTTGCCCGGCTCGTTCCAGTCGTAGATCACTTCGCCCACATGTGGGTTGTGATCAAGCAGCGTGGCCAGCTCGATGGCGTGCTGACGCACCTTGTCGATGTTCTCGCCGCTGACGCGATACTGCAACGGACGACCCACCGGCGGGCCCATTTCCAGCGCCTGCACATACGACCCGATGCCGACGAAGTCATCACGCAGGCGCTTTTGCAGACGGGCAGTCAACGCGCCGCGCTCTTCCAGGCCTTTGCTGACAATGACCAGCTGGGCGTAAAACGGATTTTCCAGTTGCTGATCGAGCGGCAGGTAGAAACGCAACGCGCCCTGGCCGATGTAGGTGCTCCAGCGCTCGATGTCCGGATCGTCCTTGAGGCTCGCTTCAAAACGATCGACCAGCTTGCGCGTTTCGTTGATCGAGGCGTTCTGTGGCAGGTTCAGGTCGACCAGAATTTCCGGGCGGTCCGAAGACGGGAAGAACTGGTTCTGCACGAACTGCATGGAGAACAGCGATGCAGCGAACAACCCGACCGTGATGGCAATCGCCAGCCAGCGATGACGCATGGCCCAGAGCATGCTGCCGTTGAATGCCCGGCCTATGCGCCCCGGCTCTTCGGATTTGGGCTTGATGTTGGCGCTCAGAATGTGCACGCCGATCACCGGCGCAAACAACACGGCAACCACCCACGACACCAGCATCGCCACGGCAATCACGGCAAACAGCGTGAAGGTGTATTCCCCCGCCGAGCTGTTGTTCAGACCGATCGGCACAAAGCCGGCCACGGTCACCAGCGTACCGGTGAGCATCGGGAACGCGGTCGAGGTGTAGGCGTACGTCGCGGCCTGCTCCTTGGATTCCCCCATTTCCAGCCGTGTGACCATCATTTCCACGGTAATCATGGCGTCATCCACCAGCAGGCCGAGGGCGATGATCAGTGCGCCGAGGGAAATCCGTTGCATGGTGATGCCGCTGTATTCCATGAACACAAACACCATCGCCAGTACCAGCGGAATCGAGCACGCGACCACCAACCCCGCGCGAAACCCGAGGCTGACGAAGCTGACCAACAGCACGATAATCACCGCCTCGAACAACGCGCTGGTAAAGCCGCCCACGGCCTTGTTCACCACTTCGGCCTGATCCGACACCTTGTGCACGCCAATGCCGACTGGCAGCTCCGCCGTCGTAGCGTCCATACGTTCATGCAGCGCCTTGCCGAACGACTGGATATTGCCGCCCTTCTGCATCGCGATGGCCAGGCCGATCGCCGGTTTGCCATCGAAGCGGAACAGCGGCTTGGGCGGATCGGTGTAGCCACGGGTGATGTCAGCAATGTCGCTCAGACGGTAAAAACGGTCATTGATGCGCAGATTGACGGCAGCCAGATCCTTCTCGGAAGCGAACTGCCCGGAGGTGCGTACCGAGATCCGCTCCGGCCCGGCTTCGATCACCCCGGCGGGCGTCACCGCGTTCTGCGATTGCAGGCTTTGCACCACCTGGCTCTGATCGATGCCCAATGCCGCGAGTTTGCGTGTCGAGAAGTTCAGGTACAGCACTTCGTCCTGCTGACCGATCATCTCGACCTTGCCCAGGCCGGGCACGTCACGGATGTCGGCGCGAACCTTCTCGACGTAGTCACGCAACTGACGCATCGAGAAACCGTCGGCGGTAAACGCATAGATCGAGCCGTACACATCGCCGAACTCGTCGTTGAACGACGGGCCTTGCAGCCCCTGCGGGAACTGGCCACGGATGTCATCGACTTTCTTGCGCACCTGATACCAGATTTCCGGTATCGCCTTGGCATTGGTCGTATCACGCAAGTACACGAAAACCGTGGACTCGCCCGGTCGGGTATAGCTCTTCACGTAGTCCAGCGAGTCCAGCTCTTCGAGCTTCTTCTCGATCCGGTCGGTGACCTGCTCGAGGGTCTCGTCCACCGTCGCGCCCGGCCAGCGGGTCTGGATAATCATGGTCTTGATGGTGAAGGATGGGTCTTCCTCGCGGCCCAGCTTCATGTAGGAAAACACGCCCATCAACAGCGCGACGAACATCAGGTACCAGACGAACGACTGATGCTTGATGGCCCACTCGGACAGATTGAAATTCCCTTTCATCGCGGGCTTTCCTCATCGACTTTGACTTTCTGGCCCGGCTTGAGGCTGTTGACGCCCGCGCTCACCACTTTTTCACCCGCTTTGACGCCATCGGTCAGCACGAAGGAGTCGCTGTCACGGCTGGCAATAGTCACCGCTCTGGGGTTCACCGTCTGGCTCTGCGAGTCGACGATCCAGACCTGGCGTTTGCCATCGACTTCCTGCAGGGCATTGATCGGCAGACGCATGCGCGGCGTGATGGTCGAGCTGAGCGTCACGCTGATGGCCGTGCCCAGCCGGAACGCCGCTGGCGTTTGCGCCAGCGACAGACGCGCACGGCGCGTACGTGTGGTGCGGTCGGCCTGGGGCTCGATTTCGCGAATGGTGGCAGTGGTGTTCACTTCCGGATTCAGCTGACTGGCGACGGTGAAGACCACGTCGGACGGTAACTGGTCGGCCAATGTATCGGGCAGGTCGATCACCGCTTCCTTGATGTCCGGCCGCGCCAGGGTCACGACTTCCTGACCGGCTGTCACCACCTGTCCGGCTTCGACTTTCCACTCGGTAACCACCGCATCGTGATCACTGCGCAGCTCGCTGTAGCTTAATTGGTCGCGGGCCTGTTGAGCCGCGGCTTTGGCCTGCTCCTGCGACGAGCTGGCGGTCTTCAGGTCGGTCAGGGCGATGTCCAGTTGCGCCTGGGCACCGACGCCGCGATCGAACAGCTCCTGCTGGCGCCGAGCATTGGCCTGGGCGTTGATCAACTGCGCCTGAACATTGGCCAGGTCGCCCTGCCGGGCACGCACCGTGTTCTGCTGATCGGTCGGATCGAGGGTTGCCAGCAAGTCGCCTTTCTTGACTTCAGCGCCTACGTCAACATCGCGCCGGGCAATGCGCCCCGCGACACGAAAGCCCAGCACACTTTGATAACGCGCCTGGATATTGCCGGCGAAACGCCCGAAATCCTGATTCGACTCAGGCCGGACTTCGACAAACACGACGGGACGCACCGGCTCGGGAGGTGCTTCATCTTTGCCACAGCCACTCAATAAAACGCCGCTCAACAGCAGGCTGCCCAGCAACAGACATGACCGACGCTTCATGGCTGCACCTGTGCATTCTGTGGTTTGGGCTGTTCGGCAATGTCGACCTGCATGTCCGGGTGTAACAACTGTCCGCCTGCCACCACAACTTTCTCTCCACTCTTGAGCCCGTCGCCAATGATGACTTTGGACGTCAGGTAACGGGTAACGGTGACCTTGCGCAGATTGACCTTGCCCTGCTCGTCCACCACCCATACGGCAGGCTTGCCCAACTGTTCGCCGAGGTCCTTGGTCAGCGCCGCCCATGGCAACTCGACACTGGCGTTGGCCGGTGCGCTCAGCGCCACGCTGACCACCGAGCCCAGGTCCATGCCTTCCGGCAGCGGGTCCAGGGCAATCTTGATCTGCAAGGTACCGGTCTGCGCCGACACCGCCGGGGTCACTTCGCGCACTTTGCCGCTGACCTTGATGTTCGGGTTATCGAGCAACGTGACCTGCACGGCCTGATTGGTCGGCGGCTGAACGAACAGCGACTCGTAGACATTGAACACCGCATCGCGATCACCGTCGCGCGCCAGATCGAAAATCGGCATGGTGGCCTGCACCACTTGCCCGACTTCAGCCTGACGCGCGGTGATCACACCCGGCGCGTCAGCGACCAGAGCGGTATAACCCAGTTGCTCGCGAGCATTGGCCAGTTGCGCCTGCGCCGCTTTCAACGAACTCTCGCTGCCACGCACGGCGGCCTGGGCCGAGTCATATTCGCTGCGACTGGTATAACCCTTGGGCAGCAGCTTTTGCTGACGGACAAACGCAGCGCGGGACTGGCTCACGCGGGCCTGCTCGGCCGCCACGGCAGCAGCGGCCGAATCGACATTGGTCTGCAGATCCTTCGGATCGAGCCGCGCCAGCACCTGCCGGGCAGTGACCCGGTCGCCCACATCGACGTTACGCTGAATGATCTTGCCATTGACCCGGAAAGACAGGCGGGTCTGCACCCGCGCCTGAACATCACCGGTCAGGGCGACACTGGCGGCGAAGTCGGCACTTTTTACCGTCTGCACGTAAACCCTGGGCAGTTCGGGCGCCGCCGGTTTTTCCTCGCCACAGCCCGCCAGCGCCGCCAAGGCAGCGGCCAGACCGAACGTAACCAGTCTTGAAATACGAACGGGCATGCAGACTCCTTGTGCGACTGCCGGATGCGGACGTGATCAGGGCGAGAGAATAGCGTGAGTATGCGACTGTGTGCGAGAGGGAGGGTTCATTGGGGGGCGCTATTTGCAGGAGAAGGGAGCCTGTCAGCTGACTATAGAGAACAGGACATGCTACGAGAGTGGACCGTTCTGAAAGAATGACTGACAGGCACATGATACATACTTGAAACCCCGGCTAGCCCAAGCCTTCGTTTACCGTGCGGGCCGTGACAACAGACATGAGCGGAGTCTGCTTTTATAGTTAGATGAGACTGACCTCTTTAGTCCCGCAACAGCGATGCATATTGATCCCTCCCGGTAATTTCAATGCCACTCACGTTATCTCCCTGATCGCGTGTGCTTTAGTGCGAAGCGTCTGACCATCATCGATACGCGTCAAAGTCAGTAAACCAGGGGGCCTACTAGTCGAATCAAGTACTACAACGCGTTTCGCATCTTTATCTCGTATTTTATTGAGCATAACCGGGTCAAGAAAGCTGGAAGAATAGTAATCGTAAGGACCGTTCTTCATGACGTCGGCCTCCATAAGCTCTAATCGAAACGTAAGTGCACTGTCAGAAGATGCGGGGGGGCCCTTCAATTCATCAGCATGGCGAGTCAATTCATCAGCCTGGCGAGTCAATGCCTCAGCATGGCGAGCGCTCGATTGTTTTCTAGCGGACGCCAAATCACTCGCCTCCCTCTTGCCTGTTTTAATCTTGGCTCTCATTTGTTTTAACTTGACGCTCGTCTGTTTTAACTTGAAACCCGTCGTAGCAAATGCCCCCAAGCCGGCCATCAAAGAGATGCTCCCGACGACGGTGAGCGTGGTACCGAGCGTACTGTCCGAATCCTTGAGCCCGGCAGCCGTCGCTATTGCGCCCGCTCCGGCAGCACTAAGTACAATGCCTGATATCAAAGCAGCCAACGCCGAGAAATGCCCCGTCGGATCAACCCGATTGACCGGATCACCCACACAATACGCATACGCATTCAACCCGCCCTTGCCAAACGGGCTCATGCTGTCAGGACTGTTGAAGCGCATCAAAACCGGGTTGTAGGCGCGATAGCCATTGCCGAGCAGGTAATGGCCGGTCAGCGGGTCAGGCTGCTCGCCGTTGAAACCGGGTAGCTCTGCACTAGCCTGCACGGCTTGATGATGCCCGAATGGCGTATAGACAACGTCAGATTGTTGCCCGGCTTCGCTCGCGTGCAGAACGCTATTGTTACGGTCGCCGGCGATCATCGTCGTCACGACCTCATCGCCCTCCCGAAGCTGTTGCGCCAGCAGCTGGCCGCCTGCGCGGACACAGGTTCTTTGCCTGCCGCCCTGCAACTCGGTCATCAGTTGTTCGCCGTTGTAGAACCGGTTGAAGACGGCCTGAGCTAACGGGGTCAATGTGGACACACGGTCCAGCGGGTCGTAGGTGTACCTGCACAGAATGGCCATTATCGTTCCTTGATGATGACGAAGTCAGAGCTTCAGCGTGACCCGAGTCGTGATGCAGGTCTACTGGCAGAAATGTCAGCGACCAGGTTCATGTAGAGCGTGGAGAGACGCAATGCTGATTTCAGGCCAAACGGACTCAGGCTCTCGGCGCCGTTGAACCGCATCAAAAGGGGTTTGTAGGCGCGATAAAATTCCAGAAGACACATCTACCCTGAAGGTCCCTGACGAAATGGAATCTGGTTTAGATTAAACTGCCGTTTCGCGCACCGACCCGGCACTCCCACGGATACGCGCAACATCAATTGAAATACCGGGTAATGCAGGTGAGGCCGAATTGCTCCGCACCGAGGAATTACCAGGCCGAGAAGGAAATTCAGCTAGCTCTATCGCCTCGGCATAGGTGGGCGGTGGCGCTTCGACATAGACGGGCGGTGGCGCGTTGGGACGCTCCATCGCTTGGTCGTAAGTTGGGGGCCTGTCGGTGGATGCAGCGGATGGCGCAGAGTGGTGATCTGGAAGCTCTCTCGCGGAGCTATTTGTCGGGCCGCGAGCCCGGCCACGAGTAAAGGCGGATTTTGCGGACATTGCACCACCGGCCAATGACAAGGCACCCAGACCAACAGCCGCCCAACCCAGTTCCGAGCCACCCTCTACATCGTAATAATTCATAAGCGCAGATGCTGTAGTCGCGGAAGAAGCACCAAATCCGGCAAGCATAGTCGGCCCAACCACTTTAACGTTCCGTACTCTAGGAAAGGCATAAATGCCTAATGCAACACCCACCACAGCCATGGCCAAGCTTGCATAAAATTCCCAGGACTCATGCCCTGTAGGGTCTGTGCGATTAACCGGATCCCCCACACAATAGGCATACGCATTCACCCCACCCTTGCCAAACGGGCTCATGCTGTCCGGACTGTTGAAGCGCATCAAAACCGGGTTGTAGGCGCGATAACCGTTGCCGAGAAGGTAATGGCCGGTCAGCGGGTCAGGCTGCTCGCCGTTGAAACCGGGTAGCTCCGCGACAGGCCGGACAGCATCACGATGACCGTAAGGCGAATAGGCAATATCTGCTTGCTGCATGGCACCGCTCGCGTGCAGAACGCTGTTTTGCTGGTCACCGGAGAGCATCGTCGTCATCACTTCATCACCCTCGCGACTCTGCTGCGCCAGCAGCTGGCCGCCTGCGCGGACACAGGTTCTTTGCCTGCCGCCCTGCAACTCGGTCATCAGTTGTTCGCCGTTGTAGAACCGGTTGAAGACGGCCTGAGCCAACGGCGTCAATGTGGACACACGGTCCAGCGGGTCGTAGGTGTACCTGCACAGAATGGCCATTATCGTTCCCTGATGATGACGAAGTCAGAGCTTCAGCGTGACCCGAGTCGTGATGCAGGTCTACTGGTAAAAATGTCAGCGACCGGGTTTATGCAGAGAACGAAGAGGATGTTCAAAGATGAGTGTTTTGAATCTCTGGATCATCACTTCGAATACTTGAACGTGAGGATCGAATGCGATTAGACCCAGTTAAGGAGCTCTGCTTAGACATCGAAGCTTTTTTTGCAGCTCGCGCTGAGGGTCTGGAACGATAATACGTCCAGCCACGAAACCCGAGGACAGGGACAACAACAACTATAGCAACGCTTCTCAGCGTACGAGCTGCCAGTGAATCACGCTCGAACTTACCTGCAATATAAGAGGCGGTCCATGTCGCACTGGCAATCAGCGCTCCGACACCAATGGCTGCCGAGACTTTTTCCACCGTGGTCGCCGGTCTTCTGAGCGCGGAAGTCTGGGAGAGGGCATTATCGACAGCGTTTGCTTCGGGATCTAGCTTCACTCCCTTTATCACAGCCTTTATAGACGAACGAGCCGTCAGAAGGCCAAAAACGCCGGTAACAAGGGCTGTGCCAAGGTAGATGTACGTCTGCACATCATCAATGAGTCCATGTCCCGTAGGATCGGATCGATTGACCGGGTCACCCGCACAATAGCCATACGCATTGACTCCGCCGTTGCCAAACGGACTCAGGCTGTCAGGGCTGTTGAAGCGCATCAGAACGGGGTTGTAGGCGCGATAACCATTGCCCAACAGATAATGACCGGTCAACGGGTCAGGTCGCTCACCGTTGAAGCCTGGCAGCGGGTTCAGCGCTTGCCGATGCCCATAGGGGGTGTAGGCGATAGCGGCAGGCAAGCCGGCCGATACGGTGTGGAGCACGCTGTGCTGTTGGTCCGAGCCGATCAACAACGTGGCGAGCGCTGACTGCGTAGCGAGCAACTGGCGATCGTGATGCAGGAAGCGAAGGTGTTCTGCATCCTGAATCTCGCTGGCCAGCGTGTCGGACTGATAGAACGAACGGGCAATGGACCCTCCCACAGGCGTGCGAGTCGCGAGCCGGTCCAGCGCGTCGTAGCGGTAGCGGCATGGAGTGGTTTGCTGGCGCATGACGAGTAACCGGAGTGGTCTTTCAGCGAGGCAGGCCTCTTCAAGCACACAATGCGTTAACTGAACCTTAGCGGCTACTCGTAGAACTGCTAGGTTTCATCAGGGCTGTCAGGGTTCTGAACACATTCCAGCGAGCGCTCCAGCTCGGCCTTGGCCATATTGATCAGATGCACCACCGAGAATGCCAGATCGCGTTTCAGGCCATCGAGGTTGTCACCGGTTTCATACGCGGTGGCAGAGGCACAGCGCAGTATGTCGCTGACCTGTATCAGAGAGTCTTCCAGAGAGTTGGGGAGCGGCGGGGACGGGGTTGAGTTGATCATCATGTGTGCCTCTGCAAGTGGGGCCATCAGATGTTCGCTGCTAAACAAACAAGGGTGGCGACTTTGACGCGGGTTAGCAGACCGGTAGAGAACACAGACCCGGCGCACTCGAAAGTGCCCCACGCAAAGCCGCCATAAAACGGTAATTGCGCTGCGTGTCTCTGGACAGGCTGCTAAACCCGATCGCTGAAAATCAGCGACCGACGCAGCCTAGAGTGCAGAGTTGGCAGGCACAAGGGCCCGGGATTTTCTAGGAAAGGTCATACGCAGGAAAGAGAAAAGACTGAAAGAAAGGTCCTGCAGGACAGGTTTTTCGTGAGCGGAAGTAACCTGAATCTTTCAGAAGAGGACGCAGAGCGTCCAGAACGGCATTCCCACGCTGGAGCGTGAGGAACGATAGGCGCCCGGGAGATCACTTATCGTTCCTCACGCTCTGCGTGGGAATGCTCTTCATGACGCTCCGCGTCATACATTCAGGAGGACGCAGAGCGTCCGGAAATCCATACCCACGCGGAGCATGGGTACGATGGCGTTCCCGAGATCACTTATCGTTCCTCACGCTCTGCGTGGGAATGCCGTTCGTGACGCTCCGCGTCATCCGCAAACCGCGCCGATCAACTGCCCTCGGTGCCGTGCGCTTCTTCGAAGAAGAAATCCTTCCAGCTCGCCGCCTTGTTTTTCAACACACCCAGTTCATGCAGTTTCTCGGCGTAGATGAAGGTGCGCTGCGGCGTGACGGTGAAGTCGATTTCCGGGTCGGCGACGATTTTCTCTACCAGTGGCAACGGTAGCTTCGATTGCTCGACGCGGATGTAGGTCTGCGCGGCAGCGGGCTTGTCGGCCTTGATGATCTTCTCGGCTTCGGCCAGCGCATCGTAGAACGCCTTGTAGGTCTTGGGGTTTTCGTCGTGAAATTTCTCGGTGGTGTAGAGCACGTTGAACGTCGCCTGGCCGCCCAGCACGTCATAGGAACTGAGCACCTTATGCACGTTGGCGCTCTCCAGTTCCTGGTACTGGAACGGCGGGCTGGAGAAGTGCGAGTTGATTTCCGAGCCACCGGCAATCAGCGCGGAAGTCGCATCCGGGTGCGCGAGGCTGACCGAGATGTTGTCGAATTTCTTGTAGTTGTCGTTACCGAACAGCTTGGCGGTCTCGATCTGCAACGTGCGCGACTGGAAGCCCACGCCCGCAGCCGGTACGGCGATGCGGTCCTTGTCGGTGAAGTCCTTGAGGGTCTTGACGTTGGGGTTGTTGGTCAGCAGGTAGTTGGGCATCGAACCCAGCGAGGCAATCGCCTTGACGTTCTGCTTGCCCTTGGTGCGGTCCCAGACGGTCAGCATCGGCGGCACGCCTGCCGACACCACATCCAGTGCGCCGGCCAGCAACGCTTCGTTCATCGCCGTGGCACCGGAGATGCTGTTCCAGTCGACCTTGATGTCGAGGCCCTGCTCCTTGCCGTGTTTCTCGATCAGTTTCTGATCGCGCACCACGTCGAGGATCAGGTAGCCAATGCCGAATTGCTGAGCGATGCTGATCTTGCCTTCAGCCTGGGCACCGCCGCTGAGCAGCGCGCCAAACAAGCCAAGCGTCGCCGCCAACACACTCAGTGCCGGGCGTTGAAATGCAGTTTTCATGTGGTTCTCACCCTGATTATTCAAAAAAAGACGGCGTTTCAACGCTGCATGCCCCAGCGCTTGACGGTCAGGCGTTCGATGTTGGCGAACAGCAGGTTCTCGACCAGCAGGCCGATGAGGATCACCGCTGCCAGGCCTGCGAAGACCTTGTCGGTATACAGCTCGTTACGGTTCTGGAAGATGTACCAGCCCAGACCGCCCTTGCCGGAGGACGCGCCAAACACCAGTTCGGCGGCGATCAGCGTGCGCCAGGCAAAGGCCCAGCCGATCTTCAGACCGGCGAGAATCGATGGCAGCGCAGCGGGGATCAGGATGTGCCAGACAAAGCGCAGGCCTTTGAGACCATAGTTGCGCCCGGCCATGCGCTGGGTTTCCGAGACACCCAGAAAGCCCGCGTAAGTATTGAGCGCCAGTGCCCACAGCACCGAATGCACCAGCACGAAGATCAGGCTGTTCTGACCCAGCCCGAACCACAGCAGCGCCAGCGGTAGCAGGGCAATGGCCGGTAGCGGGTTGAACATCGCAGTCAGCGTGCTGAGCAGGTCGCGGCCCAGTTGGGTGGACACTGCCAGGGTGGTCAGGGCGAACGCCAGCACGATGCCGATCAGGTAGCCCTGAATCAGCACGGTCAGGGAGATCCAGACCTTGCCCGGCAACTCACCGGAAATCAGCCCGTCATAAAAGGCGGCCGCCGTTTGCAGAAAGCTCGGCAACAGCAGGTCGTTGTTCTGCAGACGTGCGGCCAGTTCCCAGATCACCGCCAGGGCGATCATGATGACGCATTTGCGCACCCAGCCCAGTTGCCAGATGCGCTGTGCCAGGGGCAGGTCGCGGGTCAGGTCTTCCTGAGTGAAAGGCTCCAGCGTGATTTCATATTCTTCGCGAGCGGGAGGTGCGAGGCTCATGATTCGGGTTCTCGGTAGTCGTAAAAAGCGTATACAGAACGCTCTGGGAAGCGTTAATACGCACAGCATTCATTATTTAGCCTTTGATTCTGCTCGCAGGGCGTGGAGCGAGTTTGTTCGCGAATGGGCCGTTACATTCTCAGAAGATGCATTGTCTGAACTACCGTCTTCGCGAACGAGTTCGCTCCTACGGCCTTCGGCCAGAATCAAAAACCTGTACCAGTGCGGCCAGTCAATAAGCGATCCGGATGTCCTGAAAATTCAGATCCTGCTCCACCGGCCCGGCCTCGCCCTCATCGAACAACAACCGATGAATACGCTGCGCGGTTTGCTGAAAACCGACACCGCCGAGGCTTTTCAGGTCGTATTGATGGCTGTTGATTTCCGCCCTTACACGGCCCGGATGCGGCGACAGCAGCAGGATGCGATTGCCAACCACCAGCGCTTCTTCGATGGAGTGCGTGACGAACAGCAGCGTAAAGCGCACCTCATCCCACAGCTCCAGCAGCTCTTCCTGCATCTTGCGTCGGGTCAGTGCATCCAGCGCGGCAAAGGGTTCGTCCATCAGCAGGATTTTCGGCTGCATGGCCAGAGCCCGGGCAATCGCCACGCGGGCTTTCATGCCACCGGACAAGGTGTGCGGGTAGGCATCGGCAAACGCACTGAGGCCGACCTTTTCCAGGTAGTAACGCGCGCGCTCCAGCGCTTCGGGGCGCTTCAGCGTGCGTGATGCCAGCAGCGGAAACATGACGTTCTCGATCACGGTTTTCCACGGCGGCAGCTGGTCGAATTCCTGAAACACCACGATGCGGTCCGGGCCAGGCTCGGTGACCTGATGCCCCGCCAGACGAATCTCGCCCTCACTGGGCTCGATGAAACCGGCCACCGCCTTGAGCAGGGTCGACTTGCCGCAACCGGACGGGCCGAGCAGCACGAAACGATCGGCCGGATCGACTTCGAAACTGACCTGATGCGTCGCCCGCACAACGCGTTCTGGCGTGCGGTATTCGAGGCTGACGCCGCGAACTTGCAGCAAGGCTTCAGCAGTGGGCTGTGCAGCCGACTGCGCTTGGGTGCTGGTGCTGGCCGTGTGGCCTTGCGCGACAGCATTCATGAACGGCTCTCCTGGATCAAAATGGCGCGGTGCCTTGAATGGTCGTGCGATGCAGTTTGCGGCGCAGATGCGCCGGGCAGCCGGCAGCCAGATGGATCAGGGAGCGGTTGTCCCAGAACACCATGTCGTTGGCCTGCCACTGGTGCCGATAGATGTGCTCGGGCTTCACGCTGTGGGCGTAAATCTCGTTGAGAATCTGACGGCTCTCGTCTTCCGGCAGACCGAGGATGCGTGTAGTAAAACCCTCGCTGACGAACAGCGCCTTGCGCCCGTTTTCAGGGTGAGTGCGAACGATCGGATGGCTGACTTCAACTACCTGCGCCAGTTGCTCGGCGGTCAGGGTCGGACGCCAGTTGGCGGCGTTATGGCCCTCGGCGTAGCGTGCGGTGTAACTGTGCACCGCTGAACGCCCCTCGACGGCATCGCGCAGGTGTTGCGGCAACGTTTCCCATGCCAGGTGCATGTCTGCAAACAGCGTATCGCCGCCTTCACTCGGCAACTCCTGGGCGTAAAGCATCGAGCCCAGGCTCGGCAACTCTTTGTATGACAGGTCCGAATGCCAGTATTTACCGGCATCGCCCAGGCCCACAGGCTTATCGTTCTCGACAATGTTGGAGACGATCAGGATTTCCGGGTGGTTGGCCAACAGAAACTGCTTGAGCACATGGATCTGCAGCACCCCGAAGCGCCGGCTGAAATCGATCTGCTGTTGCGGCGTGATCTGCTGATCGCGAAACACCACCACATGATGGTCCAGATGTGCCTGATGCACACGAGCGAAGTCGGCATCGTTCAACGGCCTGGACAGATCCAGCCCAACAATTTCCGCGCCCACCTTTTCAGTGAATGGACGCACTTCGAACGCTTGCGAAGCAGGTTGAGCGGACGATGAAGCGAGGGAGGCTGCTGGCATGAGAACTCCGACTCCAGGACTGTGTGACTGAAAGAAGAAACTCTATAGATATAAGAAAGAGAATTTAAATACCGTTAAAGAATATCGATAGTGCTGAAGTTTTCACTGCCTCGCTGTGTAACGTCAGCCAGCATAAATGTGTCACAGCAGATACATCCAAGTGTAAGACCGCCTTGCTAGGGTCGGCGCCTTATTCGACCTGAGTGAAGCGCCCGCTATGCGATCCAATAAACCGGTTGCCCATGTAATGGTGTCGTCATTGATACTGTCGCTGCTTGCCGTCTCGGTTCAGGCAGCGAGCCGTGCCAATGACAATCGTATAAACGGTGTGGACCTGCTCTCCGGGTTCAACACCCTGTGGACAACCGGTGCAACCTGGGACACCGGCACGCCCACCGCCCTGGGTCAGAGCCTGCTTCGGCGCAACCTGCAGATCGTGGTCGACCGCGCCAACTCGCGCACGCTGGCGCAGGAAACCGCTGCCTACTTCGATGACCGCCGCGACCAGAGCTACAGCGCCATCAGCGGCCTGGGCTCACTGAGCGATGCCTACAAAGCCGGCGCGGGCGCGTTCACGACGATTACGCAATTCGACGACAGCAACAAAACCGTCAGGTACGACGACAAGGGCAATGGTGCAGGCAGTTCGTCTTCGGCGCTGGGCAAGGTGGTCGATCTGGTCGGCGCGGTGCGCAACGATGCCTCCACGACTCCGGCCAAGTCCCACTATCTGTACCCACGACCATGGCGGCAGAGCCTCGACGGACAGAGCCTCGCATTCGTCGTCGCGCCCTCCCTGCGCCCGGCCGAAAGCACCACGCCGGCCAGTGACTCGGGCTTCCCCAGCGGTCACACCAACGCCGCTTACCTGTCAGCCTACGCCTTGGCCTACGCGATCCCCGAGCGGTTCAGCGAGTTGATGCTGCGTGCTTCGGAGATCGGCGACAACCGCATCGAAGCGGGCATGCACTCGCCCTTCGACGTGATGGGCGGGCGAATCACCGCGACCTATTTCGCCATCGACAACCTGTCCAACCCGGCCAACGCCCAACTGCGCGCCGATGCTCGCGCACAGGCGCTGGCGTATTTCACTGCTCAGTGCGGCGGCAACGTCAACAATTGCATGACGGCCATCGACCCGGCCACCGACCGCACGTCCCAGCACGCGCAGGACAAGGCGCTGTACACCGCGCGCATGACCTACGGCTTCGACCCGGTCGGCCCGACCAACCTGGCCCCGGTCGTGCCGACCAACGCGGAAGTGCTGCTGGAAACACGCTTCCCGTACCTCGACGCCAGCCAGCGTCGCGAGATTCTGGCGACCACTGAACTGTCATCGGGCTATGCAGTGATCGATCAGTCAGGTGGCTACGGTCGCCTGAACCTGTATGCCGCAGGCGATGGCTACGGCGCGTTCAATTCCAACGTCACCGTCAACATGAACGCCAGCCTGGGCGGCTATAACGCCATCGACGCCTGGCGCAACGACATCAGCGGCAGCGGTGCGCTGATCAAGAACGGTACGGGCAACCTGATCCTGACCGGCAACAACACCTACTCGGGCGGCACGCTGATCAACGGCGGCACCCTGACCGGTCATGCCCAGGCCTTCGGCAGCGGCACGATCACCGACAACGCAACGCTGGTGGTCGATCAGTCCACCAACGACACCCTCGCCAACACCCTGACCGGCAACGGTGCGCTGATCAAACGCGGTGTCGGCTCACTGAACCTGACCGGCAACAGCAGCCTGTCCGGCGCGACGACCGTGCAGGCCGGTCGCCTGGCAGTGAATGGTAGCCTCGGCAACTCCATCGTCAGCGTGCAGCAAGGCGCAACGCTGGGTGGCAACGGCACCGTGGGCGGCATCAACGTCGCTCAGGGCGGCGTGGTCGCGCCGGGTAATTCGGTCGGGCAACTGAACGTCAACGGTGACGTCAACCTGGCTCAGGGTTCGGTCTATCAGGTCGAGTCGGACGCCAGTGGCAAAGCCGACCGCATCGTCGCCAGCGGTCGCGCGACGATCAATAACAGCACGCTGTCGCTGGTCGAAGGCGGTAACTGGCTGGCCGCCAGCCGTTACTCGATCCTCTCCGCAGCCGGTGGCGTCAGCGGTGCATTTGCCGCCGTGCAAACCAACTTCGCGTTCCTTACCCCGACGCTGAACTACACCGCCACCGATGTCGGGCTGACGCTGGATCGCAACGCACAAACCTTCGCCAGCCTGGCGACCACGCGCAACGCCAAGGCGGTCGCACAGGGTCTGGACAGCGCGGGCGCAGGCAACGCGCTGTGGCGTCAGGTGGTACAGGACGACGCCTCGACGGCGCAGGCCACGTTCAGCGCGCTGTCCAACGAACTGCATGCATCGACCCAATCTGCATTGATCGAAGACAGCCGACTCGTGCGCAATGCCATGAATGCTCGCATGCAACAAGCGCAATCCACACAGGCATTCGGCAGCACCACGCAAACCCTGGCCGGTGATGCCTCGCGCGGTGTGGTGTGGACCCAGGCCATCGGCGCGACCGGTCAGACCGACAGCAGCCGTGACGCCTCGGGCCTCGAAACCCGTACCAGCGGCCTGCTGTTCGGCGCCGACGTACCGCTCGACGACACCTGGCGTGTGGGTGCATTGGCCGGCTTCAGCAACAGCAGCTTCGACCTGCGCCACGCGTCCGGCTCGACCGACAGCGACAACTACCACCTGGGTGTCTACGGCGGCGCGAAATGGGGCCAACTGGGCCTGCGCCTCGGCGCGGTGCGCACCTGGCATGAGCTGACCGCCAAGCGCACGCTGGACCTGCCGGGCTCGTCCGAACACTTCAAGGAAGACTACAAGGCAGCGACCAATCAGGTCTTCGGCGAACTGGGCTACACCCTGGAAATGGGCAACGCACAGCTCGAACCCTTCGCCAACCTAGCGCATGTGCGCCTGGACACCGACGCCTTCGACGAGAACAGCAACGCCATCAGCCTGCAGAACAAGTCCCAGGACAACCACATCACCTTCAGCACCCTGGGCCTGCGTGCAGCGACCCGCCTGAGCGCTGGCAGCGTCGTGATCAAACCCAACGCCACACTGGGCTGGCGTCGCGCCTACGGTGACGTCACCCCGGAAAGCCGCTCGGCCTTCAGCGGCGGCAGCACCTTCGAACTCTCCGGCGCCCCCATCGCCCGCAGCGCAGCCGTGCTCGGCGCAGGTGTCGACCTGGGGTTGAGCGACACCTTGAGCGTGGGCCTGAGCTACGACGGTCAGGTGAGCAACGACGCATCGGATCAGTCGCTGAATGCCCGGGTGACATTGGCGTTTTAAGGCTGAAGCGGCGGCTGCTCTCTGTAGGGACGGAGAGCAGCCTGCAGGATTTCTAGACTCGGCATGTAGGACCCATCAGAAAATCCCGGGCTACTTTGACTTCATTATCGGCCTTCTCTATGGTGCAACTACCAACCGGGGCAGTCAGGGAGACACCCAATGCAGCTATCGAGCATTGTGCCGTCGTGGCTCGATATAGAACGACGCATCAGCCGAAGCATGGGCTACCAGCCTGGAGCCAGCTTCCAGCGCAGACTCAACAATGAGCCGGTTTCAACACTACAGCTCAACCTCCGACGCGTCGGTAACATCAGAAGCGCGTTCAACCGCGCCGAACTGGAAGCGGCCCGCCGGCTTGGGCGGCGTTTCCTGGATATCGACATCGCCAGCATCATCAACGACCTGATAGACGTGGTCACCCAAATGGCCATGATCGTCGCGGGCAGCACGCTCACAGGGGGCGCGATAGGTGCGGGAGTCGGCAGCTTTTTCTTTGGTGCAGGCGCGGTGCCCATGGGCATGGCGGGTGCCGCAATCGGCCTGGAGCTCAGCACCTGGATCCTGGGCATTCTCGGCCTGGCGTCCATTGCCGAATTCTTCGTCGACGGCCTCCCGCGGCTTGTCGACCACTACGTACGTGGCATCACAGTCGCTTGGGAAGGCACCCGTGGCGAGCCTGGCCTCAACCCCTTCGGCGGCGACGATCCGCAGGTTGTAGACCGCGCCGCATATCACATCGCCCAAGGCCACGAAGAAGTGGTGGTACTGCTACTAGGCGCCATCGTCGCCTACCTGACGCGCGGCCGAGGCAACGCAAGCGTACTTGCCAATGAAATGCAAGCCAGCAAAAAAGGTGCGAAGCTCGGCCAATGGATGCTCCAGCACGAAGACGCCCTGACAAGACACCCCGACCTGCAACATGCCGGCCCTCGTAAAAGTGCACTGGACAAACAGGAACCGCCACCGCCGCCTCCGCCGCCCAATCGACGTGCGGACGAGCCCGAGCCGAAAAGAGCGTCGGGCATGCCTGAGCACAAGGTGCCATGCTTTAACGTGAGCGATAAGCACCTCGACCGGATCCCTGAGTTTGATCGTCAACTGGCGGGCCAAGAGAAGGGGTTGAATGATTTGACGGTGGAAGAGTATTTGAAGGGGCGGGAGGCGTTTAAGAACGGGGAAGCCTTGAGGGATCCGATAGTAGCAGCGGATGCGCGTAAATTACTCAGTCGCAAAATGGAGTTGAGCATTGTGCGCGAGCTAAGATTAGGCGGTATGAGCCCAGAGATCGCTGACGCAACCGCAAAAAAAGAAGTAGCAGAAAAAATGAAGACACTGTCCGCTTTGCATAATCCAGACATGATCGCAGGAGGAAAGGACATCATCAACGATCTCGGCGATCGACGTATTAACTCAAGTATAGGGCCGCAGTGGCCAAGTCGCATCAGGGGGCTGGATAACGCAGCCAACTTAATCCCTGAAGCGTCGCGCAGCACGACAAAAATCAACGCCAAACTCAAAAGATGCAAATAGGAGGCAAGTGATGGACGAAGATTATGCTTTTTTCCTAAAGAAATTTGGCTCAGCAATTGAGCACCAAGTGGTTCCAAACTCGAGCATTGAACGATATAAGAACAAACTACCTGAGCAGCTATTAAAGTATTGGGAAGATTTTGGCTGGTGTGGATACGCCGAAGGCTTATTTTGGACTGTGAATCCGCAGGATTACGAGAGCCTACTCAACACTTGGCTTGCAGGTACAGAAGCTTTCAAAGGTGATAACTATTATGTAATCGCTCGCAGCGCGTTTGGAGAGCTGTATCTTTGGGGAGAAAAAAGCGCAGACAGCTTATCCATAACTAGCTATATGTCACGATACTCTACCAACAGCTCAATATTTGCTGGCGAAAATCTGGACTTTGGAATTAAAGTATTTTTCTCATCAATGCAGCTTGAGTATAATGACTTCAACAGCCTTTTCAAGCCCGCGCTAAAAAGTCTTGGCCCGCTCGAAGCGGACGAAATGTATGGATTCGTACCCGCATTGGCGCTCGGCGGACCAGTGGAATTAAAAAATCTGCAAAAAGTAAAAACCATCGAACACTTAACACTCCTATCCCAGCTCTCTCCACTTCAGGATTGGGGCTTTCCTGATGTCTAAATTCGGGAACCAGAAATTGGCTTTCTTTGTAATAATGCTAGCTCGGACTGCATGATGGACGAGCACTATGCTTTTTTTCTCCAAAAGTTCGGCCAGGCGATGGAACGCCGTGAAGTACCCGCATCAAGCATTGCCAAGTATAAACACAGACTCCCTGATCAGCTACTTGATTACTGGGCTGATCACGGCTGGAGCGGGTATGCGGAGGGACTTTTCTGGACGGTAAACCCTCAAGATTATGAATCCATACTTAGTAATTGGACCCCCAACACAGAACTTGATCCGACTGAAGAATACCACGTCATTGCACGCGGAGCTTTTGGCGTACTTTATGTATGGGGTAAAAAGGGAGGGCACTGCCTTAACATTTCCAGCTACGCTGGACGCTACCATGCTTTTGCCAACCAATTTACTGGAGAAAAATTAGAATTGGGCGCAAAAGTGTTTTTCTCCTCATTAAATCCTATCTACAATGACCTATCCGATCTATTTAAACCGGCTCTAGAAAAACTTGGCCCACTCAAAAGTGACGAGATGTACGGCTTCGTCCCAGCCCTGGCACTCGGCGGTCCGATGGAACTTAAAAATCTACAAAAAGTAAAAACCATCGAGCATCTAACTTTTCTGTCTCAGCTCTCCCCACTTCAGGATTGGGGATTTCCCGATCTTTGAATACAGCAATGAAATCAATTCTTCACGGCGCTCTTGGCATTGCATCGTGGACAAGCACAATGCCTTTCCTCAAAAGTCCTGACTTCATCCAGATTCAGCGAAACGGATTCAGCTCCCTTTTCATTTCCCGGCCTCCCGATCAGCCTCAACAATCGGGGTCGGGAAAGGGCTGCGTGCCTTTGCAAACCACCACAGGGCACCCGCTCCGATAACGCTCGTCAGCACGGCCAGCATCAGGATGACCTGGCGAATGCCCAGGGGCGCTGCGAGCAGCGCCACCAGCAAACCCGCCAGAGGCTGCGACAGGTTGTTGAGCAACGTGATCACGCCCACCGTCTTGCCGAAGTCCTGAGGCGGTATCACCCGCTGCCGGAGGGTGCGCATGTAGACGTTGAACATCTTGTCGAAACCGACGATCAACAGGAACCCCAACGCATAGCCAATCAGGTTCGGGCTCAGGGCGCTGATGAATGCCCCGGTCGCGATCATCGAAAAGCCGACGCCACCCAGCACGCGCATAGGCAGAGCCACGCGGGCCAGGAAGAACAGGATAACGATGGTCGTCACCGCGCCCGCCGCCTGCAGCCCGGCATAGCTGTCTTTGCCGGCGCTGTACTCACCGATCACCATGGCTGCCGAGGTCGCCAGCGTGACACCGACGATCAGGTTGACGCCTACCGCCAGCGTGATGATCTTTTTCAATTCCGCGAGGCTGCGGATGTGCCCGAAGGCAATCCGCAATGGCTGCAGCCAGATGTCCTGATGCTGCTCGAACACCTCAAGCGTGATACGGCTGAGACGTTGCCACGCGAGCATGCTCAGGTCTGCCAGCAGAAAAAGGCCGGCGGTCAACAGCACCACCCAGTGCCAGGCCCACACTTCAAGCATCAGTGCCGCGACCAAGGGCCCGAGAACCAGCCCTGACTGGTCGGCGATCTGGGAATAGGACAGCGTTCTGGTGTAGCTGTAGTGCTGAAAGATATACGGCATGAGCACTTCGCGCGCCATGATGCCTTGCGTGGTCAGCACCCCGCACAGTGCCGATAACACCACCAGCCATCCGATACCGCCAAAGATGGCGTAGAGCACCATCGCCAGCACGCACAGCGATGCCCGGTAGATCTGGCTGATATGCAGAATTTTGACTGGCGGGTATTTGTCGCAGAGGGCACCGCACAACGGAAACGCGAGAAACCTCGGCAGCGATTCGACGAAAAACGCCAGCCCGGCCCATGAAGCGCTGTTGGTGGTCTGGAATACCACCAGCGGCACGATAAACAACAGGATCTGGTCCGCCAGTCTCGATAGAAAAAGCGAGATAAAAAAAGCGAGGTAATCCTTACGCATGGAGAACTCCTGTCAGTAAGCGGTGTGGCATAGCGGCCAGAAGAAACATTAGTAGGCGGATCCCGTACCGTCATTGAGGTTATGTCGCTCGTCCCCACGCAAAGGCGGATTGAAGACGCTGACCAGTATCAGGTCCTGCTCCTTGCCTCCGCGCAGAAAGTGCCGATCGTGCTGGTCAAGCACATACACATCCCCAGGCCGGATCGGAAATACGTTGCCTTGCATGTCCTCGACTTCGCCTTCACCTCCAATGCAATAGTACGCCTCAAGGTGATTGCGGTAATGCAAGAGCGACTCTGTGCCCGCGCGGACAATGGTGTGGCACAGCGTAAAGCCCATAGCATCACGTTCAGTGAGCAGACGGTGACTGGTTCCGGCGCCCCATTCGACGAAATAAGGGGTGTTCTCGACATCGGTTTTGTTGCGAACAAACATGTGAAACCTCTCTGAGGTGGCCGACGGGAAAAAACTCAATTCTTTTGAGCGTTGTCAGTGGCAGGCCGCAGAATCGCGTCGCCACAGGCCTGCATCGTTTCGTTCCAGGTCACGTCTCGGTGCGCGGCCATCGCCTGGATATCACGCCAGTGACGCTGAAGCGGGTTACTGGCAACCAAGGAAGACGCACCGAGCCTTTCCACTAACCGGTGCACGGCCTGTACGCATTGTTGCGCCAGATAGGCGCGGTCGCGCTTGAGCTGCAACAATTGCGCTGCGTCCAGAACCCGGTCACTGAGTCCCGCCTCGTGCAGCCGGGAGATCAACGAGTCATACAACAGCTCGACGCTGTAGAGCTGTGCGGCCGAGTGGGCAGCCTGTTCGGCGATCCGGGGATCACTTACCGCCGATGAACTGTTGAAGGCCGCTACAAACGCGGCAAGAGCACCCTCTGCACAGCCCAGTAGCGGGCCAATGATCGAGGTGGTCAGATAGGGCACGAGGGGCAACCTGTCGATGTAGTCGCACGCCAATGCAAGCGGGTCCTGCGCAAACACTTCATGCAGCGCGAAGACGCGGTCATGCGGCACCAACAACCGCCGGAGCAGCACGTCGTGAGAACCGGTTGCCGCCATACCGCAGCTGTCCCAATTGTGAAGCCTCTCCACTTCGTTGGCGGCGACCAGCACCAGAAAGCGCGGGGTGCAAGCGGCTTCAGGGTGGTCAGCGCAGGGGGCGTTGAGCATTAACCAGGTAGCATCCTCAATGCCCGAACTGAAGCGCCAGCGCCCGTCAACCCGAACACCTTCTGGTTCAAAGGACAGCAGGCTATCGGTACTGGTAGATGCTGAAGCGAACAACTGTCGTGGGCCATGGCTGTAAAGCTGGTCTACACAGGCGGGGGGCAGTCGCCGGGCGATTGAGCCGTGACCACCCACCAACGCCAGCATCCAGCCTGTGGAGGCACACGCCCGAGCCGCAATCCGTGCGCTTTCTACCAGAGTGGGCCAGTGACCCGTACGTGTGACAGGCGCGCGTGGCGACACCAGATCCAGCCAGCCTTCGGTAAACAGTTCGTCGAATGTGCTACTGCTCAGCCGGCGATTTGTTTCGGCCACAGCAGCCCGCTCTCGCCACAAAGGCAGATACGCGACCGCCCGCTGACACATCAAGGACACTACGTTGCGCTGGAACGCTTGCTCGGCAGGCTCAAGCATCGCCAAACTCCACAACACCTTTTTGCGAAGGAGCTATGGCGCCAAGACGCGAACGTTCAAAGCAAAAATCCGCTGGCTGGACTGTCGGGCCCAGTAGATCCAGAAACTGTTCTAACTGTTGCGGGTCGTCCGAGGCAACGAACTCACAGAAGTTGCTGCTGCTCCATAGCAGGTGCACACATTTGAAGCGAGCGCAAAGAGCGCTCACCAGCGCTTCCAGCGTGACTTGACCGTTTTGCATGTATTCGAGCATCTGCTGGCGCTTCCAGCGTATCTCTTCTTCACTGAAGTAGCGGGTCTTGAACTGCTCATCCTTGATCCGCTCCCGCAAAAGGTATTCTTCCGAATCGGGGTGATCGAGCTTCTCCAGAAAAAATACCAGGCCGCCCGGCTTCAGAAATTGCTTGATGTGGGAAATCTGGCCAATGCGGTCACGGGTATAGAACTGGAATGCGGCCATCTCATAGATGAAGTCGAATCCCCCCCTGAAGCGATCGTATTCGGGGGTCGCCAACAGAGCGCCTGTTACCTTGAACACCGACTGCGCAAAGAACAACGACAACGCCGGGTCGGCATGCCGATTGAAGGTAATCTGATTGGCCGCGTTCGGAGAGGACGTAAAGCTTTGAATCAAGCCATGCGAATGACCCGCGAGTGCGCGGCCGTTACTTCCGTCAAAGGCGTCCACTTCAAACAGGCTGAAGGTTTGGCCTGTTTCCCTGCTATTTAGCTGAGCAAAACGGGCCAGCGCAACGCCGACTCTGGCCAGTTCCTCAAGGATGTAGGGCACGCTGGCCAGAAAGTGGGAAAATAATGGCCCGGCACCCGAGATGAGTCGATCGTGGTAATCAAGGACCTGCGGGTCCTGGATCTCGCACCGTAGATGACTGTCCAGGGACTGCAAGGGCACTTGAGTGGCACCTGTTGCCAGACTGTGGAAGTGTCCTGCAAGTTTCAGCATCGCACTCTGTTGCAGGTCACGGTCGAGGGGCGTGTCGACATTTGGCTGGAGTAACGTCTTCATGGCATAGCTCCTTCTATCAGATCAGTCCTTTGGCGGAAAACTTGCCCGAATCGGTTTTTGGCAGAGCCTCAAGAAACACGCACTGAGTCGGGACCATGTGCCAATCCAGATGCGCCTTGCAATAGTCGATCAGCGTTTGTCCGCTGGTCTGACGGTGGTCGCTATCAAGCACGATGCACGCCTTGGGCACATGCCCGGCCGACTCGTCAGCGACCGGCACCACCAGCACCTCGGCAACCGCCGGGTGCGAAGCCAGACACTGCTCGATCTCCCGTGGGTTCACGTTCCAGATATTGCGCGCAAATACGTCGTCCTTGCGGGCAACATAGTAGAGATAGCCCTCTGCGTCCTGCTTGAACAGATCGCCCGTGCGGTACAGCCGCGAGTGACCGAAAGCATTGTGAACAAAGGCTCTGGCGTTCGCTTCAGGCATGTCCCAGTACTCAAGCATCAGGTAGTCGCTTGTCACCAGCAACTCGCCAACCTGCCCAGGCTGGTCGATCACCCGGTCATGCTCGTCCAGCAAGTACAGACTGACACCGGGCAGAGGTTTGCCTACAGACGTTGGCCGGCGATCAATTTCCTCGGGGGGCAGGTAGCTCACGCGCTTGCATTCAGTGAGTCCGTAGTTGGAGAAAATCTGCACCTGAGGCAGCGCCTGGCGAATGCGCTGAATGTGACGGCTATGAAGGGCCTGTCCGCTGCTGGAGATATAACGCAAGCCAGGTACCCGTGCCTGCCACTCGGGTCCGGCATTGGCCAGCAGGCAAAATACCGGAGGAAAGACATGCATTGCGGTCACCGCCTCGCGTTCGACGACCGCGAGTACTTCTTCTGCGCTACCTGCAGGCCGGCTCTCAATGACACTGGTAGCCCCTGCGTACAACGGCATCATTACGTTATAGACGCCGTAGTCCGATGCCAGTGTTGAGTAGCTGAGGATTCGGTCATCGGCTTCGTTACCCAGGTAAGCAGTGACCCGACTGCTGGCCGCCAACATGATGCGGTGATTGACGAGTACGCCTTTCGGATTGAAGGTCGACCCCGAGGTATAAAATATCGATGTGGGGCGTTCAGGGTCATTGGTCAATAATGAGGCTACGGCGCTCACTTCATCGCGGTACCCCGAGACAGCCTCGGCAAGTTGAATAACCCCAGGTATTGCTGTTGGAATCGGGACAGTGAGCAAAACAAGCTCGAGACCGGCCTCATTGATCAAGTCAGGCAAATCATCAGTGCAGTCGGTGATCAGCACCCGGGCACCGGAATGCTTGAGTTGATGAATCAGCTTGGTACGGCTGAGGGTGTGATGAGTCGCAGCGGTGATCACTCCGGCTTGCAGCATACCCAGATAGCTTGCGATCAGGTCAATGGAGATCGGCGCGTAGAGACCTAAACGGTCGCCAGGGAGGATACCGAGCGTTGCAAGCAACGACGCGATGTCATCTACCCGCTGTTGCAATTCCCGATAAGAAGTCGCCTGCCCGTCTAGAATAATGGCCGGCTTGGTCGGATATCTACGGGCGTTATCTGCGATAACCTGATGAAACAACTGCATCGTTTAACTTCCTTTTAAGCGAAACATCCCTGGCATTACTTACGTTTTTTAGCACACACCGACACATAAGTACCTTGCCATGTATAAGGCTCTATTGGCAGGCTGACGGAGTCGGTAAGTGGCCAACTTTGATTATCAAAAAAGTGACTGAAATCAACAATATCGAAGCCACTAAGCCATCGATCAAAAAAGCCTTCGCTGTCCTGGATGGATAGCCCGGCTTCTTTATCCCAGATAAACGGCTCTCCCGTGGCTTGAAAGAAACGAGTCAAGTCGGACAACAAGTCCAGAACGATATACCCGCCGGGTTTCACTGCACCGATTATTTTCGGCATGACCTGTTGAAGCTCATCTTTAGTGAAAAAGTGGAGCACTTCAGAACACACCAGTACGTCGTAACCTTCAGGTGCGGGTGTGTAGTTCAGGATATTCGCTTGCTGAAAATTCATGTCCTTTAGCCATGGATTGAGCTGGCGGCTATGTACCGTGCTGTCAACCATGTCCACGCCGCTAAGGCTGTAGCCTTTAATCGCCAAAGCCGCGAGGTTGCGACCGTCTCCGCAGCCAAGCTCCAGCACGTCACCAGGACCATCAGGCAAGTTTGATAAAAACCGTTTTAACTCCTCCCTTAACTCGCCAAACAAAGTACCACTACTGCACGCACTGTACTCGCTGTCGTACCACTTTTTCAGAACGGAACTGTCCACTACTCTCATAGTAACTCCCTGCCTATTTTAGAGGTCAATGTACAACACATTGTTTCGCGCTACCGGCGCGACCTGTAAATACCAGCAATGAGATTATGGACTTTGAAGCGCTGTCGCGAATAGAAGATGGCGATCGAGACAATAGGGCATCATTTAAAATCCATTTTATTATGAGTCGTTTCGCATCCATTTTTAACAGCCTAATAAACGGATTGCAGCGGGCAAAATATTTACACCCAACCCCATTTCCTGTCAAGAAAAATCAAGGTATTGGATCCGGTATTTTGTCAACGACGAATGACAGGATTCATCCATATGAGGGTCTTAGTTCAAAAGTACGAATAGAATAGCGGGCTTGCTCACATCGCTCGATTCATGCACTGAACCTGCTGCACTCAGTGACGCGGGTACTTCAATCGGCTTACTATCGAAGACACTGATACGCCCTCTCCTGTGAACGCGCGGAGAAATATTCATGTACTCGTCGCCAGGATCCTCGACCGCTCTGGTCGCCTTGCTGATAGCTCTGCTCACAGGCTGTAGCGGAGCACCAGGCACTAGCGCGAAAACTGTCGGCGCTACCCAGCCAGGCGAAGGCGGTGTTCCCGCGTTTTACGCATGGACAGATAAAGTGCCGTCAACGCCCGGACGGATGCTGCGCGCCGAGCCACTGACGCCCATTCAGAGCCTTGATAATGCTGGCCAGAATGTCCGTATTTTGTATACCTCCACCGATGGGCTCAACAACCAGCCAGTCGTAGTCTCCGGCGCACTGTTTACTCCCAAGGGCACGCCGCCGAAGGGTGGATGGCCGTTGATGGCGTGGGCGCATGGCACGGTTGGTAGTGCGGATGTCTGCGCGCCTTCTTTTGCCGGGCGCAGTGGTCGCGACACGCGCTATCTGAATGAATGGCTCGGGCGCGGTTACGCGATTGTGGCCACTGACTATGAGGGGCTGGGGACGCCGGGGCTGCATCCGTTCGGGCTGAGCAGCCCGCTGGCTTACGGCGTTCTGGACAGCATTCGTGCAGTTCAGAGGGCGGATTTCAATCTGTCTTCGCGGGTTGTTGTGTTTGGTCAGTCGCAGGGCGGTCGTGCGGCGTTTGCGACGGCTGTCTACAAGAAGACTTACGCACCGGAGCTGAATATTGTCGGCGTGGTTGCGACCGGGACGCCGTATCCGATGGCTTCAGGGCATGCCGGGCATATCGGGCAAGGCACGTCACGCGATCAGGTCACGCCATCCTTGGCTTACAACCTGCTGCGGCTGAGCACTGCCGGGCTGATCAACCCGTCGTTCGTGCCCACTGATTATCTGAGCGACCGTGCAAAGCCTGCGTTTGGAGTCAGTCAGCGTGATTGCCTGCATGCCATTGAGCGTGAGGTTGTTGCAGATGGGCTGACGTTCAACAACAGTTTCAGGCGCTCGCCGGAGGCTGCGCTTGATCAGGTAAACCGCGAGTCGTCCTACCCGACGTTAACGTCGGACATCCCGATTTTTATAGGTACGGGCGGCAAGGATGTCGTTTCACCGGTCCGCAGCCAGATCGCGCTGGTCAAGGACGCGTGCAGGGCAGGCGACCGCATCGAATGGCATTACTACCCGCAACTGGATCACTCCGGCGCAGTGAATGGCTCACTGCCGGACTCGACACGTTTTGTCGAGAAAGCATTTTCGGGGGAGCTTATGACGGGGAATTGTGGGGAGACGAAGAGCGTCGCACGATAGTTGAGGTTATCGTTCCTCACGCTCCAGCGTCGGAACGCCTTTCGTGACGCTCTGCGTCACAGATCTGCGCTGCGTCGCACATTCACGATCGGACGCGGAGCGTTCAGAACGGCATGCGACGCGGAGCGTCGCATGATAGTTGGAGAAACGAGAGTCAGTGGGTCAGAACGCAGGCAGTACCGCGCCGTCGTACTTCTTGTTGATGAAGTCTTTCACTTCCTGGCTGGTCAGCGCTTTCGACAGTTTCTCGATGGCGTCGGTGTGGGCGTTGTCTTCGCGGGTCACGAGGAAGTTCACGTACGGCGAATCCGAACCCTCGATGATCAGCGCGTCTTTCTTCGGATTGAGCTTGGCTTCCAGCGCGTAGTTGGTATTGATCAGCGCGAGGTCAACCTGGCTCAAGGCGCGTGGCAGTACAGCCGACTCCAGTTCGCGGAACTTGAAATTCTTCGGGTTGCTGGCGATGTCTTTCGGCGTGGACAGTGCGTTTTTCGGATCCTTCAGGGTGATCAGGCCGTTCTTGTCCAGCAGGATCAGCGCACGCCCGGCGTTACTGCCTTCGTTCGGAATGGCAATGGTTGCGCCTTCAGGCAGATCTTTCACGCTCTTGTACTTTTTCGAGTAGCCGCCGAACGGTTCGACGTGTACGCCAACGCCGGTTACCAGGTTGGTGCCTTTACCCTTGTTGAAGCCATCCAGGTAAGGCTTGGTCTGGAAGTAGTTGGCATCCAGACGCTTCTCGCTCAACTGGACGTTGGGTTGTACGTAGTCAGTGAAGACCTTGATTTCCAGATCCACACCTTCCTTGGCCAGCGTCGGCTGGATCAGTTTGAGGATTTCCGCATGCGGTACGGGCGTTGCGCCGACGACCAGCTTTTCACCTGCGTGAGCCAGGCCAATGGAGAACACAGCCGCCAGAGCGGTCAGCAAAAACGTCTTTTTCATGCAATGTCCTTAACGAAATCCGAGAGCGTCATCCAGAAAATGACACCTTATTATTCAATGATTTGCCACAGCTATCCGAACCCTGCGACATCATGCTGACATTACCGGTGTTTTATATTCCGATAAAATACTTTTTAATCGAGTGCTTATGCTTTTTTGCACCAGAAGCTACTGTACCTCATCAAGACCGCGCCGGGACGCGCTCAAGCAGGTAGCCGCGCCAGCTCCGAGGTGACTGTTTCAAGCAATTGCCTGAGCGCGGAAAGCTGCCTGCCATCACTACCGTTGAGCAATAGCTGCGTCTGGCGCTCGATCAGCGTCAACGGATCGGCGATGTCCGGCAGATTGATATCCTGTGCGCGAATTTCATCACCGCTGCTGACCAGCAGGGCGAAGTGAATGACGTTCTCCAGTTCACGGGTATTGCCGGGCCAGCTGTGGGCCTCCAGCGTCCGCTGCGCCTCCTCGCTGATCAGTTGCACCGGCAGGTTCAGACGCTGGCTGTAGATCCCGACAAAATATTCGGCCAACGGCAGGATGTTGCCCGGCTGCTCGCGCAATGCAGGCAGATCGAGGCGGCCCTCGCTCAGGTAATGATAAAGACGCTCGTGGAATTTCCCGGCAGCCACGGCCTGCGCCAGATCGATACTGGTGGCGGCGACCAGACGCACATCGACCGGGCTCGGCTGCTGCGCGCCCACTCGCGTGACTTCGTGATTTTCAAGGGCCGCCAGCAGCTTGACCTGGATCGGCAACGGCAGGTCGCCGATCTCGTCCAGGTACAAGGTGCCGCCATTGGCCGAACCGAACCATCCCGCGCGGCTGCTGACCGTCCCACTGTGGGCTCCGGCGGCATAGCCGAACAATTCGGCATCGGCGTATGTAGGGCTGATGGCACCGCAGTTCACTGAAACGAACAAACCCGAGCGATCACTGCCGCGATGAATGTGCCGGGCCAGCAATTCCTTGCCGGTCCCGGACTCGCCACGGATCAGTACCGGAAGAGAACGGGGAGCCAGTTGCTCCATTTCTTCACGCAACCGGCGCGAGCGTGGATCGATGAACACCAGCGCCTTGGCGCGAATGCTCAGTGGGCTTTTTTCCGCATCGGGAAAGGTCAGCAGCGGCTGGCCGAAGTTTTCGTGAAGGCTCATGACACACTCCCGCCTGAGCCCTTGCGATGGCTCAAGCGTTTAAAAAGACGGGACCCGGTGAGTCCGATAAACAAGCTGCCCGGTCATGCGCGACGACGCGCGTGTTGCTCCAGACGGTTTTGCAGGCGGTACAGGTAAGCGAAGCCCTGCTCCCAGCGTTGATGGCCGGACTTGACGTTGATATGCCCGGCCTGACTCAGAAAGCCTAGCTCGGCGCCCCAATGACGCGCCATCTCCATGGCACGCTGGGAGCTGACCGCAGGGTCGTTGTCAGAGCTGACGATCTGCGTCGGAAACGGCAATAGATCAGTAGGGATCGGCGCGAAATTACGCAATGCAGGCGGGCAATTCGGACGCTCGACGTCGGCCGGTGCCACCAGCAGTGCGCCCTGCACCTGACGCAAGGTTTCCAGCGGCGCGAGTCGAGCCCAGTGCGCGACCGTGACGCAACCCAGGCTGTGCGCGATCAGGATCACTGGCGTGTCATGCACGGCAATCGTGCGTTGCAACTCACCCACCCAGTCTTCACGACGTGGCTTGAGCCAGTCGGCCTGCTCCACGCGCGTGCTGTTGGGCAGGCTGTTCTGCCAGTGGGTCTGCCAATGATCGTCAGGAGACCCTTGCCAGCCTGGCACGATCAGATACCGGATCGACTCGTTATGCATGGATTCGCCTCCTGCATGTATGCGTTCATGAGACGAGTATAGGGATGGAAGTTATATTCGCCAAGGAATAAGAAGCTATTTATTAATTCCCAAAACGAATATCGGCTGACAGACAAAAAAAGAGGCCACTCCCTGCCTTCGAGGAACGGCCTCTAATAAAAATCACTTTCAGGGCAAAGATTATCCGCACTTCGTTACAGGATTACGACGGCCTCAGGTTGCAGGCACAGTACGCGGACCCTGCTCGCCCGCAGTCAACGGCACTGTCTCGTCATGCTGCGGGACTTCACGGGCAACGTTCCACACCACAATCGCAGCGACGATGTCGAAAATCGCCAGCACCACGAACAGCGGGCTGTAGCCGATTTTGGTGACCAGCACGCCGAACACCATAGTGAATGCCGCCGCCCCGAAAAAGCCGAACATTCCGCCCATCCCGGTCGCCGTGGCCACCTCGTTTTTGCCGAATGAATCCGAGGTGATCGAATACAGCGCGCCCGACAGGGTCTGGTGAGCAAAACCACCGATGCACAACAAGGCAATAGCGGTGTAGGGACTTTCGACCAGCCCGATGCACGCTGGCCCGATCATGCAGGAGCAGCCGAACAGCATGACCATCTTGCGCGAGGTGAACAGCGACACCTTGCAGTACTTGTGGAACAACGGGCTCAGGTAGCCGCCCAGTACGCAGCCGATGTCAGCCGCCAGAAACGGCAGCCAGGCGAACATCGCGACTTCCTTGATGTTCATGTGACGCTCGGTCATCAGGTACAGCGGAATCCACGCATTGAAGGTCTGCCAGGCAGGCTCGGAGAGGATTCGCGCCGAGGCAATCGCGTAGAAATTACGGTTTTTGAACAGTCGCTTCCAGCTGCCTTTCTGGGCAGGTGCGTCCTTCAGACGCGCTTCCTGGCCGCTGAGGATGTAGTCACGTTCGGCATCGCCCAGACGCTTCTGATCGCGCGGGTGTTTGTACAGCAGCAGCCACAGGCCGCTCCACACAATGCCCAGACCGCCGACAATCAGAAACGCCAGCTCCCAGCCACTCTGCAGAATGGCCCAGACCACCAGCGGCGGCGCAAGCAATGCGCCGAACGACGAACCGATGTTGAACCAGCCGATGGCGACCGAGCGCTCCTTGGCCGGAAACCATTCAGTGGTCGCCTTGACGCCGGCCGGAAGCCCCGCGGCTTCGGTCAGGCCGAGCATGCCGCGGAAGATCGCCAGACTCTGCCAGCCGGTTGCGAAGGCGGCAGCAGCGCAGGCGGCAGACCAGGCGATGGCGAAAATCGCAAAGCCCATCTTGGTGCCGATCGCATCAATGATGTAGCCCGCCACAGGTTGCATGATGGCGTAGCACAGTTGCCAGGCGACCACGATGTGCGCGTACTGCTCGGTGGAAATGCTCAGCTCGCTCATGAGCGTCGGAGCTGCGACGGACAGTGTGTTGCGTGCCAGGTAGTTGACCACCAGGCCGGCCGTGACCAGCCCCACCATCCACCAACGAATGCCTTTTATCTTCATCTCTTCACCCTGTTTATTTTTAGATTGGCGATGAGCGTCCCGCGGCCAAGGCCGTGAGGCGGCTGGTTTTGTGTAACTTCAGATTACGTTTTCTTCAGAAGACTTTTAGGCGCTTTCTGCCGACGATCATGTGTAAAAACAGATTTTCCGTGCGAGAAGCATGCTTTTATGGCCTGAGAATTCAGACTGGTCATGAGGTTGTTACTCTTTGAATTATTTTTGTGGTTGTAATTTTTTTCGAGTCTTATGTTGTCGTACAACATAGTGAACTTATAGTCATTTGCCATTCCGGTGTCAAATGACAGAAACGCTATGACCTGCTTCAGCAATGGGTCAGGGGAGCATTGAGAATGGGAGATGCATTTTCGCGTCATACGACGACTTTGCAATCAGCGTCTGTACGCAGCTCGTTTGCGCCTATAGGGCATCGCTCAGCGGTTACAGCGCGGGATATTTTCTGCGAGACGGCAAGAAATGCGTCCTGGCACTTGCACAACTGTCACAAATGCTCTCATTCTTGAAGGCGGCGTCAGGCAAGGGAGTTGTCCGGAGAGGCCCTGCCGGCACGGGCCTGATGCTGAAGTCACCTCATGTCAGGAAGAGGCGTGCGCATGCCCGAGCCAAGCAGTCTCGCCAGCTGGACCCCCGCGCTGCGCAAGCAGCTTACTGCCCTGGGTATGGACAGCGATGCGTTGTGCCAGAGCGCGGGCATAGACCTGAATTTGCTCAGTGAACCCGGTGCGCAATTCTCGCCGGATGTCACCGCCGCGCTTTGGCAACGGGCAGTGCAAGCCAGCCTTGATCCGGCGCTGGGTTTGCGTGTTTCACGCTTTGTCAGCCCGACAGCGTTTCATGCGCTGGGCTACACGCTGGTCGCCAGCGGTTCGCTACGCGAAGTTTTCGAGCGCATCGTACGTTACCGCTCGATGGCCGAGGACTCTCTGGAGCTGGACTTCAGGACAGTCGGCGAGCGTTATGAATTTCGCTTCGGCACGCCGCCCTCCTGTCAGTCACCGGTGCATGAGCTGCTGGATGCATTTGCCGCCATTTACGTGCGCACCTGCCGCAATCGGCTCGGCCGGGGCTACGCGCCGCTTGCCGTGCACCTGCAGCGTCCGGCACCCGACGACCCGCGGCCCTGGCACGACTTGTTTCGCTCACCGGTCATGTTTGCGGCGCAGGAGAACTTGCTGGAGTTTGACGGTGATCAATTCGACAGCCACCTGGATGACGGCCCGGTACAGCTGAACGGCCAGGAATCCCAAGGGGATCCGTTACCGTCCCTGATCTGGGAGCAGCGCGTACGCTCGGCCATCGAAACCCTGCTACCGGACGGCGAGCCCACCGTCAGAAGCATTGCCGAAGCCCTGCACCTGAGCCCGCGCAACCTGCAGCGCCATCTGGCCGACGAGGGCTGCTGCTATGACCTGCTGCTCAACCAATGCCGCCAGAACCTGGCGCTGCTGCACATGAACGATCAACAAAGCTCGCTGAGCGAAATCGCCTACCTGCTGGGTTTTTCCGACACCGACTGCCTGAGCCGCGCCTTCAAACGCTGGACCGGGCTGACACCGGAACAGTACCGCAGCAGCGTGGTGCGTTGAGCGCTGATGGAGGACACACCATCGTGTCCGATGCTCAGCGTCCACTCTTGCTCAAGCGGCGCAGCGCACATCCATGACGCGGAGCGTCACGAAGGGCGTTCCCACGCTGGAGCGTGAGGAACGATAGGTGTCCGGGGGATCGCGAGCGTAACGCGCCCTGAAGAACACCATCGTACCCATGCTCCGCGTGGGTATGCCGTTNCGTACCCATGCTCCGCGTGGGTATGCCGTTCTGGACGCTCTGCGTCCTCTCCTGATTATGTGACGCAGAGCGTCACGACAGGCATTCCCACGCTGGAGCGTGAGGAACGATAGGTGTCTGGGGGATCGCGGGCGTAACGCGCCCTGAAGAACACCATCGTACCCATGCTCCGCGTAGGTATGCCGTTCTGGACGCTCTGCGTCCTCTCCTGATTATGTGACGCAAAGCGTCACGACAGGCATTCCCACGCTGGAGCGTGAGGAACGATAGGTGTCCGGGGGATCGCGAGCGTAACGCGCCCTGAAGAACACCATCGTACCCATGCTCCGCGTGGGTATGCCGTTCTGGACGCTCTGCGTCCTCTACTGATTATGTTACGTAGAGCGTCACGCGACGCTGGAGCGTGAGGCACGATAGTGCTCTCAAGAACACCGCCGCGCCTGGGCTCCGCGTAGGTATGTTTTGGTTTCTAGCGTGCTTCGATCCGCGCCAGTTCAGGCAGATCCCCCGACAAACCCAGTGCCTCGCGGACGAACAGCGCCTTGGCTTCGGGCATGCGGTTGACCATTTTCAGGCCGGTGTTGCGCAACCAGCGCAAGGGCAGCGGGTCGGCCTGGAACAGGCGTTCGAAGCCTTCCATCGCCGCCATCAGTGCAAGGTTGTGCGGCATGCGGCGGCGCTCGTAGCGGCCCAGCACACGCAGGTCAGACCAGCGCTCGCCGCGCCTTGCGGCATGGGTCAGGACTTCCGCCAGCACTGCGGCGTCGAGAAAACCGAGGTTCACGCCCTGCCCGGCCAGCGGGTGAATGGTGTGGGCCGCATCACCAATCAGTGCCAATCCTCCGGCAACGTAACGCTTGGCGTGACGCTGACGCAGCGGCACACACAGGCGGCTATCGGCAGACAGCACCTGGCCCAGTCGTCCTTCGAATGCCTGCTCCAGTTCGCGGCAGAACAGGTCATCTTCCAGCACCATCAGGCGCTCGGCTTCGGCAGGTGTGACTGACCAGACGATGGAACACCAGTGCTCGCCCTCACGCTCCAGCGGCAGAAAGGCCAGCGGCCCGTCATCGGTGAAACGCTGCCAGGCGGTTTTCCTGTGGGGATCGGCGGTGCGCACGCTGGTGACGATCGCGTGATGCAGGTAATCCCATTCACGCGTCGGCGTTTCAGTCAGGCGGCGCACGGCGGAATTGGCACCGTCGGCAGCCACCACCAGCGGTGCGCGCAGCTGACGGCCATCAGCCAGGGTCAGCAGCCAGTCATCGCCGGAGTGACGCATCTGTTCAAGCCGCGCATTGGCCAGCAGGCCGATGTCGCTGGCATGCAGACGGTCGAGCAACGCGTCCTGCACCACACGATTCTCGATGATGTGACCGAGCACGTCGGCATGCACGCTGGAGGCCGAGAAGTGAATCTGCCCGGTGCCGCTGCCGTCCCAGACCTGCATATGCGCATACGGGCTGATGCGCCGGGCTGCGATGCCTTCCCACACGCCCAGCCGCTGGAGGATTCGCTGGCTGGCCGCCGACAAGGCGCTGACCCGCGGCTCGAAGCTCGACTGCTGATCAAACGGTTCGACGCTCAGCGGCCCACCGTCGACCACCAGCACATCAAGGCCGCTGTCCTGCAATGCCAAGGCAAGGGCAAGGGCACTGCCGACCATTCCGGCTCCGACAATCAGCACATCTGCGCGCGTTTCCATGGTCAAACCGTTCTCGCTTGCGGCCGAAGCCCTGTGTTTAAAGTGGATGATTCACACATCGGATCGAGTCCCCAACCCCATGGCCTGGCGGGCAAACCAGCGCTTGGCGGCAGGCAGCAGGTCCAGGCCGAGCAACCCGACGTTACGCCCGGTGGCAACCGCCGACCGGGAGCTGCCGAACAGGCGCGTCACCTTGTCGGAAAAGCCCACGGTCAATTGCTGATCCTGGCGCTGGCGCTCACGGTAGAGTTGCAGCGTCGGCAGCGCACCGGGCGGCGCGTCGCTGTCCAGCAGCGTCTCGGCCAGTGCATCGGCGTCGCGCAAGGACAGATTGAACCCCTGCCCGGCGACCGGATGCAGACTGTGCGCCGCGTTGCCCAGAATCACCAGATGCGAGCGCACCTGCTCTTCGGCTTCGATCAGTGCCAAGGGGTAGACATGCCGGGCGCCGACCTGGCGCAGCGTGCCCAGGCGATAGCCAAACACGCCCTGCAGTTCTTCCAGAAAACTGCGGTCGTCCAGCTCGGCCAGACGCTGGGTATCGTTGCCCGGACGTGTCCAGACCAACGCACAGCGGTTTTCCGGCAATGGTAGCAACGCCATCGGCCCGTCCTCGGTAAAACGTTCGAACGCCTGCCCGCAGTGAGCTTCGCTCGGCGTGATATTGGCAATCAGCGCATGTTGGTCGTAAGGCCGTTGCCGCACCCCGATACCCAACTGTTCGCGCAGACTGGAACGGCCACCGTCGGCCAGCACGGCCAGGTCGCAGTCCAGTTCGCTGTCGTCACTGAGGCTCAGGCGATAACCATCGGCCAATGGCTGCATGTGTTTGACCTCGGCCGGCACACGCCAACTGACCACATCACGATCCAGCCCGGCCCACAGAGCCTGACCGAGCCAGGCGTTTTCGACTACATAGCCAAGCGCCGGAACGCCCTCTTCGATCGCCGACAGGCGAGTGGCGCCGAAGCGACCCCGGTCCGACACCTGGATTTGCAGGATCGGCTCGGCGCGTCGGGAAATCTGCTGCCAGAGGCCAAGCCGTTCATAGATGCGTCGCGAGCCGAACGACAGTGCCGAAGAACGCGCATCGTAGCTGGGCTGCCAGGCTTCACCCGGCGCGAAGGGCTCGATGAGCACGATTTTCCAGCCGCGCGCCTTGGCACCGGCCTGCAGCGACAGCGCAAGGCTCGCACCGACCAATCCGCCGCCGACGATGGCGATATTGAAGCGGCTCATACGACCTGTTCCTGTGCAGCCGCCATCAGCGCCTCGATCTCGGCGACGGTCTTGGGCACGCCGCCGGACAGAATTTCACACCCCTGCCTGGTCACAACCACGTCATCCTCGATTCGCACACCAATACCTCGCCATTTCTTCGCGACGTCCAGGTTGTCGGGGGATATGTAAATCCCGGGTTCAACGGTCAGCGTCATGCCAACCTCCAGTACGCGCCACTCGCCGCCGACCTTGTATTCGCCGACGTCATGCACATCCATGCCCAGCCAGTGCCCGGCACGGTGCATGTAAAACATCTTGTAGGCCTCGCTTTCGATCAGCTCGCCGACATCACCGCGCAGCAGGCCCAGCTCGACCAGCCCGGCGGTAATCACCTTGACCGTCGCCTCGTGTGCCTGGTTCCAGTGTTTGTCAGGCCCGATGGCCGCGAAGGCCGCCTGCTGGGACTTGAGCACCAGCTCGTAGATGGCTTTCTGTTCGGGGGAAAACCTGCCGTTCACCGGGAAGGTACGGGTGATGTCGCTGGCATAGCAGTCGATTTCGCAGCCCGCGTCGATCAACACCAGATCACCGTCCCTGAGCACCGCGTCATTCTGCTGGTAATGCAGGATGCAACCGTTGCGACCCGAGGCGACGATCGAGCCGTAGGCAGGCATCTTCGAACCGCCCTTGCGGAACTCGTAGTCCAGTTCGGCCTCCAGACTGAACTCATGCAACCCCGCGCGGCAGGCCTGCATCGCACGCACATGGGCCCGCGCGGAAATATCCGCCGCGCAACGCATGACTTTGATTTCCGCGGCGGACTTGTACAGGCGCATGTCGTGCAACAGATGGTCCAGCGCCACGAACTCCTTGGGCGGCTGGGCACCGAGGTGCGCCTTGGAGCGAATCACGTTGATCCAGTCCATCAGGTGCCGGTCGAATTCGGGATTGCTGCCCATCGCTGAATACACCCGATCCCGGCCTTCGATCAGGCCGGGCAGGATTTCATCGATGTCATTGATGGGGAACGCATCGTCCGCACCGTACTCGCGGATCGCGCCTTCCTGCCCTGCACGCAGGCCTTCCCACAGCTCGCGCTCGGGATTGCGCTCGCGACAGAACAATACGTACTCACCGTATTCACGACCGGGGATCAGCACCACCACCGCTTCGGGCTCGGGAAAGCCGCTCAGGTACTGAAAGTCGCTGTCCTGCCGATAGACGTGCTCGACATCACGATTGCGAATGGCAACCGCAGCGGCGGGCAGGATGGCAATGCTGTCCGGCTCCATCTGAGCCATCAGAGCCTTGCGGCGGCGGGCGTACTCGGACTTCGGGATCTGAATCATGGGCAGCGGGCGTCCTGATGGAGTCCACCGGCTCGCGCTGCGGCAAGCGCTGGCCGGTGTCGCAGTGATCGGCTATCAGTGCAGGGAAGGCTTGGGTTGCGGCGCGGACGGCTCGTTGAATTCAGTGAACAGCAGCAGCGGCGCTACACGCATGTACTCCATGACTTCCATGTAGTCGGTTTCGCCGTCTTCGGACTCTTCCAGCGCGTCCTGAACCTGGGCAATCGCCGCCAGATCCTCCAGAACAGCCTTGGCCTCGGTGCCCAGCGGCTTGTCACCAATGTTCAGACCGAAGCCCATCAAAAATCCCTGACACCATTGGCCCAGCGCAGCAGCACGCTCGGTCAGCGGTTCATCGTCGCCCGGCAGCAACAGCACGACGGTCATGTCGTCGCCGGTGAGCTCGCCCTTGACCATCTCTTGCAGGCCGATGAGGGCCTGACGGATATTGTCTTGCGGCTCGGTTTCCAGCAGTTGCGACGCGTCGGCGAACCAGCCTTCGTTGTCGAAACCGGCAGCTGCGCAACTGCGCCCCAGCAACAGGCCATGCAGCTCGGCAGGAGATACCTGGTGACCGCCACTGTTGAGCAGAGTGGCGAACGCTTTGTACGGAGAATTCTGAATGGGCATGGGTAGCTAGTCGCCAAACGGCGCAATGTCTAGAATGAAGGCCTTGTATCCTAGACTATCCGCGCGACAAGATCACCCGGACGGCGGTTCGAGCTTGAGCACAAGCATCGCTCCCCCTGCCATTCATCAGAAAGTATTCAGTGGAAAACAATGGAAGACACCGACCTGCAAGCGCTGATGAAACGTGTGGAGCTGCTCCTGAAGTATGCCGAGCAACTTAAAGGCCAAAACGCACTCTTATTAGCTCAGGAAAAGACCTGGCGCGAGGAACGTGCCCAACTGATTGAAAAAAACGAAATCGCCCGGCAGAAGGTCGAGTCAATGATTTCGCGCCTTAAAGCCCTGGAGCAAGACTCATGAGCAATGGCAACAGCGTTACCGTTCAGATCCTGGACAAGGAATATTCGATCATCTGCCCTCAGGAAGAGCGCACCAACCTGGTCAGCGCCGCCCGCTATCTGGATGGCAAGATGCGTGAGATCCGCAGCAGCGGCAAAGTCATCGGTGCGGATCGCATCGCCGTGATGGCTGCCCTGAACATCACTCACGACCTGCTGCACAAGGAACATCTGCCTGACGTACAGACCAGCGGTTCGACCCGCGAACAGGTCCGCGATCTGCTCGACAAGGTCGATCTGGTGCTGGCGACAGACACGCCAGGCGCACCGGATTCAACTCGGGGCTGATTATTGCGGGGCATTTCTGTATACTCGCGCTGCTCCCTGGAGTGCTTGCCAGTCGGTCATGTCCCTGAGCCGATACGCACAACCACGGGGGTTGCACGTTGGGGTTGGTGTGCATGTCCGCTCGACGGAAAGCCTTAAAACCTCCTGCAATCTCCACCTTGAACTTTCGGGTTCAAGGGCTAAACCGACAGCGGTTCGTCGGGGAGTCCATATTCGGTCAGTTGCCAGCCCTGTTGTCTGGCAACGACGACCCCGCTCCGGCTTCAACCTCCTTTCCGGATCAGCCTGCATGACCTCCTGCTCATGATCAGCGCCCAATCACTCACACGTCCACAATTGCGCCGCCAGCTACGCAAGGCACGCAAAGCCTTGAGTCAAAGCCAGCAACGCGCAGCCGCACGGGATATTTACCGTCAACTGGCGCAGCACCCGCTGTTTCGGCGTGCCCGACATGTTTCGCTGTACCTGCCGATGGATGGCGAGATCGACCCGCGGCTGTTGCTGCGCGAAGCCCAGCGCCGCGGCAAGGCAACCTATCTGCCGGTGCTCAATGCCTGGCCGCGCACCCGCATGGTTTTTCAGCGTGTGCGTCCCGGCGAGACATTGATCCCCAACCGTTTCCGCATCCCCGAGCCGCGCATCGACCGGGCAAAGCAACGCCCTGTCTGGGCGCTCGATCTGATCCTGATGCCGTTGGTAGGTTTCGATGACGAAGGCGGTCGACTGGGCATGGGCGGAGGTTTCTACGACCGCAGCCTGGCGTACCTGGCGCGCAGAAAGACCTGGCGCAAACCGCTGTTACTCGGGCTGGCTCATGAATGTCAGAAAGTGGATCGACTGGCGCAGGCCAGTTGGGATGTACCGCTGCACGGCACGCTATCGGATAAAGGCTGGTATGTGACGCAGACTCTCTGATCGTTCAGCCAACAAGGCCATCAACGATCAGAGTACAGGCAGGGCTCAATGCCTGCCGGGGACTTTTTGCTGCTGCTGTGTGATCTCGACGGGAGCGTCGTCCTTGGTGGACCACAAGCTCTGTGCATAACCGGTTGTCACGACACCCAAGCCAAACAGAATAACCAGAATCCAGAGTAAATCAGGCTTGCGTTTCATTGACTGCCCTCCTTAGGCAAATCAATACGATGTCAGCATCGGTTTTGTGTAGGCCGTGCAACAGCGTGGAACTTTGAAGGGCGGCATTTTGCGGTAACGTGAACCAGTACGCAAATAGTGGCGCGAACCGATTGTCGGTTTGTCATCAAACTGTTCGAAACACCGTAAACCTTTTGTCTGTGGAGTGAGCACAATGGCCTATTGGCTGATGAAGTCCGAGCCTGATGAATTCTCGATCAGCGACCTGCAACGACTGGGCAAAGCGCGCTGGGACGGAGTGCGCAACTATCAGGCGCGCAATTTTCTGAGAACCATGGCACAGGGCGACAAGTTCTTTTTCTATCACTCCAGTTGCCCCGAACCGGGCATCGCCGGTATCGGCAAAGTCGCCAGGTCAGCTTATCCGGACCCCACCGCGCTGGACCCCCAGAGCCACTATCACGACGCCAAGGCCACGGAGGAAAAGAATCCGTGGAGTGCCATCGACGTCGAGTTCGTGGATATCTTCAAACACGTGCTGGGGCTGGGTTATCTCAAGCAACAAAGCCAGCTGGAGCAACTGCCTCTGGTACAAAAAGGCAGCCGGCTCTCGGTCATGCCGGTGACCGCCGAACAATGGGCGGCGATCCTGGCATTGCGCTGACGAACGTTATTGAACGATGAAGTTATTGAACAGCAAGTCTTCGACAATCGGCTTGCCTTCTTCATCGTTCATGACGCGCTGAACCTGCTTGAGCGCTTCCTGACGAATGTTTTCCTTCGCTTCGGCGCTGCTCATGGAATCGACGGTCTGCTGAGTGAACAGCGACACCAGTTGATTGCGGATCAGTGCGTCATTGCGCTTCACGGCGGCCTCGGCGTCGGCACCGGTTACACGCAAGGCAATGTCAGCCTTGTAGACACGCAGCTTGGGGCCGCCATCGAGTGCGTAGTTACCCACGAACGGAGGCGTCAGCGAGACATACGCCGCTTTTGGCGGGCCGCCTTCTTCCTTGGCTTCCTCTTGCGCCATGACAGGCAATGACAAGGCCAGCAACATCAGAATCCACGCTTTCACAGTCCACTCCTTAATACGGTTTGCCACGTAGCTTACAGCTTATGTGTGCTTATCAGGCAGGGCCATGCTTGTTGACCCGAGAACCCGCTTAACTGACTTTATCGGCCATTACCGGAAAAGGAATAGCCCGATGAAAGCCCTGTTATGCAAAGCCTTCGGTCCTGCCAGCACACTGGTACTCGAAGACGTCCCCGGCCCTGCGATCAAAAAGAACGAAATTCTGCTCGACGTGCACGCCGCCGGGGTCAACTTTCCCGACACCTTGATCATCGAAGGCAAGTACCAGTTCAAACCACCCTTCCCGTTCTCACCGGGTGGTGAGGCCGCAGGCGTGATAGCCGCCGTCGGAGAAAACGTCAGCCACCTGAAACCCGGCGACCGCGTCATGGCGCTCACCGGCTGGGGCAGCTTTGCCGAGCAGGTCGCCGTGCCCCACTACAACGTGCTGCCGATTCCGCAGGGCATGGAATTCACCACGGCGGCCGCATTCAGCATGACCTACGGCACTTCCATGCACGCCCTCACACAACGCGCCCGCCTGCAACCCGGCGAAACCCTGCTGGTACTCGGCGCATCCGGCGGCGTCGGCCTGGCCGCCGTGGAAATCGGCAAAGCCCTCGGCGCCCGCGTCATCGCCGCCGCCAGCAGCGCAGAAAAACTCGAAGTCGCCAGAAACGCAGGCGCCGACGAACTGATCAACTACAGCGAAACCAGCCTCAAGGACGAAGTCAAACGCCTCACCCATGGCAACGGCGCCGACGTGATCTACGACCCGGTCGGCGGCGACCTCTTCGACCTGGCCATCCGCAGCATCGCCTGGAACGGCCGCCTGCTGGTCGTCGGCTTCGCCAGCGGCCGCATCCCCGACCTGCCCGTCAACCTGACCCTGCTCAAGGGCGCTTCGGTGGTCGGCGTGTTCTGGGGCTCGTTTGCGCAGCGACAACCGCAAGACAACGCGGCGAACTTCAAGCAGTTGTTTGCGTGGTTTGAAGAAGGGAAATTGACGCCGCTGGTGTCGACGGTTTATCCGCTGGAAAGGGCTGGGGAGGCGATTGATTTGTTGGGGGGACGCAGGGCTGTGGGGAAGGTGGTGGTGTTGGTTGCGAAGAGTGCCTGATCCTACTCGTCAGCAGGGGAACGGGAACAGACCCTAGTAGATATGAGAGTAGGCAACTGCCTCTATTGGAGAGATTATGCAAGCGCACCATTTTCGGTGCTAAGAGAGGTGTGAAATGTCCCAGAGCTTATATATAGATATAATTAAAACAGCTATCTATGCTCCAATTGCAAACACACCTGGTCTAGATCCTAAAACCGCCTCCAGAATTATGACCGAAATAAGAACTGAAATAAGCAGTGAAACTAAATTCTCTGATCTAACCCGAAAGTACAAGAACATAAGTAAAATAGGCCTAGCCTACGCATCATTTGAAATCATGAGGCAGGACGACATTAAAATCCCTGAAAAACTTAAAGAGAACTATACTAAAGAATGGAACGACAACGACTATACTTACGCCTCCTTAAACCACATCAAACTTAATAGCACACTAGAAGACGAAATCGAAAAAACCAGCACCATTGGTGAGCTTGCCAAATTTCTAGAGTAACATGGAAAAATCAACGCAGTGGGTAAGATACATCTAAAGCCATCTTACTCACTTATATTTACTAACCTCAAAAATATCAGGACCTTTATATAGACATTAAACCCTTAATAGCTTCTACTGAAACTTCAATCAGAAATACCTAAGCTTTACCGACCAACTTACCGCGCATTGACGGATAGCCGGACTTTTCCCGAAATGAGCTAATTTTTTGAAAAACCCATGGGGAATTTATTTTTTTCGCATCATCTTCCCTATCAAACGCGCGCAATTCACCAATGCCCATCAGTGTTTCCGTGCCGTCCACAGATTCGACAACGCGAACAGCGCGGTCAACTGAGCCATGTCTTTCATCACCCCACGGAAGCGCACTTTAAAACAACCTGATACAGAGCACCTGGCGCAAACGGCCGCCCCGAAATAAAAAACACTAAAACCATCGGCGAACTTGCCGACCTTCTAAAGTAAATTTTATAAACCAATGCAGCGAGTGATGATGAACATATTAGTTCATCTTCGCCCGCGTCATCGCCGCCGCTAGTGTGCTGTTCGCGAAATAATTTTCTGTGCATTTCGTCTACACTTCAAACGTTATCCCTGCCTTGGAGAGCTTGCCATGAGCGCTCTGGACATCACACTTAGCCCTGAAGAAAAGACCGAGCTGAAACGACGGGTGCGCTCTGCCACCATTCCTCAGCGAGAAGGCCGGCGAGCACGGATTATTCTACTGGCTGCCGAAGGCGAAACCCGAGACAGCATTGCGCGATTGACCGGTTTTTCCTGCCCGACGATCACCGACTGGTGCCAGCGTTTCCAAGCACATCAGCTTGATGGACTGATCGACAAACCGGGACGCGGACGCAAGTCGCCTTTGCCTGCCGAGACAGTTCGCCGTGTCCTGGAACAGATCACCCGTCCTCGCATCGGAGAACCACGCTGGAGCTGTCGGAGCATGGCAAAGGCGGCGGGTATTTCCTCGACTACCGTCCATAAACTGTGGGCTGCCAATGATTTAAAGCCCCACCTGACGCGCACATTCAAGTTGTCCAACGATCCGCAGTTTGAGGAGAAATTCTGGGATGTGATCGGGCTTTATCTGGCCCCACCGGACAAGGCTTTGGTGTTGTGCTGCAATGAGAAAAGTCAGGTTCAGGCATTGGAGCGAACACAGCCGGGTTTACCTTTGGGCATCGGTCATATCCAGACTAGATCGCACGATTACACCCGCCATGGCACGGTCACGTTATTCGCCGCACTGGATTACCTCCAAGGAAAATTGATCAGCAGCATCGAGCGTCAGCACCGGCATCAAGAGTGGTTGGATTTTCTCAAGAAGATCAATAAAGAAACGCCCAAACACCTCCAGCTTCACCTGATCGTCGATAACTATGCGACCCACAAGCATGCTGCTGTGAAAGCGTGGCTGGCGAAACATCCTCGCTTTCATATTCATTTCACGCCAACCTCCAGCTCTTGGATGAACATGGTTGAACGCTTCTTTCGAGACACCACGGTGTATCTTCGCGAAGGCAGTTTTGCCTCGGTTCGCGAGCTGGAGAGCTCCATTACAGCGTTCATGGCGTTACGTAATGCTCAGCCGACCCGATACGTTTGGAACGCAAAGGGAGAGGAGATTTTGAACAAAATTCAACGGGCGCGTGAAGCACTTGAAACCGCAGGTAAAAAGCAAATTATTTCGAAAACAGCACACTAGGCTAGTAAAACTTGGTCGCCAACACGCAGAGCGCCTTGCCCAGGAAGCCGCACAACGCCAAGCCGAAGAAGCAGCGCGCGTAAGAGCCGACTCGCGGAAGAACAGGCTGCGCAGCAGCGAGCCATAGAGGCAGCGTTCCAGCTTGCACAGCGTCAGGTCGAAGAAGCCGAGCACGCATTGGCCCTACGCAACGCCGAGGAAGCTCGCGCTAAAGAGGCCGAATCCAACCGAGCGATAGAGATGACGTTCGGGCCTGAGGCGTCGCGAGAAATCGATAATGCGATCAAGGTGCTGATAGGCACTATCGAAATCGCGATCACCGACTTCTCGAATACGATCAGCGCTCACGGAGCGCTTGACATGAGTCAGCTTGAAGCGATTCAAAATATGAGCGCTGTTCACTGATCATTTCGCTGGAGGTGCCGGGTCAAGTCAGCACTGCTTTGACACCGGCACCACACGATAGATCTGACATTCTCCGGCAAATAATCCACCTGCCTGAAGGTCGGATCATTTGGTAACTGACGACGATATCCGGTTCAGACCTCCAGACTGAAACTCACTCAAAAGCAGGAGGATTACCTGAACTGTGGGAGCGAGCTTGCTCGCGAAGGCGTATTCACAAGGCAACAAACATTTTCGTTGCCATGCCCGCTCATGCTTTTCTGGAGACTTTACGTCCAATCTTGAATGTGGCTCATGGAGCGAATGGTGACGCGGAGCCTTAAGAAAGGCGCTCCCGCTGACGCGTGCGAAACGAGAGATATCCGTCGGCTGTACCGGCCCCTTCGTGAGCAAGCTCACTCCCACAAGTACGCGGCGCTCACGATGTCCGTAATCAATACCGCTCAACCCTTACAACGCCTTCCTCACATTCTCCGGCAAATAATCAACATACCTGCGCATCGGATTTTTTTGGCATTGAGCGACGATGCCCGGCGTCGCTTCCAGCAGCTCAAGAACCAGGGCCTGACGCTCGTCCGGTGTGAGAAACTGCTCTATGACCGGACTGCTCGACAGGTACAGTTCTGTCCGCATCAGCGCATCCGGCTTGACGTCCTTGCGCCATTTGCGTCCCTCGAACATTTCCGTATTCAGCTGCCAGCACAACACCTGCTTCAGCTCGACATTGGCTGCCAGCGGCGGGTTGGTATGTGGCCGCCCCGTGAAATTGAACGTGACCGTAACTGCTTCGCCCTCGGGATGAGAAGCAGACGGCTGCCAGGGTTCGAAGACCCACTGTTCGACAGCACTTCGGGTCAGGCTGATGAGCCTAGGATCGGGCGCGCCCAGCACTTCGAGGAAGCGCACGCCTCCATCGGCCTGAATGAAAACCCTGATACTGACACTGCGTTTTACGGAGGAACCAAGCATCGATGTCGGATAGCCCGGCTCAGGCATGTGCAAGGGCACAGGATAAGACGGCAACGCCTGTGCTCCCCCCGCCGAAAGCAACCCCGTAAGCATCATACAACCCAGCACGCAGCTCATTCGCTGCCCTCCGCTTGCTCGGCCAGCCCGACGATCAACGCCTTGATCGGCGCTGGCAGATAATCGCCGTACAGACGATCGGGATTGCTTCGGCAATTGCTGACCATCATCGGTATCGCGGCGCCCAGTTGCTCAAGCAGGACCTGGCGTTGGGGCTCGCTGCGCAGGTGGGCAACATGGCTGCCGAACAGCGCCTGCCCGGTGTACCAGAACACGTCGACCTTACTCAGTGGTTCCTTGGGATAGTCCTGGCGGGCGGATTTCACTTCGTGGTTCAGGTAGCCGCAGCGGATGTTTCCCAGGCCCACGGTCACTTCGGTGTTGAAGCGCCGATAGCCGTGGGAACCAAAAATGACGGGCACGGTGATCGTGGTCATGGGCGGCGCGCCGACTGTTCCGACCCAGGGTTTATAGCGCCATTGGCGGAGTGCCTGCTCCACCGCTGCGGCGAGCTGCGGATGCCCGCTCTCGACGGCCCGGACTTCACGAACCTGCCCATCGGACTTGATCCACAACTGGGCGCGGACTTTGCCTGCATAGCGGGTCTTGACCAGCTCAGGCGGAAAAACCGGTGTCGGCGTGTATATCGGCACCAGAAATGGCTCTGCAGCGCCGACGTGAGCGGCCAGTGCTGCGGTAATCATGAACGCGGTCATTCTCATTGTTGTAGGGGCTCATCGTCGTGGTGCACCTCCAGGGCGCGGTGATGACGATGGTATGAACCTGCCGACACATCAGTCAGCACACGACTTCCGATACGCCTGTAGGATCCATCCCAAATACTTGAAACACCTGTAAACATTTACGCAATGTTCGTAAAACAACAGCTGATTGCCTGCATTTCCTACAAAGAATCAGCCCGAAGGCACTGCTTTTTTCTGTAATGAAAATGTAATATTCGCATTCGCAAAAACAACAATAATCAGGAGCTTCTCCATGTTTGGGTTTTTCCGTCCTGCCAGGCATCAGGCACCCCTTCCCGAAGAAAAGGTCGACAGCACCTATCGGCGTCTGCGCTGGCAGATCTTCGCAGGCATCTTTATCGGCTATGCGGGTTACTACCTGCTGCGCAAGAATTTCTCGCTGGCGATGCCGTATCTGATCGACGAAGGCTACACGCGTGGCCAGCTGGGCGTGGCGATGTCTGCCATTGCCATTGCCTACGGCTTGTCGAAATTCCTCATGGGCATCGTTTCGGATCGCTCCAACCCGCGTTACTTCCTGCCGTTCGGCCTGCTGGTCTCTGCCGGGATCATGTTCATCTTCGGCTTCGCGCCGTGGGCGACGTCCAGTGTCACGATCATGTTCGTGCTGCTGTTCATCAATGGCTGGGCACAGGGCATGGGCTGGCCGCCGAGCGGGCGGACAATGGTCCACTGGTGGTCGCAGAAAGAGCGCGGCGGTGTGGTGTCGGTGTGGAACGTGGCGCACAACGTCGGCGGCGGCCTGATCGGCCCGCTGTTCCTGCTCGGCATGGGCTGGACCAACGACTGGCATGCGGCGTTCTACGTGCCGGCGGCGGTTGCGTTGCTGGTCGCGGTGTTCGCCTTCGCGACCATGCGTGACACCCCGCAATCGGTCGGCCTGCCGCCTATCGAGCACTACAAGAACGATTACCCGGAAGGCTACGATGCCAGCCACGAGGAAGAATTCAGCGCCCGGGAAATCTTCGTCAAGTATGTGCTGCGCAACAAGTTCCTGTGGTACATCGCCATGGCCAACGTGTTCGTTTACCTGCTGCGCTATGGCGTGCTGGACTGGGCACCGACCTATCTGAAAGAAGCCAAACACTTCACGGTCGACAAGACTTCCTGGGCGTATTTCCTCTACGAGTGGGCGGGCATTCCGGGCACGCTGCTGTGCGGCTGGATGTCGGACAAGATCTTCAAGGGCAATCGCGGCCTGACCGGCATGGTGTTCATGTTTCTGGTGACCATCGCCACGCTGGTGTACTGGCTGAACCCTGAAGGCAATCCGACCGTCGACATGATCGCGCTGGTGTCCATCGGTTTCCTGATCTACGGACCGGTGATGCTGATCGGCCTGCAGGCTCTGGAACTGGCACCGAAGAAGGCAGCAGGCACGGCCGCCGGCTTTACCGGGCTGTTCGGCTATCTGGGCGGGTCGGTCGCGGCCAGCGCAGCGATGGGCTACACGGTTGACCACTTCGGCTGGGATGGCGGCTTCGTGCTGTTGATCGGCGCGTGCATTCTGGCGATGGTGTTCCTTGCGCCGACGCTGCGGCACAAACAGGTCGCCAGCACATCTCGCGACACCAAAGGCTGATCAGGCAGTCTCTGACTTGCAGCGCTTGAGCCGCGCCTCCAGATTCAGGTCTGGCATGGCGTGGCTACGCAGGGCCTTGGCGGTCTGCTCGACGTACTCGCGGGTGGTTCCATAGCGCCCTCTGGCGCTGGCGAGCACCTGGCTCAGCACGCTGTCCGGCAAGTTGCCTGCGTAGCTGGGCAGATGCCGCTCCAGCACAAAGCCCAGGGCCTGTACCTTCCGGCCATCTTCAAGGCGGCAATTGAGCCAGTGCGGGCGATACGAGGGGTACGGCATCTCGCGCTCCCACAAGGCCAGCAGTGATTTTTCCAGGCATTCATCCGGCAGACGATACGCGAAGCCGGTGCATGAACCGCCACGGTCCAGACCGAATACCAGCCCCGGCACTTCCGGCGTGCCACGGTGTTCGTGCGACCAGAGGTAAAGTCCGCGGTGATAACCGTGCACTCGGGCGCGCTGGCTCTCCACGGCGGTGCACTCGGGACGCCAGATCAGTGAACCATAGGCGAACAGCCAGACCGGGCCGCCATTGTGACGACGCATGGTGGCGTTCATGGATGCGAGCAGTTGCTCGCGGGTAAGCTGTGGGCCCATATCGATAACGGGCGGATACGTCAGGCCAAGACCGTCATGCACTGCAGCGGCCAACTCGTTGATTGGATTCTCCATTTGCCTCCCTGACAGTCTGACTGCCAGTTTTTACCGAGCCCCGCCGACTCGCTCGTGGTTGAGCGGCATCAGGGTGTCGTGGTTCGGTTGTTGCCACAGGCCAAGGGCCTGCCTCTACTAAAAGTTGCCTGGCGACGAACAGGCATCGCCATCGGTTGTAATCAGTTAAAGCAATTTACACTCCACTCCTGCAGCCGTCAGTCCGGCATTACGGACGCGGTGCGTAGGCGAATACGTCTGCGCGCATCTGATGTGCATCCATTCCGGCGTCAACCAGGGCGTCCAGGGTTCCGTAGATCATCGCAGGCGAGCCGCTGGCGTAGACGTGAACGGCCGACAGGTCCTTGATATCCTCGCAAACCGCCTCGTGCAGCAGACCGCAACGCCCCTCCCAACCGCACAGGTCGCTGACGACCTTGTGCAGGAACAGGTTCGGCAGTTTCGCCCACTCATCCCAATGGCTGACCTGGTAGAAATCCTCGGGACGACGCACGCCCCAATACAGGTGCACAGGATGACTGAAGCCTGTGGAGCGACAGTGTTCCAACAAACTGTTCATTTGCGCCATGCCCGTACCGGCCGCGATCAGCACCAGCGGCCCGTCCGGCAGCTCGGCGAGGTGGGTGTCGCCAAAGGGCAGCTCGACCCGCGCCATGCGGTTGCGTTGCAGTTGTTCGATCAGGCTGCGCGCACTGTCTTCACGGGCCAGCACGTGCAGCTCCAGGTCGCGACCGCTGTGCGGCGCCGATGCGATGGAAAACGCCGACTTCTCGCCGTTCTCGCGCTCGATCATCAGGTACTGCCCGGCATGATAACGCGGCGGCTTGCCGGCCGGGGCGCGCAGGCCGACCCGCCAGACATCGCCACCCACCTCGACGCATTCGCTCAATTGGCAGGCAAAACTGCGCACCGGCAGTTCGCCCTTGGCCAACACGCAATCCCACAGCACTAAGCACTCTGTCAGCGGCTCGGCTACACAGGTATGAATTTCGCCGTGATCAAGCGTCTGCCCTGACTGCATCACCCGGCCTTCGACCAGCAGGGCTGAGCAGACATGGCAGTTGCCATTGCGACAGCTCTGCGGGCACTCGTAGCCCAGGCGTTGTGCCGCATCGAGTATCCGCTCGCCCGGCAGGGTTTCCAGCACCGCACCTGATGGCTGCAAGGTTACGCGCATCAGTCTATTCCCAACTGAGTCCAGATCTCGTCCACCCGGCGTGTGGTGGCTTCGTCCTTGACGATCGCCCTGCCCCACTCGCGGCTGGTCTCACCTGGCCATTTGTTCGTGGCATCCAACCCCATTTTCGAACCCAGGCCGGACACCGGCGAGGCGAAATCGAGGTAATCGATGGGCGTGTTGTCGATCATGACCGTGTCGCGCTTGGGGTCCATGCGCGTGGTGATGGCCCAGATCACGTCGTTCCAGTCCCGCGCATTGATATCGTCGTCGGTGACGATCACGAATTTGGTGTACATGAACTGGCGCAAGAACGACCAGACACCCAGCATCACGCGCTTGGCATGGCCGGGATACTGTTTCTTGATGGTCACCACCGCCATGCGGTACGAGCAACCCTCGGGCGGCAGGTAGAAATCGACGATCTCCGGAAACTGCTTTTGCAGAATCGGCACGAACACTTCGTTCAGCGCGACGCCCAGAATCGCCGGCTCATCAGGTGGACGACCGGTGTAGGTGCTGTGGTAGATCGGCTTGATACGGTGGGTGATACGCTCGACGGTCAGCACCGGAAAGCTGTCGACTTCGTTGTAATAGCCGGTGTGGTCCCCGTAAGGCCCCTCGTCGGCCATCTCGCCCGGATGAATCACACCCTCAAGCACGATCTCGGCGCTGGCCGGAACTTGCAGATTGCTGCCACGGCATTTGATCAGTTCGGTGCGCGAGCCACGCAGCAGCCCGGCAAAGGCATATTCGGACAGACTGTCCGGTACCGGCGTCACGGCACCGAGGATGGTCGCCGGGTCCGCGCCCAGTGCGACGGCCACCGGATAAGGCTCGCCGGGATGCTTGACGCACCAGTCGCGGAAGTCCAGCGCGCCACCGCGATGGCTGAGCCAGCGCATGATGATCTTGTTGCGACCAATGACCTGCTGGCGATAGATGCCGAGGTTCTGACGCTCCTTGTTCGGGCCTTTGGTGACCGTCAGGCCCCAGGTGATCAGCGGCGCGACATCGCCCGGCCAGCAGGTCTGTACAGGCAGCATGCCGAGGTCGACGTCATCGCCTTCGATGACGACCTCCTGGCATGGCGCATCCTTGACGACCTTCGGCGCCATGGCGATGACCTTGCGGAAGATCGGCAGCTTGGACCACGCGTCCTTCAAGCCCTTGGGTGGCTCAGGCTCTTTGAGGAACGCCAGCAGCTTGCCGATTTCACGCAGCTCACTGACCGCTTCGGCACCCATGCCCATGGCGACGCGCTCTGGCGTGCCGAACAGGTTGCCCAGCACCGGGATATCAAAACCGACCGGTTTTTCGAACAGCAGGGCCGGCCCCTTGGCACGCAAGGTACGGTCACAGATTTCAGTCATTTCCAGCACAGGCGAGATCGGCATCTGAATGCGTTTCAACTCTCCGCGCTGCTCAAGCTGCTGCACGAAATCCCTAAGATCTTTGAATTTCATTAACCCGGCCATTTATCCAATAGACGCACATCGTACCTGCTCCAGCCCGTCAAGGCAGCTAATCGGCGGCATGCAGGCAAAAAAAATGGTGCCCCGAAGGACACCATTTTTTGTTTCAGCCTGCCAGTTACTTGCGTTTCATGGACAGGAAGAACTCGTCGTTGGTCTTGGTCTGCTTGAGCTTGTCGATGAGAAACTCGATAGCCGCGACTTCGTCCATCGGGTGCAGCAGCTTGCGCAGGATCCACATGCGCTGCAGCTCGTCATCAGCGGTCAACAGCTCTTCACGGCGTGTGCCGGAGCGGTTGATGTTGATGGCCGGGAACACGCGCTTCTCTGCGATCTTGCGATCCAGAGGCAGTTCCATGTTGCCGGTACCCTTGAACTCTTCGTAGATCACTTCATCCATCTTCGAACCGGTTTCAACCAGTGCGGTGGCGATGATGGTCAACGAGCCGCCTTCTTCGATGTTACGCGCAGCACCGAAGAAACGCTTTGGCTTCTCGAGTGCGTGAGCGTCGACACCACCGGTCAATACCTTGCCGGAGCTCGGGATGACGGTGTTGTAGGCACGTGCCAGACGGGTGATGGAGTCGAGCAGGATGACGACGTCTTTCTTGTGCTCGACCAGGCGCTTGGCCTTCTCGATCACCATTTCGGCAACCTGTACGTGACGGGTTGGCGGCTCGTCGAACGTCGAGGCAACCACTTCGCCGCGCACGGTGCGCTGCATCTCGGTCACTTCTTCCGGGCGCTCGTCGATCAGCAGAACGATCAGATGCACTTCCGGGTTGTTACGCGTGATGTTCGACGCGATGTTCTGCAGCATGATGGTCTTGCCCGCCTTCGGCGGAGCAACGATCAGACCACGCTGGCCCTTACCGATCGGTGCGCACAGATCGATCACACGACCGGTCAGGTCTTCGGTGGAACCGTTACCGGCTTCCATCTTCATGCGAATCGTCGGGAACAACGGCGTCAGGTTTTCGAACAGAATCTTGTTCTTGGCGTTTTCCGGACGGTCGTAGTTGATCGTGTCGACCTTGAGCAGAGCGAAATAACGCTCGCCTTCCTTGGGTGGACGGATCTTGCCAACGATGGTATCGCCGGTACGCAGGTTGAAGCGGCGGATCTGGCTGGGGGAGACATAGATGTCATCCGGGCCGGCCAGGTAGGAAGCATCTGCAGAGCGCAGGAAACCGAAGCCGTCCTGGAGAATCTCCAGCACGCCATCACCGGATATTTCCTCGCCACTTTTGGCGTGCCGTTTGAGCAGGGAGAAAATGACGTCCTGCTTGCGCGAACGGGCCATATTCTCGATGCCAGCCTGTTCGGCCATTTCGAGCAATTCGGTAATCGGCTTTTGCTTGAGTTCAGTCAGGTTCATATGGGGAATGACGTAATCATGTATGGAGGGGGAAATTAAGCTTTTGGCTTAATGAGGCCGCGCCGCAGAAAAGGCGACAGGATCGCGTACTAAATCGAAAGGAGAGCGTCGGCGACGGCTAGCAGGGGGCAACGGAGAAGCCGTTGCGGGGCCGAATGTACCACCTGATTTTCCAGGCGTCTAGTACGACACCCGAAAAAAACCCCGCATTTTGCGGGGCTTTGAAACGTCTCAAACAGGTTTAGGAAGGTCGATACCGTTTCCTTCGAGAAACGCAGTCAGCTGCGACTTCGACAGCGCACCAACTTTGGTCGCTTCCACATTGCCGCCCTTGAACAGCATCAGCGTAGGAATACCACGAACACCATGCTTGGCAGGAGTGTCCGGGTTTTGATCGATGTTCAACTTCGCAACCGTCAGCCTGCCTTTGTAGGTGCTGGCGATTTCGTCCAGAACCGGGGCAATCATTTTGCAAGGGCCACACCATTCAGCCCAATAGTCAACAAGCACAGGACCCTGAGCCTCGAGTACTTCGGCGTCAAAGGTGCCGTCGGTGACGTGTTTGATAAGGTCGCTACTCATGGAAGTCTCCGAGGTCATAGGCTAAAAACGACGCTCATCATAGCGGTCCTTATGCTATTCAGGAAGCGAAGCTTCATTGAGTCTTGCTATCGTAGAACATGACTGAGGTTATGGCAGTAGCTCAGTTCGCGGGTGAAACGAAGACGATGCCGGTGCGCAGTGCCGCGCCACGAATATGGTCCTGCATGGCCTTTTGCGCAGGCCCTGACGCATGTCGGGCCAGCGCGCGAAGGATCTTGCGGTGCTCCTGCCAGGTCTCCATGACCCTGGCCGCCCGGATGAACGGCATCTTCTGGCTTTCCAGGAAGATGTCGGCCCCGGCAGTCACGATCCCGAGCATCGCCTGATTGCCGCTGGCGGCCAGAATGTGCCGATGAAACTCGAAGTCCAGCCGCGCCGCAGCCTCGAAGTCACCGGCCCGCAATTCCAGGCGCATGGCTTCGACGTTGTCCTCCAGTACATCGCGCTCGTCGGCGGTCAGGGTCACGGCGGCCATGCCTGCAGCGAAACCTTCCAGTGCATAGCGCAACTGAAAAGTGTCGGCCGGGGAAACCTGAGCTTCATAAGGCCAGGAAAAACCACCCGTGCGCTGTTCTGGTTCAGAAATCGACTGCACGAAGACGCCTTTGCCGGGCTGGACACTGACCACTCCGAGTGCGCTGAGCGACGACAAGGCTTCACGCAAGGACGCACGACTGACCCCCAGCAATACCGCCAGATCGCGTTGCGACGGCAGGCTTTCGCCGGGCTTGTACCCTTGCTCGGCGATCAATTTGCGAATGGCCCGGAGGGCTGATTCGGGTACTGCGAGTGAAGTGTGCGGCATCACTGTTCAGGCCAGTCAGTCCAGTAAAAATCCCTTTTATCCCCATCTCGAACATTCGGCAAGCGACGCCCAGCCCTGGGGCGGCAAGGCTTTAAAGCGCGCCAAAGCAGGGCGCGGCGCCGCTCAACTGGTCAGACCAGTAAGACCATAAACACGCTGCAAACCCTTATTCATGGCAGCTCAAGAGCGAATGGCATGCGCTGTGCACTGGAGACAGGCCAACACCTTTCGTTTCGCCCGGAGACTTCATATGACCAAGCGTTACAGCGCCCTGCTTACTGCATTGTTTGCCAGTCTGATGCTGAGCCAGACACCCGCCCACGCCAACGGCCTGGACGACGTTGTAGCGCGCGGCACCCTCAAGGTAGCCGTTCCGCAGGACTTCCCGCCATTCGGCTCGGTCGGCCCGGACATGAAGCCGCGCGGCCTGGACATCGATACTGCACAGCTGCTGGCTGACAAGCTGAAGGTCAAGCTGGAGCTGACCCCGGTCAACAGCACCAACCGCATTCCGTTCCTGACCACCGGCAAGGTCGACCTGGTGATCTCCAGCCTGGGCAAGAACCCGGATCGCGAGAAAGTCATCGACTTCTCGCGCGCCTACGCACCTTTCTATCTGGCGGTATTCGGCCCACCTGATTCGCCGGTCAAGGACATCGCTGACCTGAAAGGCAAGACTATCAGCGTGACCCGTGGCGCGATCGAGGATATCGAGCTGTCGAACGTTGCTCCCGAGGGCGCGACCATCAAGCGCTTTGAAGACAACAACTCGACCATCGCGGCCTATCTCGCTGGCCAGACTGACCTGATCGCCAGCGGCAACGTGGTGATGGTCGCCATCAGTGAGCGCAATCCCAAGCGCATTCCGGCGATGAAAGTGAAACTCAAGGACTCGCCGGTGTACGTTGGCGTGAACAAAGGTCAGCCGGAACTGCTGGGCAAGGTCAACGAGATTCTGAACGCTGCCAAGGCTGACGGTACGCTGGAAAAAGCGTCACAGAAATGGCTGAAGGACCCGCTACCCGCCGATCTCTGATCACTGCTTTTTTCGGTCACAGGATTCACCCATGGCTTATCACTTCGACTTCACACCGGTCCTGCAGAACCTCGACGTGCTGTTGCGTGGGGCTCTGTTCACGCTGGAACTGACGGCTATAGGCACCTTGCTCGGTGTCAGCCTTGGCATTGTCGGTGCCGTCGTGAGGGCCTGGAAGATCCAGCCCTTTGCGACGATCTTCGCCATCTATGTCGAGCTGATCCGCAATACACCGTTTCTGGTCCAGCTGTTCTTCATTTTCTTCGGTCTGCCGTCGCTGGGCGTGCAGATCACGGAATGGCAGGCAGCGGTGCTGGCGATGGTTATCAACCTGGGTGCCTACTCGACCGAAATCGTGCGGGCGGGTATCCAGGCGATTCCCAAGGGCCAGCTTGAAGCATCGGCTGCGCTGGCGATGAGTCGCTACGAAGCCTTTCGCCACGTGGTGCTGGTTCCGGCGCTGGGCAAGGTCTGGCCGGCACTGAGCAGCCAGATCATCATCGTCATGCTCGGCTCGGCAGTCTGCTCGCAGATTGCCACTGAAGAGCTGAGCTTCTTTGCCAACTTCATTCAGTCACGCAACTTCCGCTCGTTCGAAACCTACATCGTGACCACGCTGATCTACCTGGCCATGGCGCTGTTGATCCGGCAACTGCTGGCCTGGATCGGACGTCGCTACATCTCGAGGAACCGCTGATGGATTTCACCCTCTGGGACATCGTGCGCAATCTGCTGATCGGCCTGCAATGGACCGTGGCCTTGTCGCTGGTGGCCTTCATCGGCGGCGGACTGATCGGCTTGCTGATCATGGGCATGCGCACCTCGGAAAAATCCGGCCCGCGCGTGACCGCGAAACTCTATATAGAACTGTTTCAGGGCACGCCGCTGTTGATGCAGCTGTTTCTGGTGTTCTTCGGTGTCGCCCTGATGGGCCTGAATATTTCGCCCTGGGCGGCGGCGGCACTGGCCTTGACGCTGTTTACCAGCGCTTACCTTGCGGAGATCTGGCGTGGCTGCGTCGAATCAATCTCCAAGGGCCAGTGGGAAGCATCCGCGAGCCTGGCGCTGACCCCGTTCGAGCAGATGCGCTATGTGATTCTGCCGCAGGCGTTGCGCATCGCGGTCGCGCCGACGGTCGGCTTTTCCGTGCAAGTGGTCAAAGGCACAGCGGTGACGTCGATCATCGGCTTCACCGAACTGACCAAGACCGGCAGCATGCTGGCCAACGCTACGTTCGAACCTTTCATGGTCTATGGCTTCGTTGCTCTGGGCTACTTCATCCTGTGCTACCCCTTGTCGCTGTGCGCGCGCCATCTGGAAAGGAGACTGCATGCCTCTGCTTAGAATTTCCGCCCTGCATAAATACTATGGCGATCATCACGTGCTCAAAGGCATCGATCTATCGGTCGAAGAAGGCCAGGTCGTGGCGATCATCGGTCGCAGCGGCTCGGGCAAAAGCACCCTGTTGCGCACGCTCAACGGTCTGGAGTCGATCAACGATGGCGTGATCGAGGTCGATGGCGAATACCTGGACGCCGCACGCGCCGACCTGCGCACGCTGCGCCAGAAGGTCGGCATGGTGTTTCAGCAGTTCAACCTGTTCCCGCACCTGAGCGTGGGCGAGAACGTCATGCTGGCGCCGCAGGTCGTGCAGAAAGTGCCTAAGGCCGAGGCCGCCAAACTGGCGAGGAAGATGCTCGAACGCGTCGGCCTGGGCGAGAAGTTCGACGCCTTCCCGGATCGCCTGTCCGGTGGTCAGCAGCAACGCGTGGCGATTGCCCGCGCGCTGGCGATGTCGCCCAAGGTACTGCTGTGCGACGAAATCACCTCGGCGCTGGATCCGGAGCTGGTCAACGAAGTGCTCAGCGTGGTCCGCCAACTGGCAGCCGATGGCATGACCCTGATCATGGTCACCCACGAAATGCGTTTCGCGCGTGAAGTGGGCGACAAGCTGGTGTTCATGCACCAGGGCAAGGTGCACGAAGTGGGCGACCCGAAAGAACTCTTTGCCAACCCGAAAACCCCGGAACTGGCGAACTTCATCGGCACAGTGGAGCACGCCTGACGCTGAACGCAGAGCGTCCGGAACAGCATGTCCACGCGAAGCGATCAGCGTTATACACAAACCCCGAAGAGCCTGGAAAAGGGCTGAAGCGGCAGTGTCTGGCTGGACAGAAATCTTTGTGGGAGTGAGCTTGCTCACGAAGGCGTTGGTCCAAACACCATATCTCCGGGGGCTGCACCGGCCTCTTCGCGAGCAAGCTCGCTCCCACGAAGACTGTGTATTACGCTGAGCGCGGAGCATGTTGCGGGCACTTATCGTTCCTCACGCTCCGCGTGGAAATGCATTTCGTGACGCTCCGCGTCACAGCTACATGCTGTATCGGGCTGGACAGAAATCCTGGTGGGAGTGAGCTTGCTCACGAAGGCGTTGCTCCAAACACCATATCTCCGGGGGCTGCACCGGCCTCTTCGCGAGCAAGCTCGCTCCCACGAAGACTGTGTACATGCTGTATCGGGCTGGACAGAAATCCTGGTGGGAGTGAGCTTGCTCACGAAGGCGTTGGTCCAAACGCCATATCTCCGGGGGCTGCACCGGCCTCTTCGCGAGCAAGCTCGCTCCCACGAAGACTGTGTATTACGCTGAGCGCGGCGCATAGACAAGATGGCGTTCTTAGGGATACCTCTCGTTCCGCACGCTTTAGCGTGGCAATGCATTTTGGTGACGCTCTGCGTCACATGGCATTGATAGCCATACGCCACGCGCGCGAGTAATACCGGGTATTTCCGGTGCCTGAACAGCTTCGCGTTGGCGGCAGGCATGGATCGTGGCACGATGGTCCGGTTATCGAACCGGATTTCCTGACCATGCCGCACTCAACACCCAAGAATTTTTCACTGATCGCCGCTATCGACCTGGGCTCCAACAGCTTTCATATGGTTGTGGCAAAAGCCAATCAGGGCGAGATTCGCATTCTTGAGCGCCTGGGCGAGAAGGTGCAGTTGGCCGCTGGCATCGACGAAGAGCGCCAGCTGACCGAAGAATCCATGCAGCGCGGTCTCGACTGCCTGAAACGTTTCGCCCAGTTGATCAACGGGCTGCCGCCCGGTGCGGTGCGCATCGTGGGCACCAATGCCCTGCGCGAGGCGCGTAACCGCAACGACTTCATTCACCGCGCCGAAGAAATTCTCGGCCACCCGGTGGAAGTGATTTCCGGCCGCGAAGAGGCGCGCCTCATTTACCTGGGCGTCTCCCACACGCTGGCCGACACCCCGGGCAAACGTCTGGTCGCCGACATCGGCGGCGGCAGTACCGAATTCATCATCGGCCAGCGCTTCGAACCGCTGCTGCGGGAAAGCCTGCAGATGGGCTGCGTGAGTTTTACCCAGCGCTACTTCCGCGACGGCAAGGTGACACCGGCCCGTTACGCTCAGGCGTACACCGCTGCGCGCCTGGAAATCATGAGCATTGAACACGCGCTGCATCGCCTCAAGTGGGATGAAGCGATCGGCTCGTCAGGCACCATTCGTGCTATCGGTCTGGCGCTCAAGGCCAATGGTTACGGCGCTGGCGAGGTCAACGCCGAAGGGCTGGCCTGGCTCAAGCGCAAGCTGTTCAAGCTGGGTGACGTGGACAAGATCGACTTCGATGGCATCAAGCCCGACCGTCGCGCCATTTTTCCCGCAGGCCTGGCGATTCTGGAAGCCATCTTCGACGCCCTCGAACTCAAGCGCATGGATCACTGCGAAGGTGCCCTGCGTGAAGGCGTGCTGTACGACCTGATGGGCCGCCATCATCATGAAGACGTACGTGAACGCACACTCAGCTCGTTGATGGAGCGTTATCACGTCGATCTGGAACAGGCTGCACGCGTCGAAGCCAAGGCGCTGCATGCGCTGGAGCAGGTTGCCGAGAGCTGGGAATTGCAGCACGAGAGTTATGCCGAACTGCTGAGCTGGGCGGCCAAGGTGCACGAGATCGGCCTGGACATCGCCCACTATCACTACCACAAGCACGGCGCGTACCTGATCGAGCACTCCGACCTGGCCGGCTTCTCACGCGAAGACCAGCAAATGCTCGCACTGCTGGTGCGCGGTCATCGCCGTAATATTCCCAAGGACAAGTTCGCCGATTTCGGCGCTGAAGGCATCAAGCTGATTCGCCTGTGCGTGCTGTTGCGCTTTGCGATTCTGTTTCACCACATTCGCGGCACCCAGGAGATGCCGCGTGTGACGTTGCGTGCCGACGGCCCGAATCTGGACGCCGAATTCCCGAAAGGCTGGCTGGAAAACAATCAGCTGACTCAGGCCGACTTCGCGCTGGAAGCGGAGTGGCTGACCCGAGTCGGCATCGTCTTCAGCGTACGCTGAGGACCGGGTTGCTCAGGCGCTCCAAAAGGGTCGCCTGGGCGCTTCGCGGGTTCTGATTACCGGTCGGCGTGCTGCGCACGTAACGCCCGTCCGACTGCAACAGCCAGCTGTGGGTGTTGTCGGTCAGGTAGCTTTCCAGCTCCTTCTTTACACGCAGAATCAACTTCTTGCCTTCCACCGGGAAGCAGGTCTCGACGCGCTTGTCGAGGTTGCGCTCCATCCAGTCGGCACTCGACAGGAACATCTGCTCGTCGCCGCCGTTGAGGAAGTAGAACACCCGCGTGTGCTCCAGGAAGCGGCCGATGATCGAGCGCACATGGATATTGTGCGAAACCCCGGCGATGCCCGGACGCAGGCAGCACATGCCGCGCACCACCAGATCGATGCGCACACCGGACTGACTGGCCTTGTACAACGCCCGGATGATCTTCGGATCGGTCAGCGAGTTGAACTTGGCGATGATGTGTGCAGGTTTGCCATCGAGCGCAAATTGCGTCTCGCGGGCGATCATGTCGAGCATGCCTTTCTTGAGCGTGAACGGCGCGTGCAGCAGCTTCTTCATGCGCAGCGTCTTACCCATGCCGATCAACTGGCTGAACAGTTTACCGACGTCTTCGCACAAGGCGTCATCGGAGGTCAGCAAGCTGTAGTCGGTATACAGACGTGCGTTACCGGCGTGGTAGTTGCCGGTCCCGAGATGCGCATAACGCACGATCTCGCCCGCTTCGCGACGCAGGATCAGCATCATCTTGGCGTGGGTCTTGAAGCCGACCACGCCGTAGATCACCACCGCACCGGCGGCCTGCAGGCGGCTGGCCAGTTGCAGGTTGGACTCTTCGTCGAAACGCGCACGCAACTCGATCACCGCAGTGACTTCCTTGCCGTTACGCGCGGCATCGACCAGTGCATCGACGATTTCCGAGTTCGCTCCGCTGCGATACAGCGTCTGGCGTACCGCCAGCACGTGCGGGTCTTTTGCCGCCTGGCGCAGCAGGTCGACCACCGGCGTGAACGACTCGAAAGGGTGCAGCAACAGGATGTCCTGCTTGCTGACCACGCTGAAAACGTTTTCGCTGTTCTGCAGCAGCTTGGGAATGGCTGGCGTGAACGGCGGGTATTGCAATTCTGGGTGGCTATCCAGGCCGGTGATGCTGAACAGACGCGTCAGGTTGACCGGGCCATTCACCTGATACAGCTCGGACTCGTGCAGGTTGAACTGCTTGAGCAGGTAGTCCGACAGGTGTTTCGGGCAGGTGTCCGCCACTTCCAGACGTACCGCATCACCATAGCGACGCGAGAACAGCTCGCCACGCAGTGCGCGCGCCAGGTCTTCCACATCTTCGGAGTCCAGCGCCAGGTCGGCGTTGCGGGTCAGGCGGAACTGGTAGCAGCCCTTGACCTTCATGCCCTGAAACAGATCGTCAGCGTGGGCGTGGATCATCGACGACAGGAACACGAAGTTATCGCCAGGCCCGCAGACCTCTTCCGGCACCTTGATCACACGCGGCAGCAGACGCGGCGCGGGAATGATCGCAAGACCGGAGTCGCGCCCGAAGGCATCGATACCTTCAAGCTCGACGATGAAGTTCAGGCTCTTGTTGACCAGCAACGGGAACGGGTGCGTCGGGTCGAGACCGATCGGGGTGATGATCGGCGCGATCTCGTCGCGGAAGTAGCGTCGTACCCAGGCCTTGAGCTTGGCCGTCCAGTGACGGCGACGAATGAAGCGGACCTGATGTTTCTCCAGCTCCGGCAGCAGAATGTCGTTGAGGATCGCGTACTGACGATCCACATGACCGTGCACCAGCTCGCTGATCCTGGCCAGCGCCTGATGCGGCTGCAGACCGTCGGCGCCCGCCTGTTCACGGGCAAAGGTGATCTGCTTCTTCAGGCCTGCAACACGAATCTCGAAGAACTCATCGAGGTTGCTGGAGAAGATCAGCAGAAACTTCAGCCGCTCCAGCAACGGGTAGGACTCATCGAGCGCCTGTTCCAGAACCCGGATATTGAACTGCAGTTGCGACAGTTCACGGTGGATATACAGGCTGCTGTCGTCCAGGTTGGGCGCGACGATAGCGGGCACCAGAGCGGCGGGTGCCTCGATGGCCGGGATTACTTCGATGTCAGGTTCGACCACGGGCGTTGCCTCCGGGACATCGACTTGAACAGCGGCTTCGATGAGTGCTTCGGTATTCATGAATGTTCCTGTGAGGCTATTGCCCCTTCAACAGTTGAGCGGCGCGAACAGCAAAGTAGGTAAGGATGCCGTCGGCGCCGGCGCGTTTGAAGGCAGTGAGGGATTCGAGAATCACCCCTTCACTCAGCCAACCGTTCTGGATTGCGGCCATGTGCATCGCGTATTCACCGCTGACCTGATAAACAAAGGTCGGCACTTTGAACTCATCCTTGACCCTGTACAGAATGTCCAGGTAAGGCATGCCTGGCTTGACCATGACCATGTCGGCGCCTTCGGCAAGGTCGGCCGCCACTTCGTGCAGGGCCTCGTTGCTGTTGGCCGGGTCCATCTGATAGGAGGCCTTGTTGGCCTTGCCCAGATTCAGGGAGGAACCCACCGCATCACGGAACGGGCCGTAGTAGGCACTGGCGTACTTGGCCGAATAGGCCATGATCCTGACATTGACATGCCCGGCCAGCTCCAGAGACTCGCGGATGGCCTGAATACGACCGTCCATCATGTCCGACGGAGCGATCACCTGAGCACCGGCATCGGCGTGCGACAGCGCCTGCTTCACCAGCGCGTCGACAGTGATGTCGTTCTGAACATAGCCCTCTTCGTCGAGGATGCCGTCCTGACCATGCGTGGTGAACGGGTCCAGCGCCACATCAGTGATGACGCCCAGCTCCGGGAAACGGTCACGCAGGGCGCGGGTCGCGCGCTGGGCGATGCCGTCCGGGTTCCAGGCTTCGGCGCCGTCGAGGGATTTCTTTTCCAGCGGTGTCACCGGGAACAGCGCCAGCGCAGGGATACCCAGCGCGACCCAGTGCTCGGCTTCCTTGAGCAACAGATCCACGCTCAAGCGCTCGACGCCAGGCATCGAGGCGATGGATTCACGACGGTTTTCACCATCGAGTACAAATACCGGAAGAATCAGATCGTCGACAGTGACAACGTTTTCACGCACCAGCCGACGGGAAAAGTCGTCGCGGCGATTACGGCGCAGACGAGTGAGAGGAAACAGGCGGTTAGCGGGGGTAAAGCTCACGGCGAGACTCCTGAGCCCGCTTACGCGGGCAAGCGCGACAGTTATAAGCCGCCATTATGACCAATGTGTGACAGTCATGGTTCGACCTGCGACTGCACGTCGCGGTCGCGGCCTTTGAAGGGATAGGGCCATTGTGGTTGCAAGAATCTTTAACGTCGAGACACATATGGACACTTTCATGATTGCCTTGGGCGCGTTAGGCTGCGCGTTCATTTCGCCAGCATCCAGACAATGCTCCAGAATTTCTTGAACGAATTCGGCTACTTCGCCCTGTTCCTCGGCACCTTTTTTGAAGGCGAGACCATTCTGGTTCTTGCCGGATTTCTGGCGTTTCGCGGATACATGGACCTCAACATCGTCATCCTCGTAGCCTTTTTTGGCAGTTATGCGGGTGACCAGTTGTGGTATTTCATGGGGCGCAAGCATGGCCGCAAGCTCCTGGCGCGCAAACCTCGCTGGCAACTCATGGGCGACAAGGCGCTGCGGCTGGTCCGCAAGCACCCGGACATCTGGGTGTTGGGCTTCCGCTTCGTGTACGGCCTGCGAACGGTCATGCCTGTGGCCATCGGCCTGTCGGGCTATCCCCCCGGGCGTTATCTCCTGCTGAACGGTATCGGCGCGGCTGTCTGGGCCGCAGCGCTGGGTTCAGCTGCCTACCATTTCGGCGCGGTGCTCGAAGGCTTGCTGGGCAACGTCAAGAAATATGAACTCTGGGTGCTGGGCGCACTGATACTGCTGGGGCTGGCCCTGTGGATACGCCGACGCATCAAGAACGCCCGTATCGCCCGTGAAGAGCGTGAAGAAAGGAGCCGCTTCTGCGCATCGGCAGCGGCCTCCGACCTGGAGGAGCCGATCACCGTGCCCGTCGACCTGACGAAAAAATCCGACGAATAAACGCTCAGTCCCCCTCCCGAGCGCAGGCTGACAGGCCTCGCTCGGCGAAAGCGCGACCACCGCCCTCCCCATGCACCTTTGCACAACCAGCAATGCCTGAACTGAACACTCGGCCCGTTAAGCGATCAACTGAACAGACAAATTAAAACAAGCCTCAGGTTGATCGAGCAAAAGGAGCCGAAATCGATGCAGAAAAAAGTGGCTGTAATCCTCTCCGGCTGTGGCGTCTACGACGGTGCCGAGATTCACGAAAGCGTCCTCACCCTGCTGCGTCTGGATCAGCGCGGTGCGCAGGTTCAGTGCTTTGCGCCCGACATCACTCAGCATCATGTGGTCAATCACCTGACCGGTGAGGAAATGCCCGAGTCGCGCAATGTGCTGGTCGAGTCTGCGCGCATTGCACGCGGCGAAGTGAAGGACATCCGCGAAGCAAATGCCGAAGACTTTGACGCCCTGATCATCCCGGGCGGTTTTGGCTCGGCAAAGAATCTTTCCGACCTTGCCCTGCAAGGCCCGGCCTGCCAGGTCGAAGCCGGACTGCTGGAGCTCGCCGAGGCGTTTGCCGAAGCCGGCAAACCGGTCGGGCTGATCTGCATCACCCCGGCACTCGCGGCCAAGATCTATGGCCCCGGCGTTACCTGCACCATCGGCAACGACCCTGAAACCGCTGCGGCCATCACCAAAATGGGCGGCAGCCATGCGGAATGCGCCGTCGATGATATCGTCGAGGACGAAGCCCGAAAACTGGTCAGCACACCTGCCTACATGGTCGCCAAGAGCATCAGCGAGGCGGCCTCGGGCATCAACAAGCTGGTTGACCGCGTGCTGGAACTGACCCACGAGGGCGATGCCTGATCGGCGCCCTGCCTGCCCAAGGCACCGCCCGTCAGGCGGGCGGTGTTTTGCAGGCCGGCCATGGTGATTCATCCAGGCTTTATACTGTACTGTATGTATGAACAGTATATGAGTAATGCCCGATGTCCAGCCCCTATCCGGTTCGTGGCCGAGGTACTGCCAGCAATCCGCATAACCGCTTCGCACCCAGTCAGTCGGTGGCCGAAGATGATGGCTGGTATCAGGAAGTGCCGCTTACGCAAGGCACCCAGGTCACCAGCGAAACAGCCAAAAGCATCATTACCCGCAACAGCTCGCCGGATATCCCCTTTGACAGGTCGATCAACCCTTACCGGGGCTGCGAGCACGGCTGCATCTATTGTTTCGCCAGACCCAGCCACGCCTACTGGGACATGTCGCCCGGCCTGGACTTCGAGACCAAGCTGATCGCCAAGACCAACGCGGCGGCGCTGCTCGAGCAGCAGCTGTCCAAGCCCGGCTACCGCTGCGCGCCCATCACCCTCGGGGCCAACACCGACCCCTACCAGCCGATCGAACGTGAGTACCGCATCACCCGGGCGACGCTTGAAGTGTTACTGCGCTATCGGCATCCGGTCAGCATCATTACCAAAGGCTCGCTGATCCTGCGCGATCTGGATCTGCTGGCAGAGATGGCCAGGCTACGGCTGGTGTCGGTGTTCATCAGCCTGACCACACTGGATGACGAACTCAAATGTATCCTCGAGCCCAGAGCTGCGGCGCCCAAGGCTCGCCTGCGGGCCATTCGGGTATTGCGCCAGGCGGGTGTCCCGGTCGGTGTGCTGTGTGCGCCGATGATCCCGATGATCAATGACAGCGAGCTGGAGGCACTGCTGAGCGAAGCGAAGGCTGCAGGCGCCCTGAGCGCCAGCTACGTGATGTTGCGCCTGCCGCTGGAAGTCGCGCCGCTGTTCGACGAGTGGCTGAAGACGCATTACCCGCAACGCGCCGAGCATGTCATGAGTCTGATTCGTCAAAGTCGCGGCGGAGCCCTGTACGACAGCACGTTTGGTTCTCGAATGCGCGGCGAAGGACCGTTTGCCGACCTGCTGGCTCAACGCTATGCCCTGGCGATCAAACGGCTCGGATTGAACAAACGGGGTGGATTTGCACTCGATTGCGATGCGTTTTGTCCGCCGGGAGGGCAAATGTCGCTGCTGTGACGAACTTGGTACTATCGTGCAAACCCGCGTCCCAGAGCCATCGCATTCAGTTTCGTTTAAGCTTCGGCGATTAGTCTGTAACTCGGAGTGTCATCAGCGATAGCGCTCAAGGGATTTGTTCGTGATGCCCTTCAGAGAGGGATCACATCCGGCTCTGGTCAAACAGGCATGAAGAATCCACATCAATTCGTCAGAGAGGATGAAGACATGACAGACATCGGTAAACAGCATTCGGCTACGTCGTCCAGCACATCAAGCCATTCAGACAGCGCCGACGTAGCGTTGAAACATATCGTCGATGGCTTTGTACATTTCCGTAAAGAGGTCTTCCCCCAGCAGGAAGAACTGTTCAAGAAGCTGGCGACCGCCCAGTCGCCACGGGCCATGTTCATCACCTGCGCCGACTCGCGCATCGTGCCCGAATTGATTACCCAAAGCTCCCCGGGCGACCTGTTCGTGACGCGTAACGTCGGCAACGTCGTACCGCCGTATGGCCAGATGAACGGCGGCGTGTCCACCGCTCTGGAATACGCAGTGGTTGCACTGGGCGTGCAGCACATCATCGTTTGCGGACACTCTGACTGCGGCGCCATGCGCGCAGTGCTCAACCCTGACAGCCTGGACAAGATGCCTACGGTAAAAGCCTGGTTGCGCCATGCCGAGGTTGCCCGCACGGTGGTCGAGCAGAACTGCAGCTGCAGCGGCGAACTGGAAACCATGCAGGTCCTGACTCAGGAAAACGTGATTTCCCAGTTGCAACACCTGCGCACCCACCCTTCGGTCGCAGCGAAAATGGCCAGCGGCCAATTGTTCATTCATGGCTGGGTCTACAGCATCGAAACCAGCGAGATCCTGGCTTATGACGCCGAGCTCGATCGTTTCATACCGCTCGACGGTACGGGACCGACGCCGATGGCTTCACCGAAAGCACGCTTTTCAGCCGACTGATCACCAGTCCGACTGACGGCAAGCCCTTCTTTATCAGCTGATGGCGGCTGCGCAGGATGCGCGTCGCCCGTCTTGCCTCGTCTGAAGAATCCCGGAGAAGCGTCATGGGTATTACAGCATTGAAAACCGCTTTACCACGGGAGCTGCTCGCTTCCGTGGTCGTGTTCCTGGTCGCCCTGCCGCTGTGCATGGGGATCGCCATTGCATCCGGCATGCCTCCGGCCAAGGGTCTGATCACCGGCATCGTGGGCGGGCTGATAGTCGGCTGGATAGCCGGTTCGCCGTTGCAGGTCAGCGGTCCCGCAGCCGGTCTGGCAGTACTGGTTTTTGAAGTGGTACGCGAGCACGGCATGGCCATGCTGGGTCCTATCCTGGTACTCGCCGGATTGCTTCAGCTGCTGGCAGGTCGATTCAAGCTTGGTTGCTGGTTCCGGGTCACGGCACCTGCGGTGGTCTATGGCATGCTCGCCGGTATCGGCGTGTTGATCGTACTGTCACAGGCACACGTGATGTTCGACAGCGGTCCCAAACCCTCCGGGCTGGACAATCTGATCGCCTTCCCGTCCACACTGATCCAGGCCTTCGGGCCAGGCACCGGCATGCAGGCCGGTATGCTCGGTCTGGGCACCATGCTGATCATGTGGGGCTGGGAAAAACTCCGTCCGCAGTCTTTGCGCTTCGTACCCGGCGCACTGCTGGGCGTGGGTATCGCAACCGGTATCAGTCTGTTCATGGCCTTGCAGGTCAAGCGTGTCGAAGTGCCTGACAACCTGGCCGACGCCATCGACTGGCTTCGCCCGGCTGACCTGATGAACCTGGCCGACCCTGCCATTCTGGTGGCCGCTATCGTCGTAGCGTTCATCGCCAGTGCCGAGACGCTGCTTTCTGCCTCGGCGGTCGACCGCATGCACAGTGGCCAGCGTTCGGACTTCGACAAGGAGCTCAGCGCTCAAGGTGTGGGCAATATGCTCTGCGGCGTGCTCGGTGCATTGCCGATGACCGGCGTTATCGTACGCAGTTCGGCCAACGTCCAGGCCGGTGCCACCACGCGCTTCTCGACGATCTTCCACGGCCTGTGGCTGCTGGCGTTCGTATTGCTGCTGTCGAGCGTGCTGCAAAGCATTCCGGTCGCGAGTCTGGCCGGCGTGCTGGTCTACACCGGTCTGAAGCTGGTCGACCTGAAGGCATTTCGTGGTCTGGGCCGCTATGGCCGGATGCCGATGTTCACGTATGCGGCGACTGCTGTGGCGATCATCTTCACCGACCTGCTGACCGGTGTACTGGTCGGTTTCGGCCTGACCCTGGTGAAGCTTGCGTTCAAGGCTTCGCGTCTGAAGATCAATGTGGTCGAACTGGCGGGCGAGAAGGAATTCGAGCTGCGTCTGGTCGGTGCCGCAACCTTCCTCAAGGTACCGGCGCTGACTCAGGCACTGGGCACTATCCCACAGGGCAGCACGGTGCATGTGCCGTTGGGCAATCTGTCCTACATCGACCACTCGTGTCTGGAACTGCTGGAAGAATGGGGTCGTTCCAATGCCGCTCATGGCACCCGGTTGCTTATCGAACCGCGGGGCTTGAAGCGTCGTCTTGAAGGGCGGATCTACACCACAACGGGGATCGGCTCGGGCGCAGCCTGATAGTCGCCACCCTGTTATCACAGCTCTGGAAACATGGGAGCCGGATGGGTCTTCGCGTAGCAGCGGAGCGATATCCGGCTCCTTCCATTGCCGGCGAAGACAGTGATTCGGGCCTCTGAATCAGACCGCGGAGCGCTCCAGCTCCAGGCCGACGCCCAATTGCCGTGACAGGCTTGGCCAGCGCTGCCAGGCCGCTCCTGTTTCAGGGCTGATCAGCTTCTCGCGGTAGGCCTCGACCGAGTCCAGCGCGAAACTCTCTTCATCAAGCAACTCGTCGACGGCATGGTGAACCGCTTCGTCCAGCTGGTTGGCAAATTGCTCGCCGATCAACTGGTGGGCAATCACGCTGGCAACCGTGGTATTTGACGGTATCAGCGGCTGACCGAAATGCTTGATGTACAGGTCATTCACTTCCTCGACCAACCGGTGGGCCAGATAAGCCTCGTCCAGCAGGCTTTCCAGGCCTTCATGCCCATCCATGATGGAAGGTGGGGCCGCGAAAAAATGCTCGGCGATTTTCAGCACCGGCTTTATCTGACCTTCGATCCCGGCTTCCAGCGCGACCTCATGAGCTGCGTCCAGCAGATCGGGTACCAGATCGATGTAGGCCGTGACGAAGCGCGCCAGAACATCTTTCGCATCGACTTCCGGCAGGTGGATGGCAGGATGGAGATGTGGGAGCTTTTGTGCCAACTGTTGCAGCAAGTGGCCGGTCCGGGCCTCATGTTGATGGGCTAGTTGTATCTGCTCGCGCAATGCGGCGGTATTCATGGCTGCTGGGACTCCTGGAGGCGTCAGGCCCCGTGGTTGGTTGATGGAAAGTCATACGTTAGCTTGCTTAACTAAATGCCTAAGACGGTTTTGCTATATGTGACTCACATTTAGATACATTGGCTATATACCGCTGCCGTGCCCGGCCATGCGGGCGCGCTGCAGCTCGCGTTTTGAATAAGCAGGCTACTCTGAAGTCGCCCGCAGCTCTTTCGACACGCTGTCCGACATAAAAAAGTGAGCCACGCATGAGCCAGCCTCTTTTGTCCAAACGGCTCTTCCTGCGTTTGACGTGCTTAATAGTGATCATGCTGATAGGTGGATTGGCATTGCCGTCGCTCTATGGCGTGCTGACCGGACATGACAATGCCCTGCCGGGTGAGGACGCTTCGCGTCAGGTCGAAGTGCAGTTCACCGCCAGCAACGTTGCCGGGATGACCTGGGCGTTTTATCCACAGACCAGCCAGATGCAGGTCCATCCCGGCACGGTCAACGAGATGATCTTCATCGCGCAGAACCCGACCGACAGACCGATGAAAGCCCAGGCCGTCCCGGGTATTTCACCCGGAAAAGCGGCTGCGTGGTTTCACAAGACCGAATGTTTCTGCTTCACGCAACAGACATTGCTGCCGGGCGAGCGCATCGAGATGCCGGTGCGCTTCATCATCGACCGGGACATGCCCGACGATGTAAAACACCTGACGCTGGCCTATACGCTGTTCGATGTCACCACGCCCTAGACCTAGGCTCGGCGCGCAATATAGGCCATCATCCCCGGCCGCACGCCGATCACTACTCGCACTGACACCATGACCCGTACTCAGAAAAGCGTTTTCATTGCTGCCGCCATCGTCGCCCTGATTCTGGGTGTGATTCTCAGTCAGGTGCTGCCTGGCCGCAGCTCACAGGATCAGGCGGCGCTCAACGACGCCGGTATTGTCCTGCTCCCCAAAAGCCGCCAATTGCCGGCCCTGAGCATGACCGACCAGAACGGCGCGGCCGTGCCCCTTGATGGCTTGAAAGACCAATGGACGCTGATGTTCTTCGGCTACACCTTCTGCCCGGACATCTGCCCCACGACCCTGGCGCAGATCAAGCAGATCAGGTCCGAGCTGCCCGAAGAGACAGTCAAGCGCATGCGGGTAGTGCTGGTCAGCGTCGACCCGAACCGCGACACACCGCAGCAGCTCAAGCAATACCTGGGCTACTTCGACCCGCAGTACATCGGCCTGACGGCACCTGTCGCTGATATCCAGACATTGGCCAATGCCGTGAGCATCCCGTTCATTCCCGCAGACACCAGCAAACCTGACTACTTCGTCGACCACAGCGGTAACCTGGCCCTGATCGGCCCGGACGGCACGCAGCGCGGCTTTATCCGCGCACCGCTGAACAACAGGAAGCTGGTGAAGCAATTGCCGGGGTTGCTGGGAAGGGATTAGACCAGCTCAACCGCCGTGAGGCTTCCAGAGAATGGCATAAGGCAGCTCATTATCGATACTCGTAGGCGACCGAAAATAATAAACAGCCGATGAGCTTTCCAAACTCTTATGAACAAAGGCACCATCAGACATTACACGATAAGATGCGTATTCCATAAATTTCTGAGAGCCTTTGAAGTCTAAAGCTTCTCTTATCTGGCTGTAAGTACTGCCCGCACCAACCGGAAGCAATTCAGGCGGAGGCATACCTTCAGCGTTATCATCACCTTCAACATCTTTATAATAAGCTCTTCGAAATGCACGCTCACTGGCAGCCCAGTAAAAAGACAGCAAACAAAGTTTGCCATCTGTATCATCACTTGAGGCATCAACCAATAAATATTGCTCCTCTGAAACTTTATATGCATCGTCCTCCATCGGTAGAACGGATGCCTCCCGCACGTCGATAATTTCTCCGGCTTTCATCCTGCACAACGATACCCAATTTTGCATTCTCTTATGCCTCACACTTATTGCGGCCATTTTAATAGACGACCTTCAACCCTGCCAGCCTTAAGCGCTTTTTCTGCAGCTACTTTAGCTTGGCCCTCGGGCATGTTTCTGACAGAACTTATGATTTCTGCCTGCCACGCCTGTAACTTTGAAGGTGGTAAAGAAGCTGGATAGCTTCCGCCTGGAGCACGGTATTTTGCATCCCAAACAATCACTGAACGTGATGCTGGATCGTAGGTAATGTAATCTGCGCCTGGTAACGATGCTTTGCCTGGTGCTGATATAGGTATTTGTCCTGACTCAATCACTTGAGCCCAACCACGTGCCTCTCCGATTGCACCGTTCAATTCAGAATACGGACTGCGGCCGCTATTAACTTTTGCAAGGACTTCCGGTTCAGCTTGATTCATCGCATTGGCATTTGCTCCAGGGCGATCAGCTACCTGCTGCAGAGAGGATTCCGGTATATCAAACGGGCCTCGGCGCGGCTCCGGCTTTTGCAAATCATGACGTTTCTTGAGCGCGTCCTCGTGCTCCAGCATCCACTGGGCCAGTCGTTCTCCTTTGGGGCTGGCTCGCATTTCCTGTGCGAGGAGACCTGCGTTGCCTCGGCCACGTGTCAGGTATTCAACCACCGCCCCCAGCAACAGCATCACTACTTCCACGTGGCCTTTTGCAATGTCTTGAGTTGCGCTGTTCTGGGCGTACGGATCGTCACTCATGAACGGGTTATGTCCTCGCTCGCGAGGTCCTCGCCATGCTGTTTTAATGCCGCTCAAGTAATAGCCGATGATGCGCGGGAAGCCATCGACGACGTATTCGGCGATGGACTTAAGACCCAGCACTCCCAAAATGAACGTACTGGCCTGTAATCCCAGCGCAGTACCAAGAGCACCACCGGGATAAGCACCTATCCCGAAGAAAGCCGAGCCAACGCCTGCGCCGATCAAGCCTCCCGTAAACGCACTGCCCACTACAATCATGGCCATTTGCGCAACGACGTCGATCAAGTCCTTGATAATGATGGAGATGTCGAGGTCAGAGAAACGCCTTACCAATACGCGACCAGCCTCCCACTCGGCAAGGACAAACGCCCTTCTGACGCAGTCAAAACGACGAATGATCAGTGATCGCGAAGGTGCAGGTTCGTTAAGATGATTCCGAAAATGGCCGCCGGGCTGATACCCCATGTCGTGGTCCAGCCTCTGTCGCAATTCACTCCACGAAGGCAGCATACGGAAAAAGAACATTCAGCGTCTCCCTGACAACTCTTGATACAGCTAATGCGCAAGCAACCTAACAGAAGAAGTGCAAAAAAATCCGAGGGCCACGTGAAATCCGCAAAACTCGGAAAATTCTTACATTAGCTTGGGTTAATCAAAGGCCTACCTGTGCCCGGGCCTACGCAAGGCGTGCGGTGCAGGGATGAAGGGCACCTTAATCACCGTCCCCGCCTTACGTGCTCATTGTCATACTTGGATCAGAAAAGGCACGAAAAACGGCTTATGCCTGGGGGCGTGGGAGATTCAGGAGATAACGACAGCTGCAACGGGCTGCGAAGCGACTATAAGACCTGCTTCGGATTTGCCTGTCTTCCATCTTGCGAGGTCACGGCATGCAACTCCGCCTGCTCGTGCGGCCCGAAGCAGGCGTAATGGCTGCAATGTGACGCGGAGCGTCCCGAAGGGCGCTACCACGCAGAGCGTAGGAGCGATAGAGCGCTCCAGAATGCACCCGACGCTCTGCGTCGCAAGGGACGCAGAGCACTGGCGCGAGAACCGCAAGGTGCGATCAGATCAGAACGCCGGCAACACCGCGCCTTTGTACTTCTCGGCCAGGAAGGTTTTCACTTCCGGGCTCTGCAAGGCGGCTACCAGCTTCTTCATCGCGTCAGAATCCTTGTTGTCCGGGCGGGCGACGAGAATGTTCGCGTAGGGCGAATCGGCACCTTCGAGGATCAGCGCGTCCTTGGTCGGGTCAAGCTTGGCGCTCAGGGCGTAGTTGGTGTTGATCAGCGCCAGATCGACCTGAGTCAGCACGCGGGGCAGCGTGGCCGCTTCCAGTTCACGGAATTTCAGGTTTTTCGGGTTATTCACCACATCCGAAGGCTTGGACAGGATGTTGCCCGGTTCCTTCAGAGTGATCAGGCCTGCCTTGGCCAGCAGCAGCAAGGCGCGGCCTTCGTTGGTGGCATCGTTGGGCAGGGCGACATTGGCATCATTGGGCAGCTCTGCCAGCGTCTTGAACTTCTCCGAGTAAGCGCCGAAAGGCTCGATGTGAACCTTGGCCACAGCCACCAGATCAGTGCCTTTGCCCTTGTTGAACTCATCCAGGTACGGCTGGTGCTGGAAGAAGTTCGCGTCCATACGGTTCTGCGACACCTGCACGTTAGGCTGGATGTAGTCATTGAAGACCTTGATGTTCAGGTCCACGCCTTCTTTGGCCAGGGTCGGTTTGACGAACTCGAGGATCTCGGCGTGCGGCACGGCAGAGGCCGCGACGGTCAGGGTTTCGTTGGCCTGCGCGGACAAGGCGGTGACAGCGGCGAATATGGCCAATAGTTTTTTCATGCAACAACTCCTTTGGGCCCGCACAGGCGGGCCAATACCAACGGATTCGATCAACGATGTGTGAAATGCGCGACCAGTCTGTCGCCGATGGTCTGCAGAATCTGCACCAGCACCAGCAACAATACGACCGTCACGAACATCACATCGTTCTGGAATCGTTGATAACCATAACGGATCGCCAGGTCGCCCAGCCCGCCAGCGCCCACGGCACCGGCCATGGCCGTGAACGACACCAGCGCAATGGCGGTCACCGTGATCGCCGCCAGAATGCCGGGGCGCGCCTCGGGCAACAGCGCCTTGACGATGATCTGCCGAGTCGTCGCGCCCATGGCCTGCGTGGCTTCGATGATGCCGCGATCCACTTCGCGCAGTGCGGTCTCTACCAGACGCGCAAAGAACGGCGTGGCGCCGGCGATCAGCGGCGGCAAGGTGCCGAGGATACCCAGTGACGTACCGGTAATGATCTCGGTCAACGGCATCATCACGATCAGCAGGATGATGAACGGCAGCGCGCGCAGCATGTTGACGATCACCCCGACCGTCGCATACAGCTGCTTGTGCTCCAGCAACTGACGCGGCGAGGTGAGAAACATCAGCACGCCCAGCGGCAGGCCGAGCAGGATGGTGAAACCGAGCGATACACCGAGCATGATCAGCGTGTCGCCAGTGGCCACCCAGATCTCGTACCAGTCGACATTGGAAAACAGGTTCAGAAAAGCGTCCATCAGCGCAGCACCTCCATATGAACATCAGCGGCGGTGAAGCGCGCGAAGGCAGCGTCCATGTCGCCGCCGGTGACGGCCAGCGTCAACTGCCCGTAAGGGGTGTCCTTGATGCGGTCGATACGACCGGCAAGGATGCTGTAATCGACGCCGGTTTCCCGCGCTACCGTGCCGAGCAACGGCGCGTAGGTGGCCTCGCCCTGAAACGTCAGACGCACGATACGGCCTTGAACGTGAGCGAAGTCGTCACGCTGCTCGTTTTCGTCGATCTGCTCGTCTTCCTGCACAAAGCGCCTGGTCGTGGCGTGCTGCGGATGCAGAAACACATCAGCGACCTTGCCATGCTCGACAATCACCCCGGCGTCCATGACGGCCACCTGATCGCAGACGCGACGAATCACGTCCATTTCATGGGTAATGAGCACGATGGTCAGCTTCAGCTCGCGATTGATCTCGGCCAGCAGTTGCAGAACCGACGCAGTGGTCTGCGGGTCCAGCGCGCTGGTGGCTTCATCGCAGAGCAGGATTTTGGGCTTGGTAGCCAGTGCGCGGGCGATGCCGACGCGCTGCTTCTGGCCGCCCGACAGTTGTGCCGGGTACTTCTTGGCGTGATCGGACAACCCGACCCGTTCCAGCAATTCGGCCACGCGCTGGTCGATCTGCTTGCGCGGCATATCGCCTGCCAGGGTCAGCGGCATGGCGACGTTGTCGGCCACGGTTCTGGACGCCAGCAGATTGAAGTGCTGGAAGATCATCCCGACCTGTTGGCGGAAGCGGCGCAGGCCGTTGGCATCGAGCGCAGTGACGTCTTCGCCATCGACCACGATCTGTCCGCCACTGGGGGTTTCCAGGCGGTTGATCAGGCGCAGCAGGGTACTTTTGCCCGCGCCGGAGTGGCCGATGATGCCGAACACCTGGCCGCTGTCGACGCGCAGGCTGGTGGGGTGCAGGGCCGGTATTTCCTTGCCTGCCACCCGATAGGTTTTGTGGACGTTATGAAACTCGATCACGGAGCGAACCTTGTGGGGCGCGTTAAAAAATCAGCGCAGTGGCTAGAGCACCACCTGCTTCGTTACCTCGGCCGGATAAAGCCGGGCGCGCATTTTAGCCTGTCCGGCCCGCTGTGCTTAGCATTTATTTACCAGCTGTCCTGCGCAACGGGCATAACACGACCGTTGGTGATCGTATGCTGAAAATAAAAGGAACGGCTGTTTTTTGCTCCGGTCACTTCATGGATACCGTGATTTCCCGCTTACGCCAGGGAAGTCGTATTCAGCGAACCCAACTCAATGATTGGGGCGAGATAAGGAGTCTCTGATGGCTAGCAAGAACGCACCACCTGTAACCGAAACGCCCAAGAGCGAAATGGCAGGTACCGACACCCTGGACCGTGGCAACACCAACGAAAAGCTGGAAAGTCTCGAGCAGTTTCGCTCGGACGCGACCCAGCAGGCCCTGCGCACCAACCACGGCGTCAAGATTTCCGATAACCAGAACACCCTGAAAGTCGGCAGCCGCGGCCCATCGCTGCTCGAAGACTTCATCATGCGTGAAAAGATCACGCACTTTGACCATGAGCGTATTCCGGAGCGTATCGTCCACGCCCGCGGTACTGCAGCACATGGTTATTTCCAGACTTACGAAGACCATGGCGCCCTGAGTAAAGCGGGCTTCCTGCGTGATCCGGGCAAGAAGACCCCGGTGTTCGTGCGTTTCTCCACCGTTCAGGGCCCACGTGGCTCGGGCGACACCGTGCGTGACGTGCGTGGCTTTGCCGTCAAGCTCTACACCGACGAAGGCAACTTCGACCTGGTGGGCAACAACATGCCGGTGTTCTTCATTCAGGACGCGATCAAGTTTCCTGACTTCGTGCACGCGGTGAAACCCGAGCCGCACAACGAAATCCCGACTGGCGGCTCGGCTCACGACACCTTCTGGGACTTCGTGTCGCTGGTGCCGGAATCCGCGCACATGGTGCTGTGGACCATGTCCGACCGTGCGATCCCGAAAAGCCTGCGCACCATGCAGGGCTTTGGCATCCACACCTTCCGCTTTATCAACACCGAAGGTAAGTCGAGCTTCGTGAAGTTCCACTGGAAGCCCAAGTTCGGCGTGTGCTCGCTGGTCTGGGACGAAGCGCAGAAGCTGGCCGGCAAGGACACCGATTTCCACCGCCGCGACCTGTGGGAGTCCATCGAGATGGGCGACTACCCGGAATGGGAACTGGGTGTACAGATCGTTGCCGAGGAAGACGAGCACAAGTTCGACTTCGACCTGCTCGATCCGACCAAGATCATCCCGGAAGAACTGGTACCGGTTACCCCACTGGGCAAGATGGTCCTGAACCGTAACCCGGACAACTATTTTGCCGAGACCGAGCAGGTTGCCTTCTGCCCGGGCCACATCGTGCCGGGTATCGATTTCTCCAACGATCCGCTGCTGCAAGGTCGCCTGTTCTCCTACACCGACACGCAGATCAGCCGTCTGGGTGGGCCGAACTTCCACGAAATCCCGATCAACCGTCCGATTGCGCCGAACCACAACGGTCAGCGTGACGCACAGCATCGCACCACTATCGACAAGGGCCGCGCGTCCTACGAGCCGAACTCGATCGATGGCGGCTGGCCGAAGGAAACCCCTGCCGGCCCGGTAGATGGCGGCTTCGAGACCTACCCTGAGCGTGTTGAAGCGCACAAGGTGCGTGAGCGCAGCGAGTCGTTCGGCGATCATTTCTCGCAGGCCACCCTGTTCTTCCAGAGCATGAGCCACCACGAGAAAGAGCACATCATCGCGGCCTACAGCTTCGAGTTGGGCAAGGTCGAGCGCGAATACATTCGTGCCCGTCAGGTCAACGAGATTCTGGCTAACATCGATATGGATCTGGCCAAGCGTGTAGCCGCCAACCTCGGCTTGCCAGCACCGGCTGCCGGTACCGTACCTGCGCGTCAGACTTCGGTAAAAGAGTCGCCGGCGCTGAGCCAGGTCAACCTGCTGTCTGGCGATATCGTTTCGCGCAAGGTTGCCATTCTCGTGGCTGACGGCGTTGACGGCAAAGCGGTCGAAGCCATGAAAGCCGCGCTGACTGCCGAGGGCGCACACGCCAAGGTATTGGGCCCGACCTCCGCACCGGTCAAGACGGCTGACGGCAAGAGCCTGCCAGTGGACGCATCGGCTGAAGGCCTGCCTTCGGTCGCGTTCGACGCAGTCTTCGTGCCGGGTGGCAAGGCTTCGATCGAAGCGCTGAAAGGCGACGGCGTGGCATTGCACTTCATCCTCGAAGCCTACAAGCACCTCAAGGCCATCTCCTTTGCCGGAGAAGCCAAAGAGCTGCTGAGTCTGCTACGCCTGGAAGAAGATGCGGGCCTGCTGGAGGTATCCGATAGCACATCGTTCAAGCCGTTCTTCCACGCGATTGCTCAGCACCGTGTGTGGGATCGTGAAGCGAAAGCCAAGGCTGTTCCGGCTTGATCTGACGCTGCTACATCGCTCCCACGCTCCGGCGTGGGAGCGCCTTTCCGGACGCTCTCTCCGCCCGCTTATACTCCCGAACACTTGTCGTTCCTCACGCTCCGCGTGGGAATGCAGTTCTGGACGCTCTGCGTCCGCCTTCAAGGATCGACTCAGGACTTCGCTGGCGTGAGGATGATTTGAGCTTTTTCATTGCGCTCGATCTGTCGACGCAATTGCAGTTCGAAATCCGGATTGGCCTTGACCACCCGCTTGGTCAGCAACGTAGCCAGCCACGGATAGTCTTCGGTACGCGGCACCACCATCAGCACTTCACAGTTGAACGCTACGGTATCGGCTGCGATATCGTCGAGTTGACGACGCAATGCAGGCATATCGCCGATCTTGAGCTCAATCGTCGTGCTTTCTGCCGACGGGTCAATCAGTCTGGCAACCCTTCTGGCTTCGGCCGCTTTCAAATCCGCTTCGGCTTTTTCCAGCTCGGCCTTGCGCGCATGGGCAATGGCGCCGTTGACGCCACTGGTCAGCGCCGGTGCCTTGGGCATCAGGGCGCGTGCACGGCTCAGCGCAGAGGCCGCCGCGTTCATGTCGCCCTTCTGCAGGCTTATCTGACTGCGGCTCAGATAGGCTTCGGCCAGACGACGCTGAAAAGGCTCCAGACGGATGTCGGCAGGATTGGCAGTCTGCAACGCCGCCAATTGGTCCTCGGCCGTTGCCAGCTCATTGCCGGCGATGTTCTGCTCAAGCTGAGCGAATGCATCAGGCTGGGCCTCGGAGGCAGGCGTCTCGACAGTGGGCGCACTCTGGCAGGCACCCAGCAGGATGGAAAATGCGACAAGCAGCAGATAGCGTGGGGCGAACGGCTTCATTCCTGCGATTCTCTAGTTTGCGCAAAAAACGAGCAAGTCTACACCGCTCGCCTGGGTAGAACAAAGCTGAGCAAGAACAACGCCGCAGCCGATACCACTATAGACGGTCCGGCAGGGGTGTCCTTGAACCAGGACAATGATAGCCCGGCACACACGGCTATCACGCCCAACAGGCTCGCGCCCAGCGCCATTTGCTCCGGCGAACGGGCGTGACGCTGTGCCGCAGCTGCCGGGATGATCAACAGCGACGTAATCAGCAGAACACCGACGATTTTCATCGCAACCGCGATCACCACGGCGATCAGCAGCATCAAGGTCATGCGCAGTGTAGCAACCGGCAGGCCTTCGACCCGCGCCAGCTCTTCATGCACGGTCATTGCCAGCAGTGGGCGCCACAGCGCGACGATCAGCACCAGCACCAACGTGCTGCCGCCCAGAATCCAGCCCAGATCAGCCGGGCTGATGGCCAGCAGATCGCCGAACAGGTAGGCCATCAGGTCGATGCGCACTTCGTGCATGAAACTGAGCACCACCAGCCCCAGCGACAAAGTGCTTGGCGCGAGAATCCCCAGCAGCGTGTCCGACGCCAGCGGTTGGCGCTGTTGCAACGTGACCAGCAACACCGCCAGCAGCAGGCAGCCGACCGTCACCGCGATGGTCGGGCTGATGTCCAGCAGGAAGCCCAGCGCGACGCCGAGCAGCGCGGCGTGGGAAAGTGTGTCGCCGAAATACGCCATGCGCCGCCAGACCACGAATGATCCCAGCGGGCCAGCGACCACGGCCAGCGCAACGCCTGCGAGCAAGGCATACAGTAGAAAATCAGCCATGCTTACAGCTGTCTCCGTGAACGTGAGTGTGAGAGAGGGGTGCAGCGTCATTCACCACCGCGCCATGCAGATCGTGGGCGTGATCGTGATGGTGGTGATAGATCGCCAGGCTCTGTGCGTTCTTGCCGAACAGTTCGACGAACGCCGGGTCATGGCTGACCTGCTCGGGATGCCCGGAACAGCAGACATGGCGGTTCAGGCACACCACCTGATCGGTGGTGCTCATGACCAGATGCAGATCGTGGGAAACCATCAGCACGCCGCACCGGTGGCGGTCGCGCAGCCGGGTAATCAGGCTGTACAGCTCGGCCTGTCCCGCTACATCGACCCCCTGCACCGGTTCGTCGAGGACCAGCAACTCAGGCTTGCGCAACAACGCACGCGCCAGCAGAACACGCTGCATCTCGCCACCGGAAATGCCCTGAATCGGGCTGTCGATGACTTTCCCGGCGCCGACTTCTTCCAGCGCCGACGCTGCGGCCGTGCGATCCACACCGGGAACCAGACGCAGGAAACGCAGCACCGACAGCGGCAGCGTCTGGTCCACATGCAGCTTTTGCGGCATGTAGCCGACACGCAGTTTCGGCTTGCGCCAGACGGTCCCGGAGTCAGGCTTGAGCAGCCCCAGCACCGCACGCACCAGCGTGGTCTTGCCGGCACCGTTGGGGCCGATCAGGGTGACGATCTCGCCGGGTTTGACGCTCAACTGGATATCATCCAGGACGTTTTGTCCGGAAAGCGTAACGGCAACCTTGTCCAGACGTATCAATGCATCCGACATCAGGCGGCCTTGCAACCAGCGCATACGCCGACGATCTCGACCGTCTGGCCTTCGACCGCGAAGCCGACGCCTGCGGCGGCATCGACCACGGCATTGCTGATGGCCGGGTGCTGCAGCTCGATCGCCGCATGACACAGGCGGCAGATCAGGAACTGGCCCTGATGCGCATGAGTGGGGTGGTTGCAGCCCGTGAAGGCGTTGAGCGAGGCAATCCGGTGCACCAGACCGTTTTCCAGGAGGAAATCCAGCGCACGGTAAACCGTTGGCGGGGCCGCACGGCGACCGTCTTCATCACTCAGCACCGCAAGGATGTCGTAGGCACCCAGCGGCTTGTGGCTTTGCCAGACCAGTTCCAGCACACGACGGCGCAAGGTGGTCAGGCGCAGACCCTGTTTGGCGCACAGCGCATCGGCTTCGGCGAGGGCCGAATGCACGCAGTGAGAGTGGTCATGGGGGCGACTGGCCAGGGGAGTATTGGGCATGAGCAGCGACGATATTGGCTAGAGACGTTATTATGTTACCCGTTCCTGGCTGATATGAGTGATTCGAGTGCGCCGTCTTTTAAATCTTGCTGCTGTTTTCTGGGTCAGCCTGCTGATCATCTCCCCTGCTCAGGCCGAGGTCCGAGTGCTGACCAGCATCAAGCCTCTGCAGCTGATTGCGGCGGCTGTACAGGATGGCGTCGGTACACCGGAAGTGCTTCTGCCACCGGGCGCCTCACCGCATAACTACGCGCTGCGCCCGTCCGACGTACGGCGTGTACAGGAAGTCGAGTTGCTCTACTGGATCGGCCCGGACATGGAAACCTTCCTGCCGCGCGTCATTCAGGGCCGCAAACTGCCTGCGGTTGCCGTACAGACACTGCCGGGCATGCACTTGCGGCACTTTGGCGAAGACAACGCCTCGCATGATGACCACGAGCATGATCACGACAACGACGCAGACGAACATGACCACGACCACCGCCCCGGCAGTCTCGATTCGCACCTGTGGCTGTCGACCGTCAACGCGCGGGTGATCGCCGCAAAAATGGCCACTGACCTGAGCGCTGCCGACCCCGCCAACGCAGCCCGCTACGCCAGCAACGCCGAGGCGTTCAGCAAACGCCTCGATGCACTGGACGCCCGTATCAAGCAGCGTGTCAGCACAGTGGCAGGCAAGCCTTACTTCGTATTCCACGAAGCCTTCGATTATTTCGAAGAGGCCTATGGGCTCAAGCACGCCGGGGTATTCGCCATCGCCGCCGAGATCCAGCCCGGCGCCCAGCACGTCGCCGCCATGCGCGAACGCCTGAAAGCTGCAGGCAAGACCTGCGTATTCAGCGAACCACCCCTGCGCCCGCGCCTGGCCGAAACCCTGAGCGCCGGCCTGCCGGTCAAACTGGCCGAACTGGATGCACTGGGCGGCTACACCCCGGCCACCGCGCAGGGTTACGAGCAAGTCTTGCAGAAGCTGGCTGATGATTTGGCAGGTTGCCTGAGCAGTCTCTGACTGCCACCGCCCACATAGCAGCACTGCTGTGTGACGCGGAGCGTCACGAACTGCATTCCCACGCTGGAGCGTGAGGAACGATAGTCGTCAGGGATAACACTATCGTGCCCATGCTCCGCGTGGGCATGCCGGTCTGGACGCTCCGCGTCCTCTTGCGACGCAGAGCGTCACCAACTGCATTCCCACGCGGAGCATGGGAAAGAGAGTCAACCGTCCGACTAGTTCAGACTCGCGAAGACAGGTCTGGTCTCAGAGCGCAAACGGCAACGCAATATGCGCTTCCTGGCGCTCGGCCAGGCGGCGCTCGAACTCCGCAGGATCATGAATCAGCACATCCTGACCGGCGAAGGTTTCAGCGGCGATCAAACGTGACAGCCAGAAACGCACACAAGCGATACGCAACATGGTCGCCCAGAGCTTCGACTCCGCAGCCGTGAACGGTCGCAAGCCTGCATAGGCCCCCAGCAAGGCGCGCGCGCGGACAGCATCGAGCTGACCGTTTTCGCGGGAACACCAGTCGTTGAGGGTAATCGCCAGGTCGTACAACATCGGACCCGAGCAGGCATTGTAGAAATCGATCAACCCGGTCAGGTGCGTCCCTTCGAACAGTACGTTGTCGCGGAACAGATCGGCATGCAGATTGGCGCGCGGCAGCGCCATGATCTGCGGTTTGCACGCCTCGATCTCCTGAAGGCTCTTTTCAAGCAGCGCTCGCTGAGTCTCGCCCAAGTGCGACAGAAAATTGCGCCCCTCGCTCAGCATCCAGTCCAGACCGCGATCAGTCTTGCGCTCGACGATCTGCCCGCGGGTCGCCAGATGCAGGTTGGCCAGCAACTCGCCAATCTGTACACAGTGCTGGGTGTTCGGCTCGCTGATGTGCTTGCCTGGCAGACGCGGCTGCAAAAGCGCCGGTTTGTCTGCCAGCTCGCGCAGCGCCTGACCGTCGGTGGTGCGCAGCGCATAAGGCACCGGCAGATCGGCCTCATGCAGCACGTCGAGCAGTTCGATGAAGAACGGCATTTCCTGAACCGGACCGCGCTCGACCAAAGTCAGCACGAACTCGCCCTGCTCCAGACTGATGAAGTAATTGGTGTTTTCACTACCGGCAGCGATGCCCTGATAGTCAAGCAGACGGCCGAGCCCGTAAGGGGCGAGAAATGTTTCCAGCTCGGGCCGAGCCAGTGGGGTAAAAACGGACATATCAGGACTGCCAACGATTGAAGTGAATGTAGGGTGCTACCAGCTGAATATTTCCCACTGCGGGATCAGCATGTCCGGTTGGTCCGAACGAATGAAATTGGGGCTTGTACCATCGGCGCGCACCAGAAAATAGGGTTTGCCGTGTTTCGGGGTGATTTTAACCGCATACAGAAAGCCATTCTGGCGGTATTCCTGAATGGTTCTGTCACCGTCAGTGCGAATAGTAACGTCCGGCGCCGCTGAAGGTGGATCTTCTGCTGCAACAGCGAGCAAAGGGCAAAATGCCAACAGGCCGGTCAATATCAGTCGATTTACCTTGCACATGATAACCTTGTCCCTTTGTCGTCAATGGTCCGCGCATTCTAGCGCCGACCCCGCCGAAAAGGTTGATTCTGCTCATGACCCAAGCGCCACTCGTCCTGGTAGACGGTTCCTCCTACCTCTACCGCGCCTTCCACGCACTGCCACCACTGGCCACCTCCAAAGGATTGCCGACCGGTGCCGTCAAGGGCGTGCTCAACATGCTCAAAAGCCTGCGGCGCCAGTACCCGGACAGCCCGCTCGCCGTGGTGTTCGACGCCAAGGGCGGGACGTTCCGTGATGCGCTGTACAACGACTACAAAGCCAACCGGCCGAGCATGCCGGACGATCTGCGCGTGCAGGTCGATCTGCTGCATGCCTGCGTCAAAGGCATGGGCTACCCGTTTCTGTGCGTCGAAGGCGTCGAAGCCGATGACGTGATCGGCACGCTGGCACGCAGCAGCGCGGCGGCCGATCGTCCAGTGGTGATCTCCACCGGCGACAAGGACATGGCGCAACTGGTCGACGGCCACATTACCCTGGTCAACACCATGACCGGCAGCGTGCTGGATGTGGCGGGCGTGAAAGAGAAATTCGGCGTCGGTCCGGAGCACATCATCGATTACCTGGCGCTGATGGGCGACAAGGTCGACAACATTCCCGGCGTGCCCGGCGTTGGCGAGAAAACCGCGGTCGGTCTGCTGGTTGGCATCGGCGGTGGCATCAAGGAGCTTTACGAGAACCTCGACAAGGTCGCTTCCCTGCCGATCCGTGGCGCCAAGACCCTGGCCGCCAAACTCGAAGAACATCGTGAGATGGCCTTTTTGTCTTACGAACTGGCGACCATCAAGATCGACGTCCCGCTGGACATCGAGCTGGATCAATTGCATTGCGGCGAGCCTGACCGTGACACATTGATGGAGCTATACGCCGAGCTGGAATTCAAGAGCTGGATCGAAGACCTGCAACGCGACGCCAAGCGCGCCGGCCAGGAGCTGACCGTCGAAGAGCCGACCGCCGAAGCCAGGGAAGCCGCCTATGAAGTCATTCTTGAACAGGGCCAGTTCGATGCCTGGCTGAAGAAGCTGCAGGCCGCGCCGCTGTTTGCCTTCGTCACCCAGAGCAACGGCACTGATGCCCAGCGTGCGCAACTGGTCGGCCTGTCCTTCGCCATTCAGACCCACGAAGCCGCTTACATTCCGCTGACCCACTCCTACATGGGCGTGCCGCAGCAACTGGACCGCGACACGGTGCTCAAGGCGCTCAAGCCGCTGCTGGAAGACCCGGACAAAATCAAGGTCGGCCAGCACGCCAAGTTCGCCATCAACCTGCTTGCCAATTGCGCGATCGACGGCGATCAGGCTCAAGGCATCGACCTGCAGGGCGTCCGCTTCGACACCATTCTGGAATCCTACGTACTGGACTCCACCGCCACTCGTCACGACCGCGACAGCCTGGTGGCCAAGTACCTGACGCACACGCCGATCAATTTCCAGGAGATTGCCGGCAAAGGCGCCAAACAGCTGAGCTTTGACCAGATTGCCCTTGAACAGGCGGGCAATTACGCCGCCGAAGAAGCGGACCTGACCCTGCGCCTGCATGAAGTCTTCGACGCGCGGCTGGCCGCGATTCCGACCCTGCAGCCGGTATTGAACGATATCGAGATGCCGCTGGTGCCTGTCCTGGCGCGTATCGAGCGCCAGGGCGCGCTGGTCGATGCCAACCTGCTGGGCATCCAGAGCGTCGAACTGGGCGACAAGATGACCGCGCTGGAGCGCGAAGCCTTCGCCATTGCCGGCGAAGAGTTCAACCTCGGCTCGCCCAAGCAGCTGGGCGTGATTCTCTACGAAAAACTCGGCATGCCGATTCTCAGCAAGACCGCCACCGGCCAGGCATCGACTGCCGAAGCGGTGCTTGCCGAACTCGCGGAGCAGGATTTCCCGCTGCCCAAGGTGCTGATGCAATACCGCTCGATGAGCAAGCTCAAGAGCACCTACACCGACCGCCTGCCGGAGCAGATCAACCCGCGCACCGGACGTATTCACACCTCCTATCATCAGGCGGTGGCCGTTACCGGGCGCTTGTCCTCCAGCGATCCGAACCTGCAGAACATCCCGATTCGTACCGCTGAAGGCCGGCGCATCCGTCAGGCATTCGTGGCGCCGAAGGGCTACAAGCTGCTGGCCGCCGACTATTCGCAGATCGAACTGCGCATCATGGCGCATCTGGCCCAGGACGAAGGCTTGCTGCATGCATTCCGCAATGACCTGGACGTTCACCGCGCCACGGCGGCGGAAGTCTTCGGCGTCGAGCTGGAAAACGTCACCACTGACATGCGTCGCAGCGCCAAGGCGATCAACTTCGGCCTGATCTACGGCATGAGCGCGTTCGGCCTGGCCAAGCAGATTGGCGTGGACCGCAAGCAGTCACAGGCTTACGTCGACCGCTACTTCGCCCGCTACCCCGGCGTGCTGAACTACATGGAACGCACCCGCGCCCAGGCTGCCGAGCAAGGTTTCGTCGAGACCATCTTCGGTCGTCGCCTGTACCTGCCGGACATCAACGCCAAGAACCAGTCACTGCGCAAAGGCGCGGAACGCATGGCGATCAACGCGCCGATGCAGGGCACCGCTGCGGATATCATCAAGAAAGCCATGGTGGCGGTGAACGGCTGGCTGGACGAGTCCGGCCTGGATGCACGGGTAATCCTGCAGGTACACGATGAACTGGTGCTTGAAGTGCGCGAGGACCTGGTCGAGCAGATCAGTGAACAGATCCGTCCGCACATGAGCGGCGCAGCAGAATTGGCCGTGCCGTTGCTGGTAGAAGTGGGGGTTGGCAACAATTGGGACGAGGCTCACTGAGCCTGAAATGGCGAACCTGTACGCAGGTTCGTCAAATATTGTAGGAAATGTGAACTTTTCTTCACTGCTGGAACTTAACCGTTTGGACAGGAGTCAGACGTGTCGATTGGTTGAAAAATCGATCGTGCTCCTAGTTGTGTTAAGTGTTGGCAGTTATCCAGATCCCACCCTAAGGTCTGGACCTTAAGCCCCGGAACTTCCCCCTCCCCATGCGAAGTCCGGGGTCTTTTTTGCCTGCGATTTACTCCGCAGGTGCCTTGTCTTCCAGTTCCATCCAGTCGGCCAGCACGGTGTAGGCCTCTTCCAGCCCCATGCGCTTGGGGGCCGAGAACAACTGGATGCTCACTGCATCGCCCCAGCCTTTGCGAATCTCGGCCTGAACCTTGAGCAGCGTGTTCTTGGCCGCGCCGTAGGTCAGCTTGTCGGCCTTGGTCAACAGAATGTGCATCGGCATGTTGCTGGCGATGGCCCAATCCAGCATCAACACATCGAAGTCAGTCATTGGATGACGGATATCCATCATCAGGATCAGCCCCTTCAGGCTTTCGCGGCTGCCCAGATAGGCTTCCAGGTGACGCTGCCAGTGCAGTTTGAGCGGGATGGGCACCTTGGCGTAGCCGTAACCGGGCAGGTCGACCAGACGCCGATCTTCGTCCAGACCGAAAAAGTTCAGCAACTGGGTACGCCCCGGGGTCTTCGATGTACGCGCCAGGCTGGCGTGGGTCAGGGTGTTCAGCGCGCTCGATTTGCCCGCGTTGGAGCGCCCGGCAAATGCGACCTCAAAACCTTCGTCGTCGGGGCATTGGTCGACCTTGGCGGCGCTGAGCATGAACGTGGCCTGTTGGCACAGACCGAGGATGGGGTTTTTGAGTTGCATGTGATTTCCGGTGAAGACCTGCCTGCAAGGGGTGCGGCAGGAGGTGTCGGTTTCGTTTGGATGCGTGCGCATATAATGACACACCTGTCCCCCGGCCCACACTCACACCGTATCAGCCCGCCCTGACGGACGTGCTGGAACATTCAGACATGACCTGCTTCACTGCTTATGCAAAAAGGCCGTCCTCGGTCGCCCATTTTTACAACCTCAGCGTTACACTAACGAACTCAGGCTTTCGCGTCCGGTCGAAACACCGTCGCTTGAAGGCGATTCAATCTGCTCAGGAGTAAAGCATGCGTAATCTGATCATCAGCGCCGCTCTGGTTGCCGCCAGTCTGTTCGGTATGTCCGCCCAGGCCGCCACGCCCATCGAGGCCGGCAAGCAATACGTCGAGCTGGCAAGCGCTGTGCCTGTTGCCGAGCCAGGCAAGATCGAAGTCGTCGAGCTGTTCTGGTATGGCTGCCCGCATTGCTACGCATTCGAGCCAACCATCAATCCGTGGGTTGAAAAACTGCCGTCCGACGTGAAGTTCGTACGCATCCCTGCCATGTTCGGCGGCCCTTGGGACGCTCACGGCCAGCTGTTCATCACCCTGGACACCATGGGCGTCGAACACAAGGTTCACGCAGCCGTATTCGAAGCCATCCAGAAAGGCGGCAAGCGTCTGACCGACAAGAATGACATGGCTGATTTCGTCGCCACACAGGGCGTGAACAAGGAAGACTTCCTGAAGACGTTCGACTCTTTCGCAGTCAAGGGCAAGATCGCCCAGTACAAGGAACTGGCCAAGAAGTACGAAGTGACCGGCGTTCCGACCATGATCGTCAATGGCAAATACCGCTTTGACCTGGGTTCTGCCGGTGGTCCGGAAAAGACCCTGGAAGTTGCCGACCAGTTGATTGCCAAAGAGCGAGCGGCTGCCGCAGCCGCCAAGTAAGCGCACATCATGCGCCGCTGGGGCAAAGGCAGTACCCGTATCGTTGGCCTGCATGATCCGCAGGTCAACGAACATCATCTGCTGCAAAACGGCCTGCCGGAAGACGGCAGGCTGCGTTTGCTCAGTTTCAATATCCAGGTGGGTATCAGTACCCAGCGCTACCATCATTACCTGACGCGCAGCTGGCAGCACTTGCTGCCGCATGGCGGCAGGGCTGGCAACCTGCAGAAGATCGGCGACCTGATCAACGACTTCGATCTGGTGGCACTTCAGGAAGTCGACGGTGGCAGCATGCGCTCCGGCTTCGTCAATCAGGTCGAGCATCTCGCCCAGTTGGGTGGCTTTCCGTACTGGTATCAACAACTCAATCGCAATCTCGGGCGCCTGGCGCAGCACAGCAACGGTGTCTTGAGCCGTCTGCGCCCGACCAAGATCGAGGATCACCCGCTGCCAGGCCCGGCCGGGCGCGGGGCGATTCTCGTGCGTTTCGGTGAAGGCGAGGATGCCCTGGTCGTGGTCATGATGCACCTGGCGCTGGGGACCCGAACCCGAACCCGGCAGCTGGCGTACATTCGCGAACTGATCGGCGGTTATCGCCATCAGGTGCTGATGGGCGACATGAACACCCACGCCAATGACCTGCTGGAACACTCGCCGCTAAGGGATCTGGGCCTTTTGGCCCCGCAGATAGAAGCGACCTTTCCGAGCTGGCGGCCACAACGCTGCCTCGATCACATTTTGCTCAGCCCGACCCTGACGCTCGAGCGCGTGCAGGTGCTGGCGCAACCCATTTCCGATCACCTGCCTGTCGCTGTCGAGATTCGCCTGCCTGACTCACTGCGTGGGGACTCACTGCCTGTGCCCTCTGGTGGAAGCCTTGCATGAGCGACGACGCGGAGCGTTGGAAAGAAAAATACCTCAAAGGGATCGAGCAACAGGACACGCTCGAAAAGCGCTGGGATGCGCGGCTCGATTTGTTGCGACGCGGTCTGGTGCGCAGCAGTCTGGCGGCAGAGGGCTCTGACCGCGCCGTCGATGAATGCATGAAGGAAATGCGCGAAATCGTCCGCAAGGACGATATGGACGCGGGCCTGGCAGCCTTGATCCCGCGCCTCGAAAAAGCCGTACTGGACTCTGAACAACGCCGTGAAGTCAGGGCCGCGCAAATCAGTTCGGCACTGACCGCACTGGTTGCACAGCTGCAGTCACTGCCGCTGCCACGCGACGTACGCAAGCCGCTCAAGCGCTTTGCCAAGGAGCTTGAAGAGCGCGCCTCCCAGGCCCGTGAGCTGCCCCTGCTGCTTGGCGAGTTGAGCAATTTGCAGGGCCAGGCCCTGACCCAGATTGAAAAACCTGAAGAAGGTCCCCGTCAGGGGCTGCTGCAACGCCTGTTCGGTTCGCGCGAGGGTCACGGCCACGAGCCTCATCCTGAGGCGGCTCATCCCGAAGACGCCGCCTCCTCGGCGCCGGAATCGCATGAACCCGACGTCGCGCCGCAAGCAGCGAATACTTACGCCCCGCCAGACGCGTCTCCTGTCGAAGCCGAGGCCGTTGATTCCACTGCCGCAGCCGCCGTTGCCGCAGACAGCACGCCGCCAACGCCGGCCCCGGAAACCGATGCGCCTGCCGCAGTGATACCCGCCGTTGCGACGCCTGAAGAACCTGCGCCATCGACCACCGCTGCGGACATTGCTCCAGCACCAACAGAGGCCGTCGCCGAACCTGCACCGATCACTGTCGAACCCATCGATTTCGCGGATCTCCTGGCGCCTGTCCCATCAGTGCCCTACCAGCAGCGACCCGCGCCAATCGACGTGCCAGTTGAAGAACCCGACGCAGAGGCCGAGCAGCAGCCCGAGTCGGCAGAAGGCGAAGAAGGTTACGCGCTACCCTCCTCACCAGAGCCCAGCTATAGCTCGGTGGCGGCACACATTGAACAGACCCTGCTGGGCCTGCTGGACGACCTGACCCTGTCAGAGCACTTTCGCCCGCAGGTCGAGGACATGCAGTTACGCTTGAAGCATGGGCTTAACTGGTACGAATTGCTGCCGATCCTCGACGATCTGGCAGTGTTGATGCTGGCGATCAACAACGGCGGCCAACAGGAGTTCGGCACTTACCTCAAGCAGCTCAATGAACGGCTCGAATCGTTTCAGAGCCACCTGCAGGCCGCCAGTGAAGATCACGCCGAGGACCAGTCCACCGCGCGCGACCTGAACGAACAGTTGCGCGAACAGGTGGGCGGCCTGCAAAGCAGTGTTCAGGACGCCTCCGATCTGCCCAGCCTCAAGCGGGTGCTCGACAATCGGCTTGAGGCCCTGCTCGGCACCATGGATCACTACCAGCTCAAGCGCGATGCCCGCGAGCGCGAAGTGGCCTCGCGCCTGCAAGGTCTGGCGGCCCGCGTCGCGAGCATGGAGCAGGAGGCCCTGGGTTTCAGGACTCACCTGGAGGAACAGCGTCAAAAGGCCCTGATCGACCCGCTTACCGGACTGCCCAATCGTGCCGCCTGGGGCGAGCGCCTTGAACGGGAGATGGCCCGCTGGCACGAAGAAAAAAACAGCCTGCTGGTGTGCATTCTGGACCTGGACCATTTCAAACGCATCAACGATGGCTACGGGCACCTGGCTGGCGACAAGGTATTGAAGATCGTCGCCAATGTCCTCAGCAAACGCCTGCGCGCCGATGACTTCATGGCACGGTTTGGCGGCGAAGAATTTGTCATGCTGCTGCCTGCGACACCTCCTGCCACCGGGCTGAAACTGCTCGATGAACTGCGCGCCGCCGTCGAGTCATGCCCTTTCCACTTCAAGGGCGAACGAGTCACCATCACTGTATCCATCGGCATGACGGCCTTTCGTCCGTCAGAGCGGAGCGACACCGCCATCAAACGTGCCGACCAGGCGCTTTACAAGGCCAAGGAGAACGGTCGCAACCGCATCGAACAGGGCTGACTGAAACATTTTGACCTGAACAAATGGCTGGTGCCCCATGCTATTTGTATACATTTTGTTATGATGTTTCATTTCCTGCCGACGCTGCCGACCTCATGAAGCTGTATTTATCCGCCTTTCTCATGCTCCTCCTCACTGCCTGTGCCAGCGGCCCAAGGCTGGACACCAGCCATCCTTCGGTAAATTTCGATGGCCGTGCTCAGTACGTGGTGATGCATTACACCTCGACGTCGCTGGAACACTCGCTGCAATTACTGACGCATGGCGAGGTCAGCGCCCACTACCTGATCGGTGACGACAGCAAAGCCACCATCTACAAGCTGGTCGATGAAAACGCGCGTGCCTGGCATGCCGGCGAAAGCGAGTGGGAAGGCCGCACCTGGCTCAACTCCAGCTCGATCGGCATCGAGATCGTCAATCCGGGTTTCAAGGAAACGCCGACAGGGCGCCTGTGGTATCCGTATACCGAAGCGCAGACCCAGTCGATCATTGTCCTGCTCAAGGACATCGTCAAACGCAACAGGATCGACCCGAAACACATCATCGGTCATAGCGACATCGCCCCATTGCGCAAGCAGGACCCGGGGCCATTGTTCCCGTGGAAACGCCTCGCTGCCGAAGGTCTGGGGAACTGGCCGGATGAACGCCAGGTTGCCCAGCGTCAGGCACTGCTGGCAACTAACCTGCCGAGCATCACCTGGTTCCAGCAGCAGTTGGCGCGCCTGGGCTACAGCACCCCGCAGACCGGTGAGCTGGATGTCGCGACACGTCAGGTACTGGCCGCCTTCCAGATGCACTATCGCCCGGCACGCTTCGACGGCGAGCCGGACGCACAGAGCGCGGCCATCCTGCAGGTGCTCAATCACTCGAATTGAAACGTATGAAGGCTGATACTCAGTCAACCGATGAGGGCCTGGTGCTCAAGCCCTCAGAGCGGTAACGCCATATAGAACTGCGTGCCCTGCCCCGGCCGTGAATAAACGCCCATGCGTCCGCCGTGCAGCTGGACAATCTCCTTGCACAGCGCCAGCCCGAGCCCGGCGCCGCCTTTCTTGCGGCCGACCTGGACGAAGGGCTCGAAGATCCGCCCCTGCTGCCCATAGGCAATGCCCTCGCCGTTGTCTTCGACACTGATGATCGCCCGCTCGCCGTGGCGCCTGGCCTGCAAGCGAATCAGGCCGTTCGGCGGCGTGTGCCGCAACGCGTTGTCCAGCAGATTGTCCAGTACCCGCTCCAGCTGAGACTGATCGGCATGCAGGCGCGGCATCGGCTCCTGCATATCCAGCATCAGCACAATATCCTGCTCCTGGGCCTGATCCTCGAAGCGCGCCTTGGCTTCCTGCAGCAACGTTTCGATGGAGCACGGCGCGAGTTTGAGCTTCTGCAGACCGTTCTGGTAACGCGAGAAATTCAGCAGGTCATTGATGAGCTGCATCAGGCGCTGCATTTCTTCGGTGACCGTATTGAGCAGGTCGGCCTCGCGGGACTCAGGAGCGAAATGCAAACGCTCCTGAAGAAGGCCGAACGCCATGTGCATGCCCGTGACCGGGGTGCGCAACTCATGCGAGGCGCGCAGGACGAACTCGCTGCGTACCCGCTCGAAAGCACGCTGCTCGGTCACGTCGTGCAGCACCATCACCGCACCCAGGATGTGGCCCTTGGTGTGGCTGACCGGTGTCATGCTGTAGGTCAGCAGTCGCGACTCGCCGTCGATCTCGATGGCCAGGTCTTCCGGCGCGCGCTCCAGCGTTCCGCCCCGCAGCACCAGATGCAATTGCTCATCCAGCTCGGGACGGCCCAACGCCTCACCGAGACTGTGCCCGAGGCGACTCTCGTCCCATCCAAGCTGGCGCTGCGCAACAGGGTTGAGGTGCTCCAGGTGGCCCTGGCGATCAATCATCAACAGGCCATCGTCGATACTGTCGAGGACCGCCTGCAGGCGCTGCTGGCCCGCCAGAAGCTCATCGACGTTGGTCGCCTGATGCTGACGCAGGGCTTCGGCCATGATGCCGAAGCGCCGGGTCAGCAGGTTCATTTCGGCAGCCGAGGAAATGGGCAGCGTGACCTCGTAATCACCCTCGCCAATGCGATCGGCGGCCTTGGCCAGCGCCTCGATCGGCGCACCGAAACGGCGGGCGATGCCATGTGCGGTCACAAAGCCTATGCACAGCACCGCCAGCCCGACCAGGCCCAGCAAGCCGGCGATCCACAATGCTCGATCCCTGGAATTGATCTCGGCGTTGCTGATGTTCTCCAACGCCTTGCGATGCACATCCATCAGACCGTTACGCAGCGTGTCGAAACTTTCGCTCAATTGCGGGTTGCCGCGTATGCCTCGCGGATCATTGCCATACTGCTGCCAGGCGGCAATGAATCGCTGATAATCGCCCCGGGTCTTTTCAAAACCGTTGCGTACGTTTTGCTGGGTGTCCTGCACCGATCCTTGCTCCAGCAGCTCTTCGAACTGCTTCTGGATTCTGTCCAGCTCAACGTCATTGCGATTGGAACCGGTCATCAACACCAGTTGATCACCCATGTTCTGGCGCAACTTCAAGCCCAGATCGAGGATGGCGAAGTTATGCTGAATCAGTGATTCCTGAGTCCGGGCCATCTGCATGACACTGACGAGCCCCAGCAGCAGCCCGAGCAAAGCGACCGTGATAAGCGCCGAAATACTCAGAAAGAGACGGGTGCGCAACTTCATGGCCAGCTTCATTTGAGGTATTTCATAGGTTGTACTGTTTTCGTTTGCGGTAAAGCGTCGAAGCATCGATACCCAGCGTCTTGGCGGCCTGATCAAGGGTTTCACTGGTTGCCAGTACGGCCCCGATGTGTGCCTTTTCAAGCTCGTCCAGACTCAAGGCTGCCCCCACCCGCGGTGCGTTGTTGGTCGGTTGCTCAGCCATGCCCAGATGACTGACCTCTACGCGCTCCTGTGGACAGATGATGCTGGCACGCTCGATCACGTTGCGCAGCTCACGAATGTTGCCCGGCCAGCGGTAATTGAGCAGCGCCGCGCGGGCCTCCTCGCTGAAGCCGCGAGCCGGACGAGCGTACTCCTTGACGAAGCGCGCCAGAAAGCGATCCGCCAGGGTCAGAATGTCTTCGCTGCGCTCACGCAGGGCGGGCAGATTCAGGGTGATCACGTTCAGGCGGTACAGCAGATCCTCACGGAAACGTCCGCTGCGCACCATGTCCTCAAGGTTGAGGTTGGTGGCGGCCAGGATGCGCACGTCGGCACGTCGAGTCACCGGGTCGCCGACGCGCTCGTATTCCTTGTCCTGAATGAAGCGCAGCAGCTTGGGCTGCAGCGTCAGCGGGAAGTCACCGATTTCGTCGAGGAACAGGGTGCCGCCATCGGCCTGATTGACGCGACCCAGCGTGCTTTCGCTGGCACCGGTAAAGGCACCGCGGCTGTGGCCGAACAGCTCGCTTTCCATCAGTTCTGCGGTCAGCGACGGGCAGTTGATCGTGACGCAGGACTTCTTGGCCCGCTTGCTCCAGCCATGAATCGCCCTGGCCAGCTCGCCCTTACCGGTACCCGACTCACCCAGAATCAGGATGTTGGCATCGGTTACAGCAACCTGACGGGCCGTTTCCAGAATGGCCATCATCGAAGGGCTGTGGGAATCCAGACCATCCTTGGGCTTGCGAACCTCGCCTTCCAGTGCTTCAAGACGTGCAGACAGTTGCCTGACTTCAAGCTGCTTGGCCGTCGCAAGACGCAACTGGTCAGGACTGCACGGCTTGACCAGATAATCGGCTGCGCCAGCCTGAATGGCATCCACAGCCGTATCCACCGCCGAATGGGCAGTCACGATCACCACACGCATCCACGGCGCCTGAATCCGCATCTGCGCCAGCACGTCCAGGCCGTTGTCTTCGCCCAGACGCAAATCGAGAAAGCACAGATCGAATACTTGACGCTGCATGAGCGTGTCGGCCTGGGCTGCGCTGTTGGCAGTGGCGACACTGTAGCCTTCGTCTTCCAGACAGTACCGGAAAGTGCGGAGGATGGCGGACTCGTCGTCCACAAGCAGAATACGGCCCTGATTCTCAGTGGCTGCTTCCATTTTTCCTACGCTCCTTAATGAATTGTCTCAGTTAGTCTCGGAATCATCGGGCAAGTTGCATGGTCAATTCTGATTGATTCTTCGGCATGCATGGTAGCTTTCTGATCAGCTAATGGCGAACAGCCTGATTAATCCGCGTTTATGCCGTTAAAACCGTCTATTCGGAGACGAAATCTCACCGCAAAAGGAACGCTTCTATGTTTTCACTGAAAAAGATTGCTCTGATCACGGCCGCCGCTGCGCTGCTGGGCAGCGGCCCGGTACTCGCCCAGCCTGACCTGCCTGCTCAGCTCACCGAGGCGCGTCAGGAAGGTTCGATCTGGACAGCTTTCGCGCTGAACAAGCATCTGAGCCCGTTCAAGATCGATGTGGGTGTCGAACAAGGCACTGCGACACTCAAGGGCAAGGTTGAAAACGAGGTGGACCGCGAACTGGCCGAGCGCATCGCGCTGGATACCAAAGGCATCGAGAAGGTCGACAATCAGCTGGAGGTGGACCCTTCTGTCGCCAGCGAGCCTGGCACCCGGACCAACATGGCTCAGCGGTTCGAAGATGCGACGCTGGTCGCGACGGTGAAATCCAAGCTGCTGTGGAGCAGCGTGACCGAAGCGCTGAATATCGAAGTCGACAGCAAGGACGGCGTCATCACCCTCAAGGGCCGAGCGCAAAGCCCCGAAGCGAAGGAGCTGGCCGGTAGCCTGGCCAGCAACACCGATGGCGTGGTCAGCGTCAACAACCTGATCAGCCTCAGCGCGGCCGACTCGATTGCCGCCAAGACCCAGCCACAGTCTCTGACCCCGACCGAGGAAATGAGTGACGCCTGGATCACCAGCAAGGTCAAGGCAAGCCTGATCTACAGCCGGACGCTGGATGGGCTGAACATCAAAGTGGATACCAAGGCCGGTGTTGTCAGCCTGAATGGCGTGGTTGCCAACTTCGCCGAGAAAGAACTGGCGGTGGAAATCGCGAAAAATATTCGTGGCGTCAAAGGCGTCAACGGCGACGCGTTGAAGGTCATGGCGCGCAGCGCAGGCTGACGGTTCAGAGCAAAGCGTCTAACGCTTCGTGCAGAACGCACGATTACAAAGGGGTAATCGTGCAGCTTGCTGGTAACATGCCCTTACCAAACTTATTAAACCATTGATTTTAAAGGAATTTATATCGATCAAAAAACTGGCATGCAGTCTGCAATAACCCATTCAACAAAGGTCGGTACACAACGACCCATCAGATTGAATGCCCACTCAGGCCAGGGGATTTTGCAGATGAACAGCCAGCGTATTGCACAATTGCGTATCTCTCCCCTGCACATTCAGCAAGGTCTTTTTCTGCTCCTTGCCTTGCTCGTCACTCTGATCGCCATTCAGCAGTTCCAGCGTTGGAATCAAGCCAACGAGGCAGCTCAACCGAAACAGCAATTCATCCAGACCAGCAGCATCTCCTACCGCGGTGTTAGTGCACCAGCGGTCAATGACATGTCCTCAAGCCTGCGTAATGTCGACGGCCTGGTTTCTGTAGATGAAGTCGCTCAACAGCAAAAATGGGTTTTCTGACCCGACCTTAAAAGCAGCACCCCTTATTAAAACGGCATCAAAAGGAGTATCACCATGTTGAGTTGGGCAATCACGTTTCTGATCATCGCTATCGTCGCTGCAGTACTGGGCTTCGGTGGTATCGCGGGCACGGCTACCGGTATCGCCAAGATCCTGTTCGTCGTCTTCCTGGTGATGTTCGTTGTGTCGTTCTTCTTCGGTCGTCGCGGTCGAGGCTGATAATGCACACGTCATTTCGCACACTGGCCGCCGCCCTGTTGATGGGCGGTAGTGCCATGGTCATGGCAGCCAATGATGGACAGTCTCGGGTCAATGAGCTTCTGAGCTCCGCGCCCGAGTACCGCACCACCTGGGCGAAGGTCGTCAAGAAGGAAGAGCGTTTGCCGGATTGGGTGATCAACCTGTCCGGTGCTTCCGGGCAGCAGATGACAGCGGCCACTGAAGACGGTGACAACTATCTGGTTGGACCGCTTTGCGAAACGGCCGATACGTGCAAAAGCAAGCGCCTGATCGTGGCTTTCAGCCTCGACAAGGAAGATGCTTACGCCATGTTGGTTGAAGTGCCTGCCGGTCTTCCTGCAGAAAAATCGCCAACACGTCACGCGACTTACCGTTACCTGGGTAAGCCTGACGAGGGTATGCAAAAGCTCTTGAATGAAGAGCTGCGCAAAGACCCGAACTGGTATTGATCCAGAAGAAAGGTGTCGGCTCCAGGAGTCGACACCTTTCGGCTTTGTGCGGCCTGAGGAAGGTGCGCGCATGACCAGGGGGCCGGGACGCGTTGATCATATGATCGGCGTGACCTAGGGGTACAGGGAGTACCTCCGCCAAGGGCCGGGTCAGGCAAGCCGCCGTGCAGGTCCACGAGAATGCGTCAACCTTTCGCACGCCTCCCGTGACCCTGTACGGCGCTTTATATTTACTCTCTCGCTTTGCCCTCTTCTTAAATTGCATCCCTCGGCAGCATCAGCCCCAGCGGCAGCCTTACACGTGCTTCCAGTCCGCCTCCCGAACGATTTCTCAACTCGACGTTGCCGCCGTGCATGGCAGCGATACGCTTGACGATGGCCAGGCCGAGGCCGGTGCCCTTGCCACTGCGTGCGCGATCACCGCGAATGAACGGGTTGAAGATGGTGTCCAGCTCGGACGGATCGATGCCCGCCCCCCGGTCCAGCACGCTCAACACCACGTAGGGCGCGTTTCGGTCGCCGGATACGTAGGCGGCGACTTCGATACCGTTACCGGCATGGTGCTTGGCATTGCCAATCAGGTTGGTCAGCAGGCGCTTCATCGACACGCGGCGTAACGGGAAGGGCGGAATGGGCTCCAGGCACAGACGGATGCTGTCTTCATCGTCATTGAAAGGTGCAACCACATCGCGTACCAGATGCCCCAGATCGACCTCTTCGATCTCTTCGTCGCGCCCATCGCGGATGAAGGCCAGGAACTGATCGAGAATGGCGTCCATGTCCTCGATATCGCGCACCATGCCTTCGGAGAACTCATTGTCGTTCATCAGCTCCAGAGACAGGCGCAGGCGCGTCAGCGGCGTGCGCAAGTCGTGGGAAACACCGGCCAGCATCAACTCGCGTTCCTGCCCGGCCTGCTCGACGTCTTCGGCCATCTGATTGAAGGCCCGGTAGACTTCGGTCATCTCGCTCGGCGTGTCACTCACCGGCAGCCGTACGCTGCGCCCCTGCCCCAACTGGCGCGCCGCAAACACCAGACGCTTGAGCGGCTGATTCAACTGGCGTACGAAAATCCAGGCTGATGCCGTGGAGAGCAATCCGATGGCCAGGAACCAGCCCAGCACGTTCCAGATTTTCTGACCGCGCAACGGGTGCGGATACAGCGGCACTTTCAGCCAGCCGTCACCCAGGCTCGGCGCTCGCACCCACAGCGCGGGCGGCGCGTGTACGCGCAGACGCACTTCCGTATCGGCACCCAGCTCGGCCTGCATCTGTCGCTGATAGATCTCACTGTAGGGCCAGTGCTGCTCGCCTTCCGGCACGCCACCGCCCACTACCCGAATCAGGCCCGCCGCCTCGGCAATCGCCTCGCGATCGTTTTCACCGGCGGCCCAGTACGCGCGCAAGGTCAGAGCAACACCGTGGCTGTATTGCCTGTCGACCAGCACGTCTTCGTTCATCAGCAGATAAACCAGCGTCAGGGCCTTGGAAAACAGCACGACGATGAGCACCAGCCAGAGCGTGCGGGAGAAAAAGCTTTGCGGGAACCAGAGCGGAGTCTTCATAACTGCAGCCATACACTTTGCAGGGCGAGCGAGGCTCGCAGGTTTGCCGAACGCGGGCCGGACCCGATGGACGAACGCAAAAAACCAGTACGTCGATAAACCTGTAAAAGATTATCGACGTAACTGGCAGCAATGACGGATGTCTGTGCCGACAACCGGGTTATCAGCGACTTCCGGCACCGTCCGGAACGAATACATAGCCCACGCCCCAGACCGTCTGGATATAACGGGGCTTGGAAGGATCCGGTTCGATCAGGCGACGCAGACGGGAGATCTGTACGTCGATGGATCGTTCCAGCGCATCCCACTCCCGGCCACGCGCCAGGTTCATCAGTTTGTCGCGGGTCAGCGGCTCGCGAGCGTGCATGACCAGCGCTTTCAGTACCGCGAACTCCCCGGTAGTGAGCATGTGCACTTCTTCACCGCGCTTGAGCTCGCGGGTTGCCAGAGACAGCACGTAGTCACCGAAACTGACAGACTCGTCTTCGCTGCCGGGTGCGCCGGGCACCGGTGCCGCCTGACGACGTAACACCGCCTTGACCCGCGCCATCAGCTCGTCCGGGTTGAACGGCTTGGCCAGATAATCATCAGCACCCAGTTCGAGCCCCTTGATGCGGCTCAGCTCATCGCCCTTGGCGGTCAGCATGATAATCGGCACCTGATTGTTCGCGGCACGCAGACGACGACAGGCTGAAAGGCCGTCTTCGCCGGGCAGCATCAGGTCCAGCACCACGAGGTTGAAAACCTCACGGGCCAGCAGCCGGTCCATTTGTTCCACATTTGCCACGGCGCGGGCACGATAGCCCTTGCTGGTGAAAAAACGTTCCAGGAGACTGCTCAGCCCCGGATCGTCATCGACAATAAGGATTTTTTCGCCTTCGGCATTTTGTGCGGTGCTGCTCATCGGATGCTCCTCTGATCTCGGGGCGCATTATGGCGTAGCTGCGGTGATGCGCACCTTGTGCATTGTTAGCAGATTTTACTGGAGGCGACACTTGTGCCTGCTTTTTCGCCGAAAAAACACCACATTTGTCGGCCGATCCCCTAATCCGGCTTCGCTGGGTATAATGCGCCGCCCTCGAAGTCAGGCAACGCCGGACTCATGGCGGTTCGCCAGCCCTGAAAATAAATGCTGGCGCACGATACCCAGGCAAGGCAATTCGTACATAGCCCAGTTTTTTGCTCACAACTCCAGGTGGTTTTATGGACAGCATCAACAGCCGCATCGCCGAAGAACTCGGCGTACGCCCACAACAGGTCGCAGCGGCCGTAGCACTACTGGATGAAGGCTCGACCGTGCCCTTCATTTCCCGCTACCGCAAGGAAGTGACCGGCAGTCTTGATGACACGCAACTGCGCCATCTGGAAGAGCGCCTGCGTTATCTGCGTGAACTGGACGAGCGGCGCGTCAGCATTCTTGCCAGCATCGAAGAGCAAGGCAAGCTGACCCCGGAGCTGGCGCGCGACATCAAGCTGGCCGACACCAAGACCCGCCTCGAAGACTTGTACCTGCCTTATAAGCAGAAACGCCGTACCAAGGGCCAGATCGCTCTTGAAGCCGGGTTGGGCGAACTGGCCGACGGCCTGTTCAATGACCCGAGTCTGGCTCCTGAAGCAGAAGCAGCCCGCTTCGTCGACGCGGATAAAGGCGTGGCTGATATAAAGGCTGCGCTGGAAGGCGCCAAGTACATTCTGATGGAGCGCTTTGCCGAAGATGCCTCGCTGCTGGACAAGCTGCGCAGCTTCCTCAAGCAGGAAGCGGTGATCAGCGCACGCGTGGTGCCGGGCAAGGAAGAGGAAGGCGCCAAGTTCCGCGACTACTTCGAACACGACGAACCGCTCAAGAGCATGCCGTCGCACCGTGCGCTGGCGATTTTTCGCGGTCGCAACGAAGGCTTCCTGAGCTCGGCGCTGAAAGTCGGTGAAGAATTGCCGGGCGCCATGCACCCGTGCGAGCTGATGATCGGTGAGCGCTTCGGTATCCAGAACCAGAACCGCCCGGCAGACAAATGGCTGGCCGAAGTGGTGCGCTGGACCTGGAAGGTCAAGCTGTACAGCCACCTGGAAACCGATCTGCTGGGCGAGCTGCGTGACGGCGCGGAAACCGAAGCGATCAATGTCTTCGCCCACAACCTGCACGACCTGCTGCTCGCCGCCCCGGCCGGCCAGCGCGCCACGCTGGGGCTCGATCCTGGCCTGCGTACCGGCTGCAAGGTCGCCGTAGTCGATGCCACCGGCAAACTGCTCGACTACGCCACCGTCTATCCGCACGTTCCGAAGAACCAGTGGGACCAGACCATCGCCGTACTGGCCGCACTGTGCGCCAAGCATTCGGTCGACCTGATTGCCATCGGCAACGGCACCGCCAGCCGCGAAACCGACAAGCTGGCTGCCGACCTGATCAAAAAATACCCAGACCTGAAAATGACCAAGGTCATGGTCTCCGAAGCAGGCGCTTCGGTGTACTCGGCATCGGAACTGGCCGCCAAGGAATTCCCGGACCTCGACGTGTCGATCCGTGGCGCGGTGTCCATCGCCCGTCGCTTGCAGGACCCGCTCGCCGAACTGGTGAAGATTGATCCGAAATCCATCGGGGTCGGCCAGTATCAGCACGACGTTTCGCAGCTCAAGCTGGCGCGCGGCCTGGATGCAGTGGTGGAAGACTGCGTGAACGCCGTGGGCGTGGACGTGAACACCGCCTCCGTGGCGCTGCTGGCACGCATTTCCGGCCTCAACACCACGCTGGCGCAGAACATCGTTGCGCATCGTGATGAAAACGGCGCGTTCAAGACCCGCGCGGCGCTGAAGAAAGTCAGCCGCCTGGGCGAAAAGACCTTTGAACAGGCCGCCGGCTTCCTGCGCGTCATGACCGGTGACAACCCGCTGGACGCGTCCGCCGTTCACCCGGAAGCCTACCCGCTGGTGCAGCGCATCGCGGCTGAAACCGACCGCGATATTCGCTCGCTGATCGGCGACGCCAGCTTTCTCAAGCGTCTGGACCCGAAGAAATTCACCGACGAGACCTTTGGTCTGCCGACCGTGACCGACATCCTTCAGGAGCTCGAAAAGCCGGGCCGCGATCCGCGTCCAGAGTTCAAGACCGCAGAGTTCCAGGACGGGGTCGAAGACCTCAAGGACCTGCAACTGGGGATGATCCTCGAGGGCGTGGTCACCAACGTCACCAACTTCGGTGCGTTCGTCGATATCGGCGTGCATCAGGACGGGCTGGTGCACATCTCGGCGTTGTCCGAGAAGTTCATCAAGGACCCGCGTGAAGCAGTCAAGGCCGGTGATGTGGTGAAAGTGAAGGTCATGGAAGTCGATATCCCGCGCAAACGCGTCGGCCTGTCGATGCGCATGAGCGACACGCCCGGCGAGAAAATCGATGGCGCGCGCGGTGCCCGTCCGGGTTCTTCGCCTCGCCAGAACAACGCCCCGCGCAAGGAAACCAATGCACCAGCGCCCGCCAACAATGCTATGGCATCGCTGTTCGCCAATGCCAAGCAACTGAAGAAGCGCTGATGGACATTCCTGAAGATCTGACCCACAGCGCCTACTTCAAGATGCTCGGCTGTGAGCTGCGGCGTCTGGACGAGGGCGTTGCCGAAGTTGCGTTGCCGCTGGAGGCGCACCTGCGCAATCGCGGCAACGTGATGCACGGCGGTGCAATCTTCAGTCTGGTCGATATCGCCATGGGCCTGGCCTGTTCCAGCGTTCACGGTTTCGACCAGCGCAGCGTGACCATCGAGTGCAAGATCAACTACGTGCGTGGCGTCTCCGAAGGCGAAGTCCTGTGCATCGCCAAGGTGCTGCACGCGGGTCGCCGCACGCTGGTGGTCGAGGCCGAAGTCGTTCAGGGCGACAAGCTCGTTGCCAAAGCCCAAGGCACATTTGCGGTCATCTAGACCCGAAAAGAGGCGATGAACACAATCACTGCAAACTGAACCTAGCCGTATCGACATCATTTGGGTTAATTTCGGCACCATTAGCGTGGTGCCGAGTCCATTTGGGTAGTACGACAAAGAGCAGTGATTGTGAACGGGCGTTACAGACCAACCAGGCGACTACGCCAGTTCCTTTCTTCACCCTTGTAGACCGTCAAGTCCACCCCCATATCGGGGCGACCGATGCGTGAAGGATTACACCTTGAGCGAATTTTTGAACCGCCGTCTTGCCTTGCTCGGCGAGCGCAACAACCTCTCTTTGCTGGAGCAATGCCTGCACGGTATAGAGCGTGAGTGTCTGCGCGTTACTGCAACGGCAGAACTGGCCTGCACGCCTCATCCACAAGCTCTGGGTGCCGCACTGACCAATGGCCAGGTCACAACCGATTATTCCGAATCGCTGCTGGAGTTCATCACGCCTGCGCTGAAGAACCCGGCCGAGACCATCGACAACCTGGACCGTATCCATCGCTTCGTTTACAGCAAGCTGGGCGACGAGCTGCTGTGGAGCCCGTCGATGCCCTGCCCGTTGCCCGACGAAGAGCACATCCCGATCGCGTATTACGGCACGTCGAACATCGGCAAGCTCAAGTACGTCTATCGCAAGGGTCTGGCGCTGCGTTATGGCAAGACCATGCAGTGCATTGCCGGCATTCACTACAACTTCTCGTTGCCGGAAGACGCCTGGGCGCTGCTCAAGCAGACCGAAGACTTTGCAGGCGATGCGCGCGACTACCAGTCGCATTCCTACATCGCGCTGATTCGTAACTTCCGCCGCTACAGCTGGCTGTTAATGTACCTGTTCGGTGCTTCACCGGCACTCGACGCGGGGTTCCTGCGCGGCCGCAAGCACCAGTTGGAGCAACACTTCGACGCCGATACCCTGTATCTGCCGTACGCCACCAGTCTGCGCATGAGCGACCTGGGTTATCAGAGTGACGCCCAGGCCGACCTGACCCCATGCTACAACGATCTGGTCAGCTACACCGACAGCCTGCGCAAGGCCGTGGCCACGCCTTACAAGCCTTACGTCGAGGTCGGCACTCATGACCAGAACGGCGAGTGGGTGCAGCTCAACACCAACGTGCTGCAGATCGAGAACGAGTACTACTCCAACATTCGCCCCAAGCGTGTGACCTATAGCGGCGAACGCCCCATTCAGGCGCTGGTGGCCCGTGGTGTGCAGTACGTCGAAGTGCGCTGCCTGGACATCAACCCGTTCCTGCCGACCGGCATCAGCCTGGAGCAGTCGCGCTTCATCGATGCGTTCGTGCTGTATTGCGCCCTCGAGGAAAGCCAGCAACTGGCCCGCCACGAGTGCTCCAACGCAAGCTCGAACTTCCTGTCAGTGGTCAAGGAAGGGCGTCGCCCGGGCCTGAGCCTGATGCGTGACAACCGCCCTGTCGATCTCAAGATCTGGGCAACCGAGCTGATGGAGAAGATCACACCGATTGCCCGCTTGCTCGATCAGGCGCAGGGCACCGATGAGCACCTCAAGTCGATTGCCGTGCAACAGGCCAAGATCGACGATACCGCGCTCACACCGTCTGCTCAGGTGCTGGCCAGCATGGAAGCGCATAACGAGGGCTTTACCGCGTTCTCCCTGCGCCAGAGTCAGGTCCACGCCGAATACTTCCGCACTCACCCGCTGAGCGCTCAGGAACAGGCAGACTTCGAAGCCCAGGCCAAAACCTCGATTGAGGAACAGGCCGAGCTGGAAGCAACGGAAGAAGTGGTGGATTTCGACACGTTCGTGGGTTCGTATCAGGCGAGCATTCTGTCGATCAGTAACTGATCGTGCAATTACTGTGGGGAGATTGCTCACGAAGGTGCCGGTGCAGGCGCGACTATCGTGCGGCGCTCTGCGTCGCATGCCTTTCTGGACGCTCCGCGTCCTCTTGACGACGCAGAGCGTCGAGAACTGCATTCCCACGCTGGAGCGTGAGGAACGATCATCTCAACTATCGTGCCCAATGCTCTGCGCTTCTGCCCGAAGGGCGTGGGTGAGCTTGCTCACGAAAGGGAGGTTCAAACGCCCCTTTCTGGGGGCTTGTTCCAGCCTCTTCGTGAGCAAGCTCACTCCCACAAAATATAGTCCGCCCCCAGGCTTATATCGCCTTTTCGAAGATCTTCGAATTACGCTGGTAGTTGTACAGCGAGGCGCGAGCGCTTGGCAGGCGGTCGACGCTGCTGGGTTCGAAACCGCGTTCGCGGAACCAGTGTGCGGTGCGGGTGGTGAGGACGAACAGGGTCTTGATACCCAAAGCCCGGGCGCGGTTTTCAATACGCTCCAGCAACTCGTCGCCACGGCCACCGTGCCGGTATTCCGGATTGACGGCCAGACACGCCAGCTCGCCCGACTCCGAATCGGCAATCGGATACAGCGCAGCACAGGCGATGATCAGCCCTTCCCGCTCGACCACGCTGAACTGGGTGATCTCGCGTTCCAGCACTTCGCGGGAACGACGCACCAGAATGCCCTGCTCTTCCAGCGGCGTGATCAGGTCCATCAAACCGCCGACATCCTCGATGGCCGCTTCGCGCACCAGTTCGAACTGCTCCTGCGCGACCAGCGTGCCGCCACCGTCACGGGTAAACAGCTCGGTCAGCAGCGCGCCGTTCTCGGCATAACTGACGATATGGCTGCGCGCCACACCGCCACGGCAGGCCTCGGCCGCAGCGTCCAGCAATTCCGCCTGATAGTTGGCACCCAGACGCTGCAGGTGCGCGGGCACCTGTTGCGGACGCAGTTCGCGCACCAACCGGCCCTGCTCGTCCAGCAAGCCGGTTTCGGCGCCGAACAGCAGCAGTTTGTCAGCAGCCAGATCGATGGCCGCGCGGGTGGCGACGTCTTCACAGGCCAGGTTGAAAATCTCGCCGGTCGGCGAATAACCCAGTGGCGACAGCAGCACGATATGGCGCTCGTCCAGCAGGCGATTGATACCCTTGCGGTCGACGCGGCGCACTTCGCCGGTGTGCTGATAATCGACCCCCTCAAGCACGCCGATAGGCCGTGCGGTGACGACATTGCCGCTGGTCACTCGCAAGCGCGAGCCCTGCATGGGCGAGGCGGCCATGTCCATCGACAGACGCGCCTCGATCGAAATACGCAACTGACCCACGGCATCGATCACGCATTCCAGCGTTTCGGTATCGGTGATCCGCAGGTCGCGGTGGTAACGCGGCGTAATCCCGCGCTGGGCCAGGCGGCTCTCGATCTGCGGACGGGAACCGTGAACCAGCACCAGACGCACGCCCAGGCTGTGCAGCAGCACCAGATCGTGGACGATATTGCCGAAATTGGGGTGCGCAACGCCGTCGCCGGGCAGCATGACGACGAAGGTGCAATCGCGGTGAGCATTGATGTACGGAGACGCGTGGCGAAGCCAGTTGACGTATTCGGGCATGACAACAAGAGCCTGTAGAAAAAATGGACGAAGAAAAGAAGCACGCACAACGGTGTGGTGGTTATCGTCGGAACAGGCTTGGCAGCACGCGCAGTCTCCTTTTACTCAAGATGCTTTGATTAACAAACACGGGGTATGCCTGACTCACTGGGGCGTCAGGCAGTAATGTTCGATCAGTTGACGTAACAGACGCACTGTAGGGTCAAGACGTGACATTTCGAGGTATTCCCCCGGCTGATGCGCACAGGCGATGTCGCCCGGGCCGAGCACCAGTGTCTCGCAGCCGAGGCGCTGAAGATAAGGCGCTTCGGTGCCGAATGCTACTGCGGCAGCGGTATGACCGGTCAGACGTTCAGCGACACGCACAAGTTCAGCGTCAGCGATCTGCTCGAACGGCGCACATTCGGGGAACAGCGGTGCGTAGTCGATCTGTACCTGGTGCAGCTCGGCCAGCGGCTGCAGCTTCTGCCGAATCGCCGAGCGCAGCATCTCCGGGTCCATGCCCGGCAGCGGACGCAGGTCGAACTCCAGCGAGCACTGGCCACAAATCCGGTTCGGGTTGTCGCCGCCATGAATACAGCCCAGGTTCAGCGTCGGCTGCGGCACCGTGAATTGCGGGTTGCGGTACTTCGCCTGCCACTGCGTGCGCAGGCCCTTGAGTTCGCTGATGGCGTCGTGCATGGCTTCGAGTGCGCTGTGCCCGAGGCTCGGGTCGGAGGAATGACCGCTGCGCCCGAGAATATCGATGCGCTCCATCATCACGCCCTTATGCAGGCGGATCGGCTTGAGCCCGGTCGGCTCGCCAATCACTGCCGCACGACCCAGCGGGCGTCCGGCGTCGGCCAGCGCGCGGGCACCGGCCATCGAGCTTTCCTCGTCGCAGGTGGCGAGGATCAGCAGCGGCTGCTTGAACGGCTGGTCAAGAAGGCCACGCACCGCTTCGATGACCAGCGCAAAGAAGCCCTTCATGTCACAACTGCCCAGCCCGACCCAGCGGCCATCCACCTCGGTCAGCTTCAAGGGGTCGGTTTTCCACAGTGCCTCGTCGAACGGCACGGTATCGCTGTGCCCCGCCAGTACCAGGCCGCCCGGGCCTGTACCGTAGGTCGCCAGCAGATTGAACTTGCCGGGGGAAACTTGCTGGATGTCGCAGGCAAACCCCAGATCGCCGAGCCATCCGGCCAGCAGATCGATGACGGGGCGGTTGCTCTGGTCCAGGGAAGGCTGAGTGCAGCTCACCGAGGGTACGGCGATCAGCGCGGCGAACTGGTCTTTCATGGACGGCAACGGCATGGACGCTTCCTGTAATCGAGACGGAACACGGCCCATCATAGGGCCATAACAACCCAGGAATAAACCGTTTCGGGCCATGTCCTGTACACTGACGGCCTCGGCAGCCGTTCAATCATGGGCTGCGCTCCCGTTTATCCGTATCAGCGTTTGGATTCCCCCGGCCATGCAAAAAGAAACAGAAATCAAACTCCGCGTCAGCCGCGAGACCCTCGCTGCACTGCGTGAACACCCGTTGCTCAAGAAGCGCAACAAGAGTGGCTGGGAGCGCCTGGAACTGTCGAACCAGTATTTCGATACCCCCGAAGGTGAGCTGGCGCAGGCCAAAGTCGCCCTGCGCATCCGCCGCGACGGCGATCAGATCATCCAGACCATGAAAACTCGCGGGCAAAGCGTGGCCGGCCTGTCCGAGCGCAATGAGTACAACTGGGACCTGAGCAAGGCCAAGCTGGACCTGAAGAAGCTCGAAGGCGATTGCTGGCCTGAGCAACTGGCCGATCTGGACAAGAAAACCATCAAACCGCTGTTCACCACCGATTTCGTGCGTGAGAAAGCCGAGATTGCCTGGGGCCGTGGCAAGGCCAAAGTGGTGATCGAAGCCGCACTGGACCTGGGCCAGGTGGTTGCGGGCAAGCAGAAGGAAGAAATCTGCGAGCTGGAACTCGAGCTGCGTGAAGGCGAGCCTGCCGCGCTGCTGGAACTCGCCGCCGAGCTGGCTGCAACGCTGCCGCTGATGCCGTGCGATATCAGCAAGGCCGAGCGCGGCTACCGTCTGCTCGATGCCAGCAGCTACTCGCTGAGCCTGCACGCGCCCGCCCTGAATGCTGAAACGCCGCTGGACGACGCTTATTCCGCGCTGGCCTGGCATCTGTTGGGCAGCAGCCAGCGTCTGGCCGAGCAATACCGTTTCAACGGCCACTGGCGCCTGCTGCAGGACTGGGTCGAGATGCTCGCCGAACTGCGTGCTCTGACCAGCAGCCTCGGTCAGGCCGCGCCACGCACTTCGACCGCACAACTGCGTACTGCGCTCGACGCCTTGCTGGAAGACTGGCGACCGCTGGTTCAGGCCGGGCAGGACGATGCCGATGTACGCGGTGCCGCCCACGAGCAATTCCTCGAAGAATTGCAGGACACGCGCTGGGGCGAGTTCTCGCTGAATACCTCACGCTGGTTGCTGGCCCGCAACTGGACCACCGAACGCAACACCCGCGGCAATCGTCAGGGCGCCGCGCTGTTGAGCAGCTGGCTGCCACGCCTGCTGGGCGAAGAAGCCACGTCCCTGCAACTGAGCCGTTATCAGCAGCAGCCGGAAGACCTGGCCGAGCAACTGCCGCGCATCGAGCGCATCCAGTCCTGGCTGCACTGGGCACGCGGCGCGCTGGACCTGCCGGAGCTGGACCGTCTGTACGGCGAACTGCGCAAGCTGGAAGAACTGGCGCACCTGGACATCAGCGACGAAGTCCTCGATGCCCGCGTGCAACAGGCAATCACCGTCTTCCAGAGCCGTGCCTGGAAAACCCTGCTGCGCTTGTAAGGCTGGATCAGAAGGCCGTAGAAGCCTGAAACGTTTTAGGGCCGCTTCGCAGCCCATCGCGGACAAGTCCGCTCCTACGCCCTCCGGGCAGAAGCACTGCTGCAGGCCAGATCATTCAGCGTCATACGCAAGTCCGCTTTTGATTCTGCCCGAAGGGCGTGGGAGCAGACCGGGCGACGCTGCGCTTGTACATGATCTCCCGTTTTTTGTAGGAGCGGACTTGTCCGCGAACTGCCGGGAACCGGCAGCAAAACCAGCCACCTCGGTGCACGAGGCACAACCGAGGCGGGCGCAACTCCGGGCACCAGCCCCGTCAGCGCAACAGCGGCAGGCTGGTCGTGGATTTGATCTCGGAGAGGGCCACTGTCGAGTTCACTTCCTGAATACCGGGTACCAGCGACAGTTTTTCGAAAAAGAACCGCTCGTACGCCTCGATATCCGGGGTCACGATGCGCAGCAGAAAATCCACCGATCCCATCAGCACATAGCACTCCAGCACCTCCGGGAAGCCACGAATCGCGTCGGTGAACTCGGTGAAGTTGGAGCGCCCGTGGGCGTTGAGTTTCACCTCGGCGAATATCTGCGTGTTCAGACCGATTTTCTTGCGGTCCAGCAACGCCACCTGACGGCGAATCACCCCTTCATCCTTGAGCCGCTGTATGCGGCGCCAGCAGGGTGATTGCGACAGACCGACCTGCTCGGCAATCTGCGCACTGGAAAGCGAAGCATCTTCCTGCAGCAGCGCCAGAATCCTGCGATCGTAACTGTCCAGCTCGATTTGCATAATTAATTTTCCGAAATAGCCTGCAGCGCATTAACAAGTCTTATAAAGACTAATCCACCCAATGATGGACCAGAAATTTCTTTTCACGCATGCAAAGATTTCCAGCATCCTTGTGGAGTATCAGCATGCCCAATCTCGAAGCCGTCACCCTCCCTTCGCAGCGTCCAGATAGCTGGTCGTCCAGCAATGCGCAGTGCTGCGCACGCTACCGTGTCTGCGCCGAAGCCGAGCCTGCCTTGCTCTGTCAGGTGTTGAACCTGTTTGCCATGCAGTACCTGATTCCCGACCAATTGAGTGCTGTGCAACAAGAGAGCCTGCTGCTCATCGACCTTCAGGTTTCCAGATTGAGCTGGCATCGAGCACAGGTGATTGGCGAAAAAATGCGCAACCTGATCGACGTCTGCTCAGTGGAAGTCGAGCAGGTCGACGCCCGGAACACCGCGCAATCCCGTGTCGCCCTGGCGACGGGCTGAATCAATTCGCCTGCTCCGGCAATTCCCGGTCGCATAGAACCCATAACGCTGTCACGCTTGGCGTCTACTCTTGTTCATCGTCCAATGACGAATTGCCTCAAGGAGCGCACATGGCAGCCCTGGCCCCCTCTTCACAGGATCGCTGGCTCGATCTGAATGATGTGTTGCGTGATCTGGTTGCCGAAGGCTATCTCGGCCAGGACGACGCGGAAACGGCACTCACCCAACGTCGCAGTGCGGTGAACATTCAGCTGCACCCCCTCGAGTTTCTCGCTTCGCTGCAATTTGACGACCTCAAGCGGCCGGGCAAGAAGCTGGACGTGGAAACCCTGACCGCCTGGCTGGCCAAAGCCTGTGGCCAGCCTTACATGCGTATCGACCCGCTGAAGATCAACGTCGCGGCGGTCACGCCACTGATGTCCTACGCCTTTGCCCAGCGCCACAAGATTCTCGCCGTGGCGGTCGATCGCGAATCGGTGACCATCGCCAGCGCGCAGCCGTATGTGCGCTCATGGGAAGCCGACCTGGCGCATGTGCTCAAACTGCAGATCAAACGTGTGGTCGCCAACCCGGCAGACATCCAGCGCATGGCGATGGAGTTTTTCAGGCTGGCCAAGTCGGTCAGCGGCGCCAGCGCCTCCGAGCAAAAAATGAGCAACATGGGCAACTTCGAACAGTTGCTCAAGCTCGGTGCCAGCGATCAGGAGCCTGACGCCAACGACGCGCACATCGTCAATATCGTCGACTGGCTGTTCCAGTACGCCTTCCAGCAACGCGCCAGTGATATTCACATCGAGCCGCGCCGCGAGCAGGGCACCGTGCGCTTTCGCATCGACGGGGTGCTGCACAACGTTTACCAGTTTCCGGCGCAGGTGATCATGGCGATAGTCAGCCGCCTGAAAAGCCTGGGGCGGATGAATGTCGCCGAAAAGCGCAAACCACAGGACGGGCGGGTCAAGACCACCACGCCGGAGAATCGCGAAGTGGAGTTGCGCCTGTCGACCCTGCCGACCGCGTTCGGCGAAAAAATGGTCATGCGGATCTTCGACCCCGAGGTGTTGCTCAAGGACTTCGATCAACTGGGCTTTTCCAGTGACGACCTGCGGCGCTGGCAGGAAATGACCCGCCAGCCCAACGGCATTATTCTGGTCACCGGCCCGACCGGTTCGGGCAAAACCACCACGCTTTACACCACCCTCAAGAAGCTGGCGACCTCCGAGGTCAACCTGTGCACCATCGAAGATCCCATCGAGATGGTCGAACCGGCCTTCAACCAGATGCAGGTTCAACACAACATCGACCTGAGCTTTGCCGCCGGCGTGCGCGCGCTGATGCGCCAGGACCCGGATATCATCATGATCGGCGAGATTCGTGACCTGGAGACCGCTGAAATGGCGATTCAGGCGGCACTCACCGGCCACCTGGTGCTGTCGACGCTACACACCAACGATGCGCCCAGCGCCATCAGCCGGATGCTCGAACTGGGTGTACCGCATTACCTGCTCAAGGCGACCATCCTCGGCGTCATGGCCCAGCGTCTGGTGCGCACCCTGTGCCCACACTGCAAGGCGCCCATCAACCTCAACGAGACCGACTGGCAAACCCTGACGCGCCCCTGGCAGGCACCGGTGCCGCCTGGCGCGCATCAGGCGGTCGGCTGCGTGGAGTGTCGCGATACCGGCTATCGGGGCCGGGCAGGTGTCTACGAGATCATGGTCATGTCCGACAACATCAAGGCATTGATCTCGGCGGACCTGGACCTGACCGCCATGCGTCGTCAGGCCTTCAAGGAAGGAACGCGCAGCCTGCGTCTGTCCGGCGCGCAGAAAGTCTCGGCAGGCCTGACTACACTCGAGGAAGTGCTGCGAGTGACACCGCAGAGCGAACAACGCTGATCAGGGTTGAAAGCGTTGTTTCTGGAGGCTTGGCGGCATGCCGAGCCAGCTAAAGTGAACTATGCGGTACACCTTGATTGAACTAGTTCGTGGCTTTGGCTATCCAACCCCTCAGAACAACCACAGCTGGAGTAATTCATCATGCGTCTCAAGTTCGCTGTCGCCACCGTAGCCTTGCTTTCCATCCCAATGGGTTCAGCGATGGCTGACACCTTCTGGCGTAATGTGCTGTCTTCCGGTGCAACCACCGGCTCGACTTACCTGACCTTCAAGGATCACAAACTGATCGTCGCCGCCCAGGACGACGCAGGCAGCTTCGTCGCCAGCGACGGTGGCATCCGCGGTCCGTTCCTGGAAGCGGCCATCGAGCAGGTACGCAAAGACAATCCAGGCCTGAAAGCCACCGACATGGAACTGGCCAATGCGATCCTGGATAAGAATCTGGTCGCTGAAAACCAGTAAGTCTTGCCGGTTAGCTTCGCGCATAAAAAATGCCGCTCCATGAGCGGCATTTTTGTGAGCGGTAATCGGTTATTCGCCGATAGCGCTCTTGTACCCGGCTGCATCCAGCAGCTTGGCCAGATCACCGCTGGCGTCGCTTGGCTTGAGCTTGAAGATCCAGGCACCGTACGAATCACTGTTGAGCGACTCGGGGGCATCGCCCAACGCTGTGTTGACTTCGATCACCTCGCCCGCAACCGGCGAGTAGATATCCGAAGCGGCCTTGACCGACTCGACAACACCGGCGGTGTCACCGGCAGCGAACGCTGTGCCGATTTCCGGCAGTTCGACGAAGACCACATCGCCCAGTGCTTCCTGTGCATGGTCCGAGATGCCGACGGTCACGGTACCGTCTGACTCCAGACGTGCCCATTCATGACTTTCGGCGAAACGCAGCTCGGCGGGAATATTGCTCATTTAGTCATCCTCAACATCGGGTCAGCGGAAAACCCGCCATAGGTTAGATCAAGGTTTTGCCATGGCGCACGAACGCAGGCTGCACCACCCGCACCGGGTACCATTTGCCGCGGATTTCTACCTCGGCCCGGTCAGCGGTCGCCATCGGAACGCGAGCCAGTGCAATGGATTTGCTCAACGTAGGAGAGAAACTACCACTGGTGATCTCTCCTTCGCCAATTTCTGCGACACGTACCACCTGATGCGCCCGTAAAACGCCGCGCTCTTCGAGCACCAATCCGACGAGCTTGAAGGCAGTTCCTTCAGCCCGTTCGCTCTCCAGCGCCTTGCGACCGATAAAATCACGGTCGGCAGGCTCCCAGGCGATGCTCCAGGCCATATTCGAGGCCAAGGGCGAGACATGCTCGCCGATGTCCTGGCCATACAGGTTCATACCGGCCTCAAGGCGCAGCGTGTCGCGAGCGCCCAGGCCGATCGGGGAAATACCCGCGCCAACCAATTCATTGAAAAAGCTTTGGGCCTCTTCGGCAGGCAGCATGATCTCCAGGCCGTCCTCACCGGTGTAGCCGGTACGCGCGATAAACCAGTCGCCATCATCGAGCCCTTCGAACGGCTTGAGCTGGTGAATCAGTTCGGCGCGGGTGCTGGAAACCAGCTCGGCAATACGGGCTCTGGCCTTGGGGCCTTGAATGGCGAGCATGGCCATTTCACTGCGCTCGACCAGTTGCACGTCGAAGTCACCCAGTTGCGCCTGCATCCAGGCAAGATCCTTGACGCCGGTCGCCGCGTTGACGACCAGCCGATAACCTTCAGGCGTGAGGTAGACGATCATGTCATCGATCACCCCGCCGCTCTCGTCCAGCATGGCGCTGTACAAGGCACGACCGGGGGTTTTGAGCTTGTCTACATCATTGGCCAGCAGACGACGCAGCCAGACTCGGGCCTGAGGGCCGAGCACATCGATCACGTTCATGTGAGAGACATCGAAGACCCCACAGTCGCGACGCACCTGATGGTGTTCCTCGACCTGCGATCCGTAATGCAACGGCATGTCCCAGCCACCAAAATCGACCATTTTCGCGCCAAGGGCGAGGTGCAGGTCGAACAGGGGGGTACGCTGTCCCATGGGTTTCTCCTTCCGGGCGTGGCGAAGGTGCGGGCAGACGAGATCGGCAAGCCCCCCATGAACCGGAGTTTGCAGCACGTAACAGCTGACCGAATTATCTGACAGACCGCACCAATTGCGGCGCATTGTAGCCGCAAGGTGAGGCCCCCGCACCTAGCCAATCTGACGGGCAGAGCGACGAATCAGCCCAACGACGGGTAATAATCCTACAAGCACCAGCGACAAAGCTGGCAACGCAGCCCGCGCCCACTCGCCCTCGCTGGTCATTTCGAAGATGCGAACCGCCAGCGTATCCCAGCCAAACGGGCGCATAAGCAGGGTTGCCGGCATTTCCTTGAGCACATCGACAAACACCAGCAGCGCCGCGCTCAGCGCCCCTGGCACCAGCAACGGCAGATACACGTTGAGAAACAACTTTGGCCCGCTGACCCCCAGACTGCGCGCCGCTTCAGGCAATGACGGGCGGATGCGCGACAGGCTGTGCTCCAGCGGACCGAAGGCGACGGCGATGAAACGCACCAGATACGCCAGCAGCAAGGCCGAGAGGCTGCCCAGCAGCAAAGGCTTGCCTGCGCCGCCCAGCCAGCCGGACAGCGGAATGACCAGTTCGCGGTCCAGGTAACTGAACGCCAGCATGATTGAAACGGCCAGTACCGAGCCTGGCAATGCGTAGCCCAGGTTGGCGAGGCTGACGCCGGAGCGGATCGCAGGCGTGGGCGCCATACGTCGGGCAAACGCCAGAATCAGCGCCACGCTGACAGTGATCAACGCCGCCATGCCACCCAGATAGAGCGTGTGCAGAATCAGACCGGTGTAGCGCTCATCCAGATCGAAGCGACCACGCTGCCAGACCCAGACGATCAATTGCAGCATCGGCACCACGAAGGCACAGAGAAACACCAGCCCACACCAGAAGCTCGCGGCCCATGCCTTGATGCCGCGTAACCGGTAAAGCGCAGCGCCACGCGGACGCTCGTTGGCCGGTCGACTTGCCCCCCGGGCGCGGCGTTCACCGTACAGCAGCACCAACACGGCCAACAGCAACAGGCTGGCCAGTTGCGCGGCGCTGGACAGGCTGAAGAAGCCGTACCAGGTCTTGTAGATGGCAGTGGTGAACGTGTCAAAGTTGAACACCGACACCGCACCAAAATCGGCCAGGGTCTCCATCAGCGCCAGCGCCACCCCCGCGCCGATGGCCGGACGCGCCATTGGCAGCGCCACTCGCCAGAACGCCTGCAGGGGCGTGTTGCCCAGCACTCGCGCAGCTTCCATCAGGCCCTTGCCCTGCGCCAGAAACGCCGTGCGCGCCAACAGGTAGACGTAGGGGTAGAAAACCAGCACCAGGACGATGATCACCCCACCGGTGGAACGCACCCGGGGCAGGCGCAGACCGGAGCCGAACCATTCGCGCATCAGGGTCTGCACCGGGCCGGAAAAATCCAGCAGCCCGACGAACACGAACGCCAGCACGTAGGCGGGAATCGCGAACGGTAGCATCAGCGCCCAGTCCAGCCAGCGGCGGCCAGGGAATTCACACAGGCTGGTCAGCCACGCCAGGCTCACCCCCAGCAGGGTCACGCCCACGCCGACACCCAGCACCAGGATCAGCGTATTGCTCAGCAGACGCGCCATCTGGGTTTCGAGCAGGTGCGACCATATCTGCTGGTCGACCGTCTCCCACGACAGCAGCAGAACGCTCAGCGGCAGCACGACCAGTGCAGCGATGGCGAAAACCAGGGGGTACCAGCGGCGTTGCACAGGATGGGCCACGGAGGTTCTCGACATGAGGGGGTTCAAGAGGGTAAGCAGAGCGTGCGCACAGGTCTGCTTCTGATTCTGGCTGAAAGCCGTAGGAGCGGACTTGTCCGCGAAAAGGCCGGTACATTCTCAGAAAATGCACTATCTGAACTGACGGCTTCGCGGACAAGTCCGCTCCTACGCCCTGCGGGCAGAAGCCTGAAAACCACGCTTTTCGGGCTATTTCAAGATTTGTGTAATGAGCGCGAAGCGTATCAACGAGAGTCAGGCACTGGGTATTAAATCAATTCCAGCCCGCGCGATCCATCATGCGTATCGCTTCTGCCTGACGCTTGCCTGCCACTTCGACCGGGAGGGTGTCGGCCTTGAACGGCCCCCAGCTGGCCACTTCTTCTGAAGGCGCCACGTTCGGGTTGGCCGGGAACTCCTGATTGACGCTGGAGAAAATCTTCTGCGCCTCGGGGCCGGTCATCCACTCGACCAGCGCCTTGGCGGCTTCAGGATGCGGGGCGTACTTGGTCAGACCGATACCCGACAGGTTGACGTGCACACCGCGATCAGCCTGGTTCGGCCAGAACAGCTTCACCGCCAGGTCCGGTTTTTCCTTGTGCAGGCGACCGTAGTAATAGGAATTGACGATACCCACGTCGCACTGCCCGGCATTGATCGCCTCAAGCACCGCGATGTCATCGGAGAACACGTCGGTGGACAGGTTGTTGACCCAGCCCTTGAGGATTTTCTCCGACGCTTCGGCGCCGTGGGTTTCGATCAGCGTAGCGGTCAGCGACTGGTTGTAGACCTTCTTCGCGGTACGCAGGCACAGACGGCCTTCCCAGTTCTTGTCGGCCAGCGCCTCGTAGGTGCTCAGCTCGGCAGGCTTCACCCGGTCGGTGGAGTAGGCGATGGTCCGCGCGCGAAGGCTCAGACCGGTCCAGCCGTGGCTCGACGAGCGATACTGCGGTGGAATGTTGGCTTCGATCACCGGGGAGGTAAACGGCTGCAGGATACCCATCTGCTCGGCCTGCCAGAGGTTGCCCGCGTCGACCGTCAGCAACAGGTCGGCGGTGGCATTCTCGCCCTCGGCCTTGATGCGCTGCATCAGCGGCGCTTCCTTGTCGGTGATGAATTTGATCTTCACCCCGGTACTGGCCGTGTACGCATCGAATACCGGCTTGATCAGTTCGTCGATCCGGGACGAATACACCACCACTTCATCGGCAGCCTGAGCGGTGCTGCCCAGTAAAGTCAGTGTCAGAGCAGCCAGAAGACGCTTGCTTGCCTGCATCGGGGTATCTCGCGTTCGCAAAGGAGGCGAAATGGTAGTGAATCCCATTTGCTATCTCAATCGAAGCGACAGCGGAGCCGTTACCGGATGTGTCCAGGCCCGATCATGACCGGTGATCAGCACACAGCCCTGGCTCTGGAAAAGTTCGCCACCCTGCGCAGCCTGTCCACATCGAACACCTCCAGGTGCCCCTCTCCCAGGCGCACGATCCTGCGCTCATGCAGGTCCTGGAGTACTTCCAGCAAGGCCGGCGAGGCAAGCGCAAGACGCTCCGCCGCCTGAATGTCATCCAGCGCAATCAGGCGGCGTGCGTGGCTCAACGGGCCATACCCCTCGCTGAGCATCAACAGCCGCCAGGCGACCCGCGCCCGCGGCGGCAGCTGACGCATTTTCTCGGGGCTCTGCAGTGGCAAGCCGACCTTCTGACTGAGCAGTGCGGCAAACCAGCGCCAGTACTCGGGGTGCCTGTCGAGCAGCCGGGCCAGGAATGGCTGGGGGATGTGCAGGAAGATGCTCTGCTCAAGCGAGCAGACTTCGAAACGGCGCGGCAGCCCGTCAAACAGCGAGACTTCGCCAAACCAGCACGGCGCGCTTGCAGGTTCCACGTTCGTCAGCAGCCGCTGCTCGTGGGCGGCGCCGATCCGCACGCTGCCCTCCAGCAGCACATAAACACCGCACGGCAGATCGCCCTTCTCGAACAGCCGCCTGCCGGGCGTCTTGCGGCGCTGGTGGGAAGCGTCCAGCAGGCTATCCTGCAGATCGGCAGGCAGATGGGAAAACCAGTAATCGGATAGCAATCGTGACCGCCACGACACTCCATTTGTCATTTTTGCTCCCTTCTCTTTCAGCCATGCATGTTGTACAAGAAATCAGGCTCACGCCGGCCATCGTCTCAGGCAGGAATAATAATGAAAACCCTTGTCGATCATCTCAGCCAATACGCGGCTTATCACCGTGATTCACGCAATATCGTGACGCACTTCGTGGGTATTCCACTGATCGTGCTGGCCGTGGCGGTGCTTCTCTCGCGACCGGGCTGGGCGATCAGCGGGCTGTGGCTTTCACCGGCGGCGCTGCTGGCGCTGGGCTCGACGGTGTTTTACCTGCGACTCGATCGCGCCCTCGGCATGGTCATGGCGGTGTTATTGGCGCTGTGTATCTGGGCCGGGGCCAACCTTGCGCAGCAGGCAACCATGGTCTGGCTGAGTGTGGGCGTCGGGCTGTTTGTGATTGGCTGGATCATCCAGTTCGTCGGCCATTACTACGAGGGGCGCAAACCGGCCTTCATCGATGACCTGACCGGGCTGATCATCGGCCCGCTGTTTGTGGTCGCGGAGCTGGCGTTCCTGATGGGCCAGCGCAAAGCTCTGCAGCACGCCATCGAAGAGCGCGCGGGCCCGGTGGGGCGTGCGACCCGCAAGGCAACGACCTAGACGCCGGAAACCGATCCTCGCCAACGGCAACGATCAGTGCCCGCGTCTTAACCGGCAAGCCCGGTGCTGTTCTGCAACCCGGCCAGCAACAGCCGCTGATACAACTCTTCGCGCAAGCCCTGCGGCGCGTCGAGCTGCATGCGCTGCAAGTGCGCGAGGAAGGCTTCGGGGTCGGGAGCGTCGAGGGTCGCCTTGCCCAGCTCGAGGATTTCAGTGAGCTTGAGCTTGCTCTTCAGCCAGTTCAAGGCTCTCAGCAGGTCGCGCTCCTCGGCGGTAAAGTCGCAACCCAGCGGGTATTCGGTAAACAGTGACGGGTAGCGTGATGCGGTGTCCTTGAGGCGCTCGGGTGTGTTGTCAGTGAAGCGCGGATCGAGACGGAAGTCCTTGGGTAGCTTGCCAGCCTTTTGCGCCTGCTCGATCAGGCCCGATTGAAACCGCGAGTCGGTGATGTTCAGAATCCGCTCGATCACCGTCGCATCGGTCTGCCCACGCAGATCGGCGATGCCGTATTCGGTCACGACAATGTCGCGCAAGTGTCGGGGAATGGTGGTGTGGCCGTACTGCCAGACGATGTTGGAGCTGACCTCGCCGCCCGACTCGCGCCAGCTGCGCAGCATCAGAATCGAGCGGGCGCCTTCCAGTGCATGGGCCTGCGCCACGAAGTTGTACTGACCGCCCACGCCACTGAGCACCCGGCCGTCTTCCAGCTGATCAGCCACTGCCGCGCCCATCAGGGTGACGGTAAACGCGCTGTTGATGAAGCGCGCATCGCGGCGTTGCAGGCGCTTGAGTTCTTCCTGGCCGTAAAGCTCGTTGATGTAGCTGATGGCGGTCATGTTGAACTGTGCCAGCCGCTCGGCGGGCAGCTCGCGCAGCCGCGCGTAAAAACTGCGCGGGCCGAGGAAAAAGCCGCCATGCACGACAACGCCACCGGGATGGGCATCCTCATCCAGCGTGCCCATGTTGGCCAGCCGTTGCAGTTCTGCATCGGCATACACCTTGCGCCGCACGACGCCCGCGTCGGCGAGTACCAGCAGGCCGTTGACGAACATTTCGCTGCAACCGTAAAGGCCGCTGGCGAACGGCTGAACGCCACCTTCCCGATCTATCAGGGTCTGCCAGTTACTCATGTTCAACTCGGCCAGCAGGCCGCGCCAGGTTTCGTTATCGGCCTGGCGAGCCAGCAGCGCGCCAGTCAGTGCATCGCCCATCGAGCCGATGCCGATCTGTAACGTGCCGCCGTCACGCACCAGCGTGCTGGCGTGCAGGCCGATCAGGTGGTCCTGATAGCCCACCGGCATATTGGGAGTGGAAAACAGCGTACTGCGCTCGTCTTCGTCAATCAGCACATCGAAGGCGTCGACATCCAGTTCCGAATCGCCCGGCATGTAAGGCAGGTCGGCGTGCACCTGGCCGAGCATCAGAATGGTCTCCCCGGCGGCCCGGCGCTTGGCGATCATGGGCAACAGGTCGAGGGTCACGTCCGGGTTACAGCTCAGGCTCAACGTGCCTGGGCGCTGTTCGTCACGGGCCACCAGTTGCGCGACCAGATTCAGGCCATTGGCATTGATGTCGCGGGCGGCATGGCTGTAATTGCTGCTGACGTAGTCTTGCTGGGCTGAATGGCTGTTGAGCAGACTGCCCGGCTGCATGAAGAATTGCTGCACACGGATATTGGCAGGGAGTTTGTCGCGGCGCAGTGCAGCGAGGAAATCGAGCTCCGGATAGTCAGCGAAGACGCGCTCCAGAAACGGTTCGAGAAACCGCGCCTGCAAACCCTCCCCCGGCGTCGGCCGCCCGAGTGTCAGCGCGGTGTAGATCGTCAGCCGTCGTTCGGGCAACTCGCTGATGCGCTGGTACAACGCGTTGACGAACCGGTTGGGCTTGCCCAGACCCAGCGGCATCCCCAGGTGGATATGCTCGGGTAGCTGCGCCAGAACGTGATCGACGGCATGCTCGATGGAACAGGAATACGGCATCCCAGCTCTCCTGAATTGTTATTGGGTGCAGGTTGGACAGGCGACAACGTCAAAGTGCTGCATGCTCGCCACGCAGAGCATCATCGTTATACACAATCCCTGGAACGCCCGGAACAAAAGGCTTCCAGGCTTCTGCCCAAAGGGCGTAGGAGCGAACTTGTTCGCGAAAAGGGCGTGTAATATCGCCAAAAATGCATCGATCTAAACATCATCTTCGCGAGCAAGCGAAGCGTCGCCCGGCTCGCTCCCACAAAACGTATGCACAGCGCCGGGCGCTCAGGCACGGGAACGAGGGTGCACCTCACTTCAGCCCGGACATGCTCTGGATGGCGCTCTTCAGTTCATCGTTTGTGCAATCGCCGCAGTTGCCTTTCGGGGGCATGATGCCGAGGCCTTTGATGGTGCTGGCCAGCAGTCCATCGAGGCCGCCTTTTTGCTGGGCGCGCTGTTCCCAGGCCGCCGTGTCACCGATCTTCGGCGCGTTGAGCAGACCGACGCTGTGACAGGCAACACAATGCGCCGCGATGATGTCGTCAGGCGCTCGGGCGCTATCGGCGGCTTGCGCATTGAGCGCCCACAACGTCAGAACGCCTGCGCTGCTCAGAATCTTCCAGGTCAGTTTCACGCGTCACTCATCGCAAGGGGGCGGGTCAGAAATTGGCCGGGGTGGCCGCACTGATCAATCGTGCCGGGACGTCGAACGGGTTACGAAAGCGATGCGGCCGGGTGCTTTCGAAATAATAGCTGTCACCCGCTTCGAGCACGTAGGTATCCAGCCCGACCACCAGTTCCAGCCGCCCCTCGACGAGGATGCCGGTCTCTTCGCCTTCGTGGACGAGCATCTCTTCGCCGGTATCGGCACCCGGTGGATAGGTTTCGGTGAGAAAGGCGATGGCACGGCCCTGATGCGATTTGCCGACCAGCTTCATGGTCACGGCACCGTCCGATATATCAATCAGCTCGCTGGCCTTGTAGACCACTTGAGCCGCGTTTTCGGGCACGGACTCTTCCGAGAAAAATTCGACCATGGACATGGGGATGCCGCCGAGCACCTTGCGCAGCGAACTGATCGAAGGGCTGACGCTGTTTTTTTCGATCATGGAGATGGTGCTGTTGGTCACACCTGCGCGCTTGGCGAGTTCACGCTGGGACAAGCCTTTGAGCTTGCGAATCGATTGCAGTCGTTCACCCACGTCCAATGCGATATTCCCCCAGGTTTTGTCAGGTCTAGTCGATGTGAACGCCATCATGGCAACAGCGTTCGATATTTACAACACTTCGACAGACACCTGACCCACCGCGGCCTGGAGCACAGAGGGCTGAATCAGTCCTCGGAATAGATGCGCGGAACGCGACGCAGATTGCAGAAGATTTCGTAGGGAATGGTTTCTGCGCGCTGGGCCACTTCACTGGCGAGCACCTGCTTGCCCCACAGCTCGACGCGGCTGCCGAGCCCGGCCTGCGGCACCTCGGTGAGGTCCACGCAGAGCATGTCCATGGACACGCGTCCGAGCAGCCTGGATGGCTGGCCATCGATCTGCACGGGCGTGCCGGTCGGCGCGTGACGCGGATAGCCGTCGGCGTACCCCATCGCCACTACACCGATACGCAACGGCCGGTCACAGACAAATGTCGCGCCATAGCCCACGGGCTCACCAACGGGCAGTTCACGCACGCTGATGATCTTCGATTCCAGGGTCATCACCGGTTGCAGGCGATCCGCCAGCGGGTGCACCTGATCAAACGGCGTAGTACCGTAGAGCATGATGCCCGGGCGCGACCAGTCACTCGGAATCTGTGGCCAGCCCAGCACCGCCGGGGAGTTTTTCAGACTGGTTTCTGCTGCCAGCCCCTTGCGAAAGGTCTCGAATACGGCGAGCTGCTCATCACTGCAGCCGCTGTTCAGCTCATCGGCGCGGGAGAAGTGGCTCATCAGCACGATTCTGGCCACTTTGCCGGTTGCCAGCAGACGCTGATAACCCGCCTGGTACTCGTGAGGATGCAGGCCGACCCGGTGCATGCCGGTGTCGAGCTTGAGCCAGACGGTTATCGGCTTGCCCAGGCGCGCCTGCTCGATAGCTTCCAGTTGCCAGGTCGCGTGTACAACGGTCCACAGGTCATGCTCGACAATCAGCGCCAGCTCGTCGGCCTCGAAAAAACCTTCGAGCAGCAGGACCGGCGCACGGATACCTGCCGCACGCAGCTCTAGCGCCTCTTCGATGCAAGCCACTGCAAAACCGTCGGCCTGCGCTTCCAGTGCCTGCGCGACGCGCACCGCGCCGTGACCGTAGGCATCGGCCTTGACGACGGCGAGCGCTTTGCCGCCGCTGCTTTCACGGGCCAATTGGTAGTTGTGACGCAGTGCCTGAAGATCGATAAAGGCGCGGGCTGGACGCATGATGACGTTTACTTGCCTGAAAGGATGGAAGGGGAAGATCAACCCGACGCAGGGACGCGCCGGGCAAAAGGGAGTCAGGGCAGCGCGGCAACCACCGACAGTTCAACGAGGATTTCCGGCTCGCACAGCTTGGCCTCGACCGTTGCGCGTGCAGGCGCGAAACCCTTGGGCAGCCATTTGTCCCAGACGCTGTTCATGCCGGCGAAGTCGGCGTCGATGTCTTTCAGGTAAATGGTGACCGACAGGATACGCGTCTTGTCGGTGCCGGCCAGGTCGAGCAGGCGCTCGATGCTGTTCAGAACCTCTCGGGTCTGCTGCTCGACACCGGCGGTCATGTCATTGCCGACCTGGCCCGACAGATAGACGGTGCCATTGTGGACAACGACCTGACTCATGCGCTCATTGGTGAGCTGGCGCTGGATGGACATGCTGTGCATTCTCCTGGGTATTGCCGTAACGAGAGATATCAAGGCCTTCAGCACTGATACGAGGTGTCTTGCGGGCAATGAGGTCTGCCAGCAAACGACCGGAACCACACGCCATCGTCCAGCCCAGGGTGCCATGGCCGGTATTGAGGAACAGGTTACGGAACGGTGTCGCACCCACAATCGGTGTACCGTCGGGCGTGGTCGGACGCAACCCGGTCCAGAAATCGGCCTGGGTCAGGTCGCCGCCCTGAGGATAGAGGTCACCGACGATCATCTCCAGTGTTTCGCGTCGACGCGGATTGAGCGACAGGTCAAAACCGGCGATTTCCGCCATGCCGCCGACGCGGATCCGATTGTCGAAACGGGTGATCGCGACTTTATAGGTTTCATCGAGAATGGTCGAAGTCGGTGCCATGTCCGGGTTGGTGATCGGCACGGTCAGCGAATAGCCCTTCAGCGGATAGACCGGTGCCTTGATGCCCAGCGGCTTGAGCAACTGCGGCGAGTAACTGCCCAGCGCCAGCACGTAACGATCGGCGGTCTCCAGCTTGCCGTCGATCCACACGCCATTGATGCGGTCGCCAGCGTGATCGAGGCGTTCGATGTTCTGCCCGTAGCGGAACTCGACACCCAGCGCGACGGCCATTTCCGCCAGGCGCGTGGTGAACAGCTGACAGTCACCGGTCTGGTCGTTGGGCAGGCGCAAGGCGCCGCTGAGGATGCCGGTCACGCCTGCCAGCGCGGGCTCGACACGGGCAATGCCGTCGCGATCGAGCAGTTCATAGGGCACACCGGACTGCTCGAGCACAGCGATGTCCTTGGCAGCGTTATCCAGCTGGGCCTGGGTACGGAACAACTGTGTGGTGCCCAGGCTGCGTCCTTCGTAGGCAATGCCGGTCTCGAGGCGCAGTTCATCCAGGCAATCGCGGCTGTATTCGGACAGGCGTACCATGCGTTCTTTATTGACGGCATAGCGGCTGGCCGTGCAGTTGCGCAGCATTTGCGCCATCCACAGGTACTGATCGATATCTGCCGTTGCCTTGATCGCCAATGGCGCATCACGCTGCAGCAGCCATTTGAGCGCTTTGAGCGGAACACCCGGCGCAGCCCATGGCGACGCATAGCCCGGAGAAACCTGGCCGGCATTGGCAAAACTGGTTTCCATGGCAGCAGCAGGCTGACGGTCAACGACGGTCACCTGGAAACCGGCACGCGCCAGATAATAAGCACTGGTTGTACCGATGACGCCACTACCCAGGACCAGAACGCGCATGTCGATGACCTCATCGCGGATATCCGCTGACAATTCGAAGTTTTAAGCAAGAATGTGCGCAGTATATTGAGCAATGAGCAGTGCTTCTCACTGTATAAAGATTTATATTCAGTGTTTATTCGCGGCGATAAACGCTTTGCTAGAGGGGAAATGACCCGTGCGCACTCAACACCAGTCAAATCGTGAACTGGACAAGATAGATCGCAACATTCTGCGCATCCTGCAGGCCGACGGGCGCATCTCGTTCACCGAGCTTGGCGAGCGGGTCGGCCTGTCTACCACGCCCTGTACCGAACGGGTGCGCAGGCTGGAACGCGAAGGGATCATCATGGGCTACACCGCCCGACTGAACCCGCAAAGCCTCAAGGCCAGCCTGCTGGTATTCGTCGAGATCAGCCTGGACTACAAGTCTGGCGACACCTTCGAAGAATTCCGCCGTGCCGTGCTGAAGCTGCCCCATGTGCTGGAGTGCCATCTGGTGTCCGGCGACTTCGACTACCTGGTCAAGGCGCGGATTTCCGAAATGGCCTCCTACCGCAAACTGCTGGGCGATATCCTGCTCAAACTGCCGCATGTGCGTGAGTCCAAGAGCTACATCGTCATGGAGGAAGTCAAAGAGAGCCTGAATCTGCCGATTCCCGACTGATTGCCTGCTATACGAGTACCTGGCGGGTCGAGGCCATATATTCGTGTATCTGCTTTTCGACCCGTGGATGAATCAGTTCGACCGGGCGACGGCCATTCGGGCAGGGCAGGATTGCGGTGGTGCCGAACAGGCGGCAGATCAGCGGGCGCTCGTCATACACGGTGCAGCCTTGCGGCCCAAGGTGAACGCAATTGAGTTCATCCAGCGCAGCTTCCTGCTCGGCAGCCGTCTTGCGCGGCAGACGCGACATTTCTTCGGGCGAGGTGGTCACCGGCCCGCAGCAGTCGTGGCAGCCGGGCACACATTCGAACGAAGGAATCTGGCGACGCAGATCCGCTATTTTCTGACGGTTGCAGCTCATTGACTCGACCACTCATGCACAAGGCCGAGAGTTTGCCTCAGTTGGCAGGCTCATGACAGCGGCTTATCCTCCCGACACGCCATCCGCCACCAACAGGACACGCTCATGAACGCCCGCGTTCAGAACACGCCCCGTCAAGATCAGCACGTTGCCTCCTATTACGCCGCCAGCAGTCATGCACAAGCGGATCATCCTGCGCTGCAAGGTGAGGTGAAGGTCGATGTGTGCGTGGTCGGCGGTGGATTCTCCGGCCTCAATACCGCCATCGAACTGGCCGAGCGCGGGTTCAGCGTTGCGTTGCTCGAAGCGCGCAAGATCGGTTGGGGGGCCAGCGGGCGCAATGGCGGCCAGTTGATTCGCGGGGTCGGTCATGGTGTCGAACAGTTCGCCAATGTCATCGGCAGCGAAGGCGTGCGGCAGCTCAAACTGCTGGGCATCGAGGCCGTCGAGATCGTGCGTCAGCGCATCGAGCGGTACGCTATCGATTGCGACCTGAAGTGGGGTTATTGCGATCTGGCCAACAAGCCCCGCGACCTGCACAGCCTTGCTGAAGATGCAGAAGAGTTGCGCAGCCTGGGTTATCGCCATGCACTGCAGTTGCTGCAACCGGAAGAGATGCACAGCGTGGTGGGCTCCTCGCGCTATGTCGGCGGCCTGATCGACATGGGCTCGGGGCATTTGCATCCGTTGAACCTTGCCTTGGGCGAAGCGGCGGTAGCGCAGTCGCTCGGCGTACGGCTGTTCGAACATTCAGCGGTGACGAGCATCGACTACGGCCCGCAGGTCAGGGTGCATACGGCTGCCGGTTCGGTGCAGGCGCAGACCCTGGTGCTGGGTTGCAACGCCTACCTCAATGACTTGAATCCGGAAATCAGCGGCAAGGTGTTGCCTGCCGGCAGCTACATCATCGCCACCGAGCCGTTGAGCGAAGCGCAGGCCCGTGAAGTGTTGCCGCAGGACATGGCGGTATGTGATCAGCGGGTGACGGTGGATTACTACAGGCTGTCTGCCGACCGCCGCTTGCTGTTCGGCGGTGCCTGCCATTACTCGGGGCGTGACCCTCAGGACATCGCCGCGTACATGCGGCCGAAGATGCTCGATGTGTTCCCGCAACTGGCCGCCGTGAAGATCGATTACCAGTGGGGCGGGATGATCGGCATCGGCGCCAATCGCCTGCCGCAGATAGGCAGGCTCAAGCAGCACCCCAACGTATTTTATGCGCAGGCCTACTCGGGCCACGGTCTGAATGCCACGCATCTCGCGGGCCGGCTGCTGGCCGAAGCCATCGCCGGGCAACACAGCGATGGTTTCGAGTTGTTCGCCAAAGTGCCGCACATGACCTTTCCCGGCGGCAAGCACTTGCGCTCGCCTCTGCTGGCATTGGGCATGCTCTGGCACCGTCTCAAAGAGCTGCGCTAGGCTCAGGGCCTCCAGAACGGCTTCATGGCCTCGACCCGCGCCTGGCGGAAATCCAGGCCAATGTCGCGCAACTGATCGTCGGTCAGTGTCAGCAAGCTGCGGCGCGATGCCCAGCGATGGCGATACAGTGCCCAGCGCCCCATGCCTGCCAACAGATCGGCCTTGTTCGAGCGAACGGTTCTGACCGTCGCTGGCCGATATTCATTCAGTTCCTGGCTGTGAAGCGCAAGGCGCACATCGCTGAACCCGTTCATGTCCTGTTCCCTCATCCTGGGTGGCTGTGGGTTCATGATGAAGCGAACGGCAAAACCAATACAGATTCAAAAGCCTCTTATATTTTCCATACAGATGATTCAAAAACGCCACTGAATGCTATATTTCCGGCCAATCTGTATTGCTTTACCGCATTCGAATTCCTGAGAGTACGCCATGACGCTCTACGTCAACCTCGCCGAACTGCTCGGCTCGCGCATCGAAAACGGCTTCTACCGCCCCGGCGACCGCCTGCCCTCGGTACGCGCGTTGAGCGTCGAGCATGGCGTCAGTCTTAGCACCGTGCAGCAAGCGTATCGGGTGCTGGAAGACCATGGCCTGGCCGCGCCGAAACCCAAATCCGGCTACTTCGTCTCGGTCAGCCGAAAAGCCCCTGCGCTGCCAGCGGTCGGCAGGCCTGTGCAGCGGCCTGTGGATATCTCTCAATGGGATCAGGTGCTGGACCTGATTCGCGTGGCGCCCCTTGAAGCCGTCACGCAACTGGGGCGCGGCATGCCGGATGTCACCAGCCCGACCCTGAAACCTTTGATGCGCGCGCTGAGTCAGTTGAGTCGCCATCAGGACATGCCGGGGCTGTATTACGACAACATCTACGGCGTGCGCAGGCTGCGCGACCAGATTGCCCGGCTGATGCTCGACTCGGGCTGCAACCTGACCGCCAATGACCTGATCGTCACCAATGGCTGTCATGAAGCGCTATCAGCCAGTGTCCGGGCCATCTGCTCGCCGGGGGACATCGTGGCGGTGGACTCGCCAAGCTTCTTCGGCGCCATGCAGACGCTCAAGGGCGTGGGCATGAAAGCCATGGAAATCCCTACCGACCCGTTGACCGGCATCAGCCTCGAAGCGCTGGAACTGGCGCTGGAGCAATGGCCGATCAAGGTTATTCAGCTGACGCCCAACTGCAACAACCCGCTGGGTTATGTCATGCCCGAAGCGCGCAAGCGGGCGCTGCTGACCCTGGCACAGCGCTTCGACGTGGCGATCATCGAAGATGATGTGTATGGCGACCTGGCCTACAACTACCCTCGCCCGCGCACCATCAAATCCTTCGACGAAGACGGTCGCGTGCTGTTGTGCAGTTCGTTTTCCAAGACCCTGGCACCGGGGCTGCGAATCGGCTGGGTAGCGCCGGGCCGCTATCTGGAGCAGGTGCTGCACATGAAATACATCGGCACCGGCTCCACCGCCCCGCAGCCACAATTGGCCATCGCCGATTTCATCGAAGGCGGCCATTACGAGCCCCACGTGCGACGCATGCGTAGCCAATACCAGCGCAGTCGCGACCAGATGATCGACTGGGTGATGCGCTATTTCCCCGAGGGCACCCGCGCCAGCCGGCCGCAAGGCGGTTTCATGCTGTGGGTGGAGCTGGCCGAAGGCTTCGACACCCTGCGCCTGAACCGCGCCTTGCTGGGCAAGGGTGTGCAGATTGCGGTGGGCAGCATCTTTTCGGCATCGGGCAAATACCGTAACTGCATGCGCATGAACTTCGCGACCAAACCCAGCCGCGAAATCGAGAGCGCGGTGCGTATCGTCGGCGAGACAATTGCGCTACTGAATGCGCAAACTGACTGATGCGGACAAATCTTTCCCGGTTTTGCGGGTCATATCGCCAAGTCGAGCCATGTCCAGACGCGGAAGATCAATTTGAATAACTCATGGGCCTTGCCCTTTTGCTTGCTGGTTGCGTTGTGCGTCAGCGGTTGCGCGCATCAACAGGTCGCCAGTGAGCCAAGCCAGGCCATGCCGTCTTCAGGTTCCGCGTTCGGCCGTTCGATCCAGGCCATGGCCGTGCCGCATGAGGGACGTTCTGGCTTCCGCCTGCTGCCTGACAGCAGTGACGCGTTCAAGGCTCGCGCCGAACTGATCCGCAACGCCAAAAGCAGCCTTGATCTGCAGTATTACATCGTCCACGACGGCCTGAGTACGCGCGCCCTGATCGACGAACTGCTCAAGGCGGCTGACCGTGGCGTTCGTGTGCGCATCCTGCTGGACGACACCACCAGCGACGGTCTGGATCAGGCCATCGCCACCCTCGCCGCTCACCCGAACATCCAGATTCGCCTGTTCAATCCGCAAAACCTGGGGCGCGAGACCGGCATCACCCGCAGCCTCGGGCGCCTGATGAACCTGTCGCGCCAGCACCGGCGCATGCACAACAAGCTGTGGCTGGCCGACAGCAGTGTGGCCATCGTCGGCGGGCGTAACCTGGGCGATGAATACTTCGATGCCGAGCCGAACCTGAACTTCACCGATATCGATATGCTCAGCGTAGGACCGGTGGCCGAGCAGCTTGGCCACAGCTTCGACCAGTACTGGAACAGCACGCTCAGCAAGCCCATCGATGAGTTCATGTACTTCCTGCCCGACGGCGAGGATCTGGCCGAGGCCCGGCGCAAGCTGGACGATTCTCTGGAGCAGGCGCACCAGCAGCACAAGGCGCTGTATGAGCGACTGATGGCCTACAAGACCCAGCCGCGCATGAAAACCTGGCTCAACGAGCTGGTCTGGGCATACAACCAGGCGCTGTGGGACGCACCGACCAAGGTTCTGGCGCAGGGCGAGCCTGATCCGCACCTGCTGCTGACCACGCAACTGGCGCCTGAACTGCTGAACACTCACAAGGAACTGATGCTGATCTCGGCCTACTTTGTACCGGGCCAGGAAGGCTTGCTGTACCTCACCGGCCGGGCCGATGCCGGCGTCAATGTCAGCCTGTTGACCAACTCCCTGGAAGCCACCGACGTGCCCGCCGTGCATGGCGGCTACGCACCGTACCGCAAGGCACTGCTGGAGCATGGCGTGAAGCTGTTCGAGCTGCGCCGACAGCCTGGCGATACCGAGACGATGCGCGGCAGCGGCCCGCATCTGTTCAAGAAAAGCCATTCCCTGGTCAGTTCCGAATCAAGCTTGCACAGCAAGGCGATGATCTTCGATCGGCAGAAGGTCTTTGTCGGCTCATTCAACTTCGACCCGCGCTCTGTGCTGTGGAATACCGAAGTCGGCGTGCTGGTCGACAGCCCGCAACTGGCTGAAGAATTGCGCGAACTGACCTTGCAGGGCATGGCCCCGTCGCTCACCTATGAAGCGCGGCTGGAGGACGGCAAAGTGGTGTGGGTGACCGAAGACAACGGCCAGATCCACACTCTGCATACCGAACCGGGCGACTGGTGGCGGCGTTTCAACGCGTGGATGAGCCGCGCCATCGGCCTGGAAAGAATGCTTTAAGCGGGCACAGCCTGGGCATCGCCGAACGCGCCACGTCGCCGGATCAGTATCAGCAGGCCCAAGGCACCGGCAGCCATCATCAACGGCAAGGCCTCGCCACTGACCCACTGGCTGCCCGCGCCGGCTATCAACGGGCCGAGCAGGCAGCCGATGCCCCACAGTTGCGCCACATGCGCGTTGGCGCGGACCAGCGAATCATCGCGATAGCGTTCGCCGATCAGAATCAGCGACAGGGTAAACAGCCCGCCGGCACTGGCACCGAAGACGGTCCACAGTGGCCAGATCAGAACGGTGTCGATCAGCAATGGCACCAGCAGGCTCGACGCCAGTAGCAAGGCGGCGCAGCCGGTGAACATCGCGCGACGTGAAATGCGGTCGGCGAGCATGCCGATCGGCAGTTGCAGCAGCGCGTCACCGACCACCACCACGCTGACCATGATCAGGGCGATTTCCGGGGTGAAGCCGTGGCGTATGCAGTAAAGCGGCAACAGGGTGAGGATCAGCGCTTCGAACGCAGCGAACAGGGCGACCGCCCAGGCGATCGCAGGCATGCCGCGACAGAAGCCGGACAGATCGGCAAACGTCACGTTGCAGGCTTCGGTAGACGGCGCGCCGGTACGCCCCAGCAGCAGAAACGGTGAGCCGACCAGCAGCGCTACGCCGATCCAGAAACCATAGTCGGCCTGGGTGCCGATCACGCCCAGCAGCAGCGGACCCGCCAGTTGGCTCAATGCGTAGGTGCTGCCATACAGCGCCACCAGACGCCCGCGCAGGCGCTCGATGACCAACTGATTGATCCAGCTTTCACCCAGCACGAAGACGATGGTCAGAATCACCCCGAGCGTCAGGCGCAAGACCAGCCAGATCCAGTAATACGGCAGCAGCGCCAGCGCGCCGACCGAAACCGCCCCGGCCCATAAGCACAGGCGCATCAGATGGGCCGTGCCGAAGCGCGCCGCCAGACGACTGGCCAGCGCCGCGCCGAGCAGCACACCCACCGCCGGCATCGCCGCCATGATGCCAATGGCAAACGAGCCATAGCCCCAGCCTGCCAGCCGCAATGAAACCAGCGGCATGCTGACGCCCATTGCCAGACCGACACCCAGCACGGACGCCAGCACAGCAAAATAAGTACCCCAACGCATTTCCACGCTCCTGCCCGGCGCCACGCTACGCGCTCATCGCCTTGTACAAATCCTGTGTGGCGCGATGATCAATCTTGAGATGACCATCATGCCAATGCTCCGCGTTGGCATGCAGCCCGTGACGCTCCGCGTCACACATCCGTGCCGCTACGCACATCAAAGCCAGGACGCGGAGCGTGGGGGCGATGATCTTGAGACCCCATCGTGCCAATGCTCCGAGGGCAGAGCCTCGGAGCGATAGGCAAATGACTACAGCTTGATCCAGGTCGACTTCAGCTCGGTGTATTTGTCGAACGCATGCAGCGACTTGTCACGACCGTTGCCCGACTGTTTGAAGCCACCGAACGGTGCGGTCATGTCGCCGCCGTCGTACTGGTTGACCCATACGCTGCCTGCGCGCAAAGCCTTGGCGGTCAGGTGCGCCTTGGAGATGTTCGCGGTCCATACGGCAGCCGCCAGGCCATACTGCGTGTCGTTGGCGATCTGGATCGCCTCTTCGGCAGTATCGAACGTCAGCACCGAAAGCACCGGGCCGAAGATTTCTTCCTGAGCGATTTTCATCGCGTTGTTCACGCCGTCGAAAATGGTCGGCTCGACATAGGTGCCGCCGGTCTCCTGCAGAATGCGCTTGCCGCCCGCAACCAGTTTGGCGCCATCGGTATGGCCCGCTTCGATATAAGACAACACGGTATTCATCTGCTGGGTATCGACCAGCGCGCCCACAGTGGTCGCAGGGTCAAGCGGGTTGCCGGGCTTCCAGGCACTGAGCGCCTCGATCACCATCGGCAGGAAGCGATCCTTGATGGAGCGCTCGACCAACAGGCGTGAACCGGCGGTGCAGACTTCGCCCTGGTTGAAGGCAATCGCGCTGGCGGCTGCGCTGGCGGCGGCCTGCAAATCAGGCGCGTCGGCAAAGACGATATTCGGGCTCTTGCCGCCGGCTTCCAGCCAGACGCGCTTCATGTTCGATTCGCCCGCATAGATCATCAGTTGCTTGGCGATTTTGGTCGAGCCGGTGAACACCACGGTGTCCACATCCATATGCAGGGCAAGTGCCTTGCCGACGGTGTGGCCATAGCCAGGCAACACATTGAGCACGCCCGCAGGAATGCCAGCCTCAATGGCCAGTTGTGCGATACGAATGGCCGTCAGCGGAGATTTTTCCGAGGGCTTGAGGATGACCGAGTTGCCGGTGGACAGGGCAGGCCCCAGCTTCCAGCAGGCCATCATCAGCGGAAAATTCCACGGTACGATGGCGGCGACGACACCCACCGGCTCGCGTGTTACCAGGCCCAGTTGGTCATGAGGCGTTGCCGCGACTTCGTCATACAGCTTGTCGATGGCCTCGCCGCTCCAGCTCAGGGCCCGGGCGCCGCCGGGTATGTCGACACCCAGCGAGTCGCTGATCGGCTTGCCCATGTCCAGCGTTTCAAGCAGGGCCAGTTCTTCAGCATTCTGCTCAAGCAACCCCGCGAAACGGATCATGGTGGCCTTGCGTTTCGCCGGGGCCAGTCGTGACCAGACGCCGGAGTTGAAGGCGCTGCGCGCGCTGTCGACGGCGCGTTGCGCGTCAGCGGCATCGCAACTGGCGACCTTGGCAAGCAACCGGCCATCGACCGGACTGATGCAGTCAAACGTCTCGCCGGAGGAGGCTGCGGTGTATTCACCTTGAATGAAGGCACGGCCTTCGATCTTCAAATTCCGGGCGCGTTGCTCCCAGTCAGCACGAGTCAGGGTGGTCATTTGCATGTCCTCCTCTTGTTGAATGTGGGTGTGTCATGGTTGATTGAAGACACAATCTGAAATTTTTCAGGACGGCCGTTACCCTAAACCAGCGGCCCGACAAAACCAATATATTTGACATAAATAGCCGCCACGGTGCTTTTATGTTGATTTTATTAAACAGCTGCGCACGCGCGCCGAGGCACTAACGCGCTGCACGCACGTCAAACCTTCAACGCATTCAGGACAAGGGGCCCATCATGAGCATCGAAAGCATCGTCGACTTCAGTGAAGCCAGCACCGCCGCCGAGCACTATCGCCCTGCACCGGAAAAAGTCTTCAAGGGCGACCCGGCACAAACCCTCTACAACCACTACAACAGCCCCTGCGGACAGATGAGCGCGGGCGTCTGGAATGGCGAGCCCGGGCAGTGGCAGGTGAATTATTCAGAGCATGAGTATTGCGAGATTGTGCAGGGTGTTTCAGTCCTGCGCGACGAGCAGGGCCACGCGAAAACCCTGCGCGCAGGCGACCGTTTCGTGATCCCGGCAGGCTTCAAGGGTACCTGGGAGGTGCTGGAAACATGCCGCAAGATTTATGTGGTGTTTGAGGCGGCTGCAGATAAATAAATACCACCCTGGCAGCGACGCCAGGAGCGCAGGCACAAAAAAACCCGCCAGAGCGGGTTTTTTTGTAGCCGACAGAATCAATTACTTGATTTTGCCTTCTTTGTAGATCACGTGCTTGCGTACAACCGGATCGAATTTTTTGATTTCGATTTTATCCGGGGTAGTACGTTTGTTCTTGTCGGTGGTGTAGAAATGGCCTGTACCAGCGCTCGACACCAAACGGATCAATTCACGCATGATTTTCTCCCTTAAATTTTGCCGTCGCGACGCAGTTCAGCGAGCACAACTTCAATGCCACGCTTGTCGATGATACGCATGCCTTTAGCAGATACGCGCAGACGAACAAAACGCTTCTCGCCTTCAACCCAGAAGCGATGATGCTGCAGGTTTGGCAGGAAACGACGACGGGTTTTGTTGTTTGCGTGGGAAATGTTATTCCCAGTCACCGGACCCTTACCGGTAACTTGACATACTCTCGACATGCCTCAGCCCTCTAAAACCACATGCCCAACCCGGCATGGGTTGGCCGCTTAATCTCTCAGTCATTTGGCGCCAGGCGCCGCGTTTCTTTAAGGGTCTTACCGGCTACACCTACAGTGAAGGAACCGGGCCCCTAGAAAAGAGCGCTGCTTTATACCAGAAAGCCTTGGGCACAACAACAGGCAAAGCACTTTGACCCGAATGATCACGCCTCGCGAGGCGGTATGCTCAAGCACTGCGGGGGCACAGGCAAATCGACCGCTCGTCGCGCCGTGACGATTGTTCTGCGCCAGCACATGGTCTAGGGTTAGTCCCTCACCAGACTGCGCCGGCAGATGGGGCCCTTTCTGAACAGGAAATAACGCCATGCGCCTAGCTGCACTCCCTTTTTTACTCGTTCCACTCCTGCTTCCCGTCGCTGCCCAGGCATCGAACCTTGTGGTCTGCACCGAAGCCAGCCCCGAGGGCTTCGACGTTGTACAGTACAACTCGCTGACCACCACCAACGCATCGGCCGACGTGCTGATGAACCGCCTTGTAGACTTCGATGCCAAGAGCGGCAAGCTGGTGCCGAGCCTGGCAGATAGCTGGACCGTGTCCAAAGACGGCCTGACGTACGACTTCAAGCTGCACCCCGGAGTGAAATTCCACACCACCGACTATTTCAAGCCGACTCGCGAGCTGAGCGCGGATGACGTGCTGTTCAGCTTCCAGCGCATGCTCGACCCGCAGAACCCGTGGCACAAGATCGCCCAGAGCGGCTTCCCGCATGCGCAGTCCATGCAGTTGCCCGCGTTGATCAAGAGCATCGAAGCGCCTGATGCACACACCGTGCGCTTCACGCTCAACCATGCGGACTCGACCTTCCTGGCCACGCTGAGCATGGGTTTCGCCTCCATCTATTCAGCCGAATATACTGCGCAGCTGTTGAAAGCGGGCACGCCGGAAAAACTCAACAGTCAGCCGATCGGCACCGGGCCGTTCGTGTTCAAGCGCTTCCAGAAAGATGCTGTGGTGCGCTACGAGGCGTTCGACGATTACTTCGCCGGCAAATCTGATATCGACACGCTGGTGTATGCCATCACCCCGGACGCCAATGTGCGCCTGCAGAAAATCCGTCAGGACGAATGCCAGATAGCGCTCTCGCCCAAGCCCCTGGATATTCAGGCAGCCAGCAAGGACGACTCGCTCAAGGTGGAGAAGACTGAAGCGTTCATGACCGCGTTTGTCGCGATCAACAGCCAGCACCCGCCGTTCGACAAGCCGGAAGTTCGCCAGGCCATCAATCTGGCGTTCGACAGGGACAATTACCTGAAAGCCGTGTTCGAAGGCACCGCTGAAAAGGCCAACGGCCCTTACCCGCCCAACACCTGGAGTTACGCCAAGGACCTGCCCGGCTATCAGCACGATGTTGCCAAGGCCAAGGCGCTGCTGGCCAAGGCCGGTGTAAAAGAGGGTTTGAAGACCACCATCTGGACACGACCTTCCGGGAGCCTGCTGAATCCGAACCCGAGCCTGGGTGCTCAATTGCTGCAGGCTGATTTGAAACAGGTCGGCATCGATGCCGAGATCAAGATCATTGAGTGGGGCGAGCTGATTCGCCGCGCCAAGGCTGGCGAGCATGACCTGCTGTTCATGGGCTGGGCGGGCGACAATGGCGACCCGGATAACTTCCTGACCCCGCAGTTCTCATGTGCGGCCGTGCAATCGGGCACCAACTTCGCCCGCTATTGCGACAAGACGCTGGACAAGCTGATCGCAGACGGTAAATCCGTCAGCGGCCAGGCCGAGCGCAGCAAGCTGTATCACCAGGCCCAGCAGCAGATTCAACAGCAGGCACTGTGGATCCCCCTCGCCCACCCGACAGCCGCTACGCTGGTGCGCAAGGACGTCACTGGCTATCAGGTCAGCCCGTTCGGCAGGCAGGATTTCTACAAGGTGCAGGTCAAGTAAGTCGCCAGACTGACCTCGGCCTCTCTGGGTGATGGCGTGCCAATGCATGCTGCATTGGCACGCCCCGTCTGAAGACCGGACGCAGAGCGTGAGAACGATAATCCGAGTGCCACCCTATCGCTCTGCGTGGGCGCTACATCAGCCCGCGCTCCACCATCGACAGTGGCTCGCCGTCCCCCACGATCACGTGGTCAAGCACATGAACGTCCACCAGCAGCAGTGCTTCCTTGAGGCGCTTGGTCAGGTCGATGTCGGAACGGCTGGGCGTGGTGATACCGGAAGGATGGTTGTGACAAAGGATCAGGCTGGCAGCGTTGTGCGCCATCGCGCGTTTCACCACCTGGCGCGGGTGTACATAAGACGCGTTGATCGTCCCGCGAAACAATATCTCGAAGGTCATGACCCGGTGCTTGTTATCGAGAAACAGGCAGCCGAAGACTTCGTGCGGCTCATGCCGCAGCAGGGCCTTGAGATAGCTGCGAACCTGGGTCGGGTTTTCCAGCGCTGATTCACGGCGCAGGGACTCGGCCATGTGCCGACGCGCCATTTCCATCACGGCCTGCAACTGAGCGAACTTGGCAGGCCCGAGCCCCAGTTGCGAGGTGAATGCCGACAGATCCGCATCCAGTAACGGTCTGAGCCCGTCAAATTGATTCAGCAGATGACGCGCAAGGTCTACAGCGCTTTTTCCGGCCACGCCGGTGCGTAAAAAGATAGCCAGCAACTCGGCGTCGGAAAGGCTCGCCGCCCCCAACTCCAACAAGCGTTCCCGGGGGCGTTCAGCCGCGGGCCAACTGCGAATACTCATAGCACCTCCATGTGATTGGGCACCGCTGTTCCGGTGCGGTCGCTGTGCTATCTTAGCCCATCTTTTTTGCACGACGATCTGGCCTGGGGAGGCGTCATGGCCGTCGTGTGTTCACTCGACCAAAAAGGCAGGTCTATGCAGCGGCTGTATCGAAAACGCATCGTTCTTGGCGTCGGCGGCGGCATCGCGGCCTACAAGAGCGCTGAACTGGTCCGCCGCCTGCGCGATCAGGGCGCTGAAGTGCGTGTGGTCATGACCAAGGGCGGGGCCGAGTTCATCACCCCGCTGACCATGCAGGCGCTCTCCGGGCACCCTGTGCACCTGGACCTTCTCGATCCGGCTGCCGAGGCCGCGATGGGCCATATCGAACTGGCCAAATGGGCCGACCTGATCCTCATCGCACCGGCCACCGCCGACCTCATCGCGCGCCTGGCGCAAGGCATCGCCAACGACCTGCTGACCACCATCGTGCTGGCCACCGACGCGACTGTCGCCATCGCCCCGGCGATGAACCAGGCGATGTGGCGTGACGCCTCCGTGCAGGCCAATACCCGCCTGCTCGAAGAGCGCGACTTTCGTGTGTTCGGGCCGGCGTCCGGCAGTCAGGCGTGTGGCGACGTCGGCTTCGGGCGCATGCTGGAGGCCGACGACCTGGCCCAGTGCGCGGCCGACTGCTTCCAGCGCCTGACCCTGACCGGCAAGCATGTGCTGATCACCGCAGGCCCGACCCAGGAAAACATCGACCCGGTGCGCTACATCACCAACCACAGCTCCGGAAAAATGGGCTTTGCCCTGGCCGAAGCGGCGGTGGAAGCCGGCGCCCGCGTCACGCTGATCACCGGCCCGGTCAACCTGCCTACGCCTGATCGCGTCTCGCGCATCGACGTGGTCAGCGCCCGCGACATGCTGGCAGCGTGCGAGGCGGCGATCCCCTGCGACCTGTTCATCGCCTCGGCAGCCGTGGCCGACTACCGCCCGGAAGTCGTTGCCCCGCACAAATTGAAGAAAGATCCTTCGAACGGTGACGGCTTGCTGCTGCAGATGGTGCGCAATCCGGATATTCTGGCGACCATCGCAACCCGCCCGGATCGCCCCTTCAGTGTCGGCTTTGCCGCCGAGACCGAACACCTGCTCGACTACGCTGCCCGCAAGCTCAAGGACAAGAACCTCGACCTGATTGTCGCCAACGATGTCGCGAACCCGAGCATCGGCTTCAATAGTGAGGAAAACGCCTGCAGCGTGATTGACCGAGGGTTGCACGCAACGCTTTTCGCCCAGACCAGCAAGGCCAAGATCGCTCGCCAGCTGGTCACTTTTATCGCCGACCGCATGAATCAGGTTTAACTACGAATGCACGCTCTACAAGCCAAGATCCTCGACCCTCGCATTGGCAACGAATTTCCGCTGCCGGCTTACGCCACTACCGGCTCGGCTGGCCTGGACCTGCGCGCCATGCTCAAGGAAGACACGCTCCTTGAGCCGGGCCAGACCCTGCTGATCCCTACCGGCCTGTCGATTTACATTGGCGATCCGGGTCTTGCCGCGCTGATCCTGCCGCGCTCCGGCCTGGGCCACAAACACGGCATCGTGCTGGGCAATCTGGTAGGCCTGATCGACTCCGATTACCAGGGCGAACTGATGGTCTCCTGCTGGAACCGCGGCCAGACGGCTTTCAACATCGCAGTCGGCGAGCGCATCGCCCAATTGGTCCTGGTGCCGGTCGTACAGGCTCATTTCGAGCTGGTTGAAGCGTTCGACGAAAGTCAGCGTGGCGCTGGCGGCTTCGGTCATTCCGGCAGTCATTGATCGCCATTCGGTACATAATCCGGGTTCGGAACAAGGCTCAGGGAGAGGTCGGTGAAAGGTAGTCAGCACAGCGCTTCACAGCACGCCATACCCACCGACAACTCGCCTCCGGCTGCGAGCCTCACAGGCCTAGCGCCCGGCCTGGTGCCTGCCGCCATCGGCCTGCTCATCGCTGCGGCGCTGGTCTGGATGGCTCTGGCCACCGGCCCGCAGCAACAGGACCAGCTGGTTCAGGCCTGGGGCGGCAATCAGGCGGCAGCGGTGGGTCTGGCGCTGCGCCAGATCAACGCGGACACCCAGTCAGCAGCATCCGGGGCGGCGCTTGTCCAGACATTGCAAAGCAATGATGCCGCTGCCCTGCTGGCCGCTCAGGATCGATTCACCCGTTGGGACGGCCTCGCAGGCGCTCGGCTTTACCCCAAGGGGCTGGCCGATGTGGATACGCAAGGCGCACTGCCCGTCAGTTTCGCCACCCTGGATATGCTCAACAAGGCCGCACAAGGTGAGGCCGTCGCCCCGGAGGCGCGCAAGGTCGGCGAGCGCTGGTTGATCTACAGCGCTGCGCCGGTGCGTGCCGCTGCCAGTCAGCCGGTGGTGGGTACGCTGCTGCTGGTCTTTGACCTGCAGCGCTTGCTCAATGCCTTGCCGGCGCTGCCTGCCGACGCCGGGCAAGTGGTGCTCAGCCAGCAATTCGGCAGCGGACCTGCTCAGGTGTTCCTGCAACGCGGTCAGGCCGATGAAGGCAAAGCCCAGGCTTTCGATACCGGTTATCCTGGCTGGAAACTCGAGTTCACGCCCGGCCCCGGGCTGAAAACCTCACCGTCCGTGATGCTTCTGCTGCTGGCACTGATTATCGCTGCAGCGGGCGTGCTGCTTGGCTTGCACCGTAACGAACGGGCCCTGCAGAAGCGTATTTGCGCCGACGCACGGCAACTGGATCAGCTGCTCCAAGAACTCTCACGCGGAAAAGCCGTCAAACCCTTCGGTTTGAGCCTCCCGGCCCTTAGTGGTCTGGCTCAGGTCCTTGCTCGTGTCTCGCTTCGTAGTCAGCCTCAGGCAGCGCCTGTCCTGGCGGCGGGCGAGCAGCGCGATGCAGATATTGCCAAAGGCAGTGCTTCGTCCACCGTGGCTGCATCACGCACCGACTGGACCGATCCGCTGTTTCAAGATACCGATATCCTTGATATCGACCTTCTCGACGAAAACCAGGACTTCCTGAGATCGGAGCATAACCTCGCTATGAACAGTCCAGCATCCGTGGCACCCAACCTTCCCGAGACTATTTTCCGTGCCTACGACATCCGTGGCGTGGTCGGGGACACCCTCAACGCTGAAACGGCTTACTGGATCGGCCGCGCCATCGGCTCCGAAAGCCTGGCGCAGAACGAACCCAACGTCAGCGTTGGCCGCGACGGTCGGCTTTCCGGTCCTGAACTGGTACAGCAACTGATTCAAGGTCTGCACGACAGCGGCTGTCACGTCAGCGATGTAGGCCTGGTGCCAACGCCTGCGCTGTATTACGCAGCCAACGTGCTGGCCGGCAAGACCGGCGTCATGCTGACCGGCAGCCATAACCCGAAGGACTACAACGGCTTCAAGATCGTCATCGCCGGCGACACCCTCGCCAACGAGCAGATCCAGGCGCTGCACGAGCGCATCAAGACCAACAACCTGACGTCGCAGAAAGGCAGCATCACCCAGGTCGACATCCTTGAGCGCTACTTCCAGCAGATCAAGAATGACATCGTCATGGCGCGCAAGCTGAAGGTCGTGGTCGACTGCGGTAACGGCGCGGCAGGCGTGATCGCTCCGCAACTGATCGAAGCGCTGGGCTGTGAAGTGATTTCCCTGTTCGCGGAAGTGGATGGCAACTTCCCCAACCATCACCCGGATCCGGGCAAGCTGGAAAACCTGCAGGACCTGATTGCCAAGGTCAAGGAAACCGGTGCCGATCTGGGCCTGGCCTTCGACGGTGACGGCGACCGTGTCGGTGTCGTGACCAACGCAGGCAACGTGGTGTACCCGGACCGCCTGTTGATGCTGTTCGCGCTGGACGTGCTCAAGCGCAATCCGGGTGCCGACATCATTTTCGACGTCAAATGCACACGCCGCCTGACTCCGCTGATCAGCGAGCATGGCGGCCGTCCGGTGATGTGGAAAACCGGTCACTCGCTGATCAAGAAAGAAATGAAGAAAAGCGGTGCGCTGCTGGCAGGCGAAATGAGCGGCCACATCTTCTTCAAGGAACGCTGGTTCGGTTTCGACGACGGTATCTACAGCGCAGCACGCCTGCTGGAGATCCTCAGCCAGGAGTCGGCCAACGCCGAAGACCTGTTCGAGACCTTCCCGAACGATATTTCGACGCCTGAAATCAACATCAAGGTGACGGATGTCACCAAGTTCAGCATCATCAAGGCCCTTGAAACGGATGCGCAGTGGGGCGACGCCAAACTGACCACAATCGACGGTGTCCGTGTGGACTATCCGAAGGGCTGGGGTCTGGTTCGCGCTTCCAATACCACGCCGGTACTGGTGCTGCGCTTCGAAGCCGAGACCGAGGCCGAATTGCAGCGTATCAAGGACGTGTTCCACGCAGAACTGAAGAAAGTTGCGCCGGACCTCGACCTGCCATTTTGATTGTTTTTCCTTTTGACTGGAGCCCTGAATGACCCTCGAACGCGATGCCGCCTCTAATGTAGCCAAGGTCCTTTCCGAAGCGCTGCCTTACATTCGCCGCTTTGTCGGCAAGACGCTGGTTATCAAGTACGGCGGCAACGCCATGGAGAGCGAAGAGCTGAAAACCGGCTTTGCGCGCGACATCGTGTTGATGAAAGCGGTGGGCATCAACCCGGTAGTGGTTCACGGCGGCGGGCCGCAGATCGGCGATCTGCTCAAGCGCCTGTCCATTGAGAGCCACTTCATCGACGGCATGCGTGTGACCGATGCGCAAACCATGGATGTCGTGGAGATGGTACTGGGCGGCCAGGTCAACAAGGACATCGTCAACCTGATCAACCGTCATGGCGGCAGCGCGATCGGTCTGACCGGCAAGGACGCTGAGCTGATTCGTGCGAAGAAGCTCACCGTCACGCGCCAGACGCCGGAAATGACCAAGCCCGAAATCATCGACATCGGTCAGGTCGGTGAAGTCGTCGGGGTCAACACCGGGCTGCTCAACATGCTGGTCAAAGGCGATTTCATTCCGGTCATCGCGCCTATCGGCGTGGGCCCGGACGGCGAGTCGTACAACATCAACGCCGACCTGGTAGCAGGCAAGGTTGCCGAAGCCCTCAAGGCCGAGAAGCTGATTCTGCTGACCAACATCGCCGGCCTGATGAACAAGCAGGGCGAAGTCCTGACCGGCCTGACCACCGAGCAGGTCGACGGCCTGATCGCCGACGGCACCATCTACGGCGGCATGCTGCCGAAGATTCGCTGCGCGCTGGAAGCGGTTCAGGGCGGCGTCAACAGCTCGCACATCATTGACGGTCGAGTGCCCAACGCGGTCCTGCTGGAGATCTTTACCGACAGCGGTGTAGGTACCCAGATCACCAACCGCAAGCGGCACTGATTCAGGCGTAACACCCAAAGGCCCCGTGAGCTAACCCTCACGGGGCCTTTTTGTTGGCTGATGATTGAGAACAGCTCCGCGTGGGTATCCTGTTCTGGAAGCTCTGCGTCCTGTCCTGAGGCGTGGCGCGGCGCAGATGTGTGACGCAGAGCGTCACGACCGGCATTCCCACGCTGGAGCGTGAGGAACGATAGGTGTCCGGGGGCGGCCCCTTTCGCGAACAAGTTCGCTCCTACGGCCTTCGGCCAGAATCAAAAACAGACCCGGGCATGACGATAGTGTCCGACCAAACTTCGCGCGGGCACGCCGCTCTGGACGCTCTGCGTCCGGTCACTGAGTCAGCCGCTGGACGCGGGCGCGATCGACGGCGAAGTCTGCTTCGGCCTTTACGCGTGCGGCCTGATACCCGGTGATATCGGCTTGCAGTTTCTGCTGCTGATCGCGAAGGTCGTTCAGTTGATCGACAAGTGCCTGCTGAACCGGACGCCCTGCGCGCTCAAGGTCGGCGGCCTGGCCTTGCAGACTGCGCTGCTGCGCCGCCAGCCCCTGAATGTTGCCCTGGGCAACGCCAACCAGTGCATCGAGCTCAGCCAGTTTGCGGGCCTTCATGCGGTCCACTTCAGCGACGCTGCTGTACAGGCTCAGCAGTTGTGCATCGGCGGCGGCCTGGCGCTTGTCCGCTTCGGACTGACGAATCTGCTCGGCCGTAGGCGCAGGTGGCACGATTTGAACCACCCGGCCACGACTGTTGAGCACTTCATAGCCTTTGGCAACGTAGTCGGGCGGCACGCCTTGCGTGTCGATCACTGTCACCCCGCGGCTGTCGACGTAGCGATAAAGCCGTGGCTCAGGTGCGTCGGCCGCTTGGGCGAGCATGGGCGCAAGCATGACGACAGCCAGCAAGGCCCGAAAAACGCTCAGCGCGTCTGAAACCGATCCCCAAGACCTGCCGCCGGCCGCCATAGGCTCGTCCTCAGATTCCGAATTGCGCGCGATAGGCTTCGACAGCAGGCAGATGCTGCTTGAGCTGCGGGTCGTCGGCCAGGAACTCGAGCACCTGATTCAGCGACACGATACTCACCACCGGAATCCCGAAGTCACGTTCGACTTCCTGAATCGCCGACAGCTCGCCATTGCCGCGCTCCTGACGATTGAGCGCGATCAGCACGCCCGCAGCTGTCGCATCCTGGTCCTTGATGATCTGCATGACCTCACGGATCGCGGTGCCCGCAGTGATCACGTCGTCGATAATCAGCACATTCCCCGCCAGCGGCGAGCCCACCAGACTGCCGCCCTCGCCGTGCGCCTTGGCTTCCTTGCGGTTGAAACACCACGGCAGATCACGGTCATGATGCTCGGCCAGCGCCACGGCAGTGGCCGATGCGAGCGGAATGCCCTTGTAGGCCGGACCGAACAGAACGTCGAAGGCAATACCGCTTTCAACCACGGCGGCTGCGTAGAAACGCCCCAGTTGTGCCAGTGCGGAACCGGTGTTGAACAGCCCCGCATTGAAGAAGTACGGGCTGGTGCGCCCGGACTTGAGAGTGAACTCACCGAAGCGCAGAACACCGCGATCGATGGCAAAACGAATGAAATCGCGTTGATACGCCTGCATGAAAAAAGCTCCGAATACCACGGATTTAGCTAATTAGGTAGAGCTCGGGTATCATACACGCACGTGATTTTTGGGGCCATTTATGCGGATCATCAGTGTGAACGTAAATGGCATTCAGGCTGCGGTCGAGCGTGGTTTGCTCAGCTGGCTGCAAGCTCAGAATGCCGACGTCATCTGCTTACAGGACACCCGCGCCTCCACCTTTGAACTGGACGATCCAGCCTTTCAGCTGGATGGTTACTTCCTCTATGCCTGCGAAGCCGAGGTTCCCGCTCAGGGTGGTGTGGCGCTGTATTCGCGGTTGCAGCCGAAGGCGGTAATCAGCGGCCTCGGCTTCGAGACAGCCGACCGCTACGGGCGCTACCTGCAAGCAGATTTCGACAAGGTCAGTATCGCTACCCTGCTCTTTCCGTCGGGGATGAATGGCGATGAAGACCTGAATCAGAAATTCAAGCTCATGGACGATTTCGGCAAGTACATGGACAAGCAGCGCCGCAAGCGTCGCGAATACATCTACTGCGGATCGCTCTATGTGGCGCAGCAGAAGCTCGATATCAAGAACTGGCGCGACAGCCAGCAGTCACCCGGCTTCCTCGCGCCCGAACGCGCCTGGATGGACGAAATCGTCGGCACCATGGGCTACGTCGATGCCCTGCGTGAAGTCAGCCGTGAAGGCGACCAGTACAGCTGGTGGCCGGATAACGAACAGGCCGAGATGCTGAACCTGGGCTGGCGCTTCGATTATCAGATCCTGACCCCTGGCCTGCGCCGCTTCGTGCGCAGCGCCCGTCTGCCACGCCAGCCGCGCTTCTCGCAGCACGCGCCGTTGATCGTGGATTACGACTGGACCCTGACTATCTGATAGCCAGGCAAGGCAGCGAACACGAAAAAGCCGACTTGAAGTCGGCTTTTTGCGTTGCCTGAAGTGATGCTACTTGATCAGGCGCAAGGTGAACGGATAGCGATAATTGACGCCGTCATTGGCTTTTATCCCGGCAATGATCGCCAGCACTGCGGCACCGATGCCCACCAGCGTCAGTAACGCAAAGCCGATGATCAGCACCACCAGCAGCATGCTGACGGTGGCCGCGATGGCGACTGTGATCTGAAAATTCAGCGCTTCCTTGCCTTGCGCGTCGATAAACGGATCGGAGTCTTTCTTCAACTGCCAGATAATCAGCGGGCCCAGCAGATTGCCGAACGGAAACATCAGTCCGGCAAACGCTGACAAGTGACAGAACATCGCCCACTGGCGAGCGCTTTGCGGCGGTTTGCTGAACGGTTGCAAGCTGTCACTCATTATCGGACCCCCTTCTGGGTATCAGTCGGCCAACGCGGCGCGCTGCAATTCAAACAATTCGGTCATGCCTTTCTGCGCCAGCGCGAGCATCGCGTTCAGCTCTTCCGGCTGGAATGGCGCGCCTTCGGCAGTGCCCTGAACTTCAATGAAACCGCCTGCACTGGTCATGACCACGTTCAGGTCGGTCTCGGCAGCCGAGTCTTCGAGGTAGTCCAGGTCGAGCACCGGCTCGCCCTGATACATGCCGACCGAAACAGCCGCGATCATCTGCTTGAGCGGGTCGCCGCCTTTCAGGCCGCCGCGCTTCTTGATCACCTTCAGCGCATCGGCCAGGGCCACCATCGCACCGGTAATGGACGCGGTGCGAGTGCCGCCGTCAGCCTGAATGACATCGCAATCGACGTACAGGGTGACGTCGCCCAGCTTGGACATGTCCAGCGCAGCGCGCAGTGAACGACCGATCAGGCGCTGGATTTCGAGTGTACGGCCACCCTGCTTGCCACGGCTGGCTTCGCGCTGGTTACGCTCGCCGGTAGCACGTGGCAGCATGCCGTATTCGGCAGTCAGCCAACCCTGGCCCTGGCCTTTGAGAAAGCGTGGTACGCCGTTTTCGACGCTGACGGTGCAAATCACCTTGGTATCACCAAACTCGACCAGTACAGAACCCTCGGCGTGTTTGGTGTAGTTGCGGGTGATGCGGATCGAGCGGAGCTGATCGGCGGCGCGACCACTTGGACGTTTCATCTGGGATACCTGTACTGAGACGGAAAACTGCTGGGCATTATAGAGGCCACAGCTGCCGCTGGGCATCTCTAAAAGCCGTCAATGCCGATCCCGCGCAACCAGAAGGCCCTGGATCAAGGCTTTCGACGCGCAGATACGGGGTAAAACAACGCCTTGCGTCACCTGTCACACTGTCGGATTGGGAGCCTGCGCCGCACTGCGCTACAATCCTGCGCCTCTACAGCCAGCCGGCTTTCACGACGCCCATGACCGCCATTTCTGCGCGTTCATGAACCGAACCACGCTTTGAAAGCGAACCAAGAGGTATTTCCCATGGTGCACAGCATGACTGCCTTTGCCCGAGTAGAGCGGGCCGGTGCCCAGGGCACACTGAGCTGGGAACTGCGCTCGGTCAACCACCGCTATCTTGAGCCACACCTGCGCCTGCCGGAGTCGTTCCGCGATCTGGAAGGCGCGATTCGCGAAGCGCTGCGTCAGGGCCTGTCGCGCGGCAAGGTCGAGTGCACACTGCGCTTTGTCGAGGAAACCGCCGGCAAGCCGCTGCAGGTGGATCTTGAACGCGCAGGCCAATTGATCGCCGCAGCCGAGTCGGTTGCCGGCTTGATCAAACAGCCTGCTGCCTTGAACCCGCTCGAGGTGCTGGCCTGGCCGGGCGTGCTGGTCGCCGATGCCAACGATCCGCAGGTGTTGAACACCGAGGCCCTGAAACTGTTCAATGATGCGCTGACCGAATTGAAAAGCGGGCGCGGGCGCGAAGGCGCAGACCTGGCGCGGCTGCTCGACGAGCGTCTGTCCTCCATCGTCGAAGAAGTCGCCACCTTGCGCACGCTGGTGCCACAGATGCTCGCAACCCAGCGGCAGAAGGTGCTGGATCGCTTTGCCGACATGAAAGCCGAGCTCGACCCTCAGCGTCTGGAGCAGGAGATGGTCCTGCTGGCACAGAAAAGCGATGTCGCCGAAGAACTGGACCGCCTCAGCACCCACGTCACCGAAGTGCGTCGCGTACTCAAGGCTGGCGGCCAGGCAGGACGCCGTCTTGATTTCCTGATGCAAGAGCTTAACCGCGAAGCGAATACACTGGGCTCCAAGGCCTTTGACCCACGCAGCACGCAGGCTGCCGTCAACCTCAAAGTGTTGATCGAGCAGATGCGTGAGCAAGTGCAGAATATTGAGTAAGGCTAAACCTGACATGACCCATATCACTGGCACCCTGTACATCATTTCCGCTCCGTCCGGCGCGGGCAAGACCAGTCTGGTCAAGGCGCTGATGGACGCTCAGCAAGAGCCTCAGCACGGCGCGCAGGCAAAGATTCGCGTCTCTGTCTCGCACACCACGCGCGCCATGCGCCCCGGCGAAGTGGACGGTGTGAACTACAACTTCGTCGATCGTGCCACGTTCCTGAGCATGATCGAGCACGGCGACTTTCTCGAGCAGGCCGAGGTCTTCGGCAACCTGTATGGCACGTCGCAGAGCCACTTGCAGCAGACGCTGGACGAAGGCCACGACCTGATTCTGGAAATCGACTGGCAGGGTGCGCGCCAGGTTCGTGCGCAGATGCCGCAGGCCCGTTCCATCTTCATTTTGCCGCCGACCCAGCAGGCCTTGCGCCAGCGCCTGACCAATCGCGGCCAGGACAGTGACGAGATCATCGAAGCCCGCATGCGTGAAGCCGTCAGCGAAATGAGCCACTACAGCGAGTATGAGTACGTCGTGGTCAATGACGACTTTGCCGGCGCGCTGGAAGACCTCAAGGCGATTTTCCGCGCCAATCGCCTGACTCAACAGCACCAGCAAGAGCAATACAGCGAGCTTTTTCAGGAGTTGCTGGCCTGATCGAATCGTTTCCAGACATCAGGCAACAGGTTAAAAGCATGCCGTTGGTGGCATGCCGCTTGATGACTGGTGCTGTACGCTTGTAAACTACCGAGTCCGCTCGCCCATCCGGGCATCGCGCATCCGCATTTGCTACGAGGAATACCCATGGCCCGCGTAACCGTTGAAGACTGCCTAGAACACGTGGATAACCGCTTTGAGCTGGTCATGCTCTCTACCAAGCGTGCCCGTCAACTGGCAACCGGCGGCAAAGAACCAAAGCTGGCCTGGGAAAACGACAAGCCTACCGTTATGGCCCTGCGTGAAATCGCGGCTGGCGTAATGGATTACTCTGTAATCGCAGAAGCTGAAATCGTTGAAGATGAGCCATTGTTCGCAGCGTTCGAGGACGAGTCCAACGAGGCCGTCTAAGCCTATGCCAGGTCGACGTAGTACGGCGCAGGGTAAAAGCCATTGGCAAGGGGTAGCGCCTTGCCGAGCATAGACGCCCTCGCCGACAGACTGTCGGCCTACCTCGGCAAGGACCAGGTCAATCTGGTCCGCCGAGCGTATTTCTACGCCGAACAAGCCCACGATGGCCAACGCCGTCGCAGCGGTGAAGCCTACGTCACCCATCCTCTCGCGGTGGCGAACATTCTTGCCGATATGCACATGGACCATCAGAGCCTGATGGCTGCGATGCTGCATGACATCATCGAGGACACCGGGATTGCCAAGGAAGCGCTCAGCGCCCAATTTGGCGAGACCGTCGCGGAACTGGTCGACGGGGTCAGCAAACTGACCCAGATGAATTTCGAGACCAAGGCCGAAGCCCAGGCGGAAAACTTCCAGAAAATGGCCATGGCCATGGCGCGCGACATTCGCGTCATCCTGGTCAAGCTCGCTGATCGCCTGCACAACATGCGCACGCTGGAAGTCCTGTCCGGCGAAAAGCGTCGGCGCATCGCCAAGGAAACCCTTGAAATCTATGCGCCCATCGCCAATCGGCTGGGCATGCACAGTGTGCGCATCGAATTCGAGGACCTGGGCTTCAAGGCGATGTACCCGATGCGCTCCTCGCGAATCAACCAGGCGGTCAAGCGCGCCAGGGGCAATCGCAAGGAACTGGTCAACAAGATCGAAGAGTCCCTGAGTCATTGCCTGGCCGTCGATGGCATCGAAGGCGACGTCAGTGGGCGGCAGAAGCATCTGTACGGCATCTACAAGAAGATGCGCGGCAAGCGTCGCGCCTTCAACGAGATCATGGATGTCTACGCGTTCCGCATCATCGTCGACAAGGTCGACACCTGCTATCGCGTGCTCGGCGCTGTACATAATTTGTACAAGCCGCTGCCCGGTCGCTTCAAGGATTACATCGCGATCCCCAAGGCCAACGGCTATCAGTCCCTGCATACCACCTTGTTCGGTATGCATGGCGTGCCTATCGAGATCCAGATTCGCACCCGCGAAATGGAAGAAATGGCCAACAACGGCATCGCGGCACACTGGCTGTACAAATCCAGCGACGACGAGCAGCCAAAGGGCACTCACGCCCGAGCCCGACAGTGGGTCAAGGGCGTGCTGGAAATGCAGCAGCGCGCCGGCAACTCCCTGGAATTCATCGAAAGCGTCAAGATCGACCTGTTCCCGGACGAGGTTTACGTCTTCACGCCCAAAGGCCGGATCATGGAGCTGCCCAAAGGCTCCACAGCGGTGGATTTCGCCTACGCGGTACACACCGATGTCGGCAACAGCTGCATTGCCTGCCGGATCAACCGCCGGCTGGCGCCGCTTTCCGAACCGCTGCAAAGTGGCTCGACCGTCGAGATTGTCAGCGCGCCCGGCGCACGTCCGAATCCGGCCTGGCTGAACTTCGTCGTCACCGGCAAGGCGCGCACCCACATTCGTCACGCACTCAAGCTGCAACGCCGTTCCGAGTCGATCAATCTGGGCGAGCGCCTGCTGAACAAGGTCCTCAACGGCTTCGAATGCAGCCTCGACAAGATCGGTCAGGAGCGCATTCAACTGGTGCTCAACGAATACCGGGTCGAAGTGCTGGAAGACCTGCTCGAAGACATTGGCCTGGGTAATCGTATGGCCTATGTCGTTGCCCGCCGCCTGCTGGGCGAAGGCGATCAGTTGCCAAGCCCTGAAGGCCCGCTGGCGATTCGTGGCACCGAAGGTCTGGTGCTCAGCTACGCCAAGTGCTGCACGCCAATCCCGGGCGACCCGATTGTCGGCCACCTGTCTGCAGGCAAGGGCATGGTTGTGCACCTGGACAACTGCCGCAACATCAGCGAAATCCGCCACAACCCGGAAAAATGCATCCAGCTGTCCTGGGCCAAGGACGTGACGGGCGAATTCAACGTCGAACTGCGCGTCGAACTCGAGCATCAGCGCGGCCTGATCGCGCTGCTGGCCAGCAGCGTCAACGCGGCGGACGGCAATATCGAAAAAATCAGCATGGACGAACGCGATGGTCGCATCAGCGTGGTCCAACTGGTGGTCAGCGTGCACGATCGCGTGCACCTGGCTCGTGTGATCAAGAAACTGCGCGCCCTGACCGGTGTCACACGCATCACCCGGATGCGCGCGTAGGCCATCCCACTATCAGGAGTTCTCATGACCAAGACTGTCATCACCAGCGATAAAGCCCCTGCGGCCATTGGCCCTTACTCACAGGCCATCAAAGCTGGCAATACCGTCTACATGTCCGGACAGATCCCGTTGGACCCGAGCACCATGGAACTGGTCGAGGGCATCGAAGCCCAGATCACTCAGGTCTTCGAAAACCTCAAGTCGGTTGCCGAAGCAGCGGGCGGATCGTTCAAGGACATCGTCAAACTGAACATCTTTCTGACCGATCTGGGCCACTTCGCCAAGGTCAACGAGCTGATGAGCACCTACTTCACTCAGCCTTATCCGGCTCGTGCAGCCATCGGCGTTGCGGCCCTGCCGCGTGGCGCCCAGGTTGAAATGGACGCGATTCTCGTCATCGAATAAATCCCCGACGGAGCGTGCCTTGCGCTCCGTTCTCCCTGAAGGAAGGAATCCGTTATGCGCTCCGCGCTCGCCATCTCGCTGCTCGCCGTCATTCTGGGCGGCTGCGCCAGCCACGCCGACCGCAATCCGGACGGCACCTGGATCAACCAGACCGCCATCGACGCCGCCGTCAAGCAAGGCAACTTGCGTCAGGCGCTGCTCGCCAATGGCCCCAATCTGGAGTGGAAAATCAACTCCAAGGCCAATCAGGCCATTTACTCCAATGGCTTCGAGCTCGGCGAAGGCAAGATCGTCAGCGCTGCCGAAGGCAAGCTGCATGTCGATTTCTATGGCAACTTCTTCGAAGACCTGAGCGTCAAGGGTGACGAACTGGTCCAGGCGGCCAGCGAGTCAGGCCCTGAACAGCACTTCCAGAAACCCGAAGATCCGGCCCCGGACGGCGCTCAGCCAGGCAGCAGCTTCGAGAAAGCTCTGTATGGCGCCTACATGGGCGGTAAGTGGACAGTCGTAGAGGGTGATGGTCAGGGCAGCACCGTGCAATTCATGCCTGACGGCAGTGTGCAGGGTCTTCCGGAAAACGATCGTTACGCGCTGTGTCTGGCTGGCGATTGTGCAGCCATGAGCGGCGAATACGACAGCATGTGGCTGGAGAAAGCCGAGAAAGGCAACCCGTGGATTTTTGCCCGCAAAGGCAAGCAGCTGGAAATATTCCAGGCGGTGAACAACGCTGGTGCGGACCAGATGCCCGAGCTGCGTCCCGGCCCACGTCGCTGGTTGCTCGAACAGCAGTAAGCGATTCAGGCATCAGGAGCGCCCTTTACGGCGCTCCTGATCGATCACTGCTCTAGCCCAGTAAAGCCGCATAACCTGCCCTAAAGTCCGGGTACATCGGCGCCCATCCCAATGCTCGCGCCCTGGCATTACTGCAACGCTTGCTGCCCACGCGCTGCACGCTGACCTCCTCTGACCATTCGGTCACGCCCAGATACTCACGGATCCACGCCACCACATCGGCCAGCGCGGCCGGATCGTCGTCGACGCCCAGGTAGCAACTCTCCAGCGCAACGCCGCGTTGATCCGCCAGCAGCAGGTGCTCCAGCAGACCGGCCGCATCGTCGGCATGAATACGATTGGCGTAAACCGGCGGATCGATCCTCACGCTGTGCCCCTGGCGGACGCGGTTCGACAGGTCACTGCGGCCCGGGCCGTAAATACCGGTCAGTCTCACCGCCGTGGCCGGCAGCCCGCTGTTCAGCGCGACCTGCTCGGCCTCCAGCATCACCGTGCCGGTGTAGTTGCCAGGCTCGGTGGCGGAGGTTTCATCCACCCATTCCCCATTCTGCTGACCGTAAACACCGCTGCTTGAAACGAAGATCAAGCGCTTTGGCCGCTGCCCGGTCTGCTCGAGCCAGCTCAACACATTACGCAGGCCCTCGACGTAAGCCATCCGGTAACCCGATTCGTCACGTTGTGAGGGGGTCGCGCAATACACCACGTAATCCAATGCTGCAGCAGGCCATTGGGCAGGTTTTTGCGTCTCGAACAGATCGCCCGCCACACCGTGAACACCGGCAGGAAGCTCGGAAACAGTGCGCCGCAGCCCATGCACGGTCCAGCCGTGAGGCAGCAGGCGGTTAGCGAGTCGCGAACCAATGTCGCCACAGCCGGCGATCAGAAGCGAAGGAGCAGTCATTCGGTATCTCCAGAAAAGGCGGTGTCAGTATCGTTAAAAACGCTCATCGACAGGCAAGCATTCGGCCGAATATGTAAAAAAGATACTGTATTACTTTTGTTAACAAGAACGATTTGCAATAATGGCGGCCCATTCGTTCCGCGTAAGCGTCGACAGCACCGAGCGACGCATTGGAACCATCCCCTTTTTTCCTCTCAGGTCCGGCCAGCATGAAACGCATTCAATCAATCGCTTCGCCTACCCAGATGCCTCGCCTGCCTCGTGCATGGCGCAGTATCGCAGCCCTTGTCTTGAGCCTGATGTTCGTCCCCATGGCGCTCGCGGACCAATCGGCTCCGACCGCTGCCCCTGCGGCTTCCACAGCACCTGCATCAGCTGCGGCAACGGCACCTGCCGCACCTGACGCAGCAGCCCCGGTGCAGGCCATGGAGCCCGCCACCGAAGACAACAGCCTGGGCATGGCGCATGACCTGTCGCCGTGGGGCATGTATCAGAATGCCGACGTCGTGGTCAAAGCGGTGATGATCGGTCTGGCCATCGCCTCGATCATTACGTGGACCATCTGGATCTCCAAGGGTTTCGAGCTGCTGGGTGCCAAGCGCCGGTTGCGCGGCGAAATTGCCAACCTGAAAAAAGCCCGCTCCCTGACTGAAGCGAGCGCCACGGCCAGCACGGAAGGCACCCTCGCCCACCTGCTGGTGCATGACGCCCTCGAAGAGATGCGCCTGTCCGCCAACAGCCGCGAGCGCGAAGGGATCAAGGAGCGTGTCAGCTTCCGCCTCGAGCGTCTGGTCGCCGCCTGTGGCCGCAACATGAGCATGGGCACCGGCGTGCTGGCGACCATCGGTTCGACTGCGCCGTTCGTGGGTCTGTTCGGTACGGTCTGGGGCATCATGAACAGCTTCATCGGCATCGCCAAGACCCAGACCACCAACCTCGCCGTAGTCGCACCCGGCATCGCCGAAGCCCTTTTGGCCACCGCGCTGGGCCTGGTCGCGGCGATCCCTGCGGTAGTGATCTACAACGTCTTCGCCCGCTCCATCGCCGGTTACAAGGCTCAGGTCTCCGATGCGTCGGCACACGTCCTGCTGCTGGTCAGCCGCGATCTGGATCATCTGCCAGAGCCGTCCGAGCGCAATCAACAACAACCGCAAATGGTCAAGGTGGGCTAACACGTGGGCCTGCATCTTAACGAAGGCGGCGACGATCTCGCCGAGAACCATGAAATCAACGTGACGCCGTTCATCGACGTCATGCTGGTGCTGCTGATCATCTTCATGGTGGCTGCGCCGCTGGCGACCGTAGACATCAAAGTCGATCTGCCAGCGTCTACCGCCACACCGCAGCCCAGACCCGAGAAGCCGATCTTTCTCAGCGTGAAAACCGACAAGAGCCTGTACCTGGGCGAAGAGAAGGTTGCTCGCGAGCAGATCGGCCAGGTGCTGGACGCCCGCACCAAGGGCAAGAAAGACACCACGATCTTCTTCCAGGCCGACAAGGGCGTGGATTACGGTGATCTGATGGAAGTCATGAACACGCTTCGGGGTGCGGGTTACCTGAAGGTCGGTCTGGTAGGTCTTGAGACGGCTGGTAAGAAATGATCAGTACGCGCCAAAAACTGACGCGCTATAGCGGTAGTCTGTTGTTGGTGCTGGCCGTGCACGCCATCGCAATCATTGTTGCCGTTCGCTGGCCTGCCCCTCAGCCTGTCGAATTGCCACCGGCCGCCATGATGGTCGAACTTGCGCCAGTGCCCGAACCCGCTCCACCGCCACCGCCCAAGGTCGTTCAGCCGCCCCCGCCGCCAGCCCCGGAGGAGCCGACACCGGTGCCGGAAGTCGTGCAGGCGCCGAAGCCGGAAATCGTCGTGCCCAAGAAGGTCGAGAAGCCCAAGCCCAAACCGCAGCCGCCAAAGCCGCAGAAGAAGCCTGAGCCGCCCAAGGAAAAGCCTGCCGACGAAAAGCCGGTCGATACACCGCCGACCACGGCGCAACCGGCAAAGCCGGTGGCTCCCAAGCCTGCTCCTGCACCTTCGCCACCCAGCAACGCATTGCCGAATTGGCAGGGCGATTTGCTCGGTCATCTGAGCAAGTACAAGAAGTACCCTGAGGATGCACGCCGTCGTGGCATGCAGGGTGTTGCTCGCTTGCGCTTCGTGGTGGACGCTGACGGCAACGTGCTTTCCTACTCGATTGCCAACAGTTCAGGCAGCCCGGCGCTGGATCGAGCGACCATGGAAATGATCCGTCGCGCTCAACCGTTGCCCAAGCCGCCGAAAGAAATCCTCAACAACGGCACTATCGAAATCCTCGCACCGTTCGTTTATTCGCTGGATAAACGCTGAATTGTACTTTTGTTACCCATAAGTACTTCTGATAACGTGCGTCTATCGATCGCACCCGCTATGCTGGGGTCGCAACTTCATGGACGCACGTTATGACTCTTACAGAATTGCGCTACATCGTTACGCTCGCCCAGGAGCAGCACTTTGGCCATGCAGCGGAACGCTGCCATGTCAGCCAGCCAACGCTGTCGGTGGGTGTCAAAAAACTCGAAGACGAACTCGGTGTGCTCATTTTCGAGCGCAGCAAAAGCGCTGTGCGCCTGACACCGGTCGGTGAAGGCATTGTCGCGCAGGCGCAGAAAGTGCTGGAGCAGGCCCAGGGTATCCGCGAGCTGGCCCAGGCCGGCAAGAACCAGCTGACCGCCCCGCTGAAAGTCGGCGCGATCTACACCGTTGGTCCTTACCTGTTTCCTCACCTGATCCCACAACTGCACCGGGTCGCCCCGCAGATGCCGTTGTACATCGAAGAAAACTTCACGCATGTGCTGCGCGACAAGCTGCGTAACGGTGAGCTGGATGCCGTCATCATTGCCTTGCCGTTCAACGAAGCCGACGTGCTGACCCTGCCGCTTTACGACGAACCGTTCTCTGTGCTGATGCCGGCCGACCATCCCTGGACTCAGAAAGAGACCATCGATGCCTCGGCGCTCAACGACAAGAGCCTGCTATTGCTGGGCGAAGGTCACTGCTTCCGTGATCAGGTCCTGGAAGCCTGCCCGACGCTGGGCAAAGGCAACGAAGGTGCCAAGCACACGACAGTAGAATCCAGCTCGCTGGAAACCATTCGGCACATGGTCGCCTCCGGGCTGGGCATTTCGATCCTGCCGCTGTCGGCAGTCGACAGCCATCACTACGCGCCCGGCGTGATCGAAGTCCGCCCGCTGACGCCGCCCGTGCCTTTCCGCACGGTCGCCATCGCCTGGCGTGCAAGCTTCCCGAGACCCAAAGCCATCGAAATCCTCGCTGACTCTGCACGTCTGTGCTCGGTGGCACGTCCGAAAACAGTCGCTAGCTAGGCAGAACAGAAATGAGCGAGCTTTCCAGGGTCTCGGTCACGGCGCTCAAGGGTGTCGGCGAAGCGATGGCAGAAAAGCTGGCCAAGGTCGGCCTGGAAACCCTGCAGGACGTGCTGTTCCATCTGCCGCTGCGTTATCAGGACCGCACGCGCATCGTGCCGATCGGTGCGCTGCGTCCTGGTCAGGATGCCGTCATCGAAGGCGTGGTCAGCGGTGCCGATGTGGTGATGGGCAAGCGCCGCAGCCTGCTGGTCCGGCTGGGCGATGGCACCGGCGTCGTCAGTCTGCGCTTCTACCATTTCAGCAACGCCCAGAAAGAAAGCATGAAGCGTGGCACGCACCTGCGTTGCTTCGGCGAAGCGCGCCCGGGTGCTTCCGGACTGGAAATCTATCACCCGGAATATCGGGCGATTACCGGTGATGAGCCCGCGCCCGTCGAACAGACCCTCACGCCGATCTACCCGACGACCGAAGGCCTGACCCAACAGCGTCTGCGCCAGTTGTGCCAGCAAAGCCTGGCGATGCTCGGCCCCAAAAGTCTGCCGGACTGGCTGCCTGAAGAGCTGGCCCGCGATTACCAACTGGCCCCGCTGGATGATGCGATCCGTTACCTGCATCACCCGCCTGCCGATGCCGACGTGGAGGAGCTGGCCCTCGGGCATCACTGGGCGCAGCACCGACTGGCCTTCGAAGAACTGCTGACTCACCAGCTTTCCCAGCAGCGCCTGCGTGAGAGCCTGCGTTCACAGCGCGCACCGGCGTTGCCCGTTGCGAAAAAACTGCCGAAACAGTTTCTCGCCAACCTCGGCTTTGCCCCCACCGGCGCGCAGCAACGTGTCGGCAAGGAAGTGGCCTATGACCTGAGCCAGCCTGAGCCGATGCTGCGGCTGATTCAGGGTGATGTGGGGTCGGGCAAGACGGTGGTTGCCGCGCTGGCCGCCTTGCAAGCGCTGGAAGCGGGTTATCAAGTGGCGCTGATGGCGCCCACCGAGATTCTCGCCGAGCAGCACTACATCAACTTCCAGCGCTGGCTCGAGCCCTTGGGCGTGGGCGTGGCATGGCTGGCAGGCAAGCTCAAAGGCAAGGCGCGCGTCGCGTCTCTGGAGCAGATCGCCGGCGGCACACCCATGGTGGTCGGCACCCATGCGCTGTTTCAGGACGAAGTGCAGTTCAAGAACCTGGCACTGGTGATCATCGACGAGCAGCACCGGTTCGGCGTGCAGCAACGCCTGGCGCTGCGCAAAAAGGGCGTTGGCGGTCTGATGTGCCCGCATCAGTTGATCATGACCGCCACACCGATCCCGCGCACGCTGGCCATGAGCGCCTACGCCGATCTGGACACTTCGATCCTCGACGAACTGCCGCCGGGGCGGACGCCGGTCAACACTGTGCTGGTTGCCGACAGTCGCCGCCTGGAAGTCGTGGAGCGGGTGCGCGCCGCGTGCGCAGAAGGTCGCCAGGCCTACTGGTTGTGCACGCTGATCGAAGAATCCGAAGAGCTGACCTGCAAGGCCGCTGAAACCACCTACGAAGAGTTGAGCAGCGCGTTGGGTGACGTGCGCGTCGGGCTGATTCACGGGCGCATGAAGCCTGCAGAAAAGGCCGCGATCATGGCCGAGTTCAAGCAAGGTGCACTGCAATTGCTGGTGGCAACGACGGTCATCGAAGTCGGTGTCGACGTGCCGAACTCCAGCCTGATGATCATCGAGAACCCCGAGCGCCTCGGCCTGGCGCAATTGCACCAGCTGCGCGGCCGCGTCGGGCGCGGCAGCGCGGTGAGTCATTGCGTGCTGCTCTACCATCCGCCGCTTTCACAGATCGGACGGCAGCGCCTGGGCATCATGCGCGAAACCAACGATGGTTTCGTCATCGCCGAAAAAGACCTCGAACTGCGCGGCCCCGGCGAAATGCTCGGCACCCGACAAACGGGCCTTCTGCAGTTCAAGGTTGCCGATCTGATGCGCGACGCAGACCTGCTACCGGCCGTACGCGACGCGGCTCAGGCCCTGTTGGAGCGCTGGCCGCAACACGTCAGCCCACTGCTCGACAGGTGGCTGCGTCATGGCCAGCAGTATGGCCAGGTGTGATGCAGACTATGCTTTGCAAACCGCGTGCGACCCAAATCGAATAACGTGGTTATACTTCAGAAAATGTAGGAATTTGGACATAGCTCATGACAGAAGTCGCCCACGTCAATGATCCGCACCATGCGCCGTCGGTAATCCGGCAGTTGCTTGAAAAATTGGCTATCAGCTACAACGAAGTCGTGGACGAAAAAAACCTTCCTCCAGCGCGCAAGGTGCAGGCTGTGCTGGTCGAGGACGCTGTCGGTGCATTGCTTATCCTGTTTCCGCAAAGCCAGTTGCTCGACCTCTCCCGCATCACTGAGCTGACCGGCCGCAAACTGACCGCCGTGCCGCACGAGCGGCTGGAGCGCATGCTCACCAAGCACAACCTGCGCATACTGCCAGGTCTCCCGGCGCTGACCAGCTCACCGTGCCTTTACGACGAGCGCCTGCTTCAGGAGCCCACCCTGCTGGTGGGTTCGGGCGAGCCAGGTGTCCTGCTGGAAATCAGCAGCGACGACTTCAAGGGCATGCTGAGCAAGGCCAGCGCCGCGCACTTTGGTCAACCGGTGGCGAAGATCCGGCCGAACCTCGATCGTCCTGACGACGATCCTGCAGAAATCACCCAGGCCATGCATGCCTTTACGGCGCGCCGCATCCAGCAGCGTCTGGAGGCGACTCTGGAGATTCCGCCGCTGGCCGGCACTGCGCAGAAAATCATCAAACTGCGTGTCGATCCCGATGCGACTATCGATGACATCACCGGCGTCGTCGAGACCGATCCTGCGCTGGCCGCTCAAGTCGTCAGCTGGGCGGCTTCGCCGTATTACGCGTCGACCGGCAAGATTCGTTCGGTCGAAGACGCAATCGTCCGTGTACTGGGCTTCGATCTGGTGATCAATCTGGCACTGGGCCTCGCACTGGGCAAAACCCTGAGCCTGCCCAAGGATCAGCCACAACAGACCACGCCGTACTGGCAGCAATCGATCTACACCGCTGCCGTCATCGAAGGCCTGACCCGCGCCATTCCGCGCGCCAGCCGGCCGGAGGGTGGTCTGAGCTACCTCGCCGGTTTGCTGCACAACTTCGGTTACCTGCTGCTGGCGCACGTGTTTCCACCGCACTTCACCCTGATTTGCCGGCAACTGGAAGTGAACCCGCATTTGCACCACAGCTTTATCGAGCAGCACCTGCTGGGTATCAGCCGCGAGCAGATCGGTGCGTGGCTGATGCGCTATTGGGACATGCCGGATGAGCTGTCCATCGCATTGCGTTTCCAGCACGACCCGCACTACAAGGGTGAGCATCACGTCTATGCCAACCTGGTCTATCTGGCAGTGCGCCTGCTGCGAGCCAACGGTATCGGCTCCGGTCCCGAGCAGGACATCCCGGACGAACTGTTCGATCGCCTGGGTCTGACGCGCGAAAAAGCCAACGAATCAGTAAAAAAAGTGCTCGAGGCCGAAGTGCTGCTGCGTGAACTGGCGTCGCAGTTCAGCAAGTAACCTGCGGATCTAGTATGCGAATAGTGCCGACGGCTATGGCCTTGGCGCTCCCCCCTCGAGCCTTAGAAAGGCTCGCCTTCAACTCCCGGCAGGTGCTCATCCAGGCGTAGCCACGGAAGCCGATTCTCTATCCAGATGTGTCGAGAGGGCGCGGCCAGCTCCGATTGGTCAAGTGTTGCAATGGTGACATCGATCTCGTCAGGGCTGTTGCGCGTGAACAACGCCAGGTGAGCGCCGCACTTGCCGCAGAAATAGCGGACGCAGCTGGGTGCAGAGTCATAAGCGCAGGGGCTGCCCGTCAGCCACGTGAACGAAGCCAGCGGCACACTTATCCAGGTGACGACCGTTGCACCCGAGGTGCGTCGACAGATGGAGCAATGACAGTGAGCGATGTCCCGCAACGGCGCATCGAACTGGTAACGCAGCCCGCCGCAATGGCAGCCACCCGAGTGTATCTCGCTCATCCGTGCTTCTCCTGTTCATGCCCATAATCCCTGTGACAATAAAATTCCGGCAACTGCCGAATGAAAGCTCGGTGAAAGCTTGGCCAATTAGCATCAACCCACTTCCGGCAAAAAGACCGGTTAGCCAGGAACGGATTCCGAGGTGTTTCAGGCTCAATTAACAACAATAATGGTGATTCCGATGCTTCCTGACTTCTCGTTCCACACTCTCCTTGCGCCCCCACTCCACGTACCGATCTGCTGAGCTGACTCGTTCATTTCACGTTCTGTAGCCGTATTACGTCTGGAGTATTCCCATGCTGACTTTCCTTGGCTTTGCCATGGTTATTGCGTTCATGTACCTGATCATGAGCAAGCGCCTGACTGCGCTGATCGCCCTGATCCTGGTGCCGATCATCTTCGCCCTGTTCGGTGGCTTCGCGTCGCAAATCGGCCCGATGATGCTGGCAGGTATCACCAAGCTGGCGCCGACCGGCGTGATGCTGATGTTCGCCATTCTGTACTTTGCGCTGATGATCGACTCCGGTCTGTTCGACCCGGCCGTGCGCAAGATCCTGAAAATGGTCAAGGGCGACCCGATGCGCATTTCGGTCGGCACCGCCGTACTGGCGCTGGTGGTGTCCCTCGACGGTGACGGCGCGACCACCTACATGATCTGCGTTGCCGCCATGCTGCCGCTGTACAGCCGCATCGGCATGAGCCCGCGCATCATGGCCGGCCTGATCATTCTGGCCGGCGGCGTGATGAACATGACGCCCTGGGGCGGCCCGACCGCTCGTGCGGCCAGTGCCCTGCATGTCGACGCCTCCGATATCTTCGTGCCGATGATCCCGGCCATGCTGGCAGGTGTGATCGCGATCCTGGCGATTGCCTATTTCTACGGCAAGCGCGAACGTGCCCGACTGGGTGAACTGCACCTGCAGGGCGATGAAGTCGACCACAGCGAAATCAGCGTCTCGCAATTCCCTGATGCGCGCCGTCCAAAGCTGATCTGGTTCAACGCTGCCCTGACCCTGACCCTGATGGTCGCCCTGATCATGGGCCTGCTGCCCCTGCCGGTCCTGTTCATGATCGCGTTCAGTATCGCGATGATCATCAACTACCCGAACCTGCAGGACCAGAAGGACCGCGTATCGGCCCACGCCGGTAGCGTGCTGGCGGTGGTCGGCCTGATCTTCGCTGCGGGCATCTTCACCGGCATCCTGTCCGGCACCGGCATGGTCGACGCGATGTCGAAAAGCCTGCTGGCCGTGATCCCTGACGCGCTGGGCCCGTACCTCGCGGTGATCACCGCGCTGGTGAGCATGCCGTTCACCTTCTTCATGTCCAACGATGCGTTCTACTACGGCGTACTGCCAGTGCTGTCCGAAGCAGCTGCCCACTACGGCATCAGCCCGGTGGAAATGGCCCGTGCGTCGATCGTCGGTCAGCCGGTCCACCTGCTCAGCCCGTTGGTGCCTTCGACCTACCTGCTGGTGGCACTGGCCGGTATCGAGTTCGGTGACCACCAGCGCTTCACCCTGAAATGGGCGATTCTGGTGTGCATGTGCATCCTGGTTGCCGCACTGCTGATGGGCATCTTCCCGTTCTATAGCAGCATGTAAGCTTCTTTGGCTGACCCAAGGCTCGCCGTCGACTTGATCGTTGACGGCGAGTTTTTGCGTTTGCGGCCATCAATTGGTTGAAGGCCGATACTGCAAGGCCTCGGCCAGATGGCTGCGGTTGATCGCGTCCACCTGCTCCAGATCCGCCAGGGTTCGCGCCACCTTCAGCAATCGATGCGCCGAGCGTAATGAGAGGGTCAGACGCTCACACGCCGTCTCCAGCCAGCTTTCATCGACACTGGACAGCGCGCAATACTCGCGCAGCCCCGGCAGATCGAGAAACGCATTGGCACAGCCCTGACGACGTTGCTGACGGTCTCTCGCCTCAGCGACCACGGCTGCGGCACTGGCAGTGTTTTCACTGGTGGTCGGGTCAGGGTTGAGGGCGGTGGCTTCGCGAGCGACGGTCAGGTGCAGGTCGATCCGGTCCAACAGCGGGCCGGACAACTTGTTGCGATAGCGCTGCACCTGCTCGGTGGAACAACGGCAGCGCCCGGGAAATCACGATATGCCCGGACTCCAGCATAAGAAGGATAAACCACAAATTTCATGAATATTTCAGATAACGCTCGGGATTTGGTATGGTTCCACAGCTAACTGGCGTTCAGCCATGCACCCCATAAACTAGGTCAGGGAAAAAGGTTCTTAATGAAAAGGAATGTGATTGACCGGGATGCGTTCAATAAGAATATTGAACTACCCTATGATTTGCGGCTTATTGATTTTGAGCACGCGATGCAAGATGTATATGACTTCTTTTCCGATGTGAACACAACGCTTGCGGGCAAAGGCTTGCAGCGCATGGACGACATGACGCGGCCGGCAATCATGTCGGGGTTCATTTCCGACATGATTACTGCGACTTTGGCAAAGTCTTCAAGAACACTCGTAGAAAATAACTATTTTAATGGGCATCCCGATTTAGTAGTTCGGGGCATCTACGAGAATGACGCTGTAAAATCTGGTAGCGAAGGCGTCGAAATTAAGAGTACGCGCAAAGAAGGTGGGGCGGTAGACACGCACGGAGCTCGTGCTCAGTGGATGTGCGTCTTTGTATATGAAATTGACAATATTTCCCAGCCGGTTAGAGAACGTTTTCCTATGCAATTTACGGAGGTCTACCTTTCCTACGTGACAGTAGATGATTTTCGAAGAAATGACCGAGGCGAGCTTGGCACGCGAACCGCAACTCTACACGCAGAAGGCGTTAAAAAATTGCGGAAGGGCTGGGTTTACAAAATCCCGTCGCACGGCCTTAAAAAGTAAACGGTCAGAATTATGTTGGCTTGATAATCAGAGACGCTAATTTTGGAACCGCGTCAGTGGCCAAGCCATAAAAGCCTTCATCTATTTCAAGACCGATGCTGTCATACCCCGTCACATTTGCAGCGGCGAGGGTTGAACCTGCCCCCATAAATGGGTCCAGTATGACGCCTTCGCCCAAGGGTAAAACGCCCCTAACCAATTGACGCATGAACGCTTGAGGCTTTAGAGATGGATGCGGTGCAATTTTTTTCTCTGCACTTGGGGTGGGGTGAGACCGAATCACATCTCCGAATGGCTGATCAGCATTTGGTCGTCGGAAACCACCGGTCTTCCATTTTCGAAGGTTATCCTGCACTCGACCTTCGAGCGGTTTACGCAAAACAACCCAAGGCTCCCATTGAGAACGCGGCATTACCGAGACACCTTCAAATTCATGATGTGCATTCTTGGGACGATCGCCACCGCGCATGGTCATCACCTGACGGGCAATATAACCTCGAAGTTCAAGGCCAGAAGAGCTCAAAGCATCCGCAACGATGTGTGATAGCAATGGATTAGAAGCAATGACTACATTTGCGCCAGGAACCAAAACATGCTCAATTAAACGTCCGAATTTTGTGAAGAACGCCCTCAATGCTTTCAGGTCTTGCTCACTCAAAACGGTAAAGCGTGGAAGTGGCGAACGGGTGTGCCCATCAAATGATGGCGGAATACGCCAAATTCCTCCTTGACCGGAGCGAAGCTTTTGCGTTTCTTTCGCAGTGTATTCAACTAAACCATAAGGCGGGTCTGTAACTACCGCATGAACAGAAGCCGGAGGTTGGGATGCAAGCCAGTCAAAGCAATCTGCATTGAAGAGAGTAGCTTGCCCTATTTTTGTCGATGAGACAGGTAGCTGGGACTGGTGCGCAGCGTCAAAACCTAGCTGGTTCAAGCGATAACGGCCAGGTGCAGTACGAGAGAAGGTCCTAGGGGTGTTAAGGCTCAGATATGATCGCACAGACGACGAGGAAACCCCGCCTAAACTTGGTGAAATCCCTCTGACAATTTCAGCTGGGGAGGCGTCTCCTTCACACGTATTCAGGTAGGAAATGATTTTGTCTCTTACAGCACCCGGCGCGACTGACATTTTCTTTAAATCCTTAATGAGCGTGATCAGGCTATACACCTGACGTCTGGACGTCAAGCATATCCGACGTCTGGACGTCGATTGAGATTACAGGTTCAGCTGTTCGACCCAAAAAGCCATCTACGCAAGCTTGAATCTGAGCTGATCTGATCTGATCTAGCCGCAAACCCGAACATACAGTAGAACCCGCTATGTTACCTCCTCGAAATTGGTAGCCTGAGATGCTCCTAGAAGCCAAGACGTTGTCTTGCGGCAAGTGAGTTTCGTCACAAACTCACTCTCTGCGTAAGCGGCAGTACGTACCAATATTAAGTGTCGATATAGACGAAAAATTTTGGCTTGGCCACTCATCAATTGGTTGAAGGCCGATACTGCAAGGCCTCGGCCAGATGGCTGCAGTTGATCGCGTCCACCTGCTCCAGATCCGCCAGGGTTCGCGCCACCTTCAGCAACCGATGCGCCGAGCGTAACGACAGGGTCAGACGCTCGCACGCCGTCTCCAGCCAGCTTTCATCGACACTGGACAGCGCGCAATACTCGCGCAGCCCCGGCAGATCGAGAAACGCATTGGCACAGCCCTGACGACGTTGCTGACGGTCTCTCGCCTCAGCGACCACGGCTGCGGCACTGGCAGTGTTTTCACTGGTGGTCGGGTCAGGGTTGAGGGCGGTGGCTTCGCGAGCGACGGTCAGGTGCAGATCGATCCGGTCCAACAGCGGGCCGGACAACTTGTTGCGATAGCGCTGCACCTGCTCGGTGGAACAACGGCAGCGCCCGGTCGGCTCGCCAAGATAGCCACAGGGACACGGGTTCATCGCCGCCACCAACTGGAACCGCGCCGGAAAGCGCACGCGATCCCGCGCCCGGGAAATCACGATATGCCCGGACTCCAGCGGCTCACGTAAAACCTCCAGCACGCGGCGATCAAACTCCGGCAGCTCGTCCAGGAATAAAACGCCGTGATGCGCCAACGTGATCTCGCCAGGTTGCGGACGACTGCCACCACCCACCAACGCAGGCCCGGACGCCGAGTGATGCGGCTGCCGAAACGGCCGCTGCGGCCAACTGGTCAGCGGCACCTGACTGGCGACCGACTGAATCGCCGCCACCTCCAGCGCTTCGTGCTCGTCCAGCGGTGGCAACAAACCCGGCAGGCGACTGGCGAGCAGCGTCTTGCCGGTGCCGGGCGGCCCGCTGAACAGCAGGTTATGCGCCCCCGCAGCGGCAATCACCAAGGCACGCTTCGCGGCGGTCTGGCCCTGCACTTCGCTAAGGTCCGGATACGGCTTGGGCTGATGCAACAGACCACTGGATTGATACGGCGCAATCACCGTGCGCCCGTTGAAATGCGCGACCAGCTCCAGCAAGTGACTCACCGCAATCACCCGCAGCCCCGACGCCAGGCAGGCTTCCTCGGCGTTTACCGCCGGAATGATCAGCGTCCGCTCCGCCGCACGTGCCGCCAGCGCAGCAGGCAGCACACCCTGAATCGGCCGAATCGCCCCCGACAACGCCAACTCGCCCAGGCACTCAACATCCTGCAACGCAACCAACGGCACCTGCCCGCTGGCGGCCAGCAACCCCAGCGCAATCGCCAGATCAAACCGCCCGCCATCCTTGGGCAAATCAGCCGGCGCAAGGTTGAGTGTGATGCGCCGCGCCGGAAAATCCAGCCCTGAATTGAGAATGGCACTGCGCACCCGGTCCTTGCTCTCCTTGACCGCCCCCTCCGGCAACCCCACCAGCGTCAGAGCCGGCAGGCCGTTGGCCAGATGCGCTTCAACAGTAACCGCAGGGGCTTCCACCCCGACCTGGGCACGACTATGGACGATAGCCAGCGACATGGATCATTCCTTGATATGAGCGATGGGCGGGTATCGTGCTTTATTTGCGGGGTAGGTGGTGAGGGGGGAATGGATACAGGGTGTGAGTGGGGTCGACAGGCACGACACTTAGTCGGCTAAAGGCTGCATGCAAAACATAGGTGCGCAATTTTCTGCGCACCATAAGCCCGGGCTTAATGACCCAGGCTCTATATTTAAAGCGATGCAACACACATTCACGAGTCAGCGCATGTGCGCAGATGTTTGCGCACTATTTCATGTTTTTTTTGCTCGATATCTTTGCTTTAAATCTCTATCTCTTTGTTTTATATCGATAAATAGACAGTCGGCACATATCTTGGAATGCACCTCTGTATACAGCGGGCGATATCGCCCGTTTCTGCGCAGAGATTCCATGCATGACCGACAAATCCGGCACCCATACTCAACGACGTGCTGCAACGTTCGCCAAGACACCCGCCACGGCCACCAGCCTGTGCCCTTTCCGCGGCCCTGACGTTGCCATCGTGCCAGTGCGCTATGCGCTGGACCGCTCCCGCTACGATGCCGCGCCCGAGAAGCTGAAACCGCTACTCAAGGGCAGCCGCTGGGCGGTGATGCCGAAGCTGAAAACACGCAGTTATACCCTTCGCCAACTGTATGACGGCTATGTGTATGTCTACGACGAAACAGCCGAGACGTTGCATGAGTACGCGGTGTCAGCCGCCACAGGCAACCTGAGCCGTATTGTCTGGACCGATGCGCAGCTTGGCAGTGACCAGCGCAGTGGCGGCAGCGATGCCAAGCCTTTTCTGCTCTATCCGCGAAACAACCTGCTGCGCATCGCCTTTTCAGCGCAGCAGTGGTCCTGGCGAATCTGCGAACACCTGCGTTCGAACCCGGCAAGCCGCGATTCATGGATGAAAGCGCTGGATCTGAAACGCTACTGCATAACCATGGCCGAGCCGGATACCTTGCCGTTGAACTGTATCGCCGAAGCGGTGGCGGACATCGACAACGAGTATGTGGTCGATGATGACCGCTTTGCAGACTCGGCGATTCCTACATCCAAGGCCTCCAGCGAAGAAACCCAGCCGCTGTTTTCACCAATCGGCGCTGACGTTTTCTGGCAGGGTAGCGTTGAAGACAAGAACAGCTCCCTGCTCATCGCCCTTGATGACCCTCTGGCCATTTTCAACGATCTGGGCATGCAACTGGCCGCCGATCAGGCCGCTTACCGCAACTGGCAAGCCGAGCACGAACACAAGATCCAGATCGCCCAGACTGTCACCGCACTGTGTGGCGCTGAAGGCGAACCGGAAAAATTGCCGGCATCAGTGCGCGGCAATGCGGCGCTTACCCACCAGTACCTGAGCGACGTCGAAGCCTATTTTGAACAATGCATGTTTGAACAAGAGCAGATCGGCAACAACACCGCTCCCGGTGGCGTGCTGTTGCTGCCAGATATTTTCAAGAGTCCGCAGATGCGCAGATCGCTTGAAATGCGTTATGGCAGCGCGCCCTCTGAAGAGGCCCTGCAAGCCTGGAAGGATCGCCACAAATGGCGGCGCGAGGTCGATCTGAGTGGTGCGCGTGCGTACCTTCAGCAGCACCTGCCAACCGGCGACACACTGCTGCAACAGGTGCGTGACACGCAAAGCGACTTTCGGCAATGGTCGACCCATCTGGGCACGGAACCGCTCAAGCTTTTTGTCGACACCACCCACCCTGAAAGTCTGCTGTACCTGCAAACGGTCATGCTCAATCTGCAGATCATTTACGCTCAGGACAGCGCCGCCAGCGCCTGGCTCGCCGAGCAGGAAGCCAACGACAGCAGCCTGTTTGGCACCTTGCGCTACGGCTTCTCACCGGCGCTCAAACACGCCCTACACCAGGAAGCTAACGCACTGCTGAACGGCCTCGGCGACATCACCAACCTGGCCACCCGCATCGGTGAACTCAACGGCACGCTCAATCATCAGGGCTTTGCCGACAAGCCGTGGATGAAGGCGCTGAAACAACCTGTTCAGGACACCTTCAAAGCTCTCGGCCAACTGGCCAGCAGCGCAGGCAAGGCGACGTTCGAAAGCATCCTGCTGGCCTGGGTGCCTATCGACAGCCGCATGGCGGTGGGCAAGCAGCAGAACATCGTCGCACTGATACGCACGCTGTTGATCGGCCAGATTTTGCTCGATTCAAAGGCGCGTATCGCGATCGATCACAACATGCTCGCGAAGCTGAAAAACTGGATCAGCGAATGGCGGGTACTCAACAAACAGATCAGTGATACCCGTCGCAGCTGGCTCTACCCAACCGCTTACAACCCCCGCAAAAGCATCGCCAGCCACCTGCGCGCCCTCGAGCAAAAGCTTCGCCTGCACGAACTGAGCATGCCCGCCCTGCTCGACTTTCAAAACAACCAATACGCCAGGCAGTTGCAGGACGAGATTCGCCTGCACTTCCAGTCCGGCAAAGCCATCACCAAAGAGTGGCTGACCAGCGCCAGGCGCTGGCTCGATGGACTGGGAGGGATTGCCGGCTCGATCACCTGGGGCGTGATCATGCTCAACTTCATCAACACCGCCTTCACCTATCGCGACCTTACTCGGGACGGAAACTTCAGCACCAAGGACATTGGCAAGGTGACGTATGGGTTGGGGTATAGCTTTAACCTGTTGATGGCAGTGTTTGTTGAAGCGCCGTGGGCAATTATCAGGGATGCGACGCCGGTGCTGATCGATGGCAAGAATGTGGGGATTCTGGATCGCTCTGCGGGTTATTGGAGGGCGAAGGGAAATCTTGCATGGGGTGATGCCATACGTGGGTTCAGGGTTTCGATGGTGGCTATGGGGGCGTTTGGGATAGCGGCGGCAACGCTGGAGCTATTGGATATTATTGATGATTCAGCCGGGGTTGGTACTTCAGAAGAAAAATACTGGATAACCTTAAAAGGTATTTCTGTAGGCTTAATGGGCATCGGCTCAGGTGCTCAGTTAGTGGCGGGTTTATTTCCCGCTGGTACCTCTACCGCTATTGTGATGAATCCATGGTTCAGTGTGGCCCTGCTAGTGGCTGGCCTTATTTATCTTTTCGCTACCATGGCTTTGAATTATTTCAAGCGAGACAGCATCGGTTTGTGGTTGAGCAGGTGCTGCTGGTCGAAAACCATGGATCAACGCTACCTCGAAACTGCAAATGGCAGGAATGAAGAAATCAGTGCCTTGATGGAAATTCAGTTATCTCCACAGATCCATGTAAAAACCACTGTCAATTACGAGGATCGTTATCTTGGTAAAGGCGATCACATGAGCGTAGCCGTACAAAATGGCGCAGGAATTCAGGTGCGCTTGCCGAACCTAGTACGCGGTGAGTCTGTGCACTTTAACATTGTCAGTAGCAAGCGCCCGTGGGGCGTCCTGCCTGTAGAGAAAATAGCGACTTCAATACATGAGGCTTTTTTAAACCGAGGGCAATTCAGGAAGGTGGAGCAGTTTGGAATGCTCACTAATAAACCAACTATCAAGGCCAGTGAAGACTGTACCTACCCTCGAATGCCTCCTGAGAAAGAAGACCTCATATGGGAAACATGGGTGCCGCTCGACGAGGACGCAATATATCTTGAGTTGCAAATCTGGTACCCGTACAGCTTGGTGAACGCCCGCGAAGACGATAAAGGCTATCTGTTTCAGATGGAACTGAGTACAAGAGGCGATACTGCGATCGACGGCCTGACCGCGATAGAACTTGAAGTCACAAAGTCAAGCAGAGCTGGCGCGCTGACCCTAGAAATCGCAGCGGATACGCCTTCATGACTAAGCAAGAAAAAGCGTTGAACCTGCTAGTGAGTAAAAACATTCTAAGCTGGAAAATCAAAACACTGGCGAGACCACCTAAGGAAATAATGACCACGCAGCTTATATTCACCACTATGCATTTAGTCGTCTGCTCACTCTTTATCTGGGGAGGCTTGGATAGCTTCTTGGAAACCCCCTACTTGCTAACTACTGTAATATTAGCATTCGTAGGAAACCTCGCTTACTACATAGGCCTCCTCATCCGCCAAAAAACCATCTACAACTACACCATCACCACCCACCACGCCCTCGTAGAGTACCACCTCCACTACCCCGACTTCGCCTCATCCCTTTTCAAGGGCATCGCCATAGCCGTCATCCTGATATTCGTTTTTGTAGCACTCTTCACCGGCTCGTTGCTGTTCCTGATCGGTCCCGTGGCCATGGCTTTTATCGCAGCCATCAAGCTACTCAACTGGGAAAACCCCATCCACCATGAACAAAGCCTGCCATGGGCCGAGTACAACTTCGTCACCGTCGACCGAAAGCGCCTCATGATCATCACCCATCGCACCGACATCACACTTGGCTTCGAGGCCCGCTTCCAGCACGAGGTCCTGTTCAACAAATACCTCGCGTTTCTCCGTGGCGCGCTGCCTCCAACGGCCGAGTTCACCGAAAGGGCCTGGAAGTGGTAGTCCTCATTACCGGTCTCAATAAGCACTCCCCGTAGGCCGCACCACAATCTCGCTCACATCCACCCCGTCCGGCTGCTCGATCGCGTAAACAAGCGCGCGTGCGATCGCATCCGGCTCCAGCGCAACCTTTCGAAACGCTTTCATCGCCTCGCGCGCGGTCTCGTCGGAAATCGAGTCGGCCAGTTCTGATTCGACCACGCCGGGGCAGACGACGGTGACGCGGATTTTGTCGGTTTCTTGCCGAAGGCCATCGGAGATGGCTCGAACAGCGAATTTGGTGGCGCAGTACACTGCGGCGGTCGGGGAAACGGCGAGGCCGCCGATGGACGAGATGTTGATGATCTGGCCGTGCCCTTGCGCTTGCATGCCCGGCAACACGGCGGCAATGCCGTGCAGTACGCCGCGCACGTTGACGTCGAGCATCTGGTTCCACTCTGCGATTTTCAGCGCGGCGAGCGGCGACAGGGGCATGATGCCGGCGTTGTTGATGATCACGTCGATCTTGCCAAACGCGTGTTTGGCGAAGTCGGCAAAGGCCTGCATGTCGAGCGCATCGGTCACGTCCAGCGCGCGGAAGCGTGCCGAGCCGCCCTGCGCTTCGATGTCTGCCGCCAGCGTCTGCAGACGCTCGCTGCGCCGAGCGCCTAGTACTACGTGTGCGCCCTTGGCGGCGATGAGTCGGGCGGCAGCTTCGCCAATGCCACTGCTGGCGCCGGTGATCAGTACAACCTTGCCTTGAATGTTCGACATGACTGGCTTTCCTCGTGAAGTCATCGTTGGCTCAGTTTCAGCGCGCGGCTCAAACTGATTGCGATGGCCATGCTACGAGTCGCTGATCACTGCGTGCATGCCGATACCTGCGCGACACTTGCCTATTCCTGTCTGTGGGTCTGCCGCACGCAGAATCGCTGCGCAATGGCCGCTATGATGGAGTTCGATGCAAAGGATGGGCGTGCAGCAACACTGACTTGAGACGGGGTGCTTCATGGATACACCTAATGCTGCGAGCGCTCCGGGCACCGATGTTTGCCGGAGTGAAATCATCCAGTTGCTGACGCAGCGCTTTGCGGCACCCGGTGTTTATGAAACCGCTGTTGCGCCGCTGCACGTTATCCGCTGCGACGCCCCGTCAGAGTTGATTCATGCGCTGCATCGGCCAGCCCTTTGCGTGATCGTTCAAGGTCGCAAGGAGGTTGCGCTGGGCGATGAGCAGTATGTGTACGACCCGCTCAGCTACCTGGTCGTCGCGGTGACAGTGCCGGTCGCCGGGCGCGTGCTGGAAGCGAGTGGCGAGGCGCCCTATCTGTGTATTCGTCTGGATTTCGAGCCTGCGCACATTGCCCAGCTCATTGCGGAAGCGCCATTGAACGGCGTTCCGGACGAGCCGCAGCGGGGCCTGTTTCTTGAGCAAATGGATCAGCCATTGCTGGAGACGGTGTTGCGGCTGGTGCGCCTGCTCGACACGCCTCGCGACATCGCTATGCTCGCGCCCCTTGCACTTCGGGAGCTCTACTACCGGCTGCTGCGCGGCAACAATGGGCGGCGACTCTACGAAATCGCGGTCGGGGATTCGCAGACGCATCGCGTTACGCGGGCGGTCGACTGGCTGAACAGTCATTACACCGAGCCGCTGCGCATCGACGAGCTGGCGCGCCTGGCCAACCTGGGCAATTCGACGCTGCACCACCGATTCAAGGCGCTGACCGCCATGAGCCCGTTGCAGTACCAGAAAAAGCTGCGCCTGCAAGAAGCTCGACGGCTGATCATCAATGAAGGCCTGGACGCCTCCAGCGCCTGCTATCGCGTCGGCTATGAAAGCCCTTCGCAATTCAGCAGGGAGTACAGCCGCCAGTTTGGCTGCCCGCCCTCGACAGATCTCAGCCGAGTGCGGCAGATTGGCTGACCTCCCCGTCCGACATCAGCGGCCGGGCGCGGCCAACCGCGCATATTGGTCCTGACTGATCCACCCGGTAAACGAGCGATCATCGGCATTGATGAACTCGACCTGAGCCGCGCCATCCTTGAATGCCAGAACCCCGACAACGTCATCCTTGACGATATAGGCGCCTCGGGTGCCTTTGGCATTCGGTGTTTTTTGCAGCCAGGCCTTGTCCGCCGTGACGGTCACCAGACCGACCCACTGCCTGCTGGCGGTCCGGGTCAGCTCCAGGCCGGTGGCGATGTCCGGCGCCAACACGTTCATGCAGCCGGGGTGCTGCCGGCCTTGCTCGATCGTCAGCACCACGCCATCAGCCGAGGCCTTTAGTGTTCCCGGATAGACGTCATCCAGCCAGGACGACACCGCTGCGCCCTCCCCGGCCTCGACCTTGCCTTGCAGATAGAACGCACAGCTGAATGTTTCGCCGCGCGTCTCCGAGTAATAACCCTCGACCTGATGATCAGGCGTCACGGCCAGCATCAACTGCTCGTACTTGCCGGAATGCAGTGCCGTGTCCTGAGCGAAAACCGACGTGCCGACACACAACCACAGGGTTGCGGCCAGGGAGCAGTGAATAAGGGGACGTTTGTCAGTCATGCTTCCATCCATAGAACGTTCGAATAGCCGGGAGGAGTGGCCAGCCCATGACTGGCGCGCCGAGACGTTAGCGTATTTCGGCGCGAAACTGTATCACTGAAATCCGGAGCGATTCATGGCTGCGACGCGAAGGCCAGTACACGTTTGAGCATCTCGCTTCGCGAGCAGGTCAGGTGCCTGCCCCGTTGTGCATGACAACGTTCAGCGCTGCAGCGCACTGAGTAAAACAAGGAAACCCTTATTCGGCTTTTTCAGTCCCTGCGGCCCCGCCAGCCTTCTCTTCCAGCTCGGCCATCTTGGCCTCCAGCGCTTCCAGGCGGGCGCGGGTGCGGGCGAGGACGGCCATCTGGCTGTCGAACTCTTCACGGCTGACCAGATCCAGTTTGCTGAAGCCGCTTTGCAGCAGGGCCTTGAACTGGGTTTCGAATTCGTTGCGCGATACAGGCGTTTCGCCATTGAACAGGCGAGAGGCGTGGCCGCTGAGAGCGTCGAGAAAGGCTTTGGGCGCGAGCATGGTTATTTTCCTGAATCAGAGGGCGGCAGTGTAACACGCAGTGTCTATAGTCAATCCCGAGGGCGCAATGCACGCTTATGGAGCGCAGTGACGGGCACATGAGCACCATTGCTGTGCATTAGCTCCATGATAGACCCTGCAAGGTTGTGCAAAACCAGCCCAAGAGCCTGTATTCAATGAATATTCGCGAGATGGCAAGCTTTCTGCTTAGTGGCTTATGACCCATGCACTGATGCAGTCGCTGTGACGAATGCAGTGCGGCAGGCGGAGCGGGGAAGTGTTTCGTCAGAAGCGGTTTTCTGGAGTGGGTCTGGCCTGATCAGGCGGCCGACACGTTACAAAGCCAGACACTGCGCTTAGACTTGAGTCGGGTTTGTTTTCCTGGGGCAAGTCCACCAAATTCGGGAGAAAGTTTTCATGAAGCTAGTCACTGCCATCATCAAGCCGTTCAAACTGGATGACGTTCGCGAGTCGTTGTCTGAAATCGGCGTGCAGGGCATCACCGTCACTGAAGTCAAAGGCTTCGGGCGTCAGAAGGGTCACACTGAGCTTTATCGCGGTGCTGAATACGTCGTCGACTTCCTTCCCAAAGTGAAGATCGATGTCGCCATCGATGACAAGGATCTGGATCGTGTCATCGAAGCCATAACCAAGGCCGCCAACACTGGCAAGATCGGTGACGGCAAGATTTTCGTGGTCAATCTGGAACAGGCCATCCGCATCCGTACCGGCGAGACCGATACAGACGCTATTTAAGCCGCCAAACCCAACGCCCCAGGAGAAAACAATATGACTCTGCGTCAATTCGCAGGGCTCGGTGCCCTGTTGTCCCTCGCATTACCTGGTCTTGCCCTGGCGGCTGATCCAGTGGCCGAGCCGGTGCTGAACTCTGGCGACACTGCATGGATGCTGACCTCGACCGCTCTGGTCCTGTTCATGACCATCCCCGGTCTCGCGCTGTTCTACGGCGGCATGGTTCGTTCCAAGAACATTCTGTCGGTGATGATGCAGTGCTTCGCCATCACCGGTCTGATCAGCATCCTGTGGGTCGTCTACGGCTACAGCATCGCGTTTGACACAACCGGTATGGAAGCGGGCGTCGTCAACTTCAATTCCTTCTTTGGCGGTATGGGTAAAGCGTTCCTGGCAGGCATCACGCCGGCAAGCATTACCGGTCCTGCTGCGTTGTTCCCTGAGGCGGTGTTCGTCACCTTCCAGATGACCTTCGCGATCATCACCCCTGCCCTGATTGTCGGCGCCTTCGCAGAACGCATGAAGTTCTCCGCGATGCTGGTGTTCATGGGTATCTGGTTCACTCTGGTCTACGCGCCAATCGCCCACATGGTCTGGGGCGGCGTCGGTGGCCTGTTGTGGGACTGGGGCGTTCTGGACTTCGCTGGCGGTACCGTCGTACATATCAACGCCGGTGTAGCCGGTCTGGTAGCGTGCCTGGTACTGGGCAAGCGCAAAGGCTTCCCGACCACGCCGATGGCGCCGCACAACCTGGGTTACACCCTGATCGGCGCAGCGATGCTCTGGGTCGGCTGGTTCGGCTTCAACGCCGGTTCCGCCGCTGCAGCCAACGGTACTGCCGGTATGGCCATGCTGGTCACTCAAATCGCTACCGCGGCCGCCGCATTGGGCTGGATGTTTGCCGAGTGGCTGACTCACGGTAAGCCAAGTGCTCTGGGTATTGCCTCTGGTGTGGTTGCCGGCCTGGTTGCCGTTACCCCTGCGGCCGGTACCGTCGGCCCGATGGGCGCGCTGATCATCGGTCTGGCAGCAGGCGTGATCTGCTTCTTCTGCGCGACCAGCCTCAAGCGCAAGCTGGGCTACGACGACTCCCTGGATGCGTTCGGCGTTCACGGCATCGGCGGTATCGTCGGCGCCATCCTGACCGGTGTATTCGCAGCACCTGCACTGGGCGGCTTCGGCACCGTGACCGACATCGGTGCTCAGGTCTGGATTCAGTTCAAGGGCGTCGCGTTCACCGTTGTCTACACCGCAATCGTGACCTTCATCATCCTCAAGGTGCTGGATGCGGTGATGGGTCTGCGCGTCACCGACGAGGAAGAGTCTGTCGGTCTGGACCTTGCGCAACACAACGAGCGTGGCTACAACTTGTAAGCTTTGGCCTACGCAAAAAAGAATGCCCGGTCTCCGGGCATTTTTTTTGTCTGACGTTTGTGGATATACCGCCGCTTTTTGCTGTCATTGATCTTGCCCGTGTCAATGATCTCGGCACCGTGACACAGCGCAGGTAACGAGGTTGCCACCGTCTTCGTCAACTTGCAGGGAAGCCGGTTTATTGCGCGCTTTGCTTTTTTCTCAGTCGAGTTAGAATGCGCGCCGAAGGTGCGGAGAACGGTATGTGGCATCAATCCAGGATTGCCTTGCGGGCCAGGCCCCGCGGGTTCCATCTGGTGACTGACGAGATAGTCGCGGGGTTGCCCCCGTTGCGCGGTTGTCGTGTCGGGCTACTGCATGTATGGCTGCAACATACCTCGGCTTCGTTGACCGTCAACGAAAATGCCGACCCGGCGGTACGTCGCGACTTTGAGCGTTTTTTCAACCGTCTGGTGCCCCAGGGCGTGGACGGCTACGAACATGACGACGAAGGCCCTGATGACTTGCCAGCGCATTTCAAGGCCAGTCTGCTGGGCTGCCAGTTGCTGTTGCCGGTTACGGCAGGGCGGCTGGCGCTGGGCACCTGGCAAGGTATTTACCTGGGCGAACATCGAGACGCTGGTGGGTCTCGTAACGTCCTGGCCACCCTTCAGGGTGAGTGGACATAACCGCTGAGGTCAGCGGTTGTTGAATTTTTCCGGTTGCCTTAGCAATTCTGGGCGGTTGGGCTATAACTAATCAGCTTTCGCAAGTCATGAGGTACAACATGAGCGACGACGACGATATTAAGGACGATCTGGAAGACGACCTGGAAAACGAAGAGGACGGTGAGGAGCTTGCAGCTGCTCCCGGCGACGACCCGGTCGAAGTAGACGATGACGTTCCGGCACCTGCCGCAAAAGGCAAGGCCAAGGCTGCAGTCTCGGTCGATGAACTGCCCAGCGTGGAAGCCAAGAACAAGGAGCGTGATGCTCTGGCACGTGCCATGGAAGAATTCCTGGCGCGTGGCGGCAAGGTGCAGGAAGTGGAGGCCAACGTGGTCGCCGATCCGCCCAAGAAGCCTGACAACAAATACGGTAGCCGCCCTATCTGAGGCTGCATGACTGTATGAGAAAAGCCCGCCGTCGCTGCGGGCTTTTCTATGCGCGCCTGTCAGTGTGCTTTCAGGCCCAGCGCGCCAGCACCTCGGGCAGTTGCGACAGGTTGTGGATCTCGGCATCCGGCAGTCGATCCGCATCCCAGACCTTGCCTTGCGGGTTGTACCAGATGGCGCGCATGCCGGCCTGCTGGGCACCTGCGATATCGTCCTTGGGATGGTCACCGACATGCACCGCCGCGCCGGCATCGACCCTTGCGCGGCGTAGCGCCTCCACGAACGGTGCCGGATCAGGCTTGCCGATGCCCAGGTCTTCGGCGCACAGCGCGAAGGCAAAGTAGTCCGCCAGCCCCAGACGGCGCACATCGGCATTGCCATTGGTAATCACGCCGAGCGTGAAGGTCTTGGCGAGAATTTCCAGCATCGGTTGCACCTCAGGGAAAATCTGCACCTGATGACGGCCCTGCAGGAACACTTCAAAGCCGCGGTCGGCCAGGTCCTGCGCCTCGTCCGGGTCGTAGCCGGCATCTTCGAGCGCATGGAACAGCACGCGGCGGCGCAAGGCGCTGATGCGGTGCTTGAAGGACGGGTCTTCGGCCACCAGACGCGAGCGGATTTCCCACAGGTGTTCGACAGGAACCGCTCCCAGCCTGGGCGCGTGTTCGCCCAGCCAGTCACGCAGCGTGACTTCGGCACCGGCAATGGCAGGGGCGGTGTCCCAGAGCGTGTCGTCAAGATCAAACGTCACCAGCTTAATCATCTGCAGCTCCTTTACGTTTGGCTCGGGGATGGGCGCTGTCATAAACAGTAGCCAAATGCTGGAAGTCCAGGTGTGTATATATCTGCGTGGTCTTGATATCCGCATGACCGAGCAGCTCCTGCACGGCGCGCAGGTCCTGTGACGATTCGAGCAGATGACTGGCGAAGGAGTGCCGCAACATGTGCGGGTGCAGATTCTGCCCCAGCTCTCGCTCACCGGCTGCCTTGAGTCGCACCTGAATGGCGCGCGGGCCGAGGCGCTTGCCTTGCTGGCTGACAAATACCGCGTCGTCCTGCGGATTGGTGAGGGCGCGCAGCGGCAGCCAGACTTCCAGTGCCTGGCGTGCCTTGCTGCCCACAGGCAATACGCGGGTCTTGCTGCCCTTACCCAGCACCTGCACCAGTCCGTCACGCAGGTCCAGCTGGTCCAGATTCAGACCGGTCAGTTCGGAGAGGCGCAAGCCTGACGAGTACAGCAGCTCCAGGATGGCTTGGTCGCGGTGCGCCAGGAAATCATCTTCAACGCCGCCATCCAGCAATTGCGCGGCACGGTCGGTGTCCAGGGTCTTGGGCAGACGCCGCTCGCCCTTGGGCGGTGACAGGCCGTTTGCCGGGTCGTGCTGGCAGATGCCTTCGCGATTGAGGTACTTGTAGAAGCCGCGCACCGCCGACAGCATCCGCGCCAGGCTGCGTGAAGACTGGCCCTGCTGGTGCTGGCGGGCAGTGAAGCTGCGCAGGTGCTGGATATCCAGGTCACTCCAGCTCGACACCTGTGCCTTCTGGCAATACGCCAGGACCTTACCCAGGTCGCGTCGGTAGGCTTCCAGCGTGTGAGGCGACACCTGGCGCTCACTGCGCAGGTGCATGCAGTAGGCGTCCAGATGCTGATCCATGGCTAGCGAACCGAGCGTAATGAGTGGGCGAAGCGCGGCAGCAGGCGGCTCAGCACATCGGCGATATAACTGAGGAACAGGGTGCCGACCGAGCTTTTGTAATGCTGCGGATCACGGCTGCCGATGGCCAGCACGCCATGCAGGCCCAGATGATTGAGGCTGGCGATGGCAGTCGAACCGACCTCCTTGCCCTGCTCTGCACCGAACAGAAACGCCAGTTCATGCTCACGCAGCGCGCCGCAGATGATCTTCTCGCCAATCAGGCCGCCGATGGCTTTCTGTGCGTCGGCACCGCTGACCCAGCGCCCCACGGGCATCGGGCTGTCGCTGAACAGGATCAGGCTGACAAAGGGCACCTGGAAGTCCTGACGCAGGCTGTCTTCGACGGCGATGACCAGCTCTTCCAGGCTGGTCGCATCCATCAGCGCGAGGTTCAGGCGGCGGGTCTTTTCGAACAGGCGGTCGTTGTCCCGTGCGACGTCCATCAATTGCGACAGGCGATGGCGCATTTCGATATTACGCTCGCGCAGCAGCTTGAGCTGACGCTCGACCAGCGAAACGGTGTCGCCACGCTGGTGCGGGATGCGCATCGACACCAGCAGCTCGTCGTGCTCGGCGAAGAAATCCGGGTGCTCGAGCAGGAAGGCGATGACCGCCTCTGCTTCAAGGTCTGGCGCTGCGCTATCGACAGGCGATTCGCAGGGTGTGCCTGTTGAAGCGGGAGGTTGATCGGTCATGGTACTTACTCACTCAAAGACGGACTTGGCCTTCATAGACCCGGACTGCGGGGCCGGTCATCATGACAGAATGTCCCGGCCCAGCCCATTCGATGGACAGGCGCCCTCCGGGCAGGTCGATCAGCAACGGCGAGTCCATCCAGCCCTGACTGATGGCAGCGACAGCCGCCGCACAAGCGCCGGTGCCGCACGCCTGGGTTTCCCCGGCACCGCGTTCCCAGACACGCAGCTGTGCCCGCTGACGGTCCACGACGTGGAGAAAGCCGACGTTGACCCGGGCCGGAAAGCGCGGGTGATGCTCGATCTTCGGCCCCAGTTCATGCACCGGTGCGTTATTGATGTCATCGACCCGCAGCACAGCGTGCGGATTGCCCATGGACACAGCCGCCATGTCGACATGCTGACCGTCGACGTCAACGGTGTAACAGGTAGCCTGCTCCGCTGCTTCGAAGGGAATCTCTTCAGGGACAAACCTGGGCGGCCCCATATCGACGCTGATCTGCCCGTCGCTGCGGATATCCAGTTCGATGATGCCGCTCTTGGTCTCGACGCGTATCTGCTTCTTGGCCGTCAGACGCTTGTCGAGCACAAAGCGGGCAAAGCAGCGCGCGCCGTTGCCGCACTGTTCGACTTCGGAGCCGTCGGAATTGAAGATTCGATAGCGAAAGTCCACATCCGGGTTGTTCGGCGCCTCGACCAGCAAAAGCTGATCGAAACCGATACCGGTGTGGCGGTCGCCCCATTGTTTGGCGTGCTTGGGCAAGATATGCGCGTGCTGACTCACAAGGTCCAGGACCATGAAGTCGTTACCCAGCCCGTGCATCTTGGTAAAACGCAGCAGCATGGGGATTACTCCGGCAGCAGGCTTTCGCCAGCGAACAGCTCGGCCACGGTTTCGCGACGACGCACTTCAAAAGCCTGGGAACCGTCGACCAGTACCTCGGCGGCACGGCCACGGGTGTTGTAGTTCGAGCTCATGACGAAGCCATAGGCACCGGCTGAATGAACGGCCAGCAGATCGCCCTCGGCCAGCGCCAGCTCGCGCCCCTTGGCGAGGAAGTCGCCGGTCTCGCAGATCGGCCCGACGATATCGTACGCACGAGGTTCGCTGTCACGCGGACGCACCGCTGTGACATCCATCCAGGCCTGATACAGCGCAGGCCGGATCAGATCGTTCATCGCCGCATCGACGATGGCAAAATCCTTGTGCTCGGTATGCTTGAGGTATTCGACACGGGTCAGCAACGCGCCTGCGTTGGCGACGATGAAGCGTCCCGGCTCGAACAGCAGCCCCAGGTCGCGACCGGCCAGACGCTCGCGCACGGCCTTGATGTAGTCGGCCGCCAGCGGAGGCTCTTCGTCGCGATAACGCACGCCAAGACCGCCACCCAGATCGATGTGATGCAGATGAATGCCGCAATCGCCCAGACGATCGACCAGGGCCAGCAGGCGATCCAGCGCATCAATGAACGGTTCGAGCGTGGTCAGTTGCGAGCCGATATGGCAGTCGACCCCGATCACTTCCAGGTTCGGCAGTTGCGAGGCGCGAATGTACACGTCTTCGGCGGCGGCAATGGCGATGCCGAACTTGTTTTCCTTGAGGCCGGTGGAGATGTAGGGGTGAGTGCCTGCATCCACATCCGGATTGACCCGCAGCGATATCGGCGCCCGAACGTTGAGTTCGGCAGCCACTTCCTGCAGGCGCTCCAGCTCGTCGGTGGATTCGACGTTAAAGCAGTGCACGCCGACTTCAAGGGCGCGCCGCATGTCTTCGCGGGTCTTGCCGACACCGGAAAACACGATCTTTTCGGCTTTGCCACCCGCCGCCAGCACACGCTCCAGCTCGCCACGCGAGACGATGTCGAAACCGGCGCCAAGGCGCGCCAGGACATTGAGCACGCCCAGGTTGGAGTTGGCTTTTACGGCGAAGCAGACCATGTGCGGCATGCCGCTCAGCGCATCGGCGTAGGCACGGTATTGCGCTTCGATGTGAGCGCGCGAGTAGACATAGGTCGGCGTGCCGAAGCGCTCGGCAATGGCAGACAATGCTACCCCTTCCGCGAACAGCTCACCGTCGCGGTAGTTGAAGGCGTCCATTGGAGTCCCTTAAAGGTGCTTGTGCGATTGCGATTTGGCTTGTTCGTCCGGAGTTTTGGTGTCATCCGGCAGATACAGCGGGCCTTTCTGGCCGCAGGCTGTAACAAGGCAAGCGACCGCGACAAGCGCAGCAAGCGAAGAGATCAGGCGCTTCATGGCGAAATCCTTTGTAAGAGCATTAATTGCGCCCGAGTATACCGACCACCCGGCACCTTGCCTATGCGAGCAGCGTCCAGTCTGGCGGGCCTTTGGCGCGAAAGCCGCAGCAGAGCTATGGTTGATCGGGATTAAAGTGCTCGTGCATCGTCAATGATGAGTAAGCTTTGCATTTGCCTGGCAGCGTCCGTATCTTGCCCCTCTGCGCTATCTGCAGACACTTATCGAGGTTCCCGCAATGAGTTTGACCGAAGCCCGTTTTCACGACCTCGTCGATGCGACGCAGCAGAATATCGAAGACGTATTCGATGACAGTGGTCTGGATGTGGACCTGGAAAACTCGGCCGGTGTACTGACGGTCAAGTTTGAAGGCGGCACGCAGCTTATCTTCAGCCGTCAGGAGCCCCTGCGTCAGCTCTGGCTGGCGGCCAGATCGGGTGGTTTTCACTTCGACTACGACGAAGAGAATCAGTGCTGGGCCTGCGATTCCAGCGATGAACTGCTGAGCGAGATGCTGGAGCGCTTTACCGTCGAGCAGGCCGGTGTCGAACTGGACTTCTCCGAGATCTGATCGTGAGCCAGTCCCCCGTTCGACCGCCCAAGCCGCTTTTCAACAATGTCAGCCCGGCAGTAGCCTCGCCGTGTATCAGCCTGTGTCGGCTCGATGAGCAGAAGGTTTGCCTGGGGTGCTTCCGTCATGTCGAAGACATCCGCGAATGGCGCTCGGCCGATGACGACCGGCGCCGCCAGATTCGCCACGAGGCCGATCAGCGTCGAGCCCGCGCCGAGGTTGACCAGGCGGCAGGCTGAAACCGCGTCGGGTTGTGTATTTACTGCGCTGTGTTAGTGTCAGGCCTTGCCTCTGCAGACAAGAGGCTCGTCAAACCCCGCCAATTGGTGGGGTTTTGTTTTATTCATGGAGAATAAAGGAGTCTGCCCAGACCATGACCACAGCACCTTCGATCATCCTCACTCGGCTCGACGTACAGCGTCTTGAAAAGTTTATCGCCGACCAGAATGAAGACACACCTGGCATCCAGGCATTGCAGGCCGAACTGGACCGCGCCGACCAGGTGGTTGGTCACGATGAAGTGCCTGCGGGCGTTGTGACCATGAATTCGCGCGTGCATTGCCGCGAAGAAGTCAGCGGCAAGGACTATCACCTCAAGCTGGTTTATCCACAGGATGCGGGCGCAGACGGCACCGTCTCGGTCCTGGCACCAATGGGCTCGGCGCTGCTGGGCCTGCAAATCGGCCAACACATCGACTGGCCTGCACCGGGCGGCAAGACCCTGAAACTGACCTTGCTGGCGGTGGAGTATCAGCCGGAAGCGGCGGGCGAATACGAGTAATCGAAGACGCCGCATCCGCAGAGCGCTTCCGCATTCAAGAGCGGACGCAGAGCGTCCGGAACTGCATTCCCACGCGGAGCGTGAGGAACGATAGGCGCACCAGAGAACGCCTATCGTGCCAATGCAGCAGGTCAGGCCTGATCCATCGCCTCGTTCAGCAGCTTTTCCAGTTCGGCCTTGTGGCGCAGGAAGAGGATGCTTTGCCCGTGCTTGCCGTCCAGCAGCCCGGACAGGTCCAGGTCGGTGATGTAACAGCGGTAGCGCTGAAGCTCCAGGCGTTTGCCGAGGATTTGCTGCGCGACGGCGGCGTAGAGTCGATCACCGTATTCCAGTTCGGAAAACTCGCTGTTGTCGCAGTACAGGGTGGCGTTCAGTTGCCCTGGCGAGGTTTCCTCGATGATTGCCTGTACGTCGTAAAACGCCTTGTCCGCTGCAGTCGGCGCCGGTCGATGCTCAACACGTCGGGCAGGCCCCGCGCCAGAGGGCAGCATCTGATAGTAAAGGGTTTCCAGCGTAACCGGCGCGGACGGATCATCCAGCGGTAATGAGGCGCCCCGGCGATAAACCAGCGCGTGAAGAAAGCGCTGCAGCGGCACCAGCAGGCTTTGTTCATCGTGATACGGCAGACGCTGATGCCAGAGCGAATTGTGTTCATCGAGCACGTACAGGTCAGCGTCCGGCTCGTTGACCCGGTAGAACACCTGAATGCATTCCGGCTGACCAAGCGGCAGGATCAGGGCCAGATCGTGGTCATCGAGTGCCTGCGGGTCCAGGTGCAAGGGGCTGTACGACGACAGCTCTTCACCCAGGTACTTGAACAACCCCGGCAGACTGTTGACCACCACATGACCGATCTGACCCGGCTTCATCTCCAGCACGTGATACTGCTGCTGCACCTGAATCAGATAACGGTGATTGAGCCGCCTCTCCAGCAACAACCGCGCCGTGCCGATCAGCTCTTCAACACGCTGGGCAATGGCGGGCGCGCGGTTATGGCAGAAGCAGCGCACGTGAATCTGCGGCTGTTTACCGCGCTGCGGCAGGCTGCCGAGCAGTTCGCTCATGCAGTCGAGCAGGGCGTGCGGGCCGTCGTAGCGGCTGACCAGTGTTTCGTTCCAGGTATTGAGGGTGATCTGGTCCAGCGTCAGCACCAGATTTTCCCGGACACCCGCGTAGCTGAGCGAGTCGGTGCGCTCGGTGGTCATCAGAATATTGAGGTCGCGATGATGGCTGAGCGGATCGACGCCGACATTGATCAACAACAGTATCTCACTGGGCGTGCTGGGCATCAGCAACGCCTCATCGCTGACCTCGGGCAGTGGCAGCTGAATGCTCTGCTGCAAGGCGCCCATCAGGTTGAACAGCTCGAACTCGCTCAGGTCACTGGCGCCCGGGTGCAATGCCACGCGGGTAGTGCTGTCGATCACGGTATTGCGGTGGCACCAGGTCAGCAACTCAAGCAATTCACGGCTGCGTTTGAGCGGTGAGAAATTCGGCCACTCGTGAATGCCCAGATTGCCGTTGTACAAGGCCCACTGGTGCTTGCCGGGCTCGCGCTTGTCGGGGGAATGCACCAGCGTCAGCGTATCTTCGGCAAGGTCAGGGGCGATGCCCGGGTTGATGAACTCGACCTTGCCCGCCTTGCGTTCAAAAGCCGCATACAGACGCCGACCCAGAATGGTCAGGTCGCGAGTGTTGAGGGCGTCGGCAGTGCTTTGCGTTTTGGCGAAGCGGCTCTGAAAGCGATAGCTGTAATTCAGCTCGTTGACCAGTGCGCGGCGCTCGCCGGCCACCTGGCGGACTTTCCACTGGCTGCGGCTGTCGAGCAGCGCCAGTTGTCGCTCATCCCAACCCCACTCCGTTGTCAGGCGTTCCAGCAGTTGGCGCTGCCAACCGACGTTGCGCTGGCGGGTCGACCCGGTGAGCTTCTTGTTGACCTTCAGGTACAGGCTGCGGCGCACCAGCTCCAGGCGCTCCGGCTCGTTGCGTGCCTGCAGATGCTCCTCGATGCGCCGGTACACGACCACATAGGGGTCAAGCTCATCCGGGTCCAGCTGATTGGCGAACACCGCTTGCTTGAAACGCAGGCTCAGGCACTGCACGCGGGGATGCTCGCTGGAATAGACCTCGATCAACAGCAGCTTGAGCACAGACTTGTAGGGCGACTCGATGCCTTTGAACAACTGCCATAATCCGGCACCGATAAACTCGGCCGGGGGAATGTGCGACATCGGGCCGAGGTCGAGCACCTCGCTGGCGCGAATGAAGCGCTTGCTCAGCAGGGTGTGGGTGTAATCCTCATAGTTCTGCTCTTCATAGACCGGCACCAGCCACCACATCGGGGTGCGCCCGGCGAGCCAGATAGCGGTCCGATAGAACTCGTCGAGCAACAGGTAATGCTGGGTAGTCCCGCAATCGTCCGAGCTGAGCTGCGAATCGCGCTCACCGCTCTTGAAACGCTGCGGGTCGATCAGAAAAAAATGCGCCTCTGCGCCCATCGTCGCCGCCCAGGCTTCAAGTGCCTGGCATTTCTTGCGCAGTTCGGCGATGGCCTCCGGCTCCAGCTCGCTGTCGTGGCAGACCCAGACATCCATATCGCTTTGTTCAGCCTGGGCCAGCGTGCCGAGGCTGCCCATCAGAAACAGGCCATGAATCGGCTGGGGCGGGTTGCCGTGCCGGGCCTTGTAGGAAAAGGAGCGCGTCAGCCGCTGCGCCTCGACCAGGGCCAGTGTGTCCGGTTCGTAATGCGAGACACCGGCAGGCGTGCTGCCGGAAACATAACCGGGCAACAGCGGATGGTTGACGTGAAAGAACAGCGGCAGCAGGGTCAACACGCTCTGCTGGCGGGTCGACATACCTTCCAGCGCACGCGCGTACCGCCCGTCATTGAGCGACAGGAAACGGTTACGCAACTGGCTGAGAACCTTGCGGTCGATGCCCTCATCCAGGTCGGGGCGAATTTCAGGATTACGCGTCATCGCAACTCAAGGCATCTGGCCTGTGCAGGCGTGGAATTACCGAGAAAGATGGCGGAGAAGGTTTGCAGCCGAGAGAAGCGGATTCGGTCGGATGGTTATTCTGGCGCCAACGTCCTGTATCGACTGGCGCGCGGATAAGTGAAGGGCCTGCCACGCTTTTTTGTGCGCAGGCCCTGCGACATTCAGGCGGCTTGCCTGGAGACGTTGAGGATGGTCAGCAAGGATTGGGCATGCTGGGCGGCCTCGAGCCCGAGGCTGGTCAGGTAACCGCCATCGACCTGGGTCGTCAGTCCTTTATCGAAGAGTCTTTGTGCGGCTGCAACGGCCGTGGGCGCCGCTACATGGTGGACTTTGAGGCCTTCCTGGGTGTTTCCCAGATTGAACAGTGCAAGGATTTCCAGTTCGGCAACCAACTCAGGGGTATACGACATAGGTACTCCAGACTTTTTGTAGTAATACGACCTCGCCGGCTGGCGGGTGTGCTCTGGAATCGACGTGTCCGATCTGCGCTCGTCGGTTCTGGATGACCGTTAAAGCCGGTTTGGCGTGTGGCCCCGGAGGATCAAGCGGCAGCGGGGCATTTGCAGTGTAGTCAGCGTCTGAAGTGTTTGCAGCATATATCTTGCTGGCCTGCTCTGACCGCAGGATCACTTTTCCGGCGGCAGGTCGGGCAGGGCGCGCAGCGCTGCTTCATACCATTGCGTGTCGAACGGACGGTCCTGCTCCAGCAAGGCATCGATCTCGATGGCCAGCACATGGGCCATCATTTCAAGAATATCTTCACGCTCATAGTTCACCAGGGTCAGCATGTTGAACACCGCTCTGGCTGCGGGCGGGTTACCGGCTTCGATCTGGTTTTCGATAGCTTCGATCAGCGTCGAGGCAGCAAAGTCTTCTTCGTCATTATCGATGTCGTCGGTCATGGTCACTCCTCAGGTAAGGCAGGCAGTCTAACCGGCGACCTGAAAACAACAAACCCCGGAGGTCCGGGGCTTGTCAGCACATAGCGAAGATCAGTCCGCCGTCGGTTGCCCCATCGGCACGGGCTCTTTGCTGCGCCAGTGCGGCAGGGAGTTCCAGTAGCGCTCGCCCTTGGCATCGTCGTACATGCCTTCCCAGCGCGAGATGACCAGCACTGCCAGCGCATTGCCGATCACGTTCAAAGCGGTGCGCGCCATGTCCATGATGCGGTCGACGCCAGCGATGAACGCCAGGCCTTCCAGTGGAATACCGGCGCTGCCCAGGGTCGCCAGCAGCACAACGAAGGAAACGCCCGGTACGCCCGCGATGCCTTTGGAGGTGACCATCAGGGTCAGCACCAACATCAATTGCGCGCCAATCGACAGGTCGATGCCGTACAACTGAGCGATGAAGATGGCTGCGATGCTCTGATAGAGCGTCGAACCGTCAAGGTTGAACGAGTAGCCCGTGGGCACCACGAAACTGCAAATCGCCTTCGGTGCGCCATAGGCTTCCATCTTCTGGATCACCCGTGGCAGCACGGTTTCAGAGCTGGCCGTGGAGTAGGACAGAATCAGCTCGTCCTTGAAGATACGCATCAGCCTGATGACCGAAAAGCCGAATGCACGAGCGATCAGCCCCAGCACCACGAAGGCGAAGAAGGCGATGGCCACGTAAACCAGAATCACCAGCTTGGCGAGCGGCAACAGAGAGGCGAAGCCGAAGTTGGCGACAGTCACCGCAATCAGGGCAAACACACCAATCGGCGCGTAGTTCATGATCATGTGAGTGACCTTGAACATGGTCTCCGAGACGCCCTGAAACAGCTTCACCAGCGGTTCACGGACCTCGGCTTGCAGGCTGGAAAGCCCCAAGCCGAACAACACCGAAAAGAAGATGATCGGCAACATCTCGCCACGCGCCATGGCGGCGAAGATGTTGGACGGGATCAGGTTGAGAATGGTCGCGATAAACGCATGATCGTGCTGAACTTCAGCCGTAGTCTGCTGATACTTGGAAATATCGACGGTGCCCAGTGTGCTCATGTCGATGCCGGTGCCCGGATGGAACACGTTGGCCAGCACCAGCCCCACCAGAATCGCGATAGTGGTCACGACTTCAAAATAGAGAATGGTCTTGAGACCGATACGTCCCAGCTTCTTGGCATCGCCCACGCCCGCGATGCCGACGATCAGCGAGGCGACAACGATGGGAATAACGATCATCTTGATCAGACGAATGAAGATATCGCCTGCGGGCTGCAGGATGTTGGTGATCCACCAGGCCTTTTCTGCGCTGAAATGATTGAGTAGCGCCCCCACAGCGATACCCAGTACCAGTCCGATCAGAATCTGCCAGGCCAGACTCAGCTTTGCCTTCTTCATATTATTACCCTTGTTCAAAGTGGCTTGGGCAAGTCCAAAACCCGTGCACCGAGCATGCTTTTTCACAGCAGTTTCGAGGCAGGAGCTCCCTTTGGAAATGTCCCGAGAAGGTCACCGCAGACGAGCATCCCAGCTCTGTAGCAGGCGAAAAAAGTCGCAACTATTCCCATGGCGCGCGTATACGTCTAATGCCGTAAACGACTACCTCATGCATGATCGGCATACAAATACGGGAGAAATGTGTTGATTTATGTCGCGCGGGAGGATGGCTATTCGGCGCGAAGCTGGCTATTACGTCGCCTTAAGCTGAACGGAGGGATGCGGGACTAATGCCGGGATACTGCCACGAGGACTCGACTGGCAGGCCTGTTTACCTGATGTACGGTAGCTCAATGCCCTGGCCGGCGTCCGCAGACAGGACGCCGGCCTGAGCAATCGAAACGGGGGCGGGCAGTCAGCCTTTACCTTTGGTACGGGTCATGTGCGGGCCGCTGTTTTTCTCCAGGTACCCAATGATCATCCCGGCCACGTCCTTGCTGGTGGTCACTTCAATGCCTTCCAGGCCAGGCGAAGAGTTGACCTCCATCACCAAAGGACCGTGATTGGAACGCAGGATATCCACACCCGCCACGCTCAGCCCCATGACCTTGGCTGCCCGCAATGCAGTCATGCGTTCTTCAGGCGTGATCTTGATCAGGCTGGCGCTGCCACCGCGGTGCAGGTTGGAGCGGAACTCGCCCGGTTTGGCCTGACGCTTCATCGAGGCGATAACCTTGTCACCGACCACAAAGCAGCGAATGTCGGCACCGCCTGCTTCCTTGATGTATTCCTGAACCATGATGTCCTGCTTGAGGCCCATGAAGGCTTCGATCACCGATTCGGCCGCCGTGGCCGTTTCGCACAGCACCACACCGATCCCCTGAGTGCCTTCGAGCACCTTGATGACCAGCGGCGCGCCGTTGACCATCTGGATCAGGTCGGGAATGTCGTCGGGCGAGTGAGCGAAACCGGTGACCGGCAAGCCGATCCCCCGGCGTGACAGGAGTTGCAGCGAACGCAGCTTGTCCCGCGAGCGGGCAATGGCGACCGATTCATTGAGCGGGAACACGCCCATCATTTCAAACTGACGCAACACCGCACAGCCATAGAAAGTCACCGAAGCACCGATACGCGGGATCACCGCATCGAAGCCCTCCAGAGGTTTGCCGCGGTAGTGGATCTGCGGCTTGTGGCTGGCGATGTTCATATAGGCGCGCAGGGTGTCGATCACCACCATCTCATGGCCACGCTCGATGCCAGCTTCGACCAGACGACGGGTGGAATACAGACGCGGATTACGCGAAAGCACAGCGATCTTCATGCAACACCTGAGGAAGTAGAGGCCGGGAACACCGGCTTGTCTTGTACGTAAGTTATGCCCGGATTGACCACCAGCTGGCCGTCGATCAGAGCCTTGGAACCCAGCAGCAGTCGATAACGCATCGACTTGCGGCAGGCCAGTGTGAATTCCACCGGCCAGATACGATCACCCAGGGCCAGCGTAGTGCGAATGACATAGCGCACCTGCGCCTGACCGTTGGAGCTTTTAATGGTTTTCATGGCAACCAGTTGCGCTTCGCAGCGACGATGCCGCAACTGAACCACCGTGCCCAGATGCGCGTTGAAGCGCACCCATTTCTGGCCATTGCGCTCAAAAGGTTCGATTTCCGTGGCATGCAGACTCGACGTGCTCGCACCGGTATCGATTTTTGCCCGCAGGCCTGCCACCCCCAGGTCGGGGAGCGCCACCCACTCGCGCAGGCCGATGACTGTCAGATGATCGAATGTCTTCAATGCGATTCCGTACTTCTCAAGACTTCTGCCAGGCCTCGGGGGCTACCTGAGCCAGGGCTTTGAATGCAGGTTTGGCGAACAAATAGCCTTGCATCAGGGATATGCCGCAATCTGCCAGAAAATCCCGCTCTTCAATATGTTCGATACCTTCTGCGATGACTTTAATCCCCAAGTCCGAACACATTGTGACAACCGCGCGAACAATCGCCTGACGCGCGCGATTGCGATGAACATCGCGTACCAGGTTCATGTCGAGTTTGATCAGGTCGGGTTGAAAATCGGCCAGCAGCGTCAGGCCTGAATACCCGGCGCCGAAGTCATCGATGGCGGTCATGAAGCCGAACTCCCGGTACTCGCGCAGGATATTGCTCAAATGGCCTTTGCTGCACACATGTTCGCTTTCGATGGTCTCGAAAATCAACCGCTCGATGGGAAAGTCATGCCGCTTGGCCGCTTCCAGCGTGCTGCGGATACACAGCTCGGGACGATACACGGCATTTGGCAGAAAGTTGATCGATAAACGCTCGGTCATGCCCAGTTTCGCAGCGCCGGCGATGGCCGTGGTCCGGCAGGTCTGATCGAAGCGATAGCGGTTCTGGTCGGTGACCTGACTCAGGACTGACATTGCGCCCTCGCCATTCGGGCCCCGGACCAGCGCTTCATGGGCAAAGATCGACTGGTCGTGCAGGTTGACGATGGGTTGGTAGGCATAATCAAACGAAAAGCCCAGTTCCGGACTGCCGGTGCAGCCCTCACACCCCTTTTTGGGGGCGGTCAACGAGGTTGGAAAGTCTGTCACATCGCACTCCATGTGAGGTCAGGGCCATAAAATGATGAATAGCGGATTTTGACAAGCAAGGATCGGTTACTTCATGTTCTTGATAGCGACAGATCGGCAACGGCAGGCCGTCACGTTTCCTCATTAGCCGGATAACGTTCAGACTGCCATACGGATGAGGAATTCAAATGGCACAAAAGATGGAAGAAGACGATAAGGTCCGCCTGGATAAATGGCTGTGGGCTGCGCGCTTTTTCAAAACCCGTGCGCTGGCCAAAGCGGCTATCGAAAGCGGCAAGGTGCACTGTCGCGGCGAGCGTTGCAAGCCCGGCAAGGAGCCTCGTATCGGTGACGAGTTCCAGATTCGCATGGGTTTCGACGACCGCACCGTAGTGGTCGAGGCGCTGTCCGTCGTTCGGCGTGGCGCACCGGAGGCACAGACGCTGTATCACGAGACACCCGAGAGCATCGCCAGGCGCGAGAATGCCGCGGCTCAGCGCAAGGCCGGCAACCTGGGTGTGACCACTGACGGAAAGCCGACCAAGAAGCAACGCCGGGAGCTTTTCGGCTTCCGCGCCAGCCACAACAACGACTGAAACACAGCACCGGGCAGCTCCGGCTATCAGTCCGACGTGCCATTCAGCTTGGAAGCGCACCGCATAGCTCCTAAAATGCCGGTCAATCCGCATGGCCCACGGCGCTTTCGAGTGCCGGACGGCGCTTTTTCAGCCGCGTGCCATCCATTGTCATTACTTCAGATACCTTGCCTACCTATGCATGATTTCCCGGACATCGATTTCACCCAACGCTTCATCTTCGACGAAAGCGACGTTCGCGGAGAACTGGTCGCCCTGGAGCGCAGCTACGCCGAAGTGCTCGCCAAGCACCCCTATCCGGAGCCGGTCGCGCAGTTGCTTGGCGAAATGATGGCGGCTGCCGCGCTGCTCGTCGGCACCCTCAAATTCGACGGCCTGCTGATCCTGCAGGCACGCTCCAGTGGCGCAGTGCCGTTGCTGATGGTCGAGTGCTCCAGCGAACGCGAGCTGCGTGGCATCGCCCGTTATGACGAGGCACTGGTCACAGCAGGCGCAGGTCTGCAGGACCTGATGCCCGATGGCTCGCTGGCATTGACCATCGACCCGAACAAGGGCAAGCGCTATCAGGGCATCGTTGCCCTCGACGGCGTCGACCTGTCGGAAAGCCTCTCCAACTACTTCGTGATGTCCGAACAGCTGGGCACGCGTTTCTGGCTCAAGGCCGACGGCCATCGCGCCCGCGGTCTGTTGCTGCAACAGCTGCCCATCGCGCAGATCACCGATCCGGAAGAGCGTGACGCCAGCTGGGAGCACGTCATCACCCTGGCCAACACCCTCACGGCCGAGGAAATGCTCGGGCTGGACAACCAGACCATCCTGCATCGCCTGTATCACCAAGACCCGGTTCGCCTGTTCGACGAGCAGCCCATCTGCTTTCGCTGCAGTTGCTCGCGTGAGCGCTCTGCCAATGCGCTGGCCAGCCTTGGGCTGGAGGACGCGCAGCAACTGGTTATCGAGCACAACGGCACGATCGAGATCGACTGCCAGTTCTGCAACCAACGCTATCTGTTCGATGCCACTGACGTCGCGCAGCTGTTTGCTGGCGGCGGTGTCGATTCGCCATCTGACACGCGCCATTAATGATCGCGTAAAGGGCCTCAGAAAACGGTGTGGGCCCCTGTAATGCTGTTCTGACAGGAGGGTCCTACCATTTCCGGGCATTTCTGGCATAATCCGGCCCACTTTTACGCTGTAGTAGTGGTTGTTTTTTTACTACAAAACCGTTTGGAGCACTCGGCCACAGGCCGACGGGGAACCTCATGACGCAAACCAACAACGCTGTGTACACCGATCTGAGCACCGACGAACTGGTCAAGGAAGCCCTTGCCCGCAAAGAAGGCGTACTTTCCGATACTGGCGCACTGGTTGTGGAGACAGGCCATCGTACTGGCCGTTCGCCGGTCGATCGTTTCATCGTTGAAGAGCCGAGCACTCAGGACGCCATCGCCTGGGGCCCGATCAACCGCAAGTTCCCGGCCGAGAAATTCGACGCCCTGTGGAACCGTGTCGGCGCGTACCTCGCCGAGCGCGAGCGCTTCGTTTCCCACGTTCATGTAGGCTCCGATCCTGCGCACTACCTGCCAGTCAAGATGACCACCGAGACTGCGTGGCACAATCTGTTCGGCCGTTGCCTGTTCATCAACCCTGAACAGTACAACCCGGCTGGCAAGGACGAGTGGGAAATCCAGAACGCGCCATGGTTCGTCTGCGACCCTGAGCGTGACGGCACCAACTCCGACGGCACCGTGATCATCAACTTTGCAGCCCGCAAGGTGCTGATCGCCGGCATGCGTTATGCCGGCGAAATGAAGAAAGCCATGTTCTCGGTGCAGAACTTCCTGCTCCCGGCGTCCGACGTTCTGCCGATGCACTGCGCGGCCAACATGGGCGAAGAGGGCGATGTAACCCTGTTCTTCGGCCTGTCCGGCACCGGCAAGACCACCCTGTCCGCCGACGAAAGCCGTTACCTGATCGGTGACGACGAACACGGCTGGGGCGAAGGCGTGGTGTTCAACATCGAAGGCGGTTGCTATGCCAAGTGCATCGACCTGTCCGAGAAGAACGAGCCGGTCATCTGGAAAGCCATCCAGCACGGCGCCGTACTGGAAAACGTCGTACTCGACCCGGTCACCAAAAAAGCCGACTACGCCGACAGCAGCCTGACCCAGAACAGCCGTGCGGCCTACCCGCGCGAACTGATCGAAAAACGCGCACCGAAAAACCTCGGTGGCGAGCCGAATGCCGTTATCTTCCTGACCTGCGACCTGACCGGCGTACTGCCGCCTGTGTCGATCCTCAGCGAAGAACAGGCCGCCTACCACTTCCTGTCGGGTTACACCGCACTGGTCGGCTCGACTGAAATGGGTTCGGGTTCGGGCATCAAGTCCACCTTCTCCACCTGCTTCGGCGCACCGTTCTTCCCGCGTCCGGCGGGCGAATACGCAGAACTGCTGATCAAGCGCATCCGCGGCTTCAAATCCAAGGTCTACCTGGTCAACACCGGCTGGACCGGCGGTGGCTACGGCGTCGGCAAGCGCTTCAACATCCCGACCACCCGTGGCGTGATCGCAGCGATCCAGAGCGGCGCACTGATCGGTGCCGAAACCGAACACCTCGACACCATCAACCTCGACGTACCGAAGTCGGTACCCGGCGTCGATACCGGCCTGCTCAACCCACGCAACACCTGGGCTGACAAGGCTGCCTACGACGAAGCCGCAAAAGCACTGGCTGGCCTGTTCGTGGAGAACTTCAAGAAGTTCGACGTGAGCGACGCCATCAAGGCTGCGGGTCCGAAGTTGTAAGACGTTGTAATTAGCCTCCACTAAAAAAACCGCCTTCATCAGGCGGTTTTTTTGTACTCGTTTTACGAATCTGAAAGCCTGTTGCCTATCTTGCCAGATGACAAATCGACTATATCGGCGGCACACCTACATGGAGATATCGACTTTGGCATCTGTCATTTATTGTCTTGGATATAGGTATAATCCGGCTTTATCAGAATTTCTTTTAGCCACGCGCTGAGCGCTTTACTGTAATAGAGATCCAAGCATTTCAACAAATCAAACTTTACACCCTTTATTTCAGATTCAACCAAGGGGGTTTTATAGTCTATAGATACCGCTCCACTGAACCAGTCTTGCTCGAGACACATTCCTTTGACGACCACCATAGTTACAGGGGAAGCCTTGCCCTAATCCATTCCAAGCGTGTGGGAGGCATAGTGATTGCGTGATCTTTCTGCTCTTTATCATCTTGATAGATAATACCGTTTTCGGACACCTTAAGCGGCTCATGCCCTGGCTGGCCGTCCCAAAAAACTTTATAGTATCTCCTGGCTAACAGCTCGCCTTGATTGTCGAAGATAGTCAGCCGGACCCTCTCCATACCATCTCCATTAAAAAGACTATTGTTCACCCCGGCTCCGCAAACAGTTATTATAAAACCTTTACTGCCAAAACTCTTTGCACCTCCATCTAATGCCTCAGTGTGGTTATAGCGTTCACAATCAGTGTTGTCGAACAGGTTGAAAGCAATGGAATAAACAACCAAAGCAATCAACATAAAAATAAAGAAGAAAAAAGAGCGGAAATACATTTTTCTTACATGGGCTCTGAAGGTTTGCATAATGTATCCAGCTTTATAATGATGGGCTTTTTCAGTTTGTGGATTTTCGGTCTGCTGTAGATCATAAAATCGCCACCCCGGCCATGCTTTTCTCTCCACTCACTATAAGAGCTGTTGTAAACAGGCCAGTAAACATCTTTCTCCATAAATTTTCTTACCAAACCTGTTCTTTTATCCACTGGCTTGTCAATCTGGCCTCCAGGCAAATAGTCCCAATTGATTTTAGTTTCAGTTATCGGGGTACTTCCCATACGGGTATGAATTTTCTTACCGTCAACCAGATCACTGACAACGGCAGAGTAAGAAAGAATCATATCATTTTTGTTCCAGTGGCCCAGATATTGGCTGCTACCATCATTTTTGTCATTAAAAGAATAGTTATCTTTCAGGTAGGTATACACACAGGTAATAGCCGCCGTTGCGTCGACGCAAAATGTTTTGGTTCTGGCTTGATCGTCATATTTGTAAAACTTTTCCACAGCAACTTCAACCACGCCAATAGCCGCATAAATATTAAAACTCCCTAGCGTCGCGGTGAGATCAGTTAAACTCAGGCCGTCAAGCGTGTTGCTTGTTGATATTGCCTGAAACTGAATTTGCCAATCAATATGAAACTGCCTGATATCACCTATCCAAGGAGCTGTATCAAAGGAAAGATTTGCTGCCGACCTAGATTCATCAAATTTATTTTTTACTCGCTTGAGAATTTTATGTCTAGCGCCTGCAATTGCTTTTTCAGAGTAAATCTTTTCCTCAATCAACTCGTTGAATTTCTCTGCGACGCTCCCATACTTCAACGCCCACTTTAACGTCACGGTTGCGTCATCAATGGGCTGAATTGAATTGGGTCGATCATTATAGATATGCTTAGGGCTGGCGAACCACTGTCTGGCAATCTTGGCAGCTATCGGCCAACCAATATTGTCCATGGCCAAAGGAATATCCTGAAGATCAAACTCTGGAAGCTTTTCTTTATCTTCTGCATCAGCCTCTAGAGCATCAGACACTGAAGTTTTAGATTCCACGGAGAATGGCTTATTTTTTCTAACCTCAGCAGTTGATTTCTGACCTCCCGCTTCTGTTTGCGGCACCATGAACTGCTCTTCACCAGGCTCAGCAGACTTTAAGAACACTTGACCAGGCGCACAACGATTGTAAGAGATTTTTTGTGGAGTATTGATGGGTACTGCGCCATCTAAACCATCATTCTCTTTCCATACCTTCTCTCGAAATATTGATCGCTCCATAGTGTAGTAAGGTATTTTTCTAACTTTTGCCATAACCATTTCCTTGGAAAACAACCAAATCCTAAATCTACTCAGCACCTATCACGCAGCGGTAGGAACGCTGGGGCGAAGCAACGGAGGTTTGCATTGTTTAGCTTGAGGACCCCGGCCGTCAATTTCGTTGCGCGCCCAAGCATCGATTTCCTCCCCCAATGTGACTCGATTAACGTTGTGAGCCGTACCTCCAAGACGTTTGCCCACTCAATGGGCAGGGCCGAGACCTCACGCTAACTGTCGTCTATTTACTTGATATGGCGCAGACATTGCTCGAGCCATCGATCGCGGGTATCGGAAGCTGCTCACTGCCTGGGTTTGAAGGGCAAGCTCACAGACAAATACCGTAACCGTCAGGTCGTCGGAGCGATGTCGTAATTAAACATCTTCGCATCCGCACCTGCACGCGACCCTCGAAAATGCTCAAGCAAACGCCTCGACTTGTCGTGGCGTTTGCTTGTCTGGAATACTGATTTCCACTGAGGACGATGGCCAGGAGGTGTGTTGTGGGCGTAAACGGGATTCAGATACGGCGTTTCGTGCCGAGCGACGAGTCAGGTGTATCGGCGATGATCCTGCCGATCCAGCGTGAAGAGTTCGGTATTCCCATCACCGCCGAAGACCAGCCTGACCTGAAGGCGATTCCGGACTTTTACCAGACCGGCACAGGGGACTTCTGGGTCGCGGTACAAGACGATCAGGTCATCGGCAGTATCGGTCTCAGAGACATCGGCGCAGGGCAGGCAGCACTGCGCAAGATGTTTGTCGCCGCCCCGTTTCGCGGCCGGGAATTTTCCGTTGCAGCCAGACTGCTTGAGCGCCTGATCGAGGAATCAACTCGCAAGGGCGTCAGCGAAGTATTCCTGGGCACGACCGACAAGTTTCACGCTGCGCATCGTTTCTATGAAAAGCACGGCTTTCGGGAGATCACGAAGGAGGACCTGCCTGCGAGCTTTCCGTTGATCGCGGTGGACAGCAAGTTCTATGTGCTGGGCCTCGGCAGTGAGCAATAGCGTGATCGCCGCGATGCTCAACCCAATGGATTGAAGCCACTCGCCGCGCTGCAGTAGCGTTGGCGAGTCGCGGACTCGGCAGAACGCTTGCATTGCTCCTTGAAGTACACCTTGGCGCCCTTGCGGCATTCCCGATATTCGATCGACCCTCTGCGCCAGTTACGGCATACGCTGGTGCCATCAATCTGGTCGTCGTCAACGACCCATTCAGCACGATAGGTACGCTTCCGGTCCCACTGCCACACAACAGCAGAATCAACAAATTGCGCCATTGCGTAGTTGCGGTGCCGTATAGGCTGTCGCGCCTTGTACTGGCTCATGTACTGAGCAGACACCATGCCTTGGGCGGTCGATCGAGGAACCGTCTTGTGGCTTTTTCCAAATCGACAGTCAGCGACAGCTTCGTCGATGAGATTGTCCGGCCCCATGCATTCAGCCAGCGATTGAGGGGGGGTCGAGACCTGGGGTAGCGGTGGCGGCGCAAGGACAGGAGCCTCGGCATCAGCGGCAGGAGGCATGGCAGGCGTGGCATCGGCTGTTTTTGACTGATGGGTGTAATGAAACAGGCCATAGCCACACAACACCATGACTATCAGCGCCACCAGTAGATTACGGTGGAACGTCGAAGCGTTCCTTGACGTGCGCAGAGGGGCACGCGCAATTGCGTCCTCCTCGTCGACACTCAAGTGATCCCTCACCTTATGACCACCCCTCATATCTGTCACTCAAGCCTCCAAGGTATTGGACGGGCTTTTCAGTGCGGCGAAAATGTCCATGGCTGAGCTGTCCCCCGATGTAATGTTGGCGGCGTAATTGGCGGGGTATTGGGCTTTTTCTATAGGTGGCAGCTGGTCGTAGTGGGCGAGAAGCATGACCAGTGTTTGCGTGCTTTTGCCGGTTTCGTTGTATTCGTCGACATAGCGTTTGCCCATCGCTCTATTCCAGGCTTCCTGCTGAAGATGGTTTTCGGACGAAGCAGCACTACGCTCATTAATGGTGAATTCGCCACCTTCGTCATACATGATCAATTTGAGTTGATCCTGAGATAATCCTGAGAACGGGTTTGCTCCCCCGCCATTCTTGAACAGCGTAGCCTGTCTGGCTCTTTCGAGCAGCGCTGGATCGTCGGTATCGGGGACCTCCGCATCGTGCAGTGCTCTGTTGGCGTAATAGTGTGTACCCGCGATCTTGTCGTTAATGGATGTTGCCACCGCACCCAGCTCTTTGAAGCCTAGACGACTATCGCGGATCTGAGCGCGCATCGCGCTGCTGTTTAATTGACTGGACAACGTGGAGAGAGTTGCACTATCAGCGGCGCGCTCAGAAGATAGTTCACTTATGGCCGACGTGCTACTGGTTGAGGAAACCTCTTTTGCAACAGTCGTTAGGGTAGCGCTGCTGGTAAGGGCCGTGATGTGAGAAATGTCGAACATGCTGCGTCCTCGCGTCAGTTGCCAATCCATGGCGTTATATTCGCTATCTATATCGGCACGATCAGATTCAGCTTTAGTTTTCCTCCGAAGGCAGGCGCGCGCGTAATTTTGTAACGCGCACGCCTTGAGATTATTTCATGGTGAATTCAGCAGTCCATGCATGGGTAGAGAGGTCGGTGACCCTGGAGGTAGCTGTGCAAATCGCACCACCTTCAGGCGTTGCAGTACGGTTCCACTTTGGAACCTTGACTCCACCCGCACCTGCCAGCCTTACAAAAGTGGTCGAGAATGCACATACCTTGGAACCCATCACATAGCGAGCACTGGCGTAGCTGGCATCAGGTGAGAGCGTGCTTTGCACCGTATAAAAGTTTGAATCGCCGGGTTGAACGGTAGAGCCAATGGCTGTTCTGGCGTTGCGTAGCGTCGATAACTCGTTACGCGTAACAGGCTTATGCTTCGCGACCTCTGTTCCCAGATTTTTGAACGTCACCGTAACCGGTGGTCCCGCGTGCGCAACAACAGTGGCGCACAGCGTGGCGAGAGCAAGAGAAGTCAGCAAGACGCTTTTTGTTTTCATGATCGGTAGTTCCTGAGTTAATTAATTAAATTCGTATTACATTAAGCAAGGCGAACGCAGGACAGCAGTGAGCCGCCTGTATTGACGTGCACGCGCTATCGCCCGATTAAGATCCGCCATGTATCAGCGCACAGAAAGTGCGCCGTCCACCTGAAGGTGTTTATGTCGATGACAGTCGGAGGATGGCCCTATACTAAAAAGCAGGGGTGACTCCACTGAACGGGTTAGAAGAAAAGATTAGTTTCCTGCAATCCGTTGAGATGTTTTAGCACGTGAGAGGGGAAAGAAAAGTAGGAAACTTCTGATTCTTTGCAAATCAGTTAATGACGATGAATGTTCTTGTCTTTTAGTATCGAGTTGGATTAACTGCGCTGGCAGAAATTGTAAGTGTGCAGATTAAAGCGCCCCTCAGAGCTGAAGGGCGCATCCCCTACTTCACGTTCACGTCACCGCATAAAACTTGCGCACATACGCCGTACTGGTCCATTTGCAGGGCGCGCCCTGTGCGACGAATACGGTATCGCCGGTATTCACGGTCAGGCTCGGGCCGTTTTCCAGGCTCAGCTCGACGCTGCCTTCGATCAGGTTCATCAGTTCATGGATCTTGTGCGGCCGCGAGATGCGTTCGTAGGGGGTGGAGTCCCATACGCCGATGCGCAGGGTGCTGGCGCTGTCTTCGAAGAGGTTGTTGCTGCGGCATTGCGGCAACGCGCTGATCATGATCGCCGGGTCTGGTGGTGAAGATGGCGTGAGCATGGCCAGGCGGTCGAGCGCGGTGATGCCGGGTTTGTCTGGCCCGCTGGCCTGGGTGGACGCGCAGAACGCCCAGAGGCTGTCCGGTTGCGCGTCGATACGTACTTGAGTGCCGCGACCGATCACTGCACTTTCACCGGTCTTGATCGTGAGGCTCTCGGTACCGGAGGTCAGGGTGACGGACCCGCGATGCATCACCAGCATTTCGGTGTAGGAGTAGGCTGCCACTGACAGCGACGTGCCGAAATGCACGAGGCCGGCCGCAATGCCCTGATCATCGATGAACGCTGTGCGACGCTCATTATCGAGCGAGTCATGCGCATCGATGGGGCCAGTGGTGAATTCGGTGTCTACCGGGCTGAGGTCAGCGCGGGCCAATAGCAAAACAGTGGGTTGGGGCATCGGGTCGGGCTCCTGAAGTTGAAGCGTTGATGATCGTTCCCACGCTCCGGACTCGGCGTTATACACAAATCCGCTTTTGCTTCTGGCCGGAGGCCGTAGGAGCGAACTTGTTCGCGAAAGGGCCGGTATGATCGCCTGTCTTCGCGAACAAGTTCGCTCCTACGCCCTGCGGGCAGAAGCCTGAAAAGCACGTATTCGGGGCTCTCCAGGACTTATGTATAACGATGAGCGCTCTGCGTGGTAATGCATTTCGTGACGCTCTGCGAGAGCATTGGCACGATGAGGTGCTTACGGGCGATCAGCCGATCGCCTGGGTAATCAGCGCAAACTGGCGCACGCCCTGGCTGGCTTGCGGGACTGCGCCCATGCTCATGCAGGTCACGCTGTCGACGCGCTTGAGGCCGGCTTCCTCCAGCCAGTCGGCCAGGCCGCTGTCGGTCGGGATGTCGATACGTACGAAGGCATAAGGCACGCGGGCCAGCAGTTGCTCGATCATGTGCCTGGCCTGGTCAACGCTCTGGGCGACCACAGGGCCGATGCACAGGCCGCGGCCGAACGGACGCAGCAGGGCAAAGGCCTGCAACTGGCCGTCGCGCTCGATGCCGACGGCGTGCTCAAGGTTGTTCAGCACATCGCCGAGCGTCACCGAGCGGTCCATGCCCGAACCGGCGTTGGCCAGTTCCAGCACGCGAGGGTGGTCAGCCTCGCTCAGCCCGCGGCAACGTTCCTGTGCCTTCAATTCGGTCGTGCCGGTCGGTTGCGCCTGCCCCTGACGCTGCTGGATCTCGCCAAAACTGACAAACCCCATCTTCGCGTAAAGCGGCGCACCCGCCAGCGTGGCGTTGAGGACCGCCGTGCGCGGCGCGACGCAGCCGACCGCCAGTTCCATCAGCTTGCGACCAATGCCCTTGCCCTGGTAATCGTCACTGACGATCACCAGACCGATGGTGGAAAACTCGCCCTGATGACAGGCGAAGGCACTGCCGATCAACCGCCCGTTGTGTACCGCGACGAAGCCTTGGGCGACACGTTGCAGCATGGCCCAGTCTTCAAGTCGATGCGGCCACTTCAAGGCGATGGATAACTCATGAGCGTTGCCGACGTCGGCGACGGTCATGGGGCGAAATTCAAAGTCGGGGCGTTGCTGAGCGAGCATGACGTGTCTCCGTCCAGAAGGATGCACAGGCAATAAAAGGATGCGTCAGGCGTGTTGTATCCCACCTGCTGCGGGCGGTGACAAGAGGGCTGCGCGCATTCGGCAGATTCCACAAAGCGCCGCTCGCCAGACCACAGTTACTGCTTAAATCGGCCGGGCCTCCGGCAGCAAATGCTTAGGGTTTTTACCCCGTGTTCAAGCTCTTTATATAGCTGCCGGCATTTGTCGCCAGCCAAGCACTGGCGCGGCGCAGTTTCTGCGGCGCAAACCCGCGTGTTTGAGCCCGAGCGCCCTGAAAAGGGTCATAAAAGCGCCGAAAACCGGGCTCTGCCCAAGGCTGGAGCGCCCCGCAAAGTCTGCTGAGCGCGCACCTCAAAACGGTGGTTTCTATCAAGCAGCCATCACTTTTAACGCCATCTGCTGATTTCACGGTGTTGTAATGAGGTTGTGCTGCAGCGTGCATCACCGCCCCTGAACATCAGGCCGGACTGCTCGTCATGCCATGACCTCAACGAACTTTCAGGACCGCACACAATGAGCTTTCTTCGACCAAAATTCATTACGTTCGACTGCTACGGCACGTTGACCAATTTCCACATGGGCACCATGACGCGCGAGCTGTTTGCCGACCGCGTTGCGGCTGAACAGATGGATCAGTTCGTCAAGGATTTTTCGGCGTATCGTCTGGATCAGGTCATGGGTGACTGGATGCCATACGACGAAATCCTCAAGGTTGCACTGGCGCGCACCTGCAAGCGCTGGAACGTTGAATACCGCGAAGAAGGCCAACTGTATTACGACGCTGTGCCGACCTGGGGCCCACACGCCGATGTGCCCGCCGGCCTGTCGAAAATCGCCGACAAGATCCCGCTGGTGATTTTCTCCAACGCCAGCGACAGTCAGATCATGTCCAACGTCGAAAAGCTCGGCGCGCCATTCCACAAGGTGTTCACCGCTGAACAGGCCCAAGCCTACAAACCGCGTCTGGCTGCTTTCGAATTCATGCTCGACAACCTGGGTTGCGGCCCGGAAGACATCTTGCATGTGTCTTCAAGCTTCCGTTACGACCTGTTCTCGGCGCATGACATGAAGATCAGGAACAAGGCATTCGTGGCGCGTGGTCATGAGCAGCCGGCCAACAGCAGCTTCGAATACCACCAGATTCCCGATATCGGCGGACTGGCCGGGCTGGTCGGCCTGTAAACCAGGCAACCCGCGTGACACCGGCATTTTTCAAGGTGCTCTTCGATGAGTGACAAGGGGAACGAGATGCGCAGTGAGTCTTACTGGCTCGATACGGCTCCAGGCTTTACCGGCGCACAGGACGGCGCAGTGGAGGGGCAGGCTGACGTGGTAGTGGTCGGTGGCGGTTTCACCGGCCTTGCGGCGGCGCGTGCATTGGCCTTGAAAGGTGCCAGCGTGGTGGTTCTGGAAGCGGGCCGGGTGATCGGCGAAGCGTCGGGCCGCAATGGCGGACAGTGCAATACCGGCGTGGCCCAGGACTATGCGTCGTTGAGCGCAACCCTGGGTGCCGATCAGGCACGCGAGTATTACAAGGCTTACGAAAGTGCGGTGCAGAGCGTCGTGAGCGTGATCGACGAGGAACACATCGCCTGCGACGTCAAGCGTAACGGCAAGCTCAAGCTGGCGGCCAAGCCAGGACATTACGAAGGACTGGCGCGCACCTGCGAGCTGATCCGCCGTGAAGTCGATGCTGACGTCGAGCTGCTGTCCGCTCAGGACCTGCGCGCTGAAATCGATTCGAACGAGTTTCACGGTGGCCTGCTGCAGCGCAACGGCATACAGATGCATGTCGGACGCTTCGGTGTGGGTCTCGCCGACGCAGCAGTGCGTCATGGCGCAAGGGTGTATCAGAACGCGACGGTAAAGGACTGGAAAGCCAACCGTGGCGGCTTTGTGGTCAACACCTCGAAAGGCTCGATCCAGGCCGGACAGCTGCTGTTGGCGACCGGTGCCTGCCAGCATGGCGGGCTGGGCTGGTATCGCCGGCGCATCGTGCCGGTCGGCAGCTTCGTCATCGTCACTGAAGTGTTGCCGCAGGCGCTGATCGACCAACTGTTCCCCCACCAGCGCGCTTACGTGACCAGCCGTTTGATCGGCAACTATTTCCGCCTCACGCCGGACAACCGCCTGCTGTTCGGCGGGCGCGCGCGCTTCGCCATGTCCAACAGCAGCTCCGACGCCAAGAGCGGCAAGGTGTTGCAGGCGGCCATGGTGCAGATGTTTCCGCAACTGGCACACGTCAAGGTCGACTACTGCTGGGGCGGGCTGGTGGACATGACCTCCGACCGTCTGCCACGTGCAGGCGAACACAACGGGGTCTTCTACTCGATGGGTTACAGCGGCCACGGTGTACAGATGTCGGTGCACATGGGGCGGATGATGGCCGAAGTCATGGAAGGCAAGGCACAGGCCAATCCCTGGAAGGACCTGAGCTGGCCAGCCATTCCCGGCCATTTCGGCAAGCCATGGTTTCTGCCGCTGGTAGGCGCGTATTACCGCTATCAGGACAGCCGCCACTGAGTGTTTGTCTGACCGTCGTCGTGTGTGCTTGAAGGACGCTCCGGCCAACCGTGAGCAATTCGGAATTTCCCCTTTTCGACAGGTAGAACTGATATGACTGACAAAAAAAACGACTCCACGTTGATCACAGGTGAAGACAGCCTGCGGGTTTTCGAAGGACTCAATCGCGGTCTGTCACGTCGCGATGCGCTACGCATGCTGGGCGTTGCAGGTGTGGTCGCGGCCGGCTCCACCAGCCTGTTCGGCGCGGCCGGTAAGGTGTTTGCCGATGACGCGGATGCCCCTGTCAAAGGCAAGCCGGGCGGCCGTATCCGGGTCGCCGGCATGTCCAGTTCTACCGCCGATACGCTGGATCCGGCCAAGGGCGCGCTGTCTACCGATTACGTGCGTCACTTCATGTTCTACAACGGCCTGACCCGTTTCGACAGCCATCTGGTGCCGCACATGGAGCTGGCCGAGAAGATCGAAAGCGACAACGCCACGGTTTGGACAGTGACCCTGCGCCAGGGCGTGACCTTCCACAACGGCAAGGCGCTGACCGCTGGCGACGTGGTGTTCTCCCTGTCGCGCCACAAGGACCCGGCCACCGGCTCGAAAGTCCTGCCATTGATGGCGCAGTTTTCCGAGATCAAAGCCACCGGCCCGCTGGAAGTGCAGATCACCCTCAGCTCGCCAAACGCCGAGCTGCCGTCGATCCTCGCGGTTTCGCACCTGCTGATCGTGCCCGAAGGCACCACCGATTTCAGCAAAGGCATCGGTACCGGGCCGTTCACCGTCAAGGAATTCAACCCTGGCGTGCGCTCGGTCAGTGCGCGCAACCCCAACTACTGGAAACCGGGCCTGCCGTACCTGGACGAAATCGAATTCATCGCCATCGCCGACGAACCCTCGCGGGTCAACGCGCTGCTCTCCGGCGACGTACACATGATCAACGAGGTCAACCCGCGCTCCACCACGCGTATTGCCGCCAGCGCCAAACACCGCGTGGTCGATGCACCGTCCGGCAACTACACCGACCTGATCATTCGTCAGGACCAGATGCCCGGCAAGAGCCCGGAATTCACCGAGGCCATGAAGTACCTGCTGGACCGTGAACAGGTCAAATCGGCGGTGTTCCGTGGCTACGCCCGCGTCGGTAACGACCATCCAATCTCGCCAGGCTCGCGCTACTTCAACGCGGACCTGCCACAGCGCGCCTACGACCCGGAAAAAGCCAAATTCCTGCTCAAAAAAGCCGGCATGGAAAAGATCACCATGGCCGTGGCGGCATCGCCTGCTGCCACCGGCTCGGTGGACATCGCCGTGCTGCTGCAACAGTCCGCCAAACAGGCCGGTCTGACCCTCAACGTCAACCGTCTGCCAAGCGACGGCTACTGGTCCAACCACTGGATGAAGCACCCGCTGAGCTTCGGCAACATCAACCCGCGCCCGAACGCCGACGTGATCTTCTCGCAGTTCTTCCAGTCCACAGCGCCGTGGAATGAATCCGGCTGGAAAAACGACCAGTTCGACCAACTGCTGTTGCTGGCCCGTGGCGAAACCGACGATGCCAAGCGCGGCAAAATGTATGGCGACATGCAGGCTCTGGTCAGCCAGAACTGCGGCATCGGCATCCCTGTGTTCATCAGCAACATCGACGGTGTGGACAAGCGTATCCAGGGCTATTCCAGCAACCCGCTGGGCGGCTTCATGGGTTACATGTTCAGCGAGCAGGTGTGGCTGGACGCGTAAATGAAACGCTGAACCGAGCAGGAGGACGCAGATGAATAGCAACACACTCTGGTTGATCGTGCAGCGCTTCGGCGCAGCGATCGTGACGTTGTTGATCGTTTCCATCGTGGTCTTCGCCATAACGGCGGTGTTGCCTGGAGACGCCGCACAACAGGCCCTTGGGCAATTCGCGACGCCTGAACAGGTCGCGGCACTGCGTACCCAACTGGGCCTCGATCAGCCAGGTGTGGTGCGTTATCTGCATTGGTTGACCAACCTGCTCGGCGGCAACCTCGGCGAATCGGTCTCCAACGCGATGCCGGTCTCGGAGCTGATTGCCGGACGTTTCCCGAAAACCCTGATGCTGTCGGCCACCACCGCGCTGGTATCGGTGCCGGTCGCGCTGGCACTGGGGATTGGCGCAGCGATGTACCGCGGCAGTCGCCTGGATAGCGCGCTGAATTTCATCACCCTGTCACTGGTCGCCGTGCCCGAGTTTCTGGTGGCGACGCTGGCGGTGCTGATTTTCGCCGTCAATCTGGGTTGGTTGTCGGCGCTGTCCTATGGCGCCGATGTCAGCTCGCCGTGGCAGTTCATGCGTACTTACGCGTTGCCAGTGATGACCCTGTGCTGCGTGATCGTGGCGCAGATGGCGCGCATGACCCGCGCTGCGGTCATCGACCAGCTGGACAGCCCGTATGTGGAAATGGCGCGCCTCAAGGGCGTCAGCCCGGTGCGTATCGTATTGCGCCATGCCTTGCCGAACGCCATCGGGCCGATCGTCAACGCCGTGGCACTGAGCCTGTCGTACCTGCTCGGCGGCGTCGTCATCGTCGAGACCATCTTCAACTATCCCGGCATCGCCAGCCTGATGGTCGATGCCGTGACCAACCGTGACATGGCCCTGGTGCAGGGCTGCACGATGCTGTTCTGCTCCGCTTACCTTGGGTTGGTGCTGATGGCCGACCTGTGTGCAATTCTTTCCAATCCGAGGCTGAGAACCCAATGACTCAATTCATTGCGAAATCGACGCCCGCAGCGCCGCAACCGGTGCTTCGCAAAAAAGCGTCCCTCCCGACCTCATGGCTTGGCCTGCTGGGCGCTACGGTGTGCTTCATCTGGCTGATGGTCGCCCTGTTCGGCCCCTGGCTGGCACCGCATCCGGTGGGCGAAGTGGTCTCCGACAACATGTTCGAAAACATGAGCGCAGCCTATCCGTTCGGTACGGACTACCTGGGCCGCGACATGCTCAGCCGCGTGCTGGTCGGCGCGCGCTTCACCGTCGGCCTGGCATTGATTTCTGCCGTGCTGGCCAGCGGCATCGGCACCCTGTGCGCGCTGCTGTCGGTGGTCGCGCCAAAATGGCTGGACGAAATCATCAGCCGCCTGATGGACGCGTTCATCTCGATCCCCAGCAAAATGCTGGCGCTGATCATGGTCTCGGCGTTCGGCTCGTCCGAGGTGCTGCTGATCTGCACGGCGGTGCTCAGCTACACCCCAGGCGCGTTTCGCATCGCGCGCAGTCTGGCGGTGAACATCGAGGCGCTGGAGTACGTGCAGGTTGCACGCACACGCGGCGAGGGCCGTATCTACATTGCCTGCCGGGAAATCCTGCCAAACATGCTCAACCCGGTCATGACCGACCTGGGCCTGCGTTTCGGCTTCATCGTCCTGCTGCTCAGCGGCATGAGCTTTCTGGGGCTCGGTGTACAACCGCCTGACGCCGACCTTGGCTCGCTGGTCCGCGAGAACATCGGCGGGCTCAGCCAGGGCGCGCCGGCCATCGTGATCCCGGCCCTGGCCATCGGCACCCTGACCATCGGCGTCAACCTGCTCATCGACCGGCTGGCCTCGCGACGCGGTCGTCGTTCGGGAGGGCATTGAGATGAGCCAGTTGATTCGTGTGCAAGACCTGCGCGTGGTTGCCGATGGCGACCACGGCGAGCTGGAGATCGTCAAAGGCGTCAGCTTTGCGCTGGAAAAAGGTGAAGTGCTGGCACTGATCGGCGAGTCGGGCTCCGGCAAGACCACCATCGCGCTGGCCCTGCTCGGTTACGCCCGACGCGGTTGCAAGCTGGCCGGAGGGGTGGTTCAAGTGGGCGAGCACGACATGCTCAGCCTGCCCGAAAGCCAATTGCAGGGCCTGCGTGGCAACCGCGTGTCCTACATTGCGCAAAGCGCCGCAGCGGCCTTCAACCCGGCGAAAAAGCTGATCGATCAGGTGATCGAGGGCGCGCTGATTCATGGTCTCGGCAGCCGTGCGGAACTGGAAGCCAAGGCCGTCGAGCTGTTCCGCGACCTGGCCCTGCCCAATCCGGAAAGCATCGGCCGGCGTTACCCGCATCAGGTCTCGGGCGGCCAGTTGCAGCGCGTCATGGCGGCCATGGCGCTGATCAGTGATCCGTTGCTGGTGATCCTCGATGAGCCGACCACCGCACTGGACGTCACCACGCAGATCGACGTGCTGCGCGCGTTCAAGCGGGTGGTGCGCGACCGGGGTGCCACCGCGGTCTATGTCTCCCACGACCTTGCGGTGGTGGCGCAGATGGCCGATCAGATCGTGGTGCTCAACGGCGGGCGGATCATCGAACAAAGCAGCACCGCCGCGCTGCTCAAGGGGCCAGTGGACGCCTACAGCCGCAGCCTGCTGGCGGCGGCACGTCCGGATAAAGTGCTGAGCCCGGCCAGCGAGGTGGTCAAGGACAGCACGCTGTTGACCATCAAGGGCCTGACAGCGGGTTACGGCAAAAAGAACCTGCAGGGCATGCCGATGATTCGCGTGCTGGAAGACATCGACCTGACCATCCGCCGCGGTCAGGCCATTGGCGTGATCGGCGAGTCGGGTTCGGGCAAATCAACGCTGGCCCGTGTGGTCGCCGGTCTTCTGGACCCGGCGCTTGGCAGCCTGACCTTCGACGGTGCCGACTTGTCCGGCACCCTGGCGGGTCGTACCGAAGAACAGTTCCGGCGCATTCAGATGGTGTTCCAGAACGCCGACACTGCGCTCAACCCGATGCACAGCATCAGCGCAATTCTGGCGCGCCCGCTGAAGATGTATTTCGGTCTGAAAGGCAAGGCCCTGCGCGAGCGCATCGATGAGCTGATGGACCTGGTGCGCCTGCCCCGCGAGCTGGCCGAGCGGCGCCCCAACGAACTTTCGGGCGGGCAGAAACAGCGCGTCAACCTGGCGCGCGCGCTGGCGGCCAAGCCGGACCTGATCCTCTGCGATGAAGTGACCTCGGCGCTGGATACTGTGGTCGGTGCCTGCATCCTCGAGCTGCTCGGCGAACTGCGCCGCAAGCTCGGGGTTTCCTACCTGTTCATCAGCCACGACATCTCCACCGTGCGCGCGCTGTGCGACGACATCGTGGTGATGTACAGCGGCCACAAGGTCGAAGAGGGCAGCCGCGAAGCCTTCAGCCGTGTGCCGTTCCACCCTTACACCGATCTGCTGGTGCATTCGGTGCCGGAACTGCGTCAGGGCTGGCTGGAAACCTGCGGTGTGACCAGCGGCAACCTGCCGCCCATCAGCGCACCGGCCAACAATCCGGAGCTGTGCACCTTCCTCAATCGCTGCCCGGCCCGCATCGAAGGCCTGTGCAACAAGACCGCGCCGGGCCGTCGCCTGATCGCAGGGGGCAGCGAGATCCTTTGCCACCGCGACAGCGACGAGCTGCAGGCCGTGCAAGAAAACCTGAATCCTGAAACCGTGGGAGCTTACGCATGAATGGTCGCTTTGTGAGGCTGGGCGAGCGCGATCGCCCGGTCGTAAGCCTGATGGTCGATGGCGCGCCCATCGAGGCATTGCAGGGCGATACCCTGATGGTGGCGTTGCTGACCCGCAAGGCGACATTACGCCAGTCCGAGTTCGACCCGGGACGCCGTGCAGGTTTCTGCCTGATGGGCGCCTGTCAGGATTGCTGGGTCTGGAGCCGCAGCGGCGAGCGGCTGCGCGCCTGCTCCAACGAAGTCCGCGACGGACTCGACATCGTCACCACCCAACCGGAGGCGAAATGGCCACTTCTTCACGGTTAGACGTTCGCAACCCTGGCAGCCCCAGAGTGGTCATCATCGGCGCCGGCCCAGCAGGCACCCGCTGCGCCGAAACCTTGCTGGCTGCGGGCATCAAACCGATCCTGATCGACGAAAACCGACGTGACGGCGGGCAGATCTATCGCCGTCAACCAGAAGGCTTCAAACGCGATTATTCGGCGCTGTATGGCACTGAAGCGGCCAAAGCGCGTGACCTGCATGAAAGCTTCGATCGCTTGCGCCCGCAGATCGACTACCGCCCCGACACCCTGGCCTGGAACCTGACCTACGGCGAGCTGTGCTGTGCCAGTCAAGGCGTGCACACCGTGGTCGAATACGACGCACTGATCCTGTGTGCCGGGGCCACCGACCGCCTGATGCCGATCAAGGGCTGGCAGCTGGCAGGCACCTACAGCCTGGGCGGCTCGCAGATTGCGCTCAAGTCGCAATCGGTGTCGATTGGCAGTCGCGTGGTGTTCATGGGCAGCGGTCCGCTGCTGTACCTGGTCGCCAGCCAGTACGTCAAAGCCGGCGCCGACGTCGCTGCAGTGCTAGACACCTCACCGTTCGGCAAACGCGTCAGCGCGATGCCCAAATTGCTGGCGCGCCCCGGTCTGCTGCTCAACGGCATGAAACTGCTGGGCCAACTGTACAGCGCCGGGGTGCCGGTGCACCTGGGCGTGCAGCCCGAGGAAATCATCGGCAGCGAACAGGACGGCGTCACCGGCGTGCGTGTGAAGCTGGCCAATGGCAACGCGCTGGACGTCGATTGCGATGCCTTGGCGCTGGGTTACCACCTGCGTCCGGAAACCCAGTTGGCTGATCTGGCCGGCTGCCAGTTACGTTTCGACGAAGCGTCCGGGCAATGGGTGCTGGCGGTCGATGAAGAGGGGCGTACTTCGGTCAAGGGTTTTTACGCCGCGGGCGACGGCGCGAAGATTCGTGGCGCCGATGCCGCTGAACAGGCCGGTCGACTGGTGGCGATGGCGCTGCTGGAGGACCTCGGCCGGCCTGTGGATAACTCGCGCCAGGCAGAGGTGCGCAAGAGCCTGGTGGCGATGGATCGCTTTCGGGTCGGGCTGGCCGAGGCGTTTCCGTGGCCTGCGGCCCAGGCGGCGGTCTTGCCCGATGACGCCATTGTCTGCCGCTGCGAGATGATCAGCGCCGGTGAACTGCGCGGCGTCGTACGAGAAAAGGGCGCCTGCGAAGTCAACCGCGCCAAGGCCTTCAGTCGCGTCGGCATGGGCCGCTGCCAGGGCCGTTACTGCTCGCAGGCCGGGGCCGAGGTGATCGCTGCCGAAGCCGGTGTGCCGGTCGAACAGGTTGGTCGTCAGCGCGGTCAGGCACCGGTCAAACCGTTGTCGATGCTGATCGACGAGGTGGCATCATGAAGCAGCCAAAAGTGGACGTACTAATTGTCGGCGGCGGCTTCATGGGCTCGGCATCAGCGTTCTTTCTGCGCCAGCGCGGCAAGTCAGTGACGCTGCTGGAGCGCGACGTGATCGGCCAGTACGCCAGCGGCGTGAACTTCGGCAACGTGCGCCGTCAGGGTCGGCATCTCGGTCAGCTGGAACTCGCCAACCGCTCCAGAGCCCTTTGGCAGCGGCTGCCGGAGCTGATCGGTGAAGACCTGGAGTTCCTGCCCAGCGGCCACATGCGCGTCTGCTATCGCGAGGACGAAATCGCCGAGCTGGAAGCCTACGCAGCAGCCCCGGAAGCCCGTGAGCTGGACCTGAAAATCTATAGCGGGAAAGCGCTGCACGAGCGCTTTCCGTTTCTTGGCCCCGACGTTAAGGGCGGCTCTTACGCGCCACACGATGGCCACGCCAACCCGCGCCTGGCAGCACCTGCCTTTGCCCGCGCAGCGATTCGGGCCGGGGCGCGGATCGAAGAGCGTACCGAAGTGGCTCATGTGGAAACGGTCGGTAACGAATTCGAAGTCACCACCACTGACGGGCGCATTTTCAGCGCTGATCAATTGCTGATCACCGCTGGCGCCTGGGGACAGAAACTCTCCACGCAGTTCGGTGAATCCGTGCCGCTGGACACCCATGGTCCGCAGATGGCCGTCACCGAGCCGGTGCCGTATGCACTGCCGACAGTCATCGGCGTGTTCACCAAAATCCCTCACGAAGTGATCTACTTCCGGCAGATCGCCCGCGGCAACATCGTCATCGGCGGTGGTTTTCGCAGCAAGCCGGACATGATCAACCGCCGCGCCTACGTCGAACCGCGTAGCATCATCAATCAGGTGCAGCAGATGCGTCGCCTGTTGCCCGGCGTCGGCAACCTGAACATCATCCGCGTATGGAGCGGCATCGAAGGCTACACGCCGGACTCGCTGCCAGTGATGGGCCGCAGCGGCAAGGTCGACGGCCTGTTCTATGCGTTCGGCTTCTGCGGCCATGGCTTCCAGCTCGGTCCGGGCGTGGGCGACGTGATGGCCGAACTGATCAGCACCGGCACGACCAGCACCTCGATCAGCCCGTTCGACATTCGCCGGTTTGATGTCAGCCTTGTGGACAACCTCACTGAACAGACGAGTAAAGCCTCATGAGCCCCCGCGCACTGGAAATCCTCAAGCGTCTGATCGCTTTCGACACCGTGTCGTCGGAGCCGAACATGGCGCTGATCGAATACGTCCGCGAACTGCTGGCCAGCAAAGGCATCGAGTCGCTGATCGTCAAGGACGAGACCGGCAAGAAGGCCAACCTGTTCGCCAGCACCGGCCCACGCGATGTACCGGGCGTGCTGCTGTCCGGCCACACCGACGTGGTTCCTGCGGCCGGTCAGGCGTGGACTATGCCACCGTTTCAGGCAACCCTGCGTGACGGGCGCATCTACGGCCGTGGCACCTGCGACATGAAGGGCTTTATCGCCCTGGCTATCGACGCGATGCTCGATGCTGCGGACATGCCCCTGATGCGACCGCTGCAACTGGCGCTGTCCCACGACGAAGAGATCGGCTGCGTCGGCGTGCGGCGGCTGCTCGATGTCCTGCATCTGGCACCGGTACGTCCGTTCCTGTGCGTGGTCGGCGAGCCGACCCTGATGCAGTTCGCCGTCGGTCACAAGGGCAAGGCGTCCTATCGCACCTTCTGTCGAGGTCAGGAGGCGCATTCCTCGCTGGCCCCAAGAGCGGTCAACGCGATTCACCTGGCCAGCGACTTCATCGCCGAACTGCGCAAGAGCCAGAAGCAGATCGAACAGCAAGGCGCGCGTGACGAGGGTTACGACATCCCTTACAGCACCGTACACATCGGCCGTATCGATGGCGGCAAGGCGCTGAACATTGTGCCCAACCTGTGCACCATGGAGTTCGAATACCGCAACCTGCCGGGCGACAACCCCGATGCGTTGCTGGAGCAGTTACGCGAGCGTGCCGAGGTGCTGGTACGTGAAGCGCGACAGCTGTCGGGTGTGGCAGACATCGAGATCGAGGTCATGAACGAATACCCGGCGCTGGAGACCCATCCAAGCGTTGAGGCGGTGCGCCTGCTGCACGCGTTTGCCGAGCCGGGCACACAGCACATCAAGGTCTCATATGGCACCGAGGGCGGCCTGTTCGCCGGGCGCCTCAACGTGCCGGTCGTGGTTTGCGGTCCGGGTTCCATCGAGCAGGCACACAAGCCGGACGAGTTTATCGACGAGAGCCAGATGGACGCAGGCGAGCGCTTTCTGCAGAGCCTGCTGGGCTCGCTGAAGCAGTAGAGGCTGCCGTCCGCAGACAAATTTCAGCATCGGACGCTGCCGTTATCGCGCTTTCAGCATCCTGGACTGTGGCGTCTGCCTAGACTGGCAATCATCCCGGAACAGGACTCGACCATGCTCAAGAATCAGTTGAAAGACCCCAGCCTGCTGGTAGACCGCGCCTACGTCGACGGGCAATGGATCAGCGCTGACGATGGTGCCACCCTGACCATCAGCAACCCGGCCACCGGCGAGGCGCTGGCGCAGGTGCCGGCCCTGCAGGGCGTCGAAACCCGGCGTGCCATCGAGGCGGCTGATCGCGCCTGGCCCGCGTGGCGTGCACGTCCCGCGGCCGAACGCGCGGCGCTGCTGGAGCGCTGGCATCAGGCGATGCTCGACAACGTCGAAGACCTGGCGCTGATCATGACCTTTGAGCAGGGCAAGCCGCTGAATGAGTCGCGCGGCGAGATCCGCTACGGTGCCAGCTTCGTCAAATGGTTCGCCGAGGAGGCACGCCGCTCGTACGGTGAAACCATTCCCGCGCCCAGTGCAGACCGTCGTTTGATGACCCTCAAGCAACCAGTGGGCGTCTGTGCCGCGATCACACCGTGGAACTTCCCCAACGCCATGATCACCCGCAAGTGTGCGCCGGCCCTGGCTGCCGGGTGCCCGATCATCGTCAAACCATCGGACCTCACGCCCTTGTCAGCCCTGGCGCTGGCGGTGCTGGCCGAGCGCGTGGGTATTCCTGCCGGGGTGTTCAACGTCATCACCGGCATGCCCACCGGCATCGGTGAAGAGCTGACCGGCAATCCGGTGGTGCGCAAGATTTCCTTCACCGGTTCGACACCGGTCGGCCGTCTGCTGATGCGCCAGAGCGCCGAACACATCAAACGTCTGAGCCTGGAACTGGGCGGCAACGCGCCCTTCATCGTGTTTGACGACGCGGACCTGGAACAGGCGGTGACGGGCATCATGCTCAGCAAATTCCGCAACGCCGGGCAGACCTGCGTGTGCGCCAACCGGATTCTGGTGCAAAACGGCATTTACGACCGTTTTGCTGCACGGCTGGTGGAAGAAGTGAGCAAGCTCAAGGTCGGCAACGGTCTGGAAGAGGGCGTGACCATCGGCCCGTTGATCAACCCGGCAGCGGTCAGCAAAGTCGCCCGGCATATCGACGATGCGCTGAGCCAGGGGGCGAAACTGCTGCACGGCGGTTCTCCCGACGGCACCAGCCAGTTCGTCCAGCCCACGGTATTGGGCGATACCCACGCAGGCATGCTGCTGGCCAACGAAGAAACCTTCGGCCCGGTCGCGCCACTGATGCGCTTCACAGATGAAGCCGAAGCGCTGGCACTGGCCAACGCCACGCCCTATGGCCTTGGCGCGTATTACTTCACCCAGGACCTGCGCCGCTCATGGCGTTTCGGCGAAGCGCTGGAGTTCGGCATGGTCGGCCTCAACACCGGCATCATCTCCATGGAAGTCGCCCCCTTCGGCGGCGTCAAGCAGTCCGGCCTGGGCCGCGAAGGCTCCAGCTACGGACTGGATGAATACCTGGAAGTGAAGGCGTTTCATGTGGGTGGGTTGTAGAGGCGGAGAAAACAGCGAGTCCCCTTCGCGAACAAGCGAAGCGTCGCCCGGTTCGCTCCTACGGCCTGCGGCCAGAATCAAAAGCAGACCGTATTCGCCTTGGCTTCTGCCCGAAGGGCGTAGGAGCGAACTTGTTCGCGAAGACTGACGTTCACACAACCTGGCTTCCGGACATAAAACGCCCGTTTTCGAGGATCAAAGCACGAAGCGCGCAACCATGCCGTTGAGGTCGATTGCCAGGCGTGGCAGTTGAGGCAGCTTTCGCGAACAAGCGAAGCGTCGCCCGGTTCGCTCCTACGGCCTCAGGCCAGAATCAAAAGCAGACCGTATTCGCCTTGGCTTCTGCCCGAAGGGCGTAGGAGCGAACTTGTTCGCGAAGACTGACGTTCACACAACCTGGCTTCCGGACATAAAACGCCCGTTTTCGAGGATCAAAGCACGAAGCGCGCAACCATGCCGTTGAGGTCGATTGCCAGGCGTGGCAGTTGAGGCAGCTTTCGCGAACAAGCGAAGCGTCGCCCGGTTCGCTCCTACGGCCTGCGGCCAGAATCAAAAGCAGACCGTATTCGCCTTGGCTTCTGCCCGAAGGGCGTAGGAGCGAACTTGTTCGCGAAGACTGACGTTCACACAACCTGGCTTCCGGACATAAAACGCCCGTTTTCGAGGATCAAAGCACGAAGCGCGCAACCATGCCGTTGAGGTCGATTGCCAGGCGTGGCAGTTGAGGCAGCTTTCGCGAACAAGCGAAGCGTCGCCCGGTTCGCTCCTACGGCCTCCGGCCAGAATCAAAAGCAGACTTGTGTATGACGCGGGGTGCGAGCGTGGGGGCGATCGTCAGTTAATAACCCTGGCCGCGATCCACCTGTCCTTGCATCGCTTCACCACGCTCAAAACGGCGGATGTTATCGAGCAGGCCAGGAAAGGCGCTTTCCGGCTGGGTCATGGCCGCCACATGCGGGGTCAGCAGGATCTTCGGGTGTGTCCAGAACGGATGGTCGGCTGCTGCCGGTTCCTGCTGCAGCACATCCAGCACTGCAGCGCTGAGTTGACCGCTGTCCAGCGCTTCAATCAGCTCCGCTTCCACCAGATGCCCGCCACGGCCCATATTGATCAGCGCGGCGCCCTTGGGCAATTGTTCGAAAAGCCGACGATTGAGGATGCCTTCGGTCTGCCCGGTCAGCGGCAGCACACACAGCAAAATGTCGCACTGCCCCAGAAATGCGTCCAGTTGCTCTTCTCCGGCATAGCACTGCACAGCGTCGATTCGATGCTCGCTGCGCGCCCAGCCCGACAGCTCGAAACCGAACGGTTTGAGGCTCGACAGAATATGCTGCGCCTGCAACCCCAGCCCCATCACGCCGACTCGGCGTTGGTTCGCCGGTATCAGCGGGTGAGCTTTCCAGACGCCTTCAACTTGCTGCTGCCGATAACGCAGCATTTCCCGGTGCAGGCTCAGCACGGCAAAGGTTGCGTACTCACACATCGCGTGACTGATGCCGGGGTCCAGCAGACGCACCACCGGCAGCGATTTCGGAATACGGCTCAGGTCCAGCTGGTCCACACCTGCCGACAGGGCAAACAGCACTTTCAGGTTGGGCAGCAGTTCCTGCAGATCATCGGGCGCCAGCCAGGCGCCCAGATAGTGGATGTCGGCCGGGTCGCCGATGTCCGGCCATACCCGCCACTCGATGTCCGGCGCGTGCTCGGCAAACAGGACGCGCCAGCGTTCGGCACGTGCGGGATCGGCTTTGTAGAGCAGGGCGGGCATGGGCGTTTCCTGAGCATGAAAGGGGAGCCCCATCATGCCGCAAATGCAAAGCATGATCTGTCGAAACGCCTGCTTCCTGGCCGCTCCAATGTCCGAAAAGCGCGGCTGTCCGGCAGATTGCATGGTGATGTGCGGGCATGAAGGAATCTGCCGTTTGCAAGGCGAAAAACAGTCGATATGGACATCTGAGGGGGCAAGTTCGGCGTAGATCATTTCGCTGAACGCTTAACCTGAACAGCATCGCAGCCACCCCGCCGGCTGCCTGGCCCACGACAGGTATAACCATGAACAGCAAAGTCGACGAAACCCCTCATCTGCTCCGCCAGCGCGATCAGTTCGTGCCGCGCGGGATTGTCACGGCTCACCCGCTGGTCATCGACCGCGCGCAGGGTTCTGAGCTGTGGGACGTCGATGGCAAACGCTATCTGGATTTCGTCGGTGGTATCGGCGTGTTGAACATCGGCCACAACCACCCGAACGTGGTCAAGGCGATTCAGGCACAACTGACCAAAGTTACCCACGCCTGCTTTCAGGTGGCGTCCTATCAGCCCTATCTGGATCTGGCCAAACGCCTGAGCCATCTCATTGCGGGGCAGAGCGGCATCGATCACAAGGCGGTGCTTTTCACTTCCGGCGCCGAAGCGGTCGAAAACGCGGTGAAAATCGCCCGCGCCCACACCAATCGCCCGGCAATCATCTCGTTCCGTGGCGGCTTTCATGGCCGTACACTGCTTGGCACCACGCTGACCGGCATGAGCCAGCCGTACAAACAGAATTTCGGCCCCATGGCGCCTGAGGTGTTCCACACCCCGTACCCGAACGAGTATCGCGGCGTGACCAGCGAAGTCGCGCTGGCGGCGCTGCATGAACTGCTGGCGACCCAGGTTGCCCCGGAGCGCGTGGCGGCGATCCTGATCGAGCCGATGCAGGGCGACGGCGGCTTCCTGACTGCGCCGGTCGAATTCATGAAGGCACTGCGTGCCCTCACCGAACAACACGGCATCGTGCTGATTGCCGATGAAATCCAGTCCGGTTTCGGGCGTACCGGCAAATGGTTCGGTTTCGAGCATTCGGGCATCCAGCCTGATCTGGTGACCGTGGCCAAGAGCCTCGCGGGCGGCATGCCGCTGTCGGGCGTGGTCGGGCGTGCCGAGATCATGGACGCACCGCTTCCGGGCGGCCTGGGCGGCACCTACGGCGGTAATGCGCTGTCCTGCGCCGCGGCACTGGCAGTGATCGACACCTATGAGCAGGAAAACCTGCTGGCACGTGGCGAACAGCTGGGCGAACACCTGCGCGCCGGTCTGCTCAAGCTCAAGGAGCGTTACGCCTGCATTGGCGACGTGCGCGGCACCGGTTTCATGCTCGCCATGGAGATGGTCAAGAATGACGCGGCACGCAGTCCGGACGCTGATCTCAACCAGAAGGTGATCGATCAGGCGCGTCTTGGCGGCCTGCTGGTGATCAAGTGCGGCGTGTACCGCAACGTCCTGCGCTTCCTGGCTCCGTTGGTGACTACCGAGCAGCAGATCGATGAAGCGCTGGGCATTCTCGACGCGGCGTTGGCACGAGTATTGAAGTCCAGCTGAGCGCAAGCGTGATCGCAGCTGTCGCGAGACGCTGCGATCACCCGCGCCGGGAATCATTGTTGAATGGAGACGTTGCCTGCCATGGGGCTTATTGATTACCGCGCACTGCTGATCGATTGTGATGAAGTGCTGGTGGACCGTGATTCGGGAGTCTGGTCGGCGTTGCAGCCGTTGCTGGACAACAGCCTGAGCACGCCGGCGAAAGACCAGGTGCTGACCGAATTCAATGACGTGGTCCGCACCTTGTACCCACGCTTTGACGAACTGGGCTTCAGCGGCCTGCTGTGCTTCGCGCACCGCCAGCTGGCCGAACGCCTGGGCATCAAGGCCAGTTGGGAAGAGGGCATGACCTTCGCCCGCTCCGTCCCGAACTGGACGCTGTTCGAAGATGCGCCCGGTGCGATGCTCTACCTGCGCAAGTTCTATCGATTGCTGGTGTACGCCGACCGCGACCTGCAGGATCGCGGCCTGCTGTGCGAGCGACTGGGGCTGGAGCCCGACAGCCTGCTGTCACTGACCACCCACCCGCTGGACGACACGGGCTGGCTTGCCGATATGGATCTGGAGCCGCGCGAAACCCTGTTTGTCTCCCGCCCCCCGGCCTCGGCGCTGGCGAGCGGTGGGTTGTGCCTGATCCGGCGTGGTCGGGAACAGCACAGCCAGCCCTGCACGGCGGATATCTGTATCAACAGCATGGCTGATCTGGTCGCTCAGCATCAGCTGTCTTTACGGCGCTGATTTTGCTAGAAGGTAGGCACCGTGAATGGCAATACATGAGGTAGGTAATGGAAGGCTTGGTCAAACTGGATCGGATTGATATCAATATTTTGGTAGAACTCCAGAAAGACGGGCGCATGACCAACGTCAGCCTGGCCGATGCCGTCGGACTTTCCGCGAGCCCTTGCCTGCAACGCGTCAAACGCCTGGAGTCGGCAGGTTACATTTCCAGCTACAAGGCGCACCTTAATCTGGCCAAGATCACCGAATCGGTCACTGTGTTCACGGAAATCTCCCTCAGCGACCACAAGCGCGAAGACTTCGCCAAATTCGAAGCCAATATCCGTCACGTCGACGAAGTGCTGGAATGCCACCTGATCAGCGGCGGCTACGACTATCTGGTGCGCTTCATGACCCGCAGCATTCAGCATTATCAGGAAGTGATCGAAGAGCTGCTGGACAAGAACATCGGCATCTCCAAGTACTTCAGCTACATCGTCATCAAATCCCCGGTCATGAAAGACGGCGTGCCGCTGCGCAAACTGTTGCGCCACTGAAGCTCTAGCCCGGAGAGGACGCAGAGCGTCCAGAACGGCATACCCACGCGGAGCATGGGCACGATAGCGTTCGCCGGTTCCGCGATCTCCCTGACGACTATCGTTCCTCACGCTCCAGCGTGGGAACGCCTTGCGTGACGCTCCGCGTCACAGATCTGCGCCGCTCCGCACACGTAGCCCTGAGTGCCGGCAAAGAATAGGTATGTCTGAAATTCTGGCATAGCGCTACTATCCGGACGGCACTTTGGCCGGGCTTTTGCTCGTGCAGATTTGAAAACCGGCAGGAGCTCCTGTCGCCATGGATTTCAAAAGGATGTGTTCGATGCCCGTAGCCCCTCGTTTCCTGGACCATTACCGCAAGGCCGACCGGATCATGCTGGGTCTGATCTGGCTGTTGTTCATCTACGCGCTCGGGTTGGCGTTCTGGTTCGACACCTTCACCCAGGCCGTCGTCGTCGGTGGTGGCACCGCGGTGGTGCTGACCGGGCTGTATCGGGCCATCGGCGGCACCCGATTGATGCGTTGCTGTTTCGGTGTAGGCCTGATGGTCATGACCGCGCTGCACATCAATCAGACCCACGGGCAGGTCGAGATACATTTCGGCATCTTTGTCCTGCTCGCTGTGCTGACCTTCTACCGCGACTGGCTGCCGATTCTGGTCGCTGCCGTCACCATCGCCCTCCACCACATCGGTTTTCATGCCCTGCAGCATTCCGGCTTCCCGGTGTACGTCATGCAACACGGCTTCGGCTGGAGCATGGTGCTTGTGCATGCGGTGTATGTGGTGGTTGAAAGCGCGATTCTGGTGTACCTGGCGGTGCAGAATCAGGCCGAGGCGGTCGAGAATCAGGACATGCTCGATCGCATGCTGGCCACCACCAACCAGTTCTCTACCGATAGCCAGTCCAGCCAGCAGTCGGGCAAACATGTCTCGCTGGCGCAACGGTTCGAGCAGTTCCTGGCGCAGATCACCGGCCTGGTCGATGGCGTAGTGCGTGACACTCGCGGGCTTGGCGAGCTGGGTCATGACCTCGCCAAGGCCAGCGGTACGCTGGAAACCGGTGCACAGCATCAGCTCAGTGAAATCGCCCGCATGACCGGCGCGATGCAGCGCATGGGTGATGCCATGAACGATATCTCCAGCCACGTCGCGCAAGCCGTGCAGCGCGCCGGTGACGCCAGCGATCAGGTCGCTCATGGGCGCGACAGTGTCGACCGTGCGCAGAGCGAAATCACCCAGCTTGCCGCACGCATCACGACCACCGATGAAACCGTGCAGGCCCTGGCCAACCAGTCAGAACAGATCGGCAAGGTGCTGGACGTGATCGGCAGCATTGCCGAGCAGACCAACCTGCTGGCCCTCAACGCTGCAATCGAAGCCGCCCGCGCCGGTGAGCAGGGCCGAGGCTTTGCGGTGGTGGCCGATGAGGTACGCAACCTGGCGCAGCGCACAGCAGCCTCGACCAAGGAAATCCAGACCATCATCGAAGACTTGCAAAAAGGCAGTCGTCAGGCCGCTACGGCCATGAGCGACAGCCTGCAGGGTGTCGGGCGTTGTGTCGAGGACAGCCAGCGCGCTTCGCAATCCCTGCGCGCAGTCGGCGAAGGCATCGGCCATATCACTCAGCTCAACGGCCTGATTGCCACGACGACCGAACAGCAGTCCGCCGTCAGCCGGGAAATGGCCGATCAGTTGCGCTCGGTGCAGACCATCGCCGAACACACCGCCGCCAATATCGGTGTGCTGGCGACCAGCAGCCAGAGCCTGTCGCCACTGGCCATTCGCCTGGAAGCGCTGGGCAAGAGCTTTCACGCGTAGTTTTCGGGCTCAGGCGAACACCAGCCCCGACGAACGCAGCAGTTCCTGAGTGTAGGCCTGCTGCGGTGCGGCGAAGATCTCGCGGGACGGGCCCTGCTCGACCACCTTGCCGTCCTTGATCACGATCAGGTCATGGGCCAGGGCGTGAACCACCGCCAGGTCATGGCTGATGAACAGGTACGTCAGGCCATGCCGGATTTGCAGGTCGCGCAGCAGGGCGACGATCTGCTTTTGCACGGTCCGGTCGAGCGCCGAGGTCGGCTCGTCGAGCAGGATCAGGTCCGGTTCAAGGACCAGTGCCCGTGCGATGGAAACACGCTGGCGCTGACCGCCGGAAAACTCGTGCGGGTAACGATGCCGGGTGGCCGGGTCCAGGCCGACTTCCTGCAACACGCGGATCACCGTCTGTTCACGCTCTTTCGGCGTACCGATGTTGTGCGTCACCAGGCCCTCGGCAATGATCTGCTCCACGGTCATGCGCGGGCTGAGGCTGCCGAACGGGTCCTGAAACACCACCTGCAACTGGCGGCGCAACGGGCGCATCAGGTGCTGGCTGTGCAGGCTCAGCTCCTTGGTGCCGAAGCGGATGCTGCCTTCTGAATCGACCAGGCGCAAAATCGCCTGGCCCAGGGTCGATTTCCCCGAACCCGACTCGCCGACAATGCCCAGGGTCTTGCCCTTGAGCAGCTCGAAACTCACCCCGTCCACCGCCTTAACATACTGCGGTTCACGCTTGAACCAGGCCTTGCCCAGCGGGAACCAGACCTTCAGGTCCTGTACCGACAGCAGCGTGTTGCTGTGCGTGGACGGCACCGGTTCACCATCCGGCTCGGCATTGATCAGCAGACGGCTGTACGGGTGTTGCGGGCTGTCGAACAGGGTCTGGCAATCGGCCTGCTCGACGATCTCGCCCTCACGCATCACGCAGACCCGCTGGGCGATGCGCCGCACCAGATTGAGGTCGTGGCTGATCAGCAGCAGCGACATGTTCAGCCGCTGTTGCAGAGACTTGAGCAACTCCAGAATCTTCACCTGCACGGTCACATCCAGTGCGGTGGTCGGCTCGTCGGCGATCAGCAGATCCGGCTCGTTGGCCAGCGCCATGGCAATCATGATGCGCTGCCGTTGCCCGCCCGACAGTTGATGCGGGTACGCCTTGAGACGTGACAGCGGATCACGAATGCCGACCAGTTCCAGCAGCTCCAGGGTGCGGCTCAGCGCGGCCTTGCCCTTGAGGCCCTTGTGGGTCACGAGGATTTCGCCGATCTGTTTTTCGACCGTGTGCAGCGGGTTCAGCGAACTCATGGGCTCCTGAAAAATCATCGCCACCCGGTTGCCGCGCAGGCTGCGCAACTGCTTGTCGCTGGCAGTCACCAAATCCAGCCCGTCGTAACGAATCGAGCCCTGGGTGCTGACGGTTTTCGCCGGCAACAGACGCAGAATCGAATGCGCCGTGACCGACTTGCCCGAGCCGGATTCGCCCACCAGCGCCAGGCACTCGCCACGGCGGATGTCGAGGCTGACGCCATGCACCACTTCGTGGCCGTTGAAGGCGACCCGCAGGTCGCGAATTTCAATCAGGTTGTCGTGCATGTCAGCTCCGAGGATCGAACGCGTCGCGGCAGGCTTCGCCGATGAACACCAGCAGAGAAAGAATCAGGGCCAGCACCACGAACGCCGTCAGCCCCAGCCAGGGCGCTTGCAGATTGCGCTTGGCCTCGCCGATCAGCTCGCCCAGCGACGCACTGCCCGCCGGCATGCCGAAGCCGAGAAAATCCAGCGCAGTGAGGGTGGCGATGGCGCCGGTGATGATGAACGGCAGGTAAGTCAGGGTGCTGGTCATCGCGTTGGGCAGGATGTGCCGCCACATCAGCGCGGCATCGGTCAGGCCCAGTGCGCGGGCGGCCTTGACGTATTCCAGGTTGCGCCCGCGCAGGAACTCGGCACGCACCACGTCCACCAGCGACAGCCAGGAGAACAGCGCCATGATCCCCAGCAGCCACCAGAAACTCGGCGACACAAAGCCGGACAGAATGATCAGCAGGTACAGCACCGGCAGCCCCGACCAGATCTCCTGAATGCGCTGGCCGATCAGGTCGGTCATGCCGCCGTAGTAACCCTGAATCGCCCCGGCACACACGCCGATCACCGTGCTGATCGCGGTCAGCAGCAGCGCGAACAGAATGGAAATCCGCGCGCCGAACAGCACACGCGCCAGCACATCACGGGCCTGCTCGTCGGTGCCCAGCCAATTGATGTGGTCCGGCGGGCTAGGCGATGGCGCGTCCAGGTCGTAGTTGATGGTGTCGTAGCTGAACGGGATCGGCGCGAACAGCATCCAGCCGTTTTTCGCCGCGATCAGCTTGCGCACGTAGTCGCTGGCATAGTCCGGCTCGAAGGGCAGCTCGCCGCCGAAATCGGTTTCCATGTAGGTGTGCAACACCGGGTAATACAACTGCCCGTCGTAGCGGATCAGCAGCGGCTTGTCGTTGGCGATCAGTTCGCCGCACAGGCACACCAGCAGCAGGCCGATGAAGATCCACAGCGACCACCAACCGCGACGGTTGGCCTTGAACAGGTCGAAGCGGCGCCGGGTCTGGGGAGAGAACTCGAACATCAGGCGCTCCTCGCGGAAAAGTCGATGCGTGGGTCGACCAGCGTGTAACACAGGTCACCGATCAGCTTGATCAGCAGGCCGAACAGCGTGAACAGAAACAGCGTGCCGAACACAATCGGGTAGTCGCGCGACACCGCCGCTTCGTAACTCATACGCCCCAAACCATCGAGGCCGAAGATGGTTTCGATCAGCAACGAGCCGGCGAAAAACACTTCGATCAAGGCCTGTGGAATACCGGCGATCACCAGCAACATGGCGTTGCGAAACACATGGCCGTACAGCACGCGATGCTCGGTCAGGCCCTTGGCGCGCGCCGTGACCACGTACTGGCGGCTGATCTCGTTGAGAAAGCTGTTCTTGGTGAGGATGGTCAGCGTGGCGAACCCGCCGATCACCAGCGAACTGACCGGCAGCACCAAGTGCCACAGGTAGTCCTTCACCTTGCCCCAGGTGCTCAGGCTGTCGAAGTTGTCCGAGAACAGCCCCTGCGCCGGAAACCAGCTCAGGTAACTGCCTCCGGCGAACACCACGATCAGCAGAATGGCGAACAGAAACGCGGGCGTGGCGTAACCGATGATCACCAGCGTGCTGCTCCAGACATCGAACGCACTGCCATGCCGCACCGCCTTGCGAATGCCCAGCGGGATGGAAATCAGGTACGTGATCAGCGTCGCCCAGAGCCCGAGGGACAGCGACACCGGAAGCCTTTGCGCGATCAGTTCGGTGACTGGCGCGCCGCGGAAGAAGCTGGTGCCGAAGTCCAGTTGCGCGTAGTTCTTTAGCATCAGCCACAGCCGTTCGTGCACCGGCTTGTCGAAACCGTAGTGTTGCTTGATCTGCTCGATCAGCGCCGGGTCCAGCCCGCGGGTGCTGCGGCTCGCAGTGCCGGAGGCAGCCACTTCGCCCCCGCCGCCGCCCACGCCGTTGGGGCTGAAGCCCTGAATGCGCGCAATGGCCTGCTCGACCGGTCCGCCGGGGGCGGCCTGCACGATCAGGAAGTTGACGATCAGAATGGCCAGCAGCGTGGGAATGATCAGCAGCAGGCGTCGAATCACATAAGCCAGCATCTCAGTACTCCTTGGCGGCGGCAGGTTTGCCGGTCAGCGCAGTGGCCTGAGCATTGGTCAGCGGCGTCGGGCTGATCTGCCACCAGGTTTCCAGGCCCACGTCATAGATCGGTGCCACATCCGGCATGCCGAACCGGTTGGCGAACACCAGCGGCGTGCCCTTGGAGTAGTAGTTGGGGATCATGTAGTAACCCCATTGCAGGACCCGATCCAGCGCCCGCGCGTAGAGCACCATGTCGTTGCGCGTATTGGCGCTGACCAGCCCGTCGATCAGCGTGTCCACCGCAGGATTGCGCAGCACCATGGCGTTGGAGCTGCCCACTTCGGTGGCGCTTTGCGAGCCGTACAGGTTGTACAGCTCACGGCCCGGGGAAATGATCGGATTGCCGTTTTTCGGCAGGCTGACCACGATCATGTCGTAGTCCCGCGCATTGAGCCGGTTGATGTACTGCGCCGAATCGATGCGCAGGAAATCCAGGGTGATGCCGATCTGCGCCAGCGTGCGCTTGAAGGGCAGAATCAGCCGGTCGAAGCCGCCCTGACCATCGAGAAAACTGAACACCATCGGCTCGCCCGCCGCGTTGACCAGCTTGTTGTCTTTCGGGTGCCAGCCGGCCTCGGCCAGCAGCTTGAGGGCCTGCAACTGCTTGTCACGGATGTAGCCGCTGCCGTCGGTTTTCGGTGGCTGGTAGACCTTGCTGAACACCTCGTCCGGCACCTGGCCGCGCAAGGGCTCGAGGATCTTCAGCTCGGCCGGGGTCGGCAGCTCGGTGGCGGCCATGTCGCTTTTCGGGAAGTAGCTTTGTTCGCGCACGTAGAAATTGCGCATGACCCGGCGATTGATCCAGTCGAAATCCCACAGCAACGACAGCGCCTCGCGCACGCGGCGGTCCTTGAACATGGGCTTGTCCAGATTGAACACAAAGCCCTGCGCGGCGACCGGACGCTGCCGGGCGAGGATGCGCTTTTGCAGACGCCCGTCGTCAATCGCCGGGCCGCTGTAGCCGACCACGAAGCCTGAAGAGGAGAACTCGCGGTTGTAGTCGAACGTCCCGGCCTGCAGCAGCTGGCGGGCGATCTCGGTGTCGCCGTAGTAGTTCACGGTAAGCATGTCGAAGTTGTACAGGCCACGGCTGACCGGCAGGTCCTTGCCCCACCAGTCCTTGACCCGTTCGAAGGTGACGCTGCGTCCGGCGTCGACCCTGGCGACCCGGTACGGCCCGTTGCCCAGCGGCGGTTCGAAACCGCCGCCGTTGGCGAAGTCGCGGGTCTTCCACCAGTGTTCGGGGAGGATGTGCAGGCTGGCAATGTCCAGCGCCAGCATGCGATTGAGGTTGTTCTTGAAGTCGAAGCGAATCTGCAGCGGGCCTTCGATGGTCACCTCTTTGACGTCGGCGAACATCGGTCGATAGCTGAAGCTGCCCTTGGTGGTTATCAGCTCGAAGGTGTAGCGCACGTCTTCGGCGGTGACGGGCTTGCCGTCCTCGAAACGCGCCTTGGGGTTGAGGAAAAAACGAATCCACAGACCGTCGGGGTCCATCTCCATCCTTTCCGCGATCAGGCCATACACCGTGTACGGCTCATCCAGTGAGCGATAGGCCAGTGGCGAGTACACCCAGCTGTCGACCTCGCGCACATTGATGCCCTGATCGACGTAGGGATTGAGGTAATTGAACTGGCCGATTTCTTCCGCCGACCGGGTCAGCGAACCACCCTTGGAGGCGTTCGGGTTGACGTAATCGAAGTGCTGGAAGCCGGCAGGGTATTTCGGCGCCTCGCCATAGACGGTCAAGGCGTGGGTCGGCGTCGCCAGCACTGTCTGCCAGCCACTGCACAGCGCAACACCCAGAAGCAGGCGCCGCAGAAAACGGTTAAGACGCGACATGGTGGGGCTTTCCTCGTACGCACTGAATGAAGGAACACTGCGAAAAAGCCCCCGGCCGGGGAAGGCGGATGAACCTGGGCCGGAGGGGGCGAGCTCGCAATCTGACGTGGCCCACGGAGCGTGTATGGGCCACGTCGTCACACTCAGAAGTGGTAAGTCGCGCGGGCGAACAGGGTGCGGCCCAGCGGGTCGGCGTAGCGAGGGTCGTAGCCGGACTGGAAGTTGTAGGCCTGGTTGGAGAACGGCGGGTTGCGGTCGAACATATTGCGCACACCGGCATCGATATCCAGCACCTTGTCGAAGGTATGACCCACCGACATGTCCCACAGTGCATACGACGCGACCCGCGCATTGGTGGTGTGGTCGTAGTCGTTGTAGCCGCTGGTGAAGCGGTTGGTGATGGAGGCGCGGGTATCGCCCAGTGCCCAGGTACCGGTCAGCACGTGTTTCCAGCGCGAAATCACCCCGTCGCCCTGGAAGTCGCCGACCTTGTCGGTGTATGGGCCGTCGATGATGTTCTGGAAGTCGTAGCGGGTGACGTAGGTGCCGGTCATGCCCAGACCGAACTGGCCGTAAGGCGTGTTCGGGAAGCGATAGTCGAGGGTTACGTCGACACCGCTGGTCTTGACGATGCCCAGGTTGGCGTTGCCGGTGACGATGTTGGCGATCGAACCGTCGGCGGCGCGCACGTAGCGGTCGGCGTAGGTATTCGGGTCATCGAACACGGTCGACTCGGGGAACGCCTGGATCTGGTTGGAAATGTGAATCCACCAGAAATCCAGGCCCATCGACAGGTTGTTGACCGGCTGATAGACGAAGCCCAGGGTCATGTTGCGGGCTTTTTCCGGGGCCAGCTCGGTGTTGCCTCCGCCATTGTTGAGGAACTGCTGCTGGCAATCACGACCGGCGTTACCACCAGGCTGGACGACACCACCGGCACACAGCACCGGGTCGTTGTAATAGCCCTGGGTAAAGGTTGTGCTACGCGGGGCATACAGTTCGTACAGCGAAGGTGCGCGAAAGCCTTCGCTGTAGGCACCACGGACCACCAGTTGCTTGAACGGCTGGTAGCGGAACGAGTATTTCGGGTTGGTGGTGCTGCCGAAGTCGCTGTATTTGTCGTGACGAACGGCGGCGGTCAGTTCAAGGCTGTCCAGCACGGGGACATTCAGTTCGGCGTATTCCGCCTTGACGCTCCTGTCACCTTCGACGCTGCCTGCGGCATCTGCGCCCAGACTGCTGACGTCGTTGACGAACGCTTCGTACTCCTGATGCATTTTCTCTTTTCGGTATTCGCCACCTAGCGCAATGCCGGCAGGCCCTGCACCGAACCAGTCACCGATTTCCCGGCTGATGCGCGCATCCAGCCCGGCCACCCGGCCCACGGCGCTTGAGTACTGGCCATGGTATTGACTGGCGTCAATCAGCGCCTGACCTGCAGCGGTCTGCGGACCAAACGGATTGAGGGTGCCGTTGGCGAGGCCATTGAGCATTGCAGCATCGCTGATGTAACCATCGGTGAGTGATGACAACACTTTGTTCTGGTTGTAAGACGCGCCAACGTTGTAGTCCCAGCCACCCACCAGACCGTCGAAATTCAGCAGAAAGCGCTGACTGGTATTTTGGTCGCTTGATCCGCGTGGGCCTGCTGCCGTTTCTCGCCAGGCGGTGCTGACCGGTTGCGTCGGGTCGAGGGTGAAATCGGTGGGGGCCGGAGTGATGCCGTTGCCGGGATAGAAGGGTGACGACGAGTCCAGTGACAGCCCGGTGAGAGGCGCTGGCCCGATATCGGTGTGGTTGTTGTTGCGGGCCCAGAAGTATTCGAGGCTGACGTTATGATCGTCGGCCAGCTTGCCGGTAGCCCTGCCGAAAAAAGAGGTCTTTTCGGTTTGCGGGATCAGGTCGATGTATTCGCGAGTGCTGAATCGGCAGATGCCGTTGCTGGCTATCAGGCTGGGGCCGCTGCAGTTTCTGCCCAGCGGGTTGGCGGAGTTGTCGCCCTGAAAATAATTGCCGGGATATGCCGTCCCGGAGGTCTGGTTGAGACCGCGTCCCGGTACGTAATCCTTTGCAAACGAACGATCATTGGCGTCCAGATTCTGCTGCTTGTTGTAGTTGAAGACGCCCATCACGTTAAAGCGGTCTTCTTCCAGATCACCGAAGCCCCAACTGGCACTCATGTCTTTGGTCGCACCGCCGCCACTGGCGGTCGGCGTCTCGCCGCCGAGGGTCAGGCTGCCGTCAGTCAGGGATTTCTTGGTGATGAAGTTAATCACGCCGCCGATGGCGTCGGTGCCGTACAGCGCCGAGGCACCGTCACGCAGCACTTCCACGCGGTCGATGGCAGCGAACGGGATCATGTTCAGGTCAATGGCGCTGCCGTTGGGCGTACCCACACCGGACAACGCATTGTTGGCCAGACGTCGGCCGTTGAGCAGCACCAGCGTCTTGTTCGCACCGATGCCGCGCATGTCGGCGAAGGAGGCGCCTCCTGTTCCGGCTCCGACCGAGCCTGCGCTGTTGTTGATCGACTGGCTGCCGGTGATGCGCTGGACCATTTCCTGGGTGGTGGTCACGCCCTGTTTCTTCAGGTCGTCGGCGCGCAGGATGGTAATCGGCACGGCGGTTTCGGCATCGACCCGGCGGATCGCCGAACCGGTCACTTCTACACGTTGCAGCTGGGTCGTGGCAGGCACAACCGCTGCGCTGGTGGACACGGCCGAGCCGCTGGTGTCTGCATCGACGGCGTCTGCCGCCTGGGCACCGCTCATGCCCATGGCCAATGCACAGAGCAGGGCACGTGGATGACGCCGGACCGCGAGGGCCAGTGGTTTGAGGGTGCAACCGGGAAGATTCATCAGCATGGTTAGTTCCGACTTGATCCAGACATTATTGAAATGGCCTTGTGAGCCCTCTGTTCCCGACGCGGTTGTGCCGAGCGGGAGTTCCACTTCTTCTTTTTCCAGCAAGCCGCTCCCCTCCAGGGGCTTTTCAGCCCACGGACAACCGCATTCACGGGGGTCGGGTCAGACGGCTTCGCGAGGCGAAGCCACCCGGTCAGTCGAGCGTCATTTCGCTGTCATGACGGATATCTTGGTAATGCCAGAGCGTTCGATGGAGGCCATGGCCTTGGCCACCTGGCCATAATTCACGGCGGTGTCGGCCTGCAACTGGACGCGGATTTCCGGGTCCTTGGCCTTTTCGTCCTGCAGGCTTTTTTCCAGCAGCTCCGGGGCGATTTCCGATTTGGCGAGGTAGAACTTGCCGTCCTGATCGACGCTGACCACCACCGGGTTTTTCTTCTCGGCGGGGGCGACTGCGTCGGTCTTGGGCAAGTTGACCTTGATCGCATTGGTCATCAACGGCGTGGTGACGATGAACACCACCAGCAGCACGAGCATCACGTCGACCAGCGGCGTGACGTTCATTTCGCTGAGTACTTCATCGCTGTCCTGAGTGGAGAAAGACATTAGCTGGCCTCCCGAACGGCATGGCCATTCTTGCTGGCGATGGGCTGGCGCGTGACGGCAAAGGCGCTGCGCTGGGCGAGGGCGTCGAAGTCGTGGGCGAAGTCATCCATGTCGGCCACGGCGAGCTTGAGGCGGCGCAGGAAGAAGTTGTAGATCAGCACTGCCGGCACGGCGACGGCGATACCCACGCCGGTGGCGACCAGCGCGTGACCGATAGGCCCGGCGACCGCTTCAAGGCTGGCCGAGCCGGTCACGCCGATGCTTTGCAGCGCTTCCATGATCCCCCAGACCGTACCGAACAAGCCGATGAAGGGCGCGGTGCTGCCGATACTGGCGAGAATCGCCTGGCCACTTTCCAGCGCGCGCCGCTCTTTTTGTATCTGCTGGCGCAGGTTGCGCTCCAGGCGGTCCGAGCGGTTGATGGTGTGCGCCAGTTGTTGCGTGGTGCGCGGCGACTCATCGACCGCCATGGCTTCGAAGCCGCTGTTGGCAATACGTGCCAGCGCGCCGGGGTATTGCGCAGAATGCTCGGCAGCGGTGAGCAGGTCCGGCGCGCTCCAGAACACTTTGGTGAATTGTTTGTTCTGGGACTTCTGGCGGACGTACTGCGCCGACTTGATCAGCAACAGTGCCCAACTCAATACGGAAAACAGAATCAGTGCCCAGAGCACGGCCGGGACGATCATGGAAGAGAGCGATGCGTTCATGGTTTAAACCTCACCAGCTTTGATAATTGAATAGTCGGTTGTCATGCGCCGGATCATTCCGGCAACTTGAAGTCGATGGTCTGCGTCGCGAAGCCTTCTATCGGCGTGTCACCGCGTTTGGCCGGTATGAACTTCCAGTTGCGCACAGCCTCCACGGCCGCTTCGTCCAGTACCGGTTTGCCGCTGGATTTGGTCACCTCTACAGCCCCGGCGCGGCCGTTGGGCAGCACCTTGATGCGCAGAATCACGCGACCTTCCCAACTGCGTCGCAACGCCAGCCCCGGGTATTCCGGCGGTGGATTGCCCAGGCTGGCGAGTCCGGATACCGCAGCGCTTTCCTTGACCGGAGCCGGTGGCGCAGCAGGTGCCGGCGGCGCGGGCGCAGGTGTTGGCGGCGCGGGCGGGCTGGGCGCAGCGGCAGGCTTGGGCGCAGGCGGCGTCGGCTTTTTCACCGGCTCGACCTTCTTGACCGGCTTGGGCTTCTCGACCTTGGGTTTTTCCACCAGTTTGGGCGGCGGTTCGACCGCGTCCGGATCCTCGACCGGTTGTTCCGGTTCGGGGGGAGGCGGTGGAGGCGGCGGCGGAGGTGGTGGCTCGGGCGGCGGCGGTTCCGGGGCGGGTGGTGTCGGGCTGGTCAGTTCAATGGTCATTTCCGGAACTTGTGGCGCAACTTCCGGCACGTCTGGCTGGGCCGCTTGCATGTACCACCAGATCACACCATGAATAAGTACCGACGCAGCAATCAACACCATTACTTGCGGCTTGTTAAGACCGCCCGGGCGTGATGTATTGGCGCTGAAAGGAATACCCTGCCACGCCGTCGAAGTGTCATCGGGCGAGGGAGAGGGAACCGCTTTCATTATTACCGCATCATTCATTAACGCTCCCTCGGGTAGTTAAAGGGCAATAAAAATCCGCTCGAACAATGGGTAACTGTTCGATTGATGAAGACCTGCACATTGTTGATGGGCAGGGCAACGCGGTGGGTGCGCACACGGCGAACTCAAACGGTTAAAGGACGTCTTGAATCAGGGCACTGACATTGCAGATCCTTGCTTTCTTATCGTCATGTACGGGGACGTACAGCGATGTTCCTGAATGCTTACATTGCAACCGCTGTGCCAGAACGCCCTAGCTGGAACCATTGATGCAGAGCGGGTGTCGCATTCGTATAACTATTTATCGATTCCCGACTTCATTGACTTCAAAACCGCACAGATGAATAAAAGGTCGAACAAAAAAACAGACAAACAATGACCCTCTGCTTGAGCAGACGCGTTCGAAAATCATGACCTGCAAGTCACTTTGTTTGATGCACCAATACTGTGTCACGAGGATCATGTTGGTGCGTTAGTTGATCAGCGCTTCATAAAAACAATGCTCCGTGTAGGTACGCGGTTGTGTGGACAGTTATCGTTGTTGAAATAAAAGCCATTCCATAGGTGATGGCAAAATGAAACCACTTAAAATAAAGTGTCGGACACTCTTTATAGGTCGACCGTCTTTTAATTAAAAACAGCCCCTTGTGTACTTATTACGCGCACGGGCGCACACGGCCCTGATTCATCATCAGAACTTTCAAGGCACACGCAAAATGTCTTAAGTCCAGACGTGCAGGGCCGTCGAATAACAACACGCAGATCGGGACAAGGGTGAAGCGACCGTGCAGGCGTCGCTTGAGGCAGGTGCTGCCCAAGGTGTGGATTGCCAACGTAACGGTGGTCTGACGCAAGACTGATAGGGCACAGCTAGATTCCTTTCCTGGCGGGCAGCGAGACTTGTGGTCTGCTCCCCTGCACTGTTTGTGGACGCTCTGACGTCCGTGAACTGCACTTTGGTGCGTGTAGGCACCCCATGAATGCAGCGTGCACCATTGGTTTATGGCACGACCGTTCCACTTGAAAGAACTGTGCCAATTTGTGTCTTTTTGTATCTGGAGGAGTACATTTTCATCTGGAGACGAGTTTTTGCGGCTGCAGGGCGCAGTCACTGACCCCGGCGGGTATCAACTCGGCAGATTGGCGCGGGTGCGCCGGGAGAGAGCCGCCCGAGATTCGGGCGGCCTGTAGGTGTCGTCAATTACCAGAACGCAGCAGGTGCGCTGAGCGCCTTGCTGAACACCTCGATGGCGCGCTCGACATCTGCCTGCGTGGTGTAGCGGCCAAGGCTGACGCGCACGCTGGCCAGGGCCTTGGCAGAGTCCATGCCCAGAGCAAGCAGCACATGCGAGGGTGCATTGCTGGCCGAATTGCACGCGGACGTCGAGGACAACGCCAGGCTGTGGGACAACTGCGAGCTGGTGAAGCCGCTGCGGGTGATGCACAGGTTCAGGGTGTGCGGTATGCGTTGTTGCGGACAGCCATTGAGTTGTACATCCGGCAGGCTCAACAGGCCTTCGCGCAGGTGACGACTCAGCCCTTCGATACGACGGTTTTCAGTGTCGGCCTGGCTGATCGCCAAGGCAAAGGCCGTCCCCATGCCGACGATCTGATGGGTGGCCAATGTGCCCGAACGAAAGCCGCCTTCATGTCCGCCGCCGTGGATCTGCGCTTTCAACAGTGAATGCGCACGCGGGCCCACGTACAGCGCGCCGATACCCTTGGGGCCGTAAGCCTTGTGCGCCGAGAACGACATCAGGTCGACGGCCAGACTCGACAGATCGACCTTCACCTTGCCGACGCCCTGCGCAGCGTCCACATGAAACAGCGCACCGTGCTCGCGCACCAAGGCGCCAATGCTGGCGATATCGGTCAGCGTACCCAGCTCATTGTTCACCAGCATCAGCGACACCAGCAGCGTGTCTTCGCGCAAGGCAGCCTGTACGGCTTGAGGCTGGATCAGGCCTTGAGCGTCCGGTTTCAGCCAGGTGACGGGAAAGCCCTGACGCTCCAGCGTGCTGACGGTGTCGAGCACGGCCTTGTGTTCCAGGACGCTGGTGATGATGTGGCGACGTTGCGCGCTGACATCATGGGCGATGCCCTTGATCGCCAGGTTGTTGGACTCGGTAGCGCCGGAGGTCCAGACGATGGTATCCGCAGGCGCACCCACCGCATCGGCCACCTGTGTGCGCGCCTGTTCAACGGCCTGCCGCGCCACCTGCCCATAACCGTGCCCGCTGGAAGCCGGATTACCGAAATGACCTTCGCGCCCCATACAGGCAACCATGGCTTCGATGACCTGTTCATCGACAGGTGTGGTGGCGGCGTAATCCAGATAGAGCGCAGAAGTGGTCATGGGCAATTCGCTTTGTAATCGAGTCAAAATCAAGGACTGGCATTACCAGACCGACTGCTTGAAAGATTACTGATCCGCACGCGAAAATTTATTGATATTTGCACGGGCATGGGCAACCAATGCGAAAAATTATTCGCTTAAACTTGGATTTTTACGATTAAAAATTCTAGGATGCTGCATCAGGCGCAGAATCGCAGCCAGACATCCGCTGTTCCGCACGCTACGCGTGCAAGGTACAAGGTGCTGCACAGTCGTGTGACGCAGAGCGTCACGAAAGGCATGCCAACGCGGAGCATTGGCACGATAGTCATGCTGAGTAAGGCGCGGAATCAGAGCCGGACACCTATCGTTCCTCACGCTCCGCGTGGGAATGCAGTTCTGGACGCTCCGCGTCCAATCCGGGGTGCGAGGTGCTGCACCGCTGGGTGACGCAGAGCGTCACGAAAGGCATGCCAACGCGGAGCATTGGCACGATAGTTACCGCAGTCAGACCTCCATCGTTCCTCACGATCAGTGTAGAGCGACTAACGCAGGAAACCGCTAATGGACAAATTCGACCGGGCAATCCTCGACATCCTGCAAACCGACTGCACCCGTTCGGTGGCGGACATCGCCGAGCGTATCGGCCTGGGCAGTACCGCGTGCTGGCGACGTATCCAAAAGCTGGAAGAGGCCGGCATCATCGACCGCCGGGTCGCGCTGCTCAATCCGCAACGGCTGAACGTGTCAGTCAGCGTCTTCGCCGCCATCCGCACCAACCAGCACAACGCCGCCTGGCTCGAACAGTTTCACGCCGCCGTCGGCGAGCTGCCTGAAGTGGTCGAGTGCTACCGCATGGCAGGCGACACCGACTACATGCTGCGCATCGTGGTGGCCGACATTGCAGGGTACGACGAGGTGTACAAGCAACTGATCAGCATCCCCGGCATCAGCGACGTGAGCTCGAGCTTCGCCATGGAACAAATCAAATTCACCACCGGCCTGCCCTTGCAATACGCATCGTTTGGCGGCTGAGCGCAGCCACGCTCATCGATTGAATCGAACCCTCAGCCCGATGCCACGTCCACTTTCTTTGGCAAACGAAAAAGGTGGCTGACATGACAACCGATCACATACTCACAGACAGCGTACCCAAAGAAGACCCCGCCAGCCCGCAACTCGGCCAGTACGACCGCGAAGCAGACCCGGTCCTCGCCATGAACGCGAACAGACCCGGTGTCGGCCCGAAAAAAGGCGACGAGGTGAAGAAGCGTACGGAACACGACGAAACTTACGATGAAGGTGAGCCGGAAGTGGACGACGCCGATAGCGTCTCGGATGAGGGCGGCGGCACTCTGCCGGGCTGAGGGAGCACAAATATGGCGCTGAGGTGGTGTAACAGCTCAAACGTGTTTCTGCAGGTACGTTGAGCTGCTCACATGGATTGGAAACGATGAATCCGTAGATTCAAGGCCGAGAAGCAATCTCGTCCAGATGATTCAGCAGATCCAGCGGGTCTTCATACACCCTCAACGCGCCAGCGCGCTCAAGCTCGCCAATGTCGTAGCCACCCGACAGCAAGCCAACGCCGGTTGCCTTGCAGCGACGCGCCGCCAGCATGTCCCAGATCGCATCGCCGATCACCAGACACTCGCCGATCGGAGCGTTTATCTTCTTTGCAGCCGCCAGGAACAGGTCGGGGTCAGGCTTGCCGTAACTCACATCATCGCGCGTAACGATGTTGATCTTGTTGATGTCCAGTTTCAGCGCTTTGAGGTTGATCGTCGCCGTATCGATCCCGCCGCTGGTGGCGATGCACCACTTGAGGTTTTCCTTGTCGAGCGTCTCCAGCAACTCGACGGCGCCGGGCAATGCGATGATCTGTCCTTGTAGCCGCTCGTAGGCCTGAGCATGTTTCTCGCTGAGCCGTTCGGCTTGTTCTTCGCTGATGTTCAAGCCGGTTTCACGCGACAGTGATTTCAACATCAGCCCGCCGCTCATGCCGATCTTGCGGTGAATACGCCACATCGCAAGCGAGATCTTTTCTGCATCCAGCGCTTCTTTCCAGGCGGCGACGTTTTGATAAACGCTGTCGGTCAGCGTGCCGTCCAGGTCGAAGATGAAGGAAGTCTGGGGTCTCATAGGGTTACTCTTTTTGAATGCGGATTGACCATCTGGCGAGGTCCGGAGCGTTGTGAGTCGATACCTGTTCGGCGGTACCGGGGGGCTTCAATACGGCGTTGCCAAATGGCGGGAAAGGGTTGGTTTTTTGAGGTCACACACTTTCGAGTACGTGATGGAATGACGGTTCGATCTTTCGGGCGGGAGGGCGATCTGGTAGCAGATAAGCCTGATAGTTCTAAAGCCGCATTAACGCTGTATGTAACCCTCCACCAGCGCCTGAATCCGCGCCGCGTCATCCTCGGTGACCGGGTTATAAACAATCATCGACAGATCGGGCCGGCCATCCACTGCGAACCCCGAATACTCCAGTTCAATCAGCCCATGAACCGGATGCCGCAGGCGCTTGGTGCCTTCGCCCTGTGAACGCACATCGTTGTCGCGCCACAACGCAGCAAAATCGGCGCTGAGCGTGCAGAGTTCGTCAGCAAGTTCGCGGAGTTCCGAGGCAGCACCGGCACGGGTCGCGTCGGCTCTGAATGCGGCGACGATAAAGCGCGCGACGGCCTGCCAGTCGTCCTGCTTTGCTCGTGTGCCAGCGTTGCAAAACATCAGGCGCAGGATGTTGCGCTGCTCTACGGGCAGCAGGCTGTAGTCAGTAAATACAGCTGCCGCAGCGTTGTTCCAGGCCAGAACATCCCAAGTGGCAGTCTTGATAAAAGCAGGGCTGAACGCGAGCGTATCCAGAATGCGCTGCAAGCGCGGCGATACGCCTTCGGGCGCGCTGTAGACCACTTCGGGCAGGTGACCAAAAGCGAGCATGAACAGGTGTTGCCGCTCGGGCTCGGTCATCAGGAGACTTTGCGCGATCCGGTCCAGAACCTGAGCAGAAGGCGCGCCACCGCGACCTTGTTCCAGCCACGTGTACCACGTCGCGCTGATATTGGCGCGCTGGGCAACTTCTTCACGACGCAAACCTGGCGTGCGTCGACGCGTGGTGGAAAGCCCCAGACTCGCAGGGTCCAGACGCGCCCGACAGTCCTTCAAATATGTTCCCAGCGGGTTGGCCATGATGATCCTGTTGGTTTCTATACCCTGATAACGTCACGTCTTTTACGGGATAAACGTTACGCGCACTCTGCCGACTTCAGCAAAGAGAGATTTGACTATGCGCGTATTTATAACCGGCGCCACAGGCTTTATTGGCACTCGCGTCACTGGGGAACTGATCAACGCAGGCCATCAGGTAGTAGGTCTGACACGTTCGCAAGAGGGGGATCGAGCTCTGCTTGCCATGGGAGCCGAACCGCATCGCGGTGATATCGAAGACCTGTCCAGCCTTCAGCGTGGCGTAGAGAAGTGCGACGCGGTGATTCACACGGCGTTTGATCACAACTTCGCGCACTTCGTCGCCAACTGCCAGAAAGACGCTCGCGTTATCGACGCATTGGGTTCTGCACTGGCAGGTTCCGAGCGACCACTGGTTATCACCTCCAGCACCGCGATGGGCTCGTCAGCACCTGGGCAGGCCGCAGACGAAGATCATTTCGACCCGGCGCACCCCAACCCTCGCGTTGCATCGGAACTCGCCGGGCAGGCGCTGTTGCAACGCGGCGTCAACGTAGTCGTGATGCGACTTTCGCAAATTCACAACCCGGCCAAACAAGGCCTGGTCAGCGAAGTGATCAAACAGGCGCAGGAAAAAGGCTGCTCACCCTATATCGACCAAGGCCTCAATCAGTGGTCTGCAGCGCACCTTGAAGACACGGCGCGCCTGTATCGTCTGGCTCTGGAGAAACATCAGCCGGGGGCTCGTTATCACGCGACTGCCGAATCAGGCATTACTTTCCGCCTGATTGCCGAAACCATCGGAGAACACCTCGGCCTGCCCACCTTGGCCGTGCCCCCCCATGAAGCCACCGCACACTTTGGCTGGCTGTCGACATTCGTGGCCAAGGACATGAGCAGCCTGAGTCACAAGACACGCGAGCGCTTGGGGTGGCAGCCCAAGGGCCCAGGTTTGATTGAGGATTTGGGAAGGTGTTTGAAGCGGTAGTGTTTGCAGGCACGCTGCTTTTTACAATTTGTTTAATTACGTTACCGAACAGGCGACCTAAAATCGTGCGTTTGCCATGCAAGGGAAGCAAACCATGAGCATCCACCAGTTGCGTAAGGATGTAGAAGAACACTTTCAGCGATTTGAGCGTGCGCCTTTCAAAGAGGCTTGGCGTCGGCGTGATGCTCGTATCTGTCTGATCTGGATGATCGCATGGATATTGGCACTCTCCGCGACGCTAATATTTTTGCCTTGGACCAAGCTAGCTGACTACATGCCGGCATTGGTTCCTGTGCTTCTGATATCCATGATCTGCGCAGTTCGATTGGCTGAGATCTATGAGTTGGTCCGTGCAGATCAGATGGGCGCTGGACCGCTCACGACAACTTTGGTGCGTTCGCAATTGCGGCAACAATGGTTTTGCACCCGTTATAGCTGTAGTTCTGCCGAGCTCGTCGATAAGGCAAGGGTGATGAGACACTTGTGGGAAGAACGTCAAGAACTCAAGCGGCTGGCCAGCAACGATACGATGGGGCCACGCATCGCTGCTTTCTTTCGTCTCCCAGACCCTGCCCGATTCATCGGGACGCTGTTTGCCATCGCCGCGATCTTTACAACAATGATCACCTTGGGCAGCAACATCGACGCCATTTTCGCCGCCGTACAAGACTGGAGAACAATAGGCTTCAATATCCTACTCGGCACGTTCTTGTGCGCCGAAATCGTGTGGCTTTGGATCATGGTCACCGGCATGATCAGTGAGATAGGCCCTTCATTGCTTGAACAGCTTGGACTGCTGCCCATGAGCAGCCGTCGAGTTTATCGGTATTTGCTTGCAGTGCATGGTGCGAGTGAGCCTGTAACGCCTGTTCCCAAGGCAACGCGTGGATTGCTGAAGATGAGCTCTTTGTTCTTTATGCCCGTTGGCGAGGTATGGGCAAAGGTGCGGACGCGTTTTTTAACAGGCTCAGCGGTCGGGGCCTGAATGAGGTGCTGAGATGACCATCGTGCCAATGCTCCGCGTTGGCATGCAGTTCGTGACGCTCTGCGTCACAAAGCTACAGTCTGGCAAGACGGCCCCAAGGCCTACAGAATCGCGTGAAATCAGAACGATTTACTGGTGAGTGTCCGCATTCTCAGCCGGATAAAACTCGCCCTGGCTCCCCATCCTTTCCAGCCGCTCGCGAACGAGTGCTTCGACGTTGGCTACTGCAGCCTTATCGTCGGGGTCGACCAGTTGCAGGCACAGGCGCCGGGCGTTCTGATCGTGGGTGCCCTCGCTGAGCATGTCGTGGGTAGGGACTTGTTTGCCACGCCACAGACATAGCTCGGTATGAGTACCGCCGAGCCATATTTCGTTGACTGATCTGAGGTCAGTGGAAGCCAGTTGGTCCACAGTGATCGTCTTGTCCATTGCGCTGTACCTTTTCAGTGAGTCGATACAGGTCAGACGAACAGCCGCCGCGGATCGTTCCCGGCGTCGGCTGTTCAACAGCGCCAACGGTGAAGAGTCGACGCCCTGAATCAATCGACAGGCAAGGCTTTACTTCTTTAGCCAACCCTCAACAACATCGGAACCATGCTCCGCTTTCCATTCCTTCAGAATCTTGTGATTCCCACCCTTGGTCTCGATCACTTCACCGGTTTTCGGATTTTTATAAACCTTGAGTTCGCGCGGTTTGCGCTTGCCCGCAGGCTTATCAGCGGTCTGTCCACGAGCCGAAGTCTGTGGGTCCAGAAGATTGATGATGTGCTTCAGGCTGAAGCCATAGTGCTCAAGCAGCTTGCGCAGCTTGGTTTCGAACTCGATTTCCTTCTTGAGCCCCTGGTCGCCTTTCATCGTCTCCAGTGCTTTGAGTTGCTCGGCGAGATGCTTTTCCAGCTGACGGTATTCTGCGAGTTTAGACATGGTATTTTCCTTATAAACAGGTGTGCGTAGTTAGTGAGAGAGATCGTGCCCGTTACAAGTTCAGCCTATTTTCCGTAGAGGCGCAGTGGCTTCCAATACGCTGTAGTAACACGATAAGCCAGATTGCCCGGGCTTCCAGTTATTTTCAGAAAATGCGATTTTCCGGGCGCGCGTCAGTAGCTTTCGATCAGAGCGGTCACTGAGGTCGCTTGAGCGATTTACCTCATCTCAGGAAGTAGTAATAGGGATGTAGCGTAGGTATCCAGCGATGTCCGACCCGCTTCCAGCAGCTTTATCCTTGGGATGAATTCGCCCTTCGTTGACTGGCACCTGTTCAAAATCAAATGGACTGACTCCTTCGAGACAAGCCACATTAACTCCGTACTGGGCCGGGTTGGAGCGGCGTTGGTGATGTGTATATATCCCGCATTGTGAGCAGAAATAATGCTTCGCTTGCAGGGTGTTGAACTGATAGAGCTTGAGCATCGTCTCGCCAGAAGTGATCTCAATATCCTCCAGGGCTGCTGAAACCGCGACCGCACCGCGCATCCGGCAATAGGAGCAGTTGCAGCGCCGGACGGTCTTGAATCCGTCAGTAAGCCGAACTTGAAATCGTACAGCGCCGCAATGGCAGGTGCCTTGTAACGTTCCGTCAGAGGTGTCCATATAAAACAGTGACTCCGTCTATGGGCTGTGCCGCGAATCGGTCCCGACAGTGACGTCCGTTAGCGCGGAAGGAAGCATTTCCGCCAAATCTGCATCACTTATCATCATGCCATGCTCTGTTCATACCCGTGGATATCGAAAATATCATAGGCCTGAATAGGTTCTAAATTTTCAAAAGTGAAATAAGTCACCAAACAATAGGCTTATCGTCCCAATCCCAAAAGGTCCCGCTGTCGGCCGGTCCATGTGCGCCTACCACCTCAATGATGCGATCCGCCGAGAAAGCCGGTTCGAACAGTTGGCCTTCGGGCACGTTCGCCTGGAATGGCTGAGACAGCTCCGTGTCAGTCGTGCCTGGGTGTATTGCCAGGACAGTAGAGGCCGGGTTAAGGCGTTTCAATTCGATACTGGCCGTGTGCAGCAACTGGTTGAGCGCCGCTTTGCTGGCTCTGTAGCTGTACCAGCCACCCAATCGGTTATCGCCAATAGAGCCAACCCGCGCGGAGAGCGCCGCGAAGGTAGAAGGTTGTTTGCGCAATAAAGGGAGTAGGTGCTTGAGCAGCAGGATCGGCGCAAAGGTGTTGGTTGCGAAACTCGCTTGCAGGCTCGCAAGTGTCAGTTGTGCCAGACCCTTTTCTGCTTTCGCACCGTCCTGATGAAGAATGCCTAGCGATCACATCCAGCAAGCGTCTCGTTCACGAGTGCTTCGAGGGATTGTTCATTGCGCGCGTCGCAGTCGACGCGTTTGATGCGTTGGCCATATTGCTCTGCAAGCGTTGCCAGTTGTGTGGAAGTGCTGGCTTGTCGCGCGACCGCCCATACCTGAGCCACATCATCGCGAGCAAGCAACGCCGCGCACAGTGCCAAGCCGATACCGCGGCTGGCCCCGCATATCAGCACGTTGGCCTCGCTGTTCAGTTCGGGTATCAAACTCATAAGGCACCTTGAGGAGCATGGTTGAAGTGTTTTTGACTTCTTTGAGGCAACTATAGCCCTACCGCCTCGCCAACAACCGCGCCAACCCAGCCGTCACCACAACCGCCAGCAAAACGGCAGCCGCGATAGACAGAAGCGCGCCCCATTGCAATATGGAGTACCTGAGGGTCAGGTAGAAACTCACCACCCCAACGGCGCCAATGGCATTGCCGCGGATTATCGCCGCCAGCTCATAACGCCCGCCTTGCACGTGGACGAACACTGCAAGCGGCCAGGCGATCACCGGGATCGGCGCCAGCAGCCCACTGACCACCGGCCCGAGCCAAGTGGCACTTGCGGTGATCGCCAGCAGCAGAAGAGTGGCGGTCAGCATGCGCATCGGGATGACCCAGCGCGGCAGTGTCACGTATGACGCTACGTCCGGCGGTGTCTGTTTCGAGGTGGCAACGATGATCAACGCAACCATCAGCAGCGTGAAAATGATCGACAGCGCCAGTAAGCCCAACAGGTTCATCAGAAAGGCTGTCGCGCCATACACCGCGAGCGCCAGGACGCATCCCGTCAGCGCTGAAACGCGTCGAGTGATCAGGAAATAAAACAGGTAAGTCGCCTGAATCGCCGCCAGCCCGGCCAATGCCCCAGGCACCGCCATTGAGGCGAATTGGGTGCCTTGCTCGAGGCTGAGAAACAGCATGACCAGCGCCGAGGTCATCGGCAGGCCGGAAAGCAGCCCCGCCACGCCGGTACCCCAGCGCCTGGCCGCCAATGAAATGGCCAGCATGAGCGCGGGGGTGATGAGTAACTTGAGGTAGAAGGCCGTCATGCAGAAAACTTCACATCCGAAGGTGGGCTGAATGCTAAACCTTTTGGCGGTGGGTAACGATGCATGTCAGCGCTTACTCCGTCGCCCGATAGCGCATGTTGTAGCGAGTCGCTCCACCTCCGAGATGTTCAGTACGCCCGCAAAAGTATCAACGCTGCAAGCGGAAGGTCTCACGCACATGCTCGGTGAGCGTTTTCGGGTTTTCCATGGCCGCGAAGTGGCCGCCGTGCTCGGCTTCCGCGAAGAACCGCAGATCGTCGAAACGCGCCTGCGCCCAGCGCCGTGACAGGCGCAGCAGCTCGCCCGGGAACATGCTCACGCCGGCAGGGATTGGCATCGCAGGGGCAGGGCCTTGCTTGTGCATTTCGCGCATCCCTTCCCAATAGAAACGGATTGAGCTGGGGCCGGCATTGGGCAGCCAGTACAGCATGATGTCGTCGATCAGCGCGTCGAGCTCGATTACCCGCTCAGGCTCGCCGCCGCTGTCGGAGGCATCCTGAAACAGCGCATAGACCCACGCCGCCAAGCCAACGGGTGAATCCGACAGGGCAAAGCCTACTGATTGCGGCCGGGTGCTGTGCACTTTCATGTAGCCGGAAAGCTCTCGGTCGTAGCGTTGCGCGTCGGCCAACATGCGCTGTTCTTCAGGCGTGGCCTGGGCGATTTCTGCCTCGGTGGCTTGGTACATCACCATGTTCAGGTGAATGCCGATCAGGCCAGGCGGGCGCATGTGCCCAAGGGCGGTTGTCACGGCCGCGCCCCAATCCCCACCCTGAGCGGCCCAGCGCTGGCCATAGCCCAAACGGTCCATCAACTGCGCCCAGGCCGCCGCCGTTTTGCCCACGCCCCAGCCTGTAGAACGCGGCTTATCACTGAAACCAAAACCCGGTAGCGCCGGGATCACCAAATGAAACGCATCGCTGGCCTGGCCACCGTGGGCGACAGGGTCGGTGAGTGGCCCGACCATCTTCCTGAACTCAAGAATCGAGCCCGGCCAACCGTGGGTCATCAGCAAGGGCAAGGCGTCAGGATGAGGCGAGCGGATGTGTAGAAAGTGAATACCAAGGCCGTCGATCTCGACCCGGCTGCTTTTCCACTGATTGAGCTGGGCTTCGGTGGCCCGCCAGTCATAGCCATTACGCCAGCGCTCGACCAGCGCGCGCAGACGCTCGAGCCGTGGTCCCTGACTGTTGTCGGAGACCGTTTCAGGATCAGGCCAGCGGGTTTGCGCCAGGCGCTGAGCCAGATCGTCGAGCTGCACCTGGGGGATTTGAATAGGAAAGGGTTCGATAAGGTAGGTCATTGTTTGCTCCCTTGCACATGGGTACGGGCCAGCGTGTCACGCACGGACGCCCATTCACGTTGACCATAGCGGTCGTTATCCAGATTGAGCAGCTTGCCGCGCCCGCTCATCATGTCGCGCAGGTATTGCATGCCCTGCCAAGCCGGGAACGGCTTGTCACTGGCAGGCGTGAGCGCGCGCACCACGCCGATAAGGGTGGACAGCGTGCCGATATTGCCGGGGCGCAGGGTACGGTAGCGCCGCCCGGTCAGCTCGGTGAGGAGGCTGGCGATCTGCGCAGGCGACAGGCTGTTACCGGCAATGCGCAGAAAGCGCGGCGTGTGGGGATCCAGCGCGGCATCGGCGGTGAAGGCGGCTACGTCGTCCTTGGCCGTGAAGTCCAGCAACTGTTGTGCATCACCGAAATGCAGCACCCGGCGTCCGGGCAGCATGATCGGCGCATCGCCTTCGAGCAACTCCAGAAAGCCACCGTTGAGGATCGAGGTCACGCTGATGTCGGCCGCATCAAGCTGGGTGAGAAAGCGTCGCCGAAGGTCCAGGTTGCGATTATCGCCAGGCCGGGTACGGGTGTAGTCGAGCGAATAATCCGAGGGAATGAACCTGGGCACGCCAGCGGCTACCGCAGCCTCCAACAGCCTGCCCTGCTGTCCGATGATCACCTCTTCGAGGCCGTTGAGCGTAGACACCACACAACCCGAGCCGGCAATAGCACGGCGCAGGCCCTCAGCGTCATCCAGTGAAACAGGCGTGATCGTCGTGCTGCTGTTGCGCAGGCCATTCAGCCTGGCTGGTTCAGTGCCCGGCCGAACCAGCGCTATGACATGGGCACTGCGCTCTGCCAAGGCCCGCACGACGCGGCGACCCAAATCTCCCGTAGCGCCGGCAACCACAATGGGTAAAGCAGTCGCGTCATTCACAAAGCGCTTCCTTGGTCGTTATGAATAGGTAGAAACGGCGTTTACCTGCTTCCATTTAACTGAACGTTACCGTTTAGTTGACGAACAAACAAGCGGGCTGTAAGTTGCCGGCCATGACAGCGATCAAGACCAAATCCAAAGGCGGCAGGCCCAGGCAAGACCAGGCGGGCGAGGCCGAGCGTCGATTGCTGGATGCCGCGCTGCAGCGCTTTCTGGCCTGTGGTTTCGAAGGCACCTCATGCGAAGACATCGCCCGCGCGGCCGGCGCCAGCAAAGCCACCCTCTATGCCCGTTACGCCAACAAAGAAGCGCTGTTCGAAGCCGTGGTGCGACGTCACGTAGCCACCTTGCTGGTGCCCGCCGAAACAATCCCCGCGCTCCCACTCGAAGGCCGCCTGCGGCACGTGGGCCACGGCATCCTCGAACATGCGCTGCAAGCCGATACCCTGGCCATGATGCGCCTGGTGATCGCCACCTCCAACCGCACCCCGCTGCTGGCGGCTGAAGTCAACCGCATCGGGTGGGAAGGCGGTTTCATCAGAGTACGTTCGGCGATATTGGCGGGCCCGGACCAGCCCAAGGATCCTGACGCACTGGCCCGCCAATTTATCGACCTGGTGTTCGCCCCGCATCAGCTTAGAGCGCTGCTGGGGGAGGATCGGGGGATGTTGATTCAAGGTATTCCGGAACGGGTGGAGTGGGGGGTGAAGATGGTTGGGGTTGCTGGGTTGTTGGGGTTGGGCTTCTAAAGGCTGGTGAGGCAATTGGCCTGAACTGTGAAGCCCGCGGGCATTGGGTGAAGGCCGATTTGTGCTGGCGCCTGAAGGCATTGCTGATGACTGGGTCTCGCATCAGGGCCGCCACTACGCACTCGGGCTGCTCAACCAAGACGGTACCCCGCATATAAAGACAGTCTCGCCCTCTGAAGTCCGCATGCGTATGATCGCATTCTGCCACCAACCAACCAAGGATCGATCATGGCTAAGCACGAAATAAACCTCACCTTGCACACCAAGGTAGTGCAGCGAAAGGACGTTGAAATTGAGGTGCGGAAAGACGATGCGAAGCTTGGAGAACTACTGATCAGCCAAGGAACCATTGACTGGAAACCGCGTGGAGCTCAACACAAGCTGAAGCTCAGCTGGACGCAGTTCGCAGAGCTGATGGTCCAGCACGGGCGACGAGTCAACGACTGACACCCGTTACGAACAACAAAGCCCGCAAAAGGCGGGCTGTCCAATGTCCTCTTAGACTGCCCACTGTCCAAAACACATCTAGATTTCAACAGGGTGCCCAAGCGTGAATCACACAAATAAAACCAAGCCACCGCAGAGTGCGTGTGCAGTCTGCGGCGGCTCTTTTCTGCAAAGCTTGGGGCTCTGAATCAGCTTTGACCTTGCTTCGGATCCTCAGCGTGAGCCCAACGATAATCCAGACGCGGCGCGAACACTTTGATCCGACGCTTGATCTTGATCAGAATCGGGTCATGCACCGGCTCCGGATCTTTCAGGAATACGGTCAGCACAGCACTCAGTGCGTACAACCCGGAGAACGCCCAGACCACGCCTTCAATGCCGTAGCTTTCATTGAAGATCGCAACAACAGCCGGGCCAACCCACGTCGACGCGCCTGCACCCAGGCTCAACACCGATAAGGCAGCCGCTTTGTTGTTCGGTGCCAAAGCAGGGGCAAGCGCCGACAGCGGCACGAAGCACGCCAGGGTCAGGCCGTAGAAGGCGCCGAAGATCGAGGCGATCAGGAAGTCGTTCGGAAACGCCTGCGGCATGAAGAAGAACAGCGGCGTGCTAATCGTGCTGCCCACTGCGCCAAACCACAGGATCGTGTTGCGATAACCGATCTTGGTGCTGATGACGCTGGAGCCCAGGTTGCCGATGATGTTGAACACAAAAACGATGGTCAGCAGGCGCAACCACTCTTCCAGGGTGAAGCCAACGGTTTGCATGAAGAACCCTGGCATGACCACCAGAAAGCCAAACATCGACGAGGTGTTGATGACGCGGACGATACCGGCCAACGACACTTTAGGACGGGTCCACATGATGGTGATGTTCTTGGCCATCGACACCAGCGGACGCTCGCCTTCCGGTGCCAGTCGGCGCATGCCATGAGCTTCGCGCATCCCGACCAGACCAATCACACCACCGATGACCACCAGGGCGAAAGACAGCCAGAAGGTCAGCAATGCACCAATCAACGGAATAGCGATGCTCGCCACCAGAGAGCCCAGCATTGGCAGGCCCGCGGCGTAAGCCACCCAGAACCAGCCCACGGCCATGCCCATCTTGCGGGACGGCGTAGAAGCCGCGATCCAGACCAGGAAACCGTAGGCGAAGAGCGGATAACCGAAACCGCGCAAACCATAGGTCAGCAGAATCATGGAATAGCTCAATTCCTGCAGGCCGTAGACCAGGAAGAGCACTTCGAACACGCTCCAGATGATCAATCCCAGAAACATCACCCGTTTCGGGCCCCAGATATTGGAGAGCGCGCCGGCGAGCCACGATGAAATACCGACCGTGACGCCATAGACGGTGAAGATCATGGCGACTTCATCGCCGGGCATGCCGCGTTCACTGAGGAAGGGCGAGAGGTATCCGAGTTCTACGCCATCGCCGATCATGAAGATCAACAGGCCGACAAAACCCCAGAACATGGGATAGGGAATACCAACTTTGTCGCAGAATCTAACGAGTGGAGTGTTCGGAGTGGATTGATCGCTCAATTTTCCGGTCCTTTTTGTTGCACGACGTTTGGGCGCGCCGTAGGAATGGCCTCGATGAGGTTGAAAGGCAGACTGGATAGCACAGGCATCCGCTTCGGGCAGCGAGCAAGACTGGCTTGATTATTTGACGCGTGGGGGTCAGACATTGGAGCAGCTATCGTCGACCCATTAATCTATGTTTTTCTAGATTTTCGAGCCCGAAGCCATCCTTTTATGCCAGATGAAACGATTCATCACAACCGCGAGCCATTTTTTTGGGTGCGACAATATGTCCGGTTGTATTGCCTGAGGGGTTCGGATTTAGGGGGATGAGGTGTTTCGAATTGTGTATGAAAATAAATACATCTTTTTCCTGGGGTTGTGAGAAAGGCGGTGAGCGGTGTGCCAGTGCTGCCGCATCTTCGAAACCGTTCAGGGCGTCGAACATACCGAGGCCTTTGCTGACATCGGTTGGGGGGGGGGGCGAGCATGCGTACCTCGATGCCCGCTTTCAGTTCCTTGTTCGCTTGGGCCATTTGCTGGGCCAACATCTTCTCGCCGATGACGTGCGGAGCGCACATAACGATCTCATCCAGCACCAAAAGCCAGAAACAACAAAGCCCGCACAAGGCGGGCTTTCGGAGTTCTTTGTAGACTGTCCACGACATGTCCAGATTTCAATATCCAGGCGTCGTTTGAACTGGAGGCTGTGATGCCCGTTTTATAAGGGTGCGGCAGGTAGTATTTTGGTTAGGCATACATGTGGGCATACAAGGTGCATCGCACTGCTGCCTTTGACGTTCTTTGAAAGGCTCGATTGTTAGTCACCGTGACGCACGGTTGTGGGCTCGTCCTGGTGATTCTCTAGCACGGCATATTCACCTCTCTTCGTAACAAGAGAAATGAGCTGCGAGGATTCGCCTCCATCAATGGAAATGCGAACCTCCAGACTCTGATCCTCGAACGAACGAAGCTCTTCTATCAACTGTGCGACGGTTTTGCCGCGACCGATCCATTCTGGGGTCATAAATATTCCAACTGAAGGTATGCGCTGCTGGGGATATCAGCTGTTGAGCGAAGGTTTTACCGGGGCTCACAGGATTGGGTGGGAAAAATACCATTATCCTCGGCCCACTTTCCGTACGCGCTCGCACCCATATTCACAAAATCTGGAAAAGCACCGATCTCGACAGATTGAAAATAGGCGAGGCAATGGCTCCAGTCGGAGTCGATCGGATCGTCCACGACCCAGCACTCGTAACCTAACGACTTCCAGTCAAGATTATGGTCTGAGTTGGATGCCCGCAGGAGTTCCTCTGCAATACGCTCTGCCCATGCAATTGCTTCACCTGCAGTGGCAGCCTCGACGTAAATGCCTGTAGATGACTCGCAGTCTTCAATGATGCCTTTTTGAAACAACGCCCAGCGTTCCGGCTCGTGGTAGGTAAATCCTATGAGGAATTTAGTCATGTTGAATCCTTGTGGTGCTGTCACTGCCAGCAACGTTACCGTGCTTTCGCGGACCTCAGTAATCGGGTAAAGCTGGAAATCGCGAGATGTATGTCATCTTGGGTATCTCCGTCCCACTCCTCCACCGTTTCCAGCTCTGCTCGTAACCTGGTAATACGCTGTTCGATCTCTTCGAATTCAGGAGCTCCACATTGCCTGGCGATTGCCTGCCAACCTTCATCAGAGATTTTTTCCTGCACAGACAAGCCGAACCGGGCATTCACGATTAGATTCTGGAGGTTACTCATCTGAGATCTCGGCTGGGTTGTAGAAGGCGCTAGGGACCCTGAGGATATCCTGAGGACACGGGGTCGGAAACCCGCGACATCGTGGTAGCGACAGCCTTCCCAGCTTACTGAAATTTCAACGTTGAAATTGAAAGATCTTGAAGAAAAAAGGTCATCGTTACCGTGCTGGTAAAGATGCCCTTTTGTGTTGCTGATAACGCACGCATGGCGTTCGTCAACCGGGTCAACTCCGTCAACCTGTCAACCAACTTTAAAAATCCATCCGCTAACACGAACGCGCGGGTTCTTCGTCCCGTATCCTTCCGAAACACTCAGGGTCCCCGCCAACCTACCGGACGATGGGAAAAGTCAGGGGTGAACCGTCGTTCACCAGGTTCACCTGTTCACTAAGCTGACGAAACGTTAGCTACTCAAGATGCGCGGGTTCCCTGCCCCGTGTCTTAATGAACGCCTCAGGGACCCCGGCGTGCTTTGGACCATCCACGTGGCAATCGCTGGAGGGAATGATGCTTCCGGGGAGTGGGGGCTACGTTTCCTCTTAAAGCTGTGTTACCCATGTTACGGGTGTAACGGTGTTATCTAACTAGCTGTATTTATTGAATATTTATTGAGTAACACTGTCGTTGCGCATCAGTAGTGGCAGTGTTACTAGGCTAACTGGTGTAACGCTTTAGAAGAATGAATGAGCGCTTTGATGTATGCCCTTCGGATCATTATCTGCCCAGCAGCCCAGCAGCTCCCTTTTGTGCCAAGCAGCTATCAGCCAAAAAAAAGCAGACATTCAAAGCGTCTACTAAGCTGGGGTCGATACAGAACGTAGGTCGCATCAGAAAGCGAGGAGGAAAATATTGGATTTTACTGTCGTCACTCATTCTTTTCGTAAAGGGCTTGATGCACAAAAATTACGAGGCCAGCTCCCGACGCACCTGCAGGCGTTCCCACGGGGCTGTTGTGGTGTCGTTTCGGAGCTGCTCGGGTACTATCTCAACACTCAGCTAGGTTTGCGGGTTGAATACGTGTGTGGCGAGCGTGGCGGCGGCTCCCATGCGTGGCTTGAGCACGACGGTGTAGTTATTGACATTACCAGCGACCAGTTCGATGGCCGCCCCCCGTATTCATCGCTGTAAAAGATGATTGGTATGCGTCCTGGGAGGAGGCAGCGCGGCACATTGCAATTCATCATCCAAGTGCCTGGACCTACAGCGAGGAGCGCAACATCCTTCGAGCAGTGCTCAGCGAGGCCGGCCTCCCGAATTTAACGGAATAGAAAAATGCAGAGGTCAAGATGGGACGTTCGGCCGACTACACAATCCAGGGTTTCCTGTACCAGTTTAATCAGACGCTCGCTGAACTTCTGAAAGCGGCGGATGAAGCGGAAATTACTATTGAAGGTATTGTCGAAGATATTGAAGTAGCAACATTTTCGGGTACCAAGGCGATTCAGTGTAAATATCACGAGACCCAGGACAAATATACTCCAAGTATTCTGTATGATCCTTTGCTTCAGATGATGAAGCACTTTAAGTCCAATTCAGTCGCGAAAATAAAATATCATCTGTTTGCACACTTTCCAAATAATCCAGAAATTGTCATCTCCGCTGTCGAGTTGAAGAGTGCGCTCAGCTCGAAAAACAAAGACTTAAAAACGTTGGTTGCAGAGGTTGCTGGTGTTGATGTTGATGAATTCCTGAAAGTATTTGCAATTACGGTAACGCCAAAGTACGACGATTTGGTGGAGGAAAACTCAAATCTGCTTGAGGCTCTTGGCTTCAATAAGGGTGAAGTGGTAACACTGTTTTATCCAAATGCCATTCAAATCATAGCTGATCTAAGTATCAAGCATCAGGAAAAGCTTAGAAAAATCACCAAGAGGGATTTTTTGGAAGCATTGCGCCGGATTAGATCTACTGCGGTTTCTCAATGGACACTTGCGTTAAAGACGCGACAGAAGGTTTTGGAGACGCGACGTAAACAGCTAAAAGAAAATTTTAGTGCAAACGTTCGTCTGCGCTTCTTGGTTGTATTTCCTGCGTTCCTAGAGCAGTTCGATGAACAGATTGTCCTATTTATCAAGTCATTTATTGATAAGTACCATTTTAAGCAGGCACATACGCACACGCCCCTCTTTGCGCTGGACGTTCCTCAAGATTTATTTGATGAAATTGCGGAACGATTAATCGGGAAGGATGTGGTGCCAAACCTCGGGCGACCAGTGAAGGCGTTTTCCGAGATCAGTTTTTTCCGTGAGCCGATGGTTCTAAAGGATAAAAAAGAGTTTGTTTTGCGGTTTGTTCGTTGGGAGGATTACAAAAATCTTAAGCTTAAAATTAAGGCGGATGATTTTTTTGTAATTGGAGATGGAGATATTACAAGTCTAGACCTTCAGGATGTGAATCTTGAAGCCCTAGGTGCCGAAAAATTTGATGAAATCAGATATATGATGGGGATGAGCAATGCCTATTAAGATTGGAGCTGTGCTTTCGTGTGCGCCAGAAGCCGTCATAGTTGCGGTGGATAGTCTTGACGCGTTCGAGAAAAATAAGGAAGGACTGCAGGTTGGCCGGTTTCTGAAGATTGCACAAGGCAACCATGATTTTACGATTGCCACCATCCGAAACATCAAAGGCACAAACACGACCACTCTAGACGGAAAGCCGACCTGGAACTTTCAGATTGAGTGCCAGGCGATAGGAACCCTGGTAGATGACAAAACGTTTGATCGTAGTAGTCTCCTCTTGCCGGTACCAACGGAACATGCATTCATTGCGGAAAACGATACCTTAGACAAGATATTCTCGGCGGATGGTGATCACGATTTCCCTCTTGGCAAACTTTCAATGAATAAAGCCATTGATCTTATGATCAACGGCAATAGATTCTTCAGTAAGCATATTGCCGTTGTGGGCTCCACCGGCTCTGGTAAATCATGCACTGTTGCGAGCGTGCTACAGGGTATCGTTGGGATATCTCAACGTAAAAACAGTAACAAGGATATGCAAAATAACTCACATGTTGTTATATTTGATATCCATGATGAATATACCGCTGCGTTTACTTTGCACGCGGCAGAGTCTTTCACTCTGAGTCGCCTAGATATAGATTCCCTCCAACTTCCCTACTGGTTGATGAATTCGGAGGAGCTCGAAAGCATGTTTATCGAGAGTAACGAATCTAACTCTCACAACCAAGTTAGTCAGTTCAAGTATGCTGTTGTTTTGAATAAAGAGATGCATAATCCAAATGTTCCAGAAGTGACTTACGACACTCCTGTTTATTTCGCAATTAAGGAGGTTTACAATTTCATCGAAAACCTGAATCGAGAGGTCATTGGTCGGTTGCCTGGAGAAGACAAGCCTAAGCTAGCCAATGGTGATTTAGTGTCTGACCGGAAAATTTATTTCGAAAAAATCCACGATTTTGCAGCCAACTCGACTGCGGCAGCGACCAAGGCGACCAATGGGCCATTCAATGGAGAGTTCAATAGGTTCGTTTCGCGGTTGGAGGCGAAATTGGCTGATAAGCGCCTCAGGTTTCTTTTGAACTCAAAGAAAGCTGATGGGCAGGCGCATGTTACTGACGACTTTGAGGCGTTGATGAAGCAATTCATCGGCTACGTCCACAAGGCGAACGTTACCATTGTGGACTTGAGCGGAGTTCCGTTTGAAGTTCTTAGCGTCACGGTAAGCCTGATCTCTCGCCTCATCTTTGACTTTTGCTTTCATTATTCCAAACTGCAGCATGCCGAAGGCAAGCTCAATGACATCCCTGTTATGCTCGTGTGCGAAGAGGCGCACAACTATGTACCGCGGGACAGTCACGCAGCCTATCGCGCATCCCGAAAATCTATAGAACGCATCGCAAAGGAAGGACGGAAATACGGCTTGAGCCTGATGGTTGTGAGCCAACGACCCTCGGAAGTATCGGAAACAATATTCGCCCAGTGCAACAATTTCATTTCCTTGCGCCTGACGAACGACGCAGATCAGAACTATGTGCGACGGCTATTTCCCGACAACGCCAATGCGATCACAGAGATTCTCCCCAACCTGGCTCCCGGCGAGTGCGTTGTGGTCGGTGACGCCGTGTTGCTGCCAGCTGTGATCAAGATGCCGTTACCGGTTCCAGAACCACATTCCCAAAGCGTCAAGGTTCATAGTGAGTGGAAAACTCCATGGCGCGATGTTGTCTTCGCTCAGGTCATTGAGCGTTGGAGAAAGTAAGAAGTGGAATTGCTCTTAATTTCATTATCTCATTGAAAGGGCTACATTAGGTCGGTATCAGCTATTGCAGTTCAATCGAATCCCGACCCTGACCTCGGATGGCCAGGGTCGTTGGATTAAGAAAAGGGAGTTAAATTTTTAATGGGACTTTGCCGGGGTATAGCGTGAACTACATAAACATCCTGTCTTTGGTACAAGCAAAGACCTCGTTAACACCCCCTATGTTTAACGAGTATTTAACGCACCATAATATAAAAATAAAACCAGCAGAAATAGAAGATCTGAAGGGGCTGGTTGGCGGGTTGTATGATTTATCAAATAATGCTAATGCCTTTTCTGCGTTTTACGTTGGTTATCAAATTCCCCAAATAGGTAAAGAGTTTGACTTGTTAAGGTTTGGGAAGAATAATGTTATCAATATTGAGCTTAAGAAAACATGTTCAGAAGAAAAAATAAAAGATCAGCTAGTAAGAAATAGATATTATCTGTCTTGCGTTGGTAGATATGTATATTGCTTTACCTATGTGTCGGATGTGGCGATGCTGTATTATTTAAAAGATGACAACTGCCTAGTAAAGGTTGATCTTAGTTCTTTGAGAGACTTGCTTGCTTCTCAGGAAATAAATCACGAAGAAGTTATTGATGATCTTTTTAATCCCTCTGATTATTTAGTTTCACCCTTCAACTCTACTCAGAAATTTTTGCGTGACGAATATTTTCTAACTCATCAGCAGGAAGAAATTAGAAATCGAGTTTTGCAGTATTTAGCTGGGCCGAAAATGGTGAGATTTATTTCGGTAATAGGCAGTGCGGGTACAGGCAAGACTCTGCTTGTATATGATATTTCGAAACAATTTACAAAAATGAAGAAAAATAATCTTATTATCCACTGTGGGCAGTTGAATGAGGGGCAGCTTGAGCTAATGAGGTGTGGTTGGGATATTATTCCTATAAAAAACTATTTATCCTATGATTTGGCGAGATATGATTTGATTGTTGTTGATGAGTCGCAGCGTGTTCGCCCTCATCAGTTGAAGGATATTATTGCTAAGGTTGAGGCGTCGAGCGGGAGTTGCATTTTCTCCTACGACAAGCTTCAGACGTTAGCCAACTGGGAAGAAACAAGCGATATTGATGCTTCCATAAATGGCATAAAAAACTTGGTCCTTCACAAGTTGTCCGAAAAAATCCGTACAAACAAAGAAATTGCAAACTTTATAAGGGTTCTTTTTAATAGTAAAAGAAATCTACCCTTGTCAAACACGAACAATATTAAGCTTAGTTATTTTAATAGCTTAGAGGATGCGAAATGCTATCTTGATTCGTTAGATGAGTCCGGGTGGGAAGTGCTGCGATTTACTCCATCGCAATACGGAAATGAACATCATGAAAAATATTGTGCAATTGCCAAAAAGACATCGCATCGGGTTATTGGTCAAGAGTTTGACGGTGTTGCAATACCGATTGATCAGTATTTTTCTTATAACGCAGCTGGCGAATTATATTATAAGGGGGCGGCGTATTATAATATGACTAAAATGCTATTTCAGAACATTACCCGCGCAAGGAAAAGGTTGAACGTTGTGATTATAGGCAATGAAGAGGTATTAAGCAGGTGTATATCTGTCTTACGATGATCCAATAAAAAGGGCCCGTTCGGCCCCTTTCTGATGAATCGTTTTTACATTTTAAGCCAGCTTTCCACCTCGTTAGAGCCGTGCTTCATTTTCCACTCTTTTAGCGTCTTGTGATTACCGCCTTTGGTCTCTACGACTTCACCAGTGTGAGGGTTTTTGTATGTCTTCAGCTCTCGAGGCTTACGCGTACCGGGCGTCGGGGTTGGCGCTTGGCTACGCTTGGTGCTCTGTGGGTCCAGCAAATTGATGATGTGTTTCAAGCTAAAGCCGTACTGATCTAGAAGCCCACGGAGCTTCGTCTCGAACTCGATCTCTTTCATCACTCTTCATTTTTTCCAGTGCCTGGAGTCGCTCGGCAAGGTGTTTTTCGAGGTGGCGGTATTCTGCGAGTTTGGACATTGTGTTTCCTTATTTATGACTGTATTCGGTATTAGGATATATAGCGCTGATGACATGTTTCGTACTATTTCCGGCTTATCAGCTGGCTTTCAATGTGCGCCATTTCCGCTTTGATTGCCTTGATCGTCAGCATTTGTATTTGACTGACTTTGGCTGAGGTCGCGTTGATGGTTTTCACCAGTGCAGCCAGATGAGCTTTCCGAGCCTTGAGCATGTCAGCCCAGCTCGTGCTGTTTTGTAGTGGCTTGTTCACTGCTTTCATCCGTTCGTTGTTCCAGTTGGCTCACGAGTGCAGCCTGTTGAGGTGTCGAAATATCGTCGACCTGGAGCAGATCCTGCGCGCCGTAGTTGCGCGCTCGGCCGGATAGTTCATGCCAAGTCCAGTTTCCGACCCGTTCGCCAGCTTGTGGAACGGCCAATTTCAGCAGGCTCACTTGATCAATGCCGAGCAGGTTGTAATTCGCCCATAGCCTTCCGCCCACATCGAAGAATGCCTTAGCGGCCTCGTTCCATTTCTCTTCCAGTACTGTCTGTGACAGCCACAGGGCGTTGCGTTCTATGCCCTTGTGCTTTTCCTGTGCTTCGGCGACGTACCGATCTACGGTGATCAGCTCCTGCTCCAGCACGGATATGATCAGGCCTTGTCGACGATCATGTTCGGCAGCTGTTGCCAGGCTCTTTGCGGCTTTTTGCGCATCGGCGTTCGCGGTCTTTTCGCCTTCGGTGTCGCCCCATGCGACGGCCTGTGCATAAGCAGTCGCAGCGTCCGTTTCGGCCGGCCGGGCTTTGGCCATGTCCTCTACGGCCTGTTGTTTGATCTGTTCAAGACGGGTGCTGTGGCTCTGACGTTTCTCATTCAGCTCCTGCTCATCGGCTTTCCAGTTGTTCATGGCCTCGGTGTAACCGGGCATCAGGGAATAGCTGTTGACTAGGGTCTCGCGGCGATTGATCTGCTTATCTAACAAATCCGCATTGTGCTTGCGCGAGTCGAAGCGCCTTTTCAGCTCGTTGTACTTGTCGCGTAGCTCGTACTCCTGGGCGGCAACGGACTGCTCACAGATGATGGATGCCGACATATCTTGAGAATTGCTAAAGCCAGAAACAAAAAAGCCCGCACAAGGCGGGCTTCGGGCATTTCATAGACTGTCCACAACTCAAGACACATCCAGACTGCAAAATATGGTGCACCAGGCGGGATTCGAACCCACGACCCCTGCCTTCGGAGGGCAGTACTCTATCCAGCTGAGCTACTGGTGCGACGCGGGCGCCATGATACTCACATGGGTACGGGGCGTCCAGTTGCGGGCGGTGTGCGACACAAATCATCCGCCTTCGATCCCCCCACACCCAGCTCCACCCACAAAGGAACAGCCCACCGCTACCGGCACAACCACCAGCTGGTGCATGATGCTCCCCATACCACTCCGTCAGTTCGTTCCCACCGAGGGCCTCTTATCAATCAGTTCAAAAGCATCGAGCGCAGCCCGTGCCGCGTTCTTATTACCGGGGCCAGTATCGCGGGGTGTGCCGCGGCCTGGTGGCTGACGCAGCGCGATTGCGATGTCACGGTTGTCGAGCAGGCGCCTGCCTTTCGCGATGGCGGGCAGAATGTAGATGTGCGGGGTGCGGCTCGGGAGGTCTTGCGCCTGATGGGGCTTGAGCAGGCGGTGAAGGATCTCAATACCGGCGAGACGGGGCTTGCGTGGGTCGATGAGGATAACCGCACGGCGGCGCGCATCGATCTGGCCGGTCTGGACGGGGACGGCCCGACGGCTGAGCTTGAGGTATTGCGCGGTGATCTTGCGCGTCTGCTGTATGAGGCGTCATCTGCTGATGCGTTCTATCGCTTCGGTGATCGCATCGTCTCGGTCGAGCACGACGATGAGGGCGTGTCGGTCACGTTCGAGGGCGGTGGCGAGGAGCGTTTTGATCTGTTGATCATTGCCGAGGGTGTCGGCTCGCGTACGCGGGAGCTGGTGTTCCCCGGCGAGAATCAGCCGCGACGGATGGATTTGGCGTGCGCGTTCTTTACCGTGCCTCGTGCGCCGACCGATAGCCAGACTGCGCGCTGGTATAACGCGGTGGGCGGTCGCAGTGCGGGTGTTCGTCCGGACAATCGCGGTACGACGCGTGCGTTCTTTAATGTGCAGGGCCGAAGCCACCTGACGGTAGGCAATAGCGTTGCCGAGCAGAAGGCGTTTCTTCGCGCGTCGTTTGCAGGCGCCGGCTGGGAGGTGCCTCGTCTGCTGGAAGGGATGGAGGCTGCGGAGGATTTCTGGTTCGATGACTTGCGTCAGGTGAAGATCGATCGCTGGTCGAATGGCCCGGTGGTACTGCTGGGCGATGCGGCGTGGTGTGTCACGCCGCTGGGCGGGGTCGGTGCTTCGTTGTCGCTGATTGGCGCGTACGTGCTGGCGGGCGAACTCACCAAGACCGATACGATTGCCGAGGCGCTTGCCTCGTACGAATATGTCCTGCGCCCTGTGGTGAAAAAGTCGCAGAGCGTGCCGAAACTTGTCCCGCGTCTGGTCCATCCTCGCAGTCAGACCGGGGTGAAGATCCTGCGCGCCGTACAGCGGTTGGTGGCAACGCCCTTTATCAGCAAGCGTGCTGCCAGGGCGCTGACCCCGGCGGTGCAGTCGTTCACGCTTCCGGATTATCGATAGCGCTACAGGCGTGGGTTTATGCCTGCGCCACAGGGAGAATAAAAAATGGAATCGCTACAACAGTGGCTCAGCTTCGCGATGATTGCCTTGTTCGTTACGCTCACGCCGGGGCCTGCGGTGATCATGGCGCTGTCGAATTCAATCACCCACGGCCCGGCGCGGGCGATGGTCGGTTCGCTCGGCAACGCTCTGGGCTTGATCGTGGTTGCCACGGCGGTAACGGCCGGGCTGGGCGCGATCCTGGTAGCGTCCGCGAGTGCCTTTCTGGTGCTGAAAATCGCGGGCGCGGGGTATCTGGTTTATCTGGGGATCAAGCAGTGGCGTAGCGCGCGCAGTGCATTTGATGCGCTGGCCAACGTGCCCAAAGCGGTGTCCACAGGGGGCCTGTTTATCAAAGGCATCTCGGTGGCGCTGACCAACCCCAAGGCGATCCTGTTTTTCATCGCGTTTCTGCCGCAATTCATCCAGCCCGGCAACTTTCAGGTGGAGCAGACGGGCGTGCTGATCGTGACCTTCGCCGGCTGCTCTGTGGTTGCTCACATCTTTTATGTGCTGCTGGCACAGACGCTCAAACGCCACCTCAATTCGGCCCGCAGGCGCCAGAACGTCAATCGGGTGTTTGGCGCGTCGTTTATTGGTCTGGGGTTGAGCCTGTTCACGTTGAAGGGCAGGGCCGCCTGATCGCATTGCGGTTGCAAGATGCCTCTGCGTCGCGGCTCGACGCTGATCAGAAAACCACACACCTCCCTGCGCCCGTTCTTTTTTTCGAACGGGCTATTGTCCTTTCCCCCCGCAATGCCTAGGATTCGTTTGAGATTTCAAACGCTCTTGTTCGGTCTTCCTGCCTTCATGCGTTGCGCAGCGCTGGAACCCGATGGAATGTTTTCCTGACGATGGCTTCCAAATGGGGTGCATCGATATCAATTGTTCGCGTCGCCTCTCGGGCGATGCTGTTTAGGAGGCCGACATGCAGCTCAAAGATTCCACACTGTTCCGCCAGCAAGCCTACATCAACGGCCAATGGCTGGACGCGGACGGTGGTCAGTCGATCAAGGTCAACAACCCGGCCAACAATGAAATCCTCGGCACTGTGCCAAAAATGGGCGCAGCCGAGACGCGTCGGGCGATTGAGGCGGCGGACAAGGCGCTGCCGGCCTGGCGTGCGCTGACCGCCAAGGAGCGTGGCAACAAGCTGCGCCGCTGGTTCGAGCTGATGATCGAGAACCAGGACGACCTGGGTCTGCTGATGACGCTGGAGCAGGGCAAGCCACTGGCCGAAGCCAAGGGCGAGATCACCTACGCCGCGTCGTTCATCGAGTGGTTCGCTGAAGAAGCCAAGCGTGTGTATGGCGATGTGATCCCTGGTCATCAACCAGACAAGCGCCTGATCGTGCTCAAGCAGCCGATTGGTGTGACGGCGGCGATCACCCCGTGGAACTTCCCGGCGGCGATGATCACGCGCAAGGCCGGCCCGGCACTGGCGGCGGGCTGCACCATGGTGCTCAAGCCTGCGTCGCAAACGCCGTTCTCGGCACTGGCCCTGGCTGAACTGGCCGAGCGTGCGGGTATCCCGGCTGGCGTGTTCAGCGTGGTAACCGGCAGCGCAGGCGATATCGGTGCCGAGCTGACCGGTAACCCGATCGTGCGCAAACTGTCCTTCACCGGCTCGACCGACATTGGTCGCCAGCTGATGGCCGAATGCGCCAAGGACATCAAGAAAGTTTCTCTGGAGCTGGGCGGTAACGCGCCTTTCATCGTGTTCGACGATGCCGACCTCGACAAGGCGGTCGAAGGCGCGATGATCTCCAAGTACCGCAACAACGGCCAGACCTGCGTGTGCGCCAACCGCATCTATGTGCAGGACGCGGTGTATGACGCGTTCGCCGAGAAGCTCAAGGCGGCGGTCGGCAAGCTGAAGATCGGTAACGGCCTGGAAGAAGGCGTCACCACCGGCCCGTTGATCGACGACAAGGCGGTGGCCAAGGTCAAGGAGCACATCGCCGACGCCGTCAGCAAGGGCGCAACCGTGCTGACCGGTGGCAACAGCCTGGAAGGCTCGTTCTTCGAACCGACCATTCTGGTCAACGTGTCGAAAGATGCCGCCGTAGCCCGGGAAGAAACCTTTGGTCCGCTGGCCCCGCTGTTCCGCTTCAAGGACGAGGCCGAAGTGATCGCGATGGCCAACGACACCGAGTTCGGTCTGGCGTCGTACTTCTACGCGCAGAACATGAGCCGCGTGTTCCGTGTCGCCGAGGCGCTGGAATATGGCATGGTGGGTATCAACACCGGCCTGATCTCCAACGAGCTGGCACCGTTCGGCGGTATCAAGTCGTCCGGCCTGGGCCGTGAAGGCTCCAAGTACGGCATCGAAGATTATCTGGAAATCAAATACCTCTGCCTGTCGGTCTGACCGACACGTGGGTATTGCAGCCGATGGCGCGCGAGAGCGACGTGTCATCGGCTTTTGTTGCACCGCAGTTTCCTGGTGGCCTGAAGGCTGCTGCAGTCGATCATCGTATGCTGCCGCAGTTGATCCGGTCCGCTTGATCCTTGACCCACGCCGACCGATGAGCGGCGAATGAGGAATACATGAGCAAGACTAACGAATCCCTGATGCAACGCCGCCATGCAGCCGTCCCGCGTGGCGTTGGTCAGATCCACCCGATCTTCGCTGCTTCGGCGAAGAACGCGACCGTTACCGACGTGGAAGGTCGTGAGTTCATCGACTTCGCCGGCGGTATTGCCGTTCTCAACACCGGTCACCTGCACCCGAAGATCATCGCCGCGGTGCAAGAGCAGCTGACCAAGCTGAGCCACACCTGCTTCCAGGTACTGGCCTACGAGCCTTACGTCGAGCTGTGCGAAAAAATCAACGCAAAGGTGCCAGGCGATTTCGACAAGAAGACTCTGCTGGTGACCACCGGTTCCGAAGCAGTGGAAAACGCTGTGAAGATCGCCCGTGCTGCGACGGGTCGTGCGGGCGTTATCGCCTTCACCGGCGCTTACCACGGCCGCACCATGATGACCCTGGGTCTGACCGGCAAGGTCGTGCCGTACTCGGCCGGCATGGGCCTGATGCCAGGCGGTATCTTCCGCGCGCTGTACCCGTGCGAACTGCATGGCGTGAGCGTGGATGACTCCATCGCCAGCATCGAGCGCATCTTCAAGAACGACGCCGAGCCCAAGGACATCGCTGCAATCATCATCGAACCGGTACAGGGCGAAGGTGGTTTCTATGTGGCGCCGAAGGCCTTCATGCTGCGTCTGCGCGAGCTGTGCGACAAGCACGGCATTCTGCTGATCGCTGACGAAGTGCAGACCGGCGCTGGCCGTACCGGCACGTTCTTCGCGATGGAGCAGATGGGCGTTGCGGCTGACCTGACTACTTTCGCCAAGTCCATCGCAGGCGGCTTCCCGCTGGCGGGCGTGTGCGGCAAGGCTGAATACATGGATGCCATCGCACCCGGCGGTCTGGGCGGCACGTATGCCGGTAGCCCGGTGGCCTGCGCTGCGGCACTGGCGGTGCTGGACATCTTCGAAGAAGAGCACCTGCTGGAACGCTGCAAGGCGGTTGGCGAGCAGTTGGTGACCTCGCTCAAGGCGATGCAGGCCAAGTACCCGGTTATCGGTGAAGTGCGTGCGCTGGGTGCGATGATCGCTGTCGAGCTGTTCGAAGGCGGTGACTCGCACAAGCCTAACGCCGCTGCTGTGGCTCAGGTGGTTGCCAAGGCGCGTGACAAGGGTCTGATTCTGTTGTCCTGCGGTACTTACGGCAACGTGTTGCGCGTGCTGGTGCCGTTGACCGCCGAAGACGAATTGCTCAAACGCGGCCTGGCCATTCTTGACGAATGCTTCGCTGAAATCGCGTAAAAAGTGTGAAGTCATGAATTGATTAATTTATGACCAAACAGACAAAAAAAGCCCGTTTCGACGGGTTTTTTTTGCTTTGGAGCGGGGTATTTCGCTGTTTTGGGTATATCCGGACGTTTGCATTGGCTAAGGTGGTCGCATTGACATCGGAGAGTCATGATGACCGCTGTAGTTTTGCCCGCCGTTCCTCGCGTACTGATAGCCGAGTCTGATCCGTGGGTTCGCGAGACGCTCAGCGACCTGGTGCTGGGCGTGCGTGCGGATATCGAGCTGGAGATGTGCACCGATGGTAAACAGGCCGTCGAGTGGATGAAAAAACACCTGCCGGATTTGATCATCGCCGCCCGCGAGCTGCCGGGGATCGATGGCCTGAGCCTGCTGCGCGGCGTGCGCAATCTGCGTCGTCAGCCCGCCATCCCGTTCATTCTGATCAGTAATCGCAATGACAGCGCCAGCGTGCGCGAAGTCGTGCCGCTGGCACCGACTGCCTACCTGACCAAACCGCTGAACACCGAAGGCCTGCGCCAGCGTCTTGAAGGCCTGTTGCTGGAACGCAGCGCCCCGGTTGCGGGTGCGGTGCCCGCGCTGACGCCGGGTCTGACCCTGACCAAGTTTCTCGACAAACGCCGCGACATCGCCGATGGCGCGCCGCTGTTCGTCGATGTCGCCACGGCGGTGACGCTCAGCCAGACCGCCAGCGGCATCGACGCCGCCCTGCTGGAGCAGGAACTGCGCAACGATCCGCACATCACCGCAGTACTGATCGCCGCCGCCAACACGGCGGCGCAGCACCTGGGCAAGCCGATTCAGACCATGGGCGGGGCGCTGGCCATTCTCGGGCCAGTGCAGGTCGCCAATATCGCGTCCGGTCTGGGCAAAAAGCGTATGGCAGTGCTGACCGACGACGCGTTGCTGGCCAAGGCCCATGAGCTGTGGACCCTGTCGCAGCGCACGGCTGATTACGCGCGCATCCTGGGCGGCATGCTGGAGCTGGATGCGGAGCGCTGTTTTAGCGCCGGACTGCTGCAGTCGCTGGGCGATCTGGCGGTATTGGGTTGTCTGCAGGAGTGGCTACTGGCTGGCGGCCAACTGGATGAGCAGGTGATCGGGCAGTCTCTGGAGCAATACTCCGCTGCCTTCGGTTCTGCTCTGCGCACCCGCTGGCGTTTGCCGCTGGAACTGCGTGAGCTGATCGCTGCGGTGTATCAGTACAATACCGGCATCTACACACGCGAAGTGCTGGCAATGAACCTGGCGGGGCAGATGGCGCGCCTGGGCGAGGAAGAAAGTGTCACCACGCTGATCAAAACCAAGTCGGCCAAGCTGTTGAAGCTCAGCGTCGGTGACTTGCAGCGCCTGCGCAAGAAGCTGACAGGGGTGACGGATCCGAGTTTGCTGAGGCCGCTGTCTAGCGAAACTGAGGTGGCTGCCGAGGCGGTCGACGACGAGCCTGATCTGCTCGACCTGGCACCTGAGGCACCTGCTGAAGCGCCTGCTGCACTTGAGGATCAGGCAGACGCTGTTCAGGGTTCACCCGAAAAGTAAAAACCCCACTGACGCCTTCGCGAGCAAGGTACCGCGTACTCCTGTAGGAGCGAACTTGTTCGCGAAGGCGGTATTCCTGACGCAGAAAATCCATCGACTGTAACGGCCTCTTCGCGGACAAGTCCGCTCCTACAGGGCACCGCGTACTCCCGTAGGAGCGAACTTGTTCGCGAAGGCTATATCCCAAACGCAGCCAATGCATTGAATGTACCGCCCTCTTCGCGGACAAGTCCGCTCCTACAGGGCACCGCGCACTCCCGTAGGTGAACTTGTTCGCGAAGGCGGTATTCCTGACGCAGAAAATCCATCGACTGTACCGGCCTCTTCGCGGACAAGTCCGCTCCCACAAGGCACCGCGTACTCCCGTAGGAGCGAACTTGTTCGCGAAGGCTATATCCCAAACGCAGCCAATGCATTGAATGTACCGCCCTCTTCGCGGACAAGTCCGCTCCTACAAGGCACCGCGTACTCCCGTAGGAGCGAACTTGTTCGCGAAGGCGGTATTCCTGACGCAGAAAATCCATCGACTGTAACGGCCTCTTCGCGGACAAGTCCGCTCCTACAGGGCACCGCGTACTCCCGTAGGAGCGAACTTGTTCGCGAAGGCTATATCCCAAACGCAGCCAATGCATTGAATGTACCGCCCTCTTCGCGGACAAGTCCGCTCCTACAGGGCACCGCG
>NZ_JAGPYS010000006.1:0-318674 GCF_020312195.1 Pseudomonas sp. P129 | reverse complement strand
GCTTTTGTAGGAGCGAACTTGTTCGCGAAGAGGGCGGTGCAGTCGATGCATTTCCTGCGTCAGGAATAGCGCTTTCGCGAACAAGTTCGCTCCTGCAGGTTATCCGCGAGCTTTTGTAGGAGCGAACTTGTTCGCGAAGAGGGCGGTACAGTCGATGCATTTCCTGCGTCAGAAATAATGCTTTCGTTTTCGCTTGGGCGCGGCTCTTGTCCGCGTTTGCTATCATTGCCGCTCGCTTGCACAGGCCCAAACCCTCCATGCTTTTCCTGATCGCCTACATCAGCAGTGTCGTGCTGATCAACTTCGCCTTTTCCAGTGCGCCGCACCTGGACATGATCTGGTCTGCCTGGGGCGGGTTGGTGTTCGTGTTGCGGGACATGGTGCAGATTCGCTTTGGCCATGGTGCGATCATTGCCATGCTGGTGGCGCTGGTCCTGTCCTATGTCACCAGCGACCCCACCATCGCCTTGGCCAGCGCCACGGCGTTTGCGGTTTCCGAATGCATTGACTGGCTGGTGTTCAGCATTACCAGACGCCCGTTGCGTGATCGGTTGTGGATCAGCTCGGCACTCAGCATTCCGCTGGATACCTTTATCTTCTTCGGCATGATCGACGCCCTGACGGCGCCGGTCGTGCTCACCGCGCTGGCGTCGAAGTTCGCTGGCGTGACCATTGTCTGGATGGTCATGGCCTGGCGGGCGCGCAACAGTGCGTGTCCAGGCTGAGCGCCCATTTGCCGGGGCTTCGTGGTAAATTGCGCGCCTTTCTTCACAGCGGTTGCTTGCATACGGCGGGCAGCCCTCGACATCTGCTTCACGAGGACCTGAGATGACTCAAATCGGAACTCCACTGTCGCCCACCGCGACGCGCGTACTGTTTTGCGGCAGCGGCGAACTGGGCAAGGAAGTCGTGATCGAGCTGCAGCGCCTGGGCGTTGAAGTGATCGCTGTTGACCGTTACGAGAACGCGCCAGCCATGCAGGTCGCTCATCGCAGCCATGTGATCAACATGCTCGACGGTGCGGCACTGCGCGCAGTCATCGAGGCCGAGAAGCCGCACTTCATCGTTCCGGAAATCGAAGCCATCGCCACCGCAACGCTGGTCGAGCTCGAGGCCGAAGGCTTCACCGTGATCCCGACCGCGCGCGCCGCGCAACTGACCATGAACCGCGAAGGCATTCGTCGTCTCGCGGCTGAAGAGCTGAAGCTGCCGACCTCGCCTTACCACTTTGCCGACACCTTCGAGGCGTACAGCAAGGCGGTCGAAGACCTCGGTTTCCCGTGTGTGGTCAAGCCGGTCATGAGTTCTTCGGGCAAAGGGCAGAGCCTGCTCAAGAGCACCGATGACGTGCAGAAAGCCTGGGATTACGCGCAAGAGGGTGGTCGCGCTGGTAAAGGGCGTGTCATCGTCGAAGGGTTCATCGACTTCGATTACGAAATCACCCTGCTGACCGTGCGTCACATCGGTGGCACCACGTTCTGCGCGCCGGTTGGGCATCGTCAGGAGAAGGGCGACTATCAGGAGTCCTGGCAGCCGCAGGCCATGAGCCCGGTTGCGCTGGCAGAGTCCGAGCGTGTTGCCAGGGCGGTGACCGAGGCATTGGGTGGGCGCGGGATGTTTGGCGTCGAACTGTTCATCAAGGGCGATCAGGTGTGGTTCAGCGAAGTCTCGCCGCGCCCGCACGACACCGGTCTGGTGACGCTGATTTCTCAGGACCTGTCGCAGTTTGCCCTGCACGCGCGCGCGATTCTGGGGCTGCCGATTCCGTTGATCCGTCAGTTCGGCCCTTCGGCTTCGGCAGTGATTCTGGTCGAAGGCCAGTCCAAGCAAACCGCTTTCGCCAACCTCGGCGCTGCGCTGGCCGAGCCTGATACCGCATTGCGTCTGTTCGGCAAGCCGGAAGTCAACGGTCAGCGGCGCATGGGTGTTGCCCTGGCGCGTGACGAGTCCATCGAAGCCGCTCGGGCCAAAGCGACCCGGGCATCGCAGGCGGTAAACGTAAAGCTGTAGGGGCGCAGCGGTAAGCCTCAAGGCTCAAGCTGCAAGAAAGAGCACCACGCTTCTTCTTGCAGCTTGCAGCTTGCAGCTTGCAGCTTGCAGCTTGCAGCTTGCAGCTCAAAGCTCTCTATCTCTCGTCTCTTTCAGGCTCAACACCGCCAGCACGCTGATCAGCGCTGCAGCAGACACATACCCGCCCACCCAGCTCAGGCCACCCATCGCCACCAGTTTCTGGGCGAAGAAGGGGGCGACCGACGCTCCGACGATTCCGCCCAGGTTGTAGGCCGCCGATGCGCCGGTGTAGCGAACCTGTGTCGGGAACAGCTCCGGTAGCAGCGCACCCATCGGGGCGAACGTGATGCCCATCAGAAACAGTTCGATGCACAGAAACAGCGCCACAGCCCAGGTGCTGCCGTGGGTCAACAGTGGCTCCATGGTAAAACCTGAAAGGATCGCCAGCACGCCTCCCACAATCAACACCGGCTTACGCCCGAAGCGATCGCTCGCCAGTGCGGCCAGTGGTGTGGCCGCTGCCATGAACAGCACCGCAAAGCACAACAACCCCAAGAACGTTTCACGCGTATAGCCCAGCGTGGCCACGCCGTAGCTCAACGAGAACACCGTCGAGATATAAAACAGCGCGTAGCAGACCACCATCGAAGCCGCACCGAGCAGCATGGGTTTCCAGTGCTGGCTGAAGGTTTCCACGATGGGCAGGCTGACCGGTTGGTGGCGAGCCATGGCCTTGGCGAACACGGGTGTCTCTTCCAGCTTCAGGCGCACGTACAGCCCGACCATCACCAGCACGGCGCTGAGCAGAAATGGAATCCGCCAGCCCCACGAACGGAACTGCTCGTCATCGAGGGTCATGGCCAGTGCCAGAAACAGGCCGTTGGCGGCGAGAAAGCCGATCGAAGGGCCCAGTTGCGGAAACATGCCGAACCAGGCGCGCTTGCCTTTCGGGGCATTCTCGGTCGCCAACAGCGCCGCGCCACCCCATTCGCCACCCAGGCCAAGCCCCTGACCGAAACGCAGCACACACAACAGAATCGGCGCCCACGCCCCGATCGTCGCGTAACCAGGCAATACGCCGATCAGCGTGGTGCAGATCCCCATCAACAGCAGCGAGGCCACCAGGGTCGACTTGCGCCCGATCCGGTCACCGAAGTGACCGAACAGCGCCGACCCCAGAGGGCGAGCGAGAAAGGCGATGCCGAAGGTCAGAAATGACGACAGCATCTGGGCGGTGCCCGAGGTCTGTGGAAAGAATACCGGACCGATCACCAGGGCGGCGGCGGTGGCATACACGTAAAAGTCGTAGAACTCGATGGCCGTGCCGATAAAGCTGGCCGTGGCGACGCGGGTCGTCGAATTCACCGGCTTTGCGTGCGCGTCGTGATCTTCGCGAGAGAGCGGGGTGCTGGTCATGCGGATTTCCTGACAGTCGACTCGCCGGTCGGCATCGACCGTATTCCGGCAAGCGTGCATTTATTGTGATTGTGGGTGCGGCGTCGAGCAGAGTAACCCGAATGGGTCGAGAGGCAAGGGCGGTTCAGGAATCTATTTGAACGCAGACAGCTATTTGAAAGTGCGGACCAGCGTGTTCTGCCACATGGCGACACGCTTGACGCGGTTGTCCTCGGTTTCGAGGATTTCCAGCCGGTAAGGCCCTATTTTCAAGCACACCGGAGCGTCCGGGATGGTTTCCAGTGCCTCGGTAACCAGTCCGTTGACGGTTTTCGGGCCGTCTGACGGCAGGTGCCAGCCAAGGCTCTTGTTCAAATCGCGGATGGACGCTGCGCCTTCGACTTCGAGACGCCCGTCGTCCTGTTGTTTGACGTGCGGGTTATCCAGCCGCTGCTCGCTTTCGAACTCGCCGACAATCTCTTCGAGAATATCCTCGAGGGTAACGATGCCCAGCACTTCCCCGTATTCATCGACCACCACGCCGAGACGCCGCTGCTGTTTGTGGAAATTCAGCAGCTGCAACTGCAGCGGGGTGCTTTCCGGTACGAAATAAGGCTCGTAGCAGACCGCCAGCAACTGCTCCTTGGTCAAAGTGCCCTTGGGCAGCAGGTGGCTGATGTCTCGGGTATTGATGACGCCTTGTACCTGATTGATATCGTTGTGATAGACCGGCAGGCGCGTGTGCCGTGAAATGATCAGACGCTCGATGATCATTTCCATGGGGTCATCAAGGTTGACGCCATCCACTTCGTTGCGCGGGATCAGGATGTCATTGACGGTAATGCTGTCCAGCGCACGAATGCCTGACAGCACGCTGGCACGCGGAGAGTATTCCTGGGCGGCATCGTTGCGCGGAGTATTTTGCGTGTCGTCTTCGAAGTCCTGATCCTGCTGCTGTACGGCGCGAGACAGGAAGGGACGCAGCAGTGTCTTGGCCAGAACATTGAACACGTAGGCCAGCGGCCAGATGATCTTCATCGGGATGCGCAGCACACCGTTGCCCAGCAGCAGCGTCGAGACAGGGTGGCGGTTCGCCAGGCGGCGCGGCATGTATTCGGCGAAGACCAGCATGATGCTCACGGTAGCGAGCCATGCCACGGTCGGACCGTTGTAGAGCCAGTAATTGGCGGCGATCAGCGTTGCGATCACGCTGATCAGTACTCGGATCAGCGTATTGCCCAGAATCAGGCTGTTCAGGTTGAAGGCCAGTTCGGGGAGCGGCGCCGACTTTTCCGGGCGGCTGGCAGAGCGCATCGCCTTGACTTGATGATGAGCGGCTTCGACCGCAGTCAGCAGGCCGGCCCACAGCAGCAGTAGGGCGAGGACTCCGAGCAACGGGCCCAGGGGCAGATTATCCATGATCAGGGCCCGTCAGATGTGCAGGATGAATTCGCGTACCAGCTTGCTGCCGAAATAGGCGAGCATCAGCAGGCAGAAACCGCCCAGCGTCCAGCGAATGGCCTTGTGTCCACGCCATCCAAGGCGGTTACGCCCCCACAGCAGCACACTGAACACTATCCAGGCCAGACAGGCCAGCAGGGTCTTGTGCACCAGATGCTGGGCAAACAGGTTTTCGACGAACAGCCAGCCGGAAATCAGCGACAGCGAGAGCAACGACCAGCCAGCCCACAGAAAGCCGAACAGCAGACTTTCCATGGTTTGCAGCGGCGGGAAGTTCTTGATCAGCCCGGAAGGGTGCTTGTGCTTGAGGCGGTAGTCCTGCAACAGCAACAGCAGCGCCTGGAATGCAGCAATGGTAAACATCCCGTAAGCCAGCAGAGAGAGCAGGATATGGCTGAGGATGCCGGGCTCTTCCATGATCGGCTGCACAGTGCCGCTAGGGGCGAACTGGGCGAGCAGTACAGTGACCATCCCTAAAGGGAACAACAACACCAGCAGGTTTTCCACCGGGATGCGCGATGTGGCGATCAGGGTGACGACGATCACCGACGCCGCGATAAGGCTGGCCGAATTGAAGAAGTCCAGACCAAGACCGACGGAATGCGTCAATTGGGAAAACAGACCAATGGCATGTGCGATGACCGCCAACGCTCCAAGCAGGCAAAGCAGCCGCTTGTCGGGCTTGACGGCCTGGCTCAGACGCAGGCTCTGATAGACGGTCGCAGCGGCATAAATGATGGCGGCGGCGAGGCTGGGAAGCAGGCTGGGTGGCAAAGGGGACATAGATCCTGATGGACGGGCCTGAAAAGACGCTGAGTTTGGCATAGAACCGGCAAATCACGAAAGACCACAGAAGCAGTCTGCGTGGTGTCCGTGCGACGGAGTCTTCGCTATAATCCGCGACCTGCTCAAGCCGCAGGCTCGCCGAGCGCCATTTCTGCATTACGGGCCGGGCCGCATCAACCGGGGTTCGACGAGAGCCTGAAAGGATCGCGCATGTTTGAAAATCTGACTGACCGCCTCTCGCAGACGCTGCGCCATGTTACTGGCAAGGCCAAGCTGAACGAGGACAACATCAAAGATACCTTGCGCGAAGTGCGTATGGCGTTGCTCGAAGCCGACGTCGCCTTGCCGGTGGTCAAAGACTTCGTCAATAACGTCAAGGAACGCGCCGTCGGCACCGAGGTGTCGCGCAGCCTGACGCCAGGTCAGGCGTTCGTGAAGATCGTCCAGGCCGAACTCGAAAGCCTGATGGGCGCCGCCAACGAAGACCTGGTGCTCAATGTCACGCCGCCTGCCGTCATCCTCATGGCGGGTTTGCAGGGCGCGGGCAAGACCACCACTGCCGGCAAGCTGGCGCGCTTCCTTAAAGAGCGCAAGAAGAAAACCGTAATGGTGGTGTCGGTCGACGTTTACCGTCCCGCAGCCATCAAACAGCTCGAAACCCTGGCCAACGACATCGGCGTGACGTTCTTCGCCTCCGACATCAGCCAGAAGCCGGTGGACATCGCCCAGGCGGCCATTAAAGAAGCCAGGCTCAAGTTCATTGACGTGGTCATCGTCGACACCGCCGGTCGTTTGCACGTCGATGTCGAGATGATGGGCGAGATCCAGGCGCTGCATGCGGCGGTCAAGCCGGCCGAGACGCTGTTCGTGGTCGATGCCATGACCGGCCAGGATGCGGCCAACACCGCCAAGGCCTTCGGTGATGCACTGCCGCTGACCGGTGTGATCCTTACCAAGGTCGACGGTGATGCCCGCGGTGGTGCGGCGCTGTCGGTGCGTGCCATTACCGGCAAGCCGATCAAGTTCATCGGCATGGGCGAGAAGAGCGAGGCGCTGGAGCCGTTTCACCCGGACCGCATCGCCTCACGCATCCTCGGCATGGGCGATGTGCTCAGCCTTATCGAGCAGGCCGAACAGACTCTCGACAAGGACAAGGCTGACAAGCTGGCGAAAAAGCTCAAGAAGGGCAAGGGCTTCGACCTCGAAGACTTCCGCGACCAGCTGCAGCAGATGAAGAACATGGGTGGCCTTGGCGGCCTGATGGACAAACTGCCGAGCATCGGCGGCGTCAACCTGTCGCAGATGGGCAACGCCCAGGGCGCAGCGGAAAAACAGTTCAAGCAGATGGAAGCCATCATCAACTCGATGACCCCTGCCGAGCGCCGTGATCCGGATCTGGTCAGCGGTTCGCGCAAGCGCCGCATTGCCATGGGTTCGGGCACTCAGGTTCAGGACATCGGGCGTCTGATCAAGCAGCACAAGCAGATGCAGAAGATGATGAAGAAATTCTCCGCCAAGGGCGGAATGGCCAAAATGATGCGCGGCATGGGGGGAATGTTCCCCGGCGGCGGCATGCCAAAAATGTAATTGCGTCGCGTGCAAGACGCTTTGCACGCTTCCCATCTGGGGGGTGACCCCCAGTCAGCCCGCGCTATGCGGGCTTTTACCGGCTGTCATACCGACAGCTCCCTCGCAAATCTGGAAGGCATGCCGATAGGCGCCGGAAAAAGACATTTGCAAAAGTCGGGATATTCCTTAGAATATGCGGCCTTTCGGGCACCTATGCCCGCTGTGCATCTTAGATTTGCAGCACCGACTACAGGAACGATGTTCAATGCTAACCATCCGTCTTGCCCTTGGCGGCTCCAAAAAGCGCCCGTTTTACCACCTGACCGTAACCGACAGCCGCAACGCTCGTGACGGTTCCCACAAGGAACAGGTTGGTTTCTTCAACCCGGTTGCCCGTGGTCAGGAAATCCGTCTGTCCGTTAACGAAGAACGCGTCAACTACTGGTTGAGCGTGGGTGCACAAACTTCCGAGCGCGTTGCCCAGCTGCTCAAAGAGCACAACAAGACCAAGGCCGCGGCCTGAGTCTTATGAACGCGACGCCTGCATCTGCCGACGATCTGATCGTCATTGGCAAGATTTACTCGGTTCATGGCGTTCGCGGCGAAGTGAAGGTTTATTCCTTTACTGATCCGATTGGAAACCTGTTGGACTACAAAACCTGGACGCTTCGGCGCGAAGGCAGCGTTGATAAACAGGTGGAGCTGGTCAGCGGACGCTTGCAAAGCAAGTTTCTGGTCACAAAGCTCAAGGGTCTCGATGATCGTGAAGAAGCGCGTCTTCTGTCCGGTTACGAAATCTGCGTGCCGCGTAACCTGTTCCCTGATCTGGACGATGGTGAGTACTACTGGTACCAGCTTGAAGGCCTCAAGGTCATCGACCAACTCGGGCAACTGCTCGGGAAAATCGATCACCTGCTCGAAACCGGTTCGAACGATGTAATGGTTGTAAAGCCCTGCGCGGGTAGCCTGGATGATCGCGAACGCCTGTTGCCCTATACGGAGCAATGCGTGTTGGCAATCGATATGGCTGCTGGCGAGATGAAGGTGGATTGGGACGCGGACTTCTGAATGCCATGGCCAGCCTGCGCATAGAAGTCATCAGTCTGTTTCCCGAGATGTTTTCCGCCATCAGCGAATACGGCATTACCAGCCGTGCGGTGAAACAAGGGCTGTTGCAGCTCACTTGTTGGAATCCGCGGGATTACACCACTGATCGCCATCACACTGTGGATGATCGCCCATTTGGCGGTGGTCCGGGCATGGTGATGAAGATCAAGCCCCTTGAAGATGCTCTGGTTCAGGCCAGGCAAGCGGCAGGGGATGCGGCGAAGGTGATTTACCTGTCGCCACAAGGCCGCCAGCTGAATCAGTCTGCGGTACGCGAACTGGCGCAGGAGGAAGCGATTATTCTCATCGCCGGTCGTTATGAAGGCATTGACGAGCGTTTTATTGATGCTCATGTCGATGAAGAGTGGTCGATTGGTGACTATGTTCTTTCCGGTGGCGAGCTGCCGGCGATGGTCCTGATTGACGCGGTTACGCGGCTGCTGCCTGGAGCTTTAGGGCATGTGGACTCCGCGGAGGAAGATTCCTTCACGGACGGTCTGCTGGATTGCCCGCATTACACCCGACCTGAGGTGTATGCGGATCAGCGTGTTCCCGACGTGTTGCTAAGTGGCAATCACGCGCACATCCGGCGTTGGCGTTTACAGCAGTCCCTTGGGCGGACCTATGAACGACGCGCTGATCTTCTGGAAAGCCGCTCGCTTTCTGGAGAAGAGAAGAAGCTGCTGGCGGAATACATCCGCGAGCGGGACGATAGTTAACGTATCGATGGTCGATCCAGACGGATTACCTTAGGAGCACCAGCATGACTAACAAAATCATTCTTGCCCTCGAAGCAGAGCAGATGACCAAAGAGATCCCTACCTTTGCACCAGGCGACACCATTGTCGTCCAGGTTAAAGTGAAGGAAGGCGACCGCGCTCGTCTGCAAGCATTCGAAGGCGTTGTCATTGCCAAGCGTAACCGTGGCGTGAACAGTGCTTTCACTGTTCGTAAAATCTCCAACGGTGTTGGCGTTGAGCGTACTTTCCAGACTTACAGCCCGCAAATCGACAGCATGGCTGTGAAACGTCGCGGTGACGTTCGCAAGGCCAAACTGTACTACCTGCGTGACCTGTCCGGTAAAGCAGCGCGCATCAAGGAAAAACTGTCCTGATACAGTTTTTCGATGCATAAAAAAGGCAGCCTCAGGGCTGCCTTTTTGCTGCCTGCTGTTTGATGATTCACCCCTTGTCTACCAACACATGCACTGAGTAAACATGGCTGCCATCGACCACCCGCTGATTGACCGGTTTCTCGACGCGCTCTGGCTCGAAAAGGGCCTGTCCGATAATACCCGCGACTCATACCGCAGTGATCTGGCGCTGTTCAACGGCTGGCTGCAGGAGCGCAACGTTGACCTGATCAGTGCCGGGCGTGAAGTCATCCTCGATCATCTTGCCTGGCGCGTGGACAATGCCTATAAGCCACGCTCCACTGCGCGTTTTCTGTCCGGCGCACGTGGCTTCTACCGCTACTTGCTGCGCGAAAAGCTGATTGCCGTTGATCCCACCCTGCAGATTGACATGCCTCAATTGGGCAAACCGTTGCCCAAATCGCTTTCCGAAGCTGACGTCGAAGCATTGCTTGCTGCTCCCGACCTGAGCGAGCCCATCGGCGAGCGTGACCGCGCCATGCTTGAGGTGCTGTATGCCTGCGGTCTGCGCGTGACCGAATTGATCAGCCTGACCCTGGAACAGGTCAACTTGCGCCAGGGCGTGCTGCGCGTGATGGGCAAAGGCAGCAAGGAGCGACTGGTGCCCATGGGCGAAGAGTCCATCGTCTGGGTCGAGCGTTACCTGCGCGGTGCCCGCGACGAGTTGCTGGGCGGAAAGCCCAGCGACGTCCTGTTCCCCAGCACCCGTGGCGACCAGATGACCCGCCAGACCTTCTGGCACCGTATCAAGCATCAGGCGACGGTTGCGGGCATCGGCAAATCCCTGTCACCGCACACCCTGCGCCACGCCTTCGCCACCCATCTGCTCAATCACGGCGCCGACTTGCGTGTGGTGCAGATGTTGCTCGGGCACAGTGATCTCTCGACGACGCAGATCTACACCCATGTGGCGCGTGCGCGATTGCAGGAGATGCATGCCAGGCATCATCCGCGCGGTTAGTGGTCTGTTGATGGATTCGAGAGTCGGGTGGTGTTTTTATGAATGATTATTACCAATCGATCTACTGATGTATGCGCGCAGTGTCCGCAGGTAGCTAATATTCAGGTGAGGTTTCTAAAACTAATTATCAAGGATGATTGGCATGGACAGTGAAAAGAAAGCGCTTTCGTTTCTTGCAATTCTGGATCTTGCAGATGGAACAAAATTATCTTTTTCAAGACAGTGGAGCGGGGAACCAAAGTTGAGGGGCATGACTATCTGTGTGCGAGTTCCTTGGCTAGTCGCTCGATAGAAGTCTATTTCCGGGCGGGAAGTGACAGTGGATATGCTATGTTGTTTAAAGGGTTTGCACCGGACTTAACGTTACGTTACCAGCCACAACCCCTCGCTGAAAAGGCTATTGATCCGATGCAGGCCGCTGAGCAAGATTCGCCGATATACATAGGCGTCAATGCTGATGGGAGGGTCAATAAAACAACGAATGCCGCGATGGCTTATCTGGCGCAGATATCAGGTTATAAAAATATTGAGTTCTCGATTGACCGCACGGATGCTCAAGACGTTTATTTGAAGTCGTGGCGAAGCAAGAACTTCATGCAGACTTACAAACGTCAAGATTTTCCAGGCGGGTCATGGTTCGCCTGGATGACTGATTGCGACGGCACCGATGCGGTACTGAAGCTGACGATCATCAAGCGTTACAACGCAGACGGCTCGGTCAAATAGTAAGGCGCGGGTAAAGCGTTTGCCGGGCATGAGGGTTGTGACAGCCCCCATTCCGGTTTCGCCTGTCAAGGTGGGCACTCTTTTTTTCGACAGTGCCAACCTGTCCGCCGTTATAGACGTTTTCAGGTTTTGCTCCGGATTTTCGTTGCCGCCGGCTTAAATGCTGGTTGGCACCTTCAGTATGCTGCCCTGGCTGGTGCAGCCCCGGTATCAGCGGTTGCAGGGTATGCATGTGACGCATCATCCTCGAGGTTAATGTTCTGATGTCAGCGGCATGAAGGAGTGCGATGGTTTTTATGCCGGTTATTTTCAATCGTTATTGAGACGTGCGGGCGATGTTTCTTCGAACAACTACTATCAGGGTGAGGTTATCTGAAACTCATTATCAAGGATGATTGACATGTCTGACGAAAAAAAAGAGCGTTCATTTCTGGCGACGCTGGACCTCAAGGACGGTACCAAGCTGGGGTTTTCCAAAATTACTGTGGGAGGAAGCGATACGGAAGAGGTGGAGGAGCTGTGTGCCAATTCATTGCTCACACAATCGATCAAGATTCGCTTTGAACCCAATGATGAGGGTTACTACGTTATGTTTTTCAAAGGGTTTGCGGCGGCAGATAAAATACCTCATAAGACTAAATATTCGATGGGGCTCGTTCGGAAAATTCTCGATTCGCAGGTGGACTCAGGGCTAGAAGTGGACGTTAAATCTAACTCGTCGTCTGGCGTTGCCTTAAATACAGGCGTTACTTCAGGGGAATATTCAGAAGGCGGAGCGCTGCTGCAGGTAAACCAAATAACGGCCTCTCAATCCCCCGAGCCAGAGCCGCCCATTTACTTAGCCGTTAGCGACGGCGGTTGGGTCCATAAAACAAAAGAATCTGGATATGCTTATCTGGCCGGGATAGCAGATGGTGGAAGCAGTAAGTTCTCGATTGACCGCACGGATGCTCAAGACGTTTATTTGAAGTCGTGGCGAAGCAAGAACTTCATGCAGACTTACAAACGTCAAGATTTTCCAGGCGGGTCATGGTTCGCCTGGATGACTGATTGCGACGGCACCGATGCGCTACTGAAGCTGACGATCATCGAGCGCTACAACGCAGACGGCTCGGTCAAAAAGTAAGGCGCGGGTAAAGCGTTTGCCGGGGATAGGGGCTGTGACAGCCCTATCCCGATCTGCACAAGAAAAATCTGCAATTCATCAGGGAAACCTCCCGAATCATGACGGCCTGTCGGCCCCGCGAGCCTTATGTGGTAGGCTTTGCCGGTTTCGCCTATCAAGGCTGGCGCGCTTTTTTTCGACAGTTGCCAGCCTGTCCGCCGTCATAGGAGTTTTCATGCGTTTGCCACAGATTTTCGCTGCCGCGGCTTTGATGCTGGCCGGCACCTTCAGTATGTCTGCCCTGGCTGATGCAGCCCCCGATCAGGCTATCCGCAAGACGCTCGACTCGCTGGAATTGCAGCTGCCGGTCGAGAGTATCTCGCCGAGCCCGCTCAATGGCCTCTATGAAGTGAAGCTCAAGGGCGGCCGCGTCCTGTACGCCAGCGCCGACGGTCAGTTCGTGGTTCAGGGCTATCTGTTTCAGGTGCAGAACGGCAAGCCGGTCAACCTGACCGAGAAGACCGAACGTCTGGCCATTTCCAAGACCATCAACGCCATTCCTGCGTCCGAGATGGTGATCTATCCGGCGGTGGGCGAGACCAAGTCGCACATCACCGTATTCACCGACACGACCTGCCCGTATTGCCACAAGCTGCACGAAGAAGTCGGCCAGCTGAACAAGATGGGTGTCGAAGTCCGTTACCTGGCATTCCCGCGTCAGGGGCTTGGTTCTCCGGGTGACGAGCAGTTGCAGGCCGTGTGGTGTTCCAAGGATCGCAAGGGCGCGATGGACCGTATGGTCGATGGCAAGGACATCAAGGCCGCCAAATGCGACAATCCGGTCAGCAAGCAATATGAGCTCGGTCAGTCGATCGGCGTCAACGGCACGCCTGCGATTGTCCTCGCTGATGGTCAGGTGATTCCGGGTTATCAGCCTGCGGCTCAGGTTGCCAAGCTGGCATTGAGCGCCAAATAAACCGGTGTTTTCAGGCGCGCCTTGTGCAGACAGGGGGCAAGTGGCCGAAGTGTCGTCAAAATTTCAGCCGCATGGCGCCATGCGGCAGTTTTTCCACAGCCGATTCAGGTTCGGCTGTTTTTCGGGGAGTTCATCAGTGAAACCGGTCAAAGTAGGCATATGTGGGCTGGGTACTGTCGGTGGCGGTACCTTCAACGTACTTCAGCGTAACGCCGAGGAGATTGCCCGCCGTGCCGGGCGTGGAATCGAAGTGGCGCAAATTGCGGTTCGTACAGCAAATCCCAATTGCCAGATTACCGGTACGCCGACCACCAGCGATGTGTTTGCCATTGCGACCAACCCTGAAATCGACATCGTCGTAGAATTGATCGGCGGCTATACCGTCGCCCGCGAGCTGGTCCTCAAGGCCATCGAAAACGGCAAGCACGTGGTGACCGCCAACAAGGCGCTGATCGCGGTGCATGGCAACGAAATCTTCGCCAAGGCGCGTGAGAAGGGCGTGATCGTCGCTTTTGAAGCAGCGGTTGCCGGTGGCATCCCGGTCATCAAGGCCATTCGTGAAGGCCTGTCGGCGAACCGTATCAACTGGGTTGCGGGCATCATCAACGGCACCGGCAACTTCATCCTCACCGAAATGCGCGAGAAGGGCCGTACCTTTGCCGATGTTCTGGCCGAAGCTCAGGCCCTGGGTTATGCCGAAGCCGATCCGACCTTCGACGTTGAAGGTATCGACGCGGCGCACAAACTGACGATTCTGGCCTCCATTGCCTTCGGCATACCGCTGCAGTTCGACAAGGCCTACACCGAAGGCATTACCAAACTGACCACTGCAGACGTCAACTATGCCGAAGCACTGGGCTATCGCATCAAGCACCTGGGCGTTGCACGCAGCACGGCTCAAGGCATCGAACTGCGTGTACACCCGACCCTGATCCCGGCCGATCGCCTGATCGCCAACGTCAACGGCGTCATGAACGCCGTGATGGTCAATGGCGATGCGTCCGGCTCGACGCTGTTTTACGGCGCGGGTGCCGGTATGGAGCCTACCGCGTCTTCGGTGGTGGCCGATCTGGTCGATGTGGTCCGTGCGATGACCTCCGATCCGGAAAACCGGGTCCCTCATCTGGCCTTCCAGCCCGATTCGTTGTCCGCCCACCCGATTCTGCCGATCGAAGCCTGCGAAAGCGCCTACTACCTGCGCATTCAGGCCAAGGATCACCCGGGCGTGCTGGCTCAGGTCGCGAGCATCCTGTCCGAGCGCGGCATCAACATCGAATCGATCATGCAAAAGGATGTCGAAGAACATGATGGCCTGGTGCCGATGATCCTGTTGACCCACCGGGTAGTGGAGCAGCGTATCAATGACGCCATCCAGGCCCTGGAAGCGTTGCAGGATGTGGTGGGCCCGGTAGTCCGTATTCGCGTCGAACATCTTAATTAAGGCAGCGGCAAGCGGTCAGCTACAAGCTACAAGTCAGACGCCGATCGTTTTGGACTTGCAGCTTGCAGCTTGCAGCTTGCAGCTCGAACCGAAGGTTTGATCCCATGCGCTATATCAGTACTCGCGGGCAAGCGCCTGCATTGAATTTCGAAGACGTGCTGTTGACTGGTCTGGCCAGCGATGGTGGCCTCTACGTGCCGGAAAACCTGCCGCGCTTCACGCAGGAAGAGATCGCTTCCTGGGCAGGTCTGCCTTATCACGAACTCGCCTTCCGGGTGATGCGCCCCTTCGTGGCGGGCAGCATCCCGGATGCCGACTTCAAAAAGATTCTCGAAGAGACCTACGGCGTGTTTGCCCATAGCGCTGTTGCGCCGCTGCGCCAGCTGCATGGCAACGAGTGGGTACTCGAACTGTTCCATGGCCCGACGCTGGCGTTCAAGGACTTCGCACTGCAACTGCTCGGCCGCCTGCTCGACTATATTCTGGCCAAGCGTGGCCAGCGTGTCGTGATCATCGGCGCGACCTCGGGCGACACCGGTTCTGCGGCCATCGAAGGCTGCCGTCGCTGCGACAACGTCGACATCTTCATCCTGCACCCGAACAACCGGGTGTCCGATGTACAACGTCGGCAGATGACCACGCTCTTCGGCGACAACATTCATAACATCGCAGTCGAAGGCAACTTCGACGACTGCCAGGAAATGGTCAAGGCCAGCTTCGCTGATCAGAGCTTCCTGAAGGGCACTCCTCTGGTCGCGGTCAACTCGATCAACTGGGCGCGGATCATGGCTCAGATCGTCTACTACTTCCACGCGTCGCTGCAGTTGGGCGGACCTGCGCGTTCGGTGTCGTTCTCGGTGCCGACCGGTAATTTCGGCGACATCTTTGCCGGTTATCTGGCGCGCAACATGGGCCTGCCGATCAACCAGTTGATCGTTGCCACCAACCGCAACGACATCCTGCACCGCTTCATGAGCGGCAATCAGTACGTCAAGGAAACCCTGCACGCCACGCTGTCGCCTTCCATGGACATCATGGTGTCGTCCAACTTCGAGCGCCTGCTGTTCGACATGCACGGTCGCAACGGCGCTGCCATTGCCGAGTTGATGAGCACGTTCCGCCAGGGTGGCGGTTTCAGCGTCGAGGAAGAGCGCTGGACCGAGACCCGCAAACTGTTCGATTCGCTGGCGGTCAGTGACGAGGACACCTGCACGACCATCGCCGAAGTGTTCGCCAGCACTGGCGAGTTGCTCGACCCGCATACTGCTATCGGGGTGAAGGCTGCGCGCGAATGCCGGCGCAGTTTGGACACGCCGATGGTGATTCTGGGCACCGCGCATCCGGTCAAGTTTCCGGAAGCAGTTGAGAAAGCCGGTGTAGGAAAAGCGCTTGAACTACCTGCACATTTGTCTGATTTGTTCGAGCGCGACGAGCGCTGTACGGTTCTGCCAAATGACCTGAAAGCCATACAGGCGTTTGTCAGCCAGCACGGCAATCGCGGCAAACCGCTCTGACAGAAGCGTTGTGTAACAACTTTAGGCCCGCCATCTGGCGGGCCTTTCTGTTTCTACGTGCCAAACTTCGCTGGTTTTTCGAACCATAGAGTCGGGTCATTCGTAGTGAAGCAGGCAAGTATGCAAAGCGTAGTCAGGGAGACAGGCAGCACATCGAGATGCCGCGCATGGCGCCGGGTGTGGATGTTGCTGGCGCTGGTTTTTGCCGGGGCAGCCAATGCGGCGCAAAGCCTGCCGTTTTCACTGACAGCTCCTTTTGTGGCTTCAGCGGATATGGTTCTCGAAGATCAGGACCGGGCCTGGCTCGATCAGCGCAAGGTGCTTCAGGTCGGCATTGCGATCGCAGACTACGAACCGATCGACATCACCAGTGACCGCAACCGTTATCAGGGCATCAGTGCCGACTATCTGGGGCTGGTCAGCGACCAGTTGAACCTCCCGGTGCAGGTCACCGGTTTTGCCAAGCGTGACGAGGCTATCGAGGCGCTGCGCGACGGCAAGATAGATCTGCTGACCAGTGCCAATGGTTTCGAACGGGGTGTGAAAGGACTGTCCTTCTCAACCGAATACATGCCCGATCGATCGGTAGTGGTTGGCCGCGGCAACGATCTGAGCCCGTCGTCGAGCCTGGCCGGCAAGAAGGTCGTACTGCTTGATGGCTATGCCGATTCGGATGTGCTGCATCGCATTTATCCTGACAGCCAGATCATTATTGCGCCTAACCTCTACAGTGCTCTGGAAGCCCTGAGTCAGGGTGAAGTGGACGTGTTCATCGGTAACGAAGTCATCGTCCGTACCTACACTGCCCTGCGGCCCTATCTCGGTTTGCAGATCAAATTCGAAAGTCGTCTGCCCCCGGTGGGGTTTTCCTTTGCGGTCAGGGATGATGAGCAGCGCTTGCTGAACTTCATCAATCGGGCCCTGGACAGCATCGCACCTTCGACCAGTCGTGAAGTGCTCGGCCGCTGGACCATGGGGCTGGGCGCCGACGTGGAAGGACAACGTATTCGCCTCACCAGTGCCGAGCGACGCTGGCTGCTCAAGCATCCGAGTGTGACCATCGCGACCGTGCAGCACCCACCGTATATCTACAAAGACAATAACGGCCACTGGGTAGGGTTGAACGCAGATGTGCTGTCACGTATCTCGCGCATGACCGGCTTGCAGTTCGTCCATCAGGAATCACTTTCCACGCAGCAGAGCATCGACGTGCTGCGCGCCGGCCAGGCCGACATGAACACCACGCTCGCGGAAAATACCGAGCGCCGAAGGTTTCTGGACTTTACCTATTCGTTCGGCGGCAATAGCTGGATGTTCGTGGTGCGCTCCGACCACTCGTCCCGCATATCGCTCGACAGTCTGGCCGGGAAAGTACTGGCACTGCCGGCCAGGCATGCGCTCGAAGACCTGATCAGGCGCGAACACCCCTTGATCCAGCTGCGGCTGGTCAATACCTATGATCAGGCTCGCGCGCTGGTGGAAAGTGGTGCTGCCGACGCGACCATTCAGAATGAAGTGGGGGCCTACCTGTTTCCGTCCGGAGAATTGAAGGTCGCCAGAAGTGTTGAAGGTCAATGGTCACCCGACAGATTTTCAGTGATCAAGACCCAGCCCGAACTGCTGGGGATTCTGAACAAGGCGCTGGAGGAGTTCCCGGTGGCCGAATTGCGCTCGATCCGTCTGAAGTGGCTGGGATCGGCGCTGCCTCAGCCGTCGCTCTGGGCGCGCATACCGCCGTGGGTATTCTGGGTGGTGTCCCTGGCGCTGCTGACCGGGCTGGTGTCGCTGACCTGGAGCAGTCGCCTCAAGGTGCAGATTCGCCAGCGGCAAAGGGCGCAAAGACAGCTCAATGATCAACTGGCCTTCAAGCACGCGCTGCTCGACGGTATCCCCAATCCGATCTATGTGCGCGATCTCAAAGGGCGCCTGATTTCCTGCAACCGCAGCTACGAGCAGAGTCTGGGCATCAGTTTCGAACAGATGAATGGCCGACGCCTCACGGACGTCAATCTGATTCCGCGTGCGTTGGCCGAGCAGATGCATACCGATTACCTCAATCTGCTGGAAAATCATCAGCCGGTCTTTTCCGATCGCACCATCGAACTGCCTGGCAAACGTATGGATGTCTGGCAATGGACGGTGCCTTTCTTCGCCGCCGATGGTCAGCTGCAGGGGCTGCTCGGCGGCTGGATCGATATCACCGAACGCAAGCAACTGGAACAGCAGCTTCAGGAAGCCATGCGACTGGCCGCTCAGGCCAACGAGGCAAAAAGCGCTTTTCTGGCCAGCATGAGCCATGAAATTCGTACGCCGATGGGGGCAATCATTGGCTTGCTGGAACTGGAATGCGAACAGGCCTTGCGCTTGGGCACGATGCCGTCGCAAGGCCTGCAAGTGGCTCACCGCTCGGCTACGGAGCTGGTCGCGCTGATTGGCGAAAGTCTTGATCTGGCCAGAATCGAAGCGGGCGGCATGCAGTTGTCACTGGCTGTCACCTCCCTGCAAGGGCTTTTCGACGGTGTGATCGAGCTTTTTTCCGCACAGGCTCGGGAAAAGGGGGTGGAGCTACGCCTGGAACTCTCCGCGCAGGCGCGCGGCGACTACTGGCTGGATCCCTTGAGGTTGCGTCAGGTGTTGCACAATGTGCTGGGCAACGCCTTGAAGTTCACCCGTCAAGGTGCGGTGGTCGTGAGGCTCGATGTGACCAGCGATTCGCCTGACTCCACGCATGTGCGCATTGGTATCCAGGACAGTGGCGAAGGTATCGATCCGCAGCGTCAGCAGCAGGTATTTCAACCTTTCACTCAGGCGAACGACGACACGGCCGCACACTACGGGGGCAGCGGGCTGGGGTTGAGCATCACCCGGCAACTGGTGGCGCTGATGAAGGGCGATATCAGCCTGCACAGCGAGCCGGGCAAGGGGACCCTGGTTACCATCGACCTGCCGTTGACCAGGGTGAGCGAGCCGGTTTTGCCAGCGGACGATGTGACGGATGCGCCTGTCGACACGCGTAGTCTTCATCTGTTGGTGGTCGATGACATGTCCGCCAATCGCCTGGTATTGACCCGCCAGCTGGAGTTTCTTGGCCATCAGGTAACGGCTGTCGAAGATGGCAAGGCGGCGTTGTCGAATTGGTGTGAAGGGGCGTTCGATGCGGTCATCACCGATTGCAATATGCCGGGTATCAGCGGCTACGCGTTGACCCAGGCCATTCGCCAGATCGAAGAGAAAGAGCAGCGTCAGCGCTGCCCGGTGATTGGCTGTACCGCCAACGCGATGAGTGACGAGGCGGCACGTTGCGAGCAGGCAGGCATGGACGGCCTGCTGATCAAGCCGCTGTCACTGGCGCGTCTGGCCCAAGAGCTGGCGGATCGGGTACGCGAGCCGACGTTCGACATCGGCACGCTGCAAGCCATGACTCAGGCCAACCCGCAACAAATGCAACGGTTGCTGAGCGAGTTATGGAAGAACCTCAGGCATGAGCACGCGTTGCTGGAGCCCGCAGTGTCGGCCAATGACTGGAAGACCCTGGGCGCCTGTCTGCATCGGCTCAAGGGCGCGGCGAGTCTGGTCGACGCTGTGCCGCTCGCCAAGGCGTGTGCCGCGCTGGACGACAGTGTACGGCTGCAGAGCGCAGCCAGGCTGGCCGAACGCTGGCAGGTACTGGAAGTGGCCATGACCGGTCTGCGCGCGGATATCGAATTGCAACTGGTGGCCGTGCCCGAGACCGCGGTGCCAGGCGCTTGAATCCTGCGGAAAACCTGTGGCGTGTTTAGGACATGTCCTATGGGGCGGGTCTGCGGGACGAGCTACAGTTAATGCTATCCCGGGCCGATGGCTCTGACTCCGCAGGCGTGATCGTGCACTCACTCAAGGTTCTTATTCTCGAAGACCATCCCTTCCAGCTGATGGCTCTGCATCAGATGCTCAACGCCAATCAAGTGTTCGATGTGCTGGTGGCCGACAGCGTCGAGGTCGCCAGGCTTTCCCTGCAAACCCGCGGTCCTGTCGACATCGCGATCTGCGACCTGCAGATGGAAGGGCCTGATGGTCTGGAACTGATCCGCTTCATGGCTGAGAACGGCCTGGCGCGAGCGCTGATCATTGTCAGCTGTTCCGCCGCCTGCGTGCTGGAAGGGGCCGCGCAGCTGGCGCTCGCCCAAGGTCTGAATGTTCTGGGGTATGTGCAGAAACCTGCTTCCGCCGGGGCATTGTACGAGCTGCTCGAGGCGTATGGGCCCGGCCGCTCGGACTGTATAGAGCAGGCATCGCCGGGCAGCGCGTTCAGAGCTCTTTCCGCCATCGAATTGTTTGACCCGACAGGCAGCGGACCGATAGACGTGGCGTCCATTGCCGAACAATGGATCACCTACTTTCAACCCAAGGTCAGTCTGCAGGGCGAGTTGCTGGGGGCCGAAGCGTTGGTTCGCTGGCAGCATCCGGTGTATGGCCTGCTGGCCCCCGGGCGATTCATCGAGGCCATCGAGGCTGAAGGGCTGACCGTTGCGTTGACCTGGCGGGTGCTGGATCAGGCCCTGCAGTTCTCTGCGCAGGTCATGCGCGAGCAGGGCGAGCCGCTGTCGGTTGCCGTCAACATTGATCCACAAGTGCTGCAACAACTGGATTTCGCCGAGCAGATCACGCAGGCGCTTGCCCGTCATGGCGTGCCGGCCACCGCGCTGACCCTGGAAATTATCGAGCAGGACGCCGCACGGCCGGAAACCTGGCAGCTCGAAGGCCTGCTGAGGTTGTGCATGCAGGGTTGCAAGTTGTCCATCGATGACTTTGGCATGGGCGCTTCGAATATGGACCGGCTTCTGCAATTACCTTTCAGCGAACTGAAAATACCGACCGAGTTCGTGCGCGGCATGGCCGACGACGCGCGTAAATCGGCGGTAGTGGCCGGTGCCTTGCTCATGGCGCAGCGGCTGTCGATGTCGGTCGTGGTTGAAGGGGTCGAGACGATTGAAGACGTCCACAGTCTGCTGGCGCTGGGCGATCCGGCCATTCAAGGGTATTTCATTGCGCGCCCGATGCCTGCCTCGGCGTTCATGCGCTGGATGGCTGAGCATGATAGCAGCCACCTGCACGCCGTTTCGAAGGACGACCGGCCTCAGGACATGCCGCTTTCCTGCAAATAAATGAACAGGGCTGCGTCATTGGCCAGTCCGAGCTTGCGCATGGCGGCGACTTTCTGGGCGCTGACGGTCTGTTTGCTGCGATTGAGTTGCGCAGCGATCTGGCCAACCGTATGGCCGGCCGAGAGCAGGCGTAACACCTCAAGTTCCCGCGGCGACAAGCGATCTGCCGGCACAAGTGTGTCGTGTCCGTGCTGCCGGGCCTCTCTGAGTACCCTGCGTACGGATTGGGCGACGAAAAGCTCACCGCGCCTGACCCCCTGGATGGCAGCAGGCAGTTCTCCGGCAAGGCTGGCCTTGCTCAACAGACCCCGGACATCCAGGTCAAGCATGGACTGAAACAGTCCGGCATTGCTCAGGGTCGTGACAACGATCACCGGCAGCGCCGGAAAGTCCCGGCGGATGCGCTGCAGCAGACGCAGGCCATCGTTCTGCCGTTCAACGGGCATCATGAAGTCAGTCACCAGCACATCGCAGGCGTGGCGTTCGAGTACCTGAAGCAGTTCGTCCGGATTGCAGGCCTCGGCGACGACGCTGGCCAGATTGTTCTGCTCCAGTACGACCCGCAGGCCGATGAGAAAAATCGGGTGGTCATCAGCCACGATGACCCGCAACGGGCGATCAGCGGAATCGCTCAAGAGGTGGCTCCGTGAAAAAGGCTATACGGGTATTGCATGCGATAGAGGTGTTTAACGCAGTGATCAAGAGCATAGGCACCTTGTAGGACGCGTAGCGGAATTATGTTGGATTCTTCCTACAAGCTGACTTTCTGTTGTCATCGGCGTCCGGTTTTTTCCTTGTCACATTCAACAGGCATGCTCGAAATGACAGACAGGTGCTGCGATCTGGCGATAGAAAGAACTTTCTGCTGTCGCCGATGGTCATTGGTTAGCACCTTTGCATTCAAACTGTTGAGTGGTGATCCGGATGGAAAATATCAGCTTACTGCTAAGCGAAGCGCTGGCTCCCTATCAGGCCAGTATTGGCCCGGCCGGTTCTCGGGGCGAACGTCTGGTGACTCTGAAAGATAAAGCGGGCACCTGTGTGATCGAGCGCGCATTCGGCGCTGATCAGCTGAGCGACAAGCGTCAGCTCACCGACGTGGTAGACGGCCTGCGCCGCGATCTGATGGTTGCCGAGGGTCGAATCGAACCCTGTGTCATCGCTGCCATGCGCAATGCTGCAATCAGTCGCACGTTTGTCGGCACCCCATCATTTGCTTAACAGTTGCTTAACCGGCGACAACGATTCTGGAACCTGACGGGTTCTATGCACTCCTATCCATTACGTCAGACTTGATCATTGTGCTCCGGTGATCAAGGGCTGACGTACTGACCAGCATGGTCATGTTTACCCCGGGCAGGTCCCCCTCTGCCCGGGGTTTCTTTTGTCCGCTCATTCCTTGTCCAGCAGCGCCTTGACGTCCTCCAGGTAGCTGGCCCGTTGCGCGGGTTCCAGCCACTGCGCATAAAAGCCCATCAGGCTGGTTTCGCGCAGCACGCGCATCTCGCGGTTGATCAGCGCAATGGCCTGCTGGCCTTTGGGTGAGTTGCTGCAACTGACATAGACGAACTGGTATGCAGGGTTGCCCTTGATCGGCAAGAAGGCCAGCTCCTCGGGCCTTATGCCTTGTTGCATGGCGTGATAGCGCGCTTCCGGCCAGAAGCTGATAAAGGCCTGCAGACGCTCCAGACGCTCCATTTGCAGCAGGCTGCCGACGGCATCGTTACCGTAGTGCGGCACAAGGACGTCTTCATCGACGTCGTGCAACGTGTGGTCGATCACTTCTCCATAGCTGCGTTCGGCAACGATGCCCAATTTGATCTTCCGGCTGGCCATCAACGCCGCCACGTCGATTTTTCCGTCTTCTACGTAGGGCTCGAACTTCGACATCTCCTCCTTGCGTACAATCAGACCGCTGCTCAGTACCGCACCGATCGGTATGGAAAAAAGCAGGGTTCTGGCTCTTTCTGCCGTCCACAGCATGGTGGGATCACAACTGAGAGACGTCTCGTCGCTCAGCATTTGCAGAGCCCTGGCGCGGTTGACCCGCATCAGCACGTGATCGTATTCGGGCATTTGCGCAGTCAGCAATGGCATGAGCTGATCAATTGCACCTTGCCCGCGCATGGCACCGGAAAAAATCGTCGAAGGGGGGATGTCGCGCATCAGCCAGGTCAGCGTCTCCCTGGCCTGGCTGACGCACGACGTGGCAGCCAGCGACAGGGCGAGCATCAATCGAGCCGTTGTGCAGTGCGAGGCAGGAAGGGGCATTCGCGGGTGTCATCCTCGAAAAGGGTTCAACGGTCTGAGGTAGGGGTGGCAGCTCTTTGAACGGCGCTGCGCCAGTGGCGTCACATTCAGGTGCCCCGGTTGGGAGTCCGGGTGCTCGCTGCAGATCGTCTTTAGCACAGATATGTATCAGAAATTTGTTTCAAACTATCGATTTTTGTTCGTCCTGCAAATGAGGGGGGCAAACACACCCTTGCGCGAGCAAGTTCGTTCACAGGCCCGGCATCGGGTAGACTTGCCGTCTTCCCTCCAGACTCTAGAAGCCCGTTCATGGCCCAGCCGTCCACGACCTACAAATTCGAACTCAATCTCACCGACCTTGATCGCGGCGTGTACGAGAGCGTCAAGCAGACCATTGCCCGCCATCCTTCGGAAACCGAAGAGCGCATGACTGTGCGTCTGCTGGCCTATGCCTTCTGGTACAACGAACAGTTGTCGTTCGGTCGTGGCCTGTCAGATGTGGACGAACCCGCACTGTGGGAAAAAAGCCTGGATGACCGGGTTCTGCACTGGATCGAAGTGGGGCAGCCGGATGCCGACCGGCTGACCTGGTGCTCGCGCCGTACCGAACGCACCAGCCTGCTGGCCTATGGCAGCTTGCGCGTCTGGGAAGGCAAGGTCATCCCGGCGATCAAGAACCTGAAAAACGTCAATATCGCCGCCGTCCCGCAGGAAGTGCTGGAAGTGCTGGCCAAAGACATGCCGCGGGTCATCAAGTGGGATGTGATGATCAGTGAAGGGACGGTGTTCGTCACTGACGACCGTGGCCAGCACGAGGTCCAGTTGCAATGGCTTGCGGGCGAGCGCGGCTGACAGCCGCCGGTTCCGTTCGAAAAACATTCATCGACACTGCACAGAGAATCAGCTGACCCGCATGCGCATCGAACCTCGTCCATTGCCCGACACCTTGCCGTTCCTTGGCGACCTGCCGCCCTTGCTCACCCGTCTGTACGCAGCACGAGGTGTGGCCTGCGAGGCTGAACTGGACAAAAGCCTGGCGCGGCTGATCCCTTATCAGCAACTCAAGGGGATCGATGCGGCAGTAGACCTGCTGGTCACTGCGCTGCGTGAGGGCCAGCGCATGTTGATCGTCGGCGATTTCGACGCCGATGGCGCGACCGCCAGCACCGTGGGTGTTCTGGGACTGCGTCTGCTGGGCGCAGTGCATGTGGATTATCTGGTGCCCAACCGGTTTGAATATGGCTACGGCCTTACGCCGGAAATCGTCGAAGTGGCATTGCAGCGCGAACCTCAGCTGTTGATCACCGTGGATAACGGCATTTCGAGCGTCGAGGGTGTAGCAGCGGCCAAGGCGGCCGGCTTGCAGGTACTGGTGACCGATCACCATTTGCCTGGGCATGAGCTTCCGGCCGCAGACGCCATCGTCAACCCGAATCAGCCAGGCTGTACCTTTCCCAGCAAGTCGCTGGCCGGTGTCGGGGTCATTTTCTACGTACTGATGGCCTTGCGGGCGCGTCTGCGCGAGACCGGCTGGTTCGAGAGCAATCAGCGTGCCCAGCCCAATCTGGGCGAGCTTCTGGATTTGGTCGCGCTGGGCAGTGTGGCCGATGTGGTGCCGCTGGACGCCAACAACCGCATTCTGGTCCATCAGGGGCTGATGCGTATCCGTGCCGGGCGTGCCAGACCGGGGCTGCGCGCCATTCTCGAAGTGGCACGACGTGAACCTTCGCGCATCACCTCCACCGACCTGGGGTTCATTCTCGGGCCACGCCTGAACGCGGCAGGGCGCCTGGATGACATGAGCCTGGGCATCGAATGCCTGCTCTGCGACGACCCGACACTGGCGCGGGAAATGGCCGTGCAACTGGATGAGTTGAACCAGGATCGCAAATCCATCGAGCAGGGCATGCAGCGTGAAGCACTCGCCCAGCTCAAGGACCTGCCGCTGGAGTCGATGCCGTTTGGCCTCTGCCTGTTCGATGCCGAATGGCACCAGGGTGTCATCGGCATCCTCGCTTCGCGTCTCAAGGAGCGTTACCACCGCCCGACCATCGCGTTCGCCAGCGCCGGGGAGGGCGTGCTCAAAGGCTCGGCCCGCTCGGTGCCAGGGTTTCACATTCGCGACGCGCTGGACGCCGTGGCGGCCAGTCATCCGCACCTGATCAGCAAGTTCGGCGGCCACGCGATGGCGGCAGGTCTTTCGCTGCCTGAAGAGAACTTCCCGGCATTTGCCGCAGCGTTCGACCAGGAGGTGCGTCGTCAGCTCGATGAGCAGGACCTGACCGGGCGTTTGCTGTCCGACGGCTCGCTGGCCGTCGAGGAGTTTCATCTGGAGCTGGCCCGTGCACTGCGCAATGCCGGTCCCTGGGGGCAGCACTTCCCGGAGCCTTTGTTCCACGGCGTGTTTCAGCTGGTCGAGCAACGGGTGGTGGGCGAGCGTCATTTGAAGATGGTGCTCAAGACCGAATGCGGCAGCGTCAAGCTCGATGGCATTGCGTTCGGCGTCGACCGGGATATCTGGCCCAATCCGAATATCCGCTGGGTCGAGCTGGCCTACAAACTCGATCTCAACGAGTTTCGCGGTAACGAAACCGTGCAATTGATGGTGGTGCATATCGCGCCACGCTGACGATAGCAGGAACCCCTCTCGCTAACGGGGTGTCGACACTACACGGTCTGTCAAACCTGTTCTTTGAATGAACGGAACCTGGACACCTGAATTTTCATTACGAGAGGTTGCCATGAGCCTGCTGCTTGAACCCTATACCCTGCGTCAATTGACCCTTCGCAATCGCATTGCCGTATCGCCGATGTGCCAGTATTCCAGTGTCGACGGCCTGGCCAACGACTGGCACCTGGTTCACCTGGGCAGTCGTGCTGTCGGCGGTGCCGGCCTGGTCATCACCGAAGCAATGGCGGTGACGCCGGACGGCCGCATCACTCCCGAAGACCTCGGGCTGTGGAATGACGAGCAGATCGAACCGCTGCAACGTATCACCCGCTTCATCAACGCTCAGGGCGCGGTTGCCGGCGTCCAGCTGGCGCATGCCGGCCGCAAGGCCAGCACCTGGCGCCCGTGGCTTGGCAAGCACGGCAGTATCTCCCTCAATGAAGGTGGCTGGACGCCGGTCGGGCCTTCGGCGATCGCCTTCGATCCGCAGCACACTGCCCCTGTGCAATTGAGCGAGACGCAGATCCAGGAGTTGATCAAGGCGTTTGTCGATTCCGCACGGCGTGCCCTGGAGGCAGGCTTCAAAGTTGTGGAAATCCACGCTGCCCATGGCTATTTGCTGCATCAGTTCCTGTCGCCCCTGAGCAACCAGCGCACCGACGAGTATGGCGGTTCATTCGAGAACCGCATTCGCTTTACGCTGCAAGTCACCGAAGCCGTGCGTGCGGTGTGGCCTGCAGAGCTGCCAGTGTTCGTTCGCGTATCCGCCACCGACTGGGTGGAAGACGGCTGGAACGCCGATGAAACGGTCGAGCTGGCGCGTCGCTTGAAAGCCATCGGGACCGACCTGATCGATGTATCGTCGGGCGGTACGTCAGCCAAGGCGGAAATTCCGGTCGGCCCAGGCTACCAGACGCGCTTTGCCGAGCGGGTTCGCAAGGAGTCCGAGATCGCAACGGGCACGGTGGGCATGATTACCGATCCGGCGCAGGCAGAGCACATTCTGCGCACCGGGCAGGCCGATATCATCCTGCTGGCGCGTGAGCTGCTGCGTGATCCGTACTGGCCGCTGCGTGCCGATGAAGACCTGGGTGGGCGCCTGGCAACCTGGCCTGCGCAGTACCAGCGCGCCACACACCGTGATCAGCCGATTCATGAGTCAGATCTGCGCGACTGATCGCCAGTCGGCTCACGGATAGCAATACCCGAAAAATGAGCGCCGTATGGCGCTCATTTTTTGTTACTCGCCTTCCAGCAGCTCGGTGACGCGGCCGATCAGTTCGGCAATCGCAAAGGGCTTGGGCAGCACGTGCATGCCCGGCTCCAGCGTGTCATGCGCCAACGCGGCGTTTTCAGCATAACCGGTCACAAACAGGATTTTCAGGTCGGGCCGGACATCCCGCGCCGCGTCTGCGACCTGACGACCGTTCATGCCGCCCGGCAGACCGACGTCGGTGATCAGCAGGTCGATGGCCGCCTTGGACTGCAGAATGGTCAGCGCATCGGCGCCTCGTTCAGCCTGCAAAACGATATAGCCAAGGTCTTCGAGCAACTCCGTGATGAGCAAGCGCACGGCGGGCTCGTCATCGACCACCAGAATGGTTTCGTCGCCGGTGCTGGAGGCGGGGACTTGCAGCGGGCTGTCATCGAAGGCCACTGTTTCAGCTTCGCCTTCGTGCATCGGCAGCAGAATGCTGACTTTCGAACCCTCGCCAACCTTTGACGTGATGTAGACGCCGCCACCTGACTGCCGTGCAAAACCGTAAATCATCGACAACCCCAGTCCGGTGCCCATGCCTGTCGGTTTGGTGGTGAAGAACGGGTCGAAGGCCCTCGCCATGACGTCGTTGCTCATGCCCGTGCCGGAGTCGCTGACGGACAGTTCCACATAGCGGCCTGCAGGCAACTGATACCGGGTCGCCGTGACTGCAGTCAGGTGACGGTTGCCCGTCTGGATCAGCAGCTTTCCGCCATCGGGCATGGCGTCCTTGGCGTTGATGCACAGGTTGAGCAGTGAATTTTCCAGTTGATGCGGGTCAACCAGGGTCGCCCACAGCCCGCGTGAGGCATTGACCTGCATATCGATGGCCGGACCTACGGTGCGTCGGATCAGCTCGTCCATGCCCGCGACCAGCAGGTCGATATCGGTAGCCTTGGGCGCCAGTGTCTGACGGCGCGAAAATGCCAGCAGTCGATGTGTCAGGGATGCCGCGCGTCGCGAGCCTTCCAGTGCGGCGTTGATGTAGCGGTCCAGCTCTGTGAAGCGTTCCTGTCTGATCCTCGACAGGAGCAGCTCCATGTTGCCGGTCACGCCCATCAGCAGGTTGTTGAAGTCATGAGCCAGACCGCCGGTCAATTGCCCGACCGCTTCCATTTTCTGCGATTGAATCAAGGCCTCTTCGGCGATACGCAGTGCCTTGATGCGGTCCTTTTCGTGGGTCAGGTGTTTGCCCAGCGCAAAAATGATTCCATTGCCGGGTGCCGCGGTCCAGCCGAACCAGTGATAGCTGCCGTCGACGTGCTGATAACGATTTTCAAACAGCGGCAGCACATGGTTGATGGTGTGTTTCAGAGCATTCTGGGTGCCGCTGACATCATCCGGATGCAGCAGGGTCATGATGGAGGTGCCCAGCAGCTCGTGTTCCGGGTGGCCCAGCAGCGCTGTCCAGGCCGGGTTTACCCGCAGAAAGATACCGTTGAAATCGAGTATCGCCAGCGGGTCCGGAGATATCTCCCAAAACGTGTCCAGCTCCAGCGTGCGTTGCTCCAGTCTGGCGGTCTGCTGTCGTTCCAGGCTGACCAGGTCATCGATCAGTTTCAGGCGTTTGCGTTCGCTATCCTGCAGCGCCTGCTGGTTGAGGACATGCGCGGTGGTTTCGTTGGTGATGCAGAACATGCCGACAACCACGCCGTGTTCGTCGATTACCGGTGAAAACGAAAATGACCACCATGTCTGTTCGACCTCGCCGTAGCGTGCCATGGTCAGCGGCATATCCGTGTAGCGGCAGGGCTTGCCGGCAAACGCATCGATCACCAGCGGCGCGACCTGATCCCAGACGTCAGCCCACAGATCCGGAATGAGTGCGCCGATAGCGTTGTCCTTGCGCGGGCCGAGAATCGGCGTATAGGCGTCATTGTGGAAAAACACCAGATCCGGCCCCCAGAGCAGGTACATGGACTCCGGGGAATTGAGGATCAGATTCAGGGTGTTTTTCAGCGATACCGGCCAGTGCTCGATCGGTCCGAGTGAAGTCTGGCTCCAGTCCCTGGATCGGATAATCCCGGCGGCCTTGCCGTGAGCGGTCGGGAAACCAGTGGGCGATATCACTTCGGACAAGCTCCTGAAAATCTGCATGGAGGGGCAGTGGCATTCATATGAATATGGATGTGTGTTCGATCAGTCCAGGAAAGAGGCTGCGTACCTGACTTTACCTGCAGCCTGTCCTTATTGACTCTTTGCCACAGGCGCGGGTTGCACGCATTTCGCCGATAAGCGGGGCAGATTGACGAACGGGTATCGGTGCAACTCCGTAACATCCGGAAGCACACCGGTAAGGGCCTGGCAGTGACTTCTCTTCAACTTGTTGGTCAATCACTCATCTGACAAACCTTGTAGGAGGCTTCCTGTGAATACGCGTGGTTTACTCGATCAATTGCTCAAGTCCGGACAAAGCATGTTGCAGGACAAGAACAAAGGCAAATCCGGCAAGCAATCGTCGGGCGGCGATTCACTGATCAATGGCCTCGGCAGCCTGCTTGGCGGTGGTAAAGGGCAGGGCGCTTCCCAGAATGGGCTGGGTGGTCTGTTGTCCGGCGCCGGCGGTGGTGCGCTGGCCGCAGGTGCCATGAGCCTTCTGCGTGGCAAACGCACACGCGGGATGGGCGGCAAGGCGTTGACCTACGGAGGCTTGGCGGCGCTGGGGGTATTGGCTTACAAAGCTTACAACAACTGGCAGGCCAGTCAGGGGCTCGCCGCTCAGCGCGAACCACAAACCATCGACCGGCTGCCCGAGGCTGAAGCCGAGCAGCATAGCCAGGCAATCCTGCGTGCACTGGTCGCCGCCGCGAAGGCCGATGGCCATGTCGATGAGCGTGAGCGCGAACTGATCGAAGGTGAGTTCACCAAGCTGGACAGTGATCATTCACTTCAGCAGTGGCTTCACGCCGAGCTGAACAAGCCGCTGGACCCGGCAGAGGTGGCACGGGCCGCGACCACGGCGGAAATGGCGGCAGAGATGTACATCGCCAGTGTAATGCTGGTGGATGAAGAGCATTTCATGGAACGCGCCTACCTCGATGAGTTGGCGCGTCAGTTGAAGCTGGAACCCGGCCTCAAGACCGAGCTTGAAGGCCAGGTGCGGAACGCTCAGTGAACTGACGCTTCCAGCAGCGGGTTGCCTGACACGCCTTGTGTCAGGCAACCCGCTCGATCAGTGATGTTCTATTCCTTCAGCGTTGGTCAGCTCCCTGATCAGCGCTGTCTGCTGCTCCTTGAACCTGGCTTCGAACTCTAGAATCCGTCCTTCGTATTCCGGATCTTCGAGGCTGATATTGCGTTGCTCGAACTCGTCGGTGAGTTGGTTCAGTTCAGTCCTGTAGGTGCGTTCGAGTGTTTCGAAGCGTCCAGCATGGATTTCGCGCAGGTAACTGATCCAGTAATCCTGCTGCTGGGCAAAACGCAGGAAGGGCTCGCCGCGTTCGCCGTTTTGCACGCGAAGCAGTGCCGCGTCGAATTCCCCCGGCCTGATGGCGGCGTGGGCCTGGTACAGCATGCCTTCCGGCGGCACGGGCAAGTCCAGCGCGCTGGCCCAGTGCGTGCGATACGCCAGACGTACCTCGGCTTCATCACGGCTGCCGGTCTGTTCGCGGGCTGCGGCATCCAGCTCGGACAGGCGATACAGCCGGACGGTCAGTCGATACAACAGCGCACCGCGCTGCTCCGCGACGACGTCCTGCAACGACTGCCGGATGAACACCAGCACTTCCATCTGGTTGAACTCCAGAAGGATGCCGTCCGGGCAGGTGTGGTTGTCACGAAACAGCCTGAGCGGTTCTTCGGCAATAGCGTTGAGGGTCAGTCCGAGTTGCGGGTCCTGACTCACCGTGACCAGTACCCGCCAGACGCGCTCGCGCAGCGCTGCACGGCTGGTGATGTTGCGATAATCGGCGCTGTGACGGAGCGAGTCGATCAGGTCGAGCAGGTTGCGGGTCTGCTCGCGGGCCTCCAACTGCTCCCAGATCTCGCGCCGCCCGGCGCTCAACGGGTTGCTGTCGTCCAGCCAGGGCTCGACGGTGACGGGTTCCGGAGTCGATGCCCGGCTGTCCTCTGAGGACAGGTACTCTGAATACGATGAGTCCGAGTCATGGTTTTCCGTCCAGTCCATCGCGCTGAGCTCGGGCGGCAGGTCCATGTCGAAGGTGAAAGAACGTCCATAACGCTCTGAAAAATGCGCCTGCCGCATGGTGTCTTCGGAAAGCGGATTGTTCAGCAGGCTTATTTCCGTGTGCGCAAACTCGCTGCCGGGATTGGCGAGTATGTGCTCTGGCAATTCGCTGATCAGATTACCCTCCAGCAAGAGTGTCCTGATTTGCGCTGGAACCATGCTCTCTGTCCAGGCTGGCCATTCGACCAGTCCGGCATTGTTCAGTGACAGCCAGTTGAGTGCAGTGCCACTGAGGCTGGTCAGGTCGCTGATGGCGCCTATCCGGTTGCCATCCAGCTCCAGTCGTTCAAGCGTCGCAATCCGGCTGAAGAAATCGATGTGCTGTTGCTCTACCAGCATTCCCTGATCCATCAGCGATAGCGAACGAAGTGATCGAAGCTCGAGCAGCGCCGGTGGCAGTTGCAGCAGGGGGGCGACATGTCCGCTTATTTCCAGTGAGGTCAGATCAGTCATGCGGCGCAACAGTTGATCCAGATCAGAGGCCGTGCCGGTTATTCGGCTCAGGTGCAGATAGCGTACCTGGCGATAAAAGAAATCAGGCAGCTGTCGCGGAAAGTCGATCAATGCGATGTCTGCAAGGCGCAGGGGGCTATGGAGCTGCCCCAGGCTGAAATTTCGCCAGTGATCGATCAGTATCCTGCCGATTTGCTGGCGTGATTCGATGGTCTGCTCGCTCGGTACGGCCATCGAGCCGGAGGCATGCGTCCATTGATCAACGGCGGCAAATAATTCGGCACCTTCGTTCAGTTGCCTGTTTACAGCGGCCTGCACGGCAACCGGAGTGTCCATGACAAAACTGAAGGAACTGCCGGCTACCGCTTCATTGATACGTGCGTGTATTGCGGTGTGTCGGGACAGGATATTGCCGCGCAAGTCAATCAAGGTCCGGTGCTCAGGGCTGGGAGGATTGTCAAGGATCCACCCGGGCAGTTCCGTCAGGTTGTTGTGAGCCACCGACAGCTCACGAATGTTGTTCGGAATGATGTCGGTCAGCCAGGACGGCCAGCGGTTCATGCCAACCCGCTCCAGCACCAGCCGATCAAGGTGCAGCCAGCTCAGGTCCATGGGCAGCACACTGACCAGTCGATTGCCACTGAGGTTCAGCATCCTGAGGCCCGGCATGCTGCGCAGGTGGTCCATCTGCGCCTGATCCAGAAAAATCTCCTGGTTGATCAGCGCCAGTTCGGTCAGTTGGGGCAGCACACGGGACACTTGCTGAGGCAGGTTGAGAAAGACCGAGGTCTCGGGGGCCAGTCCGGCGGCTGGCTCACTGATCAGGTTCAGTGCGCGGGTATGCGGGAAACGTTGCAGGAAGGCTCCAAGTTCGGCGCTGTTGGTCGACTGCCGGGGCAGGTTTATGCCGGCAGGCGTCAGGTCAATTGCACCGGGGCGTGCTCTGGGCTCGACCGATATGTTTTCCAGGTGCAGCGCGGTAACGCGATTGAAGACGAAGTCCGGCAGATGGTGCGGAAAGTCACTCAGCGAGACATGTTGCAGGCTTAGCGGCTCAAGCGTCCGTCCTATCTCGGGCAGGTTGTTGAGGCGCCAGTGGCTCCAGATCGCTTCGTTGATGCGCACGCGACTGTCCATATGAGCCTGAGTCATGGGCGGCATTGACACGGATTCATAGGTCCAGGCGTCGAGACTTGCGCGCAACAGCATTTGCTCGTGCAGCAGGTCGTTGAGTCGCGCATCGATGGTTCTGTTGTCCCAGCCAGTGTGGCGCAGGCGGCCGAGGATCTCTTCGGGAAACGCGTCCTCCAGCTCAAGCATGCGGATCTTGTCCAGCAGGCTCTCGTCGGTCATGTGCCAGTCGACCCTGCCGCTACCGCTCAGGGGGTAGCCAAGGCGACCGTCAGCCAGGCGCATGGGGGATCTGCTGCCTGGCTTGATCGCCTGCATGTTCAGCAATGGCGCGAGGTGCTGGCGGGGCAGGGGGTTGTCCTGGATCAGCGTTGCCAGCGCCTGACCCTGCCCGGTGTGGGCAAAGCCCAACTGGTTGCGTTCGGCATCGGGCAGGGCGTGCAGCACGGACGAGTACAGATCGTCCAGCCCGTGCAGGTGCTGGTCGTCAGCATCACGGGTCTCGTAACGATTGCCGTCCTTGATCAGTACTTTGCGTACAGGCGCATCCTCGGGACCGATGCTGTCGATCAGCCGGCCACCGAAATACCGGTCATGGACCTCCAGCCTGACCTGTGCAGGCCATTGCGGCAGGGCTTCAAGGCTGTGCAACGCAAGACAGTCGGTATCGGCGCTGGAGACCGAGGTCAGATAAAGCCCTTCATAGGCCCGCGCCAGTCTCACCTGCTGTAAATAGGCGCTGGCCTCTTCGGCAACGGGCAGCGGCACCCGGCGCTCCGTCGTCAGTTGCAGCCGCTCTGCCGGCAAGGCGTGGCTGGCCAGTTCCTCGGCAACCAACGGTGGCAGGCCGGGAAATGCCTTCTGCAGGGTCTGCACGCCGTCAGCCTCGGCGACGCTCAATGCGCGGTAACGGGATTCGAACAGCCAGCCTCGGGTGGCTCGGGCGCGTGCCGCCAATTGCGCCCGTAGTGTGATCAGTCGCGGTGACATGCCGAGCTGACCCGCGCCGAACTCTTCGTTGAGCAGGGTGCGTATTTCGTTGTTGCCGAGCTGTTCCAGCACCTGGCGCAGGGCATCCGGCTGGTCGGCACGCACCGTGATGTCGAGGCTGTCAGCCGCCACCGGATGAGAGGCCGGAGCGAATGTCTGAAGCGTATGGCCCTCGGCATCCACCAGGACCAGCGCGCGATTGCCCGGCCAGCCACGGTCCTGGCTCAACAGCTCCAGTTGAAGCGGTGCCGCCGCGTTTATATCGTTGGCTTCCAGTTGCTCGATGAACCGCTCGATCTCCTGGTCCAGCCTGAACCGGCGCGCCGTGTCCTCAAGCAATGCCGGAGGGCGACGCTGATCGGCCAGTGCCTCGCGCATTACCGATTCAGGCGTGTTGCTGACGTTGACGATGCGCCTGGCGGTGCTGTCGGAAAACGTATCGCTGGAATAGCCCAGCCGTCGAAACAAGGTCAGGCCTTCCATCTCCAGCGGCTGATCGAGCTCATGCAGCCATGCTCCGGCGCCGTTGTGTCGCAAGGCGGGCCGATAGCTGTCGGCGCGGGTCGGGTGCTCGATCAGGTAGCCGTCGCCGTTGGCGGCAGGGCTGACCGAATAGGTGCGTCCTTCAAGTGGCAGCCATTGTTTGCCCTGCCATGTGTACAGCCCTGTAGCATCGGGCTGCAGCCCCTTGGGCAGGACGATGTCATGGGCAAAGGGCGTCAGATCAGGCTTCCACAGGCGCGTCGTGCCGCCTGGTAAATCCACGGGCTTGAGGCGGTGGACGAACTCGGGCGCCTGTACTGCAGGGATGCCCGCTGCGCCCGTCGACGCAGCACCAAGGGCCGATATCAGCGCAACGTTCTCGATCACATCGAACAGGTAGGCGAACGCCTGTCGTTTCTCGTCCCTGGCCCAGCTCTCCATGCCCTCATACACTTCGTGAACCAGCTGAATGGCGGTGACGGCCATCATCACTTCGCCCAATACCGGAACCACGAAGCCTGCGATATTCAAGACGTCGAAGGCGGTGTCCATGAAGTACTGCACCCGCTCATCGAAGGTCTTCTGGTCCTGTGCCGCAGTCGGCACACCATGAAACAGTGCGTCGTCGCGCAACGCCGCGCATTTGCGCTCATGCAGGTTGTCCAGCAGCGGGCCTTGCAGCACGGTTTCTCTCAGGTCGAGCCGGGCGTTTCGGTCCGCTTCACGCTCCAGCCACTGACGTTCGAAAATGCCGCCTTTCTTGACTTTGGGGTACAGGCGTTCGGACAACTTTTCAAATACGGTACTTCGATGGCGTGCAGGTACGAAACGCATGAAGAAGTTCAGGTAGCCGTTGATGAACATCCGCTCACGCAACGCATTTATGAAGACTTCGACCGAGTCGTATTCCTTCAGCGGCGCAACGGGGTCATCCGGGATATACACCACAATCCTTTCTGCCTGAGTGGCAATATCCCGGTCTTTGCCAATCACCAGAAGACCGGTTAGTTCGATATCGCCCAGGCACAGTACGCTGCAGTTGACCGGCCTGTTATCAAGTCGGACATGTTGCTTGCCGTCGAGAAACTCCAGTAATGCGCTTTGCAAATCCGGGCCGATCTGCTGTTGCAGGGAGGCCATCTGCAACTGCAGCCGGATCGACGATGCCTCCAGTTGCATGAAGCTCTGGCGCAGTCTGGATGCCGCAGCGTCTGCAGTTTCGTCGGGGCTCGAAGGCCTGCTGAAGACGGCCTGGATATGCGCCTGATATTGGCCGCCCAGGTCCAGCTCACGGCACAGCGCCGCAAAGCCGGTCGGGGAGAGCGGCAGGGACTTTCCGCTGATCTGTGGGCCGATGATTTCAAACGAAGAAAACACCTGGGCCTTGAGGCCGGTGCTGGAATCCATTGCGCCCGGAACTGTTTCCCAGGCTTCGAAGTTCTGCAACGCGGCCTTGAGCAGGCTCTGGGTCGCGGCCTTCAGGGCAATGTTTGCCTGCGTTAGCGGGTCTCTGGATGCCGTATTGAATGATTGGTCGACCCGCGCACGACTGGCATGGAACAGCCAGGTGTCGGCGACGTCCACCTGCAGTCCGAAGCGATCCTTGATGGCGGCTGTCAGCAGGGGCCTTGCGAAGTCCTCCAGCGTCGACAGGCGATCCAGCGTCGGACGAACCTGTTGCTCGTACTCGCGGTGCTCGGCGTACAGGCGCTGCAGCTCGGCGAGCTGATCAGGGTTGGACTTGCGTGCGCTCGCCAGCCATTGCACGGGGCGCCGCGAAGCCTTGCGCAAGGCTGCATGGGTCGCCGGCTCGGCCTGAAGCAGCCACTCGGGGGATTTGTCTTTTATCAGTTGCAGATGCGGGAGTGCAGGAGCCTTGCCCGACGGAGATAGATCCAGCATTTAAGTGCCTTGTCGTGAATGAACAGGCGACAAAGCTTACGGCCGCGACTTGCCGTGCAAGTGCTAACTATCTATGTACTCCCGCTGTTTCTGAAGACCGTTGCTCAAGTAGTGGTGGCGATGGCCGACAAGACATGAAGCGGGACGAAAGAGTGGCGATCGATAGCGGCCGTGACTTCGTTCTGTATTACCCATGTAACGTTTTACGGCTGGGCTATACTCACGCCGTTTGGGCCGTCCGTCGGTCCGCTTCTTGAACACGGCCCGACGCCGTCGTTGAACTCTTGAGGGCTGACTGTGAAGAACTGGACCTTGCGCCAACGGATTCTGGCGAGTTTCGCCGTCATCATCGCAATCATGCTACTGATGGTCGTTGTATCTTATTCACGGTTGTTGTCCATCGAGTCCAGCGAGGAAGATGTGCGTCTCGATGCGTTGCCCGGCGTCTACTACAGCACCCTGGTGCGCAGTGCCTGGGGCGAGAGTTACATCCGCACGCTGGAGCTGATTGCCGAAGGGCAGGGGCGGCCGCTGACCAAGCAGGAAAAGGATCAGTTCAAGGGGTTTGAAGACGCCCTTCAGTCGCAGATGGACGGCTACAAGAAATCCATCTTCGATGACACGGACAGGGCCAGCTTCGCGGTGTTCGAAAAGCGCCGCGAGGTCTATTCGCGCATGCTTGCCGACGTTCACGCCAAGTACGAACGCGGTGATTATGCGGGCGCTCGCGATGAGTTTTACAACGAGCTCAATCCGGTCTGGAGCGAGGGCCGTCTGCAGCTCAGAGACCTGATCGTTGCCAACAAGCAACTGGCTGACCAGTCCACCACCAATATCGTCAACGCTGTGCTGGGTGCCAAGATCAGCATGGTGCTCTCTCTGCTGATCGCGGTCATGGCGGCGGCGGCCTGCGGGCTGCTGCTGATGCGCTCGATCACCTCTCCGATGCAGATGATCGTGAGTATTCTGGACGTCATGCGCAAGGGCGATCTGAGTACCCGGCTGAACCTGTCGCGCAAGGACGAGTTCAATGCGGTCGAGACCGGCTTCAACGACATGGTCTCCGAGCTCACCGCGCTGGTAGCGCAGGCGCAGCGCTCTTCGGTACAGGTCACGACCTCGGTCACCGAGATCGCTGCAACGTCCCGCCAGCAGCAGGCTACCGCCACCGAGACCGCGGCAACCACCACCGAGATCGGCGCGACGTCGCGGGAAATCGCCGCCACTTCGCGGGACCTGGTGCGGACCATGACCGAAGTCACTTCGGCGGCAGACCAGGCTTCGGTGCTCGCCGGTTCCGGCCAGCAGGGCCTGGCACGCATGGAAGACACCATGCATCAGGTGATGGGCGCTGCCAATCTGGTCAACGCCAAGCTGGCGATCCTCAACGAGAAGGCCGGCAACATCAATCAGGTCGTCGTCACCATCGTCAAGGTCGCCGACCAGACCAACCTGCTGTCGCTCAATGCCGCCATCGAGGCCGAAAAGGCCGGTGAATACGGTCGCGGGTTTGCAGTGGTGGCCACCGAGGTGCGTCGCCTGGCCGACCAGACTGCCGTCGCCACGTATGACATCGAGCAGATGGTGCGGGAAATCCAGTCGGCGGTGTCTGCTGGCGTGATGGGTATGGACAAGTTTTCCGAAGAGGTGCGCCGCGGCATGTTCGAGGTCACTCAGGTCGGCGAGCAATTGTCGCAGATCATCCATCAGGTTCAGGCGTTGGCACCCCGTGTGCTGATGGTCAACGAAGGCATGCAGGCTCAGGCCACCGGCGCCGAACAGATCAACCAGGCGCTGGTGCAACTGGCGGATGCCAGCAGCCAGACCGTCGAATCACTGCGTCAAGCCAGTTTCGCCATCGACGAGTTGAGTCAGGTCGCGGTCGGGCTGCGCAGTGGCGTTTCGCGTTTCAAGGTCTGAACGATCAATGAGCGATCACTCGCCGAGGCGCAATGGCCCGCCACTGACCGCCAGCAAACTCTTTCTGCTGTTTTGCATCGGCGAAGACCGCTATGCGCTGGACGCGACCGAGATCGCCGAAATCCTGCCGCTTGTGAAGCTCAAGACTATTGCCCGGGCACCTCACTGGGTGGCGGGAATCTTCGCCCATCGTGGCGAGATCGTTCCGGTGATCGACATCAGTGCGCTGAATTCCGGGCAGCCGGCGCGCTCGCGTACCAGTACGCGCATGGTGCTGGTGCATTATCGCTACGACGACGCGCACCCGGCGCAGTTGCTCGGACTGATTCTGGAACAGGCGACCGAGACGCTGCGCTGCCCTGTTGCGCAGTTCAAGGCCTATGGGCTGGACAATCGCCTGTCGCCTTATCTGGGGCCGGTGCGTGAGGATGAGCAGGGCCTGTTGCAGTGGATTCATGTTCACGAGCTGTTGAGCGAGCCGGTGCGCGAGTTGTTGTACCCGGTGCCGCCGATTGACCTCGAACTGCTCGAGGACGCGCAATGAAGGTGGATGATTCGCGCTTCTTCAGCTTTCTCAAGGAGCGTATCGGCCTGGATGTGACGTCCGTCGGCGAAGCGATCATCGAGCGCGCCTTGCGTCAGCGCGCAACGGCCGCCCACTGCGCTGACAGCGATGCCTACTGGCATCTTCTGGTCTCGTCGGCGCAGGAGCAGCAGGCGCTGATCGAAGCGGTGATCGTTCCCGAGACCTGGTTCTTTCGTTATCCCGAATCGTTTGTCACCCTGGGCATGCTGGCCCGTGAGCGTATCGCCAGCCTTGCCGGTGCGCGCCCCTTGCGCATACTCAGCCTGCCGTGCTCGACCGGTGAGGAGCCATATTCCATCGCCATGGCGCTATTCGACGCCGGGGTCGATGCCAGGCAATTCAAGGTCGATGCCATCGATATCAGCCCTGTTTCGATTGCCAAGGCCGAGCACGGTATTTACGGCAAAAACTCGTTTCGTGGCAGCGACATCAGTTATCGCGAGCGGTATTTCAATCCGATCGCTGACGGCTTTGAAATCGCTGACAGTGTTCGCGCCTGTGTGAGTTTTCAGCCGGGCAACCTGCTCGACCCCAAACTCGTTTCGCAAGCGGCCTATGACATCGTCTTCTGCCGCAATCTGGTGATCTATTTCGATCGGCAGACCCAGCAACATGTGTTCAAGGTGCTCAAACAACTGACCCGTGAAGACGGCCTGCTGTTTATCGGCCCGGCGGAGGGCAACCTGCTGGCCGCTATCGGCATGCGCTCGACGGGGATCGCCCAGTCGTTCGCCTTCCGGCACGCACCTGTCGATGCGGCGGTGCCAGCTCCGACGCCTCGGCAGGTCCCTGCACCCGTTGCGTCCCGTCCGGTCGTCGATGCCCCTGCCAGAGTTGTCGCGCCACGGCCTGCGCCGCGCCCCTCTGCGACATTCGCGCCCATTGCAAAACCCGTCGCTGCGGCGGGTAACACCGAGGTATCGGCAGTGCTCGACAGGATTGCGGGGCTGGCCAACGAAGGCAAAAGTGCCGAGGCGCGGGCTGAATGCGAGCGTTACCTGCAGCAGCATGAGCCGGTCGCGCAAGTGTTTTACTGGCTGGGTCTGCTCAGCGAAGTGGAGGGCCGTGTGCCACAGGCGCAGGGCTTCTATCGCAAGGCGCTGTATCTGCAACCGCAGCACTCAGAATCGCTGGCCCAACTGGCGGCATTGCTGGCTGCGCAGGGTGACACTGCCGGCGCGCGCCGCTTGCAGGACCGCGCTGCGCGTGGCGCGAATAAACAAGGAAACCACTGATGGCGGGCGTGTCCGGTTTTTCCAGTCTGACCCATGATCAGGCCCTGGATATCGATGATTGCTGGAACCGCATCGGCATTCATGGCGATCGCTCCTGCCCGTTGCTTGCAGAGCACATCCACTGCCGCAACTGCGCGGTTTATTCGGCCGCCGCCACCCGTCTGCTGGACCGCTATTCGCTGGCCCAGGAGTCGCCCGAGCATTTTCAGGGCTCGGTGTTGCTGCGCGACCTCGAGACCCGCTCGATTCTGGTATTTCGTCTTGGCGAAGAGTGGCTGGGGCTGGCGTCGCGCTGCCTCTCGGAAGTCGCCCCCAGCCAGACCATCCATTCACTGCCACACCAGCGCTCGCGTGCGTTGCTGGGTGTCGCCAATGTACGCGGCGCTCTTGTAGCGTGCATCTCACTGGTCGAGCTGCTCGGGTTGGACAGTACCGCGGTGAGTAACCCGTCGACGCGGGTGGTACCGCGCATGCTGATCGTGAGTGTCGAAGGCGGCCCGGTGGTGGTGCCGGTCGACGAGGTGGACGGCATTCATGCCATCGACGAGCGGGAGCTGGAAGCCGCTTCGGCATCCGGCACGCACGCCAATGCCCGTTTCACCCGTGGCGTCCTGCAATGGAAGGGCCGCAGCCTGCGCTGGCTGGATGAAGATGAGTTGTTGTCGGCGGTGTATCGGAGCCTCACATGACGCCAGATCAAATGCGTGACGCCTCGCTGTTCGAACTGTTCACGCTGGAAGCCGACGCGCAGACCCAGGTATTGAGTGCCGGCCTGCTGGCACTCGAACGTAACCCGACCCAGGCGGATCAGCTGGAAGCCTGCATGCGTGCCGCTCATTCGCTCAAGGGCGCAGCGCGGATTGTCGGCGTCGATTTCGGTGTGAGCGTCGCGCATGTGATGGAAGATTGTCTGGTCAGCGCGCAGGAAGGGCGTCTGCTGCTTCAGGCCGAGCATATCGATGCGCTGCTGTCGGGGACCGACCTGTTGATGCGTATCGCCACGCCTGGCGGCGACAGCGTTGGTCAGCCTGATATCGACAGTTATGTCGAAAGGCTCAATACGTTGCTGGCTTCCGGTGCTGGCGCGGCGCGAACGGTCAGTACGCCACTGCCGGACCCGGCCTCGGACGCTTTACTCGCCAGCGCGATGCTGCAGTTCGAGACGCCCAGCGCGGCAGTTGTGCCGGAGTCTGTGCCCGAGCCCGAGCCCGAGCCCGAGCCCTTGGCCGCAGACTTGCCTGCGTCGGCCAATCCAGCCGCCATGCCGGCTGCGGAACCTGAAGCACCGTTCACGCCATTGCGTGAACGGCGTGTGGCCGAAGGTGGCGAGCGCGTGTTGCGAGTCACCGCCGAGCGCCTCAACGGGCTGCTGGACATGTCCAGCAAATCGCTGGTCGAGACTCAGCGACTCAAGCCGCTGCTGGCCGGTATGCAGCGGCTCAAGCGTCTGCAAAGCAGCAGTGATCGTGCGCTTGAAGTGCTGGGCGCCAGCTTCGGCGAGGAAGGTCCTTCGGCTGATGTGCAAAAAGCCCTGGAAGACGCGCGTAGCCTCTTGTCCCAGGCGCAGCAGGTGTTGGTCCGGCACACTGCCGAGCTGGATGAATTCGGCTGGCAGTCGGCGCAACGTGCGCAGCTGTTATACGACACGGCACTGGCCTGCCGGATGCGACCTTTCGCCGACGTGCTGAACGGCCAGGCGCGCATGGTTCGCGACCTGGGGCGTGAACTGGGCAAACAGGTCCGCTTGCAGATCGAAGGCGAGAAGACGCAGGTCGATCGCGATGTGCTGGAAAAGCTCGATGCGCCACTGACTCACCTGCTGCGCAACGCCGTGGACCACGGCATCGAATCGCCCGAGAAGCGCGTGGCGTCCGGCAAGGACCCTGAAGGTCTGATTCGTCTGCAGGCCTCGCATCAGGCCGGCTTGCTGGTCGTCGAGTTGAGCGATGACGGTGGCGGCGTGGACCTTGAACGTGTGCGCCAGAGCATCATCGACCGCAAGCTCTCGCCCGCCGAGACCGCTGCGCAGTTGAGCGAGGAGGAACTGCTGAGTTTTCTGTTCCTGCCGGGCTTCAGCATGCGCGACAAGGTCACGCAGATTTCCGGCCGTGGTGTCGGCCTTGATGCCGTGCAGCATATGGTTCGCCAGATGCACGGCAGCGTCGAGCTGCAGCAATGGGCGGGCGAGGGCAGTCGCTTCAGGATAGAAATGCCGCTGACGCTTTCAGTGGTACGCAGCCTGGTCGTGGAAGTGGGCGGTGAAGCCTATGCCTTTCCGCTGGCGCATATCGAGCGCATGCGCGACCTGCAGCCTGACGATATTCTGCAACTGGAAGGGCGTCAGCACTTCTGGGATGAAGAGCGGCATGTCGGTCTGGTTTCGGCCAGCCAGCTGTTGAACCGGCCACCCGCGCAGAAGGCCGGAGAAACGCTCAAGGTCGTGGTGATTCGCGAGCGCGATGCGGTTTATGGCGTGGCCGTCGAACGCTTCATCGGTGAGCGTACGCTGGTGGTGATGCCGCTCGATGCGCGCCTTGGCAAGGTCCAGGACGTGTCGGCAGGGGCCTTGCTCGACGACGGTTCAGTGGTATTGATCATCGATGTCGAAGATATGCTGCGCTCGGTGGAAAAACTCCTGAATACCGGCCGTCTGGAGCGCATCGACCGGCGCACTCGTCAGGCAGATCAGGTGTCACGCAAACGCGTGCTGGTCGTCGATGATTCTTTGACCGTCCGCGAGCTGGAACGCAAGCTGCTGGTCAGTCGCGGTTACGAAGTATCGGTGGCCGTGGACGGAATGGATGGCTGGAATGCCCTGCGCGCCGAGGACTTCGACCTGCTGATCACCGACATCGACATGCCGCGTATGGACGGTATCGAACTGGTGACCCTGTTGCGCCGCGATACCCGCTTGCAGTCCTTGCCGGTCATGGTCGTGTCCTACAAGGACCGCGAAGAGGACCGGCGTCGCGGCCTGGACGCCGGCGCCGATTATTACCTGGCCAAGGCCAGTTTCCACGATGATGCCTTGCTCGACGCTGTCGTCGAATTGATAGGAGACGCGCAAGGATGAAGATTGCCATCGTCAACGATATGCCCATGGCCATCGAAGCCCTGCGCCGTGCGCTGGCCTTCGAGCCGGCGCATCAGATCATCTGGGTGGCGTCTAATGGTGCCGACGCCGTGCAGCGTTGCGTCGAGCAGACCCCGGACCTGATCCTGATGGACCTGATCATGCCGGTGATGGATGGCGTGGAAGCCACGCGCCGGATCATGGCCGAAACACCCTGCGCCATCGTCATCGTGACCGTCGACCACGAGCAGAACATGCGCCGCGTGTTCGAAGCGATGGGGCACGGCGCGCTGGATGTGGTGGACACGCCGGCCATTGGTGGTCCCAATCCAAAAGAGGCGGCGGCGCCCCTGCTGCGCAAGATCCTCAATATCGACTGGCTGATCGGCCAGCGTGTCGGCCTCGAACGGGTCGCGGCTACACCGCGCGCCGCGCCGTCGAGACGTGATCGGCTCGTGGCGATCGGCTCCTCGGCAGGCGGGCCTGCCGCGCTGGAGATTCTGCTCAAGGCGCTTCCGGTGAGCTTCCCGGCGGCGATCGTCCTTGTGCAGCACGTCGATCAGGTCTTCGCCGCCGGTATGGCCGACTGGTTGAGTTCCGCCTCCGGCCTGCCGGTACGTCTGGCAAGGGAAGGCGAAACGCCACAGCCGGGTGTGGTGTTGCTGGCAGGCACCAATCATCATATCCGCTTGCTCAAGGACGGCACGCTGGCGTACACGGCGGAGCCGGTGAATGAAGTTTACAGGCCCTCGATTGATGTGTTTTTCGAGAGCGTAACCCGTTATTGGAGTGGCGAGGCGATCGGCGTTCTGCTGACCGGGATGGGGCGCGACGGTGCACAGGGACTCAAGGCCATGCGTGAACGGGGGTTTCTGACCATCGCTCAGGATCAGGCCAGTTCTGCTGTGTATGGCATGCCCAAGGCCGCCGCAGCCATCGATGCTGCCGTGGAAATCCGTCCGTTGCCCGCCATAGCACCTCGCTTGATCGAGGTATTTACTCAATGACTGCTCTGCTGAACCCAGCGGTAGTCGGCGATCAGGAGAAAGATCATGAATGACCTGCAAACGGATGAGCTCAAGACACCGGATGAAAACAGCGCAATGGTGCTTCTGGTGGATGATCAGGCCATGATTGGTGAAGCCGTACGGCGCGGCCTGGCCGGCCATGAGTCTATCGACTTTCATTTTTGTGCCGACCCGCATCAGGCGATTGCCCAGGCCGTGCAGATCAAGCCGACGGTGATTCTGCAGGACCTGGTGATGCCGGGCCTCGACGGGCTGACGCTGGTTCGCGAGTACCGCAGCAACCCGCTGACCCGCGATATCCCGATCATCGTGCTGTCCACCAAGGAAGACCCGCTGATCAAGAGCGCGGCGTTCACGGCCGGGGCCAACGACTATCTGGTCAAGCTGCCGGACAACATCGAGCTGGTGGCGCGCATTCGCTATCACTCGCGCTCGTACATGACCCTGCTGCAGCGCGATGAAGCCTACCGCGCGCTGCGCGTCAGCCAGCAGCAACTGCTCGACACCAATCTGGTGCTGCAGCGCCTGATGAATTCCGATGGCCTCACGGGGCTGTCGAATCGCCGCCATTTCGACGAGTATCTGGAACTGGAGTGGCGCCGGGCAATTCGCGAGCAGTCCCAGTTGTCGTTGCTGATGATCGATGTCGACTACTTCAAGCCCTACAACGATAATTTCGGGCATCTGGAGGGCGACGAGGCCCTGCGTCAGGTCGCCAAGGCCATTCGTAACAGTTGCAGTCGCCCGTCGGACTTGCCGGCTCGCTACGGCGGCGAGGAGTTCGCCATGGTCCTGCCCAACACCTCACCGGGCGGGGCGCGTCTGCTGGCTGAAAAACTGCGCCAGAGCGTTTCAGGCATGAATATTCCGCACATTGCGCCAGCGCCGGGCTCCAGCCTGACCGTGAGTATCGGTGTGGCGACCATGACGCCACAGCTCGGAATGCCCAGCCGTCAGCTGATTCTGGATGCCGACAAGGGGCTTTATCAGGCCAAGAACAACGGTCGCAATCAGGTCGCAGCGGGCTGACGCCGGCTGCGATCGGTAAAATAGGCCTCACAACGCCTGCCCGACGGGCTGCTTTCGTGGCCTTGCCTGGGGTATACTCGTCGGCTTTGAAAATTTCGCCTGCGAGTGCTGCCTACCATGGAAATCAACCCGATCCTAAACAGCATCAAGGATTTGTCCGAGCGCTCCGAAACCATTCGGGGGTATCTTTGACTACGATCACAAACATGATCGTCTGACCGAAGTCAACCGCGAGCTCGAAGATCCAAACGTCTGGAACAACCCGGCCTACGCTCAGGAACTGGGGCGCGAGCGCTCCCTGCTGGCGCAGATCGTCGAAACCCTGGACGAAATGTCCTCGGGTCTGGCCGATGCCAAAGACCTGTTGCTGATGTCTGCCGAAGAAGAAGACCAGGCTGCCGTCGATGACGTCGCTGCCGAAGTCGAGCGCCTGCGCGAATCGCTGGAAAAGCTCGAATTCCGCCGCATGTTCAGCGGCGACATGGACCCCAACAACGCCTACCTGGACATCCAGGCCGGCTCCGGCGGTACCGAAGCGCAGGACTGGGCGAACATCCTGCTGCGCATGTACCTGCGCTGGGCCGACAAGCGCGGTTTCGACGCCACCATCATGGAACTGTCCGCCGGTGAAGTCGCCGGTATCAAGGGCGCTACCGTGCACATCAAGGGCGAGTACGCCTTCGGCTGGCTGCGTACCGAGATCGGCGTTCACCGTCTGGTGCGCAAGAGCCCGTTCGACTCCGGCAACCGTCGCCACACCTCGTTCTCGGCCGTGTTCGTTTCGCCGGAAATCGATGACAACATCGAAATCGACATCAACCCGGCGGACCTGCGCATCGACACCTACCGCTCCTCCGGTGCCGGTGGTCAGCACGTAAACACCACTGACTCGGCGGTGCGTATCACCCACGTTCCGACCAATACCGTGGTCAGTTGCCAGAACGAGCGTTCCCAGCATGCGAACAAGGACACCGCCATGAAAATGCTGCGGGCCCGTTTGTATGAGCAGGAAGTGCAGAAGCGCAACGCGGCGTCCCAGGCGCTCGAAGACACCAAGTCCGATATCGGCTGGGGTCACCAGATTCGCTCCTACGTACTGGACGCCTCGCGTATCAAGGACCTGCGGACCAACATCGAACGCAGCGACTGCGACAAGGTGCTTGATGGCGATATCGACGAATACCTGATCGCGAGCCTCAAGCAAGGGCTGTAAACCGTCAGCCGACACCTCAAGTCCCTCGTCGCCAGGCGAGGGCGAACCTGTGATGGAATATTTAAAGACATGAGCGACCAACAACTCGACCCGCAAGCCCTGCAACAGGAAGAAAACACCCTGATCGCCTTGCGCAAGGAAAAGCTTGCTGCAGGCCGTGCCAAGGGTCAGGCCTTCCCCAATGACTTCCGCCGCGACAGCTACTGCAATGACCTGCAGAAACAGTACGTCGACAAGACCAAGGAAGAACTGGCAGAGGCAGCGATTCCGGTCAAGGTTGCCGGTCGCATCATGCTCAACCGTGGCTCGTTCATGGTGATCCAGGACATGACCGGGCGCATCCAGGTCTACGTCAACCGCAAGACCCTGCCCGAAGAAACCCTGGCCGAGGTGAAAACCTGGGACCTGGGCGACATCATCGCCGCCGAAGGTACCCTGGCACGCTCCGGCAAGGGCGACCTGTACGTCGAGATGACCAGCGTTCGCCTGCTGACCAAGTCCTTGCGTCCGCTGCCCGACAAGCACCACGGCCTGACCGACACCGAACAGCGTTACCGTCAGCGTTACGTCGACCTGATCGTCAACGAGGAAGTGCGTGAGACCTTCCGCGTGCGTTCGCAGGTCATCGCTCACATCCGCAGCTTCCTGATGAAGCGCGACTTTCTCGAAGTCGAAACACCGATGCTGCAGACCATTCCGGGCGGCGCGGCGGCCAAGCCGTTCGAAACCCACCACAACGCGCTGGACATGGAAATGTTCCTGCGTATCGCCCCGGAGCTGTACCTCAAGCGTCTGGTGGTCGGTGGTTTCGAGAAGGTCTTCGAGATCAATCGCAACTTCCGTAACGAAGGTGTTTCGACCCGGCACAACCCCGAGTTCACCATGCTCGAGTTCTACCAGGCCTACGCCGATTACGAAGACAACATGGACCTCACCGAGGAACTGTTCCGCGAACTGGCGCAACTGGTTCTGGGCAGCACCGATGTGCCTTATGGCGACAAGGTATTCCACTTCGGTGAACCGTTCGTGCGCCTGTCGGTGTTCGACTCGATCCTCAAGTACAACCCTGAGCTGACCGCTGCCGACCTGCAGGACATCGACAAGGCGCGCGCCATTGCGAAAAAGGCCGGTGCCAAGGTGCTGGGCTTCGAAGGCCTGGGCAAATTGCAGGTGATGATTTTCGAAGAGCTGGTCGAGCACAAGCTGGAACAGCCGCACTTCATCACCCAGTACCCGTTCGAAGTGTCGCCGCTGGCGCGTCGCAACGACGAAAACCCGAACGTCACCGACCGTTTCGAGCTGTTCATCGGTGGTCGCGAAATCGCCAATGCCTACTCCGAGCTCAACGACGCCGAAGATCAGGCCGAACGCTTCCAGGCTCAGGTGGCCGACAAGGATGCCGGTGACGACGAAGCCATGCACTACGACGCCGACTTCGTCCGTGCGCTGGAGTACGGCATGCCGCCGACGGCAGGCGAGGGGATCGGTATCGACCGGTTGGTGATGTTGCTCACCGACTCGCCGTCGATTCGCGACGTGATCCTCTTCCCGCACATGCGCCCGCAAGCGTAACCAGTGGAAAAACAGCCGCCTTCAATGGGCGGCTTTTTTTTAAGTGTTTTTCAGATCGACTCATTTCAGAGCGACTTATAAGGAAGCTGTCGTGACGATTGCCAGAGAAGGGGCCGCCGGAGTAGCCAGCGCGGTGGCCAAAAGTGTCAAGTATCAGGGCCGCAAGGCTGCGCGTGAGGGCAGTGAGCAACGCAGGCAGGTCATTCTCGATGCCGCCATGCGTATCGTGGTGCGTGACGGCGTACGCGCCGTGCGCCATCGCGCAGTAGCCGCCGAAGCCAGTGTGCCGCTGTCGGCAACCACCTATTACTTCAAGGACATCGATGATCTGTTGACCGATGCCTTCGCCCAGTATGTACAGCGCAGCGCTGATTATCTGGCGCGGCTGTGGCAAAACACCGAAGGTATTCTGCGCGAGATGATGAACCGCAGTTCCGGGAGTCCGACCGACCGTTTTCGTCTGGCGGACGACATTGCGCGTATGGTGATGGAGCATATCCGTCATCAGTTGCTGACCCGGCGTGACTATCTGATTGCCGAGCAGGCGTTCTACCATGAAGCACTGATCAACCCGCGCCTGACGCCATTGGTCATGGCCCATCAGGAAATTTTGCTGCAGGGCAGTTGTCAGTTCTTCCAGGTAATCGGTTCCCTGCATCCCTATCAGGATGCTCAGGTGTTGACGGGGCTTATCCGGCGCATTGAGTATCAAGGCCTGCTGCATGGGCCGCAGCGTCAGGCGGACGAAGAAATGCTCTGTATCCTGACACGGCAGATGCGTCTGGTCCTGGGCACCCCGCAGCCGCTTCGAGGGTGACTATACTGCTGCGCGGGTGTCGCGGATCGGCCATTCAGACGGCTTGACGATCCTGCCAGTTTCGATATTTACCAGCGATGGCGTGTTGTTCCGCGCCGCCAAGCAGTAGCGTGACAACCAGCCAAGGAGTACCGGTGGACGAGTATCAACAGACTATTCGTGCTTTATCGGATCGGATCGTCGTTGCACAGACGCCGATTCGCATTCTGGATGCAGTTAAATGGGATGAGAACGTCCGCAAGGAGTTTCTGGCCGCCAAGGGCAAGGCGCTGCCTGCCGTGGACCGCGCCTATTACGAAAACCGTCCGCTGGGTTTCGACTCTTCGGCCTTGAAGCAAGAGTTTCAGAACATCGAGCGGGACGTGACGCGTCAACTGGGTCAGTTCAACCCGGTCGGGCAGATCATGCGCCGCATGTGCCGTGAGTACCGCATGGTGGTGCGTATGCTTGAAGCGCGCGGCACGTCCGACTTCGGGCTGATTTCTCAGGAACTGTACGGCGCGGCATCCGATGCCTTTCATGCGGGTGATCCGACGCTGGCCGATCTTGGCTTGATGCTCTCTGATTACCTGAACAACATTGCCGGGCGCGGCGACCTGAAGGACGAGCCGAAAACGCTCACCGCCAAGGACGCCGTTTCGCTGCTGCAATCGCGTTTGAACCGCGTGTTCGGTGAGGCCGAGGAGACCATCCGGGTTTTCGAATCCGACGGGATCGTCGCCGATGCGGCTGCCGGTGCCGACTACATCAAGATCCGCACTGACGCGATGTTCAACGAGCGCGATGTACGCGCGCTCGAAGTTCACGAAGGGCTGGTGCACGTGGGCACCACACTGAACGGGCAAAACCAGCCGATCTGTACCTTCCTGTCCAAAGGCCCGCCATCCTCGACGGTGACGCAGGAAGGCCTGGCGATTCTCATGGAAGTCATCGCCTTTGCATCCTATCCCAGCCGCCTGCGCAAGCTGACCAATCGCACACGGGCCATTCACATGGCCGAGCAGGGTGCCGATTTTCTGCAGGTGTTCGAGTTTTACCAGGAGCAGGGCTTCGGCATGTCCGAGAGCTACGGCAATGCCAGTCGCGTTTTCCGCGGCTCGGTGCCCAACGGCCTGCCGTTCACCAAGGACCTGTCCTACCTGAAGGGCTTCATCATGGTCTACAACTACATTCAGCTCGCCGTGCGCAAGGGCAAGCTCGAACAAGTGCCGCTGCTGTTCTGCGGCAAGACCACCCTGGAAGACATGCGTACCCTGCGTCAACTGGTGGACGAAGGGCTGGTGGTTGCACCCAAGTACCTGCCCGAGCAGTTCCGTGACATGAACGCCTTGTCGGCCTGGATGTGCTTCTCCAACTTCCTCAACCACCTGAGCCTGGACCGCATCGAAGCGGACTACTCGAATATTTTGTAGGCAGCGATCTTCGCTGTACGCCAGCCTGTTTTTGACTCTGGCCGAAGGCCGTAGGAGCGAACTTGTTCGCGAAGGAGAGGTACATTCTCCGAAAGCTCATGATTATGCCTATCGGCCAATGCTCGCAGAACATGGGAACGAGAATCTGAGTCTCGCGCCAGCACGGCAGTGATGTGGCGCTGAAAACAACAAGGAACCCTCATTTGAAACTGCTCGGCATCTTCACCCTGGTCCTTGCGCTCACCGGCTGCAGTTCGATGTTGTTCTACCCCGAGCAAGGGGTTCCGTTCACGCCCGACAAGGCGCGCCTGCAGTATCAGGACGTGAACCTCACGGCTGCCGACGGTACGCGCCTGCACGGCTGGTGGTTGCCAGCGAAAGAAGGCGTGCCGGTCAAGGGTACGGTGCTGCATCTGCACGGCAACGGTGGCAACCTGTCCTGGCATCTTGGCGGCGTCTGGTGGCTGCCCGAGCAGGGTTATCAGGTGTTGATGCTGGATTACCGTGGCTATGGCGAGTCGCAGGGCGAGCCGAGCCTGCCGGCGGTCTATGAGGATGTTCAGGCCGCTTTCGACTGGTTGAACACTGCACCGCAGGTGCAAGGCAAACCGCTTGTGGTCCTGGGGCAAAGCATTGGCGGGGCGCTGGCGGTGCATTATCTTTCCGAACACCCGCAAGAGCGTTCGCGTCTCAAGGCGCTGGTGCTGGACAGTGTGCCGGCCAGCTACCGCAGCGTCGCGCGAAACTCGCTGAGCAAATCGTGGCTGACCTGGCCATTGAAAACGCCCTTGTCCTGGCTGATCCCGGAAGCCGACAGCGCGGTCAACGGCCTGCCACGACTGGCCGGCACACCGATGCTGATCTTTCACAGCATGGACGACACGCTGGTGCCGCTCGCCAACGGCATCGAGCTGTACAAGGCCGCGCCTCCGCCGCGCGTATTGCAATTGACCCGTGGTGAACACGTGCAGACGTTCGCAGACCCTCTCTGGCGTCAGGTGATGCTGCGCTATCTGGACGACCCGACGCATTTCAACGGTCTGCGTCGCCTTGCGGAAGTGCCCAATTACCCGACCCCCGCAACACTTCCAGCGCAATGAGCCGCGATCGTAACCTCAACGGCATGATCCTCAGCGCTGTTGGTGCGGTTATCGGCACAGTGGGCTGTCTGTGGTTTTACGGCTACCTGCACTTCGCCAAGCCAGAGGATGCACTGTTGCTCGGTGAATTCACCCTGCTCAAAACCGTGCCCGGCGAGGATTACAAGGTCGCTGCCACGCCAGCCGCCGAGGTCGCGCAGTGCGTTGATGGCGTACTGGTGTTGTTCGATACGTCGCGAAAAGGTCTGTCAGGCGTGTTGATCGATGATCACAGGCAGGCCGTGCGCTGCCTTGGCCAGCAAACGCCTCGGCCATAAGACACCGGTAAAAAACAGCGCCCATGAAAAAGCCCCGCCTGTATGCGCAGGCGGGGCTTCGGTGCAGCAGCTCAGTCGCTTATTTCATCGAAGAGCGTGGTGCAACGGGCTGGTTGTCGTTGGAGATAGTCACTTCCACACGACGGTTCATGGCGCGGCCCGAGTTGCTGGTGTTGTCAGCAACCGGGTATTCCTTGCCATAACCCATGGTCACAACGCGCGCTGGGTCTACACCCATGCGTACCAGAGCCATACGCACCGAGTTGGCGCGACGCTCGGACAGCGACTGGTTGTAGGAAGCCGAACCGGTGCTGTCGGTGTAGCCTTCGACAATCACTTTGCGATCAGGGTTTTCCTGCAGGAAGGCAGCCAGCTTGCCAATGTCGCCCTGGGCGGTTGGCTTCAGTTCGGCCTTGTTGTAGTCGAACAGCACGTCACCGAAGGTCACCAGCGTACCGCGTTCGGTCTGCTTGGCGTTCAGGCTGTTTTTCAGTGCAGCGATCTGCGCGTCACGTGCTTCCAGACGGGCCTTGGCGCGGTCGGCAGAAGCATTTTGCAGCGCTGCTTCAGAAGTGCGCAGGGCGATGGTCTGCTTGGCCAGCTCGACGCGCTGGTTGGTCAGATACGACAGTTGGTCGACTTTCTGCACGTCCTCATCGTTGCGGAAGGCCTGTTCTGCCTTGGTCAGCCATTCGCTGGCGTCCTTGGTTTCAAGGGCTGCGACTTGAGTGGCCTGAGGGTTGGTCTGCAGCGCGGTGAAGTTGCTGCGAGCCTGTTCCAGGTTAGGGTTCGGCTTGGTTGCACAGGCTGCCAGGGCAACGCTCATGGCCAGCAGAGCAGGGATCATCAATTGTTTACGCATAATAGGGTCGTCCTTTAATCAGTTACGAATTCATGAAAACAGAAGGGTGTACAGGACAATCACTGCACCTGACGCAGGCCTTCTTCACGGAGTTCGTTGACGCCTTGACGAGCGTCCTGCACGGCCTTGGCAGCTTTGGCGGCCTGAGATTTGCGTTCTGCTACGCGAGCGTCCCACTCGGCCTGTTCAGCCAGACGGCGTGCTTCATCGTATTTGTGATCCTGCATGGCCAGATCAGCAGCCTTGAGCTTGTCCTGAGCCGACTTCATTTCTACCGCCGCGAACTCGGTACCGCCAGCGCTGACAGCGCTGTTGACTGCCGATTGCGAAACCGCGTACTGCTCGGAGGGCGGGTTACCGGCACAGCCGGCCAGGATAAAGGTGCTACCGAGTGCCAGCGCAGCCAGCTTGAGACCGCGCAGGCCTTTGAATTTGGTTTTGGCAGTTAGGGTGTTCATGTTGATCAACTCCAATGTCTGACTCCAACGTGGTTATCCATGACAGTCGTTGCATCAAGTCCGGGCATCAGGTTCTACAACCGCCTACTGCCTTTCGGGCTTTCCTGTAATGGTTAATGGTTCCGACCTTCGCGGTTTTTGAATAGTTCAGATAAATATCTACTGACCGGTCAGGAATTTTCAGAGGCATTCAGACGAGTGCCAATATGTTGATCATCATATGAAGGCGCGTCGAACCCCGTTCAATAACCCTGATCGCGTTCAGGTTTTTGCTGAAGCATTTGTCCAACTGCAGACTTTTGGTGCACTGTTGGCATAGCGGATTCGAATTCACGTACGCCCGTGCTACCGAGCGGGTACGCAACTGAGCCCAGATAAAAAACGGGAGAGGAACGATGGCCGATATCGATGCGCGTCTGCGCGAAGACGTTCACCTGTTGGGTGAGCTGTTGGGGAATACGATTCGCGAGCAGCGAGGTGCGGAATTTCTCGACAAGATCGAGCGTATTCGCAAAGGTGCCAAAGCGGGCAGGCGCGGTTCCGCAGAAGGGGCCGAGCAACTCAGCTCCAGCGTCGACGGGCTGGGTGATGATGAGCTGCTGCCGGTGGCGCGTGCGTTCAACCAGTTTCTCAACCTGGCCAATATTGCCGAGCAATATCAGCTCATGCACCGCCGCGATGATAAACAGCCGCTGCCATTCGAGTCGCGAGTACTGCCCGAACTGCTTGATCGCCTCAAGGCCGAAGGCCACTCACCTGATGCCCTGGCACGCCAGCTCAGCAAGCTGGAAATCGACCTGGTGCTGACTGCGCACCCGACCGAAGTGGCACGTCGCACGCTGATTCAGAAATACGACGCCATCGCAGCGCAGCTGGCTGCACTTGATCATCGCGATCTCAATAGCATCGAGCGCACACAGATTACTTCGCGCCTGCAGCGGCTGATTGCCGAGGCCTGGCATACCGAAGAGATCCGGCGCATCCGACCCACCCCTGTCGATGAAGCCAAATGGGGTTTCGCGGTCATCGAACATTCCCTCTGGCACGCCATTCCAAACTACCTGCGCAAGGCAGACCATGCGCTGCATGCGGCCACCGGTCTGCATCTGCCCCTGGAAGCCGCGCCGATCCGTTTTGCCTCCTGGATGGGCGGCGACCGCGACGGCAACCCGAATGTCACCGCCGCTGTCACCCGCGAAGTGCTGTTGCTGGCGCGCTGGATGGCCGCTGACCTGTACCTGCGTGACGTGGACAATCTCGCCGCAGAACTGTCGATGCAGCAGGCTAGCGATGCTCTGCGTGCCAGCGTGGGTGACAGCGCCGAACCCTATCGGGCAGAACTCAAACGCCTGCGCGAGCGCTTGCGCGCGACGCGCAACTGGGCCAATGCCTCACTGAGCGAAACCCTGCCTGCGCCGGAAGCGGTGCTGCGAGACAACCGTGAACTGCTCGACCCGCTGCTGCTGTGCTTCCAGTCGCTGCACGAATGCGGCATGGGTGTCATCGCCGACGGCCCGCTTCTGGATTGCCTGCGTCGTGCGGTCACATTCGGCCTGTTCCTGGTGCGTCTGGATGTTCGCCAGGATTCCAGCCGTCACTGCGCAGCGATGACCGAAATCACCGATTATCTGGGGCTGGGTCGCTACGAAGAGTGGGACGAGCAGACCCGCATCGATTTTCTGTTGCGTGAATTGAATAACCGCAGGCCGCTGCTGCCGAGCTACTTCAAACCGGCCGCCGATACCGCAGAGGTTCTCGCAACCTGCCGCGAGGTGGCGGCCGCCCCGGCCGCGTCGCTGGGGTCCTATGTCATCTCGATGGCCGGCTCGGCTTCGGATGTGTTGGCCGTGCAACTGCTGCTCAAGGAATCCGGGCTGCAGCGGCCCATGCGCGTGGTGCCGTTGTTCGAGACCCTGGCCGACCTGGATAACGCCGGGCCGGTGATCGAGACGCTGCTCGGGCTGCCGGGCTATCGCTCGCGTCTGCACGGCCCGCAAGAGGTGATGATCGGCTATTCCGACTCGGCCAAGGATGCCGGCACCACTGCGGCGGCCTGGGCGCAGTACCGCGCCCAGGAAAGGCTGGTGGAGATCTGCCGCGAGCAGCAGGTCGAATTGCTGCTGTTCCACGGTCGCGGCGGTACAGTCGGTCGTGGCGGCGGTCCCGCGCACGCGGCGATTCTGTCGCAGCCGCCGGGTTCTGTGGCCGGGCGTTTCCGGACCACCGAGCAAGGGGAAATGATTCGTTTCAAATTCGGTCTGCCGGACATCGCCGAGCAGAACCTCAATCTGTATCTGGCTGCCGTGCTGGAAGCGACCGTGTTGCCACCGCCACCTCCGCAGCCTGCGTGGCGGACGATGATGGACCAGATGGCCGACGACGGGGTCAGTGCCTACCGAGCGGTGGTGCGCGAGAATCCCGAATTCGTCGAGTATTTCCGTCAGGCGACGCCCGAGCAGGAGCTGGGGCGCTTGCCACTTGGCAGTCGTCCGGCCAAGCGCCGCGAGGGCGGTGTAGAAAGTCTTCGTGCCATTCCGTGGATCTTCGCCTGGACGCAGACGCGTCTGATGCTGCCCGCCTGGCTGGGTTGGGAGGCTGCGCTGAGCAAGGCGCTGGAGCGCGGCGAAGGCGAGGTGCTGGCGCAGATGCGTGAGCAGTGGCCGTTCTTCAGAACGCGCATCGACATGCTGGAAATGGTCCTTGCCAAAGCCGATGCGGACATCGCCCGACTCTACGACGAACGTCTGGTCAGTGCTGAGCTGCAACATTTGGGTGCACATTTACGCGACCTATTGTCGCAGGCGTGCAATGTGGTTCTGGGGCTGACCGGGCAGACGCAACTGCTGGCCCACAGCCCTGAAACGCTGGAATTCATCAGTCTGCGCAACACTTACCTTGACCCGTTGCATTTGCTTCAGGCGGAGCTGCTGTCGCGCTCGCGTAATCGTGAAGCCAGTCTGGACAGTCCTCTGGAACTGGCGCTGCTGGTGTCTGTAGCGGGGATTGCTGCCGGTCTGCGCAACACGGGCTGATGGATCCGGCCAATGTCATCGTCGGGCCTTTTCGGTCCGGCGATAGCCAGCGCGGGTTTTCCAGGCGGGTCTGCCTGAAACGTTGATATAGGTCATGTCACTCTGAAATCAAGGCCGGCAAGCCGGTACGCCTGCGGTTACTGCGACTTTCGGCGGCTTGTGCGGCCTCGGTCTGCTGTGTATCTTGATCAGCCTTTCGGCCTATTGGCCTGATTCATTTTTTAGATTGGCCCCCGAGGCGAATCCGATGATTTCACTATAAAAAATTTGAGGAGCATGACGATGCGCGTGATTCTGCTGGGAGCTCCCGGGGCCGGTAAAGGTACTCAGGCAAAATTCATCACTGAAAAGTTCGGCATCCCGCAGGTTTCGACAGGCGACATGCTGCGCGCTGCAGTCAAGGCTGAAACCGAGCTGGGCCTGAAGGCCAAGAGCGTCATGGACTCGGGCGGTCTGGTTTCCGATGACCTGATCATCGGCCTGATCAAGGACCGTCTGGCCGAGCCGGACTGCGCGAACGGCGTGCTGTTCGATGGCTTCCCGCGCACCATTCCACAGGCCGAAGCCCTGTTGAACGCCGGTCTGGAAATCGACCATGTGCTGGAAATCGCGGTCGATGACGAAGAAATCGTCAAGCGCATGTCCGGCCGCCGGGTTCACGAAGGTTCCGGGCGCATCTACCACACTATCTTCAATCCGCCGAAGGTCGAAGGTATCGATGATGTGACCGGCGAACCGCTGTTGCAGCGCAAGGACGACGTCGAAGAGACCGTGCGTCATCGCCTGTCCGTGTACCACGCGCAGACCAAGCCGCTGGTCGAGTTCTACAGCCAGCTGGAAGCGAAGAACGGCAAGCCCAAGTGCAGCCATATCCCGGGCGTCGGCTCGGTTGAGGACATCACTGCAAAAGTACTGAAAGCCTTGAGCTGAGGCTCGCAGGCTGAACAATAAATGGCCCGCTTGCGGGCCATTTGTCATTTATACTGCTGCACTTTTTCACATTGACCACGACGGAAACACCGATGACCACCTTGCTGGCCCTGGACACCGCCACTGAAGCCTGCTCGGTCGCTTTGCTGCATGACGGCAAAGTACTGAGCCACTACGAGGTGATCCCGCGCCTGCACGCCCAGCGGCTGCTGCCCATGATCAAAAGCCTGATGGCCGAGGCGGGCATTGCCATGTCGGCGCTGGACGCCATCGCTTTCGGACGTGGTCCCGGTGCGTTCACCGGTGTACGTATTGCCATCGGCGTCGTGCAAGGCCTGGCATTCGCCCTTGAGCGTCCGGTGCTGCCCGTGTCGAACCTCGCCGTGCTGGCGCAGCGCGCCTTGCGCGAGCACGGCGTGTCGCAAGTGGCCTCGGCCATCGATGCACGCATGGACGAGGTGTACTGGGGCTGCTATCACGAGAGCGCCGGCGAGATGCGTCTGTTGGGCGACGAAGCTGTGATGGCGCCCGAACTGGCCACGCTGCCTGCGCACGCCAGCGGGCAATGGTTTGGTGCCGGTACGGGCTGGGGCTACGCAGAGCGTATTCCGCTCAGCCTGGCAGGCCATGATGCGGCCATGCTGCCGCACGCGCAGGATCTGTTGACACTGGCGACCTTCGCCTGGCACCGCGGCGAAGCCCTGCCTGCGGATGACGCTCAGCCGGTCTACCTGCGCGACAAGGTCGCTACACCTAAAGCACGTTGATGGAATGAGTTCAGGACCCGCGCAATCGTCTGATTCGTCATGAACACGTCTTTCAATACTCGCCAGCATCAGCCAATGCTGGAAAAATATCAGTTTGCCATCTACCGTTTATCGTCTGAATGGTCTTTAATCTCATTTGGCGATAACAAGTTGCAAGATATGTGGTCTAGTTATCGTTACGCAATTTGCGAACTACAAGGCAGTAACGCTAAATTGCCACTATCGACGCCGAGTACATAATCGATGCGCATAGACGGAACCTCATCACGCTCGTACCCCATCAAGCGAAAGCCGCAGAAAACACCTTCGACGGTCGAAGGTTCTTTTGAGGAAGTCGTGGTTGATGCCGAGCTGCCGCCGCCACCAGCGCGCGCTCGCCGTGAAACGGGTGATCCAACGATTGGCAGCACTGCCAACGTACCTGCGCGTCCGCAAGACATCATTTTCCCGCGCTCCATGAGCTCTCGTGTCGCCCATGCGCTGGCCAGTTATATGGCCACTGCCAGTTTTGTCGATTGGGACCTTGAAGTATCGGGGCTCGATCTGCACGTCTGATTGTGTCTCGTCTGCCTTACTACCTCGGTTGTCCGTCATGGAGTGAAAACGCCTGGCGCGATTCGCTGTACCCCGAAAATGCCCGCCCCAATGATTTCCTGAACCTCTACACTCAGGTGTTCAACGCTGTCGAAGGCAACACCACGTTCTATGCCCGTCCCGCCGCCACTACGGTGCAGCGCTGGGCAGAAATAATGCCCGACGATTTTCGCTTCACCGCCAAATTCCATAAAGACATCAGTCACAACGGCGACCTTCGTGAGCAGGTGGGCGCCGCTGGGGAATTCATTCGCCTGCTTGCGCCTCTGGGCAGACGGGTCGCGCCGTTCTGGCTGCAGTTGCACGCCAGCTTCACACCGCAGCGCCTGGCCGAACTGGCCGGTTTTCTTGACGAGCTCAAGGTGTCTGTAGCAGTGGAAGTGCGCAACATGGCTTTCTTCATGAAAGGTGACGAAGAGCGCATGCTCAATCGCCTGTTGCTGGACCGAGGCGTCGAGCGCATCTGCCTCGATTCGCGGGCATTGTTCAGCTGTGTCTCGAGTGATCCTGCAGTCCTGCACGCCCAATCGAAAAAGCCCAAGGTGCCGCCTCGTCCGGCTGCGCTGACGCTGTTTCCCCAAGTGCGCTTCATCGGCGGTCCGGACCTGGAGGCCAACGATCAGTTTCTGCTGCAGTGGGTGGAAAAGGTCGCCGTGTGGATTGAAGAGGGGCGCACGCCGTATGTCTTCCTGCACACTCCGGACAACATCAGGGCTGCCGAGCAGGCCATGCGCTTTCACCAGCAACTGATGGCGCGATTGCCGGGCTTGCCGGCATTGTTCGAACTGGATCGCGGGCCTCAGGTGGAACAGTTGGGCTTGCTCTGAGGTCTTCCAGGTGTGGGCTGAAAAAGCCTGGCCTTGCGGAGAGCACGCTTATGGATGCGCAACTGCGCTGTGTTGCCCCTGTTTACAAACGCCTCTTGCGGTTCGCCTCTGTTGCCCTGGTCAAGGGTTGAGCATGCGCGTGCTTCTGGTATTCCTGTTGCTCTGTGCAATGGCTGCGTTGGCAGTCTGGCGTGGCTGGGTCGATGTCCCCGAGCGCTGGAACCCATGGGCGCCACTGGATGTGCGGGCCGAGCCCAACTTTCTGACGGCTTACAAGCTATCGCGATTGCAGAACGATCCCGCACTGTGCGATCAGGTGCTGAGTTCGTCGGGGTTGCGTTTCAGTCGCCAGGCCGACAGTGATCCGTCTGCTCGTTGCCCTCTGCAAAATACCCTGCGTATCCAGGGTGGCGACGTGGCGCTGAGCAGCAGCTTTCTGGCCAGTTGCCCATTGGCGGTCGCCTATGCGCTATTTGATATCCACACGTTGCAGCCTGCCGCCCAGGCCGTTTTCGGCCAGCGGGTAGCGCGGATCGATCACTTGGGCAGCTTTGCCTGCCGCAATATCTATAACCGCACCAACGCTCGGCTCAGCCAGCATGCCACGGCCAATGCGCTGGACATGGCAGGTTTTCGCCTGGCAGACGGTCAGCGCATCGGTGTTCTAAAGGACTGGAACGATGATGGGGACAAGGGGCGTTTTCTGAGGCTGTTGCGTGACGGTGCCTGCAAAAATTTCAGTACGGTGCTCGGGCCGGAGTACAACGCAGCGCATCGCGATCATTTTCACGTCGACATGGGGCGCTGGTCGGTGTGCAGGTAAAGCCGCGGTAAGCTGCCGGCAGGAAGCGTTCGGGGCTTATGCCGCCATCCGCAGGTTTTGCAGGATCAGCGGGCGTGCCCAGCCGTTCTCGTAGTCGAACTGGCGTTGTTGGGCGGCGATGGTCTGCTCATCCAGGGGCAGGGCAGGCTTGTCGGCCAGTTCCCATTCGAATTCGGCAATCGGCAGATGCAGCGGGCGTGGCTGCGGGCCAGGGCCTGGTTTGACGCTATCGTCATAAGGATTCAGAACGGTAGGGCGTACCCAGTGGCTCTCGAACTCCAGATGGCGTTGCTGTTCGATCATTTCAGCCATGCTGAACGGTTCTTCAGGTGGAGGCAGAAGATCGAGGTCAAACTCGGCAATCGGCAGGAACAGCGGCTCTGGAGGCTTGACCTCGGTGTCGGTGACCGGGCAGGTACGTTGCTCGACGATCTTGCTCAGGGTTTTTGCGCCAGCGACCGGTTCGCCTGTTTCTACATCCACCTCAACGGCCGTCGGGTGCACGGGGACTGAAGCGCTTTCACTGACCTGATCCGCCATCGCCCGGGCAAATGCATCCGACCACAGCTGCGTCACACCACCCAGTGTGCGGCTGTTGCGTACGCTAAAGTCGCCTGAGTGCGACAAATAGCCGATGGATGATTGAACAATCTCTGACATAGCGATCAGTACTGGCCTTGGGTCTGGCAAAATGCCGGATACTTGGTTATCGGCAGGCTTTGCCGAACATTAACAATTTTTGAGTGTGTAAACGCAATGATTGAGCAGCAAGCAGGCAGTCGTATCCGGGTCGAAGCCCTGGCCGTTGGCGGACAGGAGCAGGCGGCGCAATGGGCGCAGCGCCTGGGCCTGCCGTTGACCGATGCGCACGCTGATTTTGCACTGCAGCTTACTGACGAAGGGCTGCAGTTGCAGCAATTGGGCGATGATGCGCCAGGCGCGGTACGTGTCGATTTTGTCGAGGGCGCAGTGGCTCATCGGCGACTGTTCGGTGGTGGGACCGGGCAGATGATTGCCAAGGCGGTTGGTATTCAGCCAGGCATTCGCCCCAGCGTGCTGGATGCAACGGCAGGGCTTGGCAAGGATGCGTTCGTGCTGGCAAGTCTCGGTTGCGACATGAGCCTGATCGAGCGTCAGCCGATCATCGCTGCATTGCTGGAGGATGGTCTGGCCCGCGGGCGCGGTGATCGTGACGTCGGTTCGATCATTGCCCGGATGCGCCTGTTGACCGGCAACTCGATCGACCTCATCCGCGCCTGGACAGGCGAGCCGCCCCAGGTGATCTACCTGGACCCGATGTTCCCGCATCGGGAAAAGACCGCCCTGGTGAAAAAGGAAATGCGTCTGTTCCGGCCACTGGTCGGTGATGACATGGATGCGCCTGCGTTGCTGGAAGCCGCGCTGGCGCTTGCCACCCACCGCGTGGTGGTCAAACGCCCGCGCAAGGCCCCCTGCATCGACGGCCTCAAGCCGGGCTATGCGCTGGACGGCAAATCCAGCCGCTACGACATCTACCCGAAGAAGGCCTTGAAGCCCAAGGCAACCTCAGACGAGAGCGGTGTATAGCGCCTGTATGGTCGACGGCCTGAGCCTGAATCAAACGCAGATGCGCCTGTGAATACAGGCGCGAATCCCGCACTCAAAGTGCGCCAAACACTTTCTTCGCCAGGCCCGTAGCGGCGGCAGCAGGGTTGGCGCGAATGCTTTCTTCCTGTTTGGCGATCATTTCGAACAGCCCGTTCAGCGCTTGCTCGGTCACGTAGCCTTCAAGGTTGGCATTTTTGCTGTCAAGCGCGCCAAGTGCTGCCGCTTTGCCGGCAAAGGCGTTGTACTTCTGGGCCAGGCCCACCTGATCGGTGGACTTCTTGACGATAGGCAGGAACTTGGCGCGGATCTGCTCGCGGCTGGTGCTGCTCAGGTACTGGGTGGCCGAGTCCTTGCCGCCGCCGAGAATGGCCTTGGCGTCGGTTACGCTCATCTTTTTCACTGCATCTACAAGCAGGGCCTGAGCTTGAGGCACGGCAGCTTCGGCGGCCTGGTTCATGCTGGTTTCCAGCTGATCGACCTGAGTGCCCATGCCGAGCATTTTCATTTTTTTCGCGATCTGGCCGAGTTTGCCCGGCAGCTCGATACGTACCTCTTCATTTTTGCTGAAACCGCCGGGCACGCCGAGCTGTTTGACGGCGACCTGTGCGCCTTGAGTCAGGGCATCCTTGAGTCCTCCGGTCGCGTCCGATTGCGAGAGGTCGCTCAGCGACAGGGCGAAGACGTTGGCCGACAGCAGAAGGCCAGCGCACAGGCCGGCCAGGGTGAAGGAAAAACGAGGCATGAGAGCTTCCTTGTTGAAGTGGGTTCTGACCTGAACCCGGGTCGATAGTGGTGCGGTGCGTGATCAAGCGTATCAGGAAGTCGCAACAGGCACTTGCGCCCGTGAGCGATGCACGTCAATCGATGTCGGGGGTGATGAAGCCTTGTGAAACGACAACGGCGCGTGAAGGCGCGCCGTTGAAGGGAGCAAGCAGTGTCGAACGGATTAGCCGGCTGCCTGAATGACCTTGATTTTCAGGCCGCTCTGGTCCTGGTTGGTCAGTTCAACAGGATGAACAGTGTCGTTGATCCAGATAAGTTTGCCGTCATGTTCGATGCGTGCCGACAGTGCATAGCTGCGACCCTGAATGGGGTAGCGATCTGCGGCATAGCCCAGTTCAAACCGCAGTGGCACCTGGCTGGTAATGTGTGTTTCGCTGACGTCGATGACAGGGGCCAGAACATCAGCAAGGCTGATGTCACTCAGGGTGACAGTCAGCTTGCAGTCCGCTGGCAGCAGGATGCGTGGCAGGTAATAAACTTCACCCTGAAGGCGTACTAGGGGTTCGCTGGACATTTCAATTTCCTTATTTGATTAAGTACCAGTCATTGGTACCCACCAAACCCTAGCAGGGGCCAGAGAGCAGAAAACAGCTGTCTAAAAATCCCTGCCAGGTTACGGAAAAGCCCTACGTTTTCTCTTGATCGCTTCCCATGTCCTGCTCCTCTTCATTGCTGTGCAAGGCTACTTGCCGTATCGAAAGACGGATTTCGGCAGGCAATACCCGCTTGGCCGCACCTTCTGCCAGTTCGCCCAGCATCGGGTGATAGCTCAGCTTGCCAGCACTGTCCTTGCGCAGTACGCCCAGGTCCAGCAGGGTCTGGATGAAGTGCCGGAACAGGCTCTTGTCGAAGAACTCCGGCGCATTGAGGCCATGCAGAATCGACAGGCGCTGGGCCATGACCGTGCACAGGTCCTCAAGCTGCTCGGGGCTCAGCGTGTTCTGCCCGCTGTTGAGCAGCAAGGCAATCGCCATGTAGAAGCGCTGCAGGGTCTGGGCGATGGCGCGCGACAACAGGGTCAGCAATACGAACTCGCGGGAACTGGGCTCCGGGCGCACGTAGGCGTCCTTTTTGAAGCGCAACAGACCTTGTTCCACGAACGCTGCCAGCCACTGATCGACCACGTCATCCAGTTCGTTCAGCGGCCAGCGAATGAACAATTCCGATTGCAGGAACGGATACAGCGCACGTGTGTAGCGCAGGATCTGTTCACGGGTCATGCGCGACGAGCTCTGAAAAAAGCTCGCCAGCAGCGAGGGCAGGGCGAAGATGTGCAGGACGTTGTTGCGGTAATAGGTCATCAGCACCGCATTCTGTTCGTTCAGGTACAGAATTTTGCCCAGCGCGTCTTTTTGCTCGGCGAGCAGGTCCATGCCTTTGACATGCTCGATCAATGAGCGGCCATCACCTTCCGGCAACGTCGTGTGCGGGGAGTACGGAACGGCGCGCAGCAGGGTCAGGTACAGGTCGAGAACCCGCTCCATGGCCTGATCGTCCAGCGCCAGTCTTTGCGTCGACAATAACGCCACGGCAACCAGGTTCATCGGGTTGACGGCAGCGGCTTCGTTCAGGTGCTGAGCCACACGCTCGCCCAGACGGTGCGTGGTCTCGCTCAGCCATTCGGGGCGAAATTGCGGGTCCAGTTGCTGTTCGCGCCAGTCCGGTTGTTCGCCATCGAGAAACTCGGCCAGTTTGATCGGCGCACCGAAGTTCACTGAGACCTGGCCGAAGCGCTGCTTCAGCGCGCCGATGACTTTGAAGATATCGAAGATCGACTCTTTCTTCTTGGTTGCTCCGCGCAGTTCGCCCAGATAAGTACGGCCTTCCAGTACGCGCTCGTAACCGATGTACACCGGGATGAAGACGATAGGCATCCGCGAGTTGCGCAGAAAGCTGCGCAGGGTAATGGCGAGCATGCCGGTTTTCGGTTGCAGCATGCGCCCGGTGCGCGAGCGACCGCCTTCGACAAAGTATTCGACCGGAAAGCCCTTGATGAACAGCGTGTGCAGGTATTCGGTGAACACCGCCGTATACAGCGGGTTGCCCTTGAACGTGCGGCGCATGAAAAATGCCCCGCCACGTCGCAGCAGGCCGCCGACCACAGGCATATTCAGGTTGATGCCGGCGGCGATGTGCGGCGGCGTGAGGCCGTTGCGAAACAGCAGGTAAGACAGCAGCAGATAATCGATATGGCTGCGGTGGCAGGGGACATAAATGACCTCATGTCCCGGCGCGACTTCCTGAACGCCTTCGATGTGGCTGACCTTGATGCCGTCGTAGATCTTGTTCCAGAACCAGCTGAGCACCACTTCCATGAAGCGGATCACTGAATAGGTGTAGTCCGAGGCGATCTCGTTGCCGTAGCTCAGCGCCCGTTCCCGCGCCTTTTCCTGGGTGATGTGTTCACGCTCGGCTTCTTCGATGATCGCCTGCTTGACCAGCGGCTCGTCCAGCAGACCTTTGACCACCGTGCGCCGGTGCGAAACGTCGGGACCGATCACGGCACTTTTCAGGTTGCGAAAGTGCACGCGCAGCAGACGTTGGGTCATGCGCAGGGTCAGTTCGTAACCTTTGTTTTCACCCACCAGTTCGCGCATGTGGATAGGCGCGGAAAACTGCACGCGGGTCTTGCGGCCCAGAATCAGAATGCTGACCAGGCGACGTAAGCGGCCGGTCACCGCCCAGCTGTCGGCAAACAGCAGCTTCCAGGCACTGGACTCGCGGTCAGGCGACTGGCCCCAGAACACGCTCACCGGGATGATCTGCGCGTCTTCGCCGGGGTTCTGGCTGACGGCTGCGACCACACGCTCCAGCGTCGGAGGCGCACCACGCTTGTCCTGGCGACCGAGCCAGTCGGGGGAGGGGGTCAGGTAAAAGAATGCGGCCGGCTCGATCAGGTTGCCGACCGCTACCGACAGCACCGGACGAGGCAGACCGGCCTTGCGGCATTCTGTGTCGATCACTGCCAGATCGCTGATCGACGGCGATTGCAGTGCATAGAACACCGGGCGGCTGCGGTCCAGATTCAGCGTAAAAGACGATTGATTGATGGTTTCCGAGCGAACCCAGAGATACAACAAACGGCGCAGGGTGCCGAACACAAGGCGACGGAATGGAGAGCGGGTCATACGGCTTCTGCTGAGTGAGGGGCGGGCGATTGCCCTGGATGGGCGCCAGTGTGACGTATCCCGAAGCGATCGGCAAAAGCGCCGGTGCGCGCGCTGAACGGATCACGTCTGAATGACCGCTTGCCGAGCCGGGCTCACCTGACGACGGCACGTATCAGGAACGTCGCGGCGAAAAATCCTACGCGGTTCGCCAGGTAATCTCTTCCTCACCGTCGGCACTCACGCGTATCCAGCGGTCGGCCGTCTCGTCGCTTTCTTCTTCAACCCAGGTGCCCGGGGCGCAACGTACTTCGACGTTCAATGCCTTGAATGCGGCGCGAGCACAGGCGATGTCGTCTTCCCACGGGGTCTGATCGCTGTCCAGGTGCAGGCTGTTCCATTTACCGACCGCTCTGGGCAGCCAGGTCACGGCGACAGTGCCCGCGGTGCATTTCCAGGTCTGGCCTTTCTGCTTCCAATCGCTGCAAAAGCCCAGCGCTTTGCCGAGCCACTGGGCGATTGCCTTGTGATCGACGTCTTCGTCTTTCAGGTAAATCTCGATATCGGGTTGGCGCATGGGGGCCTCTGTTGAATGCTTATTGCAGCACGAAATAATCGTAGCGCATGGAAACGGTGACCTTGAAAGGTCCTGGTTGCTCGATGACCGCTGCCCGACGTTCGGCGCTGGCGCGCCAGCCGTGCGGTGTCATGGCCAGCAGATCGGCGCGGGACTGGCCGTCGATCAGCTTCAGCGTGTAGCGCAGTGTTTCGCTGTGTTGCAACTGCATGCCTTGCGGCACCAGTGACAGGTGCTTGTCGTCTGCGTAATCGCGCACTTCATCATAGAGCCGCTGACGCAGCTCCATCAGATGCTCGCTGGTCGGGCCGACCCGCATCAGTCCGCCGCCAGGGGTCAGCAAACGCTTGGCTTCCTGCCAGTCCAGCGGGCTGAACACGCTGGCCAGAAACTGGCAGCTGGCATCCGCAAGTGGCACACGGGCCATGCTGGCGACCATCCAGGTCAGCGCCGGATCACGACGACAGGCGCGTTTGACCGCCTCGCGGGAGATGTCCAGCGCATAGCCATCGGCATGGGGCAAGGCTTCGGCAATCTGCGCGGTGTAATAACCTTCGCCACAGCCGATGTCCAGCCAGTGCGCAGGGGATCGCTCAGCGGCCAGTTCAGCCAGACGCCGGGCTACCGGAGCGTAGTGCCCGGCGTTGAGAAAATCGCGTCGCGCCTCGACCATGGCCTGATTGTCGCCCGGGTCGCGGCTGTTCTTGTGCTGCACCGGCAACAGGTTCAGATAACCCTGACGGGCTCGGTCGAAACGATGATTGGCCGGGCACACCACGCCGTTGTCGGCGGTGCTGAGCGGCGCTGAGCAGATCGGGCAGGTCAGCATCAGGCGAGCAACTTGACCAGAGTCTGGTAGTAGATCTCGGTCAGCACATCGAGGTCGCTGGCCAGAATACGTTCGTTAACCTGATGGATCGTTGCGTTGACCGGCCCCAGCTCGACCACTTGGGTACCGAGGGTGGCGATGAAGCGACCGTCGGAGGTTCCGCCGCTGGTCGAGGCTTTAGTCTCACGGCCGGTGACGCTTTTGATGCTGGAAGACACGGCGTCCAGCAACGCGCCCGGTTCGGTGAGGAACGGCAGGCCGGACAATGCCCAGTCCACGTGCCAGTCCAGTTCATGCCTGTCGAGGATATCGGCAACGCGCTGCTGCAGACCTTCGACGGTCGACTCGGTGGAAAAACGGAAATTGAAGACCGCCACCAGATCGCCGGGGATGACATTGGTGGCGCCGGTGCCAGCGTTCAGGTTGGAGATCTGGAAGCTGGTCGGCGGGAAGAAGTCGTTGCCGTGGTCCCAGTGCTCGGCGGCCAGTTCGGCCAGGGCCGGCGCAGCCAGGTGAATCGGATTCTTCGCCAGATGCGGGTAAGCCACATGGCCCTGCTTGCCGCGTACCGTCAGCGTGGCGCCCAGCGAACCGCGCCGACCGTTCTTGACCACATCGCCGACCAGCGTGGTGCTCGACGGCTCGCCGACGATGCACCAGTCCAGACGCTCGTTACGCGCTGCGAGGCGTTCGACCACGGCTTTGGTGCCGTGATGCGCCGGGCCTTCTTCGTCGCTGGTGATCAGAAATGCCACCGAGCCCCTGTGATCAGGGTGATCGGCGACAAAGCGTTCGGCCGCCACCAGCATGGCCGCCAGACTGCCTTTCATGTCTGCCGCGCCTCGTCCGCAAAGCATGCCGTGCTCGTCGATCAACGCATCGAACGGGTCGTTCTGCCAGTTCTGCAACGGCCCGGTCGGCACCACGTCGGTATGCCCGGCGAAACACAGTACCGGGCCGTCGGTGGTGCCGTGGGTGGCCCAGAAGTTGTCGACGTCTTCGATACGCATTGGCTCCAGCTTGAAGCCGGCATCGCCCAGGCGCTGCATCATCACGGTCTGGCAATCGGCATCGACCGGCGTCACTGACGGACGGCGGATCAGATCGCAGGCGAGTTGGAGGGTGGGCGAGAGGTCGGCTGGGGCCGTCATGTACAGAACTCCGGTAGCAAGACTTTGGGCGCGAAAAGGCGGATATCTTAAAGCAAAACGACGACCTGAGGCCGTCGTTTATCGTGCCCGGTGGATAGGTCAGGTTGTCGGCAGTGCCGGGCGGTTTGCGCGTGCCGACAAGATAGCCATGGTTATGGCTGCAAGATAAGGGAGTGATTGTGCGAACAGCATGGTTATCCAGAAACCGGAATTCGTATCGATGGATGCCCTGCCTGTGAGCAAAAGCACAATCGCGATCCAGGAGATCGCCAAGGTAGACAGTTCTTCCCTTACATCGAGCAGGTTTTGTCCGATCCGGTTTGCAGAGGTATGTTTGGGCGTTCTGTAGAAAGGCATCGCCGAGGTGAAAAGCCCCGCCAGCACTGCCTTGCCCAAGGTCGGATAAAGCGCCATGCCGGCCAGTATCGCCGCCAGTGCCTCTTTGATGTGTGTGCTGACCAACTGCCGGTAAAGCACAATCATCTTGAACGAGCGCAGGGCAAACATCAGTATCAACGACGTGGAAAATATCCATGGCAGCGGCCCGAAAGTCTCGGGCTTAAGGATCATTGCCATCGACCAGGCCAACGCAGCCAGCGTTAACAGATAATTCATTCCTTCTGCCACCCACGGCATCCACCCCGCGATGAAATGGTAGCGTTGCATCGCGCTCAGGGACGCGCAATTTCCTGCAATCAGGCTTCCGGCGTGCCGCTTGACTATCTGCATAGCTCCATATGCCCAGCGATATCGTTGTTTCTTGAAGTCCATGAACGTATCGGGAGTCAGCCCTTTGCCATAGCTGATAGCGGCGTAACCAGTGGAGAAACCACTTTCAAGCATACGCAGGCCAAGTTCGGCGTCTTCGCATATGCACCATTCCGCCCAGCCCAGTCGGTCCAGTGCTGATCGGCGGATCAGTGTCATGGTGCCGTGCTGGATAATTGCATCGTGATTGTTACGGATCACCATGCCGATGTTAAAAAAACCTCGGTACTCGGCCTGACAGCAACACTTGAACAGGCTTTCGTGACCGTCGCGATAATCCTGCGGCGATTGAATGACTGCAACCTTCGGGTCCGTGAAGTGGGGCACCATATGTTTGAGCCACTGTCGATGGACGCAGTAATCAGCGTCGATGACTGCCACTACCTCTGCGTCTTCAGCGGTATGTCTCAGGAGGTAGTTGAGCGCACCCGCTTTGAATCCGGGAAGTGGACTGACATGAAAAAACCGGAACCGAGGGCCGAGCTGCTGACAGTATCGCTCGATAGGCTTCCAGATGGCCGGGTCCTGAGTATTGTTGTCGATAACCAGCACCTCGAAGTCCGGGTAGTCCAGCGTTTGCAACGAGTCGAGAGTCCGTTTCACCATGTCCGGAGGTTCGTTGTAGCACGGAACATGCAGGGAAACTTTCGGGGCGGGACCAACAGGACGATGGACGGGGCTGAAAGAGCGTGGGGTGTCCGGTCCCCAGCAGGCTTCGAGGAATTCGTGCGTTTCGATACCCATGTAAGTCAGCACGCTGGCAGCCCAGATAAAGACGACAGGCAGCGCGAGCCAGGCGGGCAGTGGCTGTGAGTAGTGCATGCCGAACCCTGACAATGCGCAATAAGCCAGCACGATTATCAAGGCGCCTGCAGGCCACGACTCCGGTTTAAGGCGGGTGATAAGCCTGAGTATTTCCGAGAGCATGTTGACCGGCATTTTTACCGGGCCGTTGACGTGCAGTTTTAATCTGCGCTTTGCATCGAACAAACCCCAATTAGGCCCGGGCAGACCTTCTTCAGTCTTCCAGTGCTGGTCGAAGGCTTCTATCACGAAATAGTCATGGCCGTGCTGATCCAGTAATGGAATCTGGTTGCGCAGGTATATCGAGTGCTCTGCGTCAGAGGTCGTCATCCGCCTCTTGGCGATGGCCTTGCTCGGCCAGCCAATCTCGGAAAGTATGAGGGGGGTGTCGGGGAATCTCGTTCTCAGTTCGTTCGCGTGTGCCAGAGTGATCGCGGTCGCGTCCAGCGCTGAAACGCCTTCCCAGAAAGGCAAAATATGGGCGGCAATGAAGTCGACATGCCTGACGAGGTCCGGCGTCTCGTACCATTGTGTCCATATCTCGGAGGTCGAAACAGGCACATTGACGGCGCGTCGTGCGGTCTGCAGATAGTGAATAAGCAGATCGATGGGAACATCATCACGAAACAGGACTTCATTTCCCAAGACCAGGCGTTGCACGCTGGAGTAACGGTTGGCGAGTTCGATCCCTGCATTTATTTCCTCGATATTGTGCGTTTCATCCTCTGTTATCCACACGCCAAGCGTGACATTCATGCCCAGTGCTTCGGCGAGTTCGGGGATATGCATCAATGTCCCTTCCACCGAGTAAGTCCTTATATTCCGTGTAATGCTTCGAAGTAGCAGCAGGTCTTCTCTTATCTGATCACGCGTCGGAAAAATCTGTTTGTAGGGGCTTTGGCCCGGTCGAAAAGGGGCGTAGGCCACGCCAGAGATCATTGCAGGCCAGTTGGGCGGATAGTTGAGTCTGGTTTTAAAAAGGTTTGTCGGCCAGGTGCCTGTATTGTTTGAATTTTCATCCATGTTTGAAATGTGCTCCATGCTTGTTGCACTGGTGCCGCGAGTTCCCTTCGCGTTGGTTAACCTTAGTCGCCCTCGTTCATTGCCGTTTGCAATGCTTAGACTCTTTTCCTCGGGCGTTTCCAAAAACGGAATGGCGTTTAGGCAGTGGGCGTTGATCGCGTTCTAAAATCATTATTTTTTACTTCCCTTGAGTCTCTGGGTCAGTTCGTCAACGGACAAGGACCTTGCCTGCCGGGAACAAGTCAGGTGTCTTGCCGTCGACAAACCCCTATAATGCGCGCCGGTTTTTGAGGTATTGATCATGAGCGCAGAAGATCCGCGGTTCGCTGGTATCGCCCGTCTATATGGCATCGAAGGGCTGGCACGCCTGCGCGCGGCCCATGTGGCGGTGGTGGGTATCGGCGGGGTGGGCTCCTGGGCGGCGGAAGCCATGGCGCGCAGTGGTGTGGGCGAGATTTCGCTGTTCGACATGGACGATGTCTGTGTCAGTAACAGCAACCGTCAGTTGCATGCGCTCAGCAGTACGGTTGGCCAGTCGAAAGTCGAGGTGATGGCTGAGCGTATCCGTGCGATCAACCCCGATTGCATCGTGCACGCGGTGGCTGATTTCGTCACCCGCGACACCATGGCCGAGTGCATCACCCCGGACATGGACTTCGTCATCGACTGTATCGACAGCGTCAACGCCAAGGCTGCGCTGATTTCCTGGTGCAAACGACGCAAGATTCAGATGGTCACCACCGGCGGGGCGGGCGGGCAGATCGATCCGACCCTGATTCAGATCGCCGACCTGAACCGCACCTTCAATGACCCGCTGGCCTCCAAGGTGCGTTCGACCCTGCGTCGGGATTATGGCTTTTCACGCACGCCTAACCGTCACTACAGCGTGCCTTGCGTGTTTTCCACTGAACAACTGCGCTACCCCAAGCCGGATGGCAGTATTTGTCTGGAAAAGAAATTCGTCGGCGAGGGCGTAAAGCTCGATTGCGCCGGTGGTTTCGGTGCAGTGATGATGGTGACTGCGACCTTTGGCATGGTTGCCGCTACCCGTGCGGTAGACAAGCTGGTGGCGGGCACGCGACGGCCTTCGGAGCGGATCAAGCCAGCGCTTGTAACACCCGATCAGGCTTGAGTCAGCTGGCGCATCTTCTGCAGTACGGCATTCAGGCCGTTGCTGCGCGAGGGTGAGAGCTGGCGGGCGAGGCCCAACTGATTGAACCAGCCAGGTAAATCCACGGCTGCCAGCTCCCGGTCCGACAGGCCGTTGACCCGCGCCAGCAGCAGCGCCACCAGACCGCGAATCAGTCGCGCGTCACTGCCGGCCCGAAACAGCCAGGCATTGTCGCTGACTTCACCGGTCAGCCAGACCTTGCTTTCACAACCGTGTACCAGGTTGTCGTCGGTCCTTTCTTCGTCACTCAGCGGCGCAAGTTGATCACCCCATTGCATCAGCAGGCGTGCGCGCTGTTCCCAGCCTTGTGGCCGGGAAAAACTGTCGAGCGCAGTTTGCGCCAATGGCGGCAGACTCATCGAAGCAGCTCCAGTGCCTGATCCAGTGCGCTGAAGAACTGCAGCAGATCGTCCGAATCGTTGTACAGCGCCAGTGACACGCGAATCGCGCCGGGCAGGCCAAGGGTCTTGAACAGCGGCATCGCGCAATGATGACCGGCACGTACGGCAATGCCCTGTTCGGTCAGCAGGTGAGCCACATCAGCATTGTGAACATCGTCGACGACGAAGCTGACCAGTGCCAGATCCGGCGAGCCCAGAACCTGGATGCCATCACGCTGTTGCAGGCCCTCAAGCAGGCGACGGTGCAGTCTGGCTTCATGTTCTGCGACCGCCTGATGATCGAGGCTGTCCAGATAGGCCAGCGTAGCGCCCAGACCGATCACACTGGCGATGGGCGGGGTGCCGGCCTCGAAACCCAGGGGTGCCGGACGAAATTTCGCGTGCTGATAATCGGCTGTCAGCACCATCTCGCCGCCGAACTGCCAGTGCGCGAGGCTGGGCAGCGCCTCGTTGCACCCGTAAAGCACGCCGAGTCCTTCCGGGCCATACAGTTTGTGGCTGGAAAACACATAAAAATCGCAGCCCAGCGCCTGCACATCGTGGCGTCCGTGCACCACGCCCTGTGAGCCGTCCACGACGGTAATGGCGCCTTGGGTCTTGGCAAGTGCGATAAGACGAGCGAGCGGTTGCCAGGTGCCGAGCACGTTGGAGAGCTGGGTGACGGCGAGCAGACGTGTGCGCGGTCCGATCAGGTTGGCTGCCGCGTCGCAGTCGATCACGCCATCGATATCCAGCGGCAGAACCACCAGTTTCAGGCCGCGACGCTGAGCCAGTTGCTGCCATGGCAGCAGATTGGCGTGATGTTCCAGCGCGCTGATGGCGATTTCGTCGCCCGCCGCGAATTCATGTTCCAGCCCGTAGGCCAGCAGGTTCAGCGCAGACGTCGCGCCGTGAGTGAAGATGATCTGGCCGTTCTCGCCGGCATTCAGCCAGCGGGCGGCCTTGCCACGGCTGGCCTCGAACGCTTGAGTGGCGTGTGCGCCGGGCAGATGCTGGGCACGATGCACATTGGCGGCACCGTTGGCATAGTAATGAGTCAGGGCGTCGATCAGCGCCTGGGGCTTTTGCGTCGTGGCGGCGTTGTCCAGATAAGTCTGGCCTTGCCGTTGCAGGGCGGCGATGGCGGGGAAGTCGCCACGCCAGGGAGAGAAGAGGGGCATTGTTCGTCCAGCGTGTGGAGGCGGGTTCAAAGCCAGCAGCCTTGAACCCGCACACAGCATCAGTTATGAGCGTGCAGTGCTTCGTTCAGCTCGACGGCCGACTTGTGGGTTTTGCATTCCACCGCGCCGGTCTGAGAGTTGCGACGGAACAACAGGTCGGTCTGACCCGCCAGCTCGCGGGCCTTGACGATCTTGACCAGCTCATTGTTTTCGTCGAGCAGCGCGACTTTGGTACCTGCGGTCACGTACAGGCCCGACTCAACGGTGTTGCGATCACCCAGCGGGATGCCGATGCCGGCGTTGGCACCGATCAGGCAGCCTTCACCGACCTTGATGATGATGTTGCCACCACCGGACAGCGTACCCATGGTCGAGCAGCCGCCGCCCAGATCCGAGCCCTTGCCGACGAATACGCCAGCGGAAACGCGGCCTTCGATCATGCCCGGGCCTTCGGTGCCGCCATTGAAGTTGACGAAGCCTTCGTGCATGACCGTGGTGCCTTCGCCGATGTAGGCGCCCAGGCGCACGCGAGCGCTGTCAGCGATACGGACGCCGCTCGGCACGACGTAATCGGTCATTTTCGGGAATTTGTCGACCGAGAACACTTCCAGCAGCTCGCCCTTGAGGCGTGCTTCGAGCTGACGTTCGGCCAGTTCGGCCAGATCGACCGCGCCCTGGCTGGTCCAGGCCACGTTTGGCAGCAGGGGGAAGATACCTGCCAGGTTCAGACCGTGCGGCTTGACCAGACGGTGCGACAGCAGATGCAGCTTGAGGTACGCCTCGGGAGTCGACGTCAATGTGGCGTCTTCAGCCAGCAGGGTCGCGACCAGTGGCTTCTGGCTTTCGGCCAGACGAGTCAGCAGTGCGGCTTGAGTAGCGTCCACGGATTTGGCCGCTTCGGCCAGCTTGTAGGCCATGTCGACATTAAAGGTGATCGCCTGGTTGCCGCCGGTGTAACCCAGAACCGGTGCGATAGCCGCGACCAGTTCCGCAGAAGGATTGATCAGAGGCTGAGCATAAAATACTTCAAGCCATGCGCCTTGACGATTTTGGGTGCCGACGCCGAAGGCCAGGCTGAACAGGGTGGTGGACATGTAAATACCTCGTGGCTTTATCAAGGGGCTTTCAGTAGCGCTCTGGCTTACTGTAAAGCCGCTGCATACAGGTCAGGCTTGAAGCCGATCAGGGTTTTATCGCCCAGATCAAGCACCGGGCGCTTGATCATGGACGGCTGCGCGAGCATCAGTTCTATGGCTTTCGCCTGGTCGAGATCGGCCTTTTGTCCGTCTTCGAGCTTGCGAAAGGTCGTGCCTGCGCGGTTCAGCACAACCTGCCATCCGTGTTCATTGCACCACTGCTCGAGGTGCTCACGGTCGATGCCCTGGGTCTTGTAGTCGTGAAATTCGTAGCTCGCCGAATGCTCATCGAGCCAGGTACGAGCCTTTTTCATCGTGTCGCAGGCTTTGATGCCAAATAGAGTGTAAGTCATTGTTTAAGGTGGGGTGGCTGATCTTGCTCGATACTCCCCACGTCCTCTCCTCGCAATTTAGCCGGCTATTATGCCACGTCAGTCCGTTCAGTGTCGTGACAGCGCCGGTACGGTGACTGAACGAAAACTAGATAATAAGGCTAACCATCATTAAGAAAACTTCACCCGCTCATGCTTGAGTGGCTGGCCGCTGCGCGCAATTATTACCCTTCATTTGAAGTTTGGGTGCGTTATGTCTGAGCAAGAGAAGAAGCGTCAGGATGCGCTTGTCCGGCAACGTTATTACAGGGAGCGTCAACGTGCCGAGGGATTCAAGCAAAGTACCATCTGGATTCACGGTGAAGCCGAAGCTCAGGGCCGGCTGGCTGCCCGTGAAGGAAAGCCGTTGCTGCCCATGCAGTCTCATGACCCCGTCAGCTGGGCAGTCGGCTGGGTGGCTGAAAAGCTGCGGACCCGACAGTAGTCAGCACTTTTTCGGGCGGTCACGCCACACGTTGGGGACGTATGGCGCGCTGTTGATTGCCGCATGATCAACACGTGTCAGGACGCTCTCCGTCAGAGCGTTTCAAATTTCGAGTTGCCACGGTCCGCGTAGATAGCGCCCATCACGGCGATATCATTGCTGCTGAGCGTCTTGCCCACATTGATGATCTCGAAGTCGCCGAGGGTCAGGCCGTTGGGGATATCGAAATGCATGACCGAATCACGGTCGTAAGCCGAGTGGTGGAAGTCTGCGGCCTCGTACCTGTCGAAAAAATTGGTATTGATCTCTTCGTCACTCAACCCGGTTTGCGAAAGCAGTGAGCGCAAGAGCGGCTCGTTCCAGGGGATGTTTGCCTGCGGATGCTGATGCTCGTGAACCGCGCCCAAGGCGTGCCCGAATTCATGCAGTACGATGCGCGTCAATTCCGGCATCGGCTTCAGGTCCGCCGTGTACAGCTCTTTTAGGTTGAACTCCATCGTAGCCTCATCAGGTCCGGCCAGCAGGGTATCGGTGCCTATGGCGCTCCAGTTCAGATGTTCATTGAAGCCGATTCGGATATCACTCGCCCCGTCCGTCACGAACTCGAATTTCAGGTTTATGTGCGGCAGCCACTTGCGGGCGGCCTCGACGATGGGTGCTGTCAGGCTGGCAGGAGGATTCTTCAAAAAAAGAACTTTCAGGGTTCGCCCGCGAGCCCAGTATTTGCTGAACGAAACCAGCAGGCGCGCCTGGCGACCTGACTGACTGGTGTCGGCGCCGGTTTCCGATGGGTAAGCAGGGGTGATCGGCGCGTTGGCGGGGTTTTCGCGAATCGCTGCATCATACGAAGCCTGGTGATTTCCAGCGCTGCGCATGCAGCAGGATGCGGGCAGTTTTACGCCTTGGGTAACAGCGGGTGCGGTCATGGGAGTGGCCTTCATGGTAGTTCGCTTCGTGTCTCGAAGCATTAAAAATGAAGGGTGAGGGTACGTTCACGCAGGGGGCTGGAGGTGGTAACTAATTACCCCGCCGCACATTGCATGCGGCGGGACGATTTTTTTGGATTCGGCTTTTACTTGCTCAGGAATGCGCGGATACGTTCGGCCGCTTCGATGCATTCGGCCAACGGGGCCACGAGCGCAAGACGCACCCGGCCTGCGCCAGGGTTGACGCCATCCACTTCGCGGGAAAGGTACGAGCCCGGTACTGCAGTGACGTGCTGATCGACGAACAGATCGCGGCAAAATGCAGCGTCATCGGTACCGACGTTCGGCCACAGGTAAAAGCCGCCGTCCGGGCGTTGAACGTCGAGCACCGGGGTCAGGATGTCGAGCACCGCAGCGAACTTTTCCCGGTACAGATCACGGTTGGCGCGTACGTGCTCTTCATCATTCCAGGCGGCGATGCTGGCCAGTTGAGTCTGAACCGGCATGGCGCAGCCGTGATAGGTGCGATACAGCAGGAAGGCCTTGAGGATCTGGGCGTCACCCGCCACAAAACCTGAGCGCAGGCCCGGCAGATTGGAACGCTTGGACAGGCTGTGGAAGACCACGCAGCGTTTGAAATCCTCGCGGCCCAGCTCGACGCAGGCGCTGAGCAGGCCCGGTGGCGGAGTCTGCTCATCGAAGTACAGCTCGCTGTAGCACTCGTCCGCAGCAATGACAAAGTCATGTTCGTCGGCCAGGGCGATGAGCTTTTTCAGGGTTTCAACCGGAATCAGTGCCCCGGTCGGGTTGCCTGGTGAGCACAGAAAGAGGATCTGGCAACGCTTCCAGATGTCCGGGCTGACGGCATCGAAATCGGGATTGAACCCGTTATCGCTCAGGCATGGCAGGTAGTGCGGTTGGGCTCCGGCCAGAAACGCGGCGCCTTCATAGATCTGGTAAAACGGATTCGGGCTGATCACCAGGCCGTCATCACTGCGATTGACTACGGTCTGGGTGAAGGCGAACAGCGCTTCGCGCGTGCCGTTGACCGGTAATACATTGCGCGCCGGATCGAGCCAGCCCTGTGGCACGCCGAATCGGCGGCTGCACCAGCCGGCAATGGCTTCGCGCAGCGCAGGAATACCCAGCGTGGTCGGGTAAACCGCCATCTGATCGAGGTTGTCTGCCAGTGCTTTGGCAACGAAATCGGGAGAGCGGTGCTTCGGTTCGCCGATGGACAGTGCTACCGGACGCTTTTCCGGGTTGGGTGTCACGCCGGCCAGCAAGGCGCGCAGCTTCTCGAAAGGGTAAGGCTGAAGCAGTTGCATGGCGTTATTCATGGAACGTGTTCCTCAATGAGCTGCGTTGAGTCGATTCGTATGGCCGAGTATTCATATGCTGATCCGCAAATCGTTGCCCGGCTCTGAGTTGACGCTCAGTTGCTTGACGATCGCATCCTGCAACTGGCGGCACAGTTGTGGATCGGACAGCGGGTGATTGTCGGCGTCGGTGATGAAGAATACGTCTTCCACGCGTTCGCCCAGCGTTGCAATCTTGGCGTTCTGCAGGGACAGGTCGAACTCCAGGAAGATCTTGCCGATGCGCGCCAGCAGGCCTGGACGGTCCGGTGCCAGCAACTCGAGTACCGTCACCGGACGCTGGGCGTCGTTATGAATGGTGACTTGCGGTGCGAAGGCAAAGTGCTTGAGCTGACGTGGCACGCGGCGCTTGATGATTGTCGGGTAATCATCCGGGTTGCGCAGGGCTTCGGTCAGGCCTTCGCGGATGTCCTGAATGCGCTCCGGGTTGTTGCCGATCGAACCGCCCTCATGGTCGAGGACGATGTAGGTGTCGAGTGTGAATTTGCTGCTGGAAGTGATAATGCGTGCGTCGTGAATGTTCAGGTTCAGCTGGTCCATCGCCGCCACGGTAACCGCGAAGAAGTCATGCTGATCCGGGGCGTAAATGAAGATCTGCGTGCCGCCCTCGAATTCACGCTGCGTGGTTTCCTTGATCAGCACCAGCGGACCGCCGTCGGCTGGTTGCTGCAGAATCGCATCGCTATGCCAGGCCACGTCGCCGGCGGTGTGGCGCAGGAAGTAATCATCGCCCAGTGCTGACCAGAGTTGCTCGACGTCATCAGGATCGGTGCCGTTGCGTACCAGAATATCCAGTGCGGCAGTCTGTGTGCGGCGAATCTGTTCTTCGCGGTCGACCGGGTTTTCCAGGCCGCGGCGCAAGGCCCGCTTGGTCTCGGTGTACAGCTGACGCAACAGGCTGGCGCGCCATGAGTTCCAGAGCGTCGGATTGGTCGCGTTGATGTCGGCGACGGTCAGCACATACAGATAATCCAGATGCACTTCGTCGCCCACGAACTGGGCAAAGTCGTGGATGACCTGCGGATCGGAAAGGTCCTTGCGCTGGGCGGTGGTCGACATCACCAGGTGGTTGCTCACCAGCCAGACAATAAGCCGGGTGTCCCAGGCAGGCAGATGATGGCGCGCACCGAACGCCTGCGCATCGATGGCGCCCAGCTCCGAGTGATCACCGCCACGACCCTTCCCGATGTCGTGATAAAGCCCGGCCAGGTAGATCAGCTCCGGCTTGGGCAGGCGGCCCATGATCTTGCTGGCCAGCGGAAATTTCTCGGACACTTCGGTGTATTGCAGCTTGCGCAGGTGCTTGATCAGATTCAGCGTGTGCGCATCGACGGTATAAATGTGAAACAGGTCATGCTGCATCTGGCCGACGATATGGCCGAACTCCGGCAGGTACAGGCCGAGAATGCCGTAGCGGTTCATCCGCCGCAGGTTGCGGTGGATACCGATTTCGCACTTGAACAACTCGATGAACAGGCTGGTGTTACGAATATCGTTGCGGAACTCGTCGTTGATCAGGTGCCGATGTTCACGCAGCAAGCGAATGGTGTCGGCACGTACACCCTTTATTTCCGGATGCTGGGCCATGAGCACGAAGATTTCGATCATGGCAAACGGGGTGCGCTTGAAGACGTTCTGGTGGGTGGCTTCTATATAGCCATCGTGCAGCTGAAAGCGTGAATTGATCGGCTGTGGTGTGCCGCTGTCGTCGGAAAGAATCACTTCTTCGAAATGCTGGATGATCAGATCGCTGAGTTCGGCGATGCTCATGACCACCCGGTAGTACTTCTGCATGAAGCGCTCTATGGCCAGCTTGGCATCATTGTCTTCATAGCCCAGCAACCCGGCGATGCGTACCTGATAATCGAACAGAAGCCGGTCCTCGGAGCGTCCGGCCAGCATGTGCAGCGCGTAACGCACTTTCCACAAAAACTCTTGGGAGGACGCGAGCAGGGCGTTTTCGCTGCCCAGCAGGAAGCCTTCGCCTGCCAGTGCGTGCAGGTTCAGCGTGCCGTACTGACGCCGCGCGACCCAGAGGATGGTCTGAATATCGCGCAGGCCACCCGGAGAGCCCTTGACGTTGGGTTCCAGGTTGTATTCGGTGTCGTTGTACTTGTGGTGGCGTTTTTTCTGTTCCGCGTGTTTGGCGAGGAAAAACTCCTTGCTCGGCCACATATGCTCGGTGCTGGTGACCTCCAGCATGCGCTGGCGCAGGTGTTCGGGGCCGGCGATGGTGCGACTTTCCATCAGATTGGTGATCACGGTCAGGTCGGCGCGGCCTTCCTGTGCGCACTCGTTGACCGAGCGTACGCTTTGTCCGACTTCCAGGCCGATGTCCCACAGCAGGGTCAGAAACCGCTCGATAGGCTCGCGGAAAACTTCGTGGTCATCGCTGTCCAGCAGGATCAGCAGATCGATGTCCGAGTAAGGATGCAGCTCGCCGCGCCCGTAGCCACCCACTGCCAGAAGCGCGATATCGGCGTCTTCACTCCATTCGAACTGATCCCAGGCCTTTTGCAGGATGTTATCGACAAACCATGCCCGGTCCTCGATCAGTCGTCGAATGTCACGGCCCGACCTGAAGCGCTCATCAAGGACGTCTCTCGCTCGGCGGATGGCCTTCTTGAACGCAGCGATGGGGCTGGCTTTCAAGGCCAGTTCGGCCTGGAACTGGCCTCGATCGAACAAGTCTGGATCTACTTGCGGCATTGAGCAGTATTCCTCGTGTCGGGCTGTGCAGGTGACGGGCGGGCGTTCAGCCGGGCATGATCGGGTCAGGGAGCCTTTTGGGCAATGGTGTCATCGCTGCGCAAGGTGAAGATTTCGTAACCGTCAGCGGTCACCAGCAGCGTGTGCTCCCATTGCGCCGAGAGCTTGCGGTCCTTGGTGATCGCCGTCCAGCCATCGCCGAGAATCTTGGTTTCAGGGCGACCCTGGTTGATCATCGGTTCGATGGTGAAGGTCATGCCTTCCTGCAACTCGATACCGGTTCCGGCCTCGCCAAAGTGCATCACCTGCGGCTCTTCATGAAACACCTTGCCGATGCCATGGCCGCAGAACTCACGAACCACGGAGAAGCCGTTCTTTTCAGCGTGTTTCTGGATGACGGCACCGATGTCACCCAGGCGAGTGCCGGGTTTGACGATTTCGATGGCCTTGTACAGGCACTCCTGAGTTACCTTCGACAGGCGCTCGGCCCATACCGGAACGGTGCCGACATGGAACATCCTGCTGGTGTCGCCATGGTAGCCGTCCTTGATGACGGTAACGTCGATGTTCAGCGAGTCACCGTCCTTCAGCTTCTTGTCGCTCGGGATACCGTGGCAGACCACCTGGTTGATCGAGGTGCAGATCGATTTGGGAAAGCCCTTGTAGTTCAGCGGGGCCGGGATCGCCTTCTGTTCGTTGACAATATAGTCATGGCAAAGGCGGTCCAGCTCTTCGGTGGTCACACCGGGCTTGACGTGCGGCGCTATCATTTCCAGAACATCGGCGGCCAGGCGACCGGCGATGCGCATCTTCTCGATGTCTTCCGGGGTTTTGAGGGTGATGGTCATACGAATTCTCTCGGCGTGGCAGGCACGCGGTGGGTGCGCAAAGGCGCAATTCTATCAGACCACCGGTGCCGGGTAATCATCGCTTCCTTCTATAGGCCGTCCATGCAACTGCAAAGTCACCGCAAAACAAGCACTTGATGGGAGTTCCGTTCTCTTCCCTTTTATGATATAAAATGCGCCGCTTTCCAAGGTCCGTCCTTGAAGCACAAACCCACACACGTGTCGACACGATGACCTGGGTGCCCTTGGCAGATGCCATTGGTTGGTCATTGGGATACGTGGAGGCCTAACCCGACTTATCAAGGAACTATTTATGTCCCAAGTCAATATGCGCGATATGCTGAAGGCTGGTTGCCACTTCGGTCACCAGACCCGTTACTGGAATCCGAAAATGGGTAAATACATTTTCGGCGCGCGTAACAAGATTCACATCATCAACCTTGAAAAAACCCTGCCTATGTTCAACGAAGCGCTGACTTTCGTTGAGCGCCTGGCTTCGGGCAAAAACAAGATTCTGTTCGTCGGCACCAAGCGTTCCGCTGGCAAGATCGTTGCTGAAGAAGCAGCACGTTGCGGTTCGCCGTACGTCGACCATCGCTGGTTGGGCGGCATGCTGACCAACTTCAAGACCATCCGTCAGTCGATCAAGCGTCTGCGCGAGCTGGAAGTACAGGCTGAAGACGGTACTTTCGCCAAGCTGACCAAGAAAGAAGCCCTGATGCGTACCCGTGATCTGGAAAAACTGGATCGCAGCCTGGGTGGTATCAAGGACATGGGCGGTCTGCCGGACGCTCTGTTCGTTATCGACGTTGATCACGAGCGCATCGCGATCACCGAAGCCAACAAGCTGGGCATCCCGGTTATCGGCGTCGTCGATACCAACAGCAGCCCGGAAGGCGTTGACTACATCATCCCGGGCAACGATGACGCAATCCGCGCCATCCAGCTGTACATGGGTTCGATGGCTGATGCTGTTATCCGTGGTCGTAACAATGTTGCTGGCGGCACCGACGTCTTCGTCGAAGAAGCTCCAGCTGCAGCTGCTGTAGAAGGCTGAGTACAAACGCCTGGCGTTTACTCAGTACGCGAAAAGGGGGCTTAGCCCCCTTTTTGCCACCTAGGAAATGATTTGTCGGTCTGTAGCCATGACCTTGCTGTCATGTGTTGCTGCCACCCTGATTTTTCAAGAATTGCACGCCCGGCCTGTCGGGTGGAATGGTTGAAGACCTATCCAAGAGGATTTTGAAATGGCAGAGATTACTGCAGCGTTGGTCAAAGAACTGCGCGAGCGTACCGGCGAAGGCATGATGGATTGCAAAAAGGCCTTGACCAAGGCTGGCGGCGACATCGAAAAAGCAATCGACGACATGCGTGCTTCCGGCGCCATCAAGGCCGCCAAGAAAGCAGGCAACGTGGCTGCTGAAGGCGCTATCGCCATCAAGGACGACGGCAAGGCTGCTGTCATCATCGAAGTCAACTCGCAGACCGACTTCCTGGCCCTGCAGGACGACTTCAAGGCTTTCGTTGCTGCAAGCGTCGAAAAAGCCTTCGCTGACAAGCTGACTGATGTCGCTCCGTTGATCGAAGCACAGGAAGCTGCACGTCTGGTACTGGTCGGCAAGGTTGGCGAAAACGTCAACATCCGTCGCTTGAAGCGTATCGAAGGTGACGTCGTAGGTACTTACCTGCACGGCAACAAGATCGGCGTGGTAGTTACCCTCAAGGGTGGCGACGTCGAGCTGGCCAAGGATATCGCCATGCACGTCGCGGCAAGCAACCCCGAGTTCCTGTTCCCTTCGGAAGTTTCTGCCGAAGCGATCGAGCGCGAGAAGAATGTCTTCCTGCAACTGAACGAAGACAAGATCAAAGGCAAGCCAGCTGAAATCGTTGAAAAAATGGTTGGCGGTCGTATCACCAAGTTCCTGGCAGAAGCCAGTCTGGTCGAGCAAGCCTTCGTCAAGAACCCGGAAGTCAAGGTCGGTGATCTGGCCAAGAAAGCCGGCGCTGAAATCGTTTCCTTCACCTACTTCAAAGTAGGCGACGGCATCGAGAAGCCAGTTGATAACTTCGCTGACGAAGTGGCTGCTCAACTGGCTGCCGCCAAGCAGTAAGACGGTTTTTCAACTGTCGCCCCAAAGAGGCTGCCCGCTCACGCGTGCGGCCTCTTTGTCGAAAGGGAAAAGGAAATTTTCCTTGGAGATTGTGCTCACAAGGCTGCATTCTCCCGACGCGCGCAAAGCGTCAAGCTAAAGTAAGCGCAGGCTTGAAATAGCCCGCACAGATTTTTTTCAGAAAACGCCGCAGGAGAGATTCGCAATGGCTCAGCAGGGCAGTGGTTATCAGGCTCGCTATAAACGCATTCTACTCAAGCTTAGCGGTGAGGCCCTCATGGGCTCGGAAGAGTTCGGCATCGACCCGAAGGTGCTGGATCGCATGGCGCTGGAAGTCGGCCAGCTGGTCGGTATCGGCGTTCAGGTCGGTCTGGTGATTGGCGGCGGCAACCTGTTCCGTGGCGCGGCCTTGAGTGCTGCGGGCATGGATCGGGTGACAGGCGATCACATGGGCATGCTGGCCACTGTGATGAACGCCCTGGCAATGCGCGATGCGCTGGAGCGCGCTAATATCACTGCCATCGTGATGTCGGCCATTTCCATGGTGGGTGTGACCGATCATTATGATCGCCGTAAGGCCATGCGCCATCTCAGCGCCAAGGAAGTGGTGATTTTTGCCGCCGGCACCGGTAATCCGTTCTTTACCACCGATTCGGCTGCCTGCCTGCGCGCGATCGAGATCGACGCCGATGTAGTGCTCAAGGCCACCAAGGTGGATGGTGTGTACACCGCAGATCCGTTCAAGGACCCGAATGCCGAGAAGTTCGATCATCTGACCTACGATGAAGTGCTGGATCGCAAGCTGGGTGTGATGGATCTGACCGCAATCTGCCTGTGTCGCGATCACAAGATGCCATTGCGCGTCTTCAACATGAACAAGCCGGGTGCCCTTCTGAATATCGTCCATGGTGGCGCTGAAGGGACCCTGATCGAGGAAGCACAATAATGATCAACGAAATCAAGAAAGATGCTCAGACCCGTATGCAGAAGAGTCTGGAGTCGCTGACCCATGCCTTCACCCGTATCCGTACCGGCAAGGCGCATCCGAGCATCCTGGGTGGTGTGATGGTTCCTTACTACGGCGCCGATACCCCGCTGAGCCAGGTGGCCAACGTGACCGTCAAGGACTCGCGTACCCTTCAGGTCGTGGCGTTCGAGCGCAACATGCTGGCGGCTGTCGACAAGGCCATCCAGAGCTCCGGTCTGGGCTTCAATCCGACCAACCTGGGTGAGTTGCTGCTGATCTCCATGCCGGCGCTGACCGAAGAAACCCGCAAGGGCTTCACCAAGCAGGCGCGCGATGCTGCAGAAGATGCCCGTGTGGCCGTCCGTAACATCCGCCGTGACGCCTTGAGCCAGTTGAAAGACCTGGTCAAGGAGAAGGAAATCAGCGAAGACGAAGAGCGTCGTGCGGCTGACGACGTACAGAAGCTGACTGACAAGTTCGTGGCGGAAATCGAAGTTGCGGTCAAGCAGAAAGAAGCCGATCTGATGGCTGTTTAAGGTTTCGGACGCTTTCATGGAAAAGATAAAACCGGCCGTGCCGTCTTCGGTGCCGCGCCATGTTGCGATTATCATGGATGGTAATAATCGCTGGGCCAAGAAGCGCCTGCTGCCAGGCGTTGCAGGCCATAAGGCCGGCGTCGATGCCGTGCGGGCCGTTATCGAGGTCTGCGCCGAAGCGCGGGTCGAAGTGCTGACACTGTTCGCGTTCTCCAGTGAAAACTGGCAGCGCCCGGCCGAAGAGGTGGGTGCGTTGATGGAGCTGTTTTTCACGGCGCTGCGCCGTGAAACCAAGCGCCTGAACGAAAACGAGATCAGCCTGCGAATTATCGGCGACCGCTCACGCTTTCATCCTGAGCTTCAGGCTGCCATGCGCGAGGCGGAAGTGCGCACCTCCGGCAACAGCCGTTTCGTGCTGCAGATCGCTGCCAACTACGGTGGGCAGTGGGACATCGCGCAGGCTGCCCAGCGGCTGGCGCGTGAGGTTCAGGCCGGGCACTTGCAGCCGGAGGACATTACTCCTCAGTTGTTGCAGACCTGCCTGGCCACCGGCGACCTGCCGTTGCCGGATCTGTGCATCCGCACCGGCGGCGAACACCGCATCAGCAATTTTCTGCTTTGGCAGCTGGCCTACGCCGAGCTGTACTTCTCCGACCTGTTCTGGCCGGACTTCAAACACGATGCCATGCGCGCCGCGCTGGCAGATTTCGCTTCTCGCCAACGTCGCTTCGGTAAAACCAGCGAACAGGTAGAAGCTGGAGCCCGGGCTTAATGCTGAAACAACGGATCATCACGGCACTCATTCTGTTGCCGATCGCCTTGTGCGGGTTTTTCCTGCTGACCGGCATGTACTTCGCCCTGTTCATCGGGGTGGTCGTCGTTCTGGGTGCCTGGGAATGGGCGCGGCTCGCAGGTTTTGCCGCGCAGTCGATGCGTATCGGCTATGCGGCTGTGGTCGCTGTTCTGCTTTTCCTCATGTACCTGCTGCCAGGGCTGGAGCCCTGGGTGCTGGTTGCTGCCGTCATCTGGTGGGGTGTGGCGACCTTTCTGGTCCTTACCTATCCGGACTCCAGCAGTCACTGGGCAAGTGCAGCGTGCAAGCTGGTCATCGGCCTTCTGATTCTGCTGCCTGCATGGCAGGGTCTGGTCCTGATCAAGCAGTGGCCACTGGGTAACTGGCTGATTCTGTCGGTGATGGTGCTGGTCTGGGCCGCCGACATCGGCGCTTATTTTTCCGGCAAGGCTTTTGGCAAGCGCAAGCTGGCGCCCAAGGTGAGCCCTGGCAAGAGCTGGGAGGGCGTATATGGCGGTCTGGTGGTCAGTCTGGGCATCACCGCAGCAGTAGGTTTTTCCCGCGACTGGACGGTTGCGCAGTTCATCGCGGCGCTCTTTGGTGCGGCGGTGATCGTATTCATCTCGGTGATTGGCGACCTGACCGAAAGCATGTTCAAGCGCCAGTCCGGGGTCAAGGACAGCAGCAATCTGCTGCCTGGACACGGCGGAGTACTGGACCGCATCGACAGCCTGACGGCGGCCATTCCGGTATTTGCCGTTCTGCTCTGGGCCGCTGACTGGGGTGTCATGTGAGTGGTCCGCAACAAATCACCATTCTGGGCGCAACCGGTTCCATAGGGCTGAGCACTCTGGATGTGGTCGCCCGTCATCCAGCGCTTTATCAAGTGTTCGCGCTCACCGGTTACAGTCGTCTGGATGAATTGCTGGCCTTGTGCATCAGGCACACACCGCAGTACGCCGTAGTGCCGGATCAGGTGGTCGCTCGCAAACTGCAGGACGACCTGGCAGCGGCCGGGCTCGATACCCGGGTGCTGGTCGGCGAGGGCGGTCTGTGCGAAGTGGCCGCAGACCCTCGGGTCGATGCAGTCATGGCCGCCATTGTCGGGGCTGCCGGCTTGCGCCCGACCTTGGCTGCGGTAGAGGCGGGCAAGAAAGTATTGCTGGCCAACAAGGAAGCGCTGGTCATGTCCGGCGCCCTGTTCATGCAGGCTGTTCGGCAAAATGGCGCTGTGCTGTTGCCCATAGACAGCGAGCACAATGCGATCTTCCAGTGCCTGCCCGGCGATTTCGCTCGCGGGCTGGGTGCCGTTGGCGTCCGGCGGATCATGTTGACTGCCTCGGGCGGGCCGTTTCGCGAAACGCCGCTGGAGCAGTTGCAGAATGTCACGCCGGAGCAGGCCTGTGCCCATCCGGTCTGGTCGATGGGGCGCAAGATCTCCGTCGATTCGGCAACCATGATGAACAAGGGGCTTGAGCTGATCGAAGCCTGCTGGCTGTTCGATGCGCGGCCGGATCAGGTCGAGGTGGTCATTCACCCGCAAAGCGTGATTCACTCGCTGGTCGATTATGTCGATGGCTCGGTGCTGGCTCAATTGGGCAATCCCGACATGCGTACGCCCATCGCCAATGCATTGGCATGGCCTGCGCGTGTAGACTCTGGCGTTGCGCCACTGGACCTGTTTCGTATCGGTCAGCTTGATTTTCAGGCGCCGGACGAGGAGCGATTCCCTTGCCTGCGGCTGGCCCGACAGGCGGCAGAGGCTGGAGGCAGTGCACCTGCCATGCTCAACGCGGCCAATGAAGTGGCCGTCGCGGCATTCCTCGATGGGCGTATCCGCTACCTGGAAATCGCCGGTATTATCGAAGAGGTTCTGGATCATGAGCCTGTCACCGCGGTCGAAGGGCTCGAAGCGGTGTTCGCCGCCGATGCAAAAGCGCGTTTGCTGGCGGGCCAATGGCTTGAAAGACACGGGCGATAGCGATCTGACAACCCGTCAGGATGTGAGTGAAAGGGTTGATGTGGTGCGTCAACGGCGGGCCTGGAGGCCTGCAATGATTAACACACTGGCCGACCAGTCGGTACCCGGAGAAGGCTGATGAGCGCTTTATACATGATTCTCGGCACCCTGATTGCTCTGGGTGTGCTGGTGACCTTCCACGAATTCGGCCACTTCTGGGTGGCGCGCCGCTGTGGCGTCAAGGTGCTGCGTTTCTCGGTAGGCTTCGGCACGCCTCTGCTGCGCTGGCATGACCGGCAGGGCACCGAGTACGTCGTCGCTGCCATTCCTCTGGGCGGCTATGTGAAGATGCTCGACGAGCGCGAAGGCAATGTTCCGCCCGAACTCGCTGACCAGTCGTTCAACCGCAAGACAGTAGGACAGCGCATCGCGATCGTGATTGCCGGCCCGACTGCCAATTTCATCCTGGCCATCGCATTTTTCTGGGTGCTGGCGATGATGGGCAGCGAGCAGGTGCGCCCCGTTATCGGCGCAGTCGAGTCCGGAAGCATCGCCCAGCAGGCTGGCCTGACGGCCGGACAGGAAATCGTTGCTGTCGATGGCGAGCCTACTTCGGGTTGGGCCGGGGTCAATCTGCAACTGGTCCGCCGTCTGGGTGAAAGCGGTACCATCGCGTTGAAAGTCAGGGACCAGGGTTCTACGGTCGACACGTCTCGTCAGTTGGTACTGAGTGACTGGCTGAGAGGCGCAGAAGAGCCTGATCCGATCAAGTCGCTGGGTATTCGCCCGTGGCGTCCGGCGCTGTTGCCGGTGCTGGCGGAAATCGATCCGAAAGGTCCGGCGCAGAGCGCAGGGCTCAAAACGGGTGATCGTCTCGTTGCGATGGACGGTCAGCCGCTCGATGAGTGGCAACAGGTTGTCGATCGGGTCCGCGAGCGTCCCGAAGCGAAGATTTCGCTGCGCATCGAGCGCGACGGGGTGCAAATGGACGTGCCGGTGACCCTCGCGGCCAAGGGCGAGGGCAAGGCTGCCGCGGGTTACCTGGGGGCTGGTGTGAAAGCTGTCGATTGGCCACCGGAAATGCTGCGCGAGGTCAGCTACGGGCCTTTCGCGGCGATGGCCGAGGGTGTGAAGCGCACCTGGAACATGAGTGTGCTGACCCTGGACTCGCTGAAGAAAATGTTGTTCGGCGAGCTCTCGGTAAAAAACTTGAGTGGACCGATAACCATTGCTAAAGTGGCGGGCGCTTCGGCCCAGTCGGGCATCGGAGATTTTCTGAACTTCCTCGCTTATCTGAGTATTAGCCTGGGTGTTCTGAATCTGCTGCCCATTCCCGTCCTGGACGGGGGGCATTTGCTGTTTTATCTGATCGAGTGGGCGCGTGGTCGTCCCCTTTCGGAAAAGGTTCAAGGTTGGGGGGCGCAGATCGGTATCAGTCTGGTAGTGGGCGTAATGTTGCTCGCGCTGGTCAACGATCTGGGCCGACTGTAAAGCGTTGCCGAGTTGCGAATCTGCCGCATTTTGCGGCAGTTTGTTTATTGCCAGTTGGAATAAGAAAGGACTTCATGAAACGTCTGCTGCTAACTGCGGTTCTTTCCGCACTGATGATCGCTGAAGTTCACGCCGAGTCCTTCACCATCTCCGATATCCGTGTCAACGGCCTGCAGCGGGTTTCCGCCGGCAGTGTCTTTGGCGCACTGCCGCTGAACGTAGGCGAGCAGGCGGACGATGGTCGTTTGGTCGATGCTACCCGTTCGCTGTTTAAAACCGGTTTCTTTCAAGATATCCAGCTGGGTCGCGACGGCAACGTGCTCGTCATCAACGTCGTCGAGCGCCCTTCGGTTGCGAGTATCGAAATCGAGGGTAACAAGGCCATTTCCACCGAGGACCTGATGAAGGGGCTGAAACAGTCCGGTCTGGCCGAAGGTGAGATTTTCCAGCGTGCCACCCTCGAAGGCGTGCGTAACGAGCTGCAACGTCAATACGTTGCCCAGGGCCGTTACTCTGCCGAGGTTGACGCCGAGGTTGTTCCTCAGCCGCGCAACCGCGTAGGCCTGAAGATCAACATCAATGAAGGCACCGTAGCCTCCATTCAGCACATCAACGTGGTGGGTAACAAGGTCTTCTCCGACGAAGACCTGACCGACCTGTTCGAGCTCAAGACCAGCAACTGGCTGTCGTTCTTCAAGAATGACGACAAGTACGCCCGTGAAAAGCTGTCGGGTGACCTTGAGCGCCTGCGTTCGTACTACCTCGATCGCGGCTATATCAACATGGATATCGCCTCGACCCAGGTGTCGATCACGCCCGACAAGAAGAACGTGTACATCACCGTCAACATCAATGAAGGCGAGAAGTACAGCGTCAAGTCGGTCAAGCTCAGCGGTGACCTGAAGGTCCCTGAAGATCAGGTCAAATCCCTGTTGCTGGTGCAGCCGGGCCAGGTGTTCTCGCGCAAGGTCATGACCACGACGTCCGAACTGATCACCCGCCGTCTGGGTAACGAAGGCTATACCTTCGCCAACGTCAACGGCGTGCCGACACCGAACAACGAAGACCACACGGTCGATATCACCTTCGTCGTCGACCCGGGCAAGCGTGCCTACGTCAACCGTATCAACTACCGCGGCAACACCAAGTCGGAAGACGAAGTGCTGCGTCGCGAAATGCGCCAGATGGAAGGCGGCTGGGCATCGACCTACCTGATCGACCAGTCGAAAACCCGTCTGGACCGTCTGGGCTTCTTCAAGGAAGTCAACGTCGAAACGCCACCTGTTCCTGGCACCGACGATCAGGTCGATGTGAACTACGCCGTTGAAGAGCAGGCGTCCGGTTCGATCACCGCCAGCGTCGGCTTTGCGCAAAGCGCCGGTCTGATCCTTGGTGGTTCGATCAGCCAGAACAACTTCCTGGGTACCGGTAACAAGGTCAGCATCGGCCTGACCCGCAGCGAATACCAGAGCCGTTACAACTTCAGCTACGTCGATCCGTACTACACGCCGGACGGTGTCAGCCTGGGTTACAGCGCGTTCTATCGCACCACCAACTACGATGACCTCGACGTTGATGTTGCAAGCTATGCGGTTGACAGCCTGGGTGCCGGTATCAACCTTGGCTACCCGATCAGCGAGACTTCGCGCCTGACCTACGGTCTGACCGTGCAGCAGGACGAAATCAAGACCGGCAAGTACACCGTTGACGAGATTTTCGACTTCGTCGAGAAGGAAGGCGACAAGTACCTGAACTTCAAGGGCTCGGTTGGCTGGTCTGAATCGACTCTGAACAAGGGTGTTCTGGCGACCCGTGGTCACTCGCAAAGTCTGGTGTTCGAATCCACCTTGCCGGGTAGCGACCTGTCGTTCTTCAAGCTGGATTACCGTGCTCAGTACTTCCACCCGATCACTGATAACTACACTCTGCGCCTGCACACCGAGCTGGGTTATGGCGACGGCTATGGTTCGACCTCGGGTCTGCCGTTCTACGAGAACTACTACGCCGGTGGCTTCAACTCGGTACGTGGCTTCAAGGACAGCACCCTTGGTCCGCGCAGTACGCCAAGCCGCGGAGAGGGCAATCCAGGTGGCAAGCCTGGAACGATAGCCGATCCGGACCAGGATCCACTGCCGTTCGGTGGCAACGCTCTGGTTCAGGGTGGCGTAGAAGTCATGTTCCCGCTGCCATTCGTCAAGGATCAGCGCTCGCTGCGTACGTCTGTTTTCTGGGACGTGGGTAACGTGTTCGACACCAATTGTGACTCGAAAAAGACCACTGCCAGCAACAAGACCGTAGAGTGCAACAACATCGACCTTTCCGGCATGGCCAGCTCTGTGGGTATCGGCGTCACCTGGATCACAGCACTCGGCCCGTTGAGCTTCGCGCTGGCGATGCCGATCAAGAAGCCGGACGACGAAGCCGAAACTCAGGTTTTCCAATTCTCCCTGGGTCAGACCTTCTAAGCGTCTGATCTTTGATAACGCAACGAATTTTGTAGGAGTTGTATTGTGCGTAAGTTGACTCAACTGGTAATGCTGGCCACCGTACTGGTCGCCAGCCCTGCATTCGCCGACATGAAAATTGCGGTACTTAACTATCAGATGGCCCTGCTGGAATCGGACGCTGCCAAGCGTTACGCAGTGGACGCCGAGAAGAAGTTCGGCCCGCAACTGACCAAGCTGAAAAGCCTGGAAAGCAGCGCCAAGGGTATTCAGGATCGTCTGGTCAGCGGTGGCGACAAGATGGCTCAGCCTGAGCGCGAGCGTCTGGAGCTTGAGTTCAAGCAAAAGGCTCGTGATTTCCAGTTCCAGTCCAAGGAGCTGAACGAAGCCAAGGCCGTTGCTGACCGTGAAATGCTCAAGCAGTTGAAGCCCAAGCTGGATCAGGCTGTAGAAGAAGTCATCAAGAAAGGTGGTTTCGACCTGGTCTTCGAGCGCGGTGCGGTGATCGACGTCAAGCCACAGTATGACGTGACTCGCCAGGTCATCGAGCGCATGAACCAGCTGAAGTAACCATGAGCATAACCATCAAGCTCGGCCAGTTGGCCGAGTTCCTTGGTGCCACGTTACGTGGCGACAAGGACAAGGACATCACCGGGCTGGCCTCTTTACAAGAGGCCGGCCCTGGTCAAATCAGTTTCCTGGCAAAATCCAAATACCGTCAATTCCTGGCCGATGCCCAGGCTGCTGCCGTGCTGCTCAAGCCCGCAGATGCCGACAGCTACGCCGGGGATGCGCTATTGGTCCCGGATCCTTATCTGGCTTATGCCCGCATTTCGCATTTGTTCGACCCCAAGCCCAAAAGCGTAGCCGGCGTTCATCCGACGGCAGTGATTGCCGAGGATGCATTGATTGATCCTGCTGCCAGCGTTGGCGCTTTTGCTGTGATCGAGAGCGGTGTGCGCATTGCAGCAGGTGTCACCATCGGTGCTCACTGCTTCATCGGCGCTCGTTGTGAAATCGGTGAAGGCGGCTGGCTGGCACCGCGTGTGACGCTTTATCACGATGTGCGCATCGGCAAGCGTGTGGTGATTCAGTCGGGTGCAGTGTTGGGCGGCGAAGGCTTCGGCTTTGCCAGCGAGAAGGGTGTCTGGCAGAAAATCGCACAAATCGGTGGCGTCACCCTGGGTGACGACGTCGAGATCGGCGTCAATACGGCGATCGATCGCGGTGCACTGGCTGACACACGCATCGGCAATGGCGTGAAACTGGATAACCAGATTCAGATTGCTCACAACGTTCAGATTGGCGACCACACGGCGATGGCTGCGTGTGTCGGCATTTCCGGAAGCACCAAAATCGGCAAGCATTGCATGCTGGCTGGAGGTGTCGGTCTGGTGGGGCATATCGAGATTTGTGATGGCGTTTTCATCACCGGCATGACGATGGTGACGCATTCCATCACCGAGCCGGGTTCGTACTCGTCCGGTACGGCCATGCAGCCGGCCGCCGAGTGGCGCAAGAGTGCAGCTCGTCTGCGCAAAATCGATGATATGGCGCGACGTCTGCAAAAGCTTGAAAAGGCCATAGAGACGGTGACCTGCGCTGATAATCGCTCATCTGATGGCTGATACCTTTTTAATATCAAGCGTGCTCAGTCGATAAACTGCCTCCTTGATGTAGAGGGGTGCTGCGCAGTCGCGACGCACTCCTAATCTTTACTACAGGCTTCCCCTCGAAATGATGGACATCAAAGAAATTCGCGAATACCTGCCTCATCGTTACCCGTTCCTGCTGGTGGATCGCGTGACCGAGCTGGATATCGAGAACAAGAACATTCGCGCCTACAAGAATGTCAGCGTCAACGAGCCTTTTTTCAACGGTCACTTCCCTGAGCATCCCATCATGCCGGGCGTGCTGATCATCGAAGCGATGGCACAGGCTGCAGGTATCCTCGCGTTCAAGATGCTCGACTCCAAGCCGTCGGACGGCACGCTCTATTATTTCGTCGGTTCGGACAAACTGCGTTTCCGTCAGCCGGTTCTGCCGGGCGACCAACTGGTTCTCGAGGCGAAATTCCTGAGCAGCAAGCGTCAGATCTGGAAGTTCGAATGCAAGGCTACCGTTGATGGCAAGGCAGTCTGCTCTGCCGAAATCATTTGTGCGGAACGCAAACTATGAGTTTGATTGACCCTCGCGCAATCATCGATCCGACGGCCGTTCTGGCCGACAATGTTGAGGTCGGCCCCTGGTCGATCATCGGACCCGGTGTGGAAATTGGCGAGGGTACAGTCGTCGGTCCTCACGTTGTCCTCAAGGGGCCAACCAGAATCGGCAAGCACAACCGCATCTACCAGTTTTCATCGGTGGGTGAGGACACGCCTGATCTGAAATACAAGGGCGAGGAAACCCGTCTTGTCATCGGCGATCATAACGTGATCCGCGAAGGCGTGACCATTCACCGCGGGACCGTTCAGGACCGTGCCGAAACCACGCTGGGCGATCACAACCTGATCATGGCCTATGCCCATATCGGGCATGACAGCGTGATCGGCAACCACGTGATTCTGGTCAACAATACTGCCCTGGCAGGCCACGTTCACGTGGATGACTGGGCGATCCTGTCCGGCTTTACCCTGGTCCATCAGTTCTGCCACATCGGTGCGCACAGCTTCTCCGGCATGGGCACTGCGATCGGCAAGGATGTACCGGCGTTCGTCACGGTCTTTGGCAACCCGGCCGAGGCGCGCAGCATGAACTTCGAGGGCATGCGCCGCCGCGGCTTCTCCGAAGAAGCCATTCATGCGCTGCGCAGAGCCTACAAGACGGTTTATCGCCAGGGGCTGACCATCGGTCAGGCGCTGGCCGATCTGGCAGAGCCTGCGGCGCAGTTTCCTGAAGTGGCCGTATTTCTTCAGTCCATTCAGACGTCGACCCGCGGCATCATTCGCTAACCATGACCAGTCCACTCTGTATCGCTCTGGTCGCGGGTGAAGCATCCGGCGATATCCTCGGATCCGGTCTGATGCGTGCCCTCAAGGTGCGCCATCCCGACATCCGCTTCATTGGTGTCGGCGGTCCGTTGATGGAAGCCGAAGGCATGCAGTCCTCCTTCCCGATGGAGCGCCTGTCGGTGATGGGGCTGGTTGAAGTGCTCGGGCGACTGCGCGAGCTGCTGGCCCGGCGCAAGCTGTTGGTCCAGACCCTGATCAATGAAAAGCCGGACGTCTTCATCGGCATTGACGCGCCTGACTTCACGCTCAATATCGAACTTCAGCTACGTCGCGCCGGGATCAAGACTGTGCACTACGTCAGCCCGTCGGTCTGGGCCTGGCGTCAGAAGCGTGTGCTGAAGATTCGTGAAGGCTGTGACCTGATGCTGACCCTGTTGCCATTCGAAGCGCGTTTCTACGAAGAGCAGGGCGTGCCGGTGCGTTTTGTCGGTCATCCGCTGGCAGACACCATCCCTCTGGAGTCTGATCGTGCAGGTGCTCGCGCAGGCCTGGGATTGGCGCAGGAGACGCCGGTTGTCGCGCTGATGCCGGGCAGCCGGGGCGGTGAAGTGGGGCGTCTGGGCGGGTTGTTTTTCGACACGGCCGAGCGGCTGCTTGCCCGGCGCCCAGAGCTGCGCTTCGTACTGCCCTGCGCCAGCCCGCAGCGACGGGCTCAGGTGGAGCAGTTGCTGCAGGGGCGTGATCTGCCCGTCACGCTGCTCGACGGCCAGTCGCATGTTGCTCTGGCCGCGTGCGATGCGGTACTGATAGCCTCCGGCACCGCGACCCTGGAGGCGCTGCTTTACAAGCGCCCCATGGTGGTTGCCTATCGCCTGGCGCCGCTGACCTTCTGGATACTCAAGCGAATGGTCAAAAGCCCTTACGTGTCGCTGCCCAACCTGCTGGCCCAGCGTCTGCTGGTGCCTGAGCTGCTGCAGGACGACGCTACGCCAGAAGCCCTGGCGCGTACGCTGCTGCCATTGATCGACGACGGTCGCGAGCAAACCGCCGGTTTTGATGCCATTCACCGGATCCTGCGCCGCGATGCGTCCAATCAGGCCGCCGATGCGGTATTGAGCCTGCTCGGACGGTCGCCTTCACTGTGAGGTCGCCCATGATGCAAACAGGTCTGGATTTTACCCTCGTCGAGGACCTGGTGGCGGGTGTTGATGAAGTGGGTCGCGGCCCGCTGTGCGGTGCCGTGGTAACCGCCGCCGTCATTCTCGACCCGACCAGGCCCATTCTCGGTCTCAATGACTCGAAGAAACTGACCGAAGCCAGGCGCGAAAAGCTCTACGTCGAAATTCAGGAGAAAGCCCTGTGCTGGTTCATTGCCAGGGCTGAAGTCGAAGAGATCGACCAGCTGAATATCCTCCACGCCACGATGCTGGCCATGCAGCGCGCCGTTGAGGGGTTGAGTATCACGCCCAGACTGGCGCTTATCGACGGCAACCGCTGCCCGCAGTTGTCGGTGCCCTCGGCGCCGGTGGTAAAGGGTGACTCCAAGGTGCCTGCCATAGCTGCCGCCTCGATTCTTGCCAAGGTGAGTCGAGATCGGGAAATGGCAGCGTTCGAACTCATCTATCCGGGTTATGGCATCGGTGGGCACAAGGGTTATCCTACCCCGGTGCATCTGGAAGCACTGGCCCGGCTCGGGCCGACGCCCATTCATCGGCGTTCCTTCGCTCCGGTGCGTGCAGCCCATGAAGCGCGCGCAACGATAATGATGGGCGGCTCGATTTCGCCTTCAGTCGGGTTGCTGCAGGACTGACGTTTCACTCCGGGCCAGCTACAATCCTGCCCTTCGTTTTTTGTATTTTCGCGTTTTATAGGATCACCATGCTGGCTTCTTTCGTTCATCTACGCCTGCACACCGAATATTCGCTGGTTGACGGTCTGGTCCGGGTCAAACCGTTGATCAAGGCGCTGACCGGCATGAACATGCCCGCCGTGGCGGTGACCGACCAGAACAACATGTGCTCGCTGGTCAAGTTCTACAAGGCCGCCCAGGGCTCCGGAATCAAGCCGATCTGCGGTGTCGACCTGTGGCTGGCGGGCAGGGACGAAGATGCCGCGCTCAGCCGCATCAGCCTGCTGGCCATGAATGCCCAGGGTTACCGTAACCTGACCGAGCTGATTTCCCGAGGCTTTATCGAAGGCCAGCGCAACGGTCAGATCGTCATTCAGCGTCAGTGGGTCGCGCAGGCCAGTGAAGGCGTGATTGCGCTTTCTGCGGCCAAGGAAGGCGAGATCGGCATGGCCTTGCTCGGCGGCAATCCGGGGGAGGCTGACGAACTGCTGCGCGAGTGGCTGGAAGTCTTTCCTGACCGCTTCTATATCGAAGTGCAGCGCACCAACCGCGCCAATGACGAAGAACATCTGCACGCTGCGGTGGCCCTGGCCGAGCGTCACGGTGCACCGCTGGTGGCGACCAACGATGTGCGCTTCATCAAACAGGCCGATTTCGAAGCTCACGAAACCCGTGTGTGCATCGGTGAAGGGCGTGCGCTGGACGACCCGCGTCGCTCGCACAACTACAGCGATCAGCAATACCTGAAAAGTCCGGAAGAAATGGCCGAACTGTTCAGCGATCTGCCGGAGGCGCTGGAAAACACCGTCGAGATTGCCAAGCGCTGCAACATCGACGTCAAGCTGGGCACGCACTTCTTGCCCAACTTCCCGATTCCCGATGGCATGACCATTGATGAGTATTTCCGTAAGGTCTCCTTCGACGGCCTCGAAGAGCGTCTTGCAGTCCTGTTGCCCAAGGACACGACCGAAGATTACGAAGCCAAGCGTCAGGTGTATGTCGACCGGCTGAATTTCGAGCTGGATATCATTATCCAGATGGGCTTTCCCGGTTACTTCCTGATCGTGATGGACTTCATCCAGTGGGCCAAGAGCAACGGCGTACCGGTGGGGCCGGGTCGTGGTTCGGGTGCCGGGTCGCTGGTTGCCTATGTGCAGAAGATCACCGACCTCGACCCGCTGGAATATGACCTGCTGTTCGAACGCTTCCTGAACCCGGAACGGGTTTCCATGCCCGACTTCGACGTCGACTTCTGCATGGATGGTCGTGACCGGGTGATCGAATATGTGGCCGAGAAGTACGGTCGCAACGCGGTCAGCCAGATCATCACCTTCGGTTCCATGGCCGCCAAGGCGGTGGTGCGTGACGTGGCGCGGGTGCAGGGCAAGTCTTACGGGCTGGCTGATCGTCTGTCGAAGATGATCCCGTTCGAGGTCGGCATGACCCTCGAAAAAGCCTACGAGCAGGAAGAGATTCTTCGCGATTTCCTCAAGGTCGATGAGGAAGCTGCGGAAATCTGGGAGATGGCGCTCAAGCTCGAAGGCATTGTGCGTAACGTCGGCAAGCACGCCGGTGGTGTGGTTATTGCCCCGACCAAGCTGACCGACTTCTCGCCGATCTATTGCGACGAGGCCGGTGACGGTCTGGTGACCCAGTTCGACAAGGACGATGTCGAGGCTGCGGGACTGGTGAAGTTCGACTTCCTCGGTCTGCGTACCCTTACCATCATCGACTGGGCACTCAAGACCATCAACCGCGACCGCGCCAAGGTCAACGAAGAACCGCTGGACATCGCGTTCATTCCGCTCGATGACATGCCGACTTATCAGTTGCTGCAGCGCGCCGAGACCACGGCAGTGTTCCAGCTCGAGTCGCGCGGCATGAAAGAGCTGATCAAAAAGCTCAAGCCCGACTGTCTGGAAGACCTGATCGCACTGGTGGCCCTGTTCCGTCCCGGCCCGCTGCAATCGGGCATGGTCGACGACTTCATCAACCGTAAACACGGTCGCGCCGAGCTGTCCTATCCGCACGTCGATTACCAGTACGAAGGCCTCAAGCCGGTACTGGCACCGACCTACGGCATCATCCTGTATCAGGAACAGGTGATGCAGATCGCCCAGGTCATGGCCGGTTACACCCTTGGCGGTGCGGACATGCTGCGTCGTGCCATGGGTAAGAAAAAGCCCGAGGAAATGGCCAAGCAGCGCGGTGGTTTCATCGATGGCTGCAAGACCAATAATATCGACCCGGACCTGGCCGGTAACATCTTCGACCTGGTGGAAAAGTTCGCCGGTTACGGTTTCAACAAGTCCCACTCCGCGGCCTACGGGCTGGTGTCGTACCAGACTGCCTGGCTGAAGACTCACTACCCGGCGCCGTTCATGGCGGCGGTATTGTCGGCGGATATGCACAACACCGACAAGGTCGTGACCTTGATCGAAGAAGTGCGCACGATGAAGCTGCGCCTCGATGCGCCGGACGTGAACACCTCGGAGTTCAAGTTCACGGTAAGTGACGATGGCCGCATTCTTTATGGCCTTGGTGCGATCAAGGGGGTAGGCGAGGGGCCGGTCGAGGCGATTACCGACGCGCGCCAGAACGGGCCGTTCAAGGACCTGTTCGACTTCTGCGCCCGCGTCGACCTCAAGCGGGTCAACAAGCGAACCCTGGATGGGCTGATTCGCAGCGGTGCGCTGGATCGCCTCGGGCCGTACTTCGAACTGGAGCCCAAGGCCTATCAGGCCAATATCGACCGTAACCGTTCGGTGCTGCTTGCCGCACTGGAAGAAGCCATTCAGGCAGCAGAGCAGACGGCGCGCAGTCGCGACAGTGGTCACTCGGACCTGTTCGGCGGCCTGTTCGTCGAAGCGGATGCCGATGTCTACGCCAACCATCGCAAGACCCGCGAGCTGAGCCTCAAGGATCGTCTGCGTGGCGAGAAGGAAACCCTGGGGCTGTACCTGACCGGGCATCCGATCGATGAATATGAAGGCGAGATCCGCCGGTTCGCCCGGCAACGGATCATCGATCTCAAGCCGGCAAGAGACACTCAGACGGTGGCAGGTCTGATCATTGCCCTGCGCGTCATGAAGAACAAGAAGGGCGACAAGATGGGGTTCATTACCCTGGACGATCGCTCGGCGCGCATCGAGGCGTCGCTGTTTGCCGAAGCCTTCCATTCGGCTCAGTCACTGTTGCAGACCGATGCTATGGTGGTGGTCGAGGGCGAAGTCAGTAATGATGACTTCTCCGGCGGGCTGCGCCTGCGCGCCAAGCGTGTCATGAGTATCGAGGATGCCCGCACCAATCTGGCCGAGAGCCTGCGTGTGACGGTGCGTGCCGAAGCGCTCAAGGGCGACCGGCTGCGCTGGCTGGGCGATCTGTGCAAGCGCCATCGCGGTGCCTGTCCGATCACGGTGGACTACACGGGGCAGGACGCCCGTGCATTGCTGCAATTGGGAGAAGCATGGCGGATTGATCCTGCGGACAGCTTGATTCAAGCTCTGCGTGACCAGTTCGGACGTGAGAACGTCTTTCTCCAGTATCGTTGAACGCCGCAGGCGCGACTTGCGCTCAACCCTGAATTTTAATTTCGACCTGAACGCGCCGGTTCCGAACAGGAACGGCGCAGACGGATCAACCGGCCGGCCTCTTGGCCGTCGACCCAAGACGGATGCCTATGAACCCGAATTTTCTTGATTTCGAACAGCCTATCGCTGACTTGCAGGCCAAAATCGAAGAACTGCGCTTGGTGGGTAACGACAACTCGCTGAACATCGGCGACGAGATCTCCCGGCTGCAAGACAAGAGCAAGACGCTCACCGAAAGCATCTTCGGCAACCTGACCAGCTGGCAGATCGCGCGCATGGCGCGCCATCCGCGTCGTCCCTACACGCTGGACTACATCGAAAACATCTTTACCGAGTTCGATGAGCTGCACGGTGATCGTCATTTCTCCGATGATGCGGCGATCGTCGGCGGTATTGCCCGTCTGGACAACCAGCCAGTCATGGTCATCGGTCATCAGAAAGGTCGTGAAGTGCGCGAGAAGGTTCGTCGCAACTTCGGTATGCCGCGCCCCGAAGGCTATCGCAAGGCCTGCCGTCTGATGGAGATGGCCGAGCGCTTCAAGATGCCGATCCTGACCTTTATCGACACGCCGGGCGCCTATCCGGGTATCGACGCGGAAGAGCGCAACCAGAGCGAGGCCATTGCCTGGAACCTGCGCGTGATGGCCCGTCTCAAGACGCCGATCATCGCTACCGTCATCGGTGAAGGCGGTTCCGGTGGTGCGCTGGCGATTGGTGTCTGTGACCAGTTGAACATGCTGCAGTATTCGACCTACGCGGTGATCTCTCCGGAAGGCTGCGCATCGATTCTGTGGAAGACCGCCGAGAAGGCCCCGGATGCTGCCGAAGCCATGGGCATCACCGCTGATCGCCTGAAAGGCCTGGGTATCGTCGACAAGGTCATCGCCGAACCACTGGGTGGCGCGCATCGTGACCCGGTAGCCGCCGCTGCCTTGATTCGTGAAGAGCTGAGCAGTCAGCTGGCGATGCTCAAGGAGTTCGATAACGACGAACTGCTGGCCCGCCGTTATGACCGCTTGATGAGCTACGGTCTGTAAGCTGCGTCGCCCCGATTGTTTCCACGTCTTGCGGGCTTCTGCCCGAAGGGCGTGGGAGCGAACCTGTTCGCGAAAGGGCGGGTTCGAGCACTGAAGCCGTTAGTGTGCGAACCCGTCAGGCCGGTGAAAACACCCATGACCACCCCCTCACGCACCGGTCATGATCTTTCTGTCAGGCTTCTTCAAGTCCTGGCCCCCTGGCGCAATGCGCCTGTCTGGCATGTCGGTTTCTCCGGCGGCCTCGACTCAACCGTGCTTTTGTATCTTCTGGCTGAGCTCGCCAGTCGCGAAACCCTGCCTGCGCTAAACGCCATCCACGTGCATCACGGTCTGCAGCCCGCTGCCGATGCCTGGCCAGAGCATTGTCAGCAGGTCTGCAGGACGCTCGGTGTGGCATTCGAGTCGGTTCGTGTTCAGGTCGAGCCGGGTGCAAGTCTCGAGCAGGCGGCCCGGCAGGCGCGATACAGCGCGTTCAGCGAGCGGCTGGGTGAGGGCGAGGTGCTGCTGACGGGGCAGCATCGCGATGATCAGGCCGAGACCCTGTTGTTCCGTCTGCTGCGCGGCGCAGGCGTACGCGGTCTGGCTGCGATGCCCGATCAGCGGGTGCTGGGGTGTGGGCACCTGGTGAGGCCGCTCCTGGATATGTCGCGAATGCAGCTGGAGGATTACGCGCATCGGCACGGGCTGAACTGGATCGAAGATCCCAGCAATGACGATCAGCAGTTCTCGCGCAATTTTCTGCGCAGTCAGGTACTGCCGTTGCTGACCTCCCGATGGCCACAGGCAGCGGCCAGTCTGGCGCGAACCGCACGTCACCTTGGCGAAGCGCAGCAATTGCTGGACGAGCTTGCGCTGCAGGATATTGCCCATGCCCAGGCTGCAACGTCGTTCGCTTGGATTGGCCTGCCGGTATTGAGTCTTGGGCCGATTGCCGCATTGTCCGCAGCCCGGCAGCGCAATGCACTGCGTCACTGGCTTGCACCGCTGACGCGCCTGCCGGACACCGATCACTGGGCCGGCTGGGAGGCGTTGCGCGATGCGGCGCAGGACGCGGGTCCGCTGTGGCGGCTCGCCGATGGAGCGCTGCACAGGGCGCAGGGCTGCCTCTGGTGGGTGCCCGCTGGCTGGGAGCCGCTCGGTCATCAGACAATGGACTGGTCAGACCCTGGCGCGGCGCTGCTCCTTCCCGGTAATGGCCGCGTGGTTCTGCAAGGCGAGGCGCCGTCGGGGTGTCTGCAAGTCCGCTATCGGCAGGGCGGTGAAGTGTTACGCCTGGACGGGCGTGGCAGCCGTGACCTCAAGCGCTTGCTCAACGAGCAGGCAGTGCCGGCGTTTCTGCGCGGCAGATTGCCGCTGCTGTACCTCGATAACGTGCTGCTGGCGGTCGCCAACCTGCCAGGGCTGGACGGTTCGCCCAATGAAAACTGGCGTTTGCGCTGGGTTGCGCCGACCGGCGACCAAAGTTTGAGCTGAAAGGCCCTTTCAGGTAGACTACGCTCCCTTCTTGATACAGCTTCTGTCGGCTCTTTTGAAACGACATGAGTTGCCGGTTACCAACCAGTATTTACTGGGTAATTCTTAAAATGTAGCGCACACCACACTGGCTTCGGCCGGTCGGTTTCAACGCAGCAGTTTCGGGAGTGCACCGTGAATTTTGTCGGTAATCGGGGGCTTCGGCCTTCCTTCGCTATCCCCGGCGGCTCTGACCGCTTTAACGCAGACTTCTAGGGTTTTTCATGACGCGCTACATCTTCGTCACGGGCGGTGTTGTTTCTTCATTGGGGAAAGGCATTGCCTCGGCTTCATTGGCGGCCATCCTGGAGGCGCGGGGACTCAAGGTCACCATGCTCAAACTGGATCCCTACATCAACGTGGACCCAGGCACCATGAGCCCGTTCCAGCACGGTGAGGTGTTCGTCACTCACGACGGCGCCGAGACCGACCTGGACCTTGGTCACTATGAGCGGTTCATCCGCACCACCATGACCCAGAACAACAACTTCACCACCGGCCGTGTGTACGAGCACGTCCTGCGCAAAGAGCGCCGTGGTGATTACCTGGGCGCGACCATTCAGGTCATCCCGCACATCACCGATGAAATCAAGCGCCGCATCATCAAGGGTGCAGGCGATGCCGACGTGGCGCTGGTCGAGATCGGCGGCACGGTGGGTGACATCGAGTCCCAGCCGTTCCTTGAAGCCATCCGCCAGTTGCGTTTCGAAGTCGGCGCGCGCCGCGCGATGCTGATGCACCTGACGCTGGTGCCGTATATCGCCACTGCCGGCGAGACCAAGACCAAGCCGACCCAGCATTCGGTGAAGGAATTGCGCTCCATCGGCCTGCAGCCTGATGTGCTGGTCTGCCGTTCCGATCACCCGATCGACGTTTCTTCGCGTCGCAAGATCGCTCAGTTCACCAACGTCGAAGAGCGTGCAGTCATCGCCCTCGAAGACGCGGACACCATCTACAAGATCCCGGGCATTCTGCATTCGCAAGGCCTGGACGATTTTGTGGTCGAGCGCTTCGGCCTGCAATGTGGCGGTGCCGACCTGTCCGAGTGGGACAAGGTTGTCGACGCCAAGCTCAACCCGGAGCACGAAGTGACCATCGCGATGGTCGGCAAGTACATGGAACTGCTCGACGCCTACAAGTCGTTGATCGAAGCCATGAGCCACGCCGGTATCACCAATCGCACCAAGGTCAACCTGCGCTACATCGACTCTGAAGACATTGAAAACCAGGGCACCGGCCTGCTGGAAGGCGTGGATGCGATCCTGGTTCCGGGTGGCTTCGGTCTGCGCGGCGTGGAAGGCAAGATCACGGCCGTTCAGTTCGCCCGTGAGAACAAGGTTCCGTATCTGGGCATCTGCCTGGGCATGCAGGTCGCAGTCATCGAGTTCGCGCGTAACGTGCTGGGCTGGAAAGACGCCAACTCCACCGAGTTCGACCGCACCAGCGCACACGCTGTGGTGGGGCTGATCACCGAATGGGAAGACGCCACCGGCGCGGTCGAAACCCGTACCGAAAGCTCCGATCTGGGCGGCACCATGCGTCTGGGTGCGCAAGAGTGCCAGCTTGAAGCCGGTTCGCTGGTTCACGATTGCTACACCAAGGACGTGATCGTCGAACGTCATCGGCATCGTTACGAAGTGAACAACAACCTGTTACCGCAACTGATCGAGGCCGGCCTGAAGATTTCCGGTCGCTCCGGCGACGGCGCGCTGGTTGAAGTGGTCGAAGCACCGGATCATCCATGGTTCGTTGCTTGCCAGTTCCACCCGGAATTCACCTCCACGCCCCGTGACGGTCATCCGCTGTTCAGCGGTTTCGTCAAGGCGGCACTGGCTCAACATCAGAAAAATTCCTGACAGGGACTGCAGACATGGCTCAGAAAATCATCCGCGTAGGTTCGATCGAGGTCGCCAACGACAAGCCAATGGTGCTGTTCGGCGGCATGAACGTACTCGAATCCCGGGATATGGCCATGCAGGTCTGTGAAGAATACGTAAAGGTCACCGAAAAGCTCGGTATCCCTTACGTGTTCAAGGCCAGCTTCGACAAGGCCAACCGCTCTTCGGTGAACTCCTACCGCGGGCCGGGCCTTGAAGAAGGCATGCGTATTTTCGAAGAGATCAAGCGCACCTTCAACGTGCCGCTGATCACCGATGTTCACGAGCCTCATCAGGCTGCCGTGGTGGCCGAAGTCTGCGACATCATTCAGCTGCCGGCTTTCCTGTCGCGGCAGACCGATCTGGTTGTGGCGATGGCGAAAACCGGCGCGATCATCAACATCAAGAAAGCCCAGTTCCTTGCACCCCAGGAAATGAAACACATCCTGACCAAGTGCGAAGAGGCCGGTAACGATCAGTTGATTCTCTGTGAGCGGGGTTCCAGCTTCGGTTACAACAACCTGGTCGTGGACATGCTTGGCTTCGGCATCATGAAACAGTTCGAGTACCCGATCCTGTTCGACGTAACCCACGCCCTGCAGATGCCGGGCGGTCGTTCCGATTCTGCCGGCGGCCGCCGCGCCCAGGTGCTGGACCTGGCCAAGGCCGGCATCAGTCAGAATCTGGCCGGTCTGTTCCTTGAAGCCCATCCGGACCCTGACAACGCCAAATGCGACGGGCCATGTGCCCTGCGTCTGAACAAGCTGGAGCCGTTCCTGGCCCAGCTCAAGTCACTGGATGAACTTGTCAAAAGTTTTCCGATCGTAGAGACCGCTTGAGCAGGGTTCTCCGGTAAAGTGCCGTTCCCCGTCATTCGTGACGGGGTTGTCACATTCAGGGCTGCCGGTTTTTGCGCCTGACTGTGAACATCGTTTTCCCGCTGCGTCGTTTTCGTCAATCCTGGAGTGTTTACAACAATGGCAAAAATCGTTGACATCAAAGGTCGTGAAGTTCTTGACTCCCGTGGCAACCCAACCGTTGAAGCAGATGTGCTCCTCGATAACGGCATCATCGGCAGCGCCTGCGCGCCGTCTGGCGCTTCAACCGGCTCGCGCGAAGCGCTGGAGCTGCGTGATGGCGACAAGAGCCGTTACATGGGCAAGGGCGTTCTGAAGGCTGTTGCCAATATCAATGGTCCGATCCGCGACCTGCTGCTGGGCAAGGATCCGGTTGACCAGAAGGCGCTGGATCACGCGATGATCGAGCTGGACGGCACCGAAAACAAGGCAAGCCTGGGCGCGAACGCCATCCTCGCAGTCTCCCTGGCAGCTGCCAAGGCAGCGGCACAGGATCAGGACCTGCCGCTGTACGCGCACATCGCCAACCTCAATGGCACACCGGGCGTGTATTCCATGCCGGTGCCGATGATGAACATCATCAACGGTGGCGAGCATGCCGATAACAACATCGACATCCAGGAATTCATGATCCAGCCTGTCGGCGCCAAGTCCTTCGCTGAAGGCCTGCGCTGGGGCACCGAGATTTTCCATCACCTCAAGGCGGTTCTCAAGGCGCGTGGCCTGAACACCGCAGTGGGCGACGAAGGTGGCTTCGCGCCTAACCTGGCGTCCAACAAGGAAGCGCTCGACGCCATCGCCGAGGCGGTTGCCAATGCGGGTTACACGTTGGGCACTGACGTGACTCTGGCGCTGGACTGCGCAGCGAGCGAGTTCTACAAGAACGGCAAGTACAAGCTGAGCGAAGAGGGCGAGTACAGCTCTGCCGAGTTTGCCGAATACCTTGCCGAGCTGACTCGCAAACACCCGATCATTTCCATTGAAGACGGTCTGGACGAGTCCGACTGGGATGGCTGGAAAATCCTCACCGACAAGATCGGCGAGAAAACCCAGTTGGTAGGTGACGACCTGTTCGTGACCAACACCAAGATCCTCAAGGAAGGCATCGACAAGAAGATCGCCAACTCGATCCTGATCAAGTTCAACCAGATCGGCACGCTGACCGAAACCCTGGAAGCCATTCAGATGGCCAAGGCTGCCGGTTATACTGCGATCATCTCTCACCGTTCCGGCGAGACCGAAGATTCGACCATTGCCGACCTGGCGGTGGGCACCTCTGCCGGTCAGATCAAAACCGGTTCGCTGTGCCGCTCCGATCGCGTGTCCAAGTACAACCAATTGCTGCGCATCGAGGAGCAATTGGGCTCCAAGGCTGTGTATCGTGGTCGTGCCGAGTTTCGCGGCTGAGCCATAGATGGTAAAAAGACGCAGAGTGCTGCACGGATTCGGGTTCCCTGACTCGCCTGTGCAGCTCCGATGCTGACGCTCCGCGGTAATCTGGAGTGATTGAGCCTGGCTTATGTCAGGCTCAATGCCCTCAGTCGTTTGTTGTTCACGTTGGCTCTGCTGTCTTTTTTACTGGGTACCTGATATTTCAATGCGCAGTCCTAACTGGTTGTTCCTCGTCCTGCTCCTGTTGCTGGCTGGCTTGCAGTACCGCCTTTGGGTCGGTAACGGAAGCCTCGCGCAAGTGGCCAGCCTGACTCAGCAGATTGCCGACCAGCACGCTGAAAATCAGGTGCTGCTGGAGCGCAACCGCGTGCTTGATGCCGAGGTCATGGAATTGAAAAAAGGTCTGGAAACCGTCGAAGAGCGTGCCCGACATGAATTGGGCATGGTCAAGGACGGCGAAACCCTTTACCAGCTCGCGCAATAATCAAGTTGGTGCGATGAAAGACTTTCTTCCTGCCTTCTGGGCGGTGATACCTGCAGCGGGCATTGGTGCTCGCATGGCAGCCGACCGTCCCAAGCAATACCTGTCACTGGGCGGCCTGACAATTCTGGAACACAGCCTGCTTTGTTTTCTCGATCACCCCCGTCTCAAGGGGTTGGTGATCAGTCTGGCTGTGGACGACCCTTACTGGGCGGCATTGCCCTGCGCGCATGACACTCGCATCCAGCGCGTGGACGGCGGCAGCGAGCGCTCAGGCTCGGTGCTCAACGCGCTTCTGCACCTGCATGCGCAGGGCGCCAGTGACAATGACTGGGTGCTGGTTCATGACGCTGCGCGTCCGAATCTGGCGCGCAGTGATCTGGATAATCTGCTCGGCGAGCTGGCCGATGATCCTGTCGGCGGCCTGCTGGCCGTGCCGGCCCGCGATACGCTCAAGCGTGCCGACAGCAGCGGTCGCGTGCTTGAGACTGTGGATCGCAGCCTGGTCTGGCAAGCGTTCACGCCGCAGATGTTTCGTCTTGGGGCCCTGCATCGCGCCCTGGCGGACAGCCTGGTCTCCAACGTCAGCATCACCGATGAGGCATCGGCCATCGAGTGGGCAGGGCAGTCGCCCCGCCTGATCGAGGGGCGCTCGGATAACATCAAGGTCACTCGCCCCGAGGACCTGGAATGGCTACGTCAGCGCCGCAGCGAGTTCGGGCGCTAGGTTTTCGCTATTGGCGATATTCATCCCGCATCGCCAACCCTTCCTTAAGATAATCCACCAGCTTGCGCACCTTGGGTGACAGGTGCCTTTGCTGCGGATACAGCGCCCACACGGCGGTGTTGGGCGGTTGATGTGCCTCCAGCAACGACACCAGCGTGCCGTCGTTGAGGTGTTTCTGCACGTAGTAATCCGGCAACTGGCATAAGCCGACCCCGTGCAGCGCGGCATCCAGCACGGCCTGGCCGCTGTTACAGCGCCAGTTGCCTTGCACACGTTGGGAAAATTCACGCCCGTTCTGCTGAAGCTGCCAGGTGTCGCTGCCACCGATCAGGCAATTGTGGCGATTCAGTTCTGAAAGGCTGTGCGGCCGGCCGTAACGCTGGATGTAGGACGGCGAAGCGCACAGGTACATCTGCCGTGGCGCGAGGCGGGTTGCGACCAGACGCGAATCCTGCAGCCGACCCAGACGAATCGCCAGGTCCATGCCTTCATGAACCAGATCCAGCGTGTCGTTGCTCAGCTCGATATCGACCCGCAGGTGTGGGTACACATCCATGAAACGCGTGACCAGCGGCGTGATGAAGCGCTCCCCGTACGCCACGGCGCAGGTCATGCGCAACAACCCCTTCGGTTCGCTGGCCAGATCGCCCACGGCGCGCAGTGCTTCTTCACGGCCGTCCTGCAGGCGCTGGCAGTGATGCAGAAAGGTCTGCCCGGCTTCGGTGAGTGCGACCTTGCGTGTACTGCGGTAGAGCAGACGGGTCTGCAGGCGTTCTTCAAGACGCACGATCTGACGGCTGACGTGCGACGAGGAGACCCCGAGCCGCTGAGCCGCCGCCGTGAACTGCCCGCATTCCGCGACAGCAACGAACTCATCCAGACCTTCCCAACGATTGGTGTACATCGATTATCCCTGTACAGCATTAATGTTTTGCTTTTAGCCGCATTACTCGTCAATTGGCACTGTACTACACTGCAATCCTTGTTTTTACCCGTCGGAGAAGATTGATGATCAAGTCGCGCGCTGCTGTCGCTTTTGAAGCCAAAAAGCCATTGGAGATCGTTGAAGTCGATGTGGCCATGCCCAAGGCGGGAGAAGTGCTGCTCAGAGTAGTAGCCTCCGGCGTTTGCCACACCGATGCCTACACATTGTCCGGGGCTGACCCTGAAGGGATTTTTCCGTCGATCCTCGGCCACGAAGGTGGTGCGATTGTCGAAGCGGTGGGTGAGGGCGTGACCTCGGTGGTGGTCGGCGACCACGTGATTCCGCTGTACACCCCGGAATGCCGTCAGTGCAAGTTCTGCCGCTCGGGCAAGACCAACCTGTGCCAGGCGATTCGTGCCACGCAGGGTAAAGGCCTGATGCCGGATGGCACCACGCGCTTTTCCTACAAGGGCGAGCCGATTTTCCATTACATGGGCACCTCGACCTTCTCCGAATACACCGTACTGCCGGAAATCTCGGTGGCCAAAATCGACAAGCAGGCACCGCTGGAAAAAGTCTGCCTGCTGGGATGTGGCGTCACCACCGGTATCGGTGCGGTGCTCAACACCGCCAAGGTCAAGCCTGGTGATACCGTGGCCATCTTCGGTCTGGGCGGTATTGGCCTCTCGGCATTGATCGGTGCGGTCAAAGCCAAGGCGGCTCGAATCATCGCCATCGACATCAACCCGGCCAAGTTCGAGATCGCCAAACAGCTGGGCGCGACTGATTGCGTCAATCCGAAGGATTTCGACCGTCCGATCCAGGAAGTCATCGTCGACATGACCGATGGCGGCGTCGACTTCTCGTTTGAGTGCATCGGTAATGTGCAACTGATGCGTGCAGCGCTGGAATCCTGCCACAAGGGCTGGGGCGAGTCGGTCATCATCGGCGTGGCCGGCGCCGGTCAGGAAATCGCTACCCGTCCGTTCCAGCTGGTGACCGGGCGCGTCTGGCGCGGTTCGGCATTTGGCGGCGTGCGTGGCCGTACCGAATTGCCGAGCTATGTGGACATGGCGCAGACCGGAGAAATCCCGCTGGATACGTTCATCACCCACACCATGGGCCTGGAGGACATCAACAAGGCGTTCGACCTGATGCATGAAGGCAAAAGCATCCGCACCGTCATTCATTTTTAAGGAGCAGCGGCAAGCTGTCAGCTCCAAGCGGCAAGCACGAAGGTCTCTTACCTGCTTGTAGCTTGCGGCTTATAGCTTGCAGCTGGAGGACATCACATGCCTTTGGAAAATATTTCCTGTCAAAAGAGTTTCGGCGGCTGGCACAAGCGCTACAAGCACCACTCCCAGGTGCTGGGCTGCGACATGGTGTTTGCCGTCTATCTGCCACCGCAGGCGGAGCAGGGCGGCAAGCTGCCGGTGTTGTACTGGCTGTCCGGCCTGACCTGTACGGATGAAAATTTCATGCAGAAAGCCGCCGCCCATCGACTGGCGGCCGAGTTGGGCATCATCATCGTGGCGCCTGATACCAGTCCGCGTGGTGCAGACGTGGCAGATGACCCTGACGGCGCCTGGGACTTCGGTCAAGGCGCGGGCTTCTACCTCAACGCTACCGAGCAGCCTTATGCACGGCATTACCAAATGCATGATTACGTGGTCAAGGAGCTGCCGGCGCTGATCGAGGGGCATTTTCCGGCGTCACAGGTGCGCAGTATCAGCGGGCACTCGATGGGCGGTCACGGCGCGCTGGTCTGCGCATTGCGTAATCCGGGTCGCTATCGGTCGGTGTCGGCGTTCTCGCCGATCAGTAATCCGATCGATTGCCCATGGGGGCAAAAGGCATTCTCGCGTTATCTGGGCGAAGACCGTTCCCGCTGGCGCGAATGGGATGCCAGCGTGTTGATTGCGCAGGCGTCCGAAAAGCTGCCGACGCTGGTCGATCAGGGCGATCGTGACGATTTTCTGGTCAATCAGCTCAAGCCTGAGGCGCTGGTTCAGGCGGCCAAGGCTGCGGACTATCCGCTGACCCTGCGCATGCAGCCAGGCTACGACCACAGCTATTTCTTCATCGCCAGCTTCATTGAGGACCATCTCAGGCATCACGCTGCAGCCTTGAACAGCTAACGCGCGCCAAAGCAGGTAGAATCACGCCCTGACTTTTTTCAGGGCGTTTTTTTATGCGTATTGGCCATGGCTATGATGTGCACCGTTTCGCTGAAGGCGACTTCATTACCTTGGGCGGCGTGCGGATTGCACACGGGTTCGGCCTGCTGGCCCATTCCGATGGCGATGTCCTGCTGCATGCCTTGAGCGACGCGCTTCTGGGCGCCGCAGCGCTGGGCGATATCGGCAAGCATTTTCCCGACACCGATCCGCAGTTCAAGGGCGCCGACAGCCGCGTGCTGCTGCGTCATGTCCTCACGCTGATCCATGGCAAAGGCTGGAAGGTCGGTAATGTCGACGCCACCATCGTCGCTCAGGCACCAAAAATGGCACCGCATATCGATGCCATGCGGGCATTGATCGCTGAAGATCTTCAGGTTGAGCCGGACCAGGTCAACGTCAAGGCCACAACGACCGAAAAGCTTGGCTTTACCGGGCGTGAAGAAGGCATCGCGGTGCATGCCGTTGCGTTGTTGCTGCGCGCATGAACGAACTTGAACTGCTGGGCCCGCGAGCTTACGGCGAGGCACTGGGGCGTGCAGTCCTCAAGGCGACTGCCGAAGACTTTCAGGTCGACGAAGTGCTGGACATTCCGCTTTCCGGGGATGGCGAGCACTTGTGGCTATGGGTCGAGAAGCGCGGTCTGAACACGGAAGAGGCGGCACGTCGGCTGGCCAGGGCTGCGGGCGTTCAGCTGCGCACAGTCAGCTACGCCGGGCTCAAGGATCGCCAGGCACTGACCCGCCAGTGGTTCAGCATTCAACTGCCGGGCAAGGCCGATCCTGACCTGTCCGCGGCGCAGGACGACACGCTGCAGATTCTCAAGAGCGGCCGCCACAAACGCAAGCTGCAGCGCGGCGCCCATGCGGCCAATGGCTTCACGCTGCGTCTGACCCAGCTGGATGCAGACAAGGACGCCTTGAATCAGCGTCTTGAAACCATCGCCCGGCAGGGCATCCCCAATTATTTCGGCGCGCAGCGTTTCGGTTATCAGGGCGGAAATCTTGGCGAGGCACGCGATTACGCCGCCCGCAAGGCGCTGCCTGAGCAACGCGCGGTGCGTTCGCGACTGTTGTCCACGGCGCGCAGTTACCTGTTCAATCGGGTGTTGGCCGCCCGGGTTGCCGATGGCAGCTGGCAGAAGGCTCAGGTCGGTGATTTGCTCGCGTTCACCGACAGCCGCAGCTTTTTTCCGGCCGGGGTGGATGAATGCAGCGATCCTCGTCTGGCGATCCTCGACCTGCACCCCACCGGACCTCAATGGGGTGAAGGCCCTTCGCCGGCTGGCGGTGCGACGGCAGCGCTGGAAAATACCGTTGCCGATGACGAATCAGTGTTGCGTGACTGGCTGGTCAGAGCGGGCATGGAGCACGAACGTCGCATCCTGCGACTGCCCATTGGGCGGCTGACGTGGCATTATCCCGAGTCTGACATTCTGCAACTGGAATTCGTCCTTCCGCCCGGATGCTTTGCTACCGTTTTGGTACGCGAACTCATCGATCTGGTGCCGGTTGGGCAGACGGACAGCTCATGCGTATTCTGATATCAAATGATGACGGGGTGAATGCGCCCGGTCTTGTCGCGCTCCATGCGGCGTTGGCGGACTACGCCGACTGCGTGGTGATTGCGCCTGATCAGGACAAAAGTGGTGCCAGCAGTTCTCTGACACTCGACCGGCCCCTGCATCCGCACACCCTGGAAAATGGCTTCATCAGTGTCAACGGTACGCCCACCGACTGCGTGCATCTGGGCATTCACGGGCTACTGGAGCGTCAACCGGACATGGTGGTTTCAGGCATCAACCTGGGGGCCAATCTGGGCGACGATGTACTGTATTCCGGAACGGTCGCTGCAGCCCTGGAAGGGCGTTTTCTGCAGCGCCCGTCGTTTGCCTTTTCGTTTCTGTCACGTCAGCCGGATAATCTGGCGACGGCGGCGCATTACGCGCGTTTGCTGGTCGAGGCCCATGAGCAACTCGACCTGCCACCCCGCACGGTATTGAACGTGAATATTCCCAACCTGCCGCTCGAGCATATCCGCGGCATTCAATTGACCCGATTGGGGCATCGTGCCCGCGCTGCGGCGCCGATCAGGGTCGTCGACCCGCGTGGCCGTGCAGGCTACTGGATCGCGGCTGCCGGCGATGTCGAGGACGGCGGTGCCGGGACCGACTTTCATGCGGTCGTACAAGGCTACGTATCGATCACGCCGTTGCAACTGGATAGAACCTGTCAGGACGGATTCAGCAGCCTGAACACCTGGCTGGAGGGACTTCGTTGATGTCACGCGAGCAGGATGATTTATTGCGTCGAGGGATCGGAATGACGTCGCAGCGTACCCGCGAGCGTCTGATTCAACGCCTCTGTGAAGAGGGCATTTCCAATCAGCGGGTACTGGACGTGATTCGCAAGACGCCCCGGCATCTGTTTGTCGATGAAGCGCTGGCGCATCGCGCCTACGAAGACACCGCATTGCCCATCGGCCACAACCAGACGATATCCCAGCCCTACATGGTCGCGCGGATGAGCGAGCTGCTGCTGGCAGCAGGGCCGCTGGACAAGGTCATGGAGATCGGTACAGGGTCCGGCTATCAGACCGCTGTGCTCGCCCAGCTGGTAGAGCGAGTGTTTTCGGTCGAGCGCATCAAGGGGCTGCAGGATCGCGCCAAGGAGCGTCTGGTCGAGCTCAATCTGCGCAACGTGGTTTTTCGCTGGGGTGACGGCTGGGAGGGCTGGCCAGCCCTGGCGCCGTATAACGGCATCATCGTCACGGCGGTGGCAACCGATGTACCGCAGGCATTGCTCGATCAACTGGCACCGGGAGGCCGTCTGGTCATCCCTGTTGGCTCTGGGGAGGTTCAGCAGTTGATGCTGATCATTCGTGAAGAAAACGGTTTTTCCCGGCATGTGCTGGGGGCTGTGCGCTTCGTACCCTTGCTCAACGGGCCCATCGCTTGAAGATTGTCTGCGGTAAACAATGAATTCTGGCGTCAGTCATCGGTCTACAGCGCGCGGCCCGGAATGTTGAATGGCCTGATGGCATCATTTCCACGCAGCTGATTGATACTTAACAGCGTTTTTCAGCGGCTTATCACTGGCTGCCCGTTGCTATTACGACACAATAGGCATCTTTTTTGAATTCAGTCACCAGTAAAGGGAGTGGCGGGTGAGTCTCACAGTCATTCAGCAGCTCAGGTCTTCAAGAAGTTATCAGCGTCTGGTGATTGGCATTGCTCTCAGTGTCCTTTTGGTCGGCTGCTCCAGCTCGCCTTCAGGCGGCGTTCGCGTGGTCGATCGCAACGGCAATGCAGTCGCCCAGCGCCCGACGGTGACCACCGGCCAGTATGTGGTCAGGCGCGGTGACACACTTTTTTCCATTGCATTTCGTTACGGCTGGGACTGGAAGGCGCTGGCTGCCCGTAACCAGATCCCGGAGCCGTTTACCATCAAGCCCGGTCAGACAATTCGCTTTGACGGACGCTCCTCTTCAACGCCGAACGTGGTTTCAACGTCCGGCGCGGGGCGTCCGGTGACGTCTACATCGACCAGTACCGGCAGTTCCGGATCCGTCAAAACCACGGTCATGTCCAAACCCGTTGCGGTTGTACCTGTGGTTATACCTCCGTCGGCGACCACCGGGACAGGCCCGGCCGGCAAGTCTCCGACGGGTTGGACCTGGCCTTCGAGTGGCATTTTGATAGGAAAATTTTCCTCAAACGGCAGTTTGAATAAAGGAATTGATATCGCTGGTGATTTGGGACAGCCTGTTTTGGCAGCGTCTGATGGTTCAGTTGTTTACGCCGGAAGTGGATTACGGGGCTACGGCGAATTGATCATCATCAAACACAGCGATACCTACGTCAGTGCCTACGGTCATAACCGCAGGCTTTTGGTACGGGAAGGACAACAGGTCAAGGCAGGGCAGACGATTGCCGAAATGGGGTCAACAGGAACTGACCGGGTGAAACTGCATTTTGAGATTCGCCGCCAAGGGAAACCTGTAGATCCGTTAGGATTCTTGCCACGTCGTTGATAGTTGTCAGCCTGTTCCTGGCGTAGTAGGAACAGGCTCAAGCGTTGCCATGGAACCAGGCGATGCTGGAGCTTGAGGTCGAACTCACCAAAGGACTAAAACAATGGCTCTTGGCAACGAAGCGCCGGAGTTTGACATCGATGATGAAGTGCTCCTTATGGAAGCCGGCATTGTCCTGAAGGAAGCGTCAAACGAGAAGCAGCCAGCCGCTGTCTCGGGACGTACCAAGGTCAAGCATTCAACATCGCTCAAACAACACAAGTACATTGACTACACGCGGGCGCTCGATGCTACCCAGCTGTACCTCAATGAGATCGGTTTTTCTCCTCTATTGTCCCCGGAAGAAGAAGTTCATTTTGCGCGTCTGTCGCAAAGTGGAGATCCGGCCGGGCGCAAACGCATGATTGAAAGCAATCTGCGGCTGGTAGTGAAAATTGCCAGACGCTATGTCAATCGTGGGCTTTCATTGCTTGATCTGATCGAGGAGGGCAACCTGGGGTTGATCCGGGCGGTTGAGAAGTTCGACCCAGAGCGCGGCTTTCGTTTTTCGACCTACGCCACCTGGTGGATTCGTCAGACCATTGAACGCGCGATCATGAATCAGACGCGGACCATCCGGCTGCCGATTCATGTGGTCAAGGAGCTGAACGTTTATCTGCGTGCGGCCAGAGAGCTGACCCAGAAGCTGGATCACGAGCCCTCTCCTGAAGAGATCGCCAACCTGCTGGAAAAACCGGTAGGCGAGGTCAAGCGCATGCTGGGCCTGAACGAGCGTGTTTCGTCGGTGGACGTTTCGCTGGGGCCGGATTCGGACAAAACACTGCTCGATACCTTGACCGACGACCGTCCGACAGACCCCTGCGAGCTGCTGCAGGACGACGATCTTTCACAGAGCATCGATCAATGGCTGTCTGAACTGACCGAGAAGCAGCGCGAGGTTGTGATTCGTCGCTTTGGCTTGCGCGGGCATGAAAGCAGCACGCTTGAAGATGTAGGACTTGAGATTGGTCTGACGCGTGAGCGTGTAAGGCAGATTCAGGTCGAAGGACTCAAGCGTCTGCGCGAGATCCTTGAGAAAAACGGTCTGTCCAGCGAGTCGCTCTTCCAGTAATCCCCCCTCCGTAGCCACCATCCAGGGCCGATATAACACTGTGTGTATATCGGCCTTTTTATATGTCTTCCGTCATTCCAATGTTGCTGCACGTGCTGCCAGCAGACGCTGCTCTGCCTGGTCGATAACTACGTGCCTGTACTCATAAGTTTCAAAGCCTGTAAGTCATTGCGTACGCTTGCTGTAAGTCATTCAGTTAAGCAGAGTGAGGCTTGTCGCCAACTCGCCGGTTTTTCCATTGCAAGGCTTTGTTTTAGAAGAGGTTCTAATTCTGAAAGGCGATCTTCCAGGAAATATTCTGGAGCGTTTCGGGTGTTGCTCTCCAGGGTTAAATCTCTAATATCGAAGCTGTGCCAACGGACAGGCACAGGCCATCAAGGATGAAGGCCGGGATATTGCGGGATGCGATTCATCAGGATGATGACTAGGGAATACAGGGATCAAGGAAAAATGTGGGCGGGTCATACCGCCCCTTTTTTTATCTGCAGAAAATCGTCTTCAACAAAAAAGGCCCTCTTGAGGGCCTTTTGTCTGTATGGAATCTAGCGTTCCAGATCAGCGATCTTGCCGGTTTTGCCATCCCACTCTGCCGCATCCGGCATAGCGTCTTTCTTTTCGGTGATATTGGGCCAGATTTCAGCAAGCTCGGCATTGAGCTCAATGAAGTTTTCCATGCCGGCAGGAATCTCGTCTTCAGAGTAAATGGCTACGGCAGGGCACTCTGGCTCGCAGAGCGCGCAGTCGATGCACTCGTCCGGGTGAATCACCAGGAAATTCGGGCCTTCGTAAAAGCAGTCCACCGGACAGACTTCTACGCAGTCGGTGTACTTGCACTTGATGCAGTTGTCGGTGACGACGAAGGTCATTTCTAATTTTCTCCTCAGGCGGCTGCGGCAGAGCCCTTCCAGACAGGGATGTCAGGTTCGGGAGGTTTCCCGGCCCTATGAAAACACGTGCTTGTGGTGGGTGGCCTTGAGGCAGTAAGACTGCGTCGTCTGCTACCTCTCCCTGCTACCTACCGGCGGTTCGCTGCATTTTCACGCGGCTCGAAAAACGCCTCGACCAGGCTAAAAGCCGAGAGCGTCCCAAACCGCGCGGGATTCTAACAGTATGTAACGCTTCGCGTCACAGGCGAGTTTGCAATGTGTATAGCAAATCCAGCGCCTGTCGCGGGGTCATATCGTCGACCTTGACCTTCGACAGCTCGTCGAGCACCGGGTGCGGCAGACTTGCGAACATATCGCTCTGCTGCGGGACAGCGGGCTTGCCGGGTTTGGCGCGCGGCTGCTCGTGCGGCAGGCTGGTGGTTTCCAGACGTTGCAAGTGCTCCTTGGCGCGGCTGATGACCTTGCCCGGCACACCGGCCAGTTGCGCCACGGCCAGGCCATAGCTCTGGCTCGCAGGCCCGGGCAGGACGCGGTGCAGGAACACGATGCGCTCGTTATGCTCGGTGGCATTGAGGTGCACGTTGGTCACCAGCGGTTCGCTTTCCGGCAACACCGTCAGTTCGAAATAGTGCGTGGCGAACAGCGTGTAGGCACGCAGTTGCGCCAGACACTCGGCTGCCGCCCATGCCAGCGACAGGCCGTCGAAGGTGCTGGTACCGCGCCCGACTTCATCCATCAGCACCAGACTCTTATCGGTGGCGTTGTGCAGAATGTTTGCCGTTTCGCTCATTTCGACCATGAACGTCGAGCGTCCGCCCGCCAGGTCGTCGCTGGAGCCGATGCGCGTGAAGATCCGGTCGACCAGCGACAGTTCGCAGCTGGCGGCGGGGACGAAGCTGCCGATATGGGCCAGCAGTACGATCAGCGCCGTCTGACGCATATAGGTCGATTTACCGCCCATGTTCGGGCCGGTGATGACCAGCATGCGCGTGCTGTCGTCCAGCGCCAGGTCGTTGGCCACGAAAGGCGTACTCAGGACCTGTTCAACGACCGGATGGCGACCCTGCTCGATGCGCATGCACGGTTCGGCGACAAAGCGTGGGCAATTGAGGTCCAGGTTCAGCGCGCGTTCCGCAAGGTTGCTCAGCACGTCCAGTTCGGCCAGAGCCGCTGCCGTGTCCTGAAGCGGCGCAAGATGACCGATCAGGTCTTCGAGCAGCGTTTCGTAGAGCATCTTTTCCCGTGCCAGTGCACGGCTCTTGGCCGACAACGCCTTGTCTTCGAACTCCTTGAGTTCGGGCGTGATAAAGCGCTCGGCGCCCTTGAGGGTCTGGCGGCGTATGTAATCAGCCGGCGCCTGCTCGGCCTGCTTGCTTGGCAGCTCGATGAAGTAGCCATGCACGCGGTTGTAGCCGACTTTCAGGTTGCCGAGGCCGGTACGGGCTTTTTCGCGGGCTTCCAGATCGATCAGGAACTGACCGGCGTTTTCGCTCAGCGACTGCAGATCATCCAGTTCAGCGTCGTAGCCCGTCTTCAAAACGCCGCCGTCACGGATGACGGCTGGCGGATTGTCGATGATCGCGCGCTGCAGCAGGTCGGCCAGCTCGGGATAGGTTCCGGCAGTCTGCGCAAGTTGCTGCAGATGCGGCGCGTCCAGATCGGTCATCGCCTGTTGCAGTTCGGGCAGGGCGCTCAGTGCGTCGCGCAGGCGGGCGAGGTCACGTGGCCGCGCGTTACGCAGGCCGATACGCGCCAGAATCCGCTCGATGTCGCCGATTTCCTTGAGCTGTGGCTGCAGGTTTTCGAAGCGATAGCGTTCCAGAAAACAGGTGATCGATGTCTGCCGTGCCTGAAGGATGGTCAGGTCGCGCAGTGGCCGGTTCAGCCAGCGGGTCAGCAGCCGCGTGCCCATTGCGGTCTGGCAGCGGTCCATGACCGATTGCAGGGTGTTGTCACGGCCCCCGGACAGGTTGGTGTCCAGTTCCAGGTTACGGCGGCTGGCGGCATCGAGGATCACGGTATCGTCGAGACGTTCGTGACGCAGGCTGCGTAAATGGGGCAGGGCGGTACGCTGGGTTTCCTTGGCATAACTGAGCAGGCAGCCGGCAGCACCAATGGCCAGCGTGAGGTTTTCGCAACCGAAACCCTTCAGGTCCTGGGTTGCAAACTGCTGACACAGACTTTTATGGGCTGAGTCGCGCTCGAAATCCCAGGGTGCGCGACGTCGAGAACCACGGCGTTTCTCGGCGGGCAGACCTTGTGGCCAGTCATCCGGAATCAACAGCTCGACCGGGTTGATGCGCTCGAGCTCGGCCAGCAGGTTCTCCCAACCCTTGATCTCCAGCACACTGAAGTTGCCGCTGGTGATATCCAGTACCGCCAGGCCGAACAGGCGTTCGTCACCCAGCACGGCGGCGATCAGGTTATCGCGGCGCTCGTCGAGCAGGGCCTCATCGCTGATGGTCCCTGGCGTGATGATCCGCACCACCTGACGATCCACCGGCCCCTTGCTGGTGGCCGGGTCGCCGATTTGCTCGCAGATCACCACCGATTCGCCCAGTTTCACCAGCTTGGCCAGATAACCCTCGGCTGCGTGGTAGGGAATCCCGCACATGGGAATGCTCTGACCTGCCGACTGGCCGCGTGCGGTCAGGGTTATGTCCAGTAGCTTGGCGGCTTTCTTCGCGTCTTCGTAGAAGATCTCGTAGAAATCGCCCATGCGATAAAACATCAGCTGATCCAGGTGCTGGTTTTTGAGTTTCCAGTACTGCTGCATCATCGGAGTGTGTGCGGAGAGGTCGGAAATTGCTTTATTCATCAGTGGCTTAGGCAAGTTCTTGAGAGGAGTGAGGCAACCTTGAGACGCGACGGGTAGCCCTTGTCTGAATCAAGGGGCGTCTGCCGGGTATGTGCGATGGCGGCAAGGTTATCACGCTCGACCGGGTGGTGCAGTGACAGCGTGGCGCCCGCGTATTGGTGACCGGGCGTTTCCAGACAGCCATGCAGCTCGATTTGCCGTATAGACTTTCATCGCTGCCACTCGATCTCCGGGCGGTAACTTATAAAAAAGGATTTTTATATGAAGAACAAACGAGCAAGGGACTCTGTCAGCGGGCGCTTCATCCCTTTGGAAGAAGCCAGAAAAAGGCCGAGAGAAACCACGGTGGAAACGGTCAAAAAGCCCGGGCGCAGGAAAAGTGACAAGTAAAGCAGCATGCTCAGTACCGTTGCGCGGCAGGTGCGCGGCTCCAGGATTCACCTTTACAGGCTTTCCAGCATGAACGATTACACCGTGAGTGAGATAACCGGGCTTGCCGATACGCTTGGCAGGCTTCTCGACGCAATGAACGCGCAAGTGACCACTGCCGAATCCTGTACGGGGGGCGGAATCGCCGAAGCGATCACGCGCATTGCCGGCAGCTCGGCGTGGTTCGAAGCCGGTTACGTGACCTATTCGAACGCCCAGAAGACCCGTCAGTTAGGGGTGCCCGAGGTATTGTTCGAACAGGTCGGGGCGGTCAGCCAGCCGGTCGTCGAAGCCATGGTGCGAGGCGCGCAGCGTGAAAGCGGTGCACGATTCGCCGTCGCGGTCAGCGGTGTCGCAGGCCCCGGCGGCGGTTCGCCGGACAAACCGGTCGGTACTGTGTGGCTGTGCTGGGGCAAGGATGATGTGTCGGTCAGCCGCTGTTACCGGTTCGATGGCGACCGTGATCAGGTTCGTCGACAGACGGTCGGAGCCGCGCTGCACGGGCTGATACAGCTTGCGCGCGGAGAAATGCCAAAACAGGGGTAGGCGCGCGCTCACTGCTGTGGAATAATACTGTCTACTTATACAGGTGTTGTGGCCATCAAGGCCCTAATTGAATTTGATTACGTGAGGACTTCAATGGACGACAACAAGAAGAAAGCCTTGGCTGCGGCCTTGGGTCAGATCGAGCGTCAGTTCGGTAAAGGCGCCGTGATGCGCATGGGCGATCACGATCGCCAGGCGATCCCTGCCATCTCCACCGGTTCGCTGGGTCTGGATATCGCTCTCGGTATTGGCGGACTGCCAAAAGGCCGGATCGTGGAAATCTACGGTCCTGAGTCTTCCGGTAAAACCACACTGACGCTGTCGGTCATCGCCCAGGCCCAGAAAATGGGCGCTACCTGCGCCTTTGTCGACGCCGAGCACGCACTGGATCCGGAGTACGCAGGCAAGCTGGGCGTCAATGTCGACGACCTGCTGGTTTCGCAGCCGGACACTGGTGAGCAGGCGCTGGAAATCACCGACATGCTGGTGCGCTCCAATGCCATCGACGTGATCGTGGTCGACTCCGTTGCTGCGCTGGTGCCGAAGGCAGAGATCGAAGGCGAAATGGGTGACATGCACGTGGGTCTGCAGGCGCGTCTGATGTCGCAGGCGCTGCGCAAGATCACCGGCAACATCAAGAACGCCAACTGCCTGGTGATCTTCATCAACCAGATCCGCATGAAGATCGGCGTGATGTTCGGCAGCCCGGAAACCACCACCGGTGGTAACGCGCTGAAGTTTTACGCTTCGGTACGCCTGGACATCCGTCGTACGGGCGCGGTCAAGGAAGGCGATGAAGTTGTCGGCAGCGAAACCCGCGTCAAGGTTGTGAAGAACAAGGTGGCTCCGCCGTTCCGTCAGGCCGAGTTCCAGATTCTTTACGGCAAGGGTATCTACCTGAACGGTGAAATCGTCGATCTTGCCGTTCTGCATGGTTTTGTCGAGAAGTCCGGTGCCTGGTACAGCTACCAGGGCAGCAAGATTGGTCAGGGCAAGGCCAACTCGGCCAAGTTCCTGGCAGATAACCCGGAAATCTGCAAAGCGCTCGAGAAGCAGATCCGCGACAAACTGCTGACCCCTGGCGTCGACACCAAGGCTGTCGGCTCCCGTGAAGCAGTGGCTGCCGATGATATGTCTGAAGCAGATGTCGATATCTGATAGACATGCCTGCCGTACTCGATACACCTGTCGCCGTCAGGCGCACTGCAATGGACCTGCTCGCACGTCGCGAGCACGGTCGAGTCGAGCTGACGCGTAAACTGCGTCAGCGCGGCGCTCCCCCCGAGCTTATCGATGCCGCCCTTGATCGCCTGGTCGAGGAAGGTCTGCTCTCTGAATCCCGCTACCTTGAAAGCTTCGTGTCTTACCGGGCACGTTCGGGCTACGGTCCTGTTCGTATTCGCGAAGAGCTTGGTCAGCGTGGCTTGCAACGTGCCGACATTGAGCAGGCGCTCAGGGACTGCGGTATTGATTGGCAGGAGAAGCTTTACGAGCTTTGGCAGCGCAAGTTTGCCGGTGCTCTGCCTGTCGATGCGCGCGAGCGAGCCAAACAGGGGCGTTTTTTGAGTTATCGAGGCTATCCGCTGGAAATGATCGGCCGCTTGTTAAGCGGCCGTGGCGGAGATGACTGATATATCGGGGCGTTTACTGTGGCGCCCGTTTCTGAGCTGCGTCCCTGGTCGCTGAAGCGTCTTCCCAGTTTTCCTGTTGGTTGATGTAATCCACCAGTTCACGAAGCCTGCCCTGATTGCGGCCTGTGAAGGTGAACGCCAGTCGTGTCAGGTGACTGAACTGCGCTTCATCGTGTTCTTCGCCCTGATAACTGTGCTGGTGAAAGTTTTCATTGATGCACAAGTCAGCGAACGCTTCCTGCATGTGCTCCAGAGCTTGCTCGCTCAGCGCATGATGCATACGGATCACGAACTTGTTTTTCAGCCAGCGGCTGGAATGGAAGTTGGCGTAAAACCGGTTGATCTCTTGCACCGCTTCGTCGGCGCTGTAAACCAGCCTCATCAGCTTCATGTCGGCTGGCAGAATGTAGTGATTGTCCTGCAACTGGTGCTTGATGAAGTCCAGCGCACCTTGCCAGAAACTCCCGCCAGGCGTGTCCAGCAATACCACAGGCACCAACGGGCTTTTGCCGGTTTGTATCAACGTCAGCACTTCCAGGGCTTCGTCCAGAGTTCCGAAGCCGCCTGGGCATAGCACCAGCGCGTCGGCTTCCTTGACGAAGAACAGCTTGCGCGTGAAGAAGAAATGGAAGGGCAGCAGGTTTTCGCTGCCCTCTACCGTCGGGTTGGCATGCTGTTCGAAGGGCAGGGTAATGTTGAACCCGAGGCTGTGTTTCAAGCCTGCACCGGCATGGGCTGCCGCCATGATGCCGCCGCCTGCGCCGGTGATGACCATCATGTCGGAGCGGGCCAGTTTTTCTCCCAGCTCTCTGGCCTGGGCGTACAGCGGATGTTCCATTGGTGTACGAGCGGAGCCGAAGACAGTGACTTTGCGGCGGCCCTTGAAGCGCTCTAGCACCCGAAAGGCTTTGTCCAGTTCGCGCAGGGTCTGCAGCGTTATCTTGACGTCCCAGCGGTTACGGTCATCCTGGGCCATGCGCAACACGGTGAGCATCATGTCGCGGTACAGCGGAAGGTTTTTCGTGCCCGGAGCCACCTCATTGATGTGCTCTTCAATCTTGCTGGTCAGGTCGAGACCGTCGCTTTGAAAGTGTCGGGATAGAAGATCGTCAGGTACATACGGCATTCGAGATTTTTCCTCCTGCAGGATCGATGGCCCGGTGGGGCGTGTTGAATCGATGATGTCCCGGTTTGCAGAGAAAGGCTACCCATTCCCTGTTCATTGCCAGGGTGGATTGGTTGCAGGATGTCTTGAGTACTGCTCGAATGACGCGCCTGAAGAACAGGCGCGCGGGGGGAGGCTACATGTCGGGCGTGGCTTATTGCTTGGGCTTTACAGTGCAGTCGGAAGCCTGAAAGGTCTGCGTCGCAACCGGGCGGTTGGTCTTGTACTCGGTGAACTGATACTTGAGTACGGCACCCTTGGTCATCAACTGGCGAAAACCATTGTTGTGGCACACGCTATTGCCCAACTGGTTGCGCATCACGTCCGGGTTGGCGCGCATCTGCTGAGCCTGGCCTTCACGAACGCTCAGGTGGTTGATCAGCTGGTTGCCGCTGACGGTATAGCCCTGATCGAGGATGTCTTCGTTGATCGCTCTCGGCGTGCCGACACTGCTTTCCTTAGCGACTTTTTCCAGCATCTTGCTGAGTTCGAACTCCTGTTTCGACGCCGCCTGGGCGCACAGTGGAGTAACGAGCAAAAGCGTAAGGGTGGGTACGATAAGGCGCAGCATTAAACTCTCCTGATTAAGTCACTGGCCGTTGGACCAGCGACTTCAAAGTGCGTTCCGGGCAGCCCACCGATAGCGCGGGGTGCTGTGGCGCAGCAGTATAGAGCAGGAGTCTTCCTCGGGCCTAGACTCTGGACGAAAAGAGGCTGCCGTACCGAAAGCGCGTTGAAGTGCCGGGGCTCTGATAAACTGCGCGCACTTTAGTCCTGCCGAGTCTTTGTGGTGTCGATGTATCTCCCCCGCAGGTGTGTCCTGTAATGAGCCATGCCGTGTCCCGCCTGCGCGATGAGCGTCTGGCCCGCAGTACCAGGCCTTTTATTGCCCGAGGCTCGCGCGCGCCGCGCTGCCCGGAATGCCGGGTGATCTCCAGCTATTGTCTGTGCGAATGGCGACCCAGCGTCGCTGCCGACTCAGGCATCTGCCTGCTGATGTATGACACCGAGCCCTTGAAGCCGACCAACACTGGTTGGCTGATCGCCGATGTCATCCAGGACACTCATGCCTTCCTCTGGTCGCGGATAGAGGTCGATGAGCAATTGCTCGCCTTGCTGGACGACCCGCAGTGGCAGCCCTACATCGTCTTTCCCGGAGAATTTGTCGCCGAGGAGCGCGTGGTCAACAGGGTCTCGCGCCTGGATGGCAAGCGCCCGCTGTTCATTCTGCTGGATGCCACCTGGACCGAAGCACGCAAGATGTTTCGCAAGAGCCCGTATCTGGAGCGGTTTCCGGTCTTGAGTCTGGAGCCCGAGCAGATCTCGCGTTACCGTTTGCGTCGATCGAGGCGTGACGATCACTTCTGCACGGCGGAAGTGGCCGCCCTGTGTCTGGAACTGGCCGGTGACGCCAGTGCCAGCGGAGTGCTGGATGCTTATCTGGACGTGTTCAGCGCTCATTACCTGGGCGCCAAGTACCAGAACCCGATCGATCCCGACGACGCGGCGCATACCCACTTGAAGGCGTTCATTTGAAGGCTGTTCATAACCAGGGGCTGCCGAACTGCACGGGTTTGGCTAATTGCCATCTATGTTCCCGGGTATCGACGCTTCGCGCTTGACCGTCATGGCCATGCTGGGCATGCTTGGCGCCGCCTGGAAGCCGATTCATCTGGTCTGGCAGGGCACCGGGGCCCGCTTCGGGTTTCGCACTGTGCGTTCGCCAGCCTTGCTGGGCGGCCGAGTCTTCGGCCCCTCACTATAAAAACAGGATCATTACATGACCTACGACATCCTGATCGCTGATGATCATCCCCTGTTTCGCAGTGCGCTGCATCAGGCGCTGAGCATTGGCCTGGGGCCTGACGCACGGCTGGTCGAGGCAGAAAGCATTGCCCAGCTTGAGTCGCGCCTGGGGGAGAAGGCTGATTGGGATCTGGTTCTGTTGGACCTGAACATGCCAGGGGCCTACGGCTTCTCCGGGCTGGTCCTGTTGCGTGGCCAGTACCCGCAGATACCGGTGGTGATGGTCTCGGCGCAGGAAGAAGCCTCCATCGTGGTGCGCTCCAGAGAGTTTGGTGCCAGCGGCTTCATTCCCAAATCCAGCTCGCTGGAAGTCATTCAGCAGGCGGTACGCACGGTGCTTGACGGTGACGTCTGGTGGCCGCCGCAGGTCAATGAAGTGATCAGTGTTTCAGACGAAGCAAAGGCTGCCAGCGCAGGCCTTGCCAGCCTGACGCCTCAGCAGTTTCGAGTGCTGACGATGGTCTGTGAAGGCTTGCTGAACAAGCAGATCGCTTCCGAACTCAGCGTGTCCGAAGCGACCATCAAGGCACATGTCACAGCCATTTTCCGCAAGCTTGGCGTACGCACGCGTACCCAGGCAGCATTGTTGTTACAGCAGCTTGAGTCCATTTCGTCCAGCTGACGGCTTTCAGGTTGCGAGCATTCACGCTTTTTTGACCTTTATTGCCTTAGCTTTCCTCATCTTTTTTACACAGCAGCCTCTCTATGTCGCCCTTCAAAGGCCAAACCGGTCTGAAACGTATTCTTAATGCCGCGGGTTATTCACTGGACGGTTTGTGCGCAGCCTTCAAAGGTGAAGCGGCTTTCCGCCAGTTGGTACTGCTCAACGTGGTCCTGGTCCCGCTGTCGTTTTTCCTGCACGTCAGCAAGGGCGAGCATGCCCTGCTGGTTGCCGTGTGCCTGCTGGCGCTGATCGTGGAGCTGCTCAATTCGGCCGTAGAGGCGGCCATTGACCGCATCTCGCTGGACCTGCACCCGCTGTCCAAGAACGCCAAGGACATGGGCAGTGCTGCCCAGTTCATCGCCCTGAGCATGATCGGCCTGGTGTGGGCGATCATTCTGCTGGGCTGACGCCTTTGGTACAGATCGTCAATACAGGCTGGGCAGCACGATCTCGTCGCTGCGCTGCACCCCGGCGGTGAACGCGCGGCACAGTTCGAGAAACTCGCGCATGGCCGAGGTCTGGTATTTCTGTTTGTGCCAGATGAAGTAGAACTGCCTGGCCAGGTCCAGCTCGGGCGTAGCCAGTTCGACCAGATTGCCGCGACGAAAGGCATCACGCAGCGCCAGTCTGGAAATGCAGCCAATGCCCAGCCCGGATTCGACTGCGCGTTTGATGGCTTCGGTGTGCTCAAGCTCCAGTCGGACATTCAGCCCGTTACGGTGATGACGCATCGCCTGATCGAACGTCAGGCGTGTGCCTGAGCCCTGTTCCCGAAGTATCCAGGCTTCATGGGTCAGCTCTTCCAGGGTTACCTGGGCGCGCTTGGCCAGCGGATGCTGCGGGGCGCAGAACACCACAAGTTCGTCTTCGACCCAGGATTGCACTTCGATGTCCGGGTGGCTGCAATCGCCTTCGATGAGGCCCAGATCGATCTCGTAGTGCGCAACCTGTTGCACGATATGCGCCGTGTTCTGGACATGTAGCTTGACCTGGCTTTCCGGATGGCGCTGCATGTAGCCGCCGATCAGCAGGGTCGCCAGGTAATTGCCGATCGTCAGCGTCGCCCCGACCGCCAGTGAACCGAAGCCTGATTTACCGTTGAGCAGGTCTTCGATTTCCTTGGCCTGATCGAGCAGCGCGACGGCTTGGGGCAGCAATTGTCTGCCGGTGGCGTTGAGGCTGAGGCGCTTGCCGGCACGGTCAAACAGCTGGCAGCTCGATTGGCGCTCCAGCTCGGTGATGGAGGTGCTGGCAGCCGACTGCGAAAGCGAAAGCAGCACTGCGGCCTTGGAGACGCTTTCCTGCCGGGCGACGGCCACAAATACCTGGAGCTGACGGAGAGTAAATCGCATATCTATATAACCGATAACCTATATCTTGATAATTCATTTAACAGATATTGTGTCTGCCACTAGAATGTCGCGCAATAGCGCAGTGCTTCTGCGCGCACTATTTTTTCAGGAGTCCTCACGTACATGAGCAACATGAACCACGAGCGTGTCCTCAGCGTCCACCACTGGAACGACACCCTCTTCAGTTTCAAGTGCACCCGCGACCCTGGTTTGCGTTTCGAGAACGGTCAGTTCGTAATGATCGGTCTGCAGCAGCCAAACGGTCGTCCGCTCATGCGCGCCTATTCGATTGCCAGCCCGAACTGGGAAGAGCATCTGGAGTTCTTCAGTATCAAGGTGCCTGACGGCCCGCTGACTTCCCAGTTGCAGCACCTCAAGGAAGGCGACGAGATCATCATCAGCAAGAAGCCTACGGGTACGCTGGTGCTGGACGATCTCAAGCCAGGCAAGCATCTTTACCTGCTGAGCACCGGTACCGGCCTTGCGCCGTTCATGAGTGTCATCCAGGATCCCGAAACCTACGAGCGTTTCGAGAAGGTCATCCTCTGCCACGGCGTGCGTTACGTGAACGAAGTCGCCTATCGCGAATTCATCACCGAGCACCTGCCGCAGAATGAATTCTTCGGTGAAGCGCTGCGTGACAAACTCATCTACTACCCGACGGTCACCCGCGAGCCTTTCGAGAACGAAGGTCGTCTGACCGACCTGATGCGCAGTGGCAAGCTGTTCAGCGACATCGGCCTGCCGCCGATCAACCCGCAGGACGACCGTGCCATGTTGTGCGGCAGCCCGAGCATGCTCGACGAGACCAGCGAAGTGCTCAACAGCTTCGGCCTGACCGTTTCGCCGCGTATGCGTGAGCCGGGCGACTATCTGATCGAGCGTGCATTCGTCGAGAAGTAAGCCGCCTGCACAAGACCCGCCTCGTCCTTGAGTGGATCAGGCGGGTTTTTGTTGCGCGGGATTTGTTGCCCCGATCAGTTCAGATCAGCAGCAGCCTCAGGCGAGCTGCACTTCAAGCACGCAAATCACGCCGGCCTGCGGGTAGTGCCAGCGCACGTCCAGATCCCAGAACTGAGCACCATAGCGACGTTCCGGCGTGGGCAGCTGATAGGCCGGGCGCGGGTCCTGGGCCAGGCACTGCTCGATCAGTTCGACCAGCGGCTCGTTCAGGCGCAACGCGTGTTCACGAGCCTGTTGCAGCGCGGCCTCCTGCCAGCGCACCGGTATCAGGTCTGGCGCAGCACTGGCGATGTGGTTGGTCGCGTCGGCGATTGCGTCGGCGTAGGGCACATAGGGCTTGATGTCCAGCACCGGCGTGCCATCCAGCAGGTCGATGCCGGACAGCCAGAGTCGCCCGGGCTCGACCTTGTCCAGCTTGACCACCGACTGGCCGATGCCATTGGGGCGATGGGTTGCGCGGGTAGCGAACACGCCCATCGACTGGTTGCCACCCAGGCGCGGCGGGCGCACCTTCAGGCGTGGCTTGTCTTCCAGCGTCAGGTGGAACAGAAACAGCAGCCAGACGTGACTGACCTGTTCCAGCCCCTGAACCGCTTCACCCTGATCGAACGGTGCCACCAGCTCCAGCACGCCGCGTGCCGCCGGTGCCAGCTGTGGCTGGCGCGGGATGGCGAACTTCTCCTTGAAGCAGGAGCGCACGAAGCCGACAGGGGAGACGTTGTAGCTCATCGGGACCGATTCAGCCACGCACGCGCAGGGTCAGGCCCTTGAGGAAATTGCGCAGCAGTTGATCGCCACAGGCGCGGTAGTTGGTGTGTCCGACCTTGCGGAACAGGGCGCTCAGTTCTGGTTTGGAAACCGGGAAGTCGACTGATTTGAGGATGGCGTGCATGTCGTCTTCTTTCAGTTCGAACGCCACGCGCAGTTTTTTCAGGACGATATTGTTGGTGATCGGCAAATCGATCGCCTGTGGCGGACGGCTGTCGTCCTTGCCACGCTTGAAGTAGACCAGGCCATCGAGGAAGTGCGCCATGATTTCATCGCTGCAATCCAGGTAGCCTTCTTCTTCCTCTTTTTTCATGAAGGCGATGACATCGCTCTTCGACACTTCAAAACCGGTCAGTGCGGTGATCTCGACAATCTTGCTGTCGCTGATATCGAGCATGTAGCGCACGCTGCGCAGTACATCGTTGTTCATCATGAGGCGTGTTTCCTGATAAGTCGTAGGGCAGCGCATGACGGTGCGCATGCGCGCTGTAATAAGGTGGGTGGCGCGAGGGTCAGAATTTTTCCTTGGCCGTCATGTAGCGCCACTGGCCCTCGGGCAGTTTGCCCATGGACACGCCGCCGATGCGGATGCGGCGGATGGCGACGATCTTCAGGCCGACGGCCTCGCACAGCAGGGCGATGATGCCGGGCTGCGGATTTTTCATTGCAAAGCGCAGGCGGTTCTCGTTCTGCCAGCTGGCTTTCACGGCTGGCAGCTCCTTGCCTTTGTAGGTCAGGCCGTGGTTCAGCCGATTGAGGCCGTGAGCAACCATCTCGCCCGAGATTTCCACCACGTATTCCTGCTCGATCTTGCTGCGGTCATCGGTGAGCTTGCGCAGGATTTTCCAGTCCTGGCTGAATACCATCAAGCCGCTGGCGTTGGCCTGCAGGCTTGAAATCGCCTCAAGGCGCATGAAATGGCCCTTGAGCGGACGCTTGCTGTAGCTATGCTCTACGGAGAGCGTGCCCGGCGTGATCATCTGCAAAGCCTCTTCGGCGCTTGCCGAGGCGGGTTTGTGCAGGATGATCGTCACAGGCTCCGGAGAGTCGGCCTTGGCATCCGGGCTGAGCTCGATTTTCTGGGTGGTGACCTTGAAGTGCGGCTCTTCGATGACCTCGCCGTCCACAGTGACCCAGCCACCCTCGATAAACAGTTCGGCCTCCCGGCGGGAGCAACCGACCAGCTCGATAAGGCGTTTGGAAAGGCGAATGGGGTCTGTCATGACAAAAAAGCCGTTTGCTAAAATAAAGTCGCCATTGTAACCGCCCGGCGACGGTTAATCGCGGCAACATTGCATTTGCGCTGCAATCGGTGTCAGTTACGACTGATCAGGCGCATTCTGAGCATGGGGTAAGGCTGGCCCAGACCATCGATTTCAGAGCGGCTGACAACCTCGAAACCATGCCTGCGGTAAAACCCCAATGCCTGCGTATTCTGCTCGTTGACGTCCAGCTCGCGGATATTGAACTGCTCGATTGCATGAGTCAGCAACTGCGTGCCCAGCTTCTGGCCGCGATGGTCCGGGTCGATGAACAGAATATCCAGACTGTCCTTGTGTGCACCCGCAAAGCCGGTGATGTTGAGCTGCTCATCCCTTGTACAGAACAGGGTCACACTGCCCAGATACTGCGGCAGCAGCCCCTTGAGCCGGGTGATGTAGGCGTCTGGCAGAAAGTCATGGGTCGAGCGCACCGAGCGTTCCCATACCTCGGTCAATTCCGGGTAATCATGGGTATCCGGTGTGTATAGCTGCATATCGCGTCCTCCTTTAAGCCGGTCCAGGATAGACAACAGCCAGAGACGAAAAAGCCCTGCCGGTTAAAGGGCAGGGCTTTCGCTTGCGACCAGGGAGAGCGCTTAGAGCATCTCGGCCCACAGGTCGTATTCGTCGGCATCGGTCACTCGGCACATGATCTTGTCGCCGGGCTGAACGGTGCTGCCGTCTTCCAGGCCGATGAACACGTTGCCGTCGATTTCCGGGGCGTCGAAGAAGCAGCGGCCCACGGCACCCCGATCGTCGACTTCGTCGATCAGCACTTCGATTTCCTTGCCGATCTTCATCTGCAGGCGCGCAGCGCTGATTGCCTGCTGATGAGCCATGAAGCGATCCCAGCGATCCTGCTTGACGTCGTCCGGCACGATGGCCGCGTCCAGCAGATTGGCGGGCGCGCCTTCAACCGGCGAGTACTGGAAGCAGCCAACCCGGTCCAGCTGCGCTTCGGTCAGCCAGTCCAGCAGGTACTGGAAGTCTTCTTCGGTTTCACCGGGAAAGCCGACAATGAAGGTCGAACGGATGATCAGGTCCGGGCACTGCTCACGCCAGTTCTTGATGCGCGCCAGGGTCTTGTCTTCGAAGGCCGGACGTTTCATCAGCTTGAGGATTTTCGGGCTGGCGTGCTGGAACGGGATGTCCAGGTACGGCAGGATCTTGCCCGCGGCCATCAACGGGATCAGTTCGTCGACGTGCGGGTACGGGTAGACATAGTGCAGGCGCACCCAGACACCCATCGAGCCCAGCGCCTGGCACAGCTCGGTCATGCGGGTTTTGACCGGCTGACCGTCCCAGAAACCGGTGCGGTATTTGACGTCAACGCCATAGGCGCTGGTGTCCTGGGAAATGACCAGCAGTTCCTTTACGCCGGATTTGACCAGGCGCTTGGCTTCGTCCAGTACATCACCCACCGGGCGGCTGACCAGCTTGCCGCGCATCGACGGGATGATGCAGAAGCTGCAACTGTGGTTGCAGCCTTCGGAAATTTTCAGATACGCGTAGTGGCGCGGAGTCAGTTTGACGCCTTGTGGCGGCACCAGGTCGATCAACGGATTGTGATCCTGGCGGGGCGGCACGACATCATGCACCGCGTTGACCACCTGCTCGTACTGCTGCGGGCCGGTCACCGACAGCACGCTCGGATGCACATTGCGAATGACACTCGCATCGACGCCCATGCAGCCGGTCACGATGACCTTGCCGTTTTCCTTGATGGCTTCGCCGATCACTTCCAGCGACTCGGCCTTGGCCGTATCGATGAAGCCACAGGTGTTGACCACCACCACGTCGGCGTCCTCGTAGGTCGCAACGACTTCGTAACCTTCCATGCGCAGCTGGGTCAGGATGCGTTCAGAGTCAACGAGTGCCTTTGGGCAACCCAGTGAAACGAATCCAACCTTGGGGGCGGACGGCGTGGTGACGGTGGACATGGCAAACCTCGGCGTGAAGGGCGCCCGGACGCGAAGCGCAGGCGCTGACTGGGCGCTTGCTGCGCCTCTGATCAAAAAGTGCGCAATTCTAGCGGCGAGTGGGCAGGATGACCAGCGTTTGCATGAGAATTACGACGTACGCGAGACGCAGCCAGGGCCAGCGCTTGACGAGCCGATCGCATCACGACCGGCAGTAACGCCGGCACACGCAGTGTATTGAGGGAAATAGCCGATGTTGCAAAGGGCGGCAGTGACAGTTTGAATGAAGTCCAGGCCCGACTGCGCAGGCCTGGACTGGCTGTCACATGCTCTCAGCGCCGCGGTTCATGCATCGGGCAGCCGTTGTGCTGGCTGCGAAAGCCCGCCGAGTGTTCATAGGCCGGTTTGCGCACGCGCATGACGCCGCCCAATGGACGATGCGCCTCAAGGCCATGCCACGGGCTGAATGCCATGGCTTCGTCGATTTCCTGGACGTTTTGCTCCGACCACGATGACTGGCGGGGCACATCGATTCGAGCCACGGTTACGTAAGGACTGAGGTCTTCCGGCCAGATCGCCGAGGCGTCCTCGATCGGCATTTTCTCCAGGTCCGTGGCCAACTGGACGCGCACTTCCCAGCTGGCATCGTGTTCAAGAAAGAACGCTTTGACTGCTTCGCGCAGACCGTCCGGGTTGTCTTTCAGGTCCACAGCCTTGTCGGTCAGTGCAATCAATTCGGCGCAGACCGGCACGACACTGAGTTTGGCGTAGTAGGGGCCGTACAGAAACGGTACGACGGTGTAGAACGTCTCGCCCAGGATGTGGGTCATCGGGTGCCCGCCGAGACTTCTCAGCGTGCCACTTTCGCCCCCGGCAGACTCGATCACCGACTCGATGCCGCGCAGGACGGCAGACAGCGCGCGTTTCATGCTCGGCGCCTTGTCGGTGGTCTTGGCCAGCAACTTCAGGGTCTTCAAGAACGCTTTGGGGTCCTTGGCAGTAAACGCCTTGGCGTTTTGCATGACAAAGTCCTGGGTGGTTGCCTCTGCGCTGCCGGGCAAGCGCGGGCCTTCGACGCCGACCAGTTTGATGGCCAGGCCTCGAGGCGTTGATACCTTGTCGTCGAGAATGTCGCCCGGATTGGTCGAGAATCTCATGACAACCGGGAAGTTGCCGGGCCTGGCGAAGGCACCCTGGGCCAAAGGCTCGGGCAGGTCGCCGTACACTTGAATCTGCCCGTGAAGCAAGCCGTGAGCCTTGGCATGCACACTGCGAATGGCGTGCCCTGTATCTTGATAAGTGGTCTCGAGGATGGAGTGCATGGCTTCGACCAGCTCTTTGCTGGTCTGCGCTTCATCATCCGGAACGACTTCAAATGAGGGCTGGAAGGGTAAAGGCTGGACAGTCAGGTTTTGTGTGGTCATCAGAGCATCTCGGTCAGAGGTAATCAGGGGGCCCGGGCGTCGGTGCGGTTCTTGAAGACCCCTGATGCGGCAGGCTTAACTAATGACCGGCCGATATTTTTGTCGTTCCATGAGAAACGCTGCCTCGAAAAACGCCTTCAACAGGCAGTGATCAAGGCGTGGTGGCAGGTCGGATCGTTGCGACGATCTGCGTTTCACCAAGAATTACGACGAGTGCTGCGTTATGCTTCGCGCCATCGCGCCGAGGCATGTCAATGTCTGGCTGAATCTGAATTGTTACGCCTTGTGATGTTCTCAGTGTTGAACCTCATGTCTGGTTTCCGGGAGTAGTGGATGAGTCAAGCAAACAGTCATGCGGAGGCCGGAGGCGCTGCCAAGCCCATCGGGCTGCTGATCGCCGCGGTAGGGGTGGTTTACGGCGACATTGGCACCAGTCCGCTGTACACCCTCAAGGAGGTGTTTCAGGGTGGTTACGGTGTGGACGTGACCCATGACGCGATTCTCGGCGTGCTGTCGCTGATCTTCTGGTCGCTGATCTGGGTGGTTTCGTTCAAGTACATGGCGTTCGTCCTGCGTGCCGATAACCAGGGTGAGGGCGGCATCATGGCGCTGATGGCCCTGGCGCGGCGCGCTTCGGCCAAGCATCCCCGGCTGCAAATGATGATGGTGGTATTCGGCCTGTTCGGCGCCGCATTGTTCTACGGTGACAGCATGATCACCCCGGCGGTTTCGGTGTTGTCGGCGATGGAAGGGCTGGAGCTGGCGTTCGATGGCCTCGATCACTGGATCGTGCCCATGGCGCTGATTGTGCTGGTGGGGCTGTTTCTGATTCAGCGTCATGGCACCGCGCGTATCGGTGTGCTGTTCGGCCCGGTCATGGTGACCTGGTTTCTGGTGCTCGGTGCGCTGGGGGTCTACGGCATCATGCAGTCGCCGGAAGTGCTGAAAGCGGTCAACCCGGCATGGGGCGTGAATTTCTTCATTATCCATCCGGGCATTGGTGTGGCCATTCTGGGGGCTGTGGTGCTTGCCCTGACCGGTGCCGAAGCGCTGTATGCCGACATGGGCCACTTCGGTCGCAAGCCGATTTCACGCGCGTGGTTCATCCTTGTGCTGCCTGCGCTGCTGCTCAACTATTTCGGTCAGGGTGCGCTGGTGCTGGGCAATCCTGAAACGGTTCGTAACCCGTTCTACCTGCTGGCGCCGGGCTGGGCGCTGCTGCCCCTGATCGGCCTGTCGACGATGGCGACCATCATTGCCTCGCAAGCGGTGATCTCCGGCGCCTTCTCGATGACGCTGCAGGCGATCCAGCTGGGCTACATTCCGCGCATGCACATCCAGCACACCTCCAGCGACGCGCAAGGCCAGATCTACATTGGTGCCGTCAACTGGGCGCTGATGGCGGGTGTCATTCTGCTGGTGATCGGCTTCGAATCGTCTGGCGCGCTGGCGTCTGCCTACGGCGTCGCGGTGACCGGAACCATGCTCTGCACCACCATTCTGGTGTCGACGGTCATGCTGATGCTCTGGAAATGGCCGCCATTGCTGGCTGTTCCGTTGCTGATCTGCCTGCTGCTGGTGGACGGTCTGTTCTTCGCGGCCAACGTGCCGAAGATCTTCCAGGGCGGGGCCTTCCCGGTACTGGCGGGCGCGGTGTTGTTTATCCTCATGACCACCTGGAAGCGCGGCAAGCAGTTGCTCGCGGAGCGAATCGACGAGGGCGGCCTGCCATTGCCGATCTTCATCGGCAGCATTCGCGTCCAGCCGCCGCACCGGGTACAGGGCACGGCAGTGTTCCTGACTGCACGTTCGGATGCCGTACCCCATGCGCTGTTGCATAACATGCTGCACAACCAGGTGTTGCACGAGCAAGTGGTGCTGTTGACCGTGGTATATGAAGATTCGCCGCGTGTGCCGTCCGCTCAGCGCTTCGAAGTCGAATCCTATGGCGAAGGTTTCTATCGGGTGATCCTGCACTTCGGCTTTATCGATGAGCCTGACGTACCGGCTGCGCTGGCCTTGTGTCACTTGCCGGAGCTGGACTTCAGTCCGATGCGCACCACGTACTTCCTCAGCCGCGAGACCGTGATCCCGTCCAAGATGGATGGCATGGCTCGCTGGCGTGAAGCGTTGTTCGCCTTCATGCTCAAGAACGCCAACGGCAACCTGCGCTTCTTCAAGCTGCCGTTCAACCGGGTGATCGAGTTGGGTACGCAAGTGGAGATGTAAGCGTTAGCCGGGTTGTCCGGCAGCGCAGATAAAAAAATCCCGGCCACCTCACGGTGCCGGGATTTTTTTGTCGCAGACTGTGGCGTTACTGAGCGGCAGTCTTGCCCTGACGCTTGTTGATCGCGTCGATCAGACGTTTGGCCAGCGCCGGATAGTCCTCATCGAAGTGATGACCGCCTGGCAACTGAACCGCTTCGCCGACGGCGGTGGTGTCAGTGCAACCGCTGTCTTTCTTCTCTTCGACGCCGTAAACGCAGAACACCTTGGCGGCTGGCAGCTTGGCCATTTCCTGTCCGGTGGTGGCTTCCTTGCCTGCGTTGCCAAGCCAGCCGTCGACGTGAATCTCGAAGCTGCCAGTGCGCGCGAAGGCCAGCAGAATGATCGCGTCGACCCGATTCTGATCGTCTGCGGCCAGGCGATTGTAGATAGCCGGCATGACGTCAGCACCGAACGAGTAGCCCGCCAGAATGAAGCGCTTGGTGCCCCACTTCTGACGGTAGTGGTTCATCAGGTCGGTGAGGTCGACGGCGGTCTGTTCCGGTGTCTTGTGTTCCCAGTAGTAGCGCAGTACGTCGATGCCCACCACCGGGTAGCCCATCTTGGCCATGTCGCCGGCCACGACCTTGTCCAGGTCGCGCCATCCGCCGTCACCGGACATGAACAGCGTCACGGTGTCGGAAGGCTGGCTGGCCGGAACTTCGACCGTCGGTATACCCAGTCCGCCACTGTCATTCTCGCCGAGCAACAGATGACGAAGTTCGGTATTGAGCACCTGAGGCAACGGGATGTCGTAGTCGCTGATGCTGGTGTCGGCGTTGCTCTGATCGCGCACGAACGCTGCGCTCGGATCATCCGGCGCGTCGTTCCAGGCGGCCAGCCAGTGACCGTGCGCAGCCTTCTGCGGCAGCGGCACGTCGCAGATCTGCGGCGGCTTTTCGTCCTCCTCCACAACGGGCGGCGGATTAGACACGTGCTCGAGCGCAAAACCTACGGAAATGGCCTGCGCCTGGTCATCGGTCTGCCCGGCCAGCCAGCGCCAGGCCAGGGTTGCGCCCGGGCCTATGCCACCGACGACCTTTGCCGGGCCGTCGAGCTTCGTCAGAGCGTCCTGAAAGGTCTTCTGTTGCAGGACGCAGTCGTCCTTGGGCAGCACCACCTGAATGATGCGTGCCGACGCATCCTTGCTGATCGCCAGCAATTGCTTGTCGCTCAGCATGTCTTCAGCGGTGACGGCCAGTGCGATACGGGTCTTGATGCTGGTGGCCGGCGTTACGCTGGTCAGCGGCGCGCCCCCGTCAAGGTTCGAGTGTTCCAGTGATGCGGGCGGAGCGGGGCGGGTCCAGACCCAGACTCCCAGCGCCACGATTAAAAGAACAATTACCAGAGCTGCGAGCAAAAGGCGCCAGGAGCGTCGAATCATCAGCGTTTCACCAATCCAGTCAGGCCGCCCGCAATCAGGGCGGCGGTGTCAGCCAGTGCCACGAGCGGATCGAGTCCGGCAGGCACGGCCATATAACGAGGTTCCCAATCGGGCTGGAACTTGTCCTTGAAGCGACGCAGCCCCTGGAAGTTGTACAGCTGTTCGCCACGGCGGAAGATCATCGAACCCAGACGCTGGGTGATGGGTGCGCCACGTCGTGGCTGCAGACCCGACAAAGGCACCATGCCCAGGCTGAAGCGCGCGTAGCCCTGGGCTTTGTAATGCAGAATCAGGCCGACCATCATGAATTCCATGGTCAGCTTGGGTGCATCCGGGTGGGAGCGCATCAGGTCCAGGCTGGCCAGTTCCGGGCTGGTGGTTTCCAGCAGGTTGGAGAACGCAACCGGCTTGCCCTGGAAGTGCACGATGGCAATGCGGAAGTACTTCAGGTACTCAGTGCTGAAACGGCCCAGCGAAAAGCCTTTTTCGCGGACATTCTTGCCCGTCAGCCAGGCGTCGGAAATCACTTTCAGCTCGTCGATCGGCGCCTGGCCCGGTTCGTAGATCTCCAGCGAAAGACCGTCGCGGCCACCCCGGTTCCAGGTGTAACGCAGGTCTTTCATCTCCTTGCCCTTGGCGTCGATGTCGAAGCGATGCAGGTCGACGCGCGCTTCTTCACCCAGCTTGATGGCCGTGAGACCGATGTCCATGTAGAACGGCAGGTTTTCTGCACGTACCTGATAGAACACCGGGCGCGCATGGTGCACGTCGCACAGGTCGCGGAACTGCCAGATCAGCTCGGCACGCTGTTGTGTGGGGCCGATCGGGTCGTAAAGTGCTACCAGACTGCGGCCGCGATGCGAGTACATCAGGAACGCATTGCCGGCCGGATGGAACAGGATCGCCTTGTCGCCGGTGAGCACCAGGCCGCCATCGGGCTGTTTGGAGGCCTTGAGGATCTCGGCCGCCTTGTCCAGATCTGCGGCGTCGGGCAGCTTGATGACCGGTCTGGCAGTACGCAGTAACCAGGTCAGCGAAACCACTACCAGCAGCACGGCGCTGCCGAGCGCCGAACGCAGGCCGCGCGGGGCGTCTGCATCGAGGGTGAACTGCCACCACAACTGGTGACTGTAGGGCACGTCCTGATAGGCGAACAGCAGCAGCCAGATCGAGGCACCGACCACGCAGATGCTGGCAATCAGGTAGACCGGCGAGAACGGCAGCTCCAGCAGGCGGCTTGGACGGTAGAACGAACGGCGGAAGGTCAGCAGCAGGCAGGCGGTCAGCAGCAGCATGCTGGCTTCTTCCCAGTCGAAGCCCTTGAGTATCGACAGCACTGCACCTACCAGCAGCAGGATAGAGGTCAGCATCCAGGCAGCCGACAGCCGGCGACGCAGGCCCTGGGCGAGCAGCAGGCACAGCACGCCCACCAGACTGGCTCCAAAGTGCGACGCATCGATCAGTCGATGCGGGATCATGAAGCCGACGTTTTCCAGACGGGTATCGATTTCAGGGGTGGCACCAGAGAAGAGCAGCACCACCCCCGACAAGAAAACCAGTAGTGCCAGAATCGGTGCCGCCAGTCCTGAGGCGACGCGCATGGCCTGCCTGGTCGGCAGCAGGCGCTGAGCCTCGGTGAACAGCAGGGTAAGGCAGGCCAGCAGCAGCGGCAGGATCACGTAGATCAGGCGGTACAGCAGCAGTGCAGCGGCGAGCGGCGCGGCACCCAGTTCGTTGGCAAAGGCTGCGAGCAGAATCGCCTCGAACACGCCGACGCCACCAGGCACATGGCTGAGCACGCCAGCAGCGAGCGCCAGCAGGTAGATAAGGATGAATGCACCCAGCGGCGGCGCATGCGGCAGCAGCAGGTACAGCACCATCGCTGCGGCGGCGACGTCCAGCGCGGTGATCACCAGCTGAATCAGCGTCAGCTTCAAATCCGGCAGGCGCAAGGTGCGACGACCGAGACGAACCAGAATATTGTGCGGGATGTCCTGTTCCGGCAGGCGTCGACGGTAGATTAACACCGCCAGCAGCAGGCTGCCGATCAACACCGCTGTAGCGACTACAGCCAGCACGTCGACGGGAAGCTTGAGGGCCAGTGACGCGCCTGACAGGTTGCTCAGCGTGGCCAGTGCAGCCAGCGGCGGCAGCGCACAGCCCAGTGACAGGCTGGCGAACACGGTCATGCGGGCGATTTCAATTGCGCCTACGCCATGGCGTGAATAAAGCCTGTAGCGCACCGAGCCACCGGACAGCATCGACAGGCCGACCGCATTGCCGATGGCAAATGAGGTGAAGCCGCCGAGAAGCAGCGTCTTGATAGGCAGGTCGACATTGGCGTATCGACTGGCGGACAGTTCATAGCCCATCAGAATGATATAGCCGACGATTGCCGCGAGCAGCGCACCGCCCAGGGCGGGCAGGGGGACTGCGAACAGCGAGTCGTGCAGCGCATACCAGTCCATTTCGACCAGCATGTGGCGGCAGGCTATAAGGGCCAGGCTGAACAACAGCAGCATCACCGCCAGCCCGATGGGCTGTCGGTATTTGCTCAGCAGCTCCCGCCAGTTATGGCGCGGTGGGCTGACGGGTTGCTCTGCATCAATGGTTTCATTGGAATCGGACATGTTGTCGCGCATCAATCACTCCTTGGATCGTGCGCGACAGGATGGAGGTATGCAGCCAAGTTACCAATCCCTACGCAGAAAATATTTCAGGATGTTAGCGCGTCAACGTCTAACGAGCGAATGGCGAATCGAGCCGGGTGATGCTGTTCAGCTACGGTTCAGTCGTGATTCAGCTTAGTAACACCTATCGGCAGCGCACGCAAAAACTGTCGTAAATGCACGCATTACGTTACAGATGTGATGATAGGGTTTCAAAGGGCTTTGGAAATAGTCTTTTTTGTCAGACAGTTAGCCGTTGCCCGCGCTACTTTTTTACCGGAAACAAAAAAGGCCACTCTTTCGAGTAGCCTTTCTTGATGTTTGGTTGCGGGAGCCGGATTTGAACCGACGACCTTCGGGTTATGAGCCCGACGAGCTACCAGACTGCTCCATCCCGCGTCTGTGTGGCGGCATTCTACAGCCGAACGCTGAAGTGTCAACCCTTAATCCGCAAAGCATGCAAATGAATAGCAGATTGTGCACATTGTGCACGCTCTATAGCCAAGGCAGAGGGCCACGGCGGCGTGCAGGTCAGGGCTTGAGAAGAGGGCTTTTCAGGCACGCACAAAAAAGGCCACTCTTTCGAGTAGCCTTTTCTGATGTTTGGTTGCGGGAGCCGGATTTGAACCGACGACCTTCGGGTTATGAGCCCGACGAGCTACCAGACTGCTCCATCCCGCGTCTGTGTGGCGGCATTCTACAGAGAGATGACAAGGTGTCAATGGTTAGTTTTAAAAAAGTGCTTTTTCTTCAAACGCTTAGCGGATCCAAATGATCGATCTGCACGGCATCGGCGCTTGCATGACGGGGCTTTGCAGCTGTTTCGGTCATGCGTGATGGGCTTTTGACTACTTTTCGTGGCGGCCTTTCGCATCATTGGATGTTACTTGGCGGCACGAATGAGATACTGCCCGGCCATTGATTGCAAAATCCCATCAGGTCATGACGCAGCGCAAAATCATCCACATCGACTGTGACTGCTTTTATGCAGCCATTGAAATGCGTGACGAGCCCGACCTCGCCGGCAAACCGTTGGCGGTAGGCGGCTCTGCGGAGCGGCGCGGGGTGATTGCGACCTGTAATTACGAGGCGCGCGCCTATGGCGTGCGTTCGGCCATGTCGTCCCGGCATGCGCTCAAGCTCTGCCCGGACCTGACCATCGTCAAGCCGCGCATGGATGCCTATAAAGAAGCATCGCGGGAAATCCACACGATCTTTCGCGATTACACCGACCTGATAGAGCCGCTGTCTCTGGATGAGGCCTTTCTGGATGTGTCCGAGGCCGGGCACTTTTCCGGCAGCGCCACGCGCATCGCGCAGGACATCCGTCGTCGGGTCTCGAATCAGTTGCACATCACCGTGTCGGCGGGCGTTGCGCCCAACAAGTTTCTCGCCAAGATCGCCAGCGATTGGAAAAAGCCCAACGGGTTATTCGTCATTACGCCGGATCAGGTCGAGGAATTCGTCGCTTCCTTGCCGGTCACCAAGCTTCATGGCGTAGGCAAAGTCACCGCAGACAAACTCGGCCGGCTGGGTATCGTCGACTGCGCCGACCTGCGAAGCCGCAGCAAGCTCGCGCTGGTCCGGGAATTCGGCAGCTTCGGTGAGCGCCTCTGGAGTCTGGCGCACGGCATTGATGACCGACCGGTGCAGAATGACAGCCGACGTCAGTCAGTCAGCGTTGAAAATACCTACGACACGGATCTGCCTGATCTGGCGGCCTGCCTGGAAAAGCTGCCCGACCTGCTGGAAACCTTGAGTGGCCGGATGGCCAGAATGGAAGGGCAGTACCGGCCCGGCAAGCCGTTCGTCAAGGTGAAGTTTCATGACTTTACGCAGACGACTCTGGAGCAGTCCGGAGCCGGAAGGGATCTGGGCAGTTATGAACAGTTGCTGGCTCAGGCGTTCGCCCGCGGTGGCAAGCCGGTCAGGTTGCTGGGCATAGGCGTGCGCCTGCACGACCTGCGTGCAGCCCATGAGCAACTGGAATTGTTCTCTCGACAATGACTGGCCGCGGTTAAACGCCGCGGCCTTTCATGTTGCGGGCTTTTTTTACTGGCTCTGGGCAGGAACGGCGACCAGGCGGCCAGCGTCTCTGGCGAGCGACTTGAGAAATTCACCCTGCAGTTGCGGGTCGTTGCGCGTCAGTTCGATCAGGTTCTGTTCCAGCTCGCTGGCTTCTTCTTCCAGTCCCATGTCAGAAAGACGTTTGACGCGATGCACCCACTGGCTGACCTCATCATCTTCAAGGTCGTCGTAGATCAGGGCGTGCGCCTCCAGCAACTTGCCGCGTAGCGAATGGCTGATTGGCAAACTGGCGCTCGTGTGCGCGCTGTCCTGATCGTCTTCGACATTGATATAAATGCGCGTTATGCGGCTCAGGTCCTGTTCGGCAAACGGACTGTCCAGCAGGTTCAGGCGCAGGATGCCGTTGCGGTCGGTGCTCATTTCGTGAGTTTCATTGCCAGCCTTGACCATCACCGGGCGTTCATTCCAGGGCAGGGTGGAGTTCTCGATCCGCTTGTCCTTCTGAACTTCGTCGATGCTCGCCAGATTCTGCTCGGCGCGACCGTGGGACGGGGCGTTCATGAACGGGTTCAGACCTGCCACGCCATAGTGAATCCAGTCCTTGGTCATGCTTTCCGGCAGATTACCCAGCGCAAACACGTTGACCACGTTAGCCCCGACACCTGCGACAACAGCGACTGCGCCGAGGGGGATCTCGTAGACCTCCCGCCACGGTTGGTAAGGCGTATAGCGGTCATAGTGGCGGGTGACTTCAAAGTCGGTGACCTCGAACGATTTGTGCTCGTGAATCCGCACGCGGCGTTGCGGCAACTCCAGTGTCTTGGGTTCGCCGATATCGACTTGCAGGGTGTGTTCGAGCAGTTTGCGTTCGACTCGCTCCTCGTGCTCGCTGCGCTGAGAGAGCTGGTTGGCACAGCCGCCGACGAGAAATGAGCCGCACAGAACGGCGCTGCCGAGGCTTAGGGTGCTTCGTTTGAGCATGGGATCTCTGATGCGGATTGGGCGAGTGAAGAGCGGCGCACCTGCGAGCAGGTGCGCACGTTGACTCAGCGGTTCACTTTGCCCTGGATGAACGACAGCACGTCCGCGACCGCAATGGCTTGCGGTTGCGATTCGGTACGGCTCTTGTATTCCAGATTACCTTCGGCCAGGCCTCGGTCACTGACCACGATACGGTGCGGGATACCGATCAGTTCCATGTCGGCGAACTTGATGCCCGGGCTGGTCTTCTTGTCGCGGTCGTCGAGCAGTACTTCAAAACCGGCAGCCGTCAGGTCGGCGTAGAGTTTGTCCGTCGCTTCACGAACGGCGTCCGTCTCGTAGCGCAGCGGGACCAGCGCAATCTGGAACGGCGCGAGGGTGTCGTTCCAGATGATGCCGTTTTCGTCGCTGTTCTGTTCGATGGCAGCGGCAACCACTCGGGAAACACCGATGCCGTAGCAACCCATCGCCAGATTGACCGGCTTGCCGTTTTCACCCAGCACCTGGCACTTCATCGCTTCGCTGTACTTGGTGCCCAGCTGGAAGATGTGACCCACTTCGATGCCGCGCTTGATTTCCAGCGTGCCCTTGCCGTCCGGGCTTGGGTCGCCCGCAACCACGTTGCGCAGGTCGGCAACGGTCGGAACCGGCAGATCGCGCTCCCAGTTGACGCCGAAATAGTGTTTGTCGTCGATGTTGGCACCGACGCTGAAGTCGCTCATCAGCTCGACAGAGCGGTCGATGATGCACGGCAGTGGCAGGTTCAATGGGCCCAGTGAGCCCGCGCCTGCGCCGATGGCGTCGCGCAGTTCGGCTTCGGACGCCATGACCAGCGGATTGGCGACCTGTTCCAGCTGACTGGCCTTGATTTCATTGAGCTCGTGATCGCCGCGGATGATCAGGGCGATCAGCTTGCCTTCTTCGGCAGCACGCACCACCAGGGTCTTGACGGTTTTCTCGATTGGCAGACCGAAACCTTCGACCAGTTGGGCGATGGTCTTGGTGTTCGGCGTGTCGATCAGACGCAACTCTTCGGTCGCGGCAGGGCGCGTCTTCTCGCGAGGAATCGCCTCGGCCTTTTCGATGTTGGCTGCGTAATCGGAGCCGTCGCTGAACACGATATCGTCTTCGCCGGATTCGGCCAGTACGTGGAATTCGTGCGAGCCTGCGCCACCAATCGAGCCGTTATCCGCTTCGACCGGGCGAAACTTCAGGCCCAGTCGGGTGAAGATGTTGCTGTACGCCAGATGCATGCGGTCGTAGGTGACCTGCAACGATTCGTGATCGGCATGGAACGAGTAGGCGTCTTTCATGACGAACTCGCGTCCACGCATCAGGCCGAAGCGTGGGCGGATCTCGTCACGGAATTTGGTCTGGATCTGGTACAGGTTGATCGGCAGCTGTTTATAGCTGTTGAGCTCATTGCGTGCCAGATCGGTGATGACTTCTTCGTGGGTCGGGCCCAGGCAGAACTCACGGTTGTGGCGGTCGACCAGACGCATCAGCTCCGGGCCATACTGCTCCCAGCGTCCGGATTCCTGCCACAGTTCTGCGGGTTGAATGCCGGGCATCAGAATTTCGAGTGCGCCTGCGGCGTCCATTTCTTCACGAACGATGGCTTCGACCTTGCGCAGTACGCGCAGGCCCATCGGCAGCCAGGTGTAGAGGCCGGAGGCCAGCTTGCGAATCATGCCGGCGCGCAGCATCAGCTGATGGCTGACCACGACCGCATCGGAAGGGGTTTCTTTCTGTGTGGCGAGCAAAAATTGACTGGTGCGCATGGTTGGCCGTTGTCGGTTGCTGAGACAGGAAATGACCTGGCATTGTACGGCGCTGTGCAGGTCGCGTACAGGGCGGGGCTGGCTTGCATGTGGCGTTGGAGTGCTTTCTTGGGGGCATGAAAAAGCCCGGCATGTGCCGGGCTTCTTCTATTAACGAGTGCTGAGCGGTGATTACAGGATCGAGATCGGGTAATCGACGATCAGGCGGAACTCGTTGACGTCGCCATCTGCCTGGGCATCGTTACCACGGTGCCATGCCTGACGCATACGGAAGGACAGGTCTTTGGCCGGGCCAGTCTGTACAACGTATTTGGCTTCAAGGTTGGTTTCGTGGTGCTTGCCGTCAGCTCCATACATGTTGGCATAGGCACTGGACGCGTCTACTTTGGTGCCATCAATGTTGTCACCGTTGAGGTAGCGTGTCATGAAGCTCAGGCCAGGAACGCCGTAAGGCGTCATGTTCAGGTCGTAGCGCACTTGCCACGATTTCTCGCCTGGGCCGTTGAAGTCAGAGTACTGAACGGAGTTGGCCAGGAAAATAGAGTCGCCGCCACGATTGTTGTCGCCTATACCGATATAGTCGAACGGCGTATCGCCGTCGACTTTCTGGTACGCAACGGTAATGGTATGCGCTGCCAGGAACGAATAAGCCGCCGACGCCGAGTAAGTGGTGTTGTTAATCGACCCAGCTTTAGCGCTGCCTTCGTCAAGGGTGCGGTACAGGTTGACGTCGAAAGCCAGTGACTGATCATTCCCCAAAGGCAATGCATAGTTCACGTTACCGTAGTACTGATCCCAGATGTCTTCGAGTTTGGCTGCATAGAAAGCCACGCCCAAACCATCGGTCACTGCGTACTTGCCGCCAACAAAATCTGCACTGCTGGCTTTCAGGCCGTTGAAGCCGTTTGCGTAAGTTGCCCAGATGCTGCCGTCGTGACTCGTGTCATCCTGGCTTGTGCCCGAGTAGAAGTGTCCTGCTTCAAGATCAAGACCTGCAATCTCACTGCTTTGCAGGCTTAGACCGCTAGCGGTTTGAGGTAGCAGGCGTGATCCGCCAACCGCAAATACTGGACTGGTAGGCTGCATGTCGCCGATTTTCAATTCAGTCTTCGATACGCGGAATTTTACAGCGCCGCCCAGCTTGCCCTGCGTAGCCTCGTTATCACCATTGGCGTCAGTGACCAGGTTTCCAGAGCCTGAGTATTTGTCGAGACCCCAAAGCCTGAGGCCTCCATAGCCGAATGCCTCAACGCCTACACCGATGGTGCCTTGAGTGTAGCCGGTACTGAAGTTGGCCCAGATGCCTTGGGTCCAGTCTTTGTCACTGCGACCGCCTGGAGCAGGGTTGTTTTTCTTGTCACGGTTGTAATAGTAATTGCGCAACTTCAGGTCAAGCGTGCTGCCTTCCACAAAGCCCTTGGCATCAGCCTGATCGCTGACGAAAGGTGCGGCTGTTGCCATTTGGGCGCTGGCTGCCGTAACGGCCAGTGCGATTGCGCTCCACTTCATCACTCTCATCGTGATTGCTCCTTTGGTTTTTAGAAGATTTGTCTGCCGTCCCACCTGTTTTTTTATCTGGGCGGCTCTTTCTATTTTTGTCGGCGGAATCTATATCACGCTGACTTGGGTTGCTATAGCTACAGCCTTATCCTTTCAGAATCTTTACGACGCGCAGCCGAGCTAGCCTGTAGTGGCATTCTGCACCTTGTCTGATTGATCAAAGTGCGGTCCGTCACAGCGTCCCTCAGGGTCGCAAGCCTTGTTTCCCTTGATTCTGCCACCCCTGTTTTCCGCCAGGGGTGCCTTGATCATATGGGTGATAAAGCAACAAGCGTGCACAAAGTTTCCGAAAATGAAAAAATTTTGTGAAAAATCAGAATCAGGATCGCATTTTTGCTCTATCTACATGTTTTTGTTAGCCATTTTTATTTTTTAAAAATACCTGTGGCTTTTCCTCGCCAAGGATGAACGCTGCCCTGATTGCCCAAAACGTTACCGGTATCGGCTCACGTTGAGTAGAAAACGAATCCGCTTTGTTGCTGTCGCAACAGCAGTGTGTGATTTTGGTGCAGTCCTTATCGGATTCGCCTGAACCTGGAGCATTGCTCTGGTGGCGGTCATGGTGAGGCAGTGGATGTTTCATTTTCATGTACGTCAGGCAGGCAATTGTAAGGCACTGGTTCAACGTGTGGCTGTTTGCAGCGGGATCTGCCGTCATTCAGTGGCGTCAAATTGGTGCGGCGACCGTTGTGGTGGGTGCATTCTGGTGCATAGGTGAAGCCTCACGCGAAGCCTAGTATCCTGCCTGCCTATCGCAGCACCCTGCCACAGGCAGGGCAGGTGCATTTACCTGGCAGTCAGGAGCTTTTTATCGTGTTCGTTCTGGATTCCCGTCTTCAACAAGACACCCTGCCGATTGGCGACTTTCCGTTGTGCCGGTTACTGCTCTCCAACGACAGTCACTACCCATGGTTCATTCTGGTGCCGCGTCGGGCTGAGATCACTGAAGTCTTTCAGCTGAGCGCTGCAGATCAGGTGCAGTTGTGGCAGGAGACGACTGCACTGTCCAGGGTGCTGAACGAGCTCTTCGATGCGGATAAAATCAACGTTGCCGCCTTGGGGAACGTGGTGAGCCAGCTGCATATGCACGTCATCGTGCGCAAGCGTGACGATGCCGCCTGGCCTGCGCCCGTGTGGGGCAAGCAGGCTGCCATCGCTTATACTGACGAACAGTTCTCGGCAATCCGCCAGCAACTGAAGCCGGTACTGACAAATGATTTCCGATTTGAGGAGGAGCAATCATGAGCCTTGAAGAGCGAGTCATGGAGCTTGAAAGCCGTATGGCCTTTCAGGACGATACGATCCAGGCGCTCAATGACGTGCTGGTAAAGCAGCGGCGCGAGCTTGATCATCTGCAACTGCAGATGGCGGCGATGCTCAAGCGTCAGGAGGAAATGGGCAGTCAGTTCGAGACCTTCGAGGAAGATGCGCCGCCACCTCACTATTGATCGGCTGGCATAAAAAAACCGCGACTTCCGTCAGGAGGTCGCGGTTTTTTGTTGCTTGAAACAATCAGCGGCGGGGCAGGGCTGCAATGACATCTTCGGCCTGCAGGCCTTTGTCGCGGTTCATCACGGAAAATTCGACGCGTTGCCCCTCGACCAGTACGCGATGACCCTCACCGCGAATGGCACGAAAATGCACAAAAATATCGTCGCCGGAATCCCGGGAGATGAAGCCGAAGCCCTTGGAGGTGTTGAACCACTTTACGGTGCCAGTATCACGATTCCCCATGTCGTGGCTTTGCGGCGCGGACGAGGGCGTGTAAGACCTGTAAAAGCTGACGCCCAGGTGCAAGGCGACGGCTGCGATGGCGACAGCCAGGCTCACCAGAATGGCGGGTTGACCTGCGATGCCGGGTAGAGGAACAAGCAAGGTTAGCGTTTGTACGATTACCGCAATGACAAGCAGTGCACTGACCAGATTTTGCAGATTATGACGCGGGCCTCGATTCCAGTAAGGAATGACCGGAGCGAGTATCAGGTTAAGCAGCCCTAGAAAAGCCAGGCAGATCGCGTCAGGATTTTGCAGGTAGAGAGATGCCGCTTCACTACGCAGGCTAGGTATGAAAGAGAGCAACAGGGCTGCTGCTCCCGTTACCAGATGGACGATTTTCAACATTTTAAAAAGCTCACATGCAAGAAGGATTACAAGAAATAGCTGGTAACGTCCGGTACGCTTCTGAACAAGATGAGGCGTGATGCACGAACGCTGGGCCGGCCTATGTGCCAGCGCTGAATGACAACTCGTTGGCGACACGCCGTGTATTTAACAGCAAAGCCTGATCCTACTCAAATCAGCAATCGATAATGGTGCGGGTGCCTGTCCGTCCCTGGCATCACGTTGTCCTTTAGTACCTCTGCACATGCTGAAACAGAGCGCTCTGGCGGATTTTGCTGATTATTCTTCAATTTTCTGCTCCTGGCAGCCCGCTGCGAACACGCAGGAATCGCCGTGGCATTGGCGTGAGTCGCTGCCAGCAGCCAGCGTCGTACCAACGGAAAGCTGCGCCATTCGGGTTCTCTTGATAGAGTAGCGGTCTTTACTGCTTTTCAATCCTCACCAAAAGGGCATGAAACATGGCAATCGATATCGGTATCAGTGAAGAGGATCGCAAATCGATCGTGGACGGTCTGTCGCATCTGCTGTCGGATACTTATGTGCTTTACCTCAAGACTCACAACTTTCACTGGAATGTCAGCGGGCCGATGTTTCGCACGCTGCATTTGATGTTTGAAGAACAGTATAACGAACTGGCACTGGCGGTTGATTCCATCGCCGAGCGTATTCGTGCTCTGGGCTTTCCGGCGCCGGGTACTTATTCGACGTATGCGCGCCTGTCTTCCATCAAGGAAGAAGAAGGCGTACCAAGCGCTGAAGATATGATCAAAAGTCTGGTGCAGGGTCAAGAGGCTGTTGTCCGTACCGCTCGTAGTATCTTTCCTCTTCTGGACAAGGTGAGTGACGAGCCGACAGCTGATCTGCTGACGCAACGCATGCAGGTGCATGAGAAAACGGCCTGGATGTTGCGCTCGATGCTCGAGTCGAAGTAACGGCCAGGGACGAGTGGCTTCAAGTGCCACCCGTCCCGCTCCTGAACTGTTGATCCCCCGCCGTATCTGGTACTTCCGGTACCTGCCTTCATTGCGCAATCGCTCCGGCAATTCAAGGCCCTGCAGTCGCGCGTTGTGCTGCAGTTCTCCTCGCTTTTATTGGCGGCTCCTTCAAGGTTAATAACGCTATTCCGCTGTTTCCTGTAGCCATCTCCTACAGTGACAAAGTGTAGGGGCTTCTGGCTATAAAAACGCCAATCATGTTTTATACATCGGGACATTTATTTGTTTTTGAATATTTCTTTTGGTGTTTAAAACTCAATGATTCGAAGGTGACGGTTATGATGTTACGAAGTGCTGAGCGAGAGCTTAAGTTGCTGCATCGGGAGGTGGAAATACGCCATGACCCCTTTGTCGAGGATTTCAATATGACGCTGGCGCAACCACACTCCAAATCCGTTCGGCTTAACGGTCTGGCTACGTGCCTGCGTCTGGAGAACGTGTACTGGAACATTCTTTCAGGTATCGCCAGTTCCAATGAGTGCTCTGTCAATGCGGTACTGTCCTACATTGATCGGGAGGTTCACTTGCGGTACGGGGGCGTAAAGAATTTCAGTGGTTTGATTCGTGTTGTCTGTGTGGCGCATCTTTTGAAGGGCGACTGCCTGGAAAATTCCCACGCCTAGCATAGCTTTATCCTCATTCCTGCGGGCCCGCTCAGGTGTGCCTGCGCTTTCCCCCGCAGCGCGAGTGAACGGCTCGGCTGCGCGGGGTGGTCACGAACTTATCCGGTCGTTAATAGGTTCGTCCGGCTGCACGGTGCCAATTAACTCTATATAATCCTCCGTCTTGCTAGCGGGCGTGACTCTGCGTGGGTCAGGGCTGGCTTTGGCCTTGTGCCGGTGCCTTGTACCTCTGAGCGCAAGCCAGGAGCGAAATCGCCACCGAATTCGAATTACGAGAAGTGAAAACACCATCATGATGCGCAGCCATTATTGCGGCCAACTGAACGAGAGTCTGGAAGGCCAGGAAATTACCCTTTGCGGATGGGTCCACCGTCGTCGTGACCACGGGGGCGTTATCTTCCTCGATATCCGCGACCGTGAAGGCATGGCTCAAGTCGTGTTCGACCCTGATCGGGCCGACAGTTTCGCTGCCGCTGATCGCGTGCGCAGCGAGTACGTGGTCAAGGTCGTGGGCAAGGTTCGTGCTCGTCCGGCAGGTGCCGTGAATGCGAACATGGCGTCAGGCGCCATCGAGGTTCTGGGTTACGAGCTCGAGGTGTTGAACGAGTCCGAAACGCCGCCGTTCCCTCTGAATGAGTATTCCGACGTCGGCGAGGAAACACGCCTGCGCTATCGCTTCATCGACCTGCGCCGTCCGGAAATGGCCGAGAAGCTGCGTCTGCGTTCGCGTATCACTACCAGTATCCGTCGCTATCTGGATGACAACGGCTTCCTCGACGTCGAGACGCCGATCCTGACCCGCGCCACACCAGAAGGCGCTCGCGACTATCTGGTTCCAAGCCGCACACACCCGGGCAGCTTCTTCGCCCTGCCGCAATCGCCTCAGCTGTTCAAGCAACTGCTGATGGTCGCCGGCTTCGATCGTTACTACCAGATCGCCAAGTGCTTCCGCGACGAGGACCTGCGTGCCGACCGTCAGCCGGAATTCACCCAGATCGACATCGAAACCAGCTTCCTCAATGAAGAGGACATCATCGGTCTGACCGAGAAGATGGTTCGTCAGTTGTTCAAGGAAGTCCTGGACCTGGAGTTCGGTGATTTCCCGCACATGACCTTTGAAGAGGCCATGCGCCGCTACGGTTCCGACAAACCGGACCTGCGCAACCCGCTGGAACTGGTGGATGTTGCCGATCAGCTCACCGGCGTGGAATTCAAGGTGTTCAGCGGCCCGGCCAACGACCCCAAGGGGCGCGTTGCCGCACTGCGTGTACCGGGCGCCGCCAGCATGGCGCGCAGCCAGATCGACGACTACACCAAGTTCGTCAGCATCTATGGTGCCAAGGGGCTGGCCTACATCAAGGTCAACGAGCGCGCGAAGGGGCCGGAAGGCTTGCAGTCGCCGATCGTCAAGTTCATCCCGGAAGACAACCTGAACGTCATCCTCGATCGCGTTGGTGCGGTTGATGGCGACATCGTCTTCTTCGGTGCGGACAAGTTCAAGATCGTCAGCGAGGCCCTTGGCGCGCTGCGCATCAAGATCGGTAATGACCTCAAGCTGCACACTTGCGAGTGGGCACCGATGTGGGTCGTTGACTTCCCGATGTTTGAAGAAAACGACGACGGCAGCTTCACCGCCTTGCACCACCCCTTCACGGCACCCAAGTGCACGCCTGAAGAGCTGGAAGCCAACCCGGCGACCGCGCTGTCCCGTGCCTACGACATGGTGCTCAACGGCACCGAACTGGGCGGCGGTTCGATCCGTATCCATCGCAAGGAAATGCAACAGGCGGTCTTCCGTCTGCTGGGCATTGCCGAAGACGAGCAGCAGGAGAAGTTCGGCTTCCTGCTCGATGCCTTGAAATATGGTGCGCCACCGCACGGTGGTCTGGCTTTCGGTCTGGACCGTCTGGTAATGCTGATGACCGGCGCGCAATCGATTCGTGAAGTGATCGCGTTCCCGAAAACCCAGAGCGCGGCTGATGTCATGACCCAGGCGCCTGGCGTTGTCGATGCCAAAGCGTTGCGCGAGCTGCACATCCGTCTGCGCGAGCAGCCAAAGGCCGAGTGATGCCGGGCAGGGCGTATCAATGATGCGCCCTGCATTTACCCCTTATTGAGTGAAGCTTTTTGCCCGTCTGTTCAGGGCGAAAGGTGAAGGTGTTTCAAAAAGAATCTGGAGCGAAAAATGGCAGGTCATTCTAAGTGGGCGAACATCAAGCACCGCAAAGAGCGTCAGGATGCCAAAAAAGGCAAGATTTTCACCAAGTGGATCCGTGAGCTGACCGTTGCTGCGCGTCAGGGCGGTGGTGATCCCGGTTCCAACCCGCGTCTGCGTCTGGCGCTGGACAAGGCGCTTGGTGCGAACATGACCCGTGACACCATTGATCGTGCGGTGGCGCGAGGGGTAGGGGCCTCCGACGGTGATGATGTCGAGGAGCTGGGTTACGAGGGCTACGGTCCGGGCGGCGTGGCGATCATGGTCGAAACCATGACCGACAACCGCAACCGTACCGCGGCGGCTGTGCGCCATGCATTCACCAAATGCGGCGGCAATCTCGGCACCGACGGCTCTGTTGCCTACCTGTTCGATCGCAAGGGGCAGATCTCCTTCGCTGCCGGGGTCGATGAGGATTCGCTGATCGAGGCTGCCATGGAGGCTGATGCTGACGATGTCGTGACCAACGAAGACGGCTCGATCGATGTGTTCACATCGTTCTCCGGGTTTTATGCGGTGCGTAACGCATTGGAGGCTGCGGGTTTCAAGGCTGCAGACGCAGAGATTGTCATGCTGCCGACCACCAGTGCCGTGCTTGATCTGGAAACCGCTGAAAAGGTACTCAAGCTGATTGATATGCTCGAAGACCTGGATGACGTGCAGAACGTGTATTCAAATGCGGAGATCCCGGACGAAGTGATGGAGCAACTGGGCTGATCGCTTGCAGGTAACACCAGGTCGGAAGCCGGGGGAACGAAGCTGTGAGCAACGCACAGCTATCGGCCTCCGGCTTCTGCCTTTATGCTGCACCTATTGTTTTGCGTGACTTCCTCAAGCTGCAGGCGTTATGACTCTTATTCTTGGTATCGATCCCGGTTCGCGAATCACCGGCTATGGCGTGGTACGCGACACCGGGCGCGGCTGTGTCTATGTCGCGTCGGGCTGCATCCGCACCGGCAGCGGCGAGCTGCATGAGCGTTTGCAGATCGTTTATCGCGGTGTGCGGGAAGTCATCAAGACCTACGAACCAGTGACGATGGGCATCGAAAAGGTTTTCATGGCGCGTAACGCCGATTCGGCATTGAAGCTGGGGCAGGCCAGGGGCGCAGCCATCGTGGCGGGTGCCGAAGAGGCGCTGGAAATTGCCGAATACACCGCAACCCAGGTCAAGCAGGCAGTTGCAGGAACCGGCGGTGCCAATAAGGAACAGGTGATGATGATGGTCATGCACCTGCTCAAGCTGACCCAGAAGCCGCAAATCGATGCGTCCGATGCCCTTGCCATCGCCCTGTGCCACGCGCATACGCGTTCCAGTCTGATTCCTCACGGCTTGGGCACTGCGCGCAGTCGCGGCGGCCGCTTGCGGCTCTAGAGGCATTATATGTCCGCTTATTTTCTATGATGACGGTGTTCAACTTCTTCGCGCGAGCGACAGGCAACACGAAAGGATCTGAAACGTGATTGGACGTTTACGCGGCTCTCTCGCCGAAAAGCAGCCTCCGCATCTGGTGCTGGATGTCAACGGTGTCGGCTATGAGGTGGAAGTGCCGATGACCACCCTGTACCGGCTGCCGCATGTTGGCGAGACGGTGACTTTGCACACCCACCTGGTGGTCCGCGAGGACGCGCACCTTTTGTACGGCTTCTACGAAAAACGCGAGCGCGAACTGTTTCGTGAGCTGATCCGGCTCAATGGCGTCGGCCCCAAGCTGGCACTGGCGCTGATGTCCGGTCTGGAAGTCGATGAGCTGGTACGTTGCGTACAGGCGCAGGACACGTCGGCGCTGACGCGTATCCCCGGTGTGGGCAAGAAGACTGCCGAGCGGCTGCTGGTCGAGCTCAAGGATCGTTTCAAGGCCTGGGAGGCCTTACCAGGCACCTTTACGCTGGTTTCCAATGGTCCCAATCAGGCTGAGCCTGTGGCATCGGCAGAGTCCGATGCGGTCAGCGCACTGATTTCGCTGGGCTACAAACCTCAGGAGGCGAGCAAGGCTGTCTCCGCCATCAAGGAAAAAGATTTGAGCAGTGCGGATCTGATTCGCCGTGCGTTGAAGGGGATGGGTTAAGTGATAGACGCCGACCGTCTGATAACTGCCACTGGTGGCCGTGATCGTGATGAACAGATGGACCGCGCGATTCGGCCACTGAGCCTTGCGGATTACATCGGCCAGCCGACCGTACGCGAGCAGATGGAGTTGTTCATCCAGGCTGCCCGTGGTCGCAGCGAAGCGCTGGATCACACGCTGATCTTCGGTCCGCCCGGTCTGGGCAAGACCACGCTCGCCAACATCATCGCTCAGGAAATGGGCGTGTCGATCAAGAGTACGTCCGGCCCGGTCCTCGAGCGGCCCGGCGATCTGGCAGCGATCCTGACCAACCTTGAACCCAATGACGTGCTGTTCATCGACGAGATCCATCGTCTGTCGCCGATCGTCGAGGAAGTGCTGTACCCGGCAATGGAAGACTTCCAGCTCGACATCATGATCGGTGAAGGCCCGGCAGCGCGCTCGATCAAGCTTGATCTGCCGCCGTTCACGCTGGTCGGTGCGACCACTCGAGCCGGCATGCTGACCAATCCGCTGCGCGACCGCTTCGGCATCGTGCAGCGACTCGAGTTTTACAACATCGCCGATCTTTCCACGATCGTGTCGCGCTCGGCAGGCATTCTGGGGTTGGTCATCGAGCCGCAAGGCGCTTTCGAGATCGCCAGGCGCGCCCGTGGCACGCCGCGTATCGCCAACCGCCTGTTGCGTCGGGTGCGGGATTTTGCCGAAGTTCGTGGCAACGGGCAGATCACCCGGCAGACAGCCGACAAGGCCCTAAACCTGCTGGACGTCGACGAGCACGGCTTCGATCATCAGGACCGGCGTTTGCTGCTGACCATGATCGAGAAGTTCGACGGTGGTCCGGTGGGCGTGGACAGCCTGGCGGCGGCCATCAGCGAAGAGCGTCATACGATCGAAGACGTACTCGAGCCCTATTTGATCCAGCAAGGCTATATCATGCGCACACCTCGGGGGCGTGTGGTGACCCGGCATGCGTATCTGCATTTCGGCCTGAATATCCCGTCGAGGATGGGCGAGATACCGGTACCGGACGATTTCGGCGACGAGCCCGTGGATTTATAGCAATGGCTTGCAATTTATTTGCGGTCTCTGTGGTCACATTGCCAGTCCTGCCGCCGATACCAGTAACTAAGTGGCAAATCGTTGAAAAACAGTTGCCTGACCCGATTGGCAACCTGAGGAGTAAGCTCTAGAGTATGCGCGCGCAAAACGGGGTTCAGTCGTTCGCACATCGCTGTCGCGTTTACTACGAGGACACCGATGCCGGCGGCATCGTCTACTACGTCAATTATCTGAAATTCATGGAGCGGGCTCGTACCGAGCGGCTACGGGAATTGGGCTTTGCCCAATCCGAACTGGCGCAGGAAAACCTTTTATTTGTCGTGCACTCCAGTGAGGCTCGTTATCACCAGCCGGCGCGGCTGGATGACGAGTTGCTCGTCAGTGCAGAAGTAACCGAATTGAATCGCGTCAGCCTGCGCTTTAAACAGCAGATCAGGCGGGCGTCGGATGCAACGCTGCTCTGTGAAGGGCAGTTCCTGGTGGCGTGCGTGCGCGCCGATAGTTTTAAACCCCGGGCCATTCCCGAAGCTCTGCGAGCGGCCTTCGCCGACCAGAGCGGCGCGGGCATACATTCAGAGCAGGAGATAAAGCGTGGAAGCTAACGTCGTCGACCATTCCTCCATGTGGAGTTTGGTCAGCAATGCCAGCATTGTTGTTCAGTTGGTAATGCTGATTCTGGTAGCTGCTTCGGTCACTTCGTGGATCGTGATTTTTCAGCGCAGCAACATGCTGCGCGCAGGTCGACGTGCGCTGGACAGCTTTGAAGAGCGTTTCTGGTCGGGTATCGATCTGTCCAAGCTGTACCGTCAGGCGGGCAGCAACCCCGATCCGGATTCGGGCGTCGAGCAGATCTTCCGTGCCGGTTTCAAGGAGTTCTCGCGTCTGCGTCAGCAGTCCGGCGTCGATCCTGATGCGGTCATGGAAGGTGTGGCGCGCGCCATGCGTGTTGCCATCTCCCGCGAGGAAGAGAAACTCGAAGCCGGTCTGCCGTATCTGGCGACCGTGGGCTCTACCAGTCCTTATGTCGGTCTGTTCGGTACTGTCTGGGGGATCATGAACTCCTTCCGCGGTCTGGCGACTGCACAGCAGGCAACACTGGCTACCGTGGCACCGGGTATTGCCGAAGCATTGATTGCAACGGCCATCGGCCTGTTTGCAGCCATTCCGGCCGTTATTGCCTACAACCGTTTCGCCGCGCGCAGTGAGACCTTGATCAGCCGTTACTACACGTTTGCTGACGAGTTCCAGGCCATCCTGCACCGTAAAGTGCACACCAGCGAAGAGTGAGCAGGTAATTCCCCATGGCTTTAATCGCTCGAGATCGTCGCAGAAAACGCAAGCCGGTCGCCGAAATGAACGTAGTGCCCTACATCGACGTGATGCTGGTGTTGCTCGTGATTTTCATGGTGACGGCTCCCATGATCAACCAGGGCGTGAAAGTCGACTTGCCCAAGGTCTCCAGCGAGGCTTTGCCGCAAGACAACAACAATCAGGTCCTGACCATTTCGATCAAGGCTGACAAGACCTATTACTGGAACCTTGGCAGCGAAGTCGATACCGACAAGCAGATGGACAAGGCAATGACCCTGCCACAGCTGACTGCCGCAGTGACCAAGATCGTCGCTGCCGGTCGTGACGCAGGCAAGCAGACGCAGGTTTTCATTCGTGGTGACAAGACCGTCGATTACGGCTCGGTCATGGGCACGATGGGCGGGCTGCAGAAGGCTGGGGTCGGGAATGTTGGCTTGATTACCGAGGCACCCTGATGCAGCCGATTCGAGAGCCGTCCGCCTCGGAAAGCTACTTCTGGCCCAGTGTCTGGGCCGTGGCATTGCATATTCTGATTTTCGGCATGCTGTTCGTCAGCTTTGCCATGACTCCGGATCTGCCCGAAGCCAAGCCTATCGTTCAGGCAACGCTCTATCAGCTCAAGTCCAAGAGCCAGGCCACTACCCAGACCAACCAGAAGATTGCCGGTGAGGCGAAGAAAACCGCTGCGCGACAAACAGAAGTCGAACAGCTGGAGCAGAAAAAGATCGAGCAGCAAAAACAGGAAGCTGTAAAAGCTGCGGAACAAAAGAAAGAAGAGTCTGCTCAAAAAGCCGAAGAGCAGAAAGCAGCCGACGAAGCCAAAAAGGCCGAACAGAAAGCAGAAGAGGCCAAAAAGGCTGACGATGCCAAGAAAGCCGATGAAGCCAAGAAGGTTGCCGACGCCAAAAAGCTTGAAGAGAAGCAGCTGGCTGATATAGCCAAGAAGAAGGCCGAAGACGAGGCGAAGAAAAAAGCCGAAGAAGACGCCAAGAAAGCTGCTGCCGAGGAAGCCAAGAAACAGGCTGCTGATGAGGCCAAGAAAAAGGCCGCAGAAGACGCCAAGAAAAAGGCTGCCGAGGACGCGAAGAAAAAAGCCGCTGCCGATTCCGCCAAGAAGGCGCAGGAAGCAGCCCGTAAATCCGCTGAAGACAAGAAGGCGCAGGCACTGGCCGATTTGCTGTCCGATAAACCGGAGCGGCAACAGGCTTTGGCTGACGAGCGGGGCGATGAAACGGCTGGCAGTTTCGATGACCTGATTCGTGTAAGGGCTTCGGAAGGCTGGAGTCGTCCACCATCGGCACGTAACAACATGTCGGTAACGTTGCAGATCGGGATGTTGCCGGACGGTACGATTGCTTCTGTATCGATTGCCAAATCCAGTGGTGACGGACCGTTTGACAGCTCTGCGGTTGCTGCGGTGAAGAACATTGGACGTTTGACAGAAATGCAGGGTCTGAAGCCGGCTGACTTCGCGCCCTATCGTTCATTCAAGATGACATTCACACCTGGAGATCTAGCCTTGTGATCAACCTTTTTCGAGGACTGCTGGTCGTTCTCTGTTTCGCATCCGCAATGGTGTCGGCAGAAGAAAAGAACATTCTGGTCACCAGCGGCAGTGACCGCGCAGCGCCAATCGCTGTTGTGCCTTTCGGATGGCAGGGCGGTAGCGTTCTGCCTGAAGACATGGCCGAAATCATAAGCAACGATCTGCGCAACTCCGGTTACTACGCGCCGATCCCGAAGCAGAACATGATCAGCTTGCCGACCCAGGCCAGCGAAGTCATCTTCCGTGACTGGAAAGCGCTGGGTGCCCAGTACGTCATGGTCGGCAACATCACGCCTGCCGGCGGACGTCTGCAGATCCAGTACGCGCTGTTCAACGTGGCCACCGAGCAGCAGGTGCTGACCGGTAACGTGTCGGGTACCAATGATCAGTTGCGCGACATGGCGCACTACATTGCCGACCAGTCGTTCGAGAAGCTCACCGGTATCAAGGGTGCGTTTTCCACTCGTATGCTTTACGTGACGGCCGAACGCTTCTCGGAAAACAACACGCGTTACACCTTGCAGCGTTCGGATTACGACGGTGCTCGTGCAGTAACCCTGTTGCAATCCCGTGAGCCAATCCTGTCGCCGCGTTTTGCGCCGGACGGCAAACGTATTGCCTATGTCTCGTTCGAACAGAAGCGTCCACGCATCTTCGTTCAGCACATCGACACCGGTCGTCGCGAACAGATTACCAACTTCGAAGGCCTGAACGGCGCGCCTGCATGGTCGCCGGATGGCAGCAAGCTGGCATTCGTACTGTCCAAGGACGGCAACCCGGAGATCTATGTAATCAATCTGGCGTCGCGTCAATTGAGCCGCGTGACCAACGATTCTTCGATTGATACTGAACCTTTCTTCGGCAAGGACGGGTCTACGCTATACTTCACGTCGGACCGTGGCGGCAAGCCACAGATCTACAAGACCAATATCAATGGCGGCGGTGCCGAACGCGTGACGTTCGTGGGTAACTACAACGCCAACCCGAAATTGTCAGCCGATGAAAAGACGCTGGTAATGATTCACCGGCAGGACGGCTTCACTAATTTCAAGGTGGCAGTGCAGGATTTGGCCCGCGGTAGCGTAAAAATCCTCACAGATAGCAACCTTGATGAGTCGCCTACTGTTGCGCCCAACGGCACCATGGTAATCTACGCCACCCGCCAGCAGGGCCGGGGAGTCTTGATGCTCGTGTCCATTAACGGACGCGTAAGGCTCCCGCTTCCTACCGCTCAAGGCGAAGTCAGAGAACCTTCCTGGTCCCCTTACCTGAACTGACGCGGCGCTACACGATTTGCTTAACACACTGGGGTTCATTAGGAGTTTCAAGATGGAAATGCTGAAGTTTGGTAAATTTGCTGCGCTGGCTCTGGCCATGGCTGTAGCTGTAGGTTGCTCGTCCAAAGGCGGCGACAATGCCGGTGCAGGCGGTGCTGCTGTTGATCCTAACGCTGGTTACGGCGCCAACTCGGGTGCTGTTGACGGCTCCCTGAGCGAAGAAGCTGCTCTGCGCGCAATCACCACCTTCTACTTCGAATACGACAGTTCGGACCTGAAGCCAGAAGCCATGCGCTCCCTGGACGTGCACGCCAAAGACCTGAAAGCTAACGGCGCTCGCGTTGTTCTGGAAGGCAACACCGACGAACGTGGTACTCGCGAGTACAACATGGCACTGGGCGAGCGTCGTGCGAAAGCCGTTCAGCGCTACCTGGTACTGCAAGGTGTTTCCCCAGCCCAGCTGGAACTGGTTTCCTACGGCGAAGAGCGTCCAGTTGCTACCGGCAACGACGAGCAGTCCTGGGCTCAGAACCGTCGCGTCGAACTGCGTAAGTAATTTGACATGCGAACGTGCCGACGTGCTCTAACCGTTTTGGCCCTCGCCCTTCCGCTTTCAGCGTTGGGTGCGGCACCTGTGGTCGATAACAATTCTGGCTCTGGCAGCAGCAGTTATCCGCCAGCGGGTTATGGCACGTCCGGCGCCTATGCCGGGGGAGGGGTTACGGCCCCTGCCTCGGCACAAGGTCAGCTGTTCATGCAGCTGCAGCAGATGCAGGACGAAATCGCGCGTTTGCGCGGTGTTGTCGAGGTCCAGCAAAATGACATCCAGCGCATGAAGCAGGAAGCTCTGGAGCGTTATCAGGAACTCGATCAACGTATAGCCAGTGGCTCAGCCGCTCCGGCTACCAATAATTCCCAACCTGCTGGTGGCGCTATCGACGCCGGCGGGACGCCTTCGGCCCCCGCGGCTCAGCAGGCACCGGCAGCAGGCACCGAGCCTCCTGATCCGGCGAAGGAAAAGCTTTATTACGAAGCCGCCTTCGATTTGATCAAGGCAAAGGATTTCGACAAGGCCAGCCAGGCCTTCACCGCTTTCCTGCGCAAATACCCAAACAGTTCGTATGCGGGCAATGCCCAATACTGGCTGGGTGAAGTCAATCTGGCCAAAGGCGACCTTCAGGGCGCCGGTCAGGCGTTCGCCAAAGTCAGTCAACAGTATCCGAAGCATGCCAAGGTGCCTGATTCGCTGTACAAGCTGGCTGATGTCGAACGCCGTCTGGGTCATACCGACAAGGTGAAAGGCATATTGCAGCAGGTCGTTGCCCAGTATCCTGGCACTTCAGCTGCACAATTGGCGCAGCGAGATCTGCAGCGCCTTTGATGTGTTGACCCGCTGATCAAGAAAGCCGCGCTAGTCGCGGCTTTTTTCGTTAGAATCTCGCACCCGAAATTCCGGTACACCTTACGCTTTTCTGGATTCCGCGATTGCGAGTCCCTTGAAGTGCCTGACGGAGGCGGACGGCCTGTTTAGCTGTTACGCCCGTGGCTGATATGCAAGACACATTACGCATCACCGAAATCTTTCACTCGTTGCAGGGTGAAACCCGTACGGCTGGCCTGCCCACCGTATTTGTCCGCCTTACCGGCTGCCCGTTGCGCTGCCAGTACTGCGACAGTGCCTACGCGTTCAGCGGCGGCACTATTCAGACGCTGGACGACATCCTTGGACAAGTGGCTTCCTATCGCCCTCGTTATGTCTGCGTCACCGGTGGCGAACCGCTCGCCCAGCCCAATGCCATTGCGTTGCTGAGGCGTCTTTGCGACGCGGGCTATGAAGTATCGCTGGAGACCAGTGGTGCTTTGGACATCTCGGCGGTGGATCCTCGTGTCAGTCGCGTCGTAGACCTCAAGACCCCAGGGTCAAAAGAAGTCTCGCGTAACCGCTACGAGAACATGGAGCTGCTGACGGCGAACGATCAGGTCAAATTCGTGATCTGCTCGCGTGAGGATTATGACTGGGCGGTTTCCAAGCTGATCCAGTACGGTCTTGATCGTCGTGCGGGCGAAGTCCTGTTCTCGGCCAGTCACCACGAGCTCAAGGGCCGTGATCTGGCGGACTGGATCGTGGCCGACAACCTGCCGGTACGCCTGCAGATGCAGTTGCATAAAATTCTTTGGGATGACGAGCCGGGGCGCTGATATGAGTGAATTGACCAAGACTGAAAAAAGAGCCGTGATCCTCCTGTCTGGCGGCCTGGACTCTGCGACCGTCGTAGCCATGGCTCGCGCCGAGGGTTACGTCTGTTACACGATGAGCTTCGATTACGGCCAGCGTCATCGCGCCGAGCTGGATGCCGCTGCGCGGGTTGCCGGTGATCTCGGCGCCGTGGAGCACAAGGTCATCGGCCTGAACCTCAACGGTATTGGTGGCTCGGCATTGACCGACAGCTCCATTGCCGTGCCTGAGTCGCCTTCTGAAGGCATTCCGGTCACCTACGTACCGGCGCGCAACACCGTCTTCCTGTCGCTCGCCCTGGGCTGGGCAGAGGTCCTTGGCGCGAGGGATATCTTCATTGGCGTCAATGCCGTGGATTACTCGGGTTATCCGGATTGCCGTCCCGAGTTTGTCGAGTCATTCGAGCGCATGGCCAATCTGGCGACCAAGGCCGGTGTGGAAGGGCAGGGCTTCACGATCAGGGCGCCGCTGCAGAATCTGAGCAAGTCGGACATCGTCAAGGCAGGCACTGCATTGGGGGTCGATTACTCGCTGACGGTTTCCTGCTACCAGGCTGACGACCAGGGCCGTGCCTGTGGCAAATGCGACAGCTGCCGCTTGCGCGCCGAGGGCTTTACCGCTGCCGGTATCGCAGACCCGACTCGCTATTTTTAAAGTTTTTCAAAAAAGGTGTTGAATTACTCATAAAAATCAGTAATATACGCGCCACACAACAGAGGGTCGTTAGCTCAGTTGGTAGAGCAGTTGGCTTTTAACCAATTGGTCGTAGGTTCGAATCCCACACGACCCACCATTTCGAAAATCTGGAAGGCCCATGAAAATGCGGATTTCCAGGTTTTTTTTTGCGTTGCGGATTGTCATGGTTGAATGGCGGTTCTGGGCTTCCGTCATGGGGCTGATGCGACGATCTGTAAGGCAGCTGGCAGGTCTTTCGAGGCTGAAGGCAGTAAGCACCGATTGAGTGTGATGTGCACCCAGACAAGCAGCCGTCTGAACTCCCGATGGGTTTTTTCGGTTTCGCCCCTAACCCCGATTATTCTCTGGCTCGGATCTACGTTCTCATACCTCAAGCAGAGCAATGCGTTAAGTATTATGCCCGTGTAGTAGGAGGTTACCCCACTAACGACGTGCGCTTGATGACCAGGGCGGCGAACGAGGTAGTGAATCGTTTGTTTCGACCGGAGTTCAAGTACAGCAAGGCAGAGGTACTGTTGCTGGATCTGCGACAGCCTGGCGAGTTTACGGATGACATGTTCGCAGCTTCGCAACTGGCGTCTGCGGAGAGGATGATGGGAGGCCTGGACGAGATCAGTACACGCTGGGGCAGAGGGGCTTTACGAACCGGGAGTGTTCCTTTCAATCCGGGATGGGCTATGCGCCGCGAGCTGATGAGTGAGAGTTATACAATCAGGCTCGATCAGTTGTGGGAGGTGAAAAGTCTGTAAGAGCTCTGTAAGGATCAAGGCGCGGATGCACTTGGGTTACTAGAGTTACCACGCCTACTTCGTCAAAATCTTCGAATCGAGATTTAGATAGAGCAGTTTTTTGTAGACGCAAAGTGATACGTTTGCAGTCATTCGCTAGTGAAATTTTAGTATTTCTGATTGTCATCTAATAGCTCCATTGAACTGACATCGTACATCCATCACTAAGCCAGCTGTCTAATTGATATCACCAGTTCGCTTCGGTGGTGAGAAGGAAAAGCTGTCTTCATATAATAAAGCTTGACTCGTCGCTTTTGAGAGGATAATTTTTATTCAAGTCTGATGTTGGATCCGAGCGATGCAGATTTTTAGCTCTGACGATTAGGCCGTTTCGCGATAGCATGATTGATGCCGTTGTATTTTAATGTAAGCTAAAGCCATGTTGACTGCCTTTTTCTGTTGGGGCATATACTTCTTTTGCAGGCGGAAAGTTGGCAGTGCTATGGGTCTTTAAACCCTCCGACGTAGGCTTTCGCTCAGCTCGGCTGATCGTACCGCGAACTCGGCGGCAAAGGTATTAGTATTATTTATGGAAATAGGTGCATTGCTGATTGCGATGCGAGCTCGGCAGTTGGCGGGGCGGGGGCGCCAGCCTTAGAAAGCCTCATTCCCCACAGCCTTATATAGAGATTGGACGCTCGGTATATGATTATGTTGCTCCGCTTTAAGGCGGCTCATCTTTGATGTCTGCAGGGGCGTTAAGGAATTCGGTCAGGTCGAAAAAAGTCGGTATACGCAAGCCAATGCGTGGTCGACCAGCGGTCGTTAATGCTTACTAATCTTAGCGGACTAATAGGGTTTGAAGGGATTGGTTTAGGAATTTTGGATGTTGACGACTGCTGTGCACAGCTGCCGTTTCAGCTTTAGTTTAAAAAAACGTAACCGGGCAGCACGTCAGGTTGAAGAGGATAGCGTCACGTTATGGATGACCATTTTAATTCACCCAGTATTGATATTTTGTACGACTACGGTCCCTTTCTGAAAAAATGTGAGATGACGGGAGGCATAGGCAGCTATTCATCCGGAACGCCCACCCCTCGGGTAGCGATAGTCGGTGCCGGCATCAGTGGGCTGGTCGCTGCAACTGAATTATTACGTGCGGGAGTCAAGGACGTTGTTTTATATGAGTCGCGTGATCGAATCGGGGGGCGGGTATGGTCTCAAGTGTTCGATCAGACTCGTCCACGTTACATTGCAGAAATGGGTGCGATGCGCTTTCCTCCCAGCGCAACTGGCCTTTTCCACTACCTGAAAAAGTTTGGTATTTCAACGTCGACCACCTTTCCGGATCCAGGTGTGGTGGACACGGAGCTGCATTACCGTGGTAAACGCTATTACTGGCCAGCGGGCAAAAAGCCGCCCGCATTATTCAGGCGAGTTTATGAGGGGTGGCAGTCTTTATTGCGCGATGGTTACCTCCTTGAAGGCGGTTCTTTAGTTGCCCCGCTGGACATTGCCTCCATGCTCAAGTCGGGTTGTTTGGAAGAGGCAGCGATCGCATGGCAAGGATGGCTCAATGTATTCCGAGATTGTTCATTCTACAACGCGATTGTCTGTATTTTTACCGGCCCCCACCCGCCAGGCGGTGACCAATGGGCTCGCCCTGAAGACTTTGAGCTGTTCGGCTCGCTTGGCATAGGCTCGGGTGGTTTTCTGCCAGTCTTTCAGGCTGGCTTCACGGAAATACTCCGGATGGTCATCAATGGATACCAAAGTGATCAGCGACTGATTCCGGACGGGATATCCAGTCTGGCCACGAGACTCGCTGATCAGGCATTTGACGGCAAAACGTTAAGGGAGCGCATTTGTTTTAGTCGGGTAGGCCGCATTTCCAGAGACTCTGAAAAAATCATCATCCAGACAACAGCAGGAGAACAGGGCTTATTTGATCGAGTGATTGTCACTAGCAGTAATCGAGCCATGCAAATGATTCATTGCCTCACGGACAGCGAGCGCTTCCTGAGTCGTGACGTCGCTCGTGCTGTCCGCGAAACCCACCTGACCGGATCATCGAAGCTTTTCATTCTCACCCGTACCAAATTCTGGATAAAAAACAAACTTCCGACCACCATCCAGTCGGACGGCTTGGTGCGCGGCGTCTATTGTCTGGATTATCAGCCCGATGAACCTGATGGTCACGGAGTTGTTCTGCTCAGTTACACGTGGGAAGACGACGCTCAAAAAATGCTGGCGATGTCTGACAAAAAGACACGTTGTCAGGTACTGGTTAATGACCTCGCTGCGATGCATCCGACGTTCGCCAGTTATCTCCTGCCTGTTGAGGGGGATTATGAGCGGTATGTATTGCACCATGACTGGCTCACCGATCCCCATTCTGCGGGCGCTTTCAAACTCAATTACCCCGGCGAGGATGTTTACTCGCATCGATTGTTCTTTCAACCGATGACAGCGAACAGTCCCGATAAAGACACGGGGCTCTATCTGGCTGGCTGCAGTTGCTCTTTTGCCGGAGGGTGGATCGAAGGTGCTGTCCAGACAGCATTGAACAGTGCCTGTGCCGTGCTGCGCAGCACCGGAGGGCAGGTGTCAGAAGGCAACCCGCTTGACTGTATTAACGCCTCCTATCGCTATTAGCAGTCCTGAGAGAAGCGCTTATACAGGGAGAAGAGTATGCGCGAAATGATCACACTTGAATCGCTGTGCCGGGCATTGGCCGATGAACAGATTGCCGCTGAAGAGCTGCGCGGGCGGGCGCTCGACACTGAGGCCCGCTTGACCCTTTTGAACTGTTTCATACGCGAGGGCGATGCGGTCAGCCAGTTTGGCGAGGCTGATCAAGCAAGGAAGGGTACTTCACTCTGGGGCGTGCCAGTTTCCTTCAAGGATAATATCTGTGTTCGCGGTCTGCCGTTGACGGCCGGGACGCGAGGGATGTCCGGTTTCATAGCTGATCAGGATGCTGCGATTGTCAGTCAACTCAAAGCCCTCGGGGCTGTGGTTGCTGGCAAGAACAATATGCACGAACTTAGTTTCGGGGTGACATCCATCAATCCTCATTGGGGAGCCGTGGGAAACCCCGTTGCCCCCGGGTATTGTGCCGGGGGCAGTAGTGGTGGAAGTGCCGCCGCAGTGGCAAGTGGAATCGTTCCGCTGTCGGTGGGGACCGATACGGGGGGCTCGATAAGAATACCGGCGGCTTTTTGCGGCATTACGGGCTTCAGACCCACTACTGGACGCTTGTCAACGGCAGGCATTATCCCTGTTTCTCATACAAAGGATTGCGTTGGGTTACTGACACGAACAGCAGGCGACGCCGAATTTGTGTATGGGCTGTTGTCAGGCAAGCAGCAGTCTTTTCCTCTGAACAGGACGGGTCCCTGTCGAATCGGCCTACCGGTCTCCATGTGGTCTGATCTGGATGGCGAGGTGGAGAGGGCATGCATTAATGCACTCAGCCTGCTGCGCAAGACAGGGTTCGAGTTTGTTGAAATTGATGATGCCGATATTGTGGAACTGAACCAGACACTCACGTTCACCGTTCCGCTTTACGAATTCTTTGCCGACTTTGCTCAGTCATTGCTCTCCTTGGGCTGGAAGCACGGTATCCATCATATTTTTGCGCAGGTTGATGATGCCAACGTAAAAGGCATCATCAATCACCATCTTGGAGAGGGCGCTATAAAACCGGCTCACTATTTGAGTTCACTGCAAAATGGCGAGCTGTTGAAAAGAAAAATGGATGAGCTATTTGGTCGTCATCATATCAAGCTCCTGGGGTATCCCACGGTACCTTGCCGGGTACCTCATCTGGATCATGCTGACCGACCAGAGTTTTTCAGTCAGGCCATTCGCAATACCGACCTGGCCAGCAACGCGATGCTCCCCTCTATAACGATTCCCGTCGGGCCGGAAGGGCGGTTGCCGGTCGGCTTGAGCTTTGACGCGCCCAGAGCGCGAGATGCTTTTTTACTGAGCAACGTGAGTCTTATAGAGAAAGTATTAAAGGGTTGAGGTTTCAGTTGCCGACGCTTGTTGACGGGGTGTCGCGGTGTCGGCGTTTATCTACGCAAACCGACGTCAGGAGTTTCGATGAGCGTTTCCGAAAGACGCGTCTCTAGGTTGTTTGATCCAGGTAGTTTCAAGGAGGACCTCGAGGGCCAGAACACCCATTTCATCTGCGGGGCAGGAACGATCCACTCAATCAAGACCTATGTTGCGATGAGTCGCGGTCGTGACTGCGAGTTTCAAAGCAGTCGGCAATGGAGTACGGCTCAGCAAATTATAAAAACGGTAGGTTTGGCACGAGCTGCTGAAGCCCCGCTTATCTATATTCAAGATAAAATCGGGGATAATAATGATACTGAAGGCTTTGATACAGCCAGGGTTTTTTCTTCAGATATGTCAAGTTTGCTTCTTTCCCCGTCCGGGATGGGCAGCGTCAGCGCATCGCTGGCAGAGTTGGCAAAACTCAATTTGCTGATGTCCGTGATTTTAGGGCCGACATCAGGGCCTTTGGCGTTACCTGTGATGCTCGCCGATCTGGTGCTGATGACTCGTCGAGGAGCTCTGTGCATGGGACGACCTGACATGGTCAAGGCGATGCTCGCTCAACAGACCGATCTTTATTCCCTCGGCGGGTCCGATATCCACAGTACCGCGTCTGGGTCCGTGCACTTGGTTTTTGACGACGAGGCTGATCTGTTCGCCGATCTGAGAAAACTGCTCTTATATCTGATTGCTGGAAAAAGCTCGACGTACGGTGAGTTTTCAACCCCGCTTGAAGTGGATTTCAGCCGCCTGCTGCCCCCGTCTCATAATATTCCTTTTGATGTGCAGCATCTGGTACGTTCATTTGTCGATAGCGACAGCCTGATCGAAATCGGTGCCTCTCATGCGCCTGAGGTTTTAGTCGGGCTGGCCAGCCTGCAAGGGCAGGTTTTTGCCGTGGTTGCCAACAACTCCGCGCATGGCGGCGGCGTCATCTACAAAAGGACCGCCCGTAAAATGATTCATGTCATTGACCTGGCTGGGAAAATGAGCTTGCCCATTTTGTTTATCGCAGATATTCCTGGGATCATGATTGGGGAAGAGGCTGAACGCGATGGGATTTTTGCCGCTGTGGCAGATTTATTCAGAGCACATACCCGATGCAAGGTAAAAAAATTATTGTTGGTTGCTCGGAAGGCGTACACCGGTGGTGTTTATGCCATGAGCGGGCCAGGCTTTGAACCTGTCGCCGTGCTGGCCTATCCTGACGCCAATATAGGCGTTTTCAGTACCCTTACCATGGAAAAGATCATCAAGTCCTCAAGCATGACCGATGCGCAGAGAGCTGTGGTGTCCGCATTGGATGAAGAAATCAGATCGCCGTTATTGCTCAAAGACAAGGGCTTGATTACCGATGTCATCAGTGTGCGAGATACACGGCAGGCAGTGTTCAAGTATCTGTTTCATTAGGAGTGTTCAGCTCCGTACCTGACGGCGTCCCAGTGGTGGGCACCAGCAATTACTGCCCTGGGTTGCGTGCCCCTTCGCAATTGCAAAACTTGATGAGGGAATGACAGAAAACGTCTGGGTTGCCAAACAGATTGGACGGCCTGCGATCAAGGGCTTCAACACCGTGCTGGCTTATACCTTGGCAGAGCCAGGCTTTCCGAAGGGTTGCCCAGGACGCTTGGCAGCAGCTGTGGCAGGTAACGATCAAGGCAACGGCCTTCCTCATCTACCATGTATTCATCGGCGACCTATTTCGCCAAGAACGATTGTCCTGCAGTCCATAGCTGAACCTCGACACTCCAGAACGGTTTGGGTACGAAGTTTGAGATATCCCGGTCGCCGTCAACCACCAGCCGAAGGGGCGGTGCTTGAACGCTTCCGACGGAGAGCACACCGGTATACTCGGACTGTCGGCCCAGCAAGGTGAAAAGCCGCGAAAAAGTTCATGCCGGTGAGCCGGTCCGCTCTGGAGCGAGCGCGGAGAGATACAGCGGGTAGGTTTCAGAGCCTTGTTTGACGCTGTTGAGTGCCTGGTGGATGGATGCTTCGTTGAGCGCTGACAGCCAAAGCCTTTGAATCGGTCCCCGGTGCCCACAATAGTCGATCAGCGCGCGATCATCTCCCGCGGTCAGCGTCCGTCGCAATCACGAGCTCGGTGGCCTGCTTGAGTAGTTGCTTGACGATCTTGAACTGATCGGCTGTTTTCGGCTTGACGAGCACTTTCCATTCCGCAGGCAGGATTGTAAGTATGTCCAAGCTCCAGTTTTTCAGGCGCTCTCCATAGGCATCGGGAGGAGCTGTTTTCAGTAGGTGTCCGCCCCCCCCCCAGTTCACGGCCACACCATTGCCTTTGATGCAGCCGTCACCTCGTGTTTTGGCTCCGAGCACGGCGGCGATGTCTTTACCTCTCGCACAGATACAAGCGCATAAGTAGCGCCCGTTCATCAATATGCTACCTCCGACGGATTCTGGTACAAGGCTCGGACACGTTTCGCGGCGGCCGGCGCTGCATCTGAGATGAGATTCGTAGCATGTAGATGGATGCCGAGATGGAGCGCTGGCAGCACCTATTGCCCGAGCCGGTACATGAGCGCTTGCGGCATGAATCTATGGCCTCGGATCAATCGCCTGCTATCAAGGTGAAATGGGACGCGTATTGCGGTCTATGCCGGGAGGATTGATCTCGCTTGAGGAAGGCGGGCGCTGACCCACGGCGGCGCGCTGTTCCGGCATCTGGCTGCGGTAAGATTGGCCGTGTAGTGGTTTGTCAATATCAATAACCCGTGTACCCGCCGGGCTTATCAGATCGCCCTGCAGGACTTCTGCAGTTTCGTCGGCTCGGCCTAGGCGTTTCGCGCCGTGGCGCGCTCAGTTGGATTTCTGATTCGTCCGATATCAAACTCATTGCCCGCGCTTTGGTGTCGTATGCGCTGATCGTCTTGCCATAGCCAACGGCAAGCGTGCCTAACGACAACAGCGTCCATTAGGTCTTTTTAAAATCGGTGCGTCAGAGAGGACAAATAATGCAAGTGCTCTGTTCGATAATAAAGTTAATTATTCGCTGCCTCTCTGTGTAACTCATTATTATGAGTTGTGGATTTGGGGTTGCCAGGCGTGCGCCGAGACGAATTTTAGTCGTCCGTTCGTCGACATGCGTCAAAAAAATTATAGAAAATGAAAAGAGTGACGACATAGTGGCTTATAGCCATGGAGCGGCCTTTTATCTTTAGTTCGAGACCCTCGGTTATGAACAGGCTTATCCTGCCTCGGCACCTCTTTGTCCAGAAAACACATACAGTTCGAGTATTTACTCAAGTACTTCAATGGCCCTCCGGATGACGCCGCAGTGAGTTCAGATCTGTGACGTGACCTTTTTACCGAGCGTGTCGAGGGTTTCAGCAGATTCACATTATCAATTCATCCTGATGCGTATCGGACTCTATGTTCCGCTACCTGTCCGGCGGACTTTTATTTTCAAAAAATCAATGAGTAAAGATATATGTCCAGCGCAACATCTGGTGTGTTAAGTAATATGACGGTTCGGGCGAAGCTACTGGTGGGTTTCGGACTGTTGATTTTAATGATTTTGTTAATGGCTTATACGGGAAAGGATGCCACCGATACGTTGAAGCGTCGGGCTGAACTGTCTGGGGATATTGCTCAATTCAGCTCGATCGCCCGAGACATGCGTATCGAGCGTTTGGTTTATTTTTTAAAAGCGGATGATGCACAGGCTTCAAAGTGGTTGGAGGCACTCGAGCGGACGGAGCGTCAGCTGGTGAGCATCTCGCCCCGTTTCAAAACAGCCAATAACATCGCGCTGCTCAAAGAAGCCCAAACGACGATGCAGCTTTACCGTGGGTTCTATACTCGATCAGTCGAGGCTACTCGAGAGCGTGAGCAACTGCGGACCCTTGCCGGCGCTTCGGGCGAAACGATTAACGGTTTGTTGCTGAAGATCGCAGAAGCCGCCAACGACGAGAGCGGGAATGCCGCGGATCGTCAGAAACTCCCTGCACTGTTTATCTCTGTCCAGAAGATGCGAACCGCGTTTCGCTCTTATACGGCATCCCCGAGTAAAAGCGGGGAAGACACTGTCCGTCAGGCAATAGCGCAGGTGGTGGCCAGTATCGACACGCTCAAAGATACCAGTTTGCCCCGTGCTGACGTTCAAGCGTTGGCGGCAGGAATGGCCACCTATAGCGGGCAACTGGAAACATTAGTTGCCGCTCAGGCCAAAGTTGATGAGGCTCAAGGCGGTATCACAACGTCGATCGCCACCATTCTTGGCATTACGGACAAGATGACGGCTATCCAGAATGAGTTTCGTGCCTCCGATGCAGAGAAAGCACAGGAGAAGATTTTGCTCTGGCTGGGCCTTTCTGCTCTCTTGGGTGTTCTTGCGGCCTGGTTGATTACTCGATCAATTGTTCATCCACTCAAAGAGACTGTTGAAATCGTTGAAGTCGTTGCAGAAGGGGATTTTACGTACAAAACGCAAGTGACTCGAAATGATGAGTTGGGCGCGTTGCAGGGCAGCATGCTGCGCATGACGTCCGGGCTCCGAAGCTTGATCGGGGAAATGAAAGACGGAATCGTGCAGGTGGCAAGCGCGGCAGAGCAGCTTTCAGCAGTAACCGAGCAGACCAGTGCGGGCGTGAACGCGCAGAAGCTGGAGACTGAGCAGATTGCCACTGCGATGCAGCAGATGACAGCCACTACTCATGAGGTATCTCGTAATGCAGCCCAAGCCGTAAATACTGCGCAAATCGCCAGTCAGTTGGCCCAGAAAGGTGGGCAAGTCGTTGACAGGACTCGTTCCCAGATAGAGACCCTGGCGCGTGAGATGAACATGACCAGAACAGCGATGGCGGCGCTTAGAGGGAATACTCAGAGCATCGGTGGCGTGCTGGATGTGATAAAAACGGTGGCTGATCAGACAAACCTTCTGGCGTTGAACGCGGCCATTGAAGCTGCGCGTGCCGGGGAGGCAGGACGTGGTTTCGCTGTCGTCGCGGACGAGGTGAGAGGCCTGGCGGTGCGCACCCGCACGTCAACAGACGAGATCGCTCTGCTTATAAACGAACTGCAAACCAGTACCGATCATATGGGGCAGGTTCTAGAGCAAAATCTGGCACTGACGGACAGCAGTGTCGAACTGTCTACGCAAGCCAGCGAAGTGCTGCAGAGTATTACCGCATCTGTTCATGAGATTGAGGTGATGAACGAACAGATCGCCGTTGCTACTGAGCAGCAAAGTAACGTCGGTGAAGAAATAGGCAGGGGCGTCACGAATGTCAGGGACATTTCAGACCAAACAGCCGCCGCCAGTGAAGAGACAGCGACATCGAGTGTTGAATTGGCCAGAGTCAGCGCCAGACTGCAGGAGATGACCAACCGGTTTAAAGTCTAGCCTGAAGGTCTGGCCCAATGCGTTTGTGGCTTGGGTCAGGCCTCAACAAGACCAGATCGAGTTCATACCGCGTTGCGGCACTCAGCCGCCATGCATGGGCTGCCGGTACGGCTGAAAAGAGCGGCCGCACAAGAGAATTGGCTATCTACAAAGACGAGTACCTATCGAGTCATCCGGGCGACGGGGGGGGGAGGTGGGACTGATCTGAAGCAAGCGTTCAAAGCGTCGGAAAACTTATTGAATGTTGCTCCCAAGGGGTGATCTATAGGGGCGGCGTTTTTGAATATTGCGAGGCTGTAGCAATTGTCGTGGTGGGTGGTCCCGGCGCCGCCATTCCGGGCGTCGATTCGGTTCAGCCCCACACCAAAAGATTCAGGAAAAGTAGACATGGAAAAAGAGGCTTTTTTGCAACTGCTGGCTGCCGAAGGGTTCGGCACCGTTGTTGAAGTCGAGCGCGAAGCGTTTGGTACGCTGGACTCGCATGCCCACAACTTCGAGGCGATGGCGCTGGTTCTGCACGGCAGCCTGGTCATCCATAAATCTGATGGCGATTTCACCTACAACTCAGGAGATATTTTTCACCTGGAATGTAACCAACCCCATTCGGAAGTGTTTGGTGAACATGGCGTACGGTACCTGGTGGGAAGAAAGTGACGAAGCTGGCATTTCAGCCTGGATTCATGTGATGTCAGACGTACAGGAAAGACCATGTTCGAACATCTTGACCTCAACGCGCTGATCGCCGCCTACGGCTATTGGGTCATTTTCCTGGGCTGTTTGCTGGAAGGCGAAACAGTGTTGATCCTTGGTGGTATGGCTGCGCACCAAGGTGCTCTGCAATTGCTGCAAGTGATCGGCTTGGCCACGTTGGGCGGTATGCTCGGCGATCAGTTGCTATTCTGGACCGGACGTTATTCCGGGGAGCGCCTGCTGCCCAGACTCAAACGTCACCAATCTGCCATCAAGCGGGTCGAGGGTCTTATCCAGCGTTACCCCACGACCTCCGTATTCGCTGTTCGCTTCCTCTACGGCATGCGCCTGGTGGGGCCTATGGTGATAGGTGCAAGTGGCCTGTCACCCTGGCGTTTCGCCCTGATCAATGTGCTGAGTGCGGCAGTCTGGGCAACCCTGTTCGTCTGCGCCGGCTATTGGGCGGGGGAAGCGTTACAGCATCTACTCGGCGACCTGAAGCCCTATCGTCTGCCGATCTTCCTCGCGGTGGTAGCACTGGTGATTCTTGCTGCGTTGGTGCGGTATGTGCACCGCCGATCCAGGGCAACGGATCGTTGAGACGGTGGCGTCGGCATGCAAGGCTGTAGCGCGCCTTGCCGACGTCGAGGTCGACAGCCAGTACCGGGCTTTCCGTGCCCTCGGCAAGCGGTCTTCAAGAACGCTTCTCATCGCTGCCTGCTGAGCCAGAAACAGCTGTTAAATCAGTTTTTTGGCGCTAGAATCGGCGCGCCTTAAGAAGTCTGGCCGGTGTCCACCGGATATCAGCCATAAGCCTTTGTACAGATGGCGCAGCCTCTGTCAGGCTTTTTTTATTGCCTGTATTTCGGGTGTAAACTTGCCTTTCGCGCACTGGCGCTTTCAGGTCCCGTGAACATGACACAGATCTCCGAACGTTTCCTGGTGCAGGCGCATCTCGATGCCAAACAGCCCAGGACGTTGAGCCCGGCAGAGCAGGCGCGTTACCGTGCCGACATTGCTGCTGAACTCAAGAAGCAGGACGCCGTGCTGGTTGCTCACTATTACTGTGATCCGGTTATCCAGGCGCTGGCCGAGGAGACCGGTGGCTGCGTGGCCGACTCCCTGGAAATGGCGCGCTTCAGCAATAACCACGCGGCCAGCACTGTATTGGTGGCGGGTGTGCGTTTCATGGGCGAAACCGCGAAGATCCTCAACCCGGAAAAACGCGTGTTCATGCCGACGCTTGAAGCCACCTGCTCGCTTGACGTGGGGTGCCCGGTCGACGAGTTTTCCGCCTTTTGCGACCAGCACCCGGAACGTACCGTGGTGGTGTATGCCAACACCTCGGCAGCCGTCAAAGCCCGCGCGGACTGGGTGGTGACCTCAGGCTGTGCGCTGGAAATCGTTGAGAGCCTGATGGACAACGGTGAGAAAATCATCTGGGCGCCAGACAAGCACCTGGGTCGCTACATCCAGCGTGAAACCGGTGCCGACATGCTGTTGTGGGACGGTGCCTGCATCGTTCACGAAGAGTTCAAATCCAAGCAGCTCGAAGACATGAAAGCCCTGTACCCCGAGGCGGCGATTCTGGTTCACCCGGAGTCGCCGGAAGCGGTCATCGAACTGGCTGACGTGGTCGGCTCGACCAGCCAGATGATTGCCGCAGCGCAACGCCTGCCCAACAAGACGTTCATCGTCGCCACTGACCGGGGCATCTTCTACAAGATGCAGCAGCTGTGCCCGGACAAGATCTTCATCGAGGCGCCTACGGCCGGTAACGGCGCGGCGTGCCGGAGTTGTGCACATTGCCCGTGGATGGCGATGAATACGCTTGAGCGCACCTTGCAGTGCCTGCGTGAGGGCAGTAACGAGATATTCGTCGACCCGGCGCTGATCCCCAATGCTGTACGCCCCTTGCAGCGCATGCTGGACTTCACTCAGGCAGCACGCTTGCGACAGGCAGGCAACGCCTGACAGCGGTCATGAAAAAGCCCGACTGAAGCGTCGGGCTTTTCATTCGGGCCATATCGGGCGTCTTGCGACGCCGGACGATCAGTTCATCATGTCCTTGACCATTCGTTCCTGCTCGATCAGATCCTTTTGCCGCGCATCGATACGTGACGCCAACTGAAAATTATTGGCCGCACGGCGTTTGGCGAAGTCCAGCTGCTGGATCGCCTGACGGAAATCACCGACCAGCGCAAAGTATTCAGCGCGCGCCTGATGCAGGCCGATGGTGTTGCCATTCAGGCCACGGGTTTCCGCCACGACGTACCAGATGTCCGGATCATCCGGGCGGGTCTTGAGCAGCGCTTCAAGGCTTTTCTCGGCTTCGGCCGTGCGGTTCTGCTTGAGCAGCACGTCGATACGCACGTCATTGAGCGGATAATTGCCGGGGTACAGCGTCAGCATGCGATCGACACGTTGCTGCGCATCGGCCAGGCGGTTATTGGTGATGTCCAGGTCGATCTGCGTCAGGTTGTAGGTAATGTCATTCGGCGCTTTTTCGAGCAATGGCTTGAGGGTTTCCCTGGCCTCGTTCAGTTGTCCGCCCTTGATCTGCGCGATGGCCAGGCCATAGCGCGCCGGATCGGATTTCGGGTTTTCAACCAGTTGCGCACGGAAGCGTTTGGCGGCAATGCCTGGGGTTTCTTCGTAGATCAGCGCCACGCGGGCGCGCATCAGTTGGTACAGCAGACTGTCTTCCTTGCCGCCCGGTTTGGCCTGCTCGGCACGGTTGCGTGTGTCGGCGATCCGCGACTCGCTGACCGGGTGAGTCAGCAGAAACTCCGGAGGCCTGGCGTCGAATCGATACTGGCGCATGAGGCGCTCGAACATGGTCGGCATGTTGCGCGGGTCATAACCGGCCTTCTCCAGGTTGAGAATGCCGATGCGGTCGGCCTCCTGCTCGTTCTGGCGCGAAAAGCGCCGTTGTTCCTGGATCGCGGCAGCCTGTGAGCCAGCGATGGTGGCGATACCCGCGTCACCGGCGCCTGCGGCTGCCATGACGATACCCGCCAGCATCGCGGCCATGACCGGCACCTGCATGCGTTGCTGGGCCTCGATGCCCCTGGCGAAGTGGCGTTGTGACAAGTGAGCCAGTTCGTGAGCCAGTACCGAGGCATACTCACCCTCGGTCTGAGCGTTGAGAAACAACCCGCCGTTGACGCCGATGATGCCGCCGGGTGCGGCAAAGGCGTTGAGCTGCGGGCTGTTGATCAGGATGAATTCAAGCCGCCGGTCCTGAACCTGACTGGTCTCGGCAAGGCTGTAGACCGAAGTCTCGACGTAGTCCTTGAGTTGCGGGTCCGACAGCTGCGCCACCTGGCCGCGCAGCAACCCCAGCCACGCACGGCCCAGACGGTGCTCCTGTTCGGGGGAGACAATCGAGGAGCTGGCGTCACCAAGCGAGGGGAGGTCATCCGCCATGCCGTGTGTAGCGAACAGGCAAGCGAGGGTGAGCAGTGTAGGACGCAAAAAATTCATGCATGAAGCTCTGGTCAGAAGAACCTGTACTGTAGCTGGCTCAATGGCGTGCTGACCAGAGTGAGGTATTCTTGCCGCCTTGTTCGTCCTGCCTTTTCGGACCTGCTTTGTAATTCGATGTGTCCGCCTGGAGATAAACGATGTCTGACGCTGTAGTGCGCCCCGAGGCCTGTGACGCCGAACTGGATGCCAGTGGTCTCAACTGTCCGCTGCCCCTGCTGAAAGCCAAGATGGAGCTCAACCGCCTGGCCAGCGGCGCGGTGCTTAAAGTAATTGCCACCGATGCCGGTTCGCAGCGCGATTTTCGAACCTTTGCCAGGCTCGCCGGGCACGAGTTGCTGCATGAAGAGGTCGATGCCGGCATTTATCGTTACTGGCTGCGCAAGGCCTGACCCACTGCCGCGTTTTTTCCGAAAAGGATGTTTGATGTTCAATGTGCTTCGCAATTGGGTGCAACGCTACTTCTCTGACGAGGAGGCGGTGGTCCTGGCGGTTTTGCTGTTTCTGGCGTTCACCCTTGTCCTGACGCTGGGCGGCATGCTGGCGCCGGTCCTCGCCGGTCTGGTGCTGGCGTTTCTGATGCACGGGCTGGTCAGTGCCCTGGAGCGCCTGCGCATGCCCGAAATGGCCGCCGTCGGTCTGGTGTTCACCCTGTTTATCGGCGTATTGCTGGTGTTCCTGCTGGTATTGGTGCCACTGCTCTGGCACCAGTTGATCACTTTGTTCAACGAAGCCCCGGGTATGCTCGCCAAATGGCAATCCGTGCTGCTATTGCTGCCCGAGCGTTATCCGCACTTGGTGTCCGACGAGCAGGTGCTGCTGGCCATCGAGGTCGCCCGGGGTGAAGTGGGCAAGATCGGTCAACTGGCGCTGACGTTCTCGATCTCCAGCCTGCCGCTGCTGGTCAACCTGATGATCTATCTGGTGCTGGTGCCGATTCTGGTGTTCTTCTTCCTCAAGGATCGGCACATGATCGGCCGCTGGGCGCGTGGCTATCTGCCCCGTGAGCGCGCTTTGATCAACCGGGTGGCGGATGAGATGAAGCGCCAGATTGCCAACTATATTCGTGGCAAGGTCATCGAGATTTTTATCTGTGGTGGCGTGACCTACATTGCTTTCGCCGCGCTCGGGCTCAATTACGCAGCGTTGCTGGCAATGCTGGTCGGCATATCGGTGGTCGTGCCCTATGTCGGCGCGGTAGTGGTCACCGTGCCGGTGGCGTTGATCGGTCTGTTCCAGTGGGGCTGGGGTGACCAGTTCATCTACCTGATGATCGCTCACGGCATCATTCAGGCACTGGATGGCAACGTGCTGGTGCCGCTGCTGTTTTCCGAGGCCGTCAATCTGCACCCGGTGGCAATCATCTGCGCCGTGCTGCTGTTCGGCGGGTTGTGGGGGTTCTGGGGGATCTTCTTTGCGATTCCGCTGGCCACGCTGTTCAAGGCCGTGCTCGACGCCTGGCCGCGCAATGAGCCGACGGTAGCCCCGTTGCTTTGACGCGATAGCCGCGACAGCAGGGCTGAATCGCTGCGGCACCTTGCGCGCCGCAGCGGGGCACGCGGATCAGCCTTTGTTCAGGGCTTCGGCCTGCGCCAATACTTCAGCCACATGGCCCGGCACTTTCACGCCGCGCCATTCCTGACGCAGTACGCCTTCCTTGTCGATCAGGAAGGTGCTGCGGTCCACGCCCAGGTATTCCTTGCCATAGAGCTTCTTGAGCTTGATGACGTCGAACAGCTGGCAGACGGCTTCGTCCTTGTCCGAAATCAGCTCGAACGGGAAAGACTGCTTGGCCTTGAAGTTTTCATGGGTCTTCAGGCTGTCGCGGGAAACACCGAGCACAACCGTGTTGGCTGCCTGAAACTGCGCGATATGGTCACGAAAGTCCTGACCCTGCGTGGTGCAGCCGGGCGTGTTGTCTTTCGGGTAAAAATAAATCACCACCTGCTGGCCCTTGAGCGCAGACAGCTCGACAGTCTGTCCGCTGGTAGCGGGTGCCTGAAAATCGGGAACCGGATGATCTACTGTGACAGTCATGAGGACTCCTTACATTGGGGCTTGTGGGCGCCAGGGTTCGATCAGTGCGTCCAGATTCAACGCGTCGGCGAAATCGAGGAATTGATCGCGCAGCCAGCTGATCTGCGTCCCGGCAGGCAGTGTCACCGTGAACGTGGCGTTGAGCATGGTGCCGCCGGTCTGCGGAGCCTGATAGGTGTCGCAGATCAGGTTCTCCAGCTCGACGTTGTGGTCGATGAAGAACTGGCACAGCTCATTGATGATGTCCGGGCGGTACGCCGAGCTGACGTAGGCCACGTAGGGCAGGGCCTCAGGACGGTTCTCCAGCGTGGCGCTGCGCACGACGCTGGTCGTGAACGCATGCTTCTTGGAGAGACTCGCCAGGCCGGTTTCAAGGCGCGCCAGAGCGTCCCAGCTGCCCGACACCTGAAGAATCAGCGCACTGCACTCGCCGTGGCGGGTGAGGCGCGAGGTGACGACCGAGCAGCGGTTTTCATGGCTGGCGCGGCACAGGACGTTGGTCAGCTCCATGGGGTTTGCGCCAAGGGCACTGATGACAAGGAATTGTTCGCGAACTGTGGGGGTGGACGACATGCAGCATTCCTAGACGATGAGCGGTCGGTACTTTTTCGGACTTGCGGGGCTGTTTCGACAATCGATGGCGCAAGATTACTTGCCGGGTCCCTCGGCGCCTGGCTCGCATGGATATACCATGACTGGGCTGGAGTGCGCTGGGGCGGGGCTTCTGGCGACAAATTCGACCGATTGAGCGAGGTGCGCAGGTGACCAGTACCGATCAAAGGACGAAGGGTAGCGAAAACCATCGCTCAGGGGAATGCTCAGAGCGCGGTACTTCGCTTGTACAAGGCTGATAGCGCCAGTACCATTACGGCTCTCTTTTTCCGGCAGGAGCGGTTGCATGATTGCGGGCAGTATGGTGGCACTGGTCACACCAATGGATGCACAAGGTCGTCTGGACTGGGACAGCCTGAGCAAACTGGTTGACTTCCACTTGCAAGAGGGCACCCACGCCATTGTTGCCGTAGGCACCACCGGTGAATCGGCGACGCTGGATGTGAACGAACACATCGAAGTCATCCGCCGGGTGGTCACTCAGGTTGCAGGTCGCATTCCGGTCATCGCCGGTACAGGCGCCAATTCGACGCGTGAAGCCGTCGAACTGACCACCAACGCCAAAAATGCGGGTGCCGACGCGTGCCTGCTGGTGACGCCTTACTACAACAAGCCGACTCAGGAAGGCCTGTTCCAGCATTTCAGCCACATCGCCAATGCCGTCGACATCCCGCAGATACTCTACAACGTGCCGGGCCGTACGGCCTGCGACATGCTGCCAGAGACCGTTGCGCGTTTGTCGACGGTAAAAAACATCGTTGGTATCAAGGAAGCCACCGGCAACCTACAACGCGCCAAGGACATCCTGGCCAGCGTCAGCAGCGATTTTCTGGTGTACTCCGGCGACGACGCTACAGCAGTCGAATTGATGCTGCTGGGCGGCAAGGGCAATATTTCCGTCACCGCCAATGTTGCACCGCGCGCCATGAGCGATCTGTGCGCAGCGGCCATGCGTGGCGATGCGCAAACGGCCCGGGCGATTCACGAAAAGCTCATGCCGCTCAACAACACCCTGTTCATCGAATCCAACCCTATCCCCGTGAAGTGGGCCTTGCATGAAATGGGTCTGATGCCAGACGGTATCCGTCTGCCGCTTACCTGGCTCAGCGAAGCCTGTCATGAACCGCTGCGTCAGGCCATGCGCCAGTCCGGCGTCCTGGTTTAATTGAGGAAGTATCACGCAATGAAGCGATTGGCCGGACTTTCCGCACTTGCTCTTATTATCTCCAGCACCAGCGGTTGCGGTTGGCTCTGGGGCGAAGATGGTTACTTCCGTGATCGCGGCAGCGATTACCTCCAGGCGACCCAGACCCCACCCATGCAGTTGCCCGCCGATGTCAGCGGCGTCAAGCGTCTGGATCCTTTGCTGCCGATCCCGCGTAACGTGGCTGACAGCACTCAGAAAGACGGCGAGTACACAGTGCCGCGTCCTCAGCCGCTGGGCACGACTTCCGAGTCGAGCGACTTCAGCCTGCAGAAGAGTGGTGATGCGCACTGGATCCTGGCGCAGCGTCAGCCCGCCGAAGTCTGGCCGGTGGCTCATCAGTATTTCGAAGACAACGGTTTCCGTATCGCTGAAGAGCGTCCGCAGACCGGCGAATTCAGCTCCTCGTGGCAGCGCCTCGATGAGCTGTCCGCTTCGGTGGCCAAGCGCCTGAGCGCTGCTGGTGTCTCGGCCGACTCGGAAACCCGTGTACGGGTTCGCATCGAGCCGGGCGTGCAGCGCAATACCAGTGAAGTCTACGTGGTCAGCGTCGAGCGTCCTGCCGGCAGCACTGCCGACGTGGCCTTCCCGACGCGTACCACCAACCTGGGCCTTGATGCAGCACTGACCGACGATCTGCTGGCCAGCATGGGCCGCAACGCCGAGAAGGGCGGTTCTATTTCCCTGCTGGCGGCACGTGACTACGACACCCCGAGCCGTGTTGCCTTGAGCGAAGACGGCAGCGGCAACCCGGTCTTGAACCTCGGTGCCGATCTGGACCGCGCATGGTCGAGCGTTGGCCGTGCGCTGGATCAGGGCGACTGGCGTGTCGAGGACATCAACCGCAGCCTGGGTCTGTACTACATCAACCTGGCTGAAAAGGCCAAGACGCCTGAAAACGAGCCTGGTTTCTTCGGCCGCATGTTTGGCAGCAAGTCGACCAAGGAAGAGATCGATGCCCGTGCCGAGCGCTATCAGGTCCGCCTGAGCAAGGTCGGTGACAACGTTCAAGTGACCGTCGAGAAGAACATCAACACCGTTGCACCTGCGGATATCGCACGTCGGGTGTTGAGCGTTATTCAAGACAACCTGGGTTAAGTGCGTTTCGCGGTTCTCGGCAGCGGCAGTCGTGGCAACGGCACGCTGGTCGCAAGCAACGATACGTACGTACTGGTCGATTGCGGTTTCTCCCTGCGGGAAACCGAGCGGCGCCTGGCTCGTCTGGGCGTCTCGGCAAGCCAGCTGAGCGCCATACTGGTGACCCACGAACATGCCGATCATGTGCATGGCGTGGGTTTGCTGTCGCGGCGCTACAATGTGCCGGTCTACCTCAGCAGCGGGACGTTGCGCGGAATGCGCAAGCCGGTGGAAATTGCCGGCCTGCTGGCAGGCGGGGAGAGTCTGCAGATCGGCGCACTGGACATCGACGTGGTGTCGGTCGCTCACGATGCGCTTGAACCGACGCAGTTCGTCTTCAGTGACGGCAAGCGCCGCTTCGGCCTGCTGACCGACCTTGGCTCTTACTGCTCCAACGTATTACAGCGTTATCAAGGCCTGGATGCCTTGATGATCGAGGCCAATCACTGTCGCGACATGCTTGCCCGAGGCCAGTATCCGGTCTTTCTCAAGCAGCGCGTTGGCTGTGAAACCGGTCATTTGAACAACCATCAGGCCGCCAGCCTGGTGAGCGAACTGGGATGGCAGGACCTTCAGCACTTGGTGCTGGCGCATCTCAGCAGCAAGAACAACCTGCCGCATCTGGCCCGGCAATGTTTCGTCGACACCCTCGGGTGCGACCCGGACTGGCTGCAACTGGCCGATCAAGATTCAGGGCTCGACTGGCGACATATCGCCTAGCCCAACTACTTAGCAAGCGGAGCCCATCATGGAAAAACGTGAAGAACTCTACCGCGGCAAAGCCAAATCGGTTTACAAGACCGACGACGCTGACCGCTTGATCCTGCTGTTCCGCAACGACACCTCGGCGTTCGACGGCAAGCGCATCGAACAGCTCGACCGTAAAGGCATGGTGAACAACAAGTTCAACGCCTTCATCATGCAAAAGCTCGAAGAAGCGGGTATTCCGACCCAGTTCGACAAGCTGCTGGGCGACAACGAGTGCCTGGTCAAGAAGCTCGACATGATCCCGGTCGAATGCGTTGTGCGTAACTACGCGGCTGGCAGCCTGGTCAAGCGTCTGGGCATCGAAGAGGGCACCAGGCTCAACCCTCACACCTTCGAACTGTTCCTCAAGGACGACGCCAAGGGCGACCCGTTCATCAACGAATCCCACGTTGTGGCGTTCGGCTGGGGCACCGCCGAGCAACTGGCTCGCATGAAAGAGCTGTCGATCAAGGTCAATGACGTGCTGACCAAGCTGTTCGACGACGCCGGCCTGCTGCTGGTCGACTTCAAACTCGAATTCGGCGTATTCCACGGTGAAATCGTCCTCGGCGACGAATTCAGCCCGGACGGCTGCCGCCTCTGGGACAAGGACACCCGCAAGAAAATGGACAAGGACCGCTTCCGCCAGGGTCTGGGCGACGTCATCGAAGCCTACGAAGAAGTCGCAAACCGTCTGGGCGTGCCGCTGTAAGCGGAAAAAAACACGCAAGCGCTTGATAGCACGAAAAAAAACAGCAGAAGGGCTTCGCCTTCTGCGTTGATGCTGTTATGATGCGCGCCGTTGGAGAGATGCCAGAGTGGCCGAATGGGACGGATTCGAAATCCGTTGTACCTTCACCGGTACCTAGGGTTCGAATCCCTATCTCTCCGCCATTATTTATCCTCAAAGCCCCGCAATGCGGGGCTTTTTGGTTTCCGGGATTTGATGATCCTCAGCCAGCCCCTCACTCCTATCCTGAAAGGCAGCTTTCACCGCGAGACCAACCGAGACACCGCTCGAACGCGGCGCCCCGGCCACTAGATCAAGCGCGGTAAGGCGCATAGTCGATGTAGCCGTGCGCATCACCACCGTAGTAGCTGTCACGGTCCGGGGTCGTCAGGGGCCAGCCGTTTTTCAGGCGGGCGACCAAGTCGGGGTTGCCGATGAAAGGCTGGCCAAACGCAGCAAGGTCGATCAGGTTTTCTTCCAGCAGCGCATCAGCGCGTTCACGGGTCATGTCGCCGGCGAGGATCAGCGCGGTGTTGCCCAGTTCGGCCTTGCAGTGCTTGAGCAGTTTGCGTAATGCCTGCTCCTGCGCGGCGGAGCTTTCGCCGGCCATGAAGAAGTGCGTCTGGTCCATGACGTGTACATAGGCGATGCCGCGTTCGCGCATGCCTGCACACAGCGCCGAGTAGGTTTCGTCGATCTCCGGGTAGAGCGGCATATCGAACAACTGGCCATAGGGCGAGATGCGAATACCGACGCGGTCAGCACCGATTCTGGCGCAGGCAGCATCGACCACTTCGAAGACGAAGCGCAGGCGATCTTGCAGGTTGCTCGCGCCGTACTGATCGCTGCGGTCGTTGACCAGCGGGTTGAGGAATTGCTCCAGCAGGTAACCATTGGCGCCGTGAATTTCCACGCCGTCAAAACCGGCGTCAATCGCATTCTGCGCGGCCTGGGCGAAATCCTCGACGACTCGCGCCACTTCTTCGGTGGTGAGCGGGCGCGGCACGGAGGTGGGCACGAAGCCGGGTTCGCCGTCTTCGCCATAACCGAACGCAACTGCACCCTGTGCTTGTCTGGTGGTGGCGCTGACCGGTGCTTGGCCGTCGATCTGGATCGAGGTATGGGACACGCGGCCAACATGCCAGAGCTGCGCGAACATGTGACCACCGACGCTGTGGACCGAGTCCGTCACCAGCTTCCAACCCTGGATCTGCTCCGGTGTATAGATGCCTGGATTGAACAGGTAGCCCTGGCCTTCACGGGAGATCGGCGTGCCTTCCGACACGATCAGGCCGGCGGTGCCGCGCTGGGTGTAGTGCAGCGCGATCTGTTCGGTGGCGATGTCCTCGGGGGCACGCGAGCGGGTCATTGGCGCCATGACGACGCGGTTGTTGAGGGTCGTGTTGCCGAGTTTGAATTCATTGAACAGAGTCAAGGCAGTCTCTCCTGTGGAGGGGGAATCAAAAGGACAATGACGGCAGCAGCCTTGGAGGGCGGCTGTCAGGGGATTACTGGCGACGTGTCAGCGGTAGCGCAACGATCACTCCGAAGCCCATTAGCCACTCGCCAACTTGCCAGGCAGGGATGTTGCGACCGTCATCATCAGAACTGATAGTCCGAGCGTGAGGTGTAGTCCGGGGCCAGTTCAGCGCTGCGTGAGGGTTAACGCCGAACAGGTTTTGACATAGTCTATTGGAGAAACAGCGTTTTATTTTTGCTGGTTTCTATCAAGTGAGTGGAATGGAATTCAATAATCGGAGTGTCTATGTTTTCGTCTGAGCGCCTCAAGGGTATCGATGTGTTCGTCATCGTCGCCGACATGGGCAGCTTCACGGCCGCAGCTGAACGGTTGAACCTGACCAACTCGGCGATCAGCAAGAGCATTGCGCGATTGGAAGGGCGTCTGCGCACCCGGTTGTTCCAGCGCACTACGCGTCGGCTGTCGCTCACCGAGGCAGGGGAAACCTTCTACCGTACCTGCACAACGGTCCTTTCGGATCTGGAGGAAGTCGAGATTGCGCTGACTTCGACCCAGACCGAGCCACAGGGCAAGGTGCGTATTGATTTGCCAGCTTCGTACGGGCGTTTACATGTCTTGCCGTTGATTCTTGATTTCATGAAGCAGCACCCCAGGCTGCAGCCCCATGTGTCTTTTTCCGATCGCTACGTCGACCCGGTGCACGAGGGCATCGATATCGTCGTCAGGATCGGTGGTTCAGATGCCTGGCCAGCCGCCATCGCTCACCAGTTTTTTGGAACGCAGAAGCTGATTTTTTGCGCGTCGCCCGAGTATGTGAACCAACATGGCGAGCCCAAAACGGTGTCAGACCTCGATGCTCACCAGTGCATCGGCTATGGGCAAAATGACGGTATGGCGATCCCCTGGTATTTCAAGGGTCGCCAACCAGGGGATATGGAGCGCAGGATCATGCATCCGCACATTGCCGTGGGAGACGGAGAGGGTGAGGTGATGGCGGTATTGGCGGGGCTTGGCATCGCTCAGCTACCGACCTGGCTGGTCCAGGTGCATCTGAACAGCGGCAGGCTGGTGGAGGTGCTGCCGGATCTTGCTACCGAAGGCCTTCCGATGAATCTTGTCTGGCTTCGGAGTCGCGAGGCGCTGCCAAAAGTCAGCGCTTTGGTCGCCTACCTGGGAGCCAATCTCACGCCTGCCGGGCGAGTTGAGCGGGCTTGAATAATCATTGAATCCGGGATGATCGCAAACCCGCTGACAACAGATCGCGCAACGCCGCGGCGTCGCCAAGTGCCCAGAAGCGCGAAGCTGTCCCTGTTTGCTCAGCCTGACGTGATCGAGAATTCGGGGAGGATGTGCTCCTGAAGTTCATCGATCAGCTCCAGAGAGGGGCGCCGCGTGGGCTTGAGGTTCAATGCAACATGATTGATCCCGGCTTCGCGTTGCCGCGAGAAGAAGTCTTTCAGCGCCTTTCGACCGCCCCGCAGCATCCGCCCCGTTTGTAGCGGCGCGTCAGGATTGGTGTCGAGATCGAACATCGCGCCATAGCCGAAAGGGACGAATCCTCTGGAAGCGGTTGCCTCACGCCAATGCGGCACAGCCTCCGGCATGCGCAGCGCGTCGCCATGCCAGATCCAGGCATCTACATTGGCTGCAAGCCACTCCAGGCTCTGTCCAGCACGACCGATGGCAATGATAGGGACGCGTTGGGCTGCGGGTTTGGGGACCAGATCGATATCGCCCCGCAACTGGCCGAAATGCTGTGTCTTCAGGCGCGGAAATGACTCTGAAATCAGCGTTTTGATCAGCGTTAGCGCTTCCTGATAGCGTTCCGCTCGGCTGGCAAAGTCGACCCCGAAAGCCGGGTACTCTGTTGCCCGGTCACCCGAAGCCATGCCAGCGAGAAAGCGGCCTCCCAGGAGTTGGTCCGCCGTAGCGATCTGCTTGGCGGTGATAACCGGTTCTCGCAACGGGCTGACGATGCCTGCAGTGCCGATGGCGATTCTATGAGTGAGCGCTGCCAGCCAGCCCGCGTATACCAGCGGATCAAGGACCTGGCCGGTATCGCCAAATGACGGATCGTAAAACGGCACATCGCGCAGCCACAGCGCTGCAGCATCGCTCTGATCGAGGCGCTGCACGATCTCGGCCTGGTCCTCCAGACTGGGAAAAGGGCCGTCAGGATAGCCGCGCGCGGGCGAGATGAATCCGATGGTCAACTGATCAGGCTGGAATGTACCGCTGAACGCCGTATGGTTCTCCAGGCTGAGCGATTGATTGTTCTGAGTCATCGTTTTACTCCGTTTCGGAAATCGATCATTCGATTCTATAGATGACCTTTAGGCGGATCTCTGATCTTTTGGATCAGTCATTGTGAAAAAAAATCATCAATATGCTGTCTGCAATAGTTGAGCGAACGACTGGCTGCCCATGCAGATTACAAGCACTGACATCGTCCTCCTGCGAAATTACGTGGTTTTCATACCTACCCTTTGGCCATTCGCAAACTAATCCTGCCTCCCGGTTTCGCTTTCGCCCTTTCTGATCTATACCTTGGGTTCAACGTTTTGTGAGGCGAGGAGCTATCAGATGTCGGACGTAGATCAGGTACAAAAGTCGCAACCTTCTCCCAGCCAGAGCCATGATGACGTGATTGCTCAGTTCAAGTGGCAGGGCAAGCAGATCGATTGGTTGCTGCAATGGCTGGTCAAGTTTGTTGCCAACACCAAGGTGGAGATGGGCGTGACGTTGTCGGTGGGCGGGAATCTGGTTTCCGGGCATCTGATTTCTCACGATGCGTATTTCGAGCAGTTGGCCGACGATATCTCGGCACCGTTCAGTTCGTTCGCCAACGGCACTGACGCGACCATGAAAGAGATGATCCTGTCCTTCAAGCCCGGTGAGTCATCTGAAGACACCCCGGCCTTCCATTTCATTCACTTGAAGGACTGCCGCACCTATTCCACTGACGGCAACCCGATTTGTGATGCCGGTGTGCTGTGGCGGGGCCGGATCTCGGCAGTCGATGGGTTCACCATCGGGCTTATCGCTGAAAAGCCTGGCGCAGCCTGATCCCATGAAGCCCCGACGTCCGTCGGGGCTTTTTCAACCCGAGACCATGATGCCTTCCAGCGTGCCGACTGCACCGGCTGGTCATGGGATGCTGCGCCTGCAATAGCGTCACTTAGCCACTCTTTGCGCGACAAAATGTCGCAAGCCGCTGTCAGGCGAGTAATATGTTCGCCCTGACCTTATCTGCCGAATGGTTTTCGGCATGGCCTGATAGAGAGCTGGCGACAAGAAAAAACAACAAGAACTGAGCCAGGCTGCCCGCCCCGGTCGACGTAAAGAATTAATGAGTAGACGAAAAAGGCGATTAGAGAAAATGACCAAAACTTCGCGACCTTTGTACATTTCCTATGCAGGACCCTCACTGCTGGAAATGCCCCTGCTGAACAAAGGCAGTGCCTTCACCCCGCAAGAGCGGGTCGAATTCAATCTGATTGGTCTCCTGCCGCAGAACGTAGAGACGATCGAAGAGCAAGTCACCCGGGTCTACAGCCAGTACAAACAGTGTGCGAGCGACCTGGACAAGCATATCTACCTGCGTTCGATCCAGGACAACAACGAAACCCTGTTTTTCCGTCTGCTCGACTCCCACCTGGACGAGATGCTGCCGATCATCTACACGCCGACGGTGGGGCAGGCCTGTCAGGAATTCTCCAAGATCTACCGCACGCATCGCGGCCTGTTCATTTCCTACCCCGAGCGTGACCGCATCGATGACATTTTGCGCAGCGCGACCAAGGATCGGATCAAGATCATTGTCGTGACCGACAGCGAGCGAATTCTCGGCCTGGGCGATCAGGGCATCGGCGGCATGGGCATTCCGATCGGCAAACTGTCGTTGTACACCGCTTGCGGCGGGATCAGCCCGGCGTACACGCTGCCGATCGTGCTGGATGTCGGCACCAACAATCGTGAGCTGCTGGACGACCCGATGTACATGGGCTGGCGTCACGAGCGGGTATCGGGCAAGGAATACGAAGACTTCATCGCGCTGTTCATCGACGCGGTGCAGCGTCGCTGGCCGGACGTGCTGTTGCAGTTCGAAGATTTCGCCCAGTCCAACGCCATGCCGCTGCTCGAAAAGTATCGCGACGAACTGTGCTGCTTCAACGATGACATCCAGGGCACCGCTTCGGTTGCCGTGGGTACGTTGCTGGCGGCCTGCAAGGCCAAGAATGAAACCCTCGGCCAGCAGAAGGTGGTGTTTGTCGGCGCCGGTTCGGCAGGCTGCGGGATCGCCGAGCACATCATCGCAGCGATGCGCATCGAAGGCCTGAGCGAAAGCGAAGCGCGCAAACGTATTTTCATGGTTGATCGTTTCGGCCTGTTGACCGAAGGCATGGACAACCTGCTCGACTTCCAGAAACGACTGGCGCAAAAGACCGCCGACGTGTCTGGCTGGACTGCCGGCTCGGAAGCCTTTCCGCAGTTGCTCGACGTGGTCACCCACGCCGGTGCCACAGTAATGATCGGCGTATCCGGGCAGCGCGGTCTGTTCACCGAGCAGGTGATTCGCGAACTGCACAAGCATTGTGCCAAACCCCTGGTCATGCCGCTGTCCAATCCGACGTCCAAAGTGGAAGCCACTCCGGAAGAAATCCTGCGCTGGACTGACGGCAATGCGCTGGTGGCCACCGGCAGTCCGTTTGCGCCAGTGGAAATCAACGGTCGCACGGTGCATATCGCCCAGTGCAACAACTCCTACATCTTTCCGGGCATCGGCCTCGGCGTGGTGGCCTGCAAGGCATCGCGCATCACTGACCGGATGCTCATGGCGGCGTCCAATGCGCTGGCCGAGTGCTCGCCGATGGTGACAGGGAAGGGCGATGCGGTGTTGCCGCCGCTCAAGGAAATCCAGCAGGTCAGCCGCAAGATCGCGTTGGCTGTGGCCAGGGAAGCGCAAGCCGAAGGGCTGGCGCTGGAAACTACCGAAGAGGCACTGCTTGAGGCCATCGAGCGTAATTTCTGGTTGCCGGGCTACCGGGCCTACCGCCGTCGCTCGGTCTGATCAGGCGCATTTGAAAGGATGACGTCTCCGCAAGCTTGCTTGCGGAGACACGCTGCTCTGCAAATGCGGTAATGCTGCAACGAATTTCTTTACAGTGAAATAAGCTTCATTCAACCCAATCCTCTCACCATTTTCACATAAAATTGATGATGCGCTGCCTACAGTGCGCGCCATCGGGGAGTTCACTGGCTCCTGAATGCCCGATGCATATTCATTCGATAAGCAGACCACGATGCCGACACCCAGAACTGTTCGTCCAGAAGTTGTAACCCTACTTGCCAGTGCGTTTCTGTTACTGGGTTTCAATATCAATCTCTGGCAGCATCTTTTCTCGATTACCAGCGCCGATAGTAAAGGGTTGGCCATGCGCTTTGCGTTTGGCTTGATGATTTTCTGCGTGTTCAATATCGTGCTGACGCTGTTGGCATTCCGTCGTGTGTTTAAACCGGTGTTGATCAGTCTGTTTATGATCAGCGCGGGGGTGGTTTATTTCATGACCGAATACGGGGTCATGATCGACGCCGGCATGTTTCGAAACTTCGCCGAAACCAACGTTACGGAAGTGCAGGGGCTGCTGTCTTTAAAACTGGCCTTGTATATCCTTCTGCTGGGCATAGTACCCTCGCTGATACTCTGGAAACTGCCGATCAGCTACCGTCGCTGGCACCTTGAACTGTTCAGCAAACTGCTGGTGACGGTTGCGTGCTGCGTGGCAATCGGCGGCGTTGCACTGGCCAATTACCAAGGGCTGTCGTCATTGTTCCGCAACCACCATGAGTTGCGCCTGATGGTGGTGCCAAGCAATTACATTGGTGCGTCGCTGGGCTATCTGAGTGAGCAGGTGCTCTCTGCAAGGCGCCCGTTCGTCAAGATCGGCGAGGACGCCAAACGTTCTGCTGATTGGGCCACGCATGCTCGCAAATCGTTGACCGTGCTGGTGGTCGGCGAAAGTGCCCGGGCCGAGAACTTCGGAATCCTTGGTTACGGCCGCAACACCACACCCAACCTGAACAAGGAAAGCGGGCTGGTGGCGTTTACCGATGTGTATTCCTGCGGCACCGAAACCGCCGTGTCGGTGCCCTGCATGTTCTCCAACATGGGGCGCAAGAATTACAACGCTACCCAGGCGCGCAATCAGGAAGGCTTGCTGGATGTACTGAAACGCGCGGGCATAGACGTGATATGGCGTGACAATCAGGCCGGCTGCAAAGGCACCTGTGATCGAGTGACCTTCCAGGACGTGAGCAATCTCAAGGACCCGCTGTTGTGCAACAACCATGAATGCCGGGACGAGATACTCTTGCAAAACCTGCAGACCTTTATCGACAGCCTCGACAAGGATACGGTGCTTGTTCTGCACCAGATGGGCAGCCACGGGCCTGAATACTACAAACGTTACCCAAAAGAGTTTGAAAAGTTTACCCCGGTGTGTGAAAGCAATGCGCTGAACAATTGCAGTCGGGACAGCATCGTCAATGCGTACGACAATACGTTGCTTTACACCGACCATGTACTGTCCACACTGATTGATCTTCTACGCGCCAATCAAAACAAGCTCGATACCGCCATGGTCTACCTGTCGGACCATGGCGAGTCGCTGGGCGAGTACAACCTGTTCCTGCACGGCACGCCTTATGTGCTGGCGCCTGATCAGCAAAAGCATGTGCCGATGATGATCTGGTTGTCCGATACCTATCAGAAGTCCTTTGCTGTCACGCCGGAGTGCCTGGCCAAACAGCGTAACGCACCGTTGAGTCAGGACAATCTTTTCCATTCCATGCTCGGCCTGCTGAAAGTCGACACCAAGGTCTATGACCCCAGTCTCGATATGTTTGCCGGATGCCGCAGCGAGTTGGCGGGCACCGACAAGTAACGACGCGCACGGTGTTCCGGGTATTGATCGTCCTCTCACGTTATGGGGACGATCATCGGCAGCGCGTTTGCCCGGCAGTCGCTGTTCCCGTCCGTCATTTGCATGAAGATGCGCCAGACCCGGACGACAGACGCGCGATAATCTCCCATGACGATATATACTGCGCGCCATTGTTGAAGGGAGAGCCATGTGGCCATCGATATTCACTGGATTCGCGACGACGACAGCCTCGCCCGGCATTGCGCACAATGGCAGTCACTGCCTTTCGTGGCGCTCGACACCGAGTTCATGCGGGTCGACACTTTTTATCCGATCGCCGCGCTGCTGCAGATCGGCGACGGGCAGAGCGCCTGGCTGATTGATCCGTTGCTGATCAACGACTGGCGGCCGCTGTCTGCGTTGCTCGAAAACCCCGACGTCATCAAAGTGGTGCATGCGTGCAGCGAAGACCTCGAGGTGTTGCTGCGCCTGACCGGCAGCCTGCCGGTTCCGCTGTTCGATACCCAGTTGGCAGCCGCCTACCTGAACCTCGGTTTTTCCATGGGCTACTCGCGCCTGGTGCAGGAGGTCCTCGACATCGACCTGCCCAAGGGCGAAACCCGTTCCGACTGGCTGCAACGCCCGTTGTCGGAAACGCAGATCAGCTACGCTGCCGAAGACGCCGTGCACCTGGCCGAGCTATTCACCATCCTGCGCCCGCGCTTGTCCGACGACAAATATGCCTGGCTGCTGGATGACGGTGCCGAACTGGTCGCCAACCTGCGCCGTGAGGTGGACCCGTACGAGGTGTATCGCGACGCCAAGCTGGCCTGGAAGCTGTCCCGCGCCCAGCTGGCGGTGCTGCGCGAGTTGTGTGCCTGGCGTGAGCGTGAGGCGCGCGCCCGTAATCTGCCGCGCAACCGTATCGTGCGTGAGCACTCGCTCTGGCCATTGGCCAAGACCCAGCCGGACAACCTCGGCGCGCTAGCGCGGATCGAGGACATGCACCCGCGTACGGTCCGTCATGACGGCGAGTTTCTGCTCGAGCTGATCAAGACCGCGAGCGTGTTGCCTCCCGAAGAGTGGCCACCTGCGTTGCCCGAGCCACTGCCCATTGATGCGGCCGGGTCGATCAAGCGTCTGCGCGCAATCGGCCAGCAATACGCCGAGCAACTGGACATGGCGCCGGAGCTGATGCTGCGCAAGAAGACCCTCGAAGCCCTGCTCAAGAGCGGCTACCCCGACGGTCCTTACCAATTGCCCGACTCGCTGCGTGGCTGGCGTCGCGAGTTGATGGGTCAGGCGCTGCTGGACAGCCTGGCCACCCCCGGAGAACCGTCTTGAAGCGCATCTGCTCGATTTATCGCAGCCCGAAAAGAAACGAGATGTACCTTTACGTTTTGAAAAGCGACGTCCTCAAGCGTGTGCCGCCAGAGCTGCTGGTGGCCTTCGGCAAGCCGGTTCATGCGTTCGATCTGGTGCTGAGCCCCGAGCGGGCGCTGTCGCGCGAAGATATCAATGTGGTGCTGGAGAACCTCGACAGCCAGGGCTATCACTTGCAGATGCCGCCGGCTGAAGACGATTACATCGAGCACCTGCCCGAAGAGCTGCTGCGCCGCAACGATCCCATGTAATCGTTGCTCACGTTGTAAAGCGGCCCACATCGACGTGGGTTGCCTGTCCTGTTTTTAAGGTTTTTGAAACATGCGCGTTCTGATTGCCGAGCACGATTACCACGTTTACACCCAATTGTTGCGCAAGGCTGCGCCTGATCTGGAAGTTTTCAGCACTGGCGATTCTGCCGAATTGTCGCGCATGGCCAGCGACTGCCCGGTCTGGCTGGGGCAGCCGGACCTGATGGCCAACCTGTTGCGGCAGGGGCACACGCCGCAATGGCTGCAATCCACCTGGGCGGGCATCACACCGCTGCTGGCTGACAGCCTGTCGCGCGACTATCGCCTGACCCGTGCAGTCGGGATTTTCGGTCAGGTCATGGCCGAATTCGTTTTGACCTACATGCTTGGCCATGAGCGCGAGGTGCTGGCGCGCCTGATGAGCCAGGTCGAGCGCAAGTGGGACAACCGCACCGGGCAGAGCCTGTCGGGCCGCAAGGCATTGATCGTCGGTGCCGGTGATATCGGTCAGCGCGTTGCCGAGTTCCTCCTGCCGTTCGGCGTGCAGGTGTACGGTGTGGCTTCCAGTGCGCGCACTCAGGAGCCGTTCATCGAAGTGACGGCGCTGTCAGACATGACGCGTCTGCTCGGCGAGATGGATTACGTCATCAACCTGCTGCCCAACACGCCCGAGACGCACGACCTGTACAACGCGAAGCTGTTCGCCAGCTTCAAGCCCACGGCGCTGTTTATCAACGTCGGACGCGGGGTGGCGGTCGTCGACGCAGATCTGGTCGAGGCGTTGAAGGAAGGGCATCTGGCTGGCGCGGTGATTGACGTCTGCCGTCAGGAGCCTTTGCCGCAGCGGCATCCGTTCTGGACTGCCTACGGTCTGCTGTTGACCGGTCACAGCTCGGCGCCTACCTCACCTGTGGCCATGACCGAGCTTTTCGTGCATAACCTCAGAGCTTTTCAGGCCGGAGAAACGCTGCGCGGCGAGGTCGATTTTTCGCGAGGTTACTGACGCCCTTGCCAGCGAGCCGACGTTTCAGGCGTCGGCTCGCTGGTATCGATCACCGCAAACAGTCGGTTACAGCGAAAAATCACCTTCGGCGGCCAGTTCTGCCAGCGGCTTGCGCGGGCTTGGCACTTCGCGGCCTTGCAGGTAGTCCGGCAGGGTCGATTTGTCACCCAGCTTGCCAATCGCGACGGCCGCGTGCACTGCGTAGCCCTCGGGAATATTCAACTCCTTGCGGGTCAGATCCTGATCGAAACCGGCCATGCCGTGGGTGTGCCAGCCGCTCAGGCTGGCCTGCAGTGCCAGGTAACCCCATGCCGAACCCGTGTCGAAGGTGTGCCATAGAGCCGGGCTCTCTTCGCTTGCGCCGGGGGCGACGAAGGTGGTCTTGGAAATGACGATCACCAAGGCCGCTGCGTGTTGCGCCCAACTGCGATTGAACTCGTTCAGCAAGCCCAGGTAACGCTCCCAGTTCGGCGTATCGCGACGTGCATAGAGAAAGCGCCAAGGCTGCGAGTTATACGCCGATGGCGCCCAGCGTGCGGCTTCGAAAAAGCTCAGCAAGGTTTCCTGGTCGATGCTTTGGCCGTTGAAGGCACGTGGCGACCAGCGTTCGGTGAATTGCGGGTCGATCGGGTGATCGGCGATGCGAGGGTTCGTGCTCATGAGAGTCCTTGATAGCGAAGGTTGAAAACGAGCGTGGCTTGATGGGCCGTGGTCGGCAGGCATCGCTTGAACGCACTGAAAACCCGTTAACGCTACTGTTTTGCCCTGTCGCTGACAAGTCCCGGCTACCGGCAGTCGCAAGTGCTTGGCCCGCACCCCGTGTACCTCTAGACTGGCGGCCTTTTCATTATCGATACCGTTGTCCGAACCATGGCCGCTAAAGTTGAACCCTTCTGGATGCGCAAGACCCTTGACCAGCTCGATACCCAGGAGTGGGAGTCTTTGTGCGATGGCTGTGGCCTGTGCTGCCTGCAGAAGCTTGAGGATGAGGAAGACAACGCGGTTTATTACACGCGAATTGCCTGCAAGCTGCTGGATCTGAAAACCTGCCAGTGTTCCGATTACGCAAACCGTCGTGCCTCGGTGCCCGATTGCATTCAGTTAACGCCCGGTCAGGCAGATGAGTTCAAATGGCTGCCACCGACCTGTGGCTATCGCCTGGTCAGCGAGGGCAAGGATCTGCCGCTCTGGCACCATCTGGTGTGTGGTGATCGCACGGCCGTGCATCACGAGCGTATCTCCCAGTCAGGTCGCATGCTCAGCGAGAACAATGTGGCCGAAGACGACTGGGAGGATTACCTGATTTTTCGCGCAGGTTGAACGCTTAAATGACCGGTTTTGGCTCGGTCAGCGCTTCCACGCCTTTGGCAGCCGCCGTCTTCACGGCATGTTCAGCGTCGTCCTTGAGGGTGTTCAGTTGCGCACCGGCACGTTCGATGGTCGAGCGTGCGCTCTGCAGATCGCTGCGGCCTTTTTCCATCAGGCTCTTGGCCGAGCAGTGACCACTGATGCCGCGTGCCAGCGCCGCGCCGCCGATGGCCAGTTGGATCAGGCCCAGAAAGCCGCCACGACGGACGCCTTTACCCATCAGCAGTACGCCGCCAGCCAGCGAGCCGATACGCTCCCAGCCCTGGACATTCTGCTCGGGTTTGCGTTGAAGCAGTTCAGGTGTGTCGATGCGTTCGATGATCGGGGTGTCGCGCATGATGGCTCTCCATGAGGTAGTAGGTCGGAGTTGGCAAATTGGAAGCAGTTGCTTGATTCACAGAAACTGACTGCCCATGCGCGACACAGGTTCAATGCTTTTCCGTCAGCGGTCGCTGGCCGGATCAATTTTCTCGCGACCGAACTGCGGACCCGAACGGGTATTGATACCTTTGGCCATGCGGTCATAGAGAACAACGTTGACGGTCGCCGCCAGATTCATGCAGCCCTCGGTCGGGATATAGACCACGTCTTCGCACCAGTCGCGAATCTCCTGATCCAGCGAGCCATCTTCCGGGCCGAAGATATACAGCGCGCGATCAGGGTGCGTGTATTCGGGCAATGCGCGGGCGCCGTCGACCAGTTCGACAGCCACCGGAATGCAACCCAGCGGCAGAATGCTTTTGAGGTCTTCGATGCCGATCAGCGGGATGTCCTGATGGATTTTCTTGGTGTCGGTGATGAAGTCCCGCGCGCGTTCATAGCGTTTACCGGTATAGAACACCGACGCCACGCCGTAACAGCCGGCCGCACGCATGACGGAGCCGACGTTTTCCGGGGACTTGGGGTTGTAAAGACCGATGCAGGCGTACCGTTTGTTGGCCACGGGGAGGGTGCTCTGAAGAAAACCGGGGATTATACGGCAGCCTCGGAGCAATACCATTGACTGTGTTCAGAACCACATGCGCACGCCGACCACCAGTCGCGCGTCCTGGGTGTCTTCGTCGTCCTCGCGCGCGTAATCGGCCGTCTTGCCGTAGGAGCGGTCCCAGCTCACCCCGACATAAGGGGCGAATTGCGGGGTGATCTCGTAGCGCAGTCTGAGGCCGAACTCGCTGGTCGACAGGCCCGAACCATTGCCGCGTTGCGGGTCGTTCTTGCCGTAGAAGTTCAGCTCCGCGGTGGGCTGCAGCACCAGATTGTTGGTCAGTTGGAGGTCGTAGTCGGCCTCCAGGCGAGCGGCGGTCTGTCCGGCTTCACCGATGAACGCGGTGGCCTCGATATCCAGGTCCGAAATGGCTTGGCCTTGCAGGCCGAAGGCGGCCCAGGTTTGCGGCGCGCCCGGTTTGAAATCCTGACGCGCTCCGGCGACCACGTCCCACCAAGGGCTGATCGAGTGGCCCCACAACGCCTGGATTTCCGCTTCTTCGGTCTTGCCGTTGGTTCGCTCACCTTCGGAGCGCAGCAACAGGCGGTCGATATCACCGCCAATCCAGCCGGACAAGTCCCAGGCCAGCGCGCTGCCGTCGTTGGCGTCCTGCCATTCCAGCTTGTCGGCCAGAAAGTAACTGTTGATGGCGCTGTCATGGACCTGATGGCCCGCGTGGCTGGTGTACACCGCAGCCCGGTCCGCGTCAGTGATCGGCGGGATCGGGGTTCGGCTCTGGTTGGGCGCAGCCTGTGTCGAGGGCGTGTCCTCGCTGTCGCCGGCGTCCATATGCATCGCATGGCTGTCGTGGCCCATGCCCTCCATTCCGGCGGCCAAGGTCGAGGCCCACGGCGTGGCGGTCAGCCCGGCGGCCAGCAACAGCATCGGCAGGCGGGGCGAATTCAGCGTTCTGCTCAACATCAAGGTCCTCATTCTTCCACCCGCACTTCGCGGAACATGCCCATTTCCATGTGGTACAGCATGTGACAGTGATAAGCCCAACGGCCCAGCGCATCGGCGGTCACGCGATAGCTGCGGCGTGATCCCGGTGGCATGTCGATGGTGTGTTTGCGCACCATGAACTGTCCATTCTCGTCTTCGAGGTCGCTCCACATGCCATGCAGATGGATGGGGTGGGTCATCATCGTGTCGTTGACCAGCACGACACGCACCCGCTCACCGTATTTGAGCATCAGCGGTTTGGCGTCCGAGAACTTCACACCGTCGAATGACCAGGCGTATTTTTCCATGTGCCCGGTCAGGTGCAGCTCTATCGTGCGACTGGGCTCACGGCCGTCCGGGTCTTCGAAGGTGCTGCGCAGGTCAGCGTAGGTCAGGACTCTGCGGCCATTGTCCCTGAGGCCGATGCCCGGATCGTCGAGCTTGGGCGAGGTGCTCATGGCTTGCATGTCGACCAGCGGGTTGTTGTTTTCGCTCTCGGGGTGCGATTGCGGAGTCGGCGTTTTCTGGGCCGGCGTCTGCGCGTGGTCCATTCCGGGCATCGCGTCGTGGCCCATCTTGCTGTGGTCCATGCCTGACATGTCGTGCGTTGCCGGGGCTGCGGCGTGGTTCATGCTGCCATGCTCCATGCCCGCCATGCCCATATCATCCATGCTCAACAGCGGGCGTGGATCGAGGGGTGGAACGGCAGCCTGCAGGCCGGGCCTGCTGGCCAGGGTGCCACGGGCATAACCGGTGCGGTCCATCGACTGGGCGAACAGCGTATAGGCACCTTCCGCCGGTTCGACAATCACGTCGAAGGTTTCCGCTACTGCGATGCGCAACTCATCGACGGTCACCGGCTTGACGTGCAGGCCGTCGCTGGCCACCACGGTCATCTTCAGGCCCGGAATACGCACGTCGAAGTACGTCATTGCCGAGCCGTTGATCAGCCGCAGTCGGATCCGCTCGCCAGGCTTGAACAGCCCGGTCCAGTTCATGTTCGGCGCCTGACCGTTCATCAGGTAGGTGTAGGTTGCGCCGCTGACATCCGCGAGATCGGTCGGGTCCATCCTCATCTGCGCCCACATCCTGCGATCACGGGTGGTCTCGCTCCAGCCTTTTTCACCCACTTCGTTGATGAAGTCGCCGACGGTGCGCTGGTTATTGTTGTAGTAATCGGACTGTTTCTTGAGGGTTTTCATCAGCTGGACCGGCTCTTCGTCGGTCCAGTCGCTGAGCATGATCACGTGTTCGCGGTCGTATTCGAACGGCTCCGGCTCTTTCGCGTCGATCACCAGCGGCCCGTAGACCCCCGACTGTTCCTGGAAGCCGGAGTGGCTGTGATACCAGTAGGTGCCGTGCTGCCTGACCTTGAAGCGGTAGACATACAGGCCGTCCGGCGCGATGCCGTCAAAGCTCAATCCCGGCACGCCGTCCATGTTGGCCGGCAGGATGATGCCGTGCCAGTGGATGGATGTGGCTTCGTCGAGCCGGTTCTTGACCCTCAGGGTCACGGTGTCGCCTTCGCGCCAGCGCAGCAGCGGGCCGGGAATGCCGCCGTTGATGGTCTGCGCGGTCTTGGCGTTGCCGGTGATGTTGACCTGGGTTTCGCCGATATACAGATCGAACTCGGTGCCGGACAACCCGTTGGGCTGCCCCGGGTTGGCCACCGCCCACGCCGGGCTGCGCCATAGCCCGAGGCCGCCGAGCAGGCCACTGGCGGCCAGCCCTTTCACAAAGGTTCGTCTTGAGGTTCGGGTGGGCATGGCGAGATATCCGGTCGGTCGGGTGGCCGCAGGCCAGGGGAAGTGCGGGTAGGGCAGGGGAGCGTGGCTGGTCGAAAGCGCCGAGGTTACTCGTCCTTTTTCATCAGCCCGGCCAGTGCAGCGAACGGGTTATGGGTCGCCTTGGCGGTTTTCGGACTGCCCAGGGAGCCATCGGCGAAGTACTGCTGATCGGTGTAGCGCGAGTGCTCGTTGTCGTGGCAATACAGGCACAGCAGCTCCCAGTTGGAGCCGTCCTGCGGGTTGTTGTCATGGTTGTGGTCGCGGTGGTGTACGGTCAGTTCGCTGAGGCGTTTGCCTGCGAACTCGCGCGCGCAGCGGCCGCAAACATGCGGGTACATGCGCAGCGCCTTGTCGCGGTAGCCCATCTCGCGATCGCGCTGGGCGTCGGCCAGGATGCGGTCCAGCTTGGCAGTATGGGAAGGAGGATTGGCCGTGCTCATGGTGTCACCTGTGCGTGTGCGCATTGATAGCGGAATGTCGGCAAGTTTAGCGCCAGATGGGCAAACTCACACCTGCTGGGAGAGTAATTGACCATCGACCATGCGCAGGCGCTTGGACAACGAGATGGCCAGGGCGCGAATGATCTTGGCGGCGATTTTCGGTGCGTCCTCGAGCATCTTGTCCAGCGAATCACGGCCCAGGTTCAATAGCTGGCAACTGGTGGCTGCGATACAACTGGCCGAGCGGCGCTCGCCATCGAGCACCGCCATTTCTCCGAAGGCGCGGCCGTGGCGCAGAACGGCGATCTCGACCTGTTGACCGTCTGCGGCAAGCTTCTGCACAGACACGGTGCCCTGATGGATGATGCACATGAAGGTTCCGGCGTCGCCCTCGGCAAAGATGGTCTCGCCTTTATCGATATCGGTAATGCTGAAATAGCCGGCTACGGTAAAGAAATCGCCCGGCAGCAGGGTGTCGAACAGGCCGCAATCGAGCAGCATGTCGCGTATGGCGTTGTTCAGGTTGGACAGTGGTTCTGACATGTTAGGTCTTGTAATCCTGACAAAGGGGCAACTCCGCTGCCCCCGATCCTAGTAAGACAGGTGTTTCACACCAAGTTCATTCAGCGATCTGCAATACCTTGAAGATAAACGCGTACTCCAGCGCCACGTCACGCAAGCCCTGATAGCGACCGCTCATGCCACCGTGCCCGGCGCCCAGTTCGGTCTTGAGCAGCAACGGATTATCGTCGGTCTTGGTGGCGCGCAATTTAGCCACCCATTTGGCGGCTTCCCAATACTGCACACGGCTGTCGTTGTAACCGGCGATGACCAGCATGGCCGGATAGGCCTGAGCCGTGACGTTTTCGTAGGGCGCGTAGGCCTTGATGCGCGCGTAGACCTCCGGCTCCTGCGGGTTGCCCCATTCGTCGTATTCGGTGACGGTCAGCGGCAGGTCCGGGTCGAGCATGGTGTTCAGTACATCGACGAACGGCACTTCGGCAATCGCTGCCTTGAACAGCTCGGGGCGCTGGTTGAGCACCGCACCGATCAGCAGACCACCGGCGCTGCCACCGCTGATCACCAGTTGTCCGGCGCTGGTCAGGCCCTGGGCGACAAGGTGTTCGGCGCAGGCAATGAAATCGCCGAAGGTGTTCTGTTTGTGTTCCTGCTTGCCGTTGCGATACCAGGCCTCGCCCAGCTCGCCGCCGCCGCGTACATGGGCGATGGCGAACGCCACGCCACGGTCGAGCAGGCTCAGGCGCGCGTGGGAAAACCACGGGTCGAGGCTCTCGCCATAGGCGCCGTAGCCGTACAGGTACAGCGGGGTGGCCTGTCCGGCCAGTTCGCGCTTGACCACCAGGCTGATCGGCACCTGGGTGCCATCGCTGGCCGTGGCCCACAAACGCTGGCTGACGTAGGCATCGGCGTCGAAGGTGCCCAGTACCGGGGTTTCCTTGAGCACTACCTGTTCGCCGCTGGCCAGGGTCAGTTGACGGACCTGGGCCGGACGGTTCAGCGACTGGTAGCGCAGGCGGATTTTGTCGCTGTCGAATTCCAGCGTGTCCTGCACATACAGACTGTAGGCGGCGTCAGGTAGCTGCACGCGATAGGCCGGCAGCGCTTGCGGACGTACTTCGATGATCGGCAGGCCGCCCTCGCGCAGGCTCAGGCTGATGCCTTTGGCGTTGAGGCTGACGCCTTCGAGCATGACCTTGTCGTCGTGCGCGACCAGCGTCTGCCAGTCCTCGCGCACCGGTACGCCACTGTCTTGTTGCGCAGCCTGATACAGCGCGAAGTTGATGCCGCTCTGATTGCTGCGGATGAACCAGGTCCAGACGCCATCGAGCAACCCGTGGTCCGGGTAGTATTCGTGGCCTTCGCTGCGCGGCGCGAGGCAGGTGAAAGCCTGCTGCGGATGATCGGCGTCCAGCACCCAGGCTTCGCTGGTGGTTTTGCTGTTGAGCAGAATGATCAGTTGGCGCTCGGAGCTGCCGCGGAAACAATGCAGGAAGAAGCGGCCGTCCGGCTCGTCGAACACCAGCTCGGCTGATGCCGTGCCCAGGGTATGGCGATGCAGCCTGCCCGGGCGATGGGTTTCGTCCAGCTCGCCGAAAAACAGGGTCTGGCTGTCGTTGGCCCAAGTCATGCTGCCGTCGCAGTTTTCGAAGGGCAGGCTGCTGATCTGACCGGTGCTCAGCTCCTTGACGTAAAGCGCGTACACCTCGTCGCCACTGGTGTCCAGGCTGTAGGCCAGGCGCTGGTGGTCGGGACTGATGCTGAACGCACCCAGTGAGAAAAAGCCGCCATCGGCCATCTCGTTAGGGTCGAGCAACAATTCCTCAGCGCTTTCGTCCACTGTGTTGCTGTCGTCGGCCGGGCGCGGGCAGCGGTAGTGCCGGGCGTATTCATCGCCTTGTGTGGTGCGGGTGTAATAAAGGTAAGGGCCCCAGGGGGAGGGCAGCGACAGGTCGGTTTCGAGGATGCGGCCCTTGATTTCTTCGAACAGGCTTTCGCGCAACCCGGTCTGCTCTGCCAGTTGCTGCTCCTGCCAGGCGTTTTCGGCTTTGAGGTAGTCGAGCACTTCGTCGGTGTCGCGGTTCTGCAGCCAGGCATAAGGGTCGGGACCGTCGGCCTTGCGAGCGATCGGGGCGCTGGAGGTTGCATTCGGGAAGGACATGCTGGGCTCTCTGTTAAGGCATCAATCAGGAAAATATCGGTACACGCTGAACCGAATACTGAAGCGAGGCAAGCCGCGTCAGGCAAAAGCCGTTATCATAAGCGCCTCTTTACCTGGCTTACCACGGACGTCATGACCGAAAACGACTATCTGATCGCCTGGAGCGTCTACGCCTTCGCCGCGTTGGGTTGCCTGCTGGTATGGTTTCTGATGACCCGCTGGATGTGGCGGTACCTCAAGGAGCCGTTGCTGGTGGCGGTCGCGGTGCTGCTGTTTACGCCGACCATGGTCGACCCTGCCAAGGACGCGATGGCGCCAGCCGTGGCGATCACTGCGCTCGACCTGATGTTCAAGGTCGGCAGCAATATCTGGACCGCCGTGTCGGACCTGGCCATGTATGGCATGTTCGCCTTCGCCGCGTACCTGCTGTTCGTGCTGATCCGCTGGCCGATCGAACGCAGCCGCAAGGCACGTCAACCGCAGCCGGTTGCTCAACCCGTCGAAACAGACCCCGCTGACGAGCCGTTTGCCGAGGATGACTCGTACGCCCGCAGATCCGCTGCGCCCATTCCTCCGGCCAGAGGCACGCGGGTCGAGCCGCGGTTGTAGATCCCGCTTCGTTGGCAAGCGCCGTTCACTGCGGCGCATGACCCGCTGCAAAACGTCTTGAAGCGAGAACCTGAGCATGTGTGAACTACTGGGCATGAGCGCCAATGTCCCGACCGACATAGTCTTCAGCTTTACCGGGTTGATGCAGCGTGGCGGCCGCACCGGCCCGCATCGCGATGGCTGGGGCATTGCCTTCTACGAGGGCCGTGGCCTGCGTCTGTTTCAGGACCCGGCAGCCAGCAGCGAATCGGAAGTCGCACAGCTGGTGCAGCGTTATCCCATCAAGAGCGAAGTCGTGATTGGCCATATTCGGCAGGCCAACGTCGGCAAGGTCTGCCTGTCCAATACCCATCCTTTCGTCCGTGAGCTCTGGGGCCGTAACTGGTGCTTCGCCCATAACGGTCAGCTGGCGGATTTCACCCCGGGCGTTACTTTTTATCGGCCAGTGGGCGATACAGACAGCGAAGCGGCATTCTGCGACCTGCTCAATCGCGTCCGCGAAGCCTTTCCCGAGCCCGTCGACGTCGAGAAATTGCTGCCTACGCTGATCCAGGCGTGTGCCGAATATCGCAGCAAAGGCGTGTTCAACTGCCTGTTGAGCGACGGTGACTGGCTGTTTTGCTTTTGCAGTACCAAACTGGTTCAGATCACCCGCCGTGCTCCGTTCGGTCCGGCGAGGTTGAAAGATGTCGACGTGATTGTCGATTTTCAGGCTGAAACCACACCGCACGACGTGGTCACGGTCATTGCGACCGAGCCCTTGACCGAGAACGAAAACTGGAACCGCTATGAGCCGGGCCAGTGGAGCCTGTGGCGCAAGGGCGAGTGCGTGGTGCAAGGCTCGGTCGACACCGTCACCGAGACTGCCAGGCCGTAATACACCAGCACATCGGCTTACTGGATAAAAAAGAAGAGGGATATTGATGCTGCGAAGTTATCTGCGATTGGTCCTGTTCACCATGGGCCTGCTGTTCGGGGTCCAGATTCCCGGTTTCATCAGTGACTACAGCAAGCGTGTCGAAGCGCATCTGATCGAGGCGCAGCAAGCCGTAAAGGGCTATACCGCCACTGCGCAGCAGTTCTTCAAGGGCGATATCCAGGCGCTGATCCAGCACTATCGCAGCAGTGAGGACCCGGTTTTTCGCAGCGATGCGGACACCATCGATACCCTGATGAACCGCACGCATATCCTTGAGCGTCAGTGGCTCGGGCTCCAGGGGCCGTGGTATTCCAAAGCCATCTTCGTGGCAACCTCTTCCGATCCGGATATCCGTCGCGAAACCTTCAATGGTTATACGTGGCAAGTTCTGCTGGCCCCCGAAGTCATCGCCTGGGGCATCATCAGTGCGTTGCTGCTGGCGCTGGTCATCGAGAGCTTCGTGCTGTTGCTTGGCTGGGTTTTCAACGGCGGACGGCGCAAGCCGCAGCTGGAACGTGACTGGAATTGACTGTGGGGCGGGGCATAGCGAAACATCGGCGCGCAGCTCATATGACTGCCCGTGTTTCATTATGTAGATAGGCGAGTACCGTTTCAGGTGCGTTCCACATCAGCACGTCGATGATTGAAAGGTTTTCGACGAAATTCAGAGGTCCCGTGGAATAACTGAATGAAGCGGGCTCGAGAAACCTCAGTTCTATGCCTCGTTCCTGCCATTTGCCGGGTATGAAAATTTCGCGTCCACCTGTGGCGTTGATGTACTGGCGCGCCCCCAGCACGGTGCTTATTTCCAGCGCCCATTGGCCTGCATGTTCAATGGGCGGCAGATCCAGGTTCATCGCCGCACAGCTTTCCCAGTTAAAACTCATGCCTAAATACTCGCAGACCACTTTCAGCGCGCGCGTGTTGAGTTCACACAGGTGGGTGGCAGGTGTGCCGAATGTCTGCTCGACCACCTGCAAGGTTTCCCGGAAGTACGGCGCCTGGCTTCGATAGTGTTCAAGCTGATTCTTGATTCGTCGGTGGGCACAGGCAAGGTCGATGATGGTCGCGTCCTTGATCAGTGCGCCCTCGCTGACACAGACCGGAACATTGATGTATTGCCAGTCGCCTTTGCTGCCCAGTACCCGATTGCGGTTCATCCAGCTTTTGCGTTTGTATTTGACGATGTCAAAGACCAGCCCGCGCTGGACCGCCGCAATGAGCTGGAAGTAACCGATGTAGGGGAAAAAGTAAGGCTGCATGATCCCGAGCGTTTCGTTCATAAGTAACCCGCGACGTCGCGACGGCTGCTCAGGCAAAACGATGGAGTAACTGCAAAACGACCTACTCAATCAGCACTTTTGCGTCTGATTGGTTGTGTGGAACTGTCAGCGTAGTTTGGGTGTTCAAAATGATCATGCTGCTGGTCGGGTGGTATCGGTCGGTCGATGACCGGCTTATACAGCATTGGCAGCAGCCTTATTTCATTTCGCCAGGTAGCGCATGCCTTCTTCCAGACCGCTGAGGGTCAGCGGATACATCTGACCTTCAATCAAATCACGCACGATATGCGTCGAGGTGGTGTAGTCCCAGGCATCTTTCGGGTAGGGATTGATCCAGATGATCTTCTTGAATTTGGCCATGAGGCGCTGCATCCATACATAGCCCGCCTCTTCATTCCAGTGTTCGACGCTGCCGCCGGGCTGGGTGATTTCATAGGGCGCCATCGAGGCGTCGCCGATGAAAATCACTTTGTAGTCCTCGCCATACTTGTGCAGCAGGTCCTGGGTAGCGGTCCGCTCCGAGCTTCTGCGCAGGTTGTTCTTCCACACCGATTCATAGATGAAGTTATGGAAGTAGAAATACTCCATATGCTTGAATTCGGTCTTGCATGCGGAGAACAGTTCTTCACAGACCTTGACGTGCGAATCCATCGAGCCGCCGATGTCGAACAGCAGTAATAACTTGATGGTGTTGCGCCGCTCCGGACGCATCTGAATGTTCAGCAGGCCGGCATCGCGTGCGGTGTGATCGATAGTGCTGTCGATGTCCAGTTCATCCGCAGCGCCCTGACGAGCGAACTTGCGCAGGCGACGCAGGGCCACCTTGATATTGCGCGTCCCCAGCTCAACCTGATCATCCAGATTCTTGTACTCGCGCTGGTCCCAGACTTTGACGGCCTTGCCTTTGCGCTCGCCGGCCTCGCCGACGCGGATGCCTTCCGGATTGTCGCCACCCGAACCGAACGGGCTGGTGCCACCGGTGCCGATCCATTTGTTGCCACCGGCATGGCGTTCCTTCTGTTCTTCCAGACGTTTCTTGAACTCCTCGATCAGTTTGTCGAGGCCGCCCAGCGACTGGATCTGCGCGCGTTCCTCGTCCGTCAGCGAGCGCTCGAACTCTTTGCGCAGCCAGTCTTCCGGGATCAGCGCCTGCAAATGCTCGTCGAGGTTTTCCAGGCCGTTGAAATACGCACCGAAGGCGCGGTCGAACTTGTCGAAATGGCGCTCGTCCTTGACCAGAATCGTGCGCGCCAAGAAGTAGAACTCATCGATGTCGGCGAACACGACCCGCTGTTTCAGCGCATTGATCAGGTCCAGCAGTTCACGCAGAGACACCGGCACTTTGGCCGCGCGCATTTCGTTGAACAGGTTGAGCAGCATGGCTGTCGCCCTTTTACATGGCAGGTTGGATAGACACGATCAGCGATTGCCGCGACGGCTCATGAACGCCAGACGTTCCAGCAGATGTACGTCCTGCTCGTTCTTGACCAGCGCGCCGGCCAGTGGCGGAATGGCCTTGGTCGGATTGCGTTCGCGCAGCACGGCTTCACCGATGTTGTCGGCCATCAGCAGCTTCAGCCAGTCGACCAGCTCGGAAGTGGAGGGCTTCTTCTTCAGCCCCGGCACCTTGCGCACGTCAAAGAATACGTCCAGCGCTTCGCTCACCAGGTCTTTCTTGATGTCCGGGTAATGCACATCGACGATGCGTTGCAGCGTGGCCCGATCCGGAAAGGCGATGTAGTGAAAGAAGCAGCGACGCAGAAAGGCGTCCGGCAGCTCTTTCTCGTTGTTGGAGGTAATGATGATGATCGGTCGCTTTTTGGCCTTGATGGTTTCATCGATCTCGTAAACGTAGAACTCCATCTTGTCGAGTTCCTGCAACAGGTCGTTGGGGAACTCGATATCGGCCTTGTCGATTTCGTCGATCAGCAGAATCACACGCTCCTCGGACTCGAAGGCTTCCCAGAGCTTGCCCTTTTTCAGGTAATTGCGTACGTCGTGGACCTTGTCGACGCCCAGTTGCGAGTCGCGCAGACGACTCACCGCATCGTACTCGTACAGGCCCTGATGGGCCTTGGTCGTGGACTTGATATGCCAGGTAATCAGTTTCGCGCCGAAGGACTCGGCCAGTTGCTCGGCGAGCATGGTCTTGCCGGTGCCGGGCTCGCCCTTGACCAGCAATGGACGCTCCAGCGTGATGGCCGCGTTGACCGCCAGCTTGAGATCGTCAGTGGCAACGTAGGCCGGCGTACCTTCGAACTTCATTGATCCATCCTTTTTCGCATGGGCGCGCATATCCGGTCGGCACGCACGCCGTAAGAGGGGCAAGCAATGCCCTGACTATAACGTGGCGGCCCGATGGCTGTGAACGAAGACGCCTCATTCAGTTCTTGAATGGCGCGTCACGCTGTGACCGGGTGTAAATTGTAACGCTGCTTCTGGTATGGCTAATTTGGCGATACCATGCGTGCCATGTCGACCAAATACAGATTCAGGGATAAATACAGGATTCAGCTGAGAGAAAAAGACCACCTGCCGCCGCATGTTCACCTGACTGGGGGCTGGACGTGCTGATTTGCCTTGAGCTTGTAGAGCCCATGCGCGGAACTGCACCGGCTGTTGTGTTGAGGGAAGCTCTTGAATGGATACGCATTCGCCGTAACGAACTGATGGAGGAATGGAAACGATGGCATCCATGAAACGCCCACGGCTCAAGGAGGTTCATGCCCAGTCTGGATATCGACTGGCCTTGACGTTCATCGACGATCAGCAATTCGTGCTCGACATGAGCGCGGATGTGCAGACTTTTCCTGGGTTACGGCCTTTGATCGCTGCCGATGCCTTTGCCCAGGCCCAGGTGGGCGATGATGGCTGGACGGTTGAATGGCCAGAGCCGGATATCCAGATCGGTGCCGATACCTTGTACCTTGACGCTCAGGCTCAAGCGGCCACCGATGAAAACACGCGTATTTTCATCGGGTGGCGGGCCCGCACGGGTTTGCCCCTGGCTCAGGCCGCAAAAGCATTGGGTGTCAGCCCGCGCAGCATCACCCGCTACAGCAACTCCCGCGAGCCTACACCACGCACTCTGGCGCTGGCTTGCCTGGGCTGGGATGCATTGCAGCAACAGGCACAGGCCGCCGAAGGGCGGGGTGTATACGGCACAGACAAAAAACACGCTAGGAACCCTTGCTGCTCTCATAGCGCGCATTGAATGCCTGCACAAAAGCATTGCGCAGGATCTGCAGAAACGCCTGGAAGCCGCTGATGTCCTGCTGATGGACACTGCCGCTGAGGTCGACGCGTGTGGCGAACTGGTTTTCCCGCTGGTTTTTCAATACGGTTTCGCTGGTGCCGACCAGCGCTTCCCAGATCGAACGGAAAAAGCCCTTGTCCTTGTTTTCGACATCCTGCTGCCAGTTGAATACGTCCACATTGCGCAACAGCGGCTTTATGTAGCCCTTGAGCTGGCCTTTGTCGGCCTGCGCTTCAATCACCACGTCGCCATCGCCGGCGTTGAAATCGAACTTGCCGTAGGCCGACGAGAAGTCGTTGAGTTTCTTGAGCTGGATGCCGGTGGCGCGCAGTTTGAAGTCGAAGTCTTCAAAGTTGCTGAACGGGTCGAATCTGGCTGTGCTCTCCAGATCGGCGTGGCCCAGCAGGCGCGCCTTGCCCTTGAACTCGGCATCGCGATTGCCTTCCACGTCGACCACGTTAGTCAGGTTATAGATGCTGGCATTGACCTGATCCGCCTCGATTTTTACCTTGGGCGTGGAGTTGAAGTTATTGAACGTGATACGCCCGTCGTCGATGCGCAATTCGTTGAGGGTGATAGGCAGCAACTTGTTCATCTGGGTACGCCAGTCGGTGCCTTGACCGGTCTGCGAGTCCTGCTTGCTGCCGCCGTCCACGAAGTTGATTTGCGGATCGGTGAACAGGGCTTTCGCGACCACCGCATGGTCATACCAGAGTGAATGCCAGCTGACTGCCAGTTCGATCATCGGTGCATCGAAGAAGGGCACCGGGACCTTGCCGTCGGTCTTGACGATCTTCAGCCCCTTGATCCGGTACGCCCCTCGCCACAGTGCCAGGTCCACATCGGTGATCTCGCCTCGGTAGTCACCCATGTCGGCCAGTTTGTCGTTCAGATAGTCACGCACCAGGTATGGCAGGGCGATATTGACAGCGATCAGCAGGACTACCAGAGCGGCCAGGGTCCATAGCGGCCAGCTGTAGCGACGTTTCATGACATGAGTCTCCTGTTTCAATGAAGGATTGACTGCTCGCGTCGTCATCCGTTCGGTCAGACTGGACGCCCCAGAGTTGGCGGCATAGGCTTTGGATCTTTAACCGATGTGCACAAGGACACCCTCATGAGCCGTATCTACGCTGATAACGCCCATTCCATCGGTAATACGCCGTTGGTGCAGATCAACCGTATCGCGCCGCGCGGTGTCACCATTCTGGCCAAGATCGAAGGGCGTAATCCGGGCTATTCCGTCAAGTGCCGTATCGGCGCCAACATGATCTGGGACGCCGAAAGCAGCGGCAGGCTCAAACCGGGCATGACCATCGTCGAGCCGACCTCTGGCAACACCGGCATCGGTCTGGCCTTCGTTGCCGCTGCCCGTGGCTACAAGCTGATGCTCACCATGCCCGCTTCCATGAGCATAGAACGTCGCAAGGTCCTCAAAGCACTGGGCGCAGAGCTGGTGCTGACCGAAGCGGCCAAGGGCATGAAAGGCGCGATTGCCAAGGCCGAAGAACTGCTGGCAGGCAACCCCGGGAAATATTTCATGCCGGCGCAATTCGAAAACCCGGCCAACCCGGCCATCCATGAAAAAACCACTGGCCCGGAAATCTGGGCAGACACCGACGGTGCCATCGATGTCCTGGTGGCAGGCGTAGGGACTGGCGGGACTATCACCGGTATCTCCCGGTATATCAAGCACACCGAAGGCAAACCGATCCTGTCGGTCGCGGTCGAGCCGGACGGTTCGCCGATCATCACCCAGGCGATGGCCGGTGAAAAGATCACCCCCAGCCCACACAAGATTCAGGGCATCGGCGCCGGCTTCATCCCGAAAAACCTCGACCTGTCGATTGTCGACCGGGTAGAGCGTGTCACCGATGAAGAGTCCAAGGCCATGGCGCGGCGTCTGATGCAGGAGGAGGGCATTCTGTGCGGTATTTCCTGCGGCGCGGCAATGGCGGCGGCCGTCCGTCTGGCTGAAAAGCCGGAGATGCAGGGCAAGACGATCGTGGTGGTGCTGCCGGACTCCGGCGAACGTTACCTGTCGAGCATGCTGTTCAGCGATCTGTTTACCGATCAAGAGCTTTCCCAGTAACACATCTTCGCAAGTGCGCACTTCATGCGGGCAACGCAAGGGTTTATGATGGCCAGCTTACGACTCGCCGGACGATCAGCGCTGTCCGCCCGGCGCTCCAGCCATTATTCAGAATCATGCATCAGCACTGCCCGCGTGACGTTTGGCGTTATCTGCCCGCTTCAAGGAGAGCTTCATGACCCTTTCATTTGTTGCCAAGGCATCGATCCTGATGCTGTTTCTGGGCAGCACGCTGTACGTTCATTTGCGCGGTCGGGCCCGATTGCCTCTGTTGCGGCAGTTCGTCAACCATTCGGCATTGTTCGCACCGTACAACGCACTGATGTACCTGTTTTCCCGCGTGCCGTCCGAGCCGTATCTGGACCGCAGCAAATTCCCTGAACTGGACGTCCTCAAGGACAACTGGGAAACCATTCGCGACGAAGCCATGCACCTGTTCGACGAAGGCTATATTCGTGCGGCGGAGAAAAACAACGACGCCGGTTTCGGCTCGTTCTTCAAGAAGGGCTGGAAGCGCTTTTACCTGAAGTGGTACGACAAGACCTTGCCGTCTGCCGAGGCGCTGTGCCCGAAAACAGTCGAACTGGTCAACAGTATTCCCAACGTCAAGGGCGCGATGTTCGCGCTGTTGCCGGGTGGCAGTCACCTCAATCCGCACCGCGATCCGTTTGCCGGCTCGCTGCGTTATCACCTGGGCCTGTCCACGCCCAACTCCGATGACTGCCGGATCTTCGTCGATGGCAAGGAGTACGCCTGGCGTGACGGTCAGGACGTCATGTTCGATGAGACCTACGTTCACTGGGTCAAGAACGAGACCGACCAGACTCGTGTGATTCTGTTCTGTGACATCGAGCGTCCGCTGACCAACCGCTTCATGACCCGTATCAACCGCAGCGTCAGCGCGTTTCTGGGCCGCGCCACCGCTCCGCAGAACCTTGACGACGAGCGCGTCGGCGGAATCAACCAGGCGTATGCATTCAGCAAGCGTTTCAGCGATGGCTTCAGTGGCAAGGTCAAGCAGTTCAAGCGCGCCAACCCCAAGGCTTACCGCGTACTGCGCCCGGTTCTGGCAGTGGCGGTACTGACGCTGCTGGGCTACTGGTTGTTTGGTTAAACGACAGTCTTTCCTGTTATTCCGCTCTGATCCGGTTGTTCGTGGCCTCTGCGAACAACCGGCATTCCGTTACCCGTCCAGACTCACATGCCGGCTCAACAGCGCGCGCAGCACTGCAGGCTTGACCGGCTTGGGCAGATAATCGAGTCCCGCCGCATGCACCTGAGCGATCAACTCTGCCCGCCCATCGGCACTGATAAGCACGCCCGGCACCGGTTGACCCAGTCGGGTGCGTAGCCAGACCATGAGTTCAGTACCGGTTTCGCCTTCATCCAGGTGGTAATCCACCAAGGCAATCTGCGGTCGAACGCCATTGTTCAACAGCGCTTCGCATTCCTGGCGATTGCGCGCGGTCCAGACCTGACAGCCCCAGCGTGACAGCAGACTGTGCATACCGATCAGGATGCTGTCTTCGTTGTCGACACACAGCACCTGTGTGCCGTTCAGCGCGGGGCGGCTGACATCGGGCAGCGTAGCGGGGAGTGCCGCCTGGGGCGCGGCCAGCGGTACCCGGACGCTGAACACGCTGCCTTTGCCGGTCCATGAGCGCACCTGCAAAGGATGCTCGAGAATGCGGCACAAACCATCGGCAATCGCCAACCCCAGACCCAGCCCCTTGGCCGCGTGAGTCTTGTGGCTGTCGAGGCGTTTGAATTCTTCGAAGATCACCTTGCGCTTGTCCTCGGGAATGCCCGGCCCCCGGTCCCAGACTTCCAGACTCAGGCTCTCACCGTAGCGCCTGACACCCAGCAGAATGGGGCCTTTGGCATAGCGGAACGCGTTGGTCAAAAAGTTCTGCAGCACCCGGCGCAACAGCTTGATATCGCTGTCGACGCGCAGTGAACTGCCCCTCACACGAAAACTCAGGCCCTGCTCCTGAGCCAGCGCCTTGAATTCGGCACCGAGGGTGTCAAACAGCGCGCTGAGCGGAAACGGCTGGCGGTCCGGGGTGATCTTGCCGTTTTCGATGCGGGAAATATCCAGCAGGTCGCTGATCAGGTCTTCGGCAGAGCGCAGCGAGCTGTCCAGGTGCCGAACCAGTTGCTGAGCGTCGCTGGAAATCCCTTCCTGCTGATGTGACAGCGCAGCGGAGAACAGCCGTGCAGCGTTCAACGGCTGCATCAGGTCATGACTCACCGCGGCCAGGAAGCGGGTTTTCGATTCGTTGGCAGCTTCAGCGGTACCCTTGGCTTCGGTCAGCGCCTGGTTGAGCTGGGACAATTCGTGGGTACGTGCGGCTACCCGCTGCTCAAGGCTTTCATTGACGCCTTTGAGGGCGTGTTCGGCAGCGCGGAACTCGGTGATGTCGGTGAAACTCATGACGAACCCGCCGCCCGGCATCGGGTTGCCAATCAGTTCGATCACCTGGCCATTGGGAAACAACCGCTCCGAGGTATGAGCGCGGCCCTGGCGCATCCAGTGCAGACGGCGCGCAACGTGAACTTCTGCCTCGCCCGGTCCGCAGAGCCCGCGTTCGGCGTTGTAGCGGATGATGTCGGCAATCGGCCGGCCAACGCCGATCAGGCCTTCGGGGTAATTGAACAGCTCAAGGTAGCGACGATTCCAGGCCACCAGCCGCAGGGACTGGTCAACCACGCTGATGCCCTGGGTAATGTTTTCGATGGCGCCCTGCAGCAGCGCGCGGTTGAACTGCAGGACTTCGGAGGCTTCGTCGGCGATGCGTACGACGTCTTCCAGCTGCATGTCGCGACCTTCGATAGCGGCCTTGACCACCGCGCGGGTCGAGGAGGTGCCGAGCACGCCGGCCAGCAGTCGCTCGGTATGCGCGATCCACTCACCGTCGGCATTCAGGCTGGGGTTGAAACCCTTGCCCTGCCTTTGGGCGAAACGGATGAAACTCTGCCGCGCGCGGTCTTCACCGACGAAGCGTGCCGACAGGCTGAGCAGGTCCTCGATCTGCACCGCAAGCAGCGGGCGGCTGAAGTCGCGCCCCTGGGTTTCCTGACCGATGAAACGCCCCGCCTGCCAATGCTCGGCCACTCGCGTGCGCGACAACATCGACACCCAGGCGAACAGCGTGCAGTTGCCGGCCATCGACAACACGACCCCCTGGGTCATCGGCGAGATAGGCAGGTCGAACGGGTTGCTGTGCAGCCAGGAAAGCAGCGGGAAAGTGCTCAGCGACCAGCCCATGCCATGCGCCGCCACTGGCAGCACGAGGGTGTAGAACCAGATGAAGATACCGGCCGCCAGCCCTGCGAAGACGCCACGCCGATTGGCCTGCTTCCAGTACAGCGCACCGAACATGGCGGGAGCCAGCTGGGTGATCGCGGCAAACGCGATCTGGCCGATGGTCGCCAGACTCGCCGTCGACCCGAGCATCCGGTAGCTGACATAGGCCAGCAGGAGAATCATTACGATGCTGATGCGTCTGACAGAAAGCATCCAGTGACGAAACGCTTCGAACGGCCGCTCGGTGTTTTTGCGTCTTAACAGCCACGGCAGCAGCATGTCGTTGGAAATCATCGTCGACAGCGCCACGCAGGCGACGATCACCATGCCGGTTGCCGCCGATGCTCCGCCGATGAAGGCCAGCAACGCGAGTGACGGGTGAGCGTGCGCCAGCGGCAGGCTGATCACGAACGAGTCGGGCAGCATGGAGCCGGGCAGGAGCATTTGTCCGGCCAGTGCAATCGGCACCACGAACAGCGCGGCCAGCGCCAGATAGGCCGGGAACACCCATTTGGCGAGATTCAGGTCCTGAGGCTCGATGTTCTCGACCACCGTCACGTGGAACTGGCGGGGCAGGCAGACAATCGCCATCATCGCCACGCCGGTCTGCACGAACATCGACGGCCAGTTGATCGTGTCTTTCCAGTATTCCTCAAGGCGTGGCGCGAGTTTGGCCTGATTGAGCAGGTCGTCGAATCCGTCATACAGGCCGAACGTGACGAACACGCCGACTGCCATGAACGCAAACAGCTTGACCAGCGCCTCGAAGGCAATGGCCAGCACCATGCCGCGATGGTGTTCGGTGACATCCAGATTGCGTGCGCCGAAGACGATGGTGAACAGCGCGAGAATCAGCGACACCACCAGCGCAGTGTCCTGAGCGCGGGTGCCGGTGGAATCGGCCACGGCACCGATCAGGATATTCACCCCCAGCACGATGCCTTTGAGCTGCAGCGCGATGTACGGCAGCATGCCGATCAGGCAGATCAGCGCCACCATCACCGCCAGGGGCTGAGATTTGCCATAGCGCGCCGCGATGAAGTCGGCGATGGAAGTGATGTTTTCCTGTTTGCTGATCAGCACCATCTTCTGCAGCACCCAGGGTGCCAGCACCATCAGCACGATGGGCCCCAGATAAATCGGCAGAAACGACCATAATTGCTCGGCGGCCTGACCCACTGCGCCGAAAAACGTCCAGCTGGTGCAGTACACCGCCAGCGACAGGCTGTAGACCCAGGCACGCATGGTCGGGCGCAGGGATGCGCTGTAGCGGTCGCCGTAGAAGGCGATGGCGAACATGATGGCCATATAGGTAAGGGCAACGGCCGCAATCAGCCCGCTGGACAGCGACATATCAAATTCCACACCGTATCGATAACGCGCAGTCTCGCACGATGGCCGCGCTTCGTCTTTGTCGACCAAGGTCGAGCGTGGCGCGGTGTCGCAGCCGCCCCGACAAAGCCCGAAGTGATAAAAAAAGCGACACAGGTTTTGTAAAAGAAAATGTCCTATCGACATTCGGCGGCGTTACGTCTTCAATGTGCCTCGGATTGGCCGCTGCGTCAGTTCTCCCCAGCCTCTCAGGACCACGGACGATGAGCCAACAGTCACAATTCAGCCTGCTCGGGAAACGCCGTTTCCTGCCGTTTTTCATCACGCAGTCTCTCGGGGCATTCAATGACAATGTCTTCAAGCAGTCATTGATCCTTGCCATTCTTTACAAGCTCAGCATCGATGGGGATCGCTCGATCTACGTCAATCTATGCGCATTGCTGTTCATCCTGCCGTTCTTTCTGTTCTCGGCGCTGGCCGGGCAGTTCGGCGAGAAATACCCCAAGGACAAGTTGATCCGCATCATCAAGTTCGGCGAGATCGTCATCATGGTGGTCGGCGCCGCAGGCTTTCTGTTCAATCATCTGGAGTTGATGCTGGCCGCGCTGTTCGCCATGGGCACGCATTCGGCGCTGTTCGGGCCGGTCAAATATTCGATCCTGCCCCAGCACCTGCGCGAGAGCGAACTGGTCGGCGGCAACGCGCTGGTCGAGATGGGCACCTTTCTGGCGATCCTGGCCGGCACCATCAGCGCGGGTGTGATGATGTCTTCTTCGCAATACGCCTGGGTGGTGGCGGCTGCCATCGTGCTGGTCGCCTGCCTGGGGTTTCTGGCCAGCTTCGGTATCCCGCGCGCCGAGGCTGCCTCGCCGGAGATGAAGCTCAACTGGAACATCTTCACCCAGTCGTGGGCGACCTTGCGCATGGGGCTGGGGCAAACGCCCGCGGTTTCGCGCTCGATTGTCGGCAACTCGTGGTTCTGGTTTGTGGGCGCTATCTACCTGACGCAGATCCCGGCCTATGCCAAGGAATGGATGTACGGCGACGAAACGGTCGTTACGCTGATTCTGGCCGTATTCTCCATCGGCATCGCGCTGGGCTCGTTGCTCTGTGAGCGCTTGTCCGGGCATAAGGTCGAGATCGGGCTGGTGCCGTTCGGCTCGATGGGCCTGACAATTTTTGGCCTGCTGCTGTGGTGGCATTCGGGCGGTTTCCCGCAGAACGTGCAGGCCAACGACTGGCTGGCGGTGCTGTCCTCCGGGCAGGGCTGGCTGGTGCTGTTCGATATTCTGGGTATCGGCGTATTCGGTGGCTTTTATATCGTGCCGCTGTACGCCTTGATCCAGTCGCGCACGCCGCTGAAAGAGCGCTCGCGCGTCATTGCCGCCAACAATATTCTCAACGCGCTGTTCATGGTGGTCTCGGCGATTGTCTCGATCCTGCTGCTGAGCGTTGCCAAGCTGTCGATTCCGCAGCTGTTTCTGGCCGTGTCGGTGATGAACATCGCGGTCAATATCTACATCTTCAAGATCGTCCCCGAGTTCACCATGCGCTTCATGATCTGGCTGCTTGGCCATTCCATGTACCGCGTCGAACACCGCAATCTGGACCGGATTCCGGACGAAGGCGCGGCGCTGCTGGTCTGCAACCATGTGTCCTTTGTCGATGCATTGCTGATTGCCGGTGCGGTGCGGCGTCCGATCCGCTTTGTCATGTACTACAAGATCTACCAGCTGCCTGTGCTTAACTTCATCTTTCGCACCGCCGGGACCATCCCCATTGCCGGGCGTAACGAAGACATGGACATCTACGAAACATCGTTCAAGCGCATCGCCCAGTACCTCGCGGAAGGCGAACTGGTGTGCATCTTCCCGGAAGGCAAACTGACCACCGACGGCGAAATCAACGGCTTCAAGAACGGCATGAGCCGCATCATCCAGGAAACCCCGGTACCGGTCATTCCACTGGCACTGCAAGGCCTGTGGGGCAGCTTCTTCAGCCGCGACCCGAGCAAGACTCTGTTTCGCCGCCTGTGGTCTCGCGTTGTGCTGGTGGCCGGTTCGCCCATCGCAGCGGACGTGGCAACCCCCGTGGACGTACGTGAAGAAGTGAAAGCGCTGAGAGGAAAAGTGCAGTAGCGCCGGCGCTCCGTACGACTGACGTGCCAATCACTTCGGATTGGCACGATGGCCAAAGGTGACCTGAGCTGGAACCCACATCCACCTGACCTCGCAGAACCGCTGTGTGACGCGGAGCGTCACGAACTGCATTCCCACGCGGAGCGTGAGGAACGATAGTCAAAATCGCATTAACTACCACCGAAATGCTTTTTAACCACGATGGCACAGACGACGCAGAGTGCGACGTAAGTGACGGCTGAGTCCTGGCGCTGATCCGGGGGTAGCCTGGCAGGACGCCAGGCTAGCCGCACCGGGCCATGGATGGCCCGTTGCGGCGACCCCCGGAGCAGTGACAGGGCGAAGGAACCCGACGAAGTCGGGCCGGAAACAGGAGCGAGGGGGTTTGCTTACTTTGGCCCCATCAAAGTAAGTCGCCGAGGGGCGAAAAGGTGACCTGAGCCGAACCCCGATCCACCTGACACCGCAGAACCGCCGTGTGACGCAGAGCGTCACGAACTGCATTCCCACGCGGAGCATGGGAACGATAGTCAACCGTCCAACTTTTTGGGGGCAGTTCACTGGAGCGTGAGGAACGATAGTCAACTGGCATCAACGGACGGACGTATTCTCTTCCTCCGGCATCTTCCTGAAATACGTCGACAGCAACGCCCCGGAAATATTGTGCCAGACACTGAACAGCGCACTTGGCACCGCCGCCAGCGGCGAAAAATGTGCACTGGCCAGCGCAGCGCCCAGCCCCGAGTTCTGCATACCGACCTCCAGCGCCAGCGACTTGCGTTGCGCCAATGGCAGCTTGAAAACCTTGCCAGTGAAATAACCCAGCAGAAAACCGAACGTGTTATGCAGAATCACCACCGCCATGATCAGCAGGCCGGATTCAGCGATTTTCGCCTGACTGGCGGCGACCACCGCGCAGACGATCATCACAATACTGACCACCGACACCAGCGGCAGCACATCGACCGCATAGCTGACCCGCGCGCCCAACAGACGCTGGGCAATCACGCCCAACACAATCGGCAGCATGACCAGTTGCAGGATCGACCAGAACATATCCAGAAAGGACACCGGCAGCCACGCCGACGCCAGGAACCAGATCAAGGTCGGGGTCAGCAGCGGGGCGAGCAGGGTAGTGACCGCAGCGATTGCCACCGCCAGCGCCAGATCACCCTTTGCCAGCCAGGCCATGACGTTGGATGAAGTGCCGCTCGGACAGCAGCCGACCAGAATCACACCCACGGCGATCTCCGGCGGCAGTTGAAACACCTGGCACAGCAACCAGGCCACACCGGGCATGATCACAAAGTGCGCGATCACACCCAGCGCCACTCGCCACGGGTTACGCGCCACTTCAGAGAAGTCTTCGAGTTTCAGGGTCAGGCCCATGCCGAACATGACCAGCCCCAGCAGCGGCACGATCCAGCTCTTAAGGCCAATGAATGCCTGCGGAAACAGAAATGCCAGAATGGCGAACAGCAAAACCCAGTAGGCAAACGTGTTGCCGACAAAACGACTCAAGGCTGCCAACGCACGCATGGCCTGTTCCTTATTGTTGAATAACCGGGGTGAAATGAATGCGCCGTCTGACGAGACGGCGCGGTGTTTCGAGCGGCAGTGCTGCAAGAGCGGGTATCAGATGCCCTGCGGAATCTCTTCGCCGCCCAATGCCTCGAACAGCTCCGGCAGGAACTCGCCGAAGGTCAGCATCATCAGCGTGAAGCTGGCGTCCAGTTGCCCCAACGCTTCGTCGCCACCGTCCTGTTCGGCCTGATCCTGCAGCAGGTCCTCGAACTTCAGACGCTTGACCACCAGTTTATCGTCCAGCACGAACGACAGCTTGTCCTGCCAGGCCAGCGACAGTTGGGTCACGACCTTGCCTGTGCTCAGGTGCAGCTGGATTTCGTCGCCGGTCAGGTCCTGACGCTTGCAGCGCACGATGCCGCCATCTTCATGGGTGTCGCGCAGCTCGCACTCGTCCAGCACGAAGAAGTTGTCGGCCGCTTTCTGGGTCTTGACCCAGTCGGTCATGGTCGCACTCGGTGAAACCTTGACCGTCAGCGGACGTACCGGCAGCGAGCCGATGACTTCGCGCAGGGTCGACAACAGGTCCTCGGCGCGTTTCGGGCTGGAGGCATTGACCAGGATCAGGCCCTGTTTCGGCGCGATGGCGGCGAAGGTGGCGGAGCGACGGATAAACGCACGCGGCAGGAACGCCTGGATGATTTCATCCTTGAGCTGATCGCGTTCCTTCTTGTAGACCTTGCGCATCTGCTCGGCTTCGATCTCGTCGACCTTTTCCTTGAGCGCGTCACGCACGACGCTGCCCGGCAGAATGCGTTCTTCCTTGCGTGCTGCGATCAGCATGAAGTCCTGACTGATGTGTACCAATGGAGCGTCTTCGCCCTTGCCGAAAGGAGCGACGAAACCATAGGTGGCTACCTCCTGGCTGGCGCAGGCGCGCGCCGGCTTGGTCGCCAGTGCTGTCTCCAGCGCTTCGGCATCAAAAGGCACGTCCTGGGTCAGGCGATAGACAAGCAGGTTTTTGAACCACATGAGGTGAATCTCTCTTTCTATACAAAGGCGGGCATTATTCGCTCCTCAGCCGCTGGGGCCAACCCTGTACAGAGCGTTTGTAAGCCTTTGGAAGGATTATAAAAATTATTTAAAAAAGTGCTTGCCAGAGTACAGGTCGCTCCGTAGAATGCGCGCCACACCGAGAGTGAAGGGTGATTAGCTCAGCTGGGAGAGCAGCTGCCTTACAAGCAGCGGGTCGGCGGTTCGATCCCGTCATCACCCACCAAACTCGCTTTTAGTGTTACGCGCAGCGGTAGTTCAGTCGGTTAGAATACCGGCCTGTCACGCCGGGGGTCGCGGGTTCGAGTCCCGTCCGCTGCGCCATATTCCGCTTCAAGGCCCTTGAACTCCTTGAAGCAAACAGAAAGCCCGCCCAGTGCGGGCTTTCTGCTTTCTGTCGTTTGGAAATTCCAACCCCCTCGTGCAATGCCCCCGCGGCAGTTCTATTGAAGTTCTGTAAGAATTATTCTTCGCGAATGTAAGTAATGTCCTTAATTAGTGAAGTTTAAACCAGGCTTGTTAGTTAGCCTTGGTGAGCGCTTGATTTATCCTCTTTGCTGGTATTAGCTGAATGGGTTGATGGGGTATCCAGACATTAAACGTTTTTTGATGATCCCAGATAATTAATCCAGACCGACCGCCGAATCGAGGCGGTCTGATACGATAATGAGCAAAGGAATGACTATGAAAAATCGTTTTAAACTGTTTGTAGGCACTACGGCCTTGATCCTCTCTGCGAGCGCGCTGGCCAAGCCAGTACTGCACACGGCGACCATCGACCAGCACGGCAATATCGTTGCTCAGTCGTCGCCCTGGATCAAGTCTGTAAGTTACAGCAGCCAGAAAGACTACTTCGCGACGTATAAAGTGCTCTTCAAGGAAGGGCAGTTTAAAAAGTCTCCAGGGTTCTGCTCGGTGTCTTCCATTGATACCAGTGATCATGAGCGGCTGTTCTACGGGCACGCCAAGTTGGGCGGCGCTGCGACAACAGAACAGGTCAATGTATTGGGACTTATGGTCGGTAAGCGGGGGGCTTCGGGTGACTCCTCAATGAGTTTCCAGTTGGCCTGCAGTAATTGATTCAATGAACCCCGCCTGGTGCGGGGTTTTTTACGGCGGTCTGATCTGGAGGCGCACCTTCCGGCTTTCCATCCAGCGCATTTGCGCAGATCATTCCTCCACCTCCCAACAAGAAAGGACGTGTCATGAGCCTGCCTCTTCAGGGCATCAAGGTGGTGGAACTGGGTCAGCTCATTGCCGGGCCGTTCGCGACGAAGATTCTCGCCGAGTTCGGTGCCGAGGTCATCAAGGTCGAGCCGCCATTGACCGGTGATCCCCTGCGCAAATGGCGTTTGCTGCATAACGGCACGTCCGTCTGGTGGGCGGTGCAGTCCCGCAACAAACAGTCGGTAACCCTCGATCTGCGCCAGCCTCAGGCGCAGGAGATGGCACGGCGCCTGATCCGCGATGCCGATGTACTGGTCGAGAACTTCCGCCCCGGCACACTTGAAGGCTGGGGGTTGAGCTGGGAAGCGCTGCACGCCCTCAATCCGAAACTGATCATGCTGCGTGTCTCCGGCTACGGGCAGACCGGGCCGTATCGCGACCGGCCGGGTTTTGGCGTGATCGGTGAGGCCATGGGCGGTCTGCGTCATCTGTCGGGTGAGGCAGGGCGCACGCCAGTGCGTGTCGGCGTATCGATTGGCGATTCGCTGTCTGCGCTGCACGGTGTGATCGGCATTCTGCTGGCGCTTCGTCATCGCGAGCAGAATGGCGGCGACGGGCAGCAGATAGATGTCGCATTGTACGAGTCAGTGTTCAACATGATGGAAAGCCTGATTCCCGAGTATTCGGTATTCGATACTGTCCGCGAGCCGGCTGGCAGCAGCCTGCCAGGCATCGCGCCGAGCAATGCCTACCGCTGCAATGACGGCAAGTACGCGTTGATCGCGGGCAATGGCGACAGTATCTTCCGGCGCCTGATGGAAAAGATCGGCCGCGCGGACCTGGCCAGCGACCCCGAGCTTGAGCACAACGACGGGCGGGTCAGGCACGTGGCGCGCATCGATGCGGCCATCTCGACCTGGACCGCCGAACGCTCGATGGACGAAGTTCTTGCAGCGCTCAACGAGGCCCGTATTCCGGCAGGCAAGATCTACGACGCAGCCGATATCGCCAGGGACCCGCATTATCAGGCGCGGGACATGCTGTTGCAGGGCACGCTGGATGACGGAACGCCCGTCACCCTCCCGGGTATTGTGCCTAAACTTCAAGACACGCCGGGGCAGGTACGATCGTCTGCGCCAACACTCGGTCAACACACCGATGCTGTGCTTGAAGCGCATGGCATCGACGCTGCCACCCGTGCCGAGTGGCGTCGGCTTGGCATTATCTGATCCGAAACCTGACCATTGTCGTAAACAGAACTCTATTCCAAACGGAGCTGATCCCGTGATTGATCATCTGGACCATCTGGTACTGACCACTGCCGATATCGACGCCTGCAAGGATTTTTACGTACGCGTTCTGGGCATGACCCCTGAACGCTTTCGTCAGGGGCGTCTGGCATTTCGCTTCGGCAATCAGAAAATCAACGTCCATGAACGCGGCAAAGAGTTCGAGCCCAAGGCTCACTTGCCGGTGCCAGGTGCGCTGGATCTGTGTTTCATCGCCACCATCCCGCTGGAGCAGGTGATTGTGCACCTGCAGGAGCAGGACTGGCCGATCGTCGAAGGTCCGGTCGAGCGCACCGGTGCTACCGGGCCGATCTGGTCGGTGTATGTGCGTGATCCGGATCTGAACCTGATCGAAATTTCCGAGCCGGCGGCTGATGCGTCGATGTAATCGCGCTCGATGAGGGCGGTTGCATCACTGCATCAGCAGCCCTTCGCAGGCGCTCCGTCCTTCGGCACGAATGCGCCTTTTTCGCCTGGCTTGGTGATGATATACGCACGTCGCCACGGCTGATCGTCGATCAGTTTCCAGCGATGGCCGGGGCCGGTGGTGTCCTGCGCCAGCAATACTTCCCCAGGGTGCAGGATAAAGTTCTCGCCGCCGGTGGTGGAAAATTCCAGCGTGCCGGACAGGGTGATCACGTACTGCTCTTCGGGGGCCGGATGCCAGTCAAAGGTCGAGTGCGCCGGGGTTTCCTTGAAGTGCAGGGCGCTGACATCGGTCATGGCTTTTTGATCGATCGAACCCTCGATGACGTGTGACAGATTGTCGGGGCCTGTGCACAGGCGGTAGGCCTTGATGCCCTCAGTGACAACCAACGGCGGCTTCTTGGCGGCATAGGCTGCGCTGACCGGCAACATGGCTGCGGCGGCGATTACGGCCAGGCTTGCCAACTGGCGAGCCGTCGAGCGCGTTGAGCGAAAACGAGTGGTCGGTTGCATAAAAATGTTCCTGAGCACGACAAACTGCGTGAGCCCTGGTCGCCAGTCGCGATGGTCGATGCAGGGTCTGGGCCGATTCGCCCACGCCGCGGATCGAAGCACATCCCGGGATGCTTAAAAATTATCTTTAATTTCATGTTGTTCGGCGCCGGCAGGCGTACGTAACGTCATATTCATCTATGTCACTTGCCGTCTCGGGTTTCCTTACGCTCATGACTCAATCAGTCAGGCTTCCAAGGAGCCCCGCATGCACCCCAGAAAAAGGCGCTACAAACGATCCATCGATCACCACCCCGGCATGCCGGCGCTCAGCGCGCCGTTCGATCATCCTGATGATGCGGCGCGTTATGCCCACGAGCGGATCGGCAATCGGCGTGATCGCGAATACGGCGGTTTCATTCTGGTTCGCAAGGATGGTAAATACATCGCGACCGAACCCATGAACGGCAGCGAGTTCAGCTTCGATCCCAATGAAGTCTTCCCGCGCAATGACCAGGAAGGTTACGTGCTCTACCCGCAAGGGCATGACGACTATGCGGTCTACCATTCTCATCCGTCACTGCAGGCCGGGCTGGACGAGTGGCCGGAGAGTGAAAAGGTCACTTACCCGAACAGTTTTTCAGTCGGCGACATTTATGCGGTGATCGATGATCAGGAGGTGTGTGCGGCGACGTATCTATCCGGGCCTGACGGCTCCCTGATCAAGTACACGCTGTCGCGCTCTGCCGCCGAAGACACATTGTTTGCGCGCGTCTCCGGCCCGCGCAGCATGCCGCACCTGTGTGAACTCAGCCAGATCCACAAGGCGCTGCAGAACCTGAGCATGATGCCCAGTGATGTGGTCCGCCTGCTGGCCGGTGCCGGGGATCTGCACGTGATAGTGCCCAGCCGCCTGTGGGGGCAGGCAGGCAAAGTGCCGGCCGACTGGCAGCCTTACCCGGACGATGCTGCCGCTCGTACACCTCCCGCCAAATCGCCTGCAAGCTGCGAAGCGCAATGGCCACCCCGACCTCTGAGCCTCAGCGCGCCGTTCAACAGTGCCGATGAGGCTGCACGTTACGCACATGGCCGTATCGGCAGTCGTATTCATTCGCAGATCATCGGTTTTCTTCTGTTCAATCCGGTCGCACGAGCCTATCGGATTGCCGAGCCGATTCTCGATGACGGCATGCCGGTGTATGCACCGTGTTCGGCATTTCATCCCGATGCCTATTATCGGCCTGCATTACCTGACGGCTACCGTGTGGACGGCATGTATTTCTGCTCAGCCAATCTGGCCGTCGAGGGCGGACGTGACGTCATCAACGATTTCTTCGAGCCGGATGACCTGCATCGGATGTTCAGTTACCGGCACAAACCGGCACAACGCCGTAAAGGCCTGCCGATTCGCTATGGTTTCGAGATGTCGGCGGTTTATTTCTCGGCAGCCGACGGCGCACTGCTCTGTTACACCCCAAGCCAGTCCGCCGAGGAGTTTCAACTGTTGCAAAGCGTATCGCGAGTGTACTCCGGGGCCGAGTCCGTTCAAGCGCAACTCGCTGCCGGTAACCTCAGCGTGCAGGATTTCGCCCTTCGAGTGGCGCGGGCCGGGCTTCTGCGCGTGCTGCAGACCAGTGAGCGCTGGCCTGATGCCGGTGTGATCAGTCCCGTGGCCTGAGCCCTGTGCAGCGAGCCAGCGCCTTGCCTTCGCGAATCACAAACTGAACTGCAACTGAACAATGCGGTACAGATCCGGGAAAACCTTTGGATACCTGAACTTATCGGCGTTTTCTCCCTCTCATGCCGGTAGCCATTGATCGCGGCGGCCTGATAAGCTCGCGGCTTTACTCGTTTGCCCTTTTGGCGCATGAACAAGGAATTAGCATGAAACAGCATCGGTTGGCAGCGGCGATTGCCCTGGTCGGTCTGGTACTCGCAGGTTGTGACAAGCAAGCCAGCACCGTAGAGCTGAAAACCCCAGCACAAAAAGCGTCTTATGGCATCGGTCTGAACATGGGCAAAAGCCTGGCTCAGGAAGGTATGGATGATCTGGATTCCAAGGCTGTAGCCCTGGGTATCGAAGATGCTGTTGGCAAGAAAGATCAGAAACTCAAGGACGAAGAGCTGGTTGAAGCCTTCTCCGCGCTGCAAAAGCGTTCCGAAGAGCGTCTGGCGAAGATGAGCGAAGAGGCTTCTGCCGCTGGCAAGAAATTCCTCGAAGAGAACGGTAAGAAGGACGGCGTGGTCACCACCGCTTCCGGCCTGCAGTATCAGATCATCAAGAAAGCCGATGGCGCTCAGCCCAAGCCTACCGATGTTGTGACTGTTCACTACGAAGGCAAGCTGATCGACGGCAAGGTCTTCGACAGTTCCGTTGAGCGCGGCAGCCCGATCGACCTGCCGGTTGGCGGTGTGATTCCGGGTTGGGTCGAAGGTCTGCAACTGATGCACGTCGGCGAGAAGATCAAACTCTTCATCCCGAGTGATCTGGCTTACGGCGCACAGAGCCCGAGCCCGGCGATCCCTGCCAACTCGGTACTGGTGTTCGATCTTGAACTGTTGGGTATCAAGGACCCTGCAGCGGCACCGACTCCTGGTGCTGATGCCGACGAAGAAGAGGCAGCTCCTGCCGCTTCGGCTCCGGCCAAGAAGTAACGCACCACCTGGCTACAGAAAACGCCCTGTCTCGACAGGGCGTTTTTGTGTCCGGCTTATTTCCCGAACGCTTGGCCATTCGGGCAGTCCCACTATCATGGATGCATGCAAAGGCATTGTCCGACAGTCCGGCAAGATCAAGGCACTCGTTTAATAGAGGGTGTCGGGTTCACACGTTTGTAGTTTTTTTGTGAGTAAAAAACGCCCGATTTGACTACGGCCCCCCGAAAACGGGGGGTTGAGGCTGGAAAGAAGCCGCTGTTCACAAGGTTATCCACAATTATTGTGGATAACCTTGTGGCACTGGCCGGGCAGGTTCGGCGAATCTGCTTTTATCGAACGACATTTTGCTCAACGGGAGTGGGTATGAAAGCACCGTGGAATTTTATCCGTTATCTGCCCGGAGCCCGGCGTTTGCTGGCCGCTGGACGATTGCCAGGACTGTTGTTCGCTGTCGCGCGCAAGGGCAACAGTGAAGGTAATCGTCTGGGCAAACTCAAGGAAGACCTGCGTTTGCTGCAGGCCTTGTGCCTGGCTTACTGGCGGGGCGAATACCGCGCCATCAGCCCCAAAGCGATCCTGTCCATTGTCGCCGGTCTGATGTACTTCCTCAGCCCGCTGGACGCGATCCCCGACTGGATACCCGGCCTCGGCATGCTCGATGACATCGCCGTGCTGGCGTGGGTTACCAAGCACCTGAGCAATGAGCTGGACGCTTTTCGTGAATGGCGCGCGCAGCAATCGCCCGAGAAACTCATCGTGGTCGAGCAACTGCCGAAGACTCAGGCCCTGCTGGAGCAAGAGCGGGGTAAGGTGTAAGTCTCACGGATTGAACACAAGCCCTGGCGTTCCGCTGTTAAGATGCCTGCCTATGGATCAAGCCTGATCAGTATGCGGTCGTGTAGTACAAGGTGACTCTATGGATCTTCAAGTGATATCCCGTGACGGGGAGCCGGAATACGCCGTGCTGCCCTGGGCGCAGTATCAAGCACTGCTCAAGGCCGCCGGCCTGGCCGGCAAGCCTTCCGAGCCGGCTGCCTCGACTGGCGGCACCACCGCCAGTGAGCTTCCCGGGTTCGATGAATTGCGTGCACTGCGCGAGGCCAAAGGCCTTGAAGCGACGAGTCTGGCGCGTACCGTCGGGATCAGCCCGTCCTATCTGGAACTGATCGAGAACGGTACTCGGCAGCCGGACGGCGCCATCAAACGCAGCCTGGCGTGGGAGCTTGGAGTGCCGGGCTGGCGAGGTGAGTCGTGAGCGTGCGCATCAGTCGTCAGCATTGGGATGGACTGCTCAATGAGCTCGATCTGGCCCGTCGCCAACGGCACCTGCTGACCTATCGCGCTCTGGTGGAACGCCTGCAACTGCCCAGCCCGGCCATGCAGACCCTTACGGCCGCCCTTGAGCACCTCGCCGCCATGGATGCCCGCGCTGAACAGCCCTTGCGCAGTTCGCTGGTCATCAGCCAGGGCGCCAGCCGCCTGCCGCGTCCCGGTTTTTTCGAGTGCGCCGAACGCCTTGGCCGTTTCTCCGGACCTTCGGACGGCGTCGCGGCAGCGTCATGGCACGCCTCGGAAGTGGTTCGGGTGTTTGAATACAGTTATCCGCAAGTGCAAGCGCAGTAGGGGTATGGCGCCGGCGCTCACGCCTGCATCAACAAATCCAGTCGCGTCGAATCGATGACGTGAATGCTGGCGCCGGCGACATCCTTGGCGAAGTGCTTGGCCTGTGAAGCGAGGTCGGCCAATTGGCTGGCATCGACCAGCGTGCAGCTTGCTTCATGCAAGTGCACCACGCCAATCGACAGTGACAACAGGGGGAATTCCTGGCGTTGGCCCTGACGGTTGAGGGCGATGAAACAACCGGCTTCCAGGTGTTCTGCGCGGTAGAAACGCCGGCATTGATTCTGAAAATCATCCAGCAGGGTTTTCAGGCGTCGTTCCCAGTCATCAAAGCCCAGCACCATCAGAAAATCATCCCCGCCGATGTGCCCGACAAAGTCCCTGGCTGGATCGATGCGGTCGTTCAGGCATTGCGCCAGACACAGCAGCACCTCGTCGCCACGCGCATAACCGTAGATGTCGTTGAAGGGCTTGAAGCTGTCGATGTCCACGTAGCAGATCATCGACGCACGGCCTTGCTGCAGCAGTCGAGTCAGGCATTGCTGAATCGGAACGTTGCCGGGCAGCAGGGTCAGCGGGTTGGCGTAACGTGCCTGCTGGATCTTCATTTCGGTAATCAGCTTGAGCACGTCGATCACTCGTCCGAGGCCCAGATAGGAACCGTTCGAGGTGATGATGAAATCCTCCTCGATGCGCTGCCGGGCACGGCTGGTCAACAGCCGGCTGACCTGTTGCAGCGACTGGCTGACCTCCACGGCGAGAAAGTCACTGCTCATCAGACGGCTGATCGGTTTGCGGGCAAACAGCTCGGTGCCGAAGGGCTTGAGCAGGGCCTCGGACAACGAATGCCGGTGGACGATGCCGCACGGTCGGGCGTCGTCATCCAGCACCGCCAGAGAATTGAGGTTGGCCTGCCTGCGAAACGCTTCCAGCACTTCAGCCGTGGGTGTCGACTGGCTGACCGATGGCTGCGGATTGAGCAGGGCAGACAGGTCGGCCGCTTCTTCGTTGAGCGGCGCTACTGCGGTTTCTGTCCTGGGCGGCATGGCGCGGGTGTCGCGCGGCGGGCGCTCCTGAGGTCGGGCCAGCAGATAGCCTTGAACCAGGTTTACACCCATGTCTTTCAGCGTCGCGAGCTCTTCGGGCAATTCAATGCCTTCGGCAATGACCGTCGCTCTGGAGGCCTTGGCCATCTGCAGCATGGAGCCGACGAATTCGCGCTTCACCGCATCCTGGTGAATGCCGTCGATGAAGTGCCGATCGATTTTCACGTAGTCCGGGCGCAGCTCCGACCAGAGTCGCAAGCTCGAATAACCGGCACCCAGATCGTCCAGCGCGATGGAAAAGCCCATGTCGCGGTAGTGGTGCAACGCTTTGTACAGCAGGTCGAAATCGTCGGTGGGCATCTGCTCGGTCAACTCGATGACCACGTCCTTGGGCGCGATGTGGTAGCGACGCAGCATCTCCAGAGTCCGCCCCGGTGGATGCGAGGTTTCGAGCAGCGATTCGGGGGAGACGTTGAGAAACAGCTTGCCCGGCAACTTCTGCTGACTGAAACGTCGGCAGGCGCTGTCCCGACAACTCAACTCCAGCTCGCTCAGACGACCGGCCTGGCGGGCGATGGCGAACAGGTTCAGGGGCGAGTGCAGGGCGCTGTTGGACGGGCCGCGGGTCAAGGCTTCATAGCCCAGGATCCGGTGTTCCGACAGCGAGACGATGGGTTGGAACAAACTGTGCAAATCACCACGAGCCAGAATGGAACTCAGTGCGCTCAGCTGCTCTGTTATGGTCATGGTCGTCTCGAAGAGAATGAAAAAGGGCTGAGCGCTTTCGCGTTCAGCCCCGTATTTCACGACAGCTTCATGACTGTTTGATGACGTTGAAGCTAAATGGCCATCAATGAACCTGCGTTACTTTTTCGCGACAGCGGCACTCAGACCCAGGTAGTCGATGAGAATGCGCCCGGTCTCTGCCAGATAGGCATCGTCCTCGGGTTTGGTTTTCTCGTCTTCCACCGGCAGCGCGTCTTCGTCTTCCTTCTTCAGCTCTTTGAGCGGCTCTTCACCCTTGGCCTTGCGGCGGGTGTTTTCCAGCGCAAGTTGCTTGCTTTCGATAGACGCATGCTCGGCACGACGGTCGGCTTCATTGAGGCTGACGGTCTTCTCGTTCATCAGCTTCTTGGCAAGCGCCAGGCGATCCTCGATGAACACGAACTCGGCGTCTTTTGCCGAACGTGCCTCATGACGCGCCTGCAGTTGGGCCAGGAACGGCCTGAATGGGTCGATCGCCGGCTTGATCGCCGGTTTGATGCTGTCCCACGGCATGGCCTCGGGCAGCGCGCTCTCGCCGATTTCCTTGGTGTCGATCAGCGACGGGTAAGTGATGTCCGGTACCACGCCCTGATGCTGGGTGCTCTGACCGGAAACCCGGTAGAACTTGGCCAGGGTCAGTTTCAGTTCGCCGTGATTGAGCGGCTGAATGGTCTGCACGGTGCCTTTACCGAAGGTCTGACCACCGATCACCAGCGCGCGGTGATAATCCTGCATGGCCCCGGCGAAAATCTCCGACGCCGACGCAGACAGACGGTTGACCAGCAGTGCCATCGGGCCTTTGTAGAACGCGCCCTTGGCTTCGTCTTCCAGCACGTCGACCTTGCCGTCGGCATTGCGCACCAGCACGGTCGGGCCTTTGTCGATGAACAGGCTGGTCAGCTCGGTGGCTTCCTGCAATGAACCGCCACCGTTGTTGCGCAGATCCAGTACCACACCGTCGACCTTCTCGGCCTGCAATTCGGTGAGCAGTTTCTTCACGTCACGGGTGGTGCTCTTGTATTCCGGATCGCCAGCCCGGTAGGCCTTGAAGTCCAGATAGAAGGCCGGAATGTCGATGACCCCGAGCTTGTAATCCTTGCCGTCCTGCTTGAGGTGCAGGATCGACTTCTTGGCCGCCTGCTCTTCAAGTTTCACCGCTTCACGGGTGATGGCGACGATCTTGGTGGTCTGGTCGTTCGGCGCATTGCTGGCCGGGATGATCTCCAGGCGTACCACCGAGCCTTTCGGACCGCGGATCAGCTTGACCACTTCATCCAGACGCCAGCCGATCACGTCGACCATTTCCTTGTCGCCCTGAGCGACGGCCACGATCTTGTCGGCCGGGGCAACCTGCTTGGTCTTGGCCGCCGGACCTGCCGGCACCAGACGCACGATCTTCACGTTGTCGTTATCGCTCTGCAACACGGCGCCGATGCCTTCCAGCGACAGGCTCATGTTGATGTCGAAGTTCTCCGCGCTGTCAGGTGACAGGTAGTTGGTGTGCGGATCGTAGGACATGGCGAACGTGTTGATGTAGGCCTGGAAGATATCTTCGGCGCGAGTCTGATTCAGACGCGCCTGCTGATTCTTGTAGCGCTTGGTCAGGGTTTCCTGAATCTTCGCCGGGTCCTTGCCTGCAATCTTCAACCGCAGGACTTCATCCTTGATGCGCTTGCGCCACAGTTCGTCGAGCTCGGCGGTATCCTTGGGCCAAGCGGCGTCCTTGCGGTCGACCAGCAGGGTTTCCTTGGTATTGAAGTCGAGCTTGTCGACGCCCTTGCCCAGCTCGCCCAGCGCGAAGTTCAGACGCGCGTTGACGCGGTCCAGATAGCGCTTGTAGATGGTGAAGCCGGCGTTCAGGTCGCCACTTTTCAAGAAGTCGTCGAACTGGAACTGCCATTTGTCGAACTCGGCAATGTCGCTGGCCATGAAATAGCTGCGCGAGGGGTCCAGTTGCTTGATGTAGCTCTGGTAAATAATCGCTGAACGCTTGTCGTCCAGGGGCGGCTTGCTGTAGTGATGTCGTTTGAGCAGCTCAACCACGTTGAGACTGGCAATCACTTCATCGCGGTCCGGCTGAAGATTATCCCAGCTGTTGGCGGCAAAGGTACTGGCTGACATCGGCAAAACGCTAAGGCCGACAAACAGTGCGAGGGCAGTGCTGGGGAATAGTTGCTTCATGCTGATTCGACGCGAGGACAATTGATAACGCATATTAGGCCGTCTTTGAGGTCGCCGGTTCCTTTGGACCCGGCCGCATAATGCAAAAGCCCGGGCAAAACAGCCACGGGCTCAGTCTGGACTCACTATGGAGGCACCGTGAAGGCATTGCAAGGCGTTGAAGGACATGTGGAATGGGTCGAGGAGCCGAGTCCGGCCCTCGATGTGGGGCAGGTACGTATCAAAGTGGCTGCGGCAGGTTTGAATCGTGCCGATCTGTTACAGCGCGAGGGCAAGTATCCGCCGCCGCCCGGGGTCACTCAGACGCTGGGTCTGGAGTGCTCCGGCGTGATCGCCGAAGTCGGTCCGGGTTCGTCCTGGGTGGTTGGAGACCGCGTCTGCGCGCTGTTGGCGGGCGGGGCGATGGCCGAAGAAGTGGTGGTCGATGGGCGACACGTGCTGCCGGTGCCGGAAGGGCTGTCGCTGCATGAGGCGGCGGCCATTCCCGAGGTCTATGCCACGGCGTGGCTGAACCTGTTCGAGCTCGCCGGGCTCAAGCCAGGCGAGAAGGTGTTGTTGCACGCTGGCGCAAGTGGGGTTGGTTCAGCCGGGATTCAGCTTTGCAAGGCGTTTGGCAACCCGGTCTGGGTCAGCGTCGGCTCGGCCGAACGGCTGGCCTATTGCGTCGAACTGGGTGCTCAGGGCGGCGTGGTGCGCAGCGAAAGTCTTGAAGGCCTGAACGATTTTGCACCGTTCAACGTCATCCTCGACCCGGTGGGGGCGAGCTATGCCGAGCTCAATGTAAAACTGCTGGCCCTTGACGGCCGCTGGGTGCTGATCGGCGTCATGAGCGGCCGCGAGGCGAAAGTGGATCTGGCTCATGTGCTGGGCAAGCGTATCCGGTTGATGGGCTCGACCTTGCGCAGCCGCGACGACACGTTCAAGGCCGACCTGCTCAGTGACCTGGGACAGCACGTCTGGCCGCTGTTCACGGAAGGCCGCCTCAAGCCGCAACTGGCGAAATCCTTTGCGATCAAGGATGCCGAAGCGGCGTTCGAAGAGCTGGCGACCAATACGGTGTCCGGCAAGATCGTGCTGGTGATCGACGAAAGCCTGGTCTGACCCGGCGGCGCCTCTGGACTCAGCTCCAGTCGTGCACCGGCCAGCCTGCTTTCTGTGCGTGTTCCAGTAACACGGCATCGGGGTTGACCACGTTAGGGTGGTCAACCTTGAGCAGCAGCGGCAGGTCATTGCGCGAATCCGAATAGAAACTCGCACCCTCGAGATTTTCCCCCTCGGCATCCAGCCACTCCATCAGGCGCGTGATCTTGCCTTCCCGATAGGTCAGCACGCCGACAGTGGCCCCGCTGTAGACGCCATGCTGCACGTCCAGCTCGATACCCAGCACTTCGTCGATGCCGAGGCGTTCGGCGATCGGCTTGACCAGGTGCACGCCCGAAGCCGAGATCACCAGAATCCGGTCACCCTTGGCGCGGTGCTTTGCAATGCACGTGCAGGCGTCGCTGTAGATGATCGGTTCGATGACGTCCTCGACCCACGGGCCGACCAGATGCTCGATTTCTTCGGGGGTACGGCCAGCCATGGGCTCCAGGCTGAAGGCCATGTAGTCTTCCATCGCGAGCTTGCCCTCGCTGTAGGCGGCCATCAGTTCGTCGTTGCGTTGCATGAACGACGTCGAGTCAACCCAGCCCAGGCGACCCATCTGCTCGCTCCAGAGCGTGGCGCAGTCACCACCGATCAGGGTCTCGTCCAGGTCGAAAATTGCCAGGGGCATGTGTGCTTATCCTCAGTGTTGGTTACGTTAGCTTCAAGCTTCAAGCTTCAAGCTTCAAGCTTCAAGCTTCAAGCGAAAGCTCGGCGGTTGCGTCAGTCAAGCGCGCACAGCGCCGACGGTTCGATGTTCAGTGTTACACGCCTTCCGTCCGGGTGCAGGTCGTCGGCGCTGCGGTTCAGTACGTCGACCACCAGCTTCACGCCACGGGCCTGTACCCGGTAACGGATGACGTTGCCGAGCAGACTGTGACTGCGTATTTCGCCTTCCAGTTCGCCGGTCAGGCTCAATTGGATCGATTCAGGGCGGATCGCCACACGGCTGTTGATCGGGCGCTGCATCAGGCGCGTGGCGTCGTCGGCTTCCAGCAGGTTGTAGTTGCCGATGAAGCCTGCGGCGAATACGTCCACAGGCGCGGTGTAGAGGGTTTCGGCATCGCCGCTCTGCACGATCCGGCCCTGGTTCATCAGGAAGATACGGTCTGACATGGTCAGTGCTTCTTCCTGGTCGTGGGTCACGAAAATGGTGGTCAGGCCCAGCTCGCGCTGAATGGCACGGATCTGTTCGCGCAGGTTCTTGCGAATCCGCGCATCCAGCGCCGACAGCGGCTCATCGAGCAACAGCAGACGCGGGCGAGTGACCAGCGAACGCGCCAGCGCCACGCGCTGGCATTGCCCGCCGGACAACTGATGCGGGTAACGCGTGGCAAAATCGTGCAGCTCGACCATGCGCAGAATCTCGGCGACGCGCCGTGTACTCTCGTCAGCACTGACTTTCTGAATGCGCAGCCCGAAGGCGACGTTTTGCTCGACGGTCATGTTGGGAAACAGCGCGTAACTCTGGAACACCATGCCGATGTTGCGCTTTTGCGGGGTGAGCGGCACCAGATCGCTGCCATCGAGCAGAATGCGCCCGCTGTTGACCGGGGTCAGCCCGGCGATGCAGCGCAATAACGTGGATTTGCCGCAGCCCGACGGGCCCAGCAAGGTAACGAATTCACCCTTCGCAATGCTGCAGTTGATGTCGCTGAACACTGACGTGCTGGCGTAGCTTTTCTGCAGGTTTTCAATGCTGACAAAACTCATCTCAGTCTTTGTCCTTGTTCAGTCGATTGGCGGCCCAGGTCAGCACCAGCACGAAGAGGAAATAGGAAATCACCAGCGCGCTGTTGAAGTGACCGCTGCTGTTGCGCATGTTGTTGAGGTACACCTGCAGGGTTTCATAGCGCGTGCCGACCAGCAGGTTGGCGAATACGAATTCGCCGAACAGGAACGAGAACGACAGCAGCAGGGCAATCATCAGGCCCTTGCGCAGGTTGGGCAGCACCACCATGAACGCCGCCTGCCAGGTGCTGGCACCGAGCAACCGGGCGGCGTCCATCAGGTCTGTCAGGTTGATGGCCTGCAGGTTGTTGGTAATGGCGCGGTACATGAAGGGCAGGGCGACGGTGAAGTAACAGCCGATCAGAATCCACGGTGTGCCGACCATCGCCATGGGGCCTGAGCCATACAGCTGCAGCAGGCCGACCGAGGAAACTACGGGCGGCACGGCAAACGGCAGCAGGATGAGGATGTTCATCAGCCCGTCGAGGCGCGGAAAGTAGTAATGCACGACGAACAGCAGGGGCAGAATCAACACCACCGAAAGGATCAGTGCGCCGACGCAGACCAGCAGTGACTGGCCGAACGCCGTCAGAAAGCGTGGGTCGCTCCACAGCGCCACGTACCATTTGAAGGTCAGGCCGCTGGGCAGAATGGTCGCCGACCAGCTGGTCGCGATCGAGTACAGGAAGGTGCCGGCCAGCGGCAGCAACAGGATCAGGAACAGCAGGCAGACCACCGTCTTGTGATAAATGCTCGCAGGCCCTCGTTCAACGCGTGACATGGTAGCTCCTTCTCAACAGCCACTGATGGACCACCGTGACCAGGGTCATGAGACCGACCAGAATCATCGCCAGCGCGCTGGCCATGTTCGGGTCCAGCGTGATATCGCCCGCGACCATCGCCGCGATACGGATGGGCAATACGTTGAAATTGCCGGTGGTCAGCGCGTAGACCGTGGCATACGCGCCGAGCGCATTGGCCAGCAGAATGACGAAGGTGCCGAGCAGTGCCGGGGTCAGCACCGGCAGGCCGATGTAGCGCCAGAACTGATAGCTGCTGGCCCCCAGCAGCGCTGCCGACTCGTTCCAGTCTTCGCGCACTGCATCGAATGCGGGGTAGAGCAGCAGCACGCCGAGGGGGATCTGGAAGTAGGTATAAAGGATGATCAGTCCGGTCTTGGAATACAGGTTGAAGTCATCGATGATCCCGGTCTGCTTGAGGATCAGGGTCAGCGCGCCGTTGAACCCCAGCAGGATGATGAACGCGAACGCCAGTGGAACGCCGGCGAAATTGCTGGTCATATTGGCGAACGAGTTGACGAAATCGCGCAGCCGCGAATCCACCTTGCGCAGTGAATAGGCACCCAGAACGGAGATGATGATGCCGAACAGGCTCGACCAGAAGCTGATCTCCAGGCTGTACTGAATGGCCTGCCGATAGAACTTCGAGCTGAACGCCCGGGTGAAGTTTTCCCAGCCCCAGCCGGCATCGCTTTGCAGGCTGTGGATCGCGACCCACAACAGCGGTGCGATCTGAAACACGATGAAAAATACGGCGAAGGGCAGCAGGCACAACAGCCCCAGCCACTTGCCTCGGGAAAAGGTCGTCAATTGAAGATCTCCCGGCAGACCGGTTTGTCGTGAGGGATACCCAGCAGCTCGCAAACGGTGCCGCACAGATCGGTCTGGCGCGGCGCGGCGTCGACATTCAGGCTGAAGGCATCGCCGATAACGAACAGCGGTACTTCACGCTCTTCCGGCAACAGCCCGTTGTGCGAGCGGTCGTTGTTCATGCCGTGGTCGGCGGTTACCAGCACCTGATACCCCGCATCCAGCCAGCGTTGCAGATAGTCAGCCAGAATGATGTCGGCGCTGCGGGCGCTGTTGCGGTACTGCGCAGTGTCGAGGCCGTGCTTGTGCCCGGCGTCGTCGATGTTCATGGGGTGGATCAGCAGAAAGTTCGGGGCGTGGCTGAGGCGCAGACTTTCGGCGTCGGCGAACAGGTGCGAATCAGGGTAGTGGTCGGCCCAGTAGAACAGCCCGTGCTGGATCGGCAGGTCCGCTGCCTCGGTGTGGCGGTCGCGTGCCGGGTCGAACGGCGTGCGGTTGTACAGCTCGCTGACCCAGTGATAGGCCGCCGCTGCCGTGCTCAGTCCGGCGTCGCGAGCATAGTGAAAGATGCTGCGCTGATTCGACAGGCGTGAGACGTTGTTATGCACGATGCCGCTGTGGATGGGCGCGACACCGGTCAGTATGCATTCGTAAAGGGGGCGGGAGAGGGCGGGCAGTTCGCATTCGATCTTGTAGAGCGCGGCCCTGCCTGCATCATGCCAGGCTTGCAGGTGCCCCATCGCATGGCGTGCGACTTCGTAATTGAGGCCGTCCAGCACGATCAGGATGACGTTGTGTTTCATGGGCAACTCGCTTTGAAAGAACGGGCGAGACTGGCTCGCCCGGTGTACACGACTTCATCCCTGAGCCGCAGGAGAGGATCAGTTCATCTCGATGATGACCTGCTCGTTCCACATCTGCGGCAGCGCTTTGGAGGTTTTCTCCCAGGCGTCTGCGTTCTTGATCGGCTTGGCGTTTTTGTACTGGTCTTGCGGCAGCAACTTGGCTTGAACATCTTCAGGCAATTTGATGTGCTCTACGCGAATCGGGCGCGCATTGCCTTCTGCCAGCCTGATCTGACCCGCGTCGCTGAAGGTGTACTCACGCGCCAGCTTGGCGGCGTTCGGGTGTTTGGCATACTTGTTGATGATGGTGGTGTAGCCGGAAATCACCGAGCCGTCCGACGGGATCAGCACGACGTAATCATCGGGTTTGGTCATCTTGGCTTTGTAGCTCAGGCCATTGAAGTCCCAGACCACACCGACTTCGATTTCGCCTTTCTCGATGGTCTGAATGGTCGGGTTGGCCAGCGACAGACGCTTCTGTTTGGCCAGATCGGTGAACAGTGCCAGGCCCGGTGCGATGTTGCTTTCGTCACCTTTCATGGCGATGGCCGCTGCCAGTACACCGTTGGCAGCCTGAGCCGCAGTGCTCACATCGCCGATGGAAACCTTGTATTTGCCGGTTTTCAGGTCAGCCCAGCTTTTCGGGATATCAGAGCCGTGCAGCAGGTTTTTGTTGACGATGAAGGCAATGGTGCCCGTATAGGCCAGCGCCCAGTGGCCGTCCGTGTCCTTGGCCCAGGTCGGGATCTGCTCCCAGGTGGTTGGCTTGTAAGGCTGGGTGACGCCTTTTGCTGCGGCGATAGGGCCGAATGCTGCGCCTACGTCGCCAATGTCACCGCTGGCGTTGTCTTTCTCCGCTTCGAACTTGGCGATCTCCTGGGCCGAACTCATGTCGGTGTCCATGTGCTTGAGGCCGTATTTGGCTTCCAGGTCTTTCCAGATGCCGCCCCAGTTTGCCCAGTCATCCGGCATGCCGAGGCTGTTGACTGCGCCTTCAGCCTTGGCCGCAGCCTCCAGCGTTTTAAGATCCGTGTCCGCCGCCATGACCAGCGAACTCATTGCCATGGCTGAACCGAGGAGTGATGCCAACAAAAGATGTTTCATTCGGAGCTCCTAGTGCACTTCTTGCAAGAAGTGTTCGTTGCGGATTGTTTGGTCTAGATCAGCAATACCTGAGCCAAGTTAGGCTTTTTGCATGACATTTTCGTGTCGTGTCGCGTAGACAAAAGCGTTTTTCAAGGGCCCTGGCAGTGCCTGGCGCTAAGCGTAGACCATCGCAACGTGCGCGCTGAGCAGGGGGTTCGGGGCTGTTTTCAGCACAGTTGGCATGCACCGTGATTTGTCCTGTAACAGGACAGTCATGTACCCGGCCTAGGCTCACAGCAAGGGAGTCAACGGCGTTGACCGCACTGATGTATGCCTCGTAACAGGGCTGGTCTAGTCCAGACGGATACCGGAATGCGCGAAGATGTACCACGGGCGGTAACAACGATTTGCCATGCGCTGCAGGAGCAGATCGAACACGGCTTGTTGCCGCATGGCAGCAAGTTGCCTGCAGAGCGCAAGCTCAGTGAGGTATTCGCCACCACGCGCATCACCTTGCGTGAAGCGCTTTTGCAACTCGAGTCGCAGGGGCTGATTTACCGCGAAGAGCGGCGTGGCTGGTTCATCTCGCCGCCGCGGCTGGCCTATGACCTGATCAGGCGCAGCCATTTCCACGCAATGGTCTGTGCCCAGGGAAGGGTGCCTCACACCCAGCTTCTTTCTGCACGCCTGCAACCTGCTTCAGCGATGATCTGTGAAATGCTGGAACTGCCGGCGCTGTCGAGCGTGATCCAGATCTGTCGCGCGCGGCGAATCGATCAGCGCCTGGTGCTGTATGTCGAGCACTACCTGAGGCCGGAGTTGTTCCCCGGCATTCTCGAACACGATCTGAACGAATCGCTGACCGCACTCTACGCCCGCTGCTACGACATTCACTGCGGCCGGGTGCGCTTCGACATGGTTCCCACGTCTTTGCACAGCGAAGCATCCGCAGCACTGAAGGTTTCACTGGGTAGTCCGGGCCTGCGCATTGCACGAGTCAATTACGACCGCAAAGACCGGTTGATCGATTGCGATCTCGAATACTGGCGTCATGATGCTATTTATGTGCGCGCTGAGGTGCATGGCGACTGAACGCCTGTATTTAAAACCTGCTTGCCAGGCACGGTCTGCACCGTCGTTAGTTGCCTGTTTTCTATAAGTAAATGCTCATTTCAGTGGTCGGAAACTTGCGAGGTGCAGGGCCTGTTTAATAGGCTCTGTGTAACGCATGCGTTTAACTAACAAAAAAAATCAATGAAGATAACGCTGTTGTCTCTTGGGGCGTGGGCGTAGATTAGTTGGTTTTTGTCATCAGGATTTTCAGAGTAATTATTCTAATCTTTCATGAAGAATTTACAAAAAAGTTAGTATTAATTAATGTTTTTTAGTGGGGTGTGGTAGGTTTTTTAGTGCGGAAGGATGTGCGCTGTTAGTGGCTGTTTTGTGCACCATCGTTCCACATTGGATTAAGGCTGACATGGCGGTTGTCCTGTAAAGCAATGCTTGATAAGTGCAGCTGCTTTTATTTAAAGGATCTATGAGGATGCTGTAATGAATATCGACAAGGCGTTGGTGCTGCGTACCTGTGCAAATAACATGGCCGATCATTGCGGCCTTATATGGCCCGCTTCCGGGACGGTTGAATCCAAATACTGGCAGTCAACCAGGCGTCACGAGAATGGTCTGGTGGGTTTACTGTGGGGCGCTGGAACCAGCGCTTTTCTAAGCGTGCATGCCGATGCGCGATGGATTGTCTGTGAAGTCGCCGTTGCAGACATCATCAGTCTGGATGAGCCGGGAATGGTCAAGTTTCCGCGCGCTGAGGTGGTTCATGTCGGCGACAGGATCAGCGCGTCACACTTCATTTCGGCGCGTCAGGCCGACCCTGCATCAACGCCCCCGCCCACGTCAATGACCACGCCCCCGCCCACGCCCACGCCCACGCCTGCGGCAGCACATGTCACATTACCTGTGGCGGCAAGTGTCACGTTACCGGTGGCCGAACAGGCCAGTCATGAAGTGTTCGATGTGGCGTTGGTCAGTGCAGCGGCCCCCTCAGTAAATACCCTGCCGGTAACGACGCCGCAGAATTTGCAGACCGCCACTTACGGCAGCACGTTGAGTGGCGACAACCACAGTCGGCTCATTGCCGGTTATGGCAGTAACGAGACCGCTGGCAACCACAGTGATCTGATTGCCGGTTATGGAAGTACAGGAACCGCCGGTTCCGACAGCTCGCTGGTCGCAGGCTATGGAAGCACCCAGACTGCCGGAGGGGACAGCGCGCTGACGGCGGGTTACGGCAGCACCCAGACCGCCCGCGAAGGCAGCAACCTGACGGCAGGGTATGGCAGTACGGGAACAGCTGGCTCGGATAGTTCGTTGATCGCCGGTTACGGCAGTACTCAGACTTCCGGAGAAGACAGCTCGCTGACCGCGGGTTACGGCAGCACGCAAACGGCTCAGGAAGGCAGCAACCTGACGGCCGGGTACGGCAGCACCGGCACGGCGGGCTCCGATAGCTCGCTGATCGCCGGTTATGGCAGTACACAGACCTCTGGAGGTGACAGCTCGCTGACGGCAGGTTACGGCAGCACGCAGACCTCGGGAAGTGACAGTGCGCTGACAGCAGGTTACGGCAGTACGCAGACGGCCCAGGAAGGCAGCAATCTGACGGCGGGCTATGGCAGCACTGGCACGGCTGGTGCCGACAGCTCGTTGATCGCCGGATACGGCAGCACGCAGACCTCGGGAAGTGACAGCGCGCTGACAGCGGGTTACGGCAGTACGCAGACGGCCCAGGAAGGCAGCAACCTGACTGCGGGTTATGGCAGCACGGGTACGGCAGGTGCCGACAGCTCGTTGATCGCCGGATACGGCAGCACGCAGACCTCAGGCAGTGAAAGTTCGCTCACCGCGGGTTACGGCAGTACCCAGACTGCCCGTGAAGGCAGCACGCTGACAGCCGGGTATGGCAGTACGGGAACAGCTGGCGCTGACAGTTCGCTGATCGCCGGTTACGGCAGCACGCAAACCTCGGGCAGTGAAAGCTCGCTCACGGCAGGTTATGGCAGTACCCAGACCGCACAGCAGGGCAGCGTACTTACATCCGGCTATGGCAGTACGCAAACGGCGGGGGCTGCCAGTAACCTGACCACCGGTTATGGAAGTACCGGCACTGCGGGTCATGAAAGCTTCATCATCGCCGGTTACGGGAGTACACAGACAGCCGGCCACAAAAGTATCCTGACCGCGGGCTATGGGAGTACTCAGACTGCCAGGGACGGTAGCGACCTGATTGCGGGCTATGGCAGTACAGGAACCTCAGGCTCAAGCAGTTCGCTGATCGCAGGTTATGGCAGCACCCAGACCGCGAGTTACAAAAGCATGCTGACCGCCGGTTATGGCAGTACTCAGACGGCCAGAGAACACAGTGACCTTGTCGCAGGCTATGGCAGCACGTCAACGGCAGGTTCAAACAGTTCGCTGATCGCCGGATACGGCAGCACCCAGACGGCGGGCTTCAAAAGCATACTGACCGCCGGTTATGGCAGTACCCAGACGGCACAGGAGCGCAGTGATCTGGTCGCCGGCTATGGCAGCACGTCGACTGCGGGCTACTCCAGTTCCTTGATCGCCGGCTATGGCAGCACGCAGACGGCAGGCTACGGGAGCACGTTGACGACCGGTTATGGCAGTACGCAGACCGCGCAGGAAAACAGCTCGCTCACCACCGGTTACGGAAGTACCTCCACTGCGGGCTATTCCAGCTCGCTGATCGCGGGTTACGGCAGTACGCAGACGGCAGGCTACGAGAGCACGTTGACCGCCGGTTACGGCAGTACGCAAACCGCACAGGAGCGCAGTGACCTGGTGACGGGTTATGGAAGTACTTCCACTGCCGGCTATGCGAGTTCGTTGATTGCAGGTTATGGCAGCACGCAGACGGCAGGCTACGAGAGCACCTTGACCGCCGGTTACGGCAGCACGCAAACCGCACAGGAAAACAGCTCGCTCACCACAGGCTATGGGAGCACTTCCACCGCCGGCTTTGCCAGCTCGCTGATCGCCGGTTACGGCAGTACGCAAACAGCCGGCTACAAAAGTACCCTCACGGCCGGCTACGGCAGTACTCAGACCGCAGAGTACGGAAGTTCACTCACTGCGGGCTATGGCAGCACTGCGACGGCCGGGCAGGACAGCTCGTTGATCGCCGGTTATGGCAGCTCCCTGACCAGCGGAATCAGAAGTTTTCTGACGGCAGGCTATGGCAGTACGCTGATCGCCGGACTTCGCAGTGTTTTGATCGCCGGTTATGGCAGTAGCCTTACATCGGGCATTCGCAGCACATTGACTGCGGGTTATGGCAGTAACCAGATTGCAAGTTACGGCAGCTCGTTGATTGCAGGCCATGAAAGCATTCAGGTCGCCGGAAATAAAAGCATGCTGATCGCCGGCAAGGGCAGCTCGCAGACCGCAGGTTTTCGCAGCACGCTGATTGCCGGTGCGGGCAGCGTACAACTGGCGGGTGATCGCAGCCGGTTGATTGCCGGTGCAGACAGTAATCAGACCGCGGGTGACCGCAGCAAACTACTGGCCGGTAATAACAGTTATCTGACCGCCGGCGATAGAAGCAAACTCACCGGCGGGCATGACTGCACCCTGATGGCGGGCGATCAAAGCAGATTGACCGCTGGAAAGAACAGTATCTTGACGGCCGGCGCGCGGAGCAAACTTATTGGCAGTGAAGGCTCGACGCTCTCGGCTGGAGAAGACTCCACGCTGATTTTCAGGCTCTGGGACGGGAAGAGGTACAGGCAACTGGTTGCCAAAACGGGTGAGAACGGTGTTGAAGCCGATATACCGTATTACGTGAACGAAGATGACGATATTGTCGATAAACCCGACGAGGAAGATGACTGGATAGAGGTAGAGTAGCCAGCGATATTCAAGCACTCCACTACTGAATCATCGACAGGGTGTGTCGATGGAGTTCGGGACATGAAGTCCCTTTATAAACGAATGATCTTTTGTTGCGTAAGATATGGCTCAGGATCATGCAGGCAAAAGCAGCTTTTTTATCGTTGTGATTAGAGAGGTTTTATTTTTTTCAATGGCGTTTACCGGGGTCAATACTGACACGCGAGAGCAGCAGGCCGCTCCCGCGTTACCGATGATCGCCTCAGTCGTTATGGCAGCTCGTGGCTGGCATAGAACGCGCTCAATACCTTGACCAGATGCGCCAGGTCATGGCTGCCGGCCAGTTCGCGGATCGAGTGCATGGCGAACGTTGGCAAGCCGATATCTACCGTGCGGATGCCCAGATGGCTGGCAGTGATCGGTCCGATGGTCGAGCCGCAACCCATGTCGCTGCGTACCACAAAGCTCTGCACCGGGACTTCTTCGGCCATGCACAGATGGCGGAAGAAACCGGCGGTTTCGCTGTTGGTGGCGTAACGCTGGTTGCTGTTGACCTTGATCACCGGCCCGGCGTTGAGCTTGGGGCCGTGATTGGCGTCGTGCTTGTCAGCGTAGTTGGGATGAATGCCGTGGGCGTTGTCGGCTGAGATCAGCAGCGACTTCTGAATCGTGCGCACGTAGTCTTCGCTGCTTGGCAACAGGCGCTGGACGATCTGCTCAAGCATCGCGCCGTCTGCGCCACAGGCAGAAGACGAGCCAACCTCTTCGTGATCGGTGCACACCAGCAGGGCGGTTTCGTCGCTCTCGGTGTTGAGCAGTGCCTGCATCCCGGCGAAACACGACAACAGGTTGTCCAGGCGTGCGCCTGCCAGGAAATCCCCGTTGAGGCCGACCACAGCGGCGCCCTGGGTGTCGTAGAAGCTCAGCTCGTAATCGAGCACCACATCGGCATTGAGCCCGTGTTCGCGGGCCAGTTGGTCGGTCAGCAGCGCACGGAAGTCCGCGCGCTCGTCACCGGCTACCTGCGCCAGGATGGGCGGCAGTTCGTTTTGCGCGTTGATCGCCCAGCCTTCGTTGGCAGTGCGGTTCAGGTGAATGGCCAGATTGGGAATCACGGCGATCGGCAGCTTGAAGTCGATCAGTTGGCTTTCGACCTTGCCGTCGCGGCGGAAAGTGACGCGGCCGGCCAGCGACAGATCCCGATCAAACCAGGGGGCCAGCAAGGCGCCGCCGTAGACTTCGACGCCCAGTTGCCAAAAACCCTGGCGTTGCAGTTCCGGTTGCGGCTTGACCCGCAGGCACGGGCTGTCGGTGTGCGCACCGACCATGCGGATGCCGCCACTGAGTGGCGACTGACGGCCCATGCGGAAAGCGACAATGGAGGAGTCGTTACGGGTGACGAAGTAACGACCTCCGGTTTCTACTGCCCACGTATCACGTTCGTCCAGCCGCTGAAAACCTGCGGCTTCAAAGTGTTGCACGAGGGTGGCAGTGGCGTGGAATGGGGTAGGAGAAGCCTTCAGGAAATCAATAAGGCCTTTGTTCAACTCTGCGCGCATAAATAGCTCCAGACAACAATGGCGCGAGTTTACCGTATTGGATGATTTGCTGCCTTCGGTTGCGCTCATCGCGCAGCTCTCGTGCCGATGCGCTGTGTGACGCAGAGCGTCACGAACTGCATGCCGACGCGGAGCGTCGGCACGATAATCAAAACCGCAGTCATTGCCGCAAAAGCGCTTCTCAACCACGATGTCACTGACGACGCAGAGTGCGACGTTAGTGACGGCTGAGTCCTGGCGCTGATCCGGGGGTAGCCTGGCAGGACGCCAGGCTAGCCGCACCGCGCCATGGATGGCGCGTTGCGGCGACCCCCGGATCAGTGTCAGGACGAAGGAACCCGACGAAGTCGGGCCGGAAACAGGAGCGGGGACTTTGCTCACTTTGGTCCCTCAAAGTGAGTCGCCGAGGGGCGAAAAGGTGACCTGAGCGGAACCCCAATCCACCTGACATCACAGAACCGCTGTGTGACGCGGAGCGTCACGAACGGCATTACCACGCGGAGCGTGGGAACGATAGTCAATCGATGACACCCCAGAGTCGCAGTATGTCGCTCACCGCCCAACTCAGATCAGAACGGCGCAGCACACTCGAAGGTCAGTCGCTCGCCAGTCCCGGGATGCGTGAAGCTCAGCATGCTGGCATGCAGACACAGACGTGGATAGGCCGCCAGCGCTTCCGGATGCGCGTACAGCCCATCACCCAACAGCGGATGCCCGATCGACAGCATGTGCACACGCAACTGATGCGAGCGGCCAGTGATCGGCGTGAGCTCGACGCGACAATAAGTGTCATGCCGCTCGACAACCTTCCAGAACGTCAGCGCGTGTTTGCCACCCTCGTGGTCCACCACATGCCGGGGCTTGGTAGGCGGGTCGTAGCGCAACGGCAGATCGATGCTGCCGCTGTCCAGGGACGGTTGGCCCCAGCACAGCGCGGTGTAGGCTTTCTCGGTTTCGCGGTCATGAAACTGACGCGACAGTTCGCGATGCGTATCGGCATCGCGGGCCAGCAGAATGATGCCCGAGGTTTCCCAGTCCAGACGATGGACGATACGCGCTTCGGGGTAACCGTTTTCCTGCAGGCGGGTAATCAGGCAATCCTTGTTGTCGTCGGCACGGCCGGGAACGGAAAGCAGCAGGGTAGGCTTATCGATCACCAGAACGGCGGCGTCCTGATGAATGATGCGGATGTTCGACAACGGCATGCAACGGCCTCGAAACGCTAGAAACGCCGACGGCGGCAAGGGCGCAGCTTCCGGAGAAGTGCGCCGATACCGCCGCGAGCGACTGCCTGATCAGCGATCGGGCAGGGTGATATTGAGTTCCAGAATAGAACAGCTGCCCTGGCTTTCCAGAGCGACCTGTACCTGATCAGACTCGATATTGACGTATTTACGGATCACTTCCACCAGCTCTTTCTGCAGCGCAGGAAGGTAGTCCGGGGTACTGCGTTGGCCGCGTTCGTGAGCAACGATGATCTGTAGACGCTCTTTCGCTACCGAGGCCGTGCTTCCTTTTTTGCGGTCACGAAAGAAGTCAAAAATATTCATTAATTACCCCCGAACAGGCGTTCAAAGAATCCTTTCTTATGCACATCCAGAAACCGGTGCTCAAGTGTTTTGCCCAGCAGGCGGTCGACCGCATCGCTGTAGGCCTGACCCGCGTCGCTCTGGTCATCGAGAATGACCGGCACGCCCTGGTTGGAAGCTTTCAGTACAGCCTGGGATTCGGGAATCACGCCGAGCAGGGTAACGGCAAGGATTTCCTTGACGTCTTCCACGCCGAGCATTTCGCCCTTGCTGACGCGCTCAGGGTTGTAGCGGGTCAGCAGCAAGTGTTCCTTGATCGGGTCTTCGCCGCGTTCGGCGCGACGCGATTTGCTGGCCAGCAGGCCCAGCATGCGGTCGGAGTCACGCACCGACGAGACTTCAGGGTTGGTCACGACGATGGCTTCGTCGGCGAAGTACATGGCCAGGTGAGCACCGGTTTCGATGCCGGCCGGCGAATCGCAGACGATGTATTCGAAGGATTCCTTCAGCTCCATGAGGACTTTTTCAACGCCCTCCTTGGTCAGTGCTTCCTTGTCGCGGGTCTGGCTGGCGGCCAGCACGAACAGGCCTTCGATCTTCTTGTCCTTGATCAGCGCCTGTTGCAGGTTGGCTTCACCATTGACCACGTTGACGAAGTCATACACGACACGACGTTCGCAACCCATGATCAGGTCGAGGTTACGCAGACCGACGTCGAAGTCGACGATGACTGTCTTGTGGCCGCGCAGTGCGAGGCCGGTACCGATGGCGGCGCTGGTGGTGGTCTTGCCCACACCACCCTTGCCGGATGTAACAACGAGAATCTTGGCCAAGGTGTATCACCCCTAGAGGAAAAGGACATTGAGTCCCTGAAAGGCATCTCCTGGCGCCGCGCACGCCGAAGCATTCTGGAAGCCCTGGGGTCTGATTCCGGAAAGCTAGCACTAAGCTATTACTTTCGACTCATATACCCGCTGAAAAGCAGTGCTTTTCAGAACTTCCTGCCGCCTTCACGACAATTTCGCGACGAATCAGAGATGCTTTGAAAATTGCGGCAGTATCCGTTAAAGACGAATGATGTTCAACACATCACCTGACAAGCTGATCTGGACCGGCGAACCCCATAACGGGTCCCTGCGCAAGTCCTCGGACACCTTGTATTGTCCGGCAATCGAAATCAGCTCGGCGCTCAACTGCTGACAGAAGATGCGTGCCTTGGTATCGCCCTTTATTCCCGCCAGTGCCCTGCCACGCATCGGGCCGTAGACATGGATGTTTCCATCGGCGAGAAGTTCCGCACCAGGACTGACCGGCGCGACTACCACCAGGTCGCCGCCCTGAGCGTAGATCTGCTGCCCGCCGCGTACCGGAGCGGTTATCACGCGGGTCGGCTTGATCAGTGGCTCGGGTGGTTTTTCCGGTATTTTTTTCGGTGCTTCGGCCTCGACCGGGTCGATCACGCGTTCACGTGCGCCGGACGGCGGCAGGACCGGGAGGTCGACGGCAATCGCCGCAGCAATGTCTTCGATGCGGTTGGCGCGGATCGCCAGGGTGCGCAGGCCATGCTGGCGACAGATGCGCACCAGACCCGGGAGATCCACCGGCCCCTCGTTCGGTGCGAGTTTGTCCAGAGCCAGGATCAACGGCGTATTGCTGAAGAAGTTGGGGGCTTGTGCCACCTTGGCGGCCAACTGCCTGTCGAGCGCTTCAAGGTTGGTTCGGGCCAGCTCCATCACGGTGATGGCGAGCATGCTGCCCTTGAGCTGAAATACAGGTTCCGGGTTTTGCGATTCAATCTGGCTCATGGTTGATATACACAACAGCTTGTCGCTAAAAGTGCCGAGACTTATAGCGAGAACGCCCGCGAGCCGCAAGCGGCCAGAACCGTTGTAGAATGCGCGGCCTTTGTTCTGACGGAAGCCCAAATGGATCGCCCGCGTCTTAAAGCCAGTTTCCTTCACCCCCGTTTCTGGCCGCTATGGCTGGGGCTGGGGCTCTTGTGGCTGATTGTTCAATTGCCATTTTGTGTTCTGCTGGTCATCGGTCGGGCACTGGGCGCCATCATGTACCGTGTGGCCACTGATCGAAAAAAAATCGCGTCGCGCAATCTGGAGCTGTGCTTCCCGCATTTGTCCGCGGCCGAGCGCAAGCGTCTGCTCAAGGAAAACTTCGCCTCCACCGGGATTGCCTTTTTCGAGATGGCGATGAGCTGGTGGTGGTCGAAAAAACGTCTGGCCAGGCTTGCCCACGTCGAAGGGCTCGAGCATTTGCAGAGTGCCCAGGAAAAAGGCGAGGGCGTGATTCTGATGGCGCTGCATTTCACCACGCTGGAAATCGGCGCGGCGCTGCTGGGCCAGCAGCACACCATCGACGGCATGTATCGCGAGCACAAGAGCCCGCTGTTCGACTTCGTCCAGCGTCGCGGGCGCGAGCGCCATAACCTTGATTCGCTGGCTGTCGAGCGTGATGACGTGCGCGGCATGCTCAAGTTGCTGCGCGCCGGCCGGGCCATCTGGTATGCGCCGGATCAGGACTATGGCGCCAAGCAAAGCATTTTTGTGCCGCTGTTCGGCATCCAGGCCGCGACCGTGACCGCCACCAGCAAGTTCGCTCGCCTGGGCCGTGCGCAGGTTGTGCCCTTCACTCAGCGGCGTCTGGCAGACGGCAGTGGTTACCGGCTGGTGATCCATCCGCCGCTGGATAACTTTCCGGGGGAAAGCGACGAAGCCGATTGCCTGCGCATCAACCAATGGGTGGAAAAGGCCGTCACTGAATGCCCGGAACAATATCTTTGGGCCCATCGACGCTTCAAAAGTCGACCGCCAGGTGAACCGAAGCTATACAACAAGCATAAATAAAACGCGTCTTCGATCACCGAGGTCAGTTGTAGATGCCAGATCCTGCTGTTGCGATCAATGCTGTGAGGAGTCCGGTCGAACCGGTAACCGGGCTCATTCTTTCAGGTGGTGGTGCACGTGCCGCCTATCAGGTCGGGGTGCTTGCAGGCATTGCCGACCTGTTGCCTGCCGGGGCGCCCAACCCTTTTCCGGTCATTGTCGGCACGTCGGCAGGGGCGATCAATGCAGTGAAACTGGCCAGCGGTGCGCTGCACTTTCGCATTGCCATTCACCAATTGACCGAGTTCTGGCAGTCATTTCGCAGTCATCAGGTTTTACGCAGCGACTGGTCGGGTGTGATCCACCAGGCCAGCCGGTTTTTTGGCCGCAGCCTGATGGGCTTCGGACGAAACATTCCCGTTGCCTTGCTCAACAGCTCACCGCTGCGTGAACTGCTCAACGAGCGGCTGGACCTTTCCGGGATCGAAGCGGCGATCAATGCTCACCACCTGCGCGCGGTGGCGGTGACAGCCTTTGGCTACGAGTCGGGGCAAGCGGTCACGTTTTATCAAGGGCGGGGCACCATCGAGCCGTGGTTACGTCATCGGCGTATCGGTCGTCCGACGCAACTCACCGTGGATCACCTGCTTGCCAGCTCGGCTATCCCGTTGCTGTTCGCTCCAGTGATGCTCGATAAGGAATACTTTGGTGACGGAGCCGTGCGTCAATCTGCACCGATCAGCCCGGCGCTGCATCTAGGGGCCAATCGGGTGCTGGTCGTGGGTGTCAGCGGCAATCCGCGCGGGCTTAAAAGCGAACGACCCGCACCACGTCCACCGAACGGCATGCAGCCGAGTCTGGCGCAGATCAGCGGGCACATGCTCAACAGCACCTTTATTGATAACCTGGAAAGCGATATCGAATTGCTTGAACGACTGAACACGGCCAGCGCGTTGCTGCCCGATGAGCAGATCAGGCAGCCGGGCATGGAGCCGGTGGAAGTGCTGGTGATTTCGCCGAGCCGTCCGCTGGATGAAATCGCGGCCCGCCACCGCCGTGAACTGCCCCCCGCACTGCGCACGTTCCTGCGTGGGCCGGGCGCGACCAGGAGCAGCGGTGCCAGTGTGCTGAGCTATCTGCTGTTCGAGTCAGGTTATTGCAGCGAATTGATCGAGCTGGGGCGTCACGATGCGATTGCTCAGGGTGCCGAACTGAAGCGCTTTTTGCGTCTGACCTGACGTCGCCACGGCAGGAGCGAGCCCTGCCGTGGAGCGCGCTGTTATCTCACTCGGCGTACCTGCAACTGACCGCACGGCGGACCGCTCAGTTGCTCCCCGGTTTCGAGGCTGAACACCGAAAAGTGCAGGGGACAGGTGATGGACCGGCGTTTCTCGTTGACCACTCCATGCTCCAGCCATCCTTCACGATGCGGGCAACTGCTCGGTATCAGGTATTGCTCCTGGCCAATGTGTACGGTGAACGTGTCGGGACGACGAAACTCAGCAGGCTCGTTCAAGGCTGACCTCCTTGTTGAAATGCTTGAGCCGACGGGCTTTTTCTACCGCCAGGTCGAACGCCAGGTTGGTGATCTCGCGTCCCATGCAGATGCCGCGCCAGGCTTTTACCGGATCCAGATCCCCGCTGACGTCCATGGCCTTGAGCAGGCGCTGGCCCTCGATGGCGTGGAAAACGTCGATATGAACGTGTTCTGAATAGTAGGTATGAGCCTTGATCTGCAAGCGCTCGCAAAGCTGCGTGTAGCACTCGAAAAAGAACGGCACCACGGTCTCGAAGTAGGTGATGACGCCGGCAAACCATGACGCATCGTCCGCCCGCATCGCCAGCCAGCAGAACATATTGGGAAAGGTGAAACCGGCGCTGGAGTTGGCGTCTACGTAAAACTGCAGGTCCAGCGGCATTTCCAGTTCGCGCAACAGGTCCTGATAGAGCGTGGTATGCGAGCGTTTGAGGTTCCCCGAGCCGAACTCGTCGATCATCATGCGCAGCATGGGCATCTGTGCGGGAAGGCTGAGCCTGGGCATCAGGTGATAGAACACCTGTGCTTCGGTCAGGCCATCCAGTGCAAACTCCTGAACCAGAATCCGGAATTCGTCGAGGGTCATGTCGTTGGCGACATACTGTGCGCTGGGCGGTACTTCGCTGCTCTCCTGTTCGACCAGCTCGGCCAGCATTCTGCGCAGACCGGCAAGGTCATCAGGCGCATCTGCCGTCATGCTGCGTTCGATGGCATCCTCGATCCAGTGTTGCTCGAACGCCAGAATCGCCTGTGGCATGGGCACCCGCTTTTCGATAAGCGCACGGTTGGCCAGAAACAGTTGCTTGTGCAGGTCTTCCATCAGGCAGCCTCCTCGGTGACGACACGCTCGCTGTTGATCACGCCCCTGGCTTTGAGCTCGCGCTTGATATGCGCGTACCAGTCCGGGGCATTGAGCAGATAACGCTGGTTAAGCGTGGCGACTTCCTGGCTGAGTGCCGGCTGCTGCCGGGCAGCCGCTGTCCGGCACAGCAGCGGTTCCAGATTGGCCAGGGAAACCACATTGCCGTCGGACTCCAGGTCTCCGGCCAGCTGCATTTCCCAGCCGATGAAGTAGTCGACGCCCTCCTGTCGAATGGCATCTACCTGAGCCTGCGGGCGCGACAGCGAGGGCGAGTCCTTCAGGCCAATGACTCTGGGTAACTGCGCGATGGCCTTGAGGGTGGCGAAGGACTTTTCGTTGCCCGACAGGGCGGCCTCGTTGTACATGAAGATATCCATGTGCGTCGCGTCATGAATGGTCTGGTAATGCTCGATGATCGCCTGCTGGCTGATACCGGGCGTCAAGGGTGAGGTAAACATCACTGCTTGAGCACCGGCATCCTGAGCCAGGAGGGCAAAGTCCAGCACCTCCTGCGTCGAATGGCGTTCGATCCCGGCGATGACGCTGCGCTCGCCCGCGTGCCTGAGGGTCAGCGTCAGCATCTGCAGCCATTGCTGACGCGACAGCCGCCAGCCCTCTCCGGAGGTCAGGCATGGAATGTAGCCATCGACATGGGGCGCGAGGCTACCCAAAAGGCGTTCGAGGCTGGCTTCGCAGACTTGCTCCTGCGCGTTCAGAGGCGTTATCAGGGGGACCAGAATGCTTTTACCAGACATGTTGAAAGTCCTCGTTGCTGATCACCATGGCGCAGGACTGGTCATAGAGACGCTGGAGCATCTTCGGGAACGTCTGCCGTCGAATGGTGTTTTCGAATGGTTGAAGGAAAGGCTGCAGCACTTGCAGGCGCAGCAACTCCGGATCGTGGGTATAAAACGGGATTTCCTGCTCCAGCACTTGAGCAGCCAGCAGTTTCTTGTCGGCCGGCAGACCTCTGAACAGCGTTTCACCTGCTGCGCGCTGGAGCACCTGTTCGCTATAGCCCTCACGCTGTATTGCCATGTCGGTGTGCAAGACATCCATGAACGGGTAATAGGCGTCCTGCAGGGCACGGCCTTTCTTCCAGATGATGGCGTCGCAAATGCCTATCTGGGCGAAATTCATCTGCACGCTGCTCTCGTAGAACCGGGAGAAGAACTCCAGGGATTTGTCACGCACGCCGGGATCGGCATGGTGCATGCCCATGAAAACCGTGGCATCGATCATCGGCAGGTCGAAGTCAGACATGGAGGTTCTCCAGTGCCTGCGCAATTGCCTGAACGGCGGCCTCGAATTCGTCCGGCTTGCGTGCCAGTGCCAGGCGTATGTAGCGCTGGCCTTTTTCCGGCTGGCTCCAGTAGAAATACTTGCCCGGCAGTACGTAGACGTCCGATTGCAGCAGATAAGCCTGCAAGTCATCGGCGTTCACGCCGGCGGGTAGAATCTCGAACCAGGCCACGCTGGTATCGATCATCGGTTGCACATACTTCAAGACCTTGCCCTCAAGGCAGGCACGCGCCTTGCTGCGGTTGAGGTCCAGCACCGAGCGCACGGAGTCGAAGTCATCGTCGTTGCTGTCCTCGATGTAGCGGGTCACGACGTTGAGGATGAACGGTGAGACATTCAGCAGGACGCTGGTGACAATGCTGTAGATATCGGCGTTGATGTCGCGGCTGGCCATGAGCGTGGCGCATTTGGTGTCCTGCAGGGGCCAGGTCTTGCCCGTATCTTCCATGACCAGGTATTGAGTGCCGATGTCGTCGAGAATCGCGTAGGCATCCACGCGCTGCTTGCCGGCGGCTTTGAAGAACGAGGCGAAACAGAAATCGAGGATCAGCAGCTTGTTGTAATCCCGGCAGTAGCGGGCCACTTCGACAAACATGTCCGGCCCCTCGGCAAACAGGCTGGAACCTGTCGGGTTGTTGGGATCGACCAGAAAGATTGCGTCCAGTCCGATGGCGGCCTTCTGCAACGTTGCGTACACCTCGGTCGATGACTTGAACAGGCTTTCATCCAGTGCCGACATGGGCACTTCCATGTGTTTCAACAGGTCATGCAGGTTGTCGAAACATGGCTCGATCAGCCCGACGCTCATGTTCTTTTTGCGCAAGTAGGTCGCAGTGATATGCATGGCGATGGACGCGGCGTAGACGAGATAGATTTCGTCGTGGCGTTTCAACGCATGATGCTGGCCGTGGAAGGTGAAGAAGGCCTGAATGAACGTCTGTTCACTCTGATACTGCGTCTGGTTCTGTGCCCGATACCACAGCTCGGGCAGGCTGGCGACGATCATGCGCTGGGTCTCGCTCTGATCCTGGTGCGTGTGGGCATCGGCCAGATTGAAGCGGGTCTTGAGGGCAGAAATTTCGTGTTGGGTAATATCGTCCAGAACAGGAACTGCGTTCAAGGTGTCGATACCGGCATACAGACTATTCATACCATTATCCCTGTGGCGTCATTATTGTTTGGGAAGCCGCCGTCCTGGATATCCAGAACGCCGGAGCAGATTTCCTTATTTTCGGCGCCAATAACACTGTACCTAAGTGCAAACAGCAGGGCGTTAGTGTTTCAGCGTGTTGACCTGTTCTTAAGTACAGTAGATTTGCCTATTTAAATAAGTAATGCTTCACGCTGGTGACGCCGGGTGGGTTTTAGAATGTCGAGCGGGTTTGAATTTCAGGTAGCCAGTTACAGTAAAGTGCCCGTCACGTTGCTGGAAACGCTGTATGCCCTGCGCAAGAAGATCTTTTCGGATCGGCTTGAATGGAAGGTTCGCGTCAGTCAGGCGTTCGAGTTCGATGACTATGACAGTGCCGCTGCGACTTACCTGATAGGCAGCTGGAACGAGGTTCCGCTGGCCGGGCTCAGGCTGATCAACACCTGTGATCCGTACATGCTGGATGGACCGTTTCGCAGTTTTTTCGACTATCCGGCGCCCAGAAATGCTGGCATGGCGGAGTCGAGCCGGTTCTTTGTCGACACGGAACGTGCCCGGTCGCTGGGTATTCTGCACGCGCCACTGACCGAAATGCTGCTGTTCTCGATGCACAATCACGCTGCCTCGGCTGGTCTGGAGTCCATCATCACGGTGGTCAGCAAGGCGATGGCGCGGATCGTGCGCAAGTCCGGGTGGGAGCACCGTGTTCTGGCAACGGGGGAGGCTTCACCAGGCGAGACGGTATTGTTGCTGGATATGCCTGTGAACGCCGACAACCATCAACGGCTGCTCGGCAGCATTGCTCTCAGGCAGCCCGTCACGGATGACCTGTTGCGCTGGCCAATACCGCTCGATGCATCAGCATCCTTGCAGCGAGCACGCATGGACAGCGCAGCCTGAGTCAGACCATGCCCATATTAATGGCTTTGTACACGGCCTGTTTGGCAGTGCGCACTTCGAGTTTGCTGGAAACGTTGGACATGTGAAATTTCACGGTGCGTTCCGAAATGGAAAATATCTCGGCGATTTCGCTGTAGGCCTTGCCCATGGCTACCCATTTCAGCACGCCTATTTCGCGGCTGGACAATTTGCATCGGGTGGGCTGCGGGAAGAGTTCGTGGGGCGCCTGTGTCTTGGTCAAACGGTCATGAAAGCGGATGAGGCTCATCTGGATATCAGCGGCCTTGTCGCGGATTCGCTGATCGAAGTCAGTCTGTTGCCTGGCATTGCAAAGACTCAGAGCGGCAAAAAGCCCGCTTGCATCGTGCAGGGTGAAAGTGGCCCCGGAGGACAGCTGGTATTTGGCCGAGCGCTTCAGGAAGTCATCGGTCTCGACGCCCTGAATGGCATGCCGGGCCTCTCTCCAGAAAAATGGCGTAATGCTATGCCAGGCATGTTTGATGATGGGATCGATAAGGTGATAGTTGGAGGCAATATACGATTTCAGCCAGGAATCAGGATAGTTGGACAGGATGACCGGTTTGACAGTGCGTGTCTTTGGGCTGGAAAAGTAGGCATAGGTGAAATCGCCAATACGATGCAGATCGTTTTCGAAGTCTTCAATCAATTGACGCAGCGGAGCAGGGGCTGCGTTGATCTTGAGGGGCGGGCAGTCAAGTTGGGTGTGCACGGTACGAACCTCCATGTAATACCTTGTCTATTGTTTGTTTGCGGCCTGGCCGTCTTCATTATCCTCATTTGTATTTTCCGCAGTACATGAAAACATGGACTGCGTGTGTCTTTTGTCTTTGAACAAGGGCTTAGCCGTTGAAAATAATACGCTCATCGACCTGCCGAGTTGCGAGCGCACGCATGTTCGGGGACTGGCCATCGCGCTGCGATGAGGCGTGTCAGTGATTTTTATTGCGATTGCAATCATATTCTTGGTTCCATCAAGGTGCAAGGATGCTTGTCCGACAGCAAGGAGTAGTGATGAACAGCGCAAACAGTCATTCGTTGGCACCCCAGACCCGGTTCGCGGCGTTGGCCTGCATGGACAAGATTCAGGCGGTCACGGGGCTTGCGCTGCGTGGGTGTTGTTCACCCCTGTTCGCGATGGCCGATATCGTCGAGCGTCTGACCAGAGATCCTTCCACCTCGCGGCGGATATCGGTGGTACGGGCCAGCAAACACATGTCACGCGGACAGGAAGGCATGCTCTCCAGCGCCTGGCCGTTGAGATTTGCTGCGCAGGCTGGCGCGGTGGAGTTGCCGCTGATTTACATGATCAGCAGCGAAACCTCCGCCGAGTTGAGCGCGCTCGCGTCGGAGTCGTTCCAGCGGGGCATCTTCTGCAACGATATCGAGACGCTGCCGTCACGCTGGCCCAAGGGTGCCCATCCCTGGTTACCGCTTTGGCTGCTGTCGAACCGCAAATGCCAGCCGTTTGACCCTGCGGATGCTGCCGAAGCGCGGGCGATCACACTGCACGCCCTGCACAGTCTGTATGTCGAAGGCCGGAGCGGCTTCTATTACATGGCCTTGCACGACGAGTCCAATGAGGAAGTCAGTGAACTGAGCGATGCTCAGGCTGTGGCGGCCGTACAGGGCATGTACCGGATTGGCGACGCCGTTTGCGGTCATGAAGGCCGTCGCGTACGCCTTCTGGGGGCGGGTCTGGCGCTGCGCTCGGTACGCCAGGCTGCCCGCCTGCTCCGTGAACACTGGGACGTCGATTGCGAAATCTGGAGCTGCCCCAGCTATACCCGAGTGGCCCGCGATGCCGCAGCCGCACGACGCTGGAATCGTTTCCATTCTGCACAACCCGCACGATCCTGGCACCTGCGCGATTGCCTGGGCGAGGGGCAGGACGCGGTGGTAGCCGTCACCGGCTACCCGCAGGCCGTGGTTGAACAGCTGCGTGAGCATGTCCCGGGGCGGTTCGTCGGGCTGGGTGCCGATTCCGCGGCCCCGCAGGGTACGCCTGCAACCCGTCCGGAGTGGATCGTCGTACAGGCCCTGACTGCGCTTGCGGAAGGCGGGCAACTGGGCTACGAGCCGCTGAAACTCGCCTTGCGACGCTATCAGCTGGTCTGATGTCAGCCTTTTCCACCGCTTTGCCGGGCGGCCAGTGCGGCACGCTCCAGCGCGTCGGCGAACACGCGGCGCTGCTGGTCGTCGAATTGCGTCAGAAACAGCTCGTCGACTGCCGTTTCGTAAACCTGCCACATCTGTTTGCGCAGGGTCCGGCCCTTGTCGGTGATCGCTGCCACGGCGCCTCGTCCATCGCTGTCGGACCTGTGGCGCGCCACCAGCCCTTCGCTTTCAAGCCGGTCGACCAGGCGAGTCAGGTTGTAGCGTTCAATGGCCATGACGTCGGCCAGCTCATGCATGCGGCGCATGCCTTGCGGGCCGCTTTCAATGCCCCAGAGCGCGTCATACCACGCATAGGCAGGCAGCCCGGCCGCCGCCAGACGTCGTTCGATTTCGCGAATCAGACAGCGGTGTGCCCTGACGAATCTGAACCACGTATCCGGTTCGGCTGACGACATGATTCACCTTTGTCTGAAATTCTTGAGGGTTGCAATAGTAACCGAGCGCGGGATAAATTCCGGTATTTGATTGCAATTGCAATCAGATTTTTCAAGGCAGACGCCTGTCCGGCGTCCACTGCCGCATCACAGTAGGAGACGACGATGGCACAGCAACCCCGGTTTCTTGACGAGGATCCGCAAGAAACCCGCGAATGGCTCGAATCGATTGAGTCGGTACTCAACACTGAAGGGCGCCCGCGCGCGCACTATCTGATCGATCAGTTGCTGGACTTCGACGTCGCCCAACATGGCGATTTCTACGGTCGGGTCACCACGCCTTACGTCAACACCATTCCCAGTGACCGCCAGCAGCCTTATCCGGGCGACCTTCAGGTTGAAAAACGTATCAACGCGTTCATCCGCTGGAACGCCCTGGTGATGGTGCTGCGTGCCGGCAAGCATTCCGGCGTGGGCGGCCATATCGCTTCCTACGCATCTGCTGCCGTGCTTTACGACGTCGGGTTCGACCACTTCTTCCGGGGGCGTACCGAGCAGTTTGCCGGTGACCTCGTCTATATTCAGGGTCATTCTTCGCCGGGCATTTACGGCAGGGCGTATCTGGAAGGTCGTCTGAGCGAAGAGCAACTGGACAACTTCCGTCGCGAAACCGATCGTGACGGCATTTCTTCCTATCCGCACCCGCGCCTGATGCCGGACTTCTGGCAGTTCCCCACCGTCTCCATGGGGCTGGGGCCCATCACTGCGGCGTATCAGGCACGCTTCATGCGCTACCTGGAGAATCGCGGACTCAAGGAGCATCAAGGACGCAAGGTCTGGGCGTTCCTGGGCGATGGCGAGATGGATCAGCCTGAGTCACAGGCAGCCATCGCTCTGGCCGGGCGCGAGAAACTCGACAACATCATTTTCGTCGTCAACTGCAACCTGCAACGCCTTGACGGGCCGGTACGCGGCAACAGCAAGGTCATTCAGGAGTTCGAAAGTCTGTATCGCGCCGCAGGCTGGAACGTGATCAAGGTCATCTGGGGCGGCGGTTGGGATGCGCTGCTCGAGAAGGACAAGAGCGGGCTGCTGCGTCAGCGCATGATGGAATGCGTGGATGGCGAGTACCAGAACTACAAATCCCAGAATGGCGCCTACGTTCGCGAGCATTTCTTCGGCAAGTACCCGGAGCTGCTGGAACTGGTCAGCGACATGAGCGATGACGACATCTGGAAGCTCTCGCGTGGCGGCCACGATCCGGAAAAAGTCTACAACGCCTATGCTGCCGCGATGCGCCACAAGGGTGGGCCGACCGTGATCCTGGCCAAGACCGTCAAAGGTTTCGGCATGGGCGAGGCGGGTGAGGGGCAGAACATCAACCACCAGTTGAAGAAGCTTGGGGCAGAGGCGATCAAGGCCTTCCGCGACCGCTTCTCGCTGGACATCACCGATGACCAGCTGGGCGACATGCCGTACCTGAAACCGGCCGAGGGCAGTACTGAAGCGCTGTACCTCAAGGCCCGCCGGGCTCAACTGGGCGGTTACATTCCGGCCCGTTTCAGTGACGCTGCCACCCTGCAGATTCCGCCGCTCTCGGTGCTGGATACCCAGCTCAAGAACACCGGCGATCGCGGCATATCCACGACCATGGCCTTCGTGCGCATCCTCTCGACGCTGCTCAAGGATCCGAACATCGGCAAACTGATCGTGCCGATCGTGCCGGATGAGTCACGAACCTTCGGTATGGAAAATCTGTTCCGTCAGATCGGTATTCATTCCCACGTCGGTCAGTTGTACACGCCGCAGGATGCAGGGCAACTGAGCTACTACAAGGAAAGCACCGACGGGCAGATCATGCAGGAAGGTCTGAATGAGTCAGGTGCGATTTCTTCCTGGATCGCGGCCAGTACTTCCTACGCCAACCACGGTGTGATGACCGTGCCGTTCTATATCTTCTACTCGATGTTCGGCTTCCAGCGTGTAGGCGATCTTGCCTGGGCAGCGGGCGACGCCAGGGCGCGGGGTTTTCTGCTGGGCGCCACGTCAGGCCGAACCACGCTGATGGGCGAGGGGCTGCAGCATGACGACGGGCACAGCCATGTCATGTCGTCGACGATACCGTGCTGCGTGTCTTACGACCCGACGTTTGCCTTCGAGCTGGCGGTGATCATTCAGGACGGCATGCGTCGTATGTTTGCCGAAAATGAGGATATCTATTACTACATCACCTTGCTCAACGAGAACTACCCGCACCCGGATCTGCCCGAAGGCGCAGAAGCCGGCATTCTCAAGGGGATGTACCCGTTGCAGGCCAGTGCATCGATCAATACCGGCAAGCACGTGCAGTTGATGGGCTGCGGGTCGATCCTGCTGGAAGTCATCGCGGCCGCCAGACTGCTCGAAGACGACTTTGGCGTGAGCAGCGAAATCTGGAGTGTCACCAGCCTGACCGAACTGCGTCGTGAAGGTCAGGATGCCGAACGCTGGAACCTGCTGAATCCCGAGCAGGAGCCGCGTCTGAGCTACGTGGAAAGCTGTCTGGCAGACAGGGAAGGGCCGGTGATTGTGGCGACCGATTACATGAAAATCTTCGCCGACCAGATCCGTCCCTTTGTACCCATGCGCCGTTTCGTGGCACTGGGCACTGACGGTTTTGGCCAGTCCGATACGCGCGAGTCGCTGCGCCACTTCTTCGAAGTGGACCGTTACTTCGTGGCGGTGGCTGCACTCAAGGCGCTGGCCGATGACGGCAAGGTCGAGCGCAAGGTGGTGGCGCAGGCCATAGAACGTTACAAGATCGACCCAGGCAAGCAGAACCCTGTGCTGGTCTGAGTCGCGCTCGTATCTGCTCTGACACCAGCAAAGCGGTCCGCCTTGCTGGTGAAGGGGCCGCTACAGACGAAGGGAAGTCTGACGGTCCGAACCGGGTTCACGCCGTCAGACGATCTTCCCGGAAGTCACGAATCGCCTGCTCGATCTCTTCCTTGGTGTTCATCACGAAAGGGCCGTATTGCACGATCGGCTCACGCAAGGGCTTGCCTGCAATCAGTAACAGCCGTGCACCCGCGGTGCTGCTGATCTGTACGGCACCGCTGTCGGACAGCCTTGCCATATGGCGTTTGCCGATCGGCTGGGCGCTGCCTTCCAGCTCGACACTGCCTTCATAGACGTACAGCAACACAAGGTGCCCGTCGGGTACGTGCGGGCTGATACGACTGCCGGCAGGCATATCAAAGTCAAAGTACAGAGGCTCGGTATCCGGGCGCTGTACTGCCCCGGCCTGTTGAACCTGACCATCGTCGAAATGCCCTGCCAATACCACCACCTGCACACCGGCCTGAGTGGTGATACTCGGAACGTTTTCCGGCTGGATGTCCTGATAGCTGGCGTCGCTCAGCTTGTTCTTGCCCGGTAGGTTCAGCCAGAGCTGAAAGCCGCGCATGGTGCCTTCTTCCTGTTCGGGCATTTCGCTGTGAATGATCCCGCGTGCTGCGGTCATCCACTGCACACCGCCGCTCTGCAGAAGGCCGACATTGCCCATATGGTCTTCATGACGCATACGGCCTTCAAGCATATAGGTCACCGTTTCGAAGCCACGGTGCGGGTGAGGTGGAAAGCCGGCGATGTAGTCATCCGGCTTGTCCGATCCGAACTCGTCCAGCATCAGAAACGGGTCGAACTGCTCCACACCACGCCCGCCGAAGACGCGCGTCAGTTTGACGCCCGCGCCATCGGACGCTGGCTGACCCGTTTGAATGGACAGGACTTTACGAAATTGAGTCATGGGAGAGGGAGCACTCCTTATCAGATGATACGAAGTGTCATGGTATGCCTGTCTATTCGATAAATTGATTCGAATGCCGGGACTTAATGATCGTATTGATCGATGTGTTGCGCGGTGTGGCGTATTGGCGCGGGGTGACAGGCAACCTGCCCGGAATGACCTCCGGAGCAGGCTTGAAGCCAAAGGATGCTCAGTGCTTGCTGCCCTGCGTCGACATGCTCAGCAGCTGTTTCTCCTGATTCCAGTCAAACGGTTCTTCGTTCTGCTCGGCGTCGTAGCGGCGCTCTTCCAGCGCCTGATACAGCTCGATTTCATCATCCGGCATGAAATGCAGGCAGTCACCGGCGAAGAACCACAGCAGGTCGCGCGGCACCAAGTGCGCGATTTGCGGGTAGCGCTGGATGACCTGGCAGAGGATGTCCTGACCCAGGTACTGGCTTTCGATGGGGTCCTGCGGCAGCAGCTCGACCAGTTCGTCGAAACGCTCCATGAACAGCGCGTGGCTTTCTTCCGGAACCTGCTCGGCCTCGCCCAGCGCGACCAGAATGCTGCGCAGGTGTGCCAGCAGGCCAAGTTGGTGATCGAGAGTGGCGTCGGCCATTGGGTAATCCTCAAATGCAAAAACAGGCGCGAGAGTATAAAGCTCTACGCGCCTGCTGTGTGGTGCGACCTGACTATCAGCGAATCTTGTCGGCTGCCAGGGTCAGTTCTTCCTTGTCGAAATCATCCACATCGATCACCTTGCGGCGGGCTGCCTCGGCGGTACGCAGGGTCTGCGCTTCGTCGGCCTGCAACACACCGAGGCGCAGCGCGGCGTCGATGACCGGCTCGCCAGCGTCCGGCTTGACCTGACCACTCTTGAGGGCCACTTGCAGCTTCTTGTGCAGCGGATACGCAGCGCTGAGCAGGTCGATGGCCTGTTGCAGCGCGCCGACCGGATCGTCTGCTGATTGCGGGCGATAGCAGCCTGCCAGCAACTCTTCCAGCGTCGGATCGCCCTTGGCGCGGCCCAGTACCTGAGCAACTTCGGCATCCAGTCTGTCCGAAGGCCCCTTGTGTCGGCGACCGAACGGGAACACTACGGCACGCAGCACCCCGCCCAGTATCCGGTTGGGGAAGTTGCTGAGGATCTCGTCCATTGCCCGTTCCGAATGCCCGAGGCTTTCTTCCATGGCCCAGCAGAACAACGGGCTCATGTGGTCCGGCGAACCCAGGTCGTGATAACGCTTGAGCGCTGCCGAGGCCAGGTACATATGGCTGAGCACGTCGCCCAGACGGGCCGACAGGCGTTCGCGGCGTTTCAGCTCGCCGCCGAGCAGCATCATGCTCAAGTCGGCGAGCATCGCGAACGCTGCTGCCTGGCGGTTGAGCGCTCGGAAGTAACCCTGGCTCAAGCCGTTACCCGGCGCTCTTTCGAAATGACCGAAGCCCAGGTTGAGGATGAAGGTGCTGGCGGCATTGCTCACCGCAAAGCCGATGTGTTTGAGCAGCAGGCTGTCAAACTCGATCAGCGCCTGCTGTTTGTCCTCACGCCCGGCCAGGGCCATTTCCTTGAGTACGAACGGATGGCAGCGAATCGCGCCCTGGCCGAAGATCATCAGATTGCGCGAGAGGATGTTGGCGCCCTCGACAGTGATGAAGATCGGCGCACCTTGCCAGTTGCGACCCAGGTAATTGTTCGGGCCCATGATGATGCCCTTGCCGCCATGCACGTCCATGGCGTGACCGATACACTCGCGGCCGCGCTCGGTCAGGTGATATTTGAGGATCGCAGAGAGCACTGAAGGCTTCTCGCCCAGGTCGACCGCATTGGCCGTCAGCATGCGCGCACTGTCCATCAGCCAGGCATTGCCGCCGATGCGCGCCAGTGCTTCCTGGATGCCTTCGAATGCCGAGAGAGGCACATTGAATTGCTCACGCACCTTCGCGTACTGGCCGGTGACCAGGCTGGTGTACTTGGCAGCGCCGGTGCCGACGGCCGGCAGCGAGATCGAACGACCCACCGACAGGCAGTTCATCAGCATCATCCAGCCCTTGCCCAGCATCGGCTGACCGCCGATCAGGTAGCTCAGCGGGACGAACACGTCCTTGCCGGAGTTGGGGCCGTTCATGAACGCTGCTCCCAGAGGCAGGTGACGGCGGCCGATCTCCACGCCGGGCGTATCGGTCGGAATCAGCGCCAGGCTGATGCCCAGATCTTCTTTTTCGCCGAGCAGGTGCTCAGGATCGTGGGCCTTGAAGGCCAGGCCGAGCAGGGTGGCGACCGGGCCGAGGGTGATGTAGCGTTTTTCCCAGGTCAGGCGCAGGCCGATGACTTCTTCACCCTGCCACTGACCTTTGCAGATGATCCCGGTGTCGGTCATCGCGCCAGCATCGGAACCGGCCAGCGGACCGGTCAGCGCGAAGCAGGGAATGTCTTCGCCGCGTGCCAGACGTGGCAAGTAGTGATTGCGTTGCTCGTCGGTGCCGTAATGCAGCAGCAATTCGGCCGGGCCGAGGGAGTTGGGCACCATCACTGTGGACGCCAGGTCGCCGCTGCGGGTGGCCAGCTTCATGGCCACCTGAGAGTGGGCGTAGGCCGAGAAGCCCTTGCCACCGAATTCCTTGGGGATGATCAGCGCGAAGAAGCCGTGCGCTTTCATGTGCGCCCAGGCTTCGGGCGGCAGGTCCATGGCCTGGCCGATTTCCCAGTCGCTGACCATTGCGCAGAGTTCTTCGGTCGGCCCGTCGATAAAGGCCTGTTCCTCTTCGGTCAGCTGGACTTTCGGGTAGGCCAGCAGCTTGTCCCAGTCCGGACGACCGCTGAACAGCTCGCCATCCCACCAGACCGTGCCGGCATCGATCGCATCGCGCTCGGTCTGCGACATCGGCGGCAGGACTTTTTGAAACCAGCTGAACATCGGCGCAGTGAAATGCTTACGGCGCAGATCGGGCAGCATTACCGGTACGAACACTGCCAGCCAGAGCAACCAGAACACCGTCAGCAGCCATCCTGGCGCGTGACTGAAAATACCCATGGCCAGCAGGTAGACAGCTACCACGCCAAGCGCCGGGAGCGGGGCGGTTCGCCGATGAGCCAGCCAGGCAATGCCGACGACCAGCACAACAATCCACAACAACAGCATAAGTATTCCTCCGTGATGACCGCCGCTGTGGCAGCGATCAAACTGGTCGCCAGGCAGTGGTGAGGCGACATCGATAGTGACCCCTGGTTGACGAGGAAGTTGCCGCCGCTTAGGGGTAGACTGTGAGCCTTTATTTATCAGCGACTGCGAGGGGAACGCAATGCTCAAGATCTGGGGACGGAAGAATTCCAGCAATGTGCGCAAGGCACTCTGGATTGCCGAGGAAGTGGGCGTACCCTACGAGACGCAGGACGCTGGTGGTGCATTCGGCCTGGTCAACGAAGCGGCCTATCGCGCGAAAAACCCTAACGGCCGGATTCCGATGATTGAAGACGGCGACTTCGTGATGTGGGAGTCCAACGCCATCGTGCGCTATCTGGCCGCCCGACATGCCCCCGATTCTGATTTATACCCCGCAGATCTGCAGGCCCGCGCCAATGCAGACAAGTGGATGGACTGGACCACCTCGACCATCGCCGCGCCGTTCAGCCCGGTGTTCTGGGGCGTAGTACGCACGCCGGCCGAGAAACAGGACTGGCCGGCCATCAAGCAAGGCATCAAGACGCTGCACAGCCTGCTGCTGGTGGCCGACGAGGCGCTGTCGCGACAGCCCTGTCTGTCTGGCGATGCTTTCGGCATGGGCGATATTCCCCTGGGATGCTTCGCCTACGGCTGGTTTGAAATGCCGATTGAACGTCCGCCGCTGCCTCACCTCCAAGCCTGGTATGAGCGTCTCAAGACGCGCCCGGCTTATCGCAAGGCGGTCATGACCCCGTTGACCTGAGCATGTGATGTGAACAGGTGAAAGGGCTGATCGGGCGCATGTCCGGCGCTCGATATTTACTATTAACAGATGTGTCTGTACTTGAACGACGCAGCCGAGCACCATTGCGCGGCTGGGTCGTCACGGCAGGCGGCTGGTGACAGTCATCTTCAATTCCTTTTTCTGATGAGTACCTTTCCCGATATGTCTTCCGCTCTGTCCATTCGGCAGTTAACCAAAACCTACGGCAACGGTTTCCAGGCCTTGAATGGCATCGATCTGGACGTCGCCGAAGGTGATTTCTTCGCCTTGCTGGGCCCCAATGGCGCTGGCAAATCCACCACCATCGGCATCATCTCGACGCTGGTCAACAAGACCAGTGGCACGGTGAACATCTTTGGCCACGACCTGGATCGCGAGCCCGCTGCGCTCAAGCGGTGCATCGGTGTCGTGCCGCAGGAGTTCAACTTCAACCAGTTCGAGAAGACCCTCGACATCGTCGTCACTCAGGCGGGCTACTACGGCATCCCGGCGAAAATCGCCAAGGAACGCGCCGAGCAGTACCTGACGCAGCTGGGGCTGTGGGAAAAGCGCGATGTGCCGTCGCGTTCACTGTCCGGCGGCATGAAGCGGCGCCTGATGATCGCCCGTGCGCTGATTCACGAGCCGCGCCTGCTGATCCTCGACGAACCCACCGCAGGTGTGGACATCGAGTTGCGCCGTTCGATGTGGACCTTTCTCACCGAGCTGAACAGCAAAGGCATCACCATCATCCTCACCACGCACTACCTGGAAGAAGCCGAACAGCTGTGCCGCAACATCGGCATCATCGACCACGGGGTGATCGTGCAGAACACCGGCATGAAGCAGCTGCTCAGCACGTTGACCGTCGAGACGTTCGTGCTCGATCTCAAGGCCTCCTGGCAGAGCGCGCCACAATTGCCCGGTTTCCCTTGCCGCCTGCTCGATAGCCACACCCTGGAAGTGCAGGTCGACAAGAACGTCGGCATCACGGCACTGTTCAGTCAGCTCGCCTTCCAGAACATCGAAGTCTTGAGCCTGCGTAATAAATCCAATCGCCTTGAGGAGTTGTTTGTGTCCCTGGTGGAAAAAAACCTCGCGAAGGTGGCGGTATGACCGTACCCAACGGCGAGTTGCGCCCCAACCTGATCGCCCTGAAAACCATCGTCTACCGTGAAGTGCACCGCTTCATGCGGATCTGGCCGCAGACCCTGCTGCCGCCAGCCATCACCATGGTCCTGTACTTCGTCATCTTCGGTAACCTCATCGGTCGCCAGATCGGCGACATGGGCGGCTTTACCTACATGCAGTACATCGTGCCGGGGCTGATCATGATGTCGGTGATCACCAACTCCTACGGCAACGTGGTCTCGAGCTTCTTTGGTGCCAAGTTTCAGCACTCCATCGAAGAACTGATGGTGTCGCCGGTCTCGCCGCACACCATTCTGGTCGGTTACACCCTGGGCGGTGTATTGCGTGGTCTGATGGTCGGTTTCATCGTCACCATGCTGTCGATGTTTTTCACCGACCTGCAAGTACATCACTTGGGCGTGACCATTATCGTGGTGGTGTTGACCGCGACAATTTTCTCGCTGCTGGGCTTCATCAACGCAGTGTTTGCGCGCAACTTCGATGATATCTCGATCATCCCGACCTTCGTCCTGACCCCGCTGACTTATCTGGGCGGCGTGTTCTACTCGATCAACCTGTTGCCACCGTTCTGGCAGACCGTGTCGCTGGCCAACCCGGTCCTGCACATGGTCAATGCCTTCCGCTACGGCATTCTGGGCGTCTCCGACATCAAGATCAGCATCGCCCTGGCGTTCATGATCGTGGCGACCTTCGTGCTGTATATCGGCTGCGCCAGGTTGCTGGTGAGCGGTCGCGGTATGCGTCAGTAACACATTGGCTTCGACCCGCCAGGCTGGCGGGTCGAGCGCTGGCCGGGACCGGCCGTTCAGATTCTGCAACACACCACCCCTTCCGACATTTCCCCAGTGCGCTGATTCTTGAGGCTTTCCGCTGCAAGGAACCGTCATGCGCACAGGGATGATCGCGCTCGCGCTCGGGCTGCTTGCCCTGCGTTTTCTACCGGCCCTGCCGCCGACCTGGCTACTGCTGCTGATGCCGATACTGGCGTTGATGTTGCTGCCGTTCCGTACCTATCCGCTGGCGTTCTTTCTGCTCGGTTTCACCTGGGCCTGCGTTTCGGCGCAGTGGGCATTGAGTGACCGCTTGGCGCAGCGTCTCGATGGTCAGACGCTGTGGGTGCAGGGCAAGGTGGTCGGTTTGCCCAGTGTCGCCGAAGGTGTGGTGCGCTTTGAACTGGAAGATGCCTGGTCACGACGTGCCAGGCTGCCGGCGCGAATCCGCATGGCGTGGTACGGCGGCCAGCCCGTAAACAGCGGCGAGCGCTGGCGCATGGCGGTCAAACTCAAGCGGCCGGCCGGGCTGGTCAATCCGGATGCTTTCGACTATGAAGCCTGGCTACTGGCGCAGCGCATCGGTGCGACCGGCACGGTGGTGGATGGTCAGCTGTTGGCACCTGCGCGTGCCGCCTGGCGCGATGCCATTCGTCAGCGTCTTCTGACGGTCGATGCGCAGGGCCGGGAGGGCGGTCTGGCTGCGCTGGTGCTGGGCGATGGCTCAGGGCTGTCGAGCACCGACTGGCAGGTGTTGCAGGATACTGGCACTGTGCATCTGCTGGTCATTTCCGGCCAGCACATCGGTTTGCTGGCCGGGGTGATCTACGCGCTGGTCGCAGGCCTGGCGCGCTGGGGGCTGTGGCCACGCTTTTTGCCCTGGCTGCCGTCGGCGTGTGCACTGGCGTTCAGTGCTGCACTGGGCTACGGACTGCTGGCCGGTTTCGAGGTGCCGGTCCGGCGAGCCTGTGTGATGGTCGCGATGGTGCTGCTGTGGCGCTTGCGTTTTCGTCACCTGGGCGTGGTCTGGCCTTTGTTGCTGTCCTTCAACGCGGTGCTGATCTTCGAGCCGCTGGTGACGCTGCAGCCGGGTTTCTGGCTGTCCTTCGCGGCGGTCGGCATTCTGATCCTGATTTTCAGCGGGCGTCTTGGCGCCTGGAGCTGGTGGCAAAGCTGGACACGGGCGCAATGGCTGATCGCCGTTGGCTTGTTGCCGATCCTGCTGGCGCTGAACCTGCCGATCAGCCTCAGCGGCCCGTTTGCCAACCTGCTTGCGGTGCCTTGGGTCAGCGTGATTGTCCTGCCGCCGGCATTGCTCGGAACGCTGTTGCTGCCAGTCCCCGTGGTCGGGGAAGGTCTGCTCTGGCTGGCGGGCGGGGCGCTGCAGGGGCTGTTCGTATTCCTCGGCGCGGTGGCCGCCGCATTGCCGGCCTGGCTGCCCAGTGCCGTGCCGGTCTGGGCATGGTGGTTGAGTCTGCTCGGAGCCTTGCTCCTGTTGCTGCCCAAGGGCGTGCCCCTGCGTCCGCTGGGCTGGCCGTTGCTGTTGCTGTGCGTTTTTCCGCCGCTCGAATCAGTGCCTGAAGGTCAGGTCGATGTGTTGCAACTGGATGTGGGGCAGGGCCTGGCGATTCTCCTGCGCACCCGCAATCACACACTCCTGTATGACGCAGGCCCACGTTTCGGTGAGTTCGATATCGGTCAGCGCGTGGTCGTGCCCGCCATGCGCAAGGCGGGTGTCCGCCATCTTGACCTGATGTTGATCAGCCATTCCGACGCAGACCATGCCGGAGGTGCAGCAGCGGTTCATCAGGCCTTTCCGGTGGCCCGCGTGCTAGGCGGTGAGCTGGCCCGCCTCGCGCCGCAACTCGACGCCCGACTGTGCGAGAGCGGTGCACGCTGGGAGTGGGATGGCGTGGTGTTTTCCACGTGGCGCTGGGAGCAGGGGCCTGACGGCAATCCGGCCTCCTGCATCCTCAGCGTCGACGCCAGGGGCGAGCGTCTGCTGCTGGCGGGCGATATCGACGTGCACGCCGAGCGTGCGGCGATCGACAGCGGGTTCGACCTTCGTGCCCACTGGTTGCAGTCGCCGCATCACGGCAGCCGTACCTCGTCGTCCAAAGCATTTCTGCGCGCCGTGGCACCGGTTGGCGTGCTGATTTCCCGTGGTCGCAACAACGCGTTCGGTCACCCGCATCCGTTGGTCATGGCGCGCTATCGAGGCCTGGGCATCGCCAGTTACGACAGTGCCGAGCTGGGCGCGGTCCGTCTGCAACTGGGGACATTCGGAACGCCACAGGCCGAGCGCGCGCAACGGCGCTTCTGGCGTGATTGAGTGAATGGATATCGATCTCGGCGTTCGGCACTTGGCGACCCTATGGTAGAGTGGCGCCAATTTTTCGAGGGAGTGATCACTGTGTGGGAACTGGTCAAATCTGGCGGCTGGATGATGCTGCCGATTATTCTGAGCTCCATCGCCGCCGCCGGCATCATCATCGAGCGCCTGTGGACGTTGCGTGCCAGCCGTATCACGCCACCGCACCTGCTCGGGCAGGTCTGGCAGTGGATTCAGGAACAGAAGCTGGACAGCGAAAAGCTCAAGCAGCTGCGCGCTGACTCGCCGCTGGGCGAAATCCTTGCCGCAGGGCTGGCCAATTCCAGGCATGGTCGCGAGATCATGAAGGAATGCATCGAAGAAGCCGCTGCCCGGGTCATTCATGAACTGGAGCGCTACCTCAGCGCACTGGGCTCGATCGCTGCCATGGCGCCGTTGCTTGGTTTGCTCGGCACGGTGCTGGGCATGATCGATATCTTCGGCTCGTTCAACAGCTCCGGGGCCACCGCTAACGCCGGTGTGCTGGCAGGTGGTATTTCCAAGGCGCTGATCTGTACCGCGTCGGGTCTTATCGTAGCGATCCCGGCGATTTTCTTTCATCGCTTTCTGCAGAGCCGCGTCGATGAGCTGGTAGTCGGCATGGAACAACAGGCCATTCGTCTGGTTGAAGTGGTGCAGGGCGACCGCGATGTCGATCTGATCGACGCCAAGATCGATCTCAAGTCGCTGGCCAGAGCGGGCGGGGGCAAGAAGAAGTGAAATTTCGCCGTCGCAGACCCCGGGAAAACATCGACATCAATCTGGTCTCTCTGATTGATGTGGTGTTCATCCTGCTGCTGTTCTTCATTGTGACGACCACCTTTACCCGTGAAACCCAGTTGCGAGTGGATCTGCCCCAGGCCGTCACCGGAACGCCGGACGTGGATGCCAGCGCTAAACAGCTGGACATTGCCATCAACGCCGACGGGATTTTCTCGCTGAACAATCAGTTGTTGCCGAAAAACGACCTGGCGACGCTGATCGAGGCGCTGCAGCGCGAGTCGGGGGGCGATACCAGCCTGCCGCTGTCGATCAGCGCCGACGGCAAGACCCCGCACCAGTCGGTCATCACGGCCATGGATGCGGCGGGCAAGCTGGGCTTCAGTCATCTGCGCATGACCACTGTCGAGGCCACACCGGCTAACTGATGGCATTCACTGACCGTTTGCTCGACGCCTGGTACAAGGGCCACCCTGCGCTGGCGCTGTTGCGCCCGCTCGAAGGTCTTTACCGGCGTGTCGTAGAGCGCAAACGGGCGCGGTTTCTGGCGGGCGAAGGTGATATCTATCGAGCGCCGGTGCCGGTCATTGTGGTGGGTAATATCACCGTCGGTGGCACGGGCAAGACGCCGTTGATTCTCTGGATGATCGAGCATTGCCGCCGTCGCGGTTTGCGTGTCGGGGTGGTCAGCCGTGGCTACGGCGCCAAGCCGCCAAGCCTGCCGTGGCGTGTCCTGCCTGAACAAAGTGCCAGCGAGGCGGGGGACGAGCCGTTGCTCATCGTGCAGCGCTGCGGTGTGCCGCTGATGATCGATCCGGATCGCAGTCGCGCCGTACAAGCCTTGCTCGCTGCCGAATCGCTGGATGTGATTCTTTCCGACGACGGCTTGCAGCATTACCGGCTGGCCCGCGACCTGGAACTGGTGCTGATCGATGCCGCCCGTGGTCTGGGCAATCGCCGCTGTCTGCCTGCCGGGCCGTTGCGCGAACCGGCCGAGCGGCTGAACAGTGTCGACGCCTTGCTTTATAACGGTGCCACGGCTGACAGGGACGACGGCTATGCCTTCAGGCTCAAGCCTTCGGCACTGATCAATCTGCGCAGTGGCGAACGTCAGCCAGTGGATTATTTCCCGGCCGGGCAGGCGCTGCATGCGGTCGCCGGAATCGGCAATCCCCGACGTTTCTTCAATACCCTCGAAGGATTACACTGGCGACCGGTGCCTCACGCGTTCGCCGACCATGCTGTCTACAGTGCCGAAGCGCTGACATTTGCACCCGCGCTGCCCTTGGTCATGACCGAGAAGGATGCGGTGAAGTGTCGTGCCTTTGCCGCTGATGACTGGTGGTATCTGGCAGTGGATGCAGTACCTTCCGATGCCTTTGTCGGTTGGTTCGACCAGCAACTGCTACGTCTTTCTCCATGATTGCTTCAGGATCTCCTATGGACACCAAACTACTCGATATCCTCGCTTGCCCTGTCTGCAAGGGACCATTGAAGCTTAGCGCCGACAAGACCGAGCTGATCAGCAAGGGCGCAGGCCTTGCCTATCCGGTGCGCGACGGCATCCCGGTGATGCTCGAAAGCGAAGCTCGCACCCTGAGCACCGACGAGCGGCTGGAAAAATGACCGCAGCGTTTACCGTTGTCATTCCTGCGCGCTACGGCTCCAGCCGCTTTCCGGGCAAGCCGCTGAAAACCATTGCTGGCAAACCCATGGTTCAATTGGTCTGGGAGCAGGCCTGCAAGAGCAGCGCCGAACGCGTGGTGATTGCCACCGACGATGCGCGCATTGTCGAAGCCTGTCAGGCTTTTGGTGCCCAAGTGCTGCTGACGCGCGACGATCACAACTCCGGCACCGATCGTCTGGCCGAGGTGGCCGCGCAATTGGGCCTGGCGGCTGACGCGATTGTCGTCAATGTGCAGGGCGACGAGCCGATGATCCCGCCTGCGGTGATCGATCAGGTGGCGTCCAATCTGGCCGCCCATCCCGAAGCCGGCATGTCCACGCTGGCCGAGCCTATCGACGACGTGGCCGCGTTGTTCAACCCCAATATCGTCAAGGTGGCTACGGACATCAACGGCCTGGCGCTGACGTTCAGCCGGGCTCCCTTGCCGTGGGCGCGCGATGCGCTTGCAGCAAATCGCGACCAGTTGCCTGCCGGCGTGCCTTATCGTCGGCACATCGGGATCTACGCTTATCGTGCGGGTTTCCTGCATGACTTCGTCAGTTGGGGCCCGTGCTGGCTGGAAAACACCGAAAGCCTGGAACAATTGCGGGCGCTGTGGAATGGCGTGCGAATTCACGTTGCCGACGCGCTTGAAGCGCCACCCGGTGGCGTCGATACCCCCGAAGACCTGGAGCGCGTAAGGCGCTTGCTGGAGGGTTAATGCGCTTCGTCCAGTGTTCCGGGAAGGCGAGGGCATGAGCTTGCAGGTGCAATCAGCGATTTCCCTCAAGCCGTTCAATACGTTCGGTGTGGATGTTCAGGCCCGGTTGTTTGCCGAAGCGCACAGCGATGATGATGTTCGCGAGGCGCTGGCCTACTCGGCCAGGCATGACGTGCCGCTGCTGGTGATTGGTGGTGGCAGCAACCTGCTGCTCAGCGCTGACGTGCAGTCATTGGTGGTGCGCATGGCCAGCCGCGGCATTCGCATCGTGCACGAGGACTGTCTCGAGTCGATTGTCGAGGCAGAAGCTGGCGAGCCCTGGCATCCGTTCGTGCAGTCCTGTCTGGAGCTGGGGCTGGCGGGGCTGGAAAACCTCAGTCTGATCCCAGGCACCGTTGGCGCGGCACCCATGCAGAACATCGGTGCTTATGGCGTCGAGATCAAGGATGTCTTCCATAGCCTGACTGCGCTGGATCGTGAAACCGGCGAATTGCGCGAGTTTTCTCTGCAGGACTGTGCGTTCGGCTACCGCGACAGCGTGTTCAAGCATCAGGTCGCGCGCTGGTTGATCCTGCGTGTGCGTTTCAAGCTCAGTCGCGTAGCTCGCCTGCACCTCGAATATGGCCCGGTTCGTCAGCGTCTCGACGAGCAGGGTATCGATCGGCCGACGCCGTTCGATGTCAGCCGTGCGATCTGCGCCATTCGCAGTGAAAAGCTGCCTGACCCAGCAATGCTGGGCAATGCCGGCAGTTTCTTCAAAAACCCGATTATCACTGCCGAACTGTACGCAACGATCAAACAGCAGCACCCAGGCGTCGTCGGCTACCCGCAGGACGATGGTCGAGTGAAGCTGGCGGCCGGGTGGCTGATCGAGCAGGCAGGCTGGAAGGGCTATCGCGATGGTGACGCCGGCGTGCACAAGCTCCAGTCGCTGGTGCTGGTCAACTATGGGCAAGCCAGTGGCTTGCAGCTACTAAGTCTGGCGCGCCGTATACAGACCGACATCGCTGAACGTTTTGGTGTCGAGCTGGAAATGGAGCCGAACCTCTACTGATAGCCTGGGGATGGTCTCTTGTGAGAGGGAGCTCGCTCGCGAAGAGATCAGATCAAGCGCCGCGTATTGAAGATGAGCGTGGTGCAAGCCTCAATCAACGGACATGAAAAAGCCCCGCCTGTTTGCACAGGCGGGGCTTTTTCATGGGCCGGGGTTAGACGAGGGGTTTAGGCTCGTTTTCTTTCTCGGCTTCATGTTGCGGTTTAACTGCTGGTTGCTCAGTTGCCGCTTCTTCGGTCTTTTCCTCGGCTGCCGGTGAAGGCTGGGCCGATTCTGCTTCAGCGGCAGCAGGCGCCGCCTCGACGACTGGAGCGCTGGCAGCAGCGGCTTCCTGTTGACGACGTGCTTCTTCTTCACGCTTGCGGCGACGAACTTCACGAGGATCGTTCGGTGCGCGGCCCGTGCTGCTGACCACTGGTGCAGGCGCTGCTTCTACCGCCGCAGGTGCCTGCTCTTGTGGGGCCGGAGCCTGTTCTTCAACGACCGGCTGAGGCGCGACGTAAGGAGCAGGTTCTTCTTTCAGCGCTACCGGCTCGACGACAGCAGCAGGTGCAGGCGTTGGCAGTTCGGATGATTCAGTGGCTGGCACTTCCTCATGAGCCGCTGCTTCGACCGGCGCCTGTGGTGCTGGCTCTGGCGTCGGCTTGAACGGCACTACGCGTTCTGCGTGAGGTGCTTCGAACAGTTCGGACTGTGCAGCAATCGCAGGTGCTTCGACCGCTGCCGGCTGAACTTCAACCTCTGGAGCAGGCTGCGCTACAGGAGCATCGTCTGCCACAGGGGCTTCAACGGCCGGTGCTTCGACAGTCGGCTCGGCAACGGTCGGTGCTGTTTCGGCAACCGGTGCTTCGGTGGCTGGCGTTTCAGCCACAGGCGCTTCGGCAGCAGTTGCCTGATGCGCAGGCTCGGCGTCTGCAGCGGCTGGGTTGCTGTTGGCACGTTCGGCCTGCTGATGCGCGTCGGCTTCGGCAGGCGCGCTGATCACGCTGCTGGCAGCGGAAGCTGCGGCGGTGAAGCCCAGACCCGCCGACAGGTCGGTGGCGCTGCCTTCTTCTTCGTTGCCGTTCTCTTCGGAGCCTTCGATCACGTTGCCATTGGCATCGCGCTGACGCTCACGACGATTGCTGCGACGACGCTGGCCACGCGAGCGGCGGCGAGGGCGGTCGCCTTCGCTGCCGTCGTTGCCTTCCTGGTTCTCGTCGTTGGTCTGCTCTTCGTTGAGCAGCACTTCCTCTTCTTCGCTCACGGCAGCCGCAGCCTGTTCGGCGCGTGGTTGACGTTCTTCACGAGGTGCGCGCGGCTGGCGCTCTTCACGGGGGGCGCGTTCAGGACGCTCCTCACGAGCGAGGCTCACCGCAGGTGCTGCATCCAGAGGCTCGCGCAGTTCGCGAACCGGACGATCTTCACGCGCTTCACGCGGCTTGCGCTCGCGGGTGGTACGGGCTGGACGCTCTTCGCGCGGTGTCGACTCCTCGCGGGCTTCACGCGGTTCGCGAACGGTGCGCTCTTCACGAGGTGCACGTTCCTCACGCGGAGCACGCTCTTCACGAGGTGCGCGCTCTGCACGTTCTTCGCGGGGGGCGCGTTCTTCACGAGGCTTGCGCTCTTCGTCGCGGCGATTGTTGCGGCCACGGCTCTGCTGGCGGCCGTTGCGGCGTTCTTCGTTGCGGGCTGGACGCTGTTCTGCAACAGGTTTCTCGACCACGACCGGAGCAACAGGCTCTTCCTTGGTCGCGAACAGGCTGACCAGGGATTTCACCAGACCCTTGAACAGGCTTGGCTCGTGAGCGGCGGGTGCCGGTGCAGGCGTTGGTGCAGGGGCTGCGGCTTCTACCGGGACCGGAGCATTGGCACGAGCCGGGGCAGTCTTGACGGCTGCTTCCTGACGAACCAGGGTGCGGGTTGCGGCGGCCAGCGGGGCAATTTCTTCCACTTCGGCAGCGGCAGCAGCGATTTCGTAGCTGGTCTGGCTGCTGTGCGCTTCAGGGCTGTCATCACGCAGACGCTGAACTTCGAAGTGCGGCGTTTCCAGCTGATCGTTCGGCAGAATGATGATGCGGGCACGGGTGCGCAGTTCGATCTTGGTGATCGAGTTGCGTTTTTCGTTGAGCAGGAAGGCCGCGACCGGGATCGGCACCTGAGCGCGCACTTCGGCAGTGCGGTCTTTCAGGGCTTCTTCTTCGATCAGGCGCAGGATGGCCAGCGACAGCGATTCAACATCACGGATGATGCCGGTGCCGTTGCAGCGAGGGCAGACGATGCCGCTGCTTTCGCCCAGCGATGGACGCAGGCGCTGACGGGACATTTCCAGCAGGCCGAAGCGCGAAATACGACCGATCTGCACGCGGGCACGGTCGGCTTCCAGGCTTTCGCGGACTTTCTCTTCCACGGCGCGCTGGTTCTTGGCCGGCGTCATGTCGATGAAGTCGATGACGATCAGGCCGCCGATGTCACGCAGACGCAGTTGACGGGCGATTTCCTCAGCCGCTTCAAGGTTGGTCTGCAGGGCAGTTTCTTCGATGTCGCTGCCTTTGGTGGCGCGCGCCGAGTTGATGTCGATGGACACCAGGGCTTCGGTCGGATCGATGACGATGGAGCCGCCGGAAGGCAGTTCGACAACGCGCTGGAAGGCGGTTTCGATCTGGCTTTCGATCTGGAAGCGGTTGAACAGCGGGACGCTGTCTTCGTAAAGCTTGATCTTGCTGGCGTACTGCGGCATCACCTGACGGATGAAGGTCAGTGCTTCTTCCTGGGCTTCGATGCTGTCGATCAGGACTTCACCGATATCCTGACGCAGGTAGTCGCGGATAGCGCGGATGATGACGTTGCTTTCCTGGTAGATAAGGAAAGGGGCGGAGCGATCGAGGGACGCTTCCTTGATGGCGGTCCACAGTTGCAGCAGGTAATCGAGGTCCCACTGCATTTCTTCGCTGCTGCGGCCCAGGCCTGCAGTACGAACGATCAGACCCATGTCGGCTGGCGCGATCAGGCCATTGAGGGCTTCACGCAGTTCGTTGCGCTCTTCACCTTCGATACGACGCGAGATGCCGCCGGCACGAGGGTTGTTGGGCATCAGAACCAGGTAGCGGCCGGCAAGGCTGATGAAGGTGGTCAGGGCTGCGCCCTTGTTGCCACGTTCTTCTTTCTCGACCTGAACGATGACTTCCTGGCCTTCGCTCAGGACGTCCTTGATGTTGACGCGGCCTTCAGGGGCTTTCTTGAAGTACTCGCGGGAGATTTCCTTGAGGGGCAGAAAGCCGTGGCGCTCAGAGCCGAAATCGACAAAGGCAGCCTCAAGGCTGGGTTCGATGCGAGTGATTCGGCCTTTATAGATGTTGGCCTTCTTCTGCTCGCGTGCACCTGACTCGATGTCCAGGTCGTAGAGGCGCTGGCCGTCTACCAGTGCAACACGCAACTCTTCGGGTTGAGTTGCGTTAATCAGCATTCTTTTCATGTAGTACCGTCGGTTTCCGGGCTGCCGGAAACGGCGTTCGGCACACACGACTTCTCACGGTCGGTGTCAGGGCACGTCAGGAGTGGTTGGACACTCCAGTGTCTAGCGAGGTCCTCGCCCAGAGGGGGCGGAGGGTCGCGACGACGTTTCCTGCTTGCTGTGGTGGCATAAGACACCCCTTTCAGCAAAAGCTTTGTCAGGAGGAGGAATCGACCATCGGTAGCGGACGAGATGAAGCGTCTAGAACAAGCCTTGTGCTACACAGTCCGATGGTTGTGCGTCTCCACCCTACACGTATCCCTGATAATTCGGGTGCTGCCGCGCGCAGAATCCGCAGCGGGTTGGCATTTACCGCGACCTTCGATAGGGAAGGTCGCGCATCATGGCTTGAGGCGTTGTTCCCGAAGCATTCGCTCGTAGCGTCTGAAAGCGACTGCACTTTGTGAACTGGCCATGAACTGTCCGCACTGGCCACGAGCTGTCTGCTCTGCTGTCAGGCGTGTTTCCGGCCTCATGTCACCTGCGCTTGTTACGTTTTCAGCGTGCTCCGTTGTCACCGAACACCGCGTAGGACGGCCTCCCGTCCTTGTGAATTGCGTTGGTCAGGGCCGGTTGTCAACCGTTGGTCCGCTGTCCGGCCGCTTTTGGCGGCGTTCGCGACTATAGCAGCAATCATTAAGTGCTTCAAATCCATAAAAAATTGTTATCATTTGCGGCATGACGAATATTGCCCCTCCAACCCCCGGCGTCCAGCTGGTTGAGGTTGCCCCGGAACTTGCCGGTCAACGCATCGATAACTTTCTGATCACTTATCTCAAGGGTGTGCCCAAAACCTTGATTTACCGCATTTTGCGCAAAGGCGAAGTGCGTGTGAACAAGGGGCGGATCAAGCCGGAGTACAAGTTGCAGGCAGGCGATATCGTGCGCATTCCTCCTGTGCGCGTGCCTGAGCGCGACGAGCCCGTGCCGGTTGCGCAGGCGCTGCTGCAGCGTCTCGAAGCGGCGATCGTCTATGAAGACAAGGCGCTTATCGTGCTCAACAAGCCTGCAGGTATTGCCGTGCATGGCGGCAGCGGCCTGAGCTTTGGCGTGATCGAAGCGTTCCGCCAGTTGCGCCCGGATGCCAAGGAGCTCGAGCTGGTGCACCGCCTTGATCGCGATACATCCGGTCTGCTGATGATCGCCAAGAAACGCAGCATGCTGCGGCATCTGCACGAAGCCCTGCGCGGCGACGGCGTCGACAAGCGCTACATGGCGCTGGTCCGCGGTAACTGGGCAACGGCGCTGAAGCAGGTGCGTGCGCCATTGATGAAAAGCAACCTGCGCTCCGGCGAGCGCATGGTCGAAGTGAATGAAGAGGGCAAGGAAGCCCTGACGATTTTCAAGGTGCTGCGTCGTTTCGGTGACTTCGCCACCATGGTCGAAGCCAAGCCGGTTACCGGGCGTACCCACCAGATCCGTGTGCACACCTTGCATGCGGGGCATGCCATAGCAGGTGACACCAAGTACGGTGACGAGAATTTCAGTCGCGAAATTCGCGATCTGGGCGGCAAGCGTCTGTTTCTGCACGCTTACATGCTGACGGTGCCGATGCCCGATGGCAGCAAACTTAATGTGCAGGCGCCTGTCGATGACATGTGGGCCAAAACAGTGGAGCGTCTGAGTGCGCCGTGATTACGATCTGTTGATTTTCGACTGGGACGGCACACTGGCCGACTCGGTCGGGCGCATCATCCTGTCGATGCGCACGGCGGCCATCGAGACCGATCTTGAAGTGCGCGACGATACGGCGATCAAGGGGATTATCGGCCTGGGGTTGCCCGAGGCGATTCGAACCTTGTATCCGCAGATCAGTGGCAATCAGCTGATCGAATTTCGGCAGCACTACGCGGACAGTTACATGGCAATGGATAACGTGCCTTCGCCGCTGTTCGAGGGTGTGGTGGAGTCGATGCAGGCGTTTCGCGAGGACGGCTATCGTCTGGCGGTCGCTACCGGCAAGGCGCGTCGCGGGCTCGATCGGGTGCTGAAGGCCAATGGCTGGCTGGATTACTTCGATGCTACCCGCGCGGCCGACGAGACCGCCAGCAAGCCTGATCCGCTGATGTTGAACGAGATCATGGCGCACTGCGGGGTTACGCCGCAGCGTTCGCTGATGATCGGCGATGCTTCGTTCGATCTGCTGATGGCTCGCAACGCGGGTATGGATTCGGTTGCGGTGGGTTATGGCGCTCAGCCGCTGGAGTCGCTGCGCCAGTTCGAGCCGCGGCTGGCTATCGAGCATTTTTCCGAGCTGCGCACCTGGTTGAACGGGCGCAGCGTCTAGTTTTCGGGTTGGAGTGATTGGAACATGTCTGACGAATGGAAGGCACCCGTTTCGCAAAGCGCGGACGAGGGCATCAATGGCAGGGAAGAGGCTAAAAGCTGGAAGCTTCTTGAAAAGACGCTGCTGGCCAGTGTTCAGGAACAGCGCCGCGCGCGTCGCTGGGGGATCTTTTTCAAGCTGCTGACGTTCGCGTTCCTGTTTGTTGCAGTGATCGTTCCGATGCTGGATTTCGAGGGCGGCACTTCGCGCCGTTCCAGTCACACTGCGCTGATCGATGTGCAGGGCGTGATTGCCGACAAGGAGGCGGCCAGTGCCGAGAACATCGTCACTGCGCTGCAGAAGGCCTTCGAGGATGAAAAGACCAAGGGTGTGATTCTGCGTATCAACAGCCCGGGCGGCAGTCCTGTGCAGTCGGGCTATGTCTACGACGAAATCCGTCGCCTGCGCGCGGCGAAGCCGGACATCAAGGTGTATGCGGTCATTACCGATCTCGGTGCTTCGGGCGCTTATTACATCGCCAGCGCCGCTGACCAGATCTATGCCGATAAGGCCAGTCTGGTGGGGTCGATCGGTGTGACGGCAGCAGGTTTCGGCTTTGTCGGAGCCATGGACAAGCTCGGCGTTGATCGTCGTACCTATACCTCCGGCGAGCACAAGGCGTTCCTTGACCCGTTCCAGCCACAGAAGGCTGACGAAACGCAGTTCTGGCAGGGTGTGCTGGACACGACTCATCGCCAGTTCATTGCCAGTGTCAAACAGGGTCGTGGCGACCGCTTGAAGGACAAGGACCACCCAGAGCTGTTCTCCGGGCTGATCTGGACCGGCGAGCAGGCTGTTGCGCTCGGTCTGGTGGATGGGTTGGGCAGTGCGAGCTATGTCGCGCGGGATGTGATCAAGGAGAAGGACATCGTCGAGTACACCGTCGAAGAGTCGCCTTTTGATCGCTTTTCGAAAAAGCTGGGCACCAGCATCGCCGAGCGAATTGCCATGCTGGTCGGTTTCAACGGCCCAAGCCTGCGTTGATGGCTTGATGCAGATATAAAGAACCCGGCCACTGGCCGGGTTCTTTGTCTGAGTGTCAGGGTACGCTGACGCCTTCCTTTATTAGCATGTCCACCAGACGTATCAGGGGGAGACCGATCAGGCTGGTCGCGTCGCTGCCTTCGGTGCTGCGAAACAGGCTGACGCCAAGGCCTTCTGCCTTGAAGCTGCCCGCGCAGTCATAGGGCTGTTCGGCATGCAGGTAGCGTTCGATGCTGGCCTGGTCGAGTTCGCGCATGTGCACTGTAAAAGGCACACAGTCGACCTGGCACTCGCCGGTCGAGCTGTTGAGCAGGGCCAGGCCGGTCAGGAAAGTCACGCTTTTGCCGCTCGCCGCCGTCAGCTGTTCCAGTGCGCGTTCGAAGCTGTGCGGCTTGCCCAGGACCTGTTCGTCAAGGACGGCGACCTGGTCGGAGCCGATGATCAGGTGGTGAGGATGCTCTGCAGTGAGTGCTTGGGCTTTCTCCCGGGCAAGGCGCTGTACGAGGTCGAATGCGGCCTCGTCCGGTCGCCGGCTTTCATCGATATCCGGAGACCTGCAGGTGAATGGCAGGCGCAGGCGGGCGAGCAGTTCGCGGCGGTATGAGGAGCTGGAAGCGAGGAGCAGGGATGGCATGCGGTTCTCCGTAGGCTGAGCGTTGATTCTAAAGAGTGGCCGGAGTGACGAACAGGCCTGAATTTCCTTTGACATGCCCGGGGGGCATCCCTAGAATGCTGCGCCTATGTTGAATGACCCGATTCCATCTCACGTTGACCCGCGCAAATTGTCCGATCGCGGCACTACCCTTCAGGGTGAAGTGCTGCTGGGCGATCTGAAGAGACTCTGCGACCCGCTTGCCGACACTGTCGGTACGGTGCAGGCGAAATTCGTTTTTGAGCGTGACGAACGCCGTTCTGTGGTTATCCACAGTTCGATAGACGTCCCGGTCAAGATGGTTTGCCAGCGTTGTCTTGAGCTGGTGACCCTGCCGATCCACAGCGAATGCAGTTACGTTGTGGTGAAGGAGGGTGCGAATACCCAGTCGTTACCGAAAGGTTATGACGTGCTGGAACTGGGCGAAGATCCTTTGGATCTGCTGGCATTGATCGAGGAGGAGCTATTGCTCGCCTTGCCCATTGTGCCTGCTCATCATCCTGAAGAATGCCAGCAACCGGCGGGTCTCGATGAGCCCGAACCGAGCGTGGACGAGGTAACGCGGTCCAACCCGTTCAGTGTATTGGCGCAGTTAAAGCGTGACCCAAACGTTTAGGAGTTAATCAATTATGGCTGTTCAGCAGAACAAAAAATCCCGCTCTGCCCGTGACATGCGTCGTTCGCACGACGCTCTTGAGGCAAGCACTCTGTCGGTAGAAAAGACCACTGGTGAAATTCACCTGCGTCACCACGTATCGCCAGAAGGCGTATACCGTGGTCGTAAAGTGATCGACAAGGGCGCTGACGAGTAATTTCTTGTCCGCTCCGATCATCGCGATCGACGCAATGGGCGGGGACTTCGGTCCCCGCAACATTGTTCAGGCAAGCCTCGCGTGCCTGACAGCTACTCCCTCGCTTCACCTGGCCCTTGTCGGCCAAGCCTCCCTTATTGAAGAACTCGTCTCTGCTCATGAAGCCGTGGATCGTTCGCGCCTGCGTGTCATTCATGCCAGTGAAGCGATTGCGATGGACGAGCGTCCGTCTCAGGCGTTGCGTGGCAAGCCTGACTCTTCCATGCGCGTTGCTCTCGAGCTGGTGGCCAGCGGTCAGGCCCAGGCATGTGTCAGTGCCGGCAATACCGGTGCGCTGATGGCGCTTTCCCGGTTTGTGCTCAAGACCTTGCCAGGGATCGACCGCCCGGCAATGATCGCAGCCATTCCCACTCGCTCGGGTCATTGCCAGTTGCTGGACCTGGGGGCGAACGTCGATTGCAGCGCCGAGGCGCTCTATCAGTTTGCAGTGATGGGCTCGGTGCTTGCCGAGATCCTCGGTGTCGCAACGCCCAGAGTGGCCTTGCTCAATGTGGGCACTGAAGACATCAAGGGCAATCAGCAGGTCAAGCGTGCTGCCGGTCTTTTACAGGCTGCCTCGGGGCTTAACTACATTGGCTATGTCGAAGGCGACGGGTTGTACAGGGGAGAGGCTGACGTGGTGGTGTGTGATGGTTTCGTCGGCAACGTGTTGCTCAAGTCGAGTGAGGGGCTGGCGACCATGATTGCGGCCAGAATCGAGACGCTGTTCCAGCGCAATCTGCTCAGCAGAGCGGTCGGCGCGCTGGCGTTGCCCTTGTTGAAGCGTTTGCAGACCGACCTGGCGCCCGCCCGTCATAATGGTGCGAGCCTGCTCGGATTGCAGGGGGTCGTGGTGAAAAGCCACGGCTCTGCAAGTGTTTCAGGTTTTCAGAGTGCGATTCAGCGAGCGCTCGTCGAGTCCCGTGAAAACCTGCCACAGCGCTTGAAGGGGCGGCTTGAAACGATGTTTCAGGACGGCCTAACCTGAAAATGTGACGCATCAGACTGGTCAGTCATCCAACCGATCAGTCATGTAAATTAGAATTCCCGCGTTCGGCCTGTCCGGACGCCCATTTTGGCGACAATAATTCAGAGGCTTGTCAAATGTCTGCATCCCTCGCATTCGTCTTTCCGGGTCAAGGATCGCAATCGCTCGGTATGCTCGCCGATCAAGGCGCGCACCATCCGCTGATCCTCGACACTTTCGAGCAGGCTTCCGAAGCCCTCGGCTATGACCTGTGGGCATTGACTCAGAACGGTCCTGCCGAGCTGCTCAACCAGACCGACAAGACCCAGCCGGCCATTCTGACCGCTTCCGTTGCCTTGTGGCACGTGTGGCTGGCCGAGGGCGGTGCGGTTCCCGCATTCGTCGCCGGTCACAGTCTGGGTGAATACAGCGCACTGGTGGCCGCGCAAAGCCTGAGCCTGGCCGACGCCGTGAAGCTTGTCGAGCGTCGCGGCCAGTTGATGCAGGAAGCGGTGCCGGCGGGTCAGGGCGGCATGGCCGCCATCCTGGGCCTGGATGATGCCGACGTTATTGCAGCCTGCGCCGAAGCGGCACAGGGTGAAGTCGTCAGCGCGGTGAATTTCAACTCGCCGGGTCAGGTGGTGATCGCCGGTTCCGCCGAGGCCGTCAAGCGTGCCATGGAACTGTGCAAGGCCCGTGGCGCCAAGCGCGCCTTGCCATTGCCGGTCAGCGTGCCATCGCACTGCGAACTGATGCGCCCGGCCGCCGAGCGTTTCGCCGAGGCCGTTGAAGCCATCGAATGGCAAGCGCCGGAAATTGCGCTGGTACAGAACGTCAGCGCCAGTGCCGTCAGTGATCTGGCGACGCTCAAGCGTGATTTGCTGGAGCAGTTGTACAAGCCGGTGCGTTGGGTCGAGTCCATTCAATGCCTGGCGAGCCGCGGTGCGACCCAGCTCGTGGAATGCGGTCCGGGCAAAGTGCTGGCCGGTCTGAACAAACGTTGCGCCGACGGCGTGATGACCTACAACCTTGATACCCCGGACGCCTTTGCCGCCGCGCGCGCGGCACTGGCCTGATTAGGAGAAGCCTGCATGAGCCTTCAAGGTAAAGTGGCACTGGTAACCGGTGCAAGTCGCGGCATTGGCCAAGCCATTGCTCTGGAATTGGGACGCAACGGTGCTGTTGTCGTGGGTACCGCGACGTCAGAGTCCGGCGCCGAGCGCATCAGTACGACGTTCAAGGAAAACGGCATCGAAGGCTTTGGCCTGATGCTGGATGTCTGCGACGCCGAGTCTGTGAATTCGGTTCTGTCCACCATTCAGGAGCGCGTCGGCGCACCGTTGATTCTGGTCAATAACGCCGGTATCACCCGTGATAACCTGATGATGCGCATGAAAGATGACGAATGGTATGACGTCGTCAACACCAATCTGAACAGCCTTTTCCGTCTTTCCAAGGGCGTTTTGCGTGGTATGACCAAGGCGCGTTGGGGGCGTATTATCAGCATTGGTTCGGTTGTGGGTGCCATGGGCAACGCCGGTCAAGTAAACTATGCTTCCGCGAAGGCCGGTCTGGAAGGCTTCAGTCGGGCTCTGGCCCGTGAAGTGGGCTCGCGGGCGGTCACCGTGAATTCGGTGGCACCGGGTTTTATCGATACCGACATGACGCGTGAGCTGCCTGAGGCTCAGCGTGAGTCACTGATTACCCAGATACCCCTGGGCCGTTTGGGGCAAGCCGAAGAGATTGCGCACGTAGTCGCTTTTCTTGCGTCCGAAGGCGCAGGCTACGTTACCGGGGCCACAATCCCTGTTAACGGCGGCATGTACATGAGCTAATGTGACGACCTGTTTCAAAAAAATGTCATACGAGCTGTCTAAAATCCGTTATAAAGCTGCAATCTATGAATGGGCAAAGGTACGGTTGGGCATAAAAGGGGAGAGCGTTAAGCTTGAAATTCGCAAAACCTCTTCTATACACTTACCCACTGGCCAGATGCCTGAACATTTCCACTAGGAGTTAAAACTAGGTATGAGCACCACATCCATCGAAGAGCGCGTCAAGAAAATCGTTGCAGAGCAACTTGGCGTCAAACAAGAAGAGGTTGTCAACACTGCTTCTTTCGTTGAGGACCTGGGCGCTGACTCCCTGGACACCGTCGAGCTGGTAATGGCTCTGGAAGAGGAATTCGAGACCGAAATCCCTGACGAAGAAGCGGAAAAGATCACTACCGTTCAAGCAGCAATCGACTACGTCACTAGCCATCAGGCTTAAGATTTGTAATCGCTGACTGCTGTCACGGGAAAACCGCACTGCTTTAACCGGCGTGCGGTTTTTTCTTTAAAAAACGCTGTGATTGTTCCGTAAACAAGAGAGAAGGAGAGTCCTGTGTCGCGTAGACGCGTCGTGGTCACCGGGATGGGCATGCTTTCGCCACTGGGCAATGACGTGCCCAGCAGTTGGCAAGGCATTCTGGCGGGCCGCAGTGGCATTGGCCTTATCGAGCACACGGACTTGTCAGCCTTCACCACCCGCTTCGGCGGCTCGGTCAAGGGTTTCAACGTCGAAGAATACCTCGCGCCCAAAGAAGCGCGCCGCCTCGATCTCTTTATTCAGTATGGCCTTGCGGCCAGCTTTCAGGCCGTGCGTAATGCAGGCCTCGAAGTCACTGATGCAAACCGTGAGCGCATCGGCGTTGCCATGGGGTCGGGCATCGGTGGTCTGACCAATATCGAAAACAGCAGTCGCCTGCTGCACGAGCAGGGTCCGGGACGGATTTCACCGTTCTTCGTTCCTGGCTCGATCATCAATATGATTTCCGGTTTCCTGTCGATCCACCTGGGCGCACAGGGACCCAATTACTCCATCGCGACGGCTTGCACGACTGCAACCCACTGCATCGGCATGGCGGCTCGCAACATCGCCTATGACGAAGCGGACGTGATGATCGCCGGTGGCGCTGAAATGGCCGCCTGTGGACTCGGTCTGGGCGGCTTCGGTGCAGCGCGTGCGCTGTCGACCCGCAACGATGACCCGACCCGCGCCAGTCGTCCCTGGGACAAGGGCCGTGATGGCTTCGTCCTGTCCGACGGTGCCGGTGCCATGGTGCTCGAAGAGCTTGAGCACGCCAAGGCGCGTGGCGCGACCATTTATGCAGAGCTGGTCGGGTTCGGCATGAGCGGCGACGCTTATCACATGACCTCGCCACCTGATGACGGCGCCGGTGCTGCACGCTGCATCGTCAATGCGTTGCGTGATGCCAAGGTCAATCCCGATCAGGTGCAGTACATCAACGCACACGGTACGTCGACGCCTGCAGGCGATCTGGCCGAAGCTTCTGCGATCAAGTCGGTATTCGGTGATCACGCCTACAAGCTGGCAGTCAGTTCGACCAAGTCGATGACCGGCCACCTGCTGGGCGCTGCCGGTGCTGTCGAAGCGATCTTCAGCGTCCTGGCAATGGTTGATCAGGTGGCTCCGCCGACCATCAACCTGGATGAGCCAAGCGAAGGCTGCGATCTGGACTTCGTGCCTCACGAAGCGCGCCGCATGCCGATCGACGTCGTTCTGTCGAACTCCTTCGGCTTTGGTGGCACCAACGGCTCGCTGGTATTCCGTCGGTTCGCCGAGTAATGCCCGACTGGGTCGATGGCTGCCCCGCAGACGCCTTGTCCCTCAAGGACCGAGGGCTGGCCTACGGCGATGGACTGTTTGAAACCATCGTCGTCAAGGCCGGGCAGCCATTGCTTCTGGAGCGTCATCTGCAGCGTCTCGAAAGCGGCTGCGCGCGCTTGTCGATCGCAACCGATCACGCGCTGATCCGTGCTGAAATGACCCGCTTCGCTGCAGAGCTTGGTGATGGGGTCATGAAGCTCATCCTGACCCGTGGCGACAGCCAGCGCGGCTACGCTCCTGCCCCCAATGCCCAATCGCGTCGAATCCTGCAGGGCGGCCCTGCGCCAGCCTATCCGGGTGTGCATGCCGAGCAGGGCGTGCGCCTGTTTGCCTGCCAGACGCGTCTGGCGGAACAACCGCTTCTGGCCGGCCTCAAGCACCTCAATCGTCTGGAGCAGGTACTGGCCCGCTCCGAGTGGAGTGACAGCGAGCACGCCGAGGGCTTGATGCGTGACACGTCAGGACGACTGATAGAGGGTGTCTACAGCAACCTGTTTCTGGTCAGTCAGGGCCGTTTGCTGACTGCTGATCTCAGCCGCTGCGGGGTCGCAGGTGTGATGCGTGCCGAATTGCTGGATCAGGCACCAAAGCTGGGGCTGACTGTCGATATCCGTGACCTGCACATGTCTGACCTTGAATCGGCAGACGAAGTGTTTCTATGCAACAGCGTGTACGGCGTCTGGCCGGTTTGCAGCTTTGCAGCGTTGAACTGGCCGGTCGGGCCGCTCACCCGTAAACTGCAAGGTATTGCTCGCACCCTTCTGGATATCTGATTTTGATCCGAAAAATATTGGTGTTGCTGGAAACAGCGGTTGTCCTGGCAGGTTTGCTGTTCGGCTTTGCGTTCTGGCAGCAGTACCAGGCGCTGAACCAACCGCTCGAGGTGGCTCAGGAACAACTGCTGGACGTTCCGGCCGGTTCGACGCCGACCGGCGTACTCAATCGATTGCAGGCCGATGGCGTAATCAAGGACGCTTTCTGGTTGCGTCTCTACTGGCGTTTCAACCTGTCCGGGCAGGCCCTGCACAGCGGTGAATACCGCATGGTGCCGGGGATGAACGTCAAAGGCCTGTTCGACGTCTGGAAGCGCAAGGAAGTCGTGCAATACAGCCTGACGCTGGTCGAAGGCTGGAATTTCCGCCAGGTGCGTGCTGCGCTGGCCAAACAGGCCAAGCTCGATCAAACGCTGGCAGGTCTGTCCGACAGTGAGCTGATGGCGAAAATAGGCCATCCCGATGTGTTGCCTGAAGGCCGTTTCTTTCCGGACACCTATCGCTACGTGCGCGGCATGACCGATGCCGAATTGCTCAAGCAGGCTTATAGCCGTCTGGAAGAAGTACTCGACGAGGAGTGGAATGCGCGGTCGCCAGAGGCGCCGTATTCAAACCCTTACCAGGCGCTGATCATGGCGTCGCTGGTCGAGAAGGAGACCGGCGTACCTCAGGAGCGCGGCCAGATAGCCGGCGTGTTCGTGCGTCGCCTGAAGCTGGGCATGCAGTTGCAGACCGACCCGACCGTGATCTACGGCATGGGCGAGCGCTACAACGGCAAGTTGACCCGCGCCAACCTCAAGGAAGCCACGCCCTACAACACCTACGTGATCGCCGGCCTGCCGCCGACGCCCATTTCGCTGGTAGGGCGTGAAGCGATTCATGCTGCTCTTAACCCGGTGGACGGCAGCAGTCTGTATTTCGTGGCCAAGGGCGATGGCAGCCACGTGTTCTCGGACGATCTGGATGCCCATAACGCGGCCGTGCGTGATTATCAGCTCAAGCGTCGTGCGGATTATCGCTCCAGCCCGGCACCTGCCGCACCTGCCGCACCTGCCACACCGGCACCCGTAACTGACTCGCCCCCTTCGGAAAGCGTGCCTGCGGATACTCCGGATGCGCCGCAGTCCGAGCCGAATGCACAATGATGACGATTAAGGATGACCTGTGACTGGCTTGTTTATCACTCTTGAAGGCCCGGAAGGTGCAGGCAAAAGTACCAACCGTGACTACCTGGCGGCGCAATTGCGTGCGCAGGGTGTTCAGGTACTGCTGACCCGCGAGCCGGGTGGTACTCCGCTGGCCGAGCGTATTCGCGAGCTGTTGCTGGCGCCCAGCGACGAGGCCATGAGCGCCGACACCGAGCTGCTGCTGGTGTTTGCGGCGCGTGCACAGCATTTGGCCGAAGTCATTCGTCCAGCGCTGGCGCGTGGCGAGGTGGTGCTCTGTGATCGGTTTACCGATGCCACCTACGCCTATCAGGGCGGCGGCCGCGGCCTGTCCCATCAGCGTATTGCAGCGCTGGAACAGTTCGTTCAAGGCGACCTGCGCCCTGACCTGACGCTGGTCTTCGACCTGCCGGTGGAGATCGGTCTGTCACGCGCCGCTGCACGCGGTCGGCTGGATCGCTTCGAGCAGGAAGGCAGAGCTTTCTTCGACGCTGTGCGCAGCACCTATCTGGAGCGGGCCAGGGCCGAGCCTGCGCGCTATCGCCTGGTAGACGCCGCACAGACTCTGGCCGACGTTCAGGCTTGCCTCGACACCTTGCTGCCTCAGTTGCTGGAGCTGCAACGTGGCTGAAGCCTATCCCTGGCAGGCGTCGCTCTGGCAGCAGATGGCCGGTCGCGCCCAGCACGCTCACGCCTATCTGCTGCACGGGCTGGCGGGTATTGGCAAGCGCGCTCTGGCTGAACGGCTGATGGCCAGCCTGTTGTGCAAGACCCCTGAAGGGCTTGATGCCTGCGGACACTGCAAGTCCTGTCTGCTGCTGGCGGCTGGCAGCCACCCTGACAATTATGTGCTCGAGCCGGAAGAGGCGGACAAGCCGATCAAGGTCGATCAGGTGCGTGATCTGGTCAGTTTTGTGGTGCAGACCGCTCAGATGGGCGGGCGCAAGGTGGTGCTCGTCGAGCCTGTGGAAGCGATGAATACCAACGCGGCCAATGCGTTGCTGAAAAGTCTGGAAGAGCCTTCAGGCAATACCGTTCTGTTGCTGGTCAGTCATCAACCGAGCCGCTTGCTGCCAACGGTCAAGAGCCGTTGTGTGCAGCAGGCGTGCCCGTTGCCCGGCGAACAGATGAGCCTCGACTGGCTGAGCGGCGCATTGCCCGATTGCACGCAGGACGAACGCTTCGAGTTGCTGACGCTGGCCGCCGGATCGCCGCTGGCTGCGGTGGCGCTGCACACGCAGGGCGTTCGCGAACAGCGCGCGCTGGTGGTCGACGGCGTCAAGAAGCTGCTCAAGCAACAACAGTCGGCTACCCAGCTGGCCGAGGGCTGGAAGGATATTCCGCTGTTACTGCTGTTCGACTGGTTCTGTGACTGGTCGCACCTGATCCTGCGCTATCAGATGACCCAGGACGAGGAAGGCCTTGGCCTGGGTGACATGCGCAAGGTCATTCAATACCTGGCGCAAAAATCTTCTTGCGCCAAAGTGCTGGAAATTCAGGACTGGATTCTGGCGCAGCGCCAGAAAGTCATGTCCAAGGCCAACCTCAATCGGGTGTTGCTGCTTGAAGCGTTATTGGTTCAGTGGGCAGGCCTGCCGGGACAGGCGTAGACTCTGCGTTATCCGGAACCGTTGAGGTGTTGTCATGAGTCTGCCGCCGAGCACAGGTCCACGTAATGGCATTCTGTCCCTGACCATCAAGGACAAATCCGTTCTTTACGCTGCTTATATGCCGTTCATTAGAAACGGCGGGCTGTTCATTCCGACCAGCAAAAGCTACAAGCTGGGCGATGAAGTGTTCATGCTGCTCAATCTGATGGACGAACCGGAGAAGGTTCCGGTTGCCGGCCGCGTGGCCTGGATCACGCCAAAAGGCGCACAGGGCAATCGCACCGCTGGCGTTGGCGTGCAGTTCAATGACGGCGACAACACCGCCCGCAATCTGATCGAAACTCACCTGGTCGGCGCTCTCAAGTCCGATCGTCCAACCCATACGATGTAGTTGTGTTTTAAGCCATGCTTGTAGATTCCCATTGTCACCTCGATCGCCTTGACCTTGCCCAGCACGACGGCTCTCTGGATGCAGCCCTCGACGCCGCGCGCGGCAGAGGGGTCGGGCATTTTCTCTGCATCGGTGTCAGCGCCGACAATGCGGGGGCGGTCAAGGCACTCGCCGAACGCTACGCGGATGTCGATTGCTCGGTGGGCATTCATCCGCTGGACGTGAAGCCCGGCGAAATGCCGCCCCTGGACTGGTTGCTCAAGGAACTCGATCACCCGCGGGTGGTGGCCATTGGCGAGACCGGTCTGGATTATCACTACGAACCTGAAGCGGCCGAGATTCAACAAGCGTCTTTCCGTGTTCACCTCGAGGCGGCCAGAATCACTGAAAAACCGGTGGTCATCCACACTCGGGGCGCACGTGCCGATACGCTCAGCCTGCTGCGTGAGGCTGCCTTGCCCCACGCCGGTGTCCTGCACTGTTTCACCGAGGACTGGGAGATGGCCAAGGCCGCGCTGGACCTGGGGTACTACATTTCGCTGTCCGGCATCGTGACGTTTCGTAATGCCGATGCCCTGCGCGACGTTGCAAGGCAGGTGCCCGCCGATCGTCTGCTGGTCGAGACCGATTCCCCGTACCTCGCGCCGATCCCTTACCGGGGCAAGCCGAACCTGCCCCAGTACGTACGTGAGGTTGCCGAGTTTCTGGCAATGCTGCGAGGCGAGTCCTACGAGCACTTTGCCGAGCAGACCACCGCCAACTTTGCCCGCCTGTTTCCGCTGGCGCACGTTCAGCGCTGACGGATGCTCAAATCCGCGGGCAGACAAATCGCAGGCAAAAAAAACCCGGATTCTGGGGGGTGAAGCCGGGTCAAGACCATTAGGAGTAAAACAAAGGCGCGCGAGTCCTTTGGCACCTCTACTGCCGAGTCATTTGGGGAATGATGACGCGTCAGCAGCTTAAGTATTGTTCAGGACGGCGTAGCGTCCAGTGTCTTTTGATCGTTTTTTAAACAGTTTTGGAATACTAAAGCCCTCCTTGAGTGCTCGATGAACACTTTGTATCGGGCGAAATGCGGGGGCGCTGCAGTCATGGAGTGGTGGGGTGGAGTTTTCCAACGGTTTTCTGCTGAGTCTGTCCTTGTGTCTGGACATTGGTCTGGCCAACATCGCCATGATCACGCTGTCCATGCAGCGCGGTTTTTCCAGGGGGCTATGGCTGGGGCTGGGAACCTGCGTCGGTGATCTGGCCTACGCAATCCTGGCGATGCTCGGCATGGCCGTGCTGCTGCAATATGAAGCCGTGCGCTACGTGCTGTGGATTGGCGGCACAGCAGTGCTGGCCTGGTTCTGCTTCAGGATGATCATGAGTGCCACTACCGTCAGCACCGGTCTCGACAGTCAGAAGGTTGAATCGGAAAAATCCAGCCTGGCGCTGTTCCTGCGCGGGATCTTTCTGGCGATGTCCTCGCCCAGCGCCATCCTCTGGTTCGCCGCAGTCGGCGGGGCGCTGATTGCCCGGCAAGGCTCTGATCTTGTCAGCGCTTCGACCTTTCTCGCCGGGTTCGTCGCTGCGGGCGTGGTCTGGTCGATCTCGCTGTGTGCGCTGGCTCATCAGGGTGGGCGATTCATGGGCGAACGAATGTTGCGCTGGTCATACATTGCCTCGGCGCTGATCTTTGCCTACTTCACGTTGTATGTGGTGATCACGGGTTATCTGGAGTTTGTCGTTGCCTCTCCAGCGTTGCCAGCGCACTAGGTTGCCACCGCACTGGAACGGTATCGGGCGCCCGGGCTGACCGGTGCGAATCGTTCATGCAGGTCGACAAGTATGGATGAACCGTGCAATTTAGCGCCGATTGGGCATAATACCCGGCTTCGATTTCGATCCTGACAGACCTCTCTATGCAGAAAGAACCTCGTAAGGTCCGTGAATTTCGCCGCCGTGAGCAGGAAATTCTCGACACCGCGCTAAAGCTGTTTCTCGAGCAAGGCGAAGACAGCGTCACTGTCGAGATGATCGCGGACGCCGTCGGCATTGGCAAAGGCACCATCTACAAGCACTTCAAGTCCAAGGCGGAAATCTACCTGCGCCTGATGCTCGACTACGAGCGGGACCTGAACGAGCTGCTGCACTCGGCCGATGTCGACAAGGACAAGGAATCGCTCTCGCGCGCCTACTTTGAATTCCGTATGCGTGACCCGCAGCGCTATCGTCTGTTCGACCGTCTGGAAGAGAAGGTGGTCAAGGGCAATCAGGTGCCTGAGCTGGTCGAAGAGCTGCACAAGATCCGCGCCTCCAACTTCGAACACCTGACGCTGCTGATCAAAGGCCGCATCAGCGAAGGCAAGCTCGAAGATGTCCCGCCTTACTACCATTACTGCGCTGCCTGGGCGCTGGTACATGGCGCTGTTGCGCTGTATCACTCGCCGTTCTGGAGCAACGTGCTGGAAGACCAGGAAGGCTTCTTCCACTTCCTCATGGACATCGGCGTACGCATGGGCAACAAGCGCAAGCGCGACGGCGACGTCAGCGCCGAACCCACGCCAGATCCCGCCGCCGAATAACGCGCCGCCCCGGTCTTGAGCATCAGCTTCAAGGCTTTGGCGTCGGCTGCGCCAGAGATGGCGCGGAAGCTGCATCCGACGACCATTCGCCGGTTTTCCGTCACCGGTATTTGGGAGGGGATAATGCGTAGCCTGGTTATGCTGCTCGCGCTTCTGGCGTTGAGTGGCTGCATGAAAGTCAGTGACATGGGCGAAGGTGTTCGCGAGCAATTCAGCGATGCAGGTCTGCTCGACCATAGCGAAACCCGTCGTACTGCCAACTGGCGCGTGCAGCCTGACTCGTTCATTTACATCGCTCAGGGCGCCTTCGTACCGCCGGGCAACGCCTATCCGCGGCCTAACGTGGTGGCTGAAGAAGCCTTCAAGGGCTTTATCGAGTACTTCCCGATGGTCCGTCGTGCCCGCGGCCCGCTCGGGCTGGATGAAGCCATGGTCGAGGCGCGTGCTGCGGGCGCGCATTATTTGCTCTATGCACGTTTCGCCAAGGCTGACGACCGCATCGGCAATGGCGATCAATGGGCCGATCAGGAAGCGGTGGACCGTCTGGGTGTCGACAGCGGTGTCATTCAGCTGATGCTGATCGAGACCGGGACCCGTTACCTCATCGACAGCGCACGTATTCGCAGCCGTGGCGGATTGCTGACGCTTTACGACAAAAGCCCCGAGGATTTGCTGGGGCCGCCGCTTGAGGACTACGCTCGTACCTTATTGGGTGTCGAACGCTAGGGCTCGTATCAGGAGAATGGAGTGACCGATTCAAACAAGGCGGGTGATCTGTTCGCACAGATCCCCAAAACCAAAGGGTTGCCGCCTGTTCATTTGTGGAATCCGGACTTCTGCGGCGATATCGACATGCGTATCGCCCGCGACGGTACCTGGTATTACCTGGGCACGCCGATCGGCCGCAAGCCGATGGTCCGGCTGTTCTCGACCATTATGCGCCGCGATGGCGATGACTATTTCCTGATCACGCCCGTCGAGAAGGTCGGCATCACCGTTGATGACGCGCCTTTTGTCGCCGTCAGCCTTGAGGTGCTGGGGGAGGGCGAGGGCCAGGTGTTGCGCTTTCTGACCAATGTAGAGGATCAGAGCGAAGCGGGACCGGAACACCCTTTGCGGGTTGTCACCGACCCTGATACCCAGGAACCGGCGCCGTATATTCACGTGCGGAGCAATCTGGAAGCGCTGATTCACCGCAATGTTTTCTATCAGTTGGTCGAGCTGGCCGTTTCCCGCGATATGGACGGACAGCGCTGGCTGGGCGTCTGGAGCCATGGCGTGTTCTTCCCGATAGGGCTCGAGCCTTGAAATACACACCTGATTGCCGGCTTGAATTGCCTGTCGGCAATGCGGCGGTTAAAGTGCCGCTCCCTGATTTTCCTGAGGTTTTTGCATGAGCCAGTCCTTTGATATCGCCGTAGTCGGCGCAACCGGTACTGTCGGCGAAACCGTTGTGCAGGTTCTGGAGGAGCGCAATTTTCCGGTGGGCAATCTGTACCTGTTGGCCAGCATCGAATCCGCAGGCCACTCGGTGCCGTTTCGAGGCAAGAATGTGCGCGTACGCGAAGTCGACGAGTTCGACTTCAGTAAGGTGCGCATGGCGTTTTTCGCTGCGGGACCTGCGGTCAGTCGCAGTCACGCCGAAAAGGCGGTAGCAGCGGGGTGCACGGTCATCGACCTGTCGGGGACATTTACCTCAACCCAGGCGCCGAATGTGGTGCCGGAAATAAATGCTACGCTTTTGCACAGCCGTGGCGTCGCTCCCTGTCTGGTTGCCAGCCCCAGTGCTTCTGCCACTGCGGTTGCCCTGGCTCTGGCGCCGTTGCGCGGCCTGATCGATATCCAGTCGGTGACGGTAACGGCGTGTCTGGCGGTATCGGCACTGGGGCGTGAAGGCGTCAGCGAGCTGGCACGTCAGACCACCGAGCTGTTGAATGTCCGTCCGCTGGAAACCCGGTTTTTTGATCGCCAGATGGCGTTCAACCTGCTGGCTCAAGTGGGTACTCCAGATGTGTCGGGGCACCTGCCGCTGGAAAGGCGTCTGGTCGAAGAATTGCGCGAACTGCTGGCGCTGCCATCGCTCAAAGTGTCTGCGACCTGCATTCAGGTACCGGTGTTCTTTGGTGACAGCTTCACTGTAGCGCTGCGCACGGCCGGAACGGTCGACGTGGCGGCGGTCAATGCTGCACTCGAGTCTGCAGACGGGGTCGAACTGGTCGATGCGGGGGATTACCCTACGCCGGTGGGCGATGCGGTGGGCCAGGACGTGGTTTATGTGGGGCGCGTCAGGACGGGAACCGACGATTCCGAGCAGCTCAATCTGTGGCTGACCTCGGATAATGTGCGCAAAGGCGCTGCGCTCAACGCTGTGCAGGTTGGCGAATTGTTGATAAAAGACTATGTGTAAAAGATACTTGGCAACAATTTGAATAATTTTTTTAGCGGCGATACGCCTTACACCCAAATGCAGGACTACCTCCCCGGATCTCGGGGAATCTTTAAACAAGGGATGGGCTATGGTTCAGGTTCGTAAACTGGTATTAGCAATCGCTGCGGCATCAGCGCTGTCATCGGGTATGGCGCAGGCGCTGGGGCTCGGGGAATTGTCGGTCAAGTCGACCCTGAATCAGCCATTGGTAGCGGAAATCGAGTTGACCGAGGCGCAGGGGCTAAACGCAACGCAAGTTGTGCCCAGCCTGGCCACCACGGCCGACTTCGCGCAGGCGGGTGTGACCCGTCAGGCATTTCTCAACGATCTCACCTTTACCCCGGTTATCAATGCCAGCGGTAAAAGTGTCCTGCGCATTACATCCAGCAAGCCGGTGCGCGAGCCTTATGTGAAGTTTCTGGTTCAGGTGCTCTGGCCCAATGGCCGGTTGCTGCGTGAATACAGCCTTCTACTCGATCCGCCGAAATTCTCTCCCGAGGCAGCCGCTGCGGCCGCTGCCCCGGCCCCCGCTGCCGCGCCCGCTGCGCCTGCGCAACTGGCAACGGTAGCCCCTTCGGCAGAAGCGCCGGCAGCCGAGGCACCAGCGCCGGCACCGGCTGCCAACCCAGCCGCAGTGCCGCCGCCAGCCGCCGACAAGCAGTCGCAGTACGTCACCGCCAATAACGACACCTTGTGGGAAATTGCTGCGAAGGTGCGTACGGGCGGGACTGTCCAGCAAACCATGCTGGCGATTCAGGCGTTGAACCCGGATGCGTTCATTGGTGGCAACATCAACCGTCTGAAAAAGGGGCAGGTGCTGCGTCTTCCAACGCCGCAACAGACCACCGCGCTGCCGCAATCACAGGCAGTGGCAGAAGTTTCCCGCCAATACAGCGCCTGGCGTGAAGGTCGCCGTCTGCCGGCCGGTACCCGTCAGGTCGATGCTACCCGTCGTGACCGTGCGGGTGCGGCGCCTTCTAAAGTTGATACCTCCGACAACCTCAGCCTGGTTTCGGCAAGCGGCAAGCCTGCGGCGAAAGGTGCGGCGGGCGACGGTGACCTTGGCAACAAGCTGGCCGTGGCTCAGGAAGCGCTGGATACCACACGTCGCGACAATGCCGAGCTGAAAAGCCGCATGAACGACCTGCAAAGCCAGCTCGACAAGTTGCAGCGTCTGGTCGAGTTGAAAAACGGTCAGTTGGCCAAGATGCAGGCCGCTGGCGCCGCCGTGCCTCCTCCTGCCGCCACTCCTGATGCCGCGACGCCTGCCAATGCGGCAGTGCCTGCCTCGCTGGTCGACGCTAACGGTGCGCCGGTCAAACCGGCTGGCGAGATCGCGCCTGAAGATGCGCTGCCTGCCGGTGCTGCCGAAGTTGCGACGCCGGCGCCAGAGCAGCCGCTGGCGGTGGAGCCGGTTGCTGCAACTGACGAGGATGAGGATGCACTGCAGAAAGTCATCAACAACCCTGTGCTGCTTGGCCTGATCGGCGGTGCGGTGTTGCTGATTCTGGCCTTGCTGCTGTTGTTCCTGGCGCGTCGTCGCGCGGCGAAGGCCGAGGCCGAGAAGCACAAGCGCATGGCGCGTGCGCTGGCCGAGGAGTCTGATTTCGTCTCTGACATGGACATGAATGCACCGCCCGCCAGCTTCGACGGGCTTGATGTGCCGCCGCCCAACGTGCGTATGGGCGGCGCCGCAGCCGCCGCTGCCGGTCGTGAACGTCCTGCCGATCCGCTGGTTCAGGCCGAGATCCATATCGCTTACGGGCGTATGAATCAGGCGATCGAGTTGCTGGAAGAAGCCGTCAACGAAGACCCCAAGCGCGACGATATCCGTCTGAAACTGATGGAAATCTACGCCGAGCAGGGTAACAACAAAGCCTATGCCGCCCACGAACGTAAACTGGTGGCTGCGGGAAAGCTTGAAGCTGAGGTCGAGCAGCGGGAAGAACTTAACTCGACCATGAAGCCGGTGGCACCTGTTGCTGCGCCGCTGGCTTCTGAAGCCTCATCGGCTGCTCCTGCCGTCGCTGCAGCCGCCGCGGCGGCTACAACAGCCGCACTGGTTGCAGAGCTTGATGCCAAATATCTCGAAGAACTGCTGGCCGATGATGCGGCAGAGCAGGATGCCGAGCCTGAGCCTGAGCCCGAGCCCGAGCCCGAAATTGTTGCTACACCTGAACCTGAGCCGGCAGTAGTCGCGCCGCTGGCCGCAGAGCCTGTTGAAGAGGCAGACCCGTTCGATAACGATTTTGACTTGAGCCTGGACGAGTTCGAAGAACCGTCTGTGCCTGAAGTCTCTACTGTGAATGACATCGATGACCTGATGCTCGACGAGCCCAAGGTATCAGCGGTAGCGGATGACGAAGAGCTGAGCTTCGAGTCGGTCATGCAGCAGCAGGAAGAGGCCCGTGCAGCGACAACGCCGCAAGACCTTGCCGACTTCGACCTCGATCTGTCCGAGGAAGACCCGGCCCTCAAGAGCGAAGATGATTTCCTGCTCGGTCTTGGCGAGGATCCACTGGATTTGGGTGAAACCTCGCCTGTACCGCCGGTCAGTGATGACCTGGAGCTTCCAGAGGATTTCGACCTGTCGCTGGCGGACGAGATTGAAACCGATCAGGCAAGTCAGGCTTTCGCGACTGAAATCGATGACGTCAATGCCGAGCTTGAGCGTCTTTCGCAGAATCTTGAGCATCCGCCGCTCGATGAGCCGAGATTCACCGCCGAGGATGCGGCAGCGCTGGATGACGAGCCGGACTTCGACTTCATGGCCGGTACTGACGAAGCGGCGACCAAACTCGATCTGGCGCGTGCCTACATCGACATGGGCGATGCGGACGGCGCTCGGGATATTCTTGATGAGGTCGTCACCGAGGGCGATGACGGTCAGAAAAGCGAAGCGCGGGAGATGCTTTCGCGGCTGGCCTGATTCAACCCCGGCAACCTGCACACGGCCGCTTATGCGGCCGTTTGCATTTCAGATGTCCCGCTTGAGTAGCGTGTTTTTTTTGCGGCCGTATAATGGCCGACTTTTCGCGAACCGACAGGCTGTACCACTTTGGCGAATATAGATAACCCGGCCGCCGAGATGGCGGCCGAGGGCTTTTCCCGAATCGCGCTGGGCGTTGAATACAAGGGCTCGCGCTATTGCGGCTGGCAGCGTCAGGCGTCCGGCGTGCTGACCGTGCAGGAAACCCTTGAAGACGCGTTGTCAAAAGTGGCCGCGTCACCGGTTTCACTGATGTGTGCCGGTCGCACGGACGCGGGCGTGCATGCCTGCGGTCAGGTGGTGCATTTCGACACCCAGGCCGAGCGCAGCATGAAGGCCTGGGTCATGGGCGCCAATATCAATCTGCCCCATGATGTCAGTGTCACCTGGGCCAGAGTCATGCCCGCCACCTTTCATGCGCGCTTCAAGGCCATTGCCCGGCGTTATCGTTACGTGATCTACAACGATCAGATCCGTCCGGCGCACCTGAACCAGGAAATTACCTGGAACCACCGCCCGCTGGATGTCGAGCGCATGGCGCAGGCTGCCGAATATCTGGTGGGTACTCACGATTTCAGCGCCTTTCGCGCCGGTCAGTGTCAGGCCAAGTCGCCGGTCAAGCAGTTGCACCATCTGCGCGTGACCCGTCACGGCAAGATGATCGTCATCGATGTGCGCGCCAATGCCTTTCTTCATCATATGGTGCGCAATATCGCCGGTGTACTGATGACCATCGGTACCGGAGAGCGACCGATCGAGTGGGCGCGGGAGGTGCTGGAAAGCCGGATTCGGCGCACCGGTGGTGTCACGGCCCATCCTTACGGGTTGTATCTGGTCGGGGTTGAGTACCGTGATGAATTCCCGCTGCCCGAGCGCTATATCGGCCCCCATTTTCTTACGGGCTTTGCGGAATTGGACGGCTGACGATCCGGGCAGCATTTGCTAACATCCGGGACTTTCCGAAAAACCGGAGGTTACTCACGACATGTCAGCCGTTCGCAGCAAGATCTGCGGGATTACCCGCATAGAGGATGCACTGGCTGCCGCCGAGGCAGGTGCCGACGCGATCGGCTTGGTGTTCTACCCGAAAAGCCCGCGTGCGGTGACGGTATTGCAGGCGCGTGCCATTATTGCCGCGCTGCCGCCGTTCATCACCACGGTGGGCCTGTTCGTCAATGCCAGTCGCTGCGAGCTCAACGAGACACTGGATGCGGTTGCGCTGGACATGCTGCAGTTTCATGGCGATGAGACACCCGAGGAATGCGATGGGTATCATCGCCCGTACGTCAAGGCGCTGCGGGTCAAGGCCGGTGATGACATTGCCGGGGTCTGCCGGACCTATCGCAATGCACGCGGCGTGCTGCTCGATACCTACGTCGAAGGGGTGCCCGGCGGTACCGGAGAAACCTTCGATTGGGCATTGATTCCGGACGACCTGGACAAGCCGGTCATTCTGGCGGGCGGGCTGACGTCGGCCAATGTGGCGCAGGCCATCGCTCAGGTCCGGCCCTATGCCGTGGATGTCAGCGGCGGCGTTGAAAAGAGCAAGGGCATCAAGGATCGGGAGAAGATCCTGGCGTTCATGAGTGCGGTGCACGGTACCTGATGTGACGGCTATTGATCGGCCGCCGTCCATAAGCCTGTTCCCGCCACGAGACACGCGGGTCGAATCGAGTAAGCGGTGGTGCCACTGTGCAACGCCGTCGTTGTGAAAAATCGGGGTGAGGGGGGTGCAGGTCCGGCCGTGAGTCGATCGCTATCCTTTCATCGTCGTCCATATACGAATTTATCTGAGGGCATGCGACTGGTGTTTGATTTGTCAGTCGTTCGAGCCGCACCGGTACTGGAGATATAAAGCATGAGCAACTGGTTGGTAGACAAACTGATCCCATCGATCATGCGTTCCGAGGTCAAGAAGAGCTCGGTTCCCGAAGGCCTCTGGCACAAATGCCCGTCCTGTGAGGCGGTGCTGTATCGCCCTGAGCTGGAAAAGACCCTGGACGTCTGCCCCAAGTGCAACCACCACATGCGTATCGGCGCACGTGCACGACTGAACATTTTTCTGGACGTCGAAGGGCGCGAAGAGCTGGGTGCCGATCTTGAGCCGGTCGACCGTCTGAAATTCCGTGACGGCAAGAAGTACAAGGATCGCCTGACCGCTGCGCAGAAGCAGACCGGTGAAAAGGACGCGCTGATCTCCATGAGCGGCACCTTGCTGGGCATGCCGGTAGTGGCTTCGGCATTCGAATTCTCGTTCATGGGCGGCTCGATGGGTGCCATTGTCGGCGAGCGTTTCGTACGTGCCGCCAACTACGCGCTGGAAAATCGCTGCCCGTTCGTCTGCTTCGCCGCTTCCGGCGGTGCGCGGATGCAGGAAGCGCTGATCTCGCTGATGCAGATGGCCAAGACGTCCGCCGTTCTGGCGCGCCTTCGCGAAGAAGGGCTGCCGTTCATCTCGGTGCTGACCGATCCGGTCTACGGTGGCGTTTCCGCCAGCCTGGCCATGCTGGGTGACGTCATCGTCGCCGAGCCCAAGGCGCTGATTGGTTTCGCCGGTCCGCGGGTCATCGAGCAAACCGTTCGCGAGAAGCTGCCTGAAGGCTTCCAGCGCAGCGAATTCCTGCTGGATCACGGCGCTATCGACATGATCGTCTCGCGCAGCGAGCTTCGTCCGCGCCTGGGTAACCTGCTGGCACAGATGATGAACCTGCCGACCCCTCGTTTTGTCGCCCCCGTTATCGAGCCAATCGTCGTCCCGCCGGCCCCTGCGACGATATGACTTCTACGTCCCTGAGCGACTGGCTCGCTTACCTGGAGCAACTGCATCCGTCTGCCATCGACATGGGGCTGGACCGGTCTCGACAGGTGGCGCTGCAGCTGGGGCTTACCCGCCCGGCGCGCCGGGTGATCACGGTGACGGGCACCAACGGCAAGGGTTCAACCTGCGCCTTTGTCGCCGCCTTGTTGCAGGCTCAGGGTCTGAAGGTCGGTGTCTACAGTTCCCCGCATCTGATTCGCTATAACGAGCGGGTAAAGGTGCAGGGCGTCGAGGCAACCGACCTGGAGTTATGCGATGCCTTCGCTGCGGTCGAAGCTGCCCGCGGCGACGTCACCCTGACTTATTTCGAAATGGGCACGCTGGCGGCATTCTGGCTGTTCGAGCAGGCCCGGCTCGATGCGGTCGTTCTGGAAGTCGGTCTGGGCGGTCGCCTGGATGCGGTCAATCTCGTCGATGCGGATATGGCGCTGGTCACCAGTATCGGGGTCGATCATGCCGAGTACCTGGGCGACACCCGTGAGTCGGTCGCCTTCGAGAAAGCCGGGATCTTTCGCGCAGGTTGTCCTGCGCTGTGCGGTGATCCGGCGCCACCCGAGCCGCTGCTGGCCAAAGCCCGCGAGCTGGGCTGTCCGTTGTTGTTGTGTGGCCGGGATTTCGATCTTTCCATAGGCGATGACAGCTGGGACTGGCGCGGTGTCGCTCACGGCGAACAGATCGAGCTGCGCGGTCTGCCGCTGCTCGACCTGCCCATGCAGAATGCAGCGCTGGCGCTTCAGGCCTTCGCCCTGCTGGGGTATCCATTGCAACCGGATGCGACAGGCAAGGTACTTGCCGAGACCCGGCTCGCCGGTCGTCTCGATCGCAGGGTCGTCAAGTGGCACGGCAAGTCGCTCAACCTGCTGCTGGATGTAGGCCATAACTCCCACGCGGCACAGTTTTTGGGGCAGCGCCTGGCGCGGCAGCCGGTTGGCGGCAAGCGTCGTGCGGTGTTTGGCCTGCTCAGCGACAAGGATCTCGACGGTGTGGTCGCGCACCTGGCGCCGGTCATTGAAGAGTGGGCCGTTGCGCCGCTTCCGACCTCGCGCAGCCGGCCGGCAGAGGAGTTGCAGACGGCCTTGCAGAACCTTGGGGCCCGCGTGACGTCCTATCAGAGTATCGCGTTGGCGCTGGAAGCTCAGTGTGCGCATGCCACGCCCGATGACGAGATTCTGCTGTTCGGTTCATTTTACTGTGTTGCCGAGGCCCTGGAATGGTTGGCCCGGTACACCGATGAGGACGCTGCAAATGGCTTTGCTGGATAACGTATTCAAGCAGCGAATGGTGGGAGCACTGGTGCTGATCGCCGTGGCGGTCATCTTCCTGCCCATGCTTTTCACGCGTGAAGATGAAACACGTCAGGTGCAGGTCGAGGCCCCAGCCGCGCCCCAGGCGCCCGCGGCTTCGCAGGTGCGGGTCGATCCGGTGCCTGTTCCGGAGCCTCAGGTTCTGCCTCAGGAGCCTGTGCCGGGTGACGATGACATGAGCAGCAGCCAGCCGCCTTCCATGCCGATCGCGCCTGCGCCGACCGCCCAGACCGCACCTGCCGCTCCGGCCTCCAAACCAGCTGCCAAACCGGCACCTGCACCGGCGACAGCGGCTGCACCTGCGGCCCCCGCGGCCCCCGCCAAACCTGCGGCACCTGCTGGCGTCGACGCCAACGGCCTGTCGATCAGCTGGTCGGTGCAGTTGGCGAGCATGTCCAATCGTGCGAATGCCGACAATCTGCAAAAGACGCTGCGCACCCAGGGCTACAACGCCTACATTCGCACCGCTGATGGCGTGAACCGGGTGTTTGTCGGCCCGCTCATCGAGCGCGCCGAGGCTGATCGCCTGCGCGATCAGCTCGATAAACAGCAAAAGCTCAAGGGCATTGTGGTGCGCTTTCAGCCCGAGCGCGGTTGACCGTTCGGCACCTGGTGCCCCTGGCACAAAGGAAAATGCCTCGCGCCGGTAATCGCTGCTTACCGGCAGGCGGGCGCTCTGCTAAAATGCGCCGCCTTATCCGTCTGCAGGCTGCAACGTGCCATTTACTCCGGTTGACTGGGCAATTCTCGGAATTGTCGCCATCTCCGCCCTGATCAGTCTGAAGCGCGGCTTCGTAAAAGAAGCACTGTCGTTGACGACGTGGATCATTGCAGGTGTTGTGGCCTGGATGTTTGGCGCAGGGCTGTCGCAGTATCTGGTCAATTACATAGAAACACCTTCGGCCCGCGTGATCGCGAGCTGTACCATTCTTTTTGTCGCCACCCTGCTGGTAGGCGCCATGGTCAATTTTCTGATAGGCGAGCTGATTCGCGTCACCGGGCTTTCCGGGACCGATCGTTTTCTCGGCATGGTCTTCGGCGCAGCGCGCGGAGGCCTGCTTGTCGTTGTGGCGGTAGGGCTGTTGAGCCTGGGGCCGGTGCAACAGGATCAATGGTGGCAGCAGTCCAGGCTGGTGCCGCAATTTCTCATGGTCGCTGACTGGTCGAAAAACCTGATTCTCGGGATGTCCAGCAAGTGGCTCGCCAGCGGCATCAGCGTACCCGCTGACATGCCGTTCAAGGAACAGATCCTGCCGTCTACAATGCCGCAGGATGTGCTCGGTAAATCCAGTTCCACTAAGTAGGGGTTGTGTCGCATGTGTGGCATCGTCGGTATCGTCGGCAAGTCGAACGTCAATCAGGCGCTGTATGACGCGCTTACCGTCCTCCAGCACCGCGGCCAGGACGCTGCCGGTATCGTAACCAGCCATGATGGCCGGTTATTCCTGCGCAAGGACAACGGATTGGTGCGCGATGTGTTTCATCAACGTCATATGCAGCGTCTGGTCGGGCATATGGGCATCGGTCATGTGCGTTACCCCACCGCGGGCAGTTCGACGTCGGCCGAGGCTCAGCCGTTCTACGTCAACTCGCCTTACGGCATCACGCTGGCGCACAACGGCAACCTCACCAACGTCGAGCAGCTGGCCAAGGAAATTTACGAATCCGACCTGCGCCATGTGAACACCAATTCCGATTCGGAAGTGCTGCTCAACGTGTTCGCCCATGAACTGGCCGTGCGTGGCAAGTTGCAGCCAACCGAAGAGGATATCTTCGCGGCCGTGACCGACGTGCACAATCGCTGCCGCGGTGGTTATGCGGTCGTGGCCATGATCACCGGCTACGGTATCGTCGGCTTCCGTGACCCGGACGCCATTCGTCCTATCGTGTTCGGCCAGCGTCACACCGACGAAGGTGTCGAGTACATGATCGCCTCGGAAAGCGTATCGCTGGACGTGCTGGGCTTTACCCTGATTCGCGACCTTGCACCGGGCGAAGCGGTCTACATCACCGAAGACGGCAAGCTGCACACCCGTCAATGCGCGGCCAACCCCAAGTACGCACCGTGCATCTTCGAGCACGTCTATCTGGCGCGCCCGGATTCGATCATCGACGGCATCTCGGTCTACAAGGCGCGCCTGCGCATGGGCGAGAAGCTGGCCGACAAGATCCTGCGCGAGCGTCCGGATCACGATATCGACGTGGTCATCCCGATTCCGGACACCAGCCGTACTGCGGCGCTGGAGCTGGCCAACCATCTGGGCGTCAAGTTCCGCGAAGGCTTCGTCAAGAACCGTTACATCGGCCGGACCTTCATCATGCCGGGCCAGGCTGCGCGCAAGAAATCCGTACGCCAGAAGCTCAACGCCATCGAGCTGGAGTTCCGCGGCAAGAACGTGATGCTGGTGGATGACTCCATCGTACGCGGCACCACCTGCAAGCAGATCATCCAGATGGCCCGCGAAGCCGGTGCCAAGAATGTCTACTTCTGTTCTGCAGCCCCGGCTGTGCGCTACCCCAACGTCTACGGCATCGACATGCCGAGTGCTCACGAGCTGATTGCCCACAACCGCACCACGCAGGACGTGGCCGACCTCATCGGTGCCGACTGGCTGGTCTATCAGGATCTGAATGACCTGATCGAAGCGGTCAGCGGCAGCAAGAAAATCAAGATCGACAACTTCGATTGCTCGGTTTTCGACGGCAAGTACGTGACCGGCGACATCGACGAGCATTATTTGAACCGGATCGAGAGCGCGCGTAATGACGCCTCCAAGATCAAGACTCAGGCAGTGAGCGCGATCATCGATCTGTACAACAACTAATTGGGCAAGGAGTGGGCGGCATGACTCAGGAATGGGATGCAGGTCGGCTGGACAGCGACCTTGAAGGCGTAGGTTTCGATACCCTAGCCGTACGTGCCGGGCATCACCGCACACCGGAAGGAGAGCATGGCGAGCCCATGTTCTTCACCTCCAGTTACGTATTTCGCACCGCCGCCGACGCGGCTGCGCGTTTCTCCGGTGAGGTGCCGGGCAACGTCTACTCGCGTTACACCAACCCGACGGTGCGTTCGTTCGAAGAGCGCATTGCCGCACTGGAAGGTGCCGAGCAGGCCGTCGCTACGGCGACCGGCATGGCGGCAACCCTGGCTGTGGTGATGAGCCTGTGCAGCGCCGGTGATCATGTGCTGGTGTCACGCAGCGTCTTCGGCTCGACCATCAGCCTGTTCGACAAGTACTTCAAGCGCTTTGGTGTCGAGGTGGATTACGTTCCTCTCGCCGATCTGAGCGGCTGGGACGCGGCGATCAAGCCCAACACCAAAATGCTCTTCGTCGAATCGCCGTCCAATCCCCTGGCTGAGCTGGTCGACATCGCGGCGCTGGCCGAGATCGCCCACGCCAAGGGCGCGATGCTGATCGTCGACAACTGTTTCTGCACGCCGGCCTTGCAGCAGCCGCTGTTGCTGGGCGCTGATATTGTCGTGCATTCGGCCACCAAGTTCATCGACGGCCAGGGCCGTTGCATGGGCGGCGTGGTTGCCGGGCGCAGCGAGCAGATGAAAGAAGTGGTCGGCTTCCTGCGTACTGCCGGGCCGACGCTCAGCCCGTTCAACGCGTGGATCTTCCTTAAGGGCCTCGAAACCCTGAACCTGCGGATGCGCGCTCACTGTGCCAATGCTCAGGCACTGGCCGAGTGGCTCGAGCAGCAGGACGGCATCGAAAAAGTCCATTACGCCGGACTGAAGAGTCACCCGCAGCACGAGTTGGCCCAGCGTCAGCAAAAGGGTTTCGGCGCTGTGGTGAGCTTCGAGGTCAAGGGCGGCAAGGACGGCGCATGGCGCTTCATCGATGCCACACGACTGATTTCGATCACTGCCAACCTGGGTGACAGCAAAACCACGATCACTCACCCGAGTACCACCTCTCACGGTCGCCTGGCACCTCAGGAGCGTGAAGCCGCAGGTATTCGCGACAGCCTGATTCGGGTTGCAGTGGGGCTGGAAGACCTGGCTGACCTGCAGGCTGACCTGGCTCGTGGTCTGGCGGCGTTGTGAGTAGCGAGGCCAGCAATCCGGCCAGTGGCAAGCCGGGCGAGGAGTGGGCGTTGAAATTTGCCAGTGTCCACAACGGTCGTGTCGCTCTGGTGACCGGTGCCGCTCGCGGTATCGGGCTCGGCATTGCAGCGTGGCTGATTGCCGAAGGCTGGCAAGTGGTGCTGACCGATCTGGATCGTGCGCGTGGCTCGAAAGTGGCTGGTGCGCTGGGTGAAAATGCCCTGTTCATTGCCATGGACGTTGCCAGTGAAGAGCAGGTCGCAGCGGGCGTGGCCGAGGTGCTTCGCCAGTTCGGTCGTCTCGATGCGCTGGTGTGCAACGCTGCGATCGCCGATCCGCACAACACGACGCTGGAAAGCCTTGAGCTGTCGCACTGGAACCGTGTGCTGGCAGTCAACCTCGGCGGTCCGATGCTGCTGGCCAAGCATTGTGCGCCATACCTGCGTGCGCATTGCGGCAGCATCGTCAACCTGACCTCCACACGCTCTCGCCAGTCGGAGGCCGACACCGAAGCTTATGCAGCCAGCAAGGGCGGTCTTATGGCGCTGACACATGCGCTGGCGATCAGCCTGGGGCCGGAGATTCGTGTCAACGCTGTCAGCCCTGGCTGGATCGACGCGCGTGACCCCTCGTTGCGCAGAGCCGAGCCGTTGTCCGAGACCGATCATGCCCAGCACCCGGCCGGCAGAGTAGGGACGGTCGAGGACGTTGCAGCGATGGTTGTCTGGCTGTTGTCCAGAAACGCCGGTTTCGTGACTGGGCAGGAGTTCGTGGTCGACGGCGGCATGACGCGCAAGATGGTGTACGCCGAGTAGTTTGCGCGGGCGAGCTTCGATTGAGCTATTGCTTGTGCTTTTGGTGTGTGGTGAGGGTTTTGTGATTGAGGCGGTTTTTAAAAAACTTCAATCAGGCTATTGACTTAGGTTCGTTAGGTGCGTAAATTTCGCGGCCTCAACGAAGCAAAGGGTGATTAGCTCAGCTGGGAGAGCAGCTGCCTTACAAGCAGCGGGTCGGCGGTTCGATCCCGTCATCACCCACCATCGTTGAGTTTGAAAGCTGAAGTACGAGGGCTTTCAAAAGTGATTTTACAAAGCTTATACGGACGCAAGTCCACAATGCGCAGCGGTAGTTCAGTCGGTTAGAATACCGGCCTGTCACGCCGGGGGTCGCGGGTTCGAGTCCCGTCCGCTGCGCCATATTTGTAAAGATCGGGTTCGCCGGGTCTGCGATTGAAAAGCCCAAGGGTCTTTCAGTCACGTGTACAGGAAGCAGCCTACCCAAGGTTTGTTTCAAACAGGTTTACAGCGATACGCAGCGGTAGTTCAGTCGGTTAGAATACCGGCCTGTCACGCCGGGGGTCGCGGGTTCGAGTCCCGTCCGCTGCGCCATACACCGCTTCAAGGCCCTTGAACTCCTTGAAGCAAACAAGAAAGCGGCCCTAGGGTCGCTTTTTTGTTGTCTGCGTTTTGTGTGTCTGCGAGCCGGGGTTCGTGCGCCTGGGCATGGGTTGTATCCAAATCCTTTTGAACTGTACGTTGATCCAGCGTCGACCTTGTTGCAGACTTACCGCCATTTACCAGTTCGCAGTCTTGCTGGCAGTCTTTTCCTTCCTCAGGATTTTCGATGTTTAAGCTACTGAACGTTCGTACCGCCTTCTGGATTTCTGCCGTGTTGATGGCAGCCGGCTGTTCATCGCCCAAGCAGGCGGTTTACGATCATGAACACTTCGACGACGCCGGAACCTTCTCCCGAAGCTATCCTGCGACCGACATGGCTTACTGCGAGGCAGGGCGGCGTGCCTTGCTTAGTCAGGGCTATATCATTACCAGCAGCGACCCGAAGATGATTGCCGGCCGCAAGAGCTTCCAGCAGACCGGCGATACGCATATCGAGATCAGCTTCAATCTGGTGTGTGCCGCCGATGCGAAGGATGGCAATTCCACCATGTTTGCCAACGCCCTGCAGGACCGTTACGCGCTGAAGAAAACCAACAACTCGGCCAGCCTCGGTGTAGGCGTGCTGGGCTCCGTGTCGATGCCGATAGGCTCTACTGACGACTCGATGGTCAAGGTCGCCAGCGAGACCGTCTCGTCAGCGAAGTTCTACGAACGCTTTTTCGGTCTGGTGGAAAACTTCCTGCCGCCTGAAGTGAAAAAGGCTGCGCATATTGTCGAGAAGCCCAAGGCCGACCTGGGTGTGCCTGACACCGCTCCCGCAGCCCCGGCGGCTCCCGCCAAGGCTGCCGAGCCTGCGAAGCTGGCGCCTGCGTCGTCAGAAAACGCGCCGAAGGCCGAGCATGCTGCCGAACCGGTTACGCCTGCTGCAAGCGAACCTGTGCCTGCGCCGTCTGAACCGGCTTCGTTCAAGGCAGAAACGGTCGAAACGCCGGCCGCAGAACCTGCAGAAAGTACCACTCCCACGCCAGTCGAGCCCGCCCCGGCGCAGTAAAGTGTGGTGCGGAGCGTCGGTAACGAAGCCTGTCTTGCCCACGCTCCGCGTCCTGCCCTTGTGACGCAGAGCGTCACGAACTGCATTCCCACGCTGGAGCGTGAGGAACGATAGTCGTCAGGGATAACACCATCGTGCCCATGCTCCGCGTGGGTATGCCGGTCTGGACGCTCTGCGTCCTCTTGTGACGCGGAGCGTGAGGAACGAGAGATATCCTCGGCCTCAGCCCAGAAACAACCGGTAAGCCGGGTTCTCGCTTTCATCCCAGTACCGGTAACCAATCTCATCCAGCGCAGCACCGACCAGATGCCGCTCTTCCTCCGGCACCACCAGCCCGGCAACCACTCGGCCATCGGCTGCGCCGTGGTTGCGGTAGTGGAACATGGAGATGGTCCAGCGCCCGCCCAGGCGGTTGAGGAAGTTGAACAGCGCGCCCGGTCGCTCCGGGAACTCGAAGCGCAGCACCACTTCATCGTCGACCCGCTCGGCATGCCCGCCGACCATGTGGCGGATGTGCAGTTTGGCCAGTTCGTTGTCTGTCAGGTCCAGCACCGGGAAGCCTTGCCCGGTCAGGCTGGCGATCAGGGCGCTGCGTGGGTCGTTCTCGGGATGGGTCTGCACGCCGACGAAGATGTGCGCCTCGCGGTCGGTGTGATAGCGGTAGTTGAATTCGGTGATCTGCCGCTTGCCGATGGCCTCGCAGAACGCCTTGAAGCTGCCCGGTTGCTCGGGGATGGTCACGGCAATGATCGCCTCGCGGCCTTCGCCCAGTTCGGCGCGTTCGGCCACGTGCCGCAAGCGGTCGAAGTTGACGTTGGCCCCGGAATCAATCGCCACCAGCGTCTGGCCGCTGACGCCGCGCTGCTCGACATATTTCTTGATCCCGGCCACGCCCAGCGCGCCGGACGGCTCGGTGATCGAGCGAGTATCGTCGTAAATATCCTTGATCGCCGCGCAGATCTCGTCGGTGCTGACGGTGATCACTTCATCGACATAATGGCGGCACACTTCAAAGGTGTGATGGCCGATCTGCGCGACCGCCACGCCATCGGCAAACAGCCCGACCTGGCTCAACACCACGCGCTCCCCGGCGGCCATCGCCGCCTGCAGGCAGTTGGAATCGTCCGGCTCGACGCCGATCACCTTGATCTCCGGGCGCAGGTATTTCACGTAAGCCGCGATACCGGCAATCAGACCGCCACCCCCGACCGGAACAAAGATCGCATCCAGCTGACCCGGTTGCTGACGAAGGATCTCCATCGCCACAGTGCCTTGCCCGGCGATGGTGTCAGGGTCGTCATACGGATGGATGTAGACGAAACCTTGTTCGTCGACCAGCTTCAGCGAGTAGGCCAGCGCTTCCGGGAACGAATCGCCGTGCAGCACCACGGTGGCCCCCCGCGAGCGCACGCCCTCGACCTTGATCTCCGGCGTGGTGCGCGGCATGACGATGGTCGCCTTGATCCCCAGCTCACGCGCCGCCAGCGCCAGGCCCTGGGCATGATTGCCTGCCGAGGCCGTCACCACGCCCCGTGCGGTCTGCTCTGCGGGCAATTGTGCGAGCTTGTTGTACGCACCGCGAATTTTGAACGAGAACACCGGCTGCAGGTCTTCGCGCTTGAGCAGCACCTGATTGCCCAGCCGTTCGGACAGCTGGCGAGCGCCTTGCAGCGGCGTTTCGATGGCAACGTCGTAGACGCGCGAGGTGAGGATTTTGCGCGCGTAATAGTTGAGCAGAGCGTGCGGGGCCTGGCTCATCGCATCGCCTCTTCATACGTCGTGCCTGGATACCCGGCGAACGCGCGCGGCAGACCGATAATCAGGTCCAGAGAAGCGAGAAGGGCGATAGAGCGAGGGATGGCGATCATGTCTGACTCCTGATTCGGCAATTGTTGCCCGGGAGACAGAAGAAACCCGCCTCCAGGGCGGGTTTTTGGCAAACGTCGGCTAACCCGCCATGACTGGAATGACGGTAATAATCTGGCCGAGGTTGTGCTTGATGAGGTTCATGAGCAGGAGGTTAGGTCGACACTGGCATGCAAGTCAATAGCGCCCGTCAGCTACGGGGGTGACGTGAATACTGAATCGACCACGGTCTTTTTCGTCTGTTTGACAGGAATCAACATTTTTATTTCACATTGGCACTTTAATGTTGATCTTGCGGTCAGTTATTTCAGCTTTGATTATCACCCCCACTCACTCAGCCAAGAGGACGAAGAAATGGACGAATACCAGGAAGAACTACTCGAATACCGTGCATCGGAACTGGACCCGGTAGAGCCTGCCGACGACGCTACCGAACTGTGAACGGCTTCATGCGCTTTGACGCTGGCTGCGGCGGAACTCTCCCGGAGTCTGCCCGTTCCAGCGTTTGAAGGCGCGTTGAAAGGCTTCGGCAGAAGCGAATCCCAGCAGGTAGGCGATCTCCCCGAACGCCAGTTCAGTGTCGCGAATGTACGTCATTGCCAGGTCGCGCCGCGTGCCATTGAGCACTGCGCGAAAGCAGGTACCTTCCTCGGCCAGCTTGCGACGCAGCGTCCAGGTCGGCAGTTTGAGCCTTGCTGCCACTTCCTCCAGATCCGGTTCACTTCCGCCGTTCAATAACGGCCCCAGCAATTGAATGATGCGTTCACGCAGGCTGCGGGTGCGGGTCTGTTGTTCCAGTTCGCTTTCGCACAACTGCAACAGGTGCCGCCAGGTGCTTGGGCAATGGTCGGGGTTGCGCAATGCCAGGCTGGTCTGGTCCAGACGCAGTTGGTTGGTCGCCGCGCCAAACACCACCGGGTTATCACTCAGTACGGCGTATTGCGCGGCATAGTCAGGCGCTTCGAATTCGATCTCGACGCGTTGTGCGCGCAGTTCGGTGCCTGCCAGCGTGGAAAGCTGAGCCAGCCAGCCAGCTAAAATCGAGTCCACCACAAACCTGTTGTAAGCGTTATAGGGGCTGATTGAATAGAAGCGCATCCAGGCGCCGCCCGCGTCCTCATGGAAGCTCGACTGACCGCGATAATTGGAGCCATACAAGGGTTCAAAGCGGATCAGGGTGCGTGCCGCCTCGCGCACGTTGGGTGCCTGGGCCGCGGTGATACCGGCCAGACCTGCCTGCGCGAAACGACTCAGCTGGCCCATGCGCAAGCCCAGCCCGGGCTGGCCGGTCAGCTGGATGGCAGCGTGTCCCAGGCGCATGTAGCGCGGGATCGACAGCCGCGCCCGCGCCTGGCTCAGGCGAATCGGGTCAAGACCGTACTGCTCCAGCAGCGCGTCAGGGTTCCTGTCGAAACTGTTGACCGCATCGCTCAGGCTCTGGATGAAACCCACTGACAGATCACCCAGGCGCAGGGTCAGGGTCGGCATCGTCAAAGCCAGAGGTTGATCAGGCGCGCACCGCCAGCGGCAGCATTTTCCTGCTGCGGCTCGGCGATCGTCTGCCCAGCGTGGCTGGCAAAACTTTGCCCGGCCACGCCCTGACTCCAGAACTGCCCGCGCATGAACACGCTGATCCCGGCTTGCGCAGTGCTTTGCGGAACACGCCCGGTCAACGTCAGGTGATGCCAGGCTTCGCCCTCGCTGGGCGTGTCGGTCGGCACGTCGATGTCTGTATGCCTTGGCTTGCGCCACGGTTCGGACCAGGCGGCCTTGCCGATGACGAAGGCCGGCACTGCAATCAGTTGCGCACCGTTCTGGTTCAGGCGCGCGTAATTATCCGGGTACCAGCTGTCGCTGCCGATCAGCACACCCAAGCGCCCGGCCGGGGTGTCGATCACATTCAACGGTGCGTCGCTTGCCGTGCGCACATAACGCTTCTGATAGCGCTCGGGGTACAACTGACGCTGCGGCTGACCGAGCGGCAGCCCATCGCTGCCAAACGTCAGGCTGCTGTTATACAGCGCGCCACTGCCGACTTTCAGTTGGCCATCTTCAACGCTGGGATCGGGCAGCACAATCGAGCCTGCCACCAGTGTGACGCCGAACTCTCTGGCCAGGCCGCCAAACAGTGTCTGATAGTCCCGCGCCATCGATCGGGCCTTGATCCGCAGGTGGGCGTCATCCAGACGGTCCCTGCCTTCGGCCCCCAGGATCGCCGTGATAAATTGCAACGGATTGCTCCACGACAGCCATTCCATGGCGTCATCCAGCGTGGTGGCTTGATAGAGCTGATCCTTCTCGCCACTGGCGAACAGCCAGGTGCCGATATGTTCCGGCAGTACCACCACCGTGCGTGGGTTGATCAGCCCCTTGTCACGGGCCTGTTGCAAATAAGCGGCGAGCTTGCGGTGCAGTCGCTCGGTGTTCTGGTAATCAGTCGGAAACAGTTCGGGCTCGATCCCCAGCAGGTTGCCGCGCTCACCGGGCTGGCCTTCATTGATGGCCAGACGAATGCGCAGATCGGACAGGTAGTGACCCGCCGGACGTTGATCGGTCCAGATCGCGTAGCTGACGAGGCTGGCAACGCTCAGCAGAACCAGGCAGATGGCGAAGAGTTTGCGCATAAAAAGATCGAATGACGGCCATCGGGAAATTGTCGACTAGGGTAGGGCGGCGTCAGGCGCTTGCCAAGTGCCACTGCGCGTTTGGATCAATAACTTGTCACTTTCGGTCATTGAGTGTGTGGCGGGATGCGTCTTTACTGGTGCCCATGAACCAGAGGACCCGCAGAGGTCCTTGCTATTCCGTGATTGACTCGATGGAGCTTCGCCATGACTGCTGCTCATTATCCGCACCTGCTGGCCCCGCTGGACCTGGGCTTCACGACCTTGCGCAACCGCACCCTGATGGGCTCGATGCACACCGGTCTCGAAGAGCGGCCGGGCGGCTTCGAGCGCATGGCGACCTATTTTGCCGAACGCGCCCGTGGCGGGGTCGGGCTGATGGTCACCGGCGGCATCGCGCCCAACGAAGAGGGCGGGGTGTATGACGGCGCGGCAAAACTCACCAACGCCGAAGAAGCGGAGCGCCATCGTATCGTGACCCAGGCGGTCCATGACGCTGGCGGCAAGATCTGCCTGCAGATCCTGCATGCCGGTCGCTACGCCTACAGCCGCAAGCAGGTCGCGCCTAGCGCCATTCAGGCGCCGATCAACCCGTTTACGCCGCGAGAGCTGGATGAAGAGGGCATCGAAAAGCAGATCGCTGATTTCGTGACCTGCTCGACACTGGCCCGCAGTGCCGGTTATGACGGTGTCGAAATCATGGGCTCGGAAGGCTACTTCATCAATCAGTTCCTGGCCGCGCATACCAACCACCGGACCGACCGTTGGGGCGGCAGCTATGAAAACCGCATGCGGCTGGCGGTCGAGATCGTCAGGCGCGTGCGTGAGGCGGTCGGGGCGCAGTTCATCATCATCTTTCGCCTGTCGATGCTCGATCTTGTGGAAGGCGGCAGCAGTTGGGAAGAAATCGTCGAGCTGGCCAAGGCGGTCGAGCAGGCCGGTGCAACCCTGATCAACACCGGCATCGGCTGGCATGAAGCGCGCATTCCGACCATCGCCACCAAGGTGCCGCGCGCCGCATTCAGTAAGGTCACTGCGAAACTGCGCGGCTCGGTTAGCATCCCGCTGATTACCACCAACCGGATCAATACCCCGGAAGTTGCCGAGCGCATTCTCAGCGAAGGTGATGCGGACATGGTCTCGATGGCTCGTCCGTTTCTGGCCGATCCCGAGTTCGTCAACAAGGCCGCTGCGGGCCATGCCGAACGCATCAACACCTGCATCGGCTGCAACCAGGCCTGCCTCGACCACACCTTCGGCGGCAAGCTGACCAGCTGTCTGGTCAATCCGCGTGCCTGCCACGAGACCGAGCTCAATTACCTGCCCACCCTGCAGATCAGGAAAATTGCCGTAGTGGGTGCCGGGCCTGCCGGTCTGGCCGCGGCGACCGTCGCCGCACAGCGCGGGCATGAGGTGACGCTGTTCGATTCGGCCAGCGAAATCGGCGGCCAGTTCAATATCGCCAAGCGCGTGCCGGGCAAGGAGGAGTTCGCCGAAACGCTGCGTTACTTCCGCAACAAAGTGCAGGAGACGGGTGTTCAGTTACGTCTTGGCAATCGGGTAAAGGCTGCAGACCTGCTGGACGCAGGCTTTGACGAGGTGATTCTGGCGACCGGCATCGCGCCGCGCACACCGGCCATCCCCGGCATCGATAACCCCATGGTGTTGAGCTATCTGGACGTCATATTGCAGCGCAAGCCGGTCGGACGCCGCGTGGCGGTGATAGGCGCGGGTGGTATCGGTTTCGATGTGTCGGAATTTCTCGTGCATCAGGGTGTGGCCACCAGTCTGGATCGCGAGGCTTTCTGGAAAGAGTGGGGCATCGATACGACGTTGCAGGCTCGCGGCGGTGTCGCCGGGGTCAAACCCGAAGTCCACGCGCCGGCACGCCAGGTGTTTCTGTTGCAGCGCAAGAGCTCCAAGGTGGGCGACGGCCTGGGCAAAACCACCGGCTGGATTCACCGCACGGGGCTCAAGAACAAACAGGTGCAGATGCTCAATGCCGTTCAGTACCTGAAAATCGACGATGCAGGGCTGCATATTCGCATCGGCGAAGACGGCGAGGAAAAGCTGCTGGCGGTGGATAACGTAGTGATCTGTGCCGGGCAGGACCCGTTGCGTGAGCTGTATGACGATCTGCTCAACGCCGGGCAAAGCGTGCACCTGATTGGCGGCGCGGATGTTGCCGCAGAGCTGGACGCCAAGCGGGCCATCGACCAGGGCTCACGTCTGGCCGCCACTCTGTGACAGACAATGCCTGATCAAGGGTTTTGCAACGCAGCCTGCTGACCGGCGAAGACCCTGAAACGGCTTGTCTGTAAACTGCGGCGCATGATGCTCGACGCCCTCGGCTGGCAACCCACTGCTCCCCTGGAACGCTTGAACCTGCCCTGGCTGCAAGACGCCGGGGTCGAGGTTGCGATCCTGCGCCTGGACCTTATCGACGCGCTGATCAGCGGTAACAAATGGTTCAAGCTCAGCGAGCACCTCAGTCTGGCTGTTGATTCGGGGGCCGAGGGGTTGATCAGCCTCGGCGGCGCACATTCCAATCATCTGCATGCCCTGGCCGCTGCAGGCAAACGCTTCGGTTTCCCGACGGTCGGCCTGTTGCGCGGTCATGCCCAGCAGACGCCAACGGTGCTCGATCTGCAGGCTTTCGGCATGCAACTGCACTGGCTGGGTTATGCCGGCTATCGTGAGCGGCATGCTGCGGGCTTCTGGTCGCCGTGGCAGGCCCGCTATCCCGGTCTTTATCCGATTGCCGAAGGCGGTGGCGGGCTTGCCGGTGCATTGGGTTGCGGTCGGTTGCGGGCAATGCTCGACGCGCAGCTCGGGCACCTGGGCTGGGACGATTACCACGGATGGTGGTTGGCGGCAGGCACCGGCACCACGCTGGTCGGCTTGCTGTTGGCAGAGGCGGGCGCCCGGCCGGTGTATGGGGCGATGGCTGTGCCCGAGGATCACGGGGTCGCGCAAAACATCATCGCGGTGCTGAATGAGGCGGCCGGTGCGCAAACCGATGTCGCGCCGCGCCTGCCACCCACTTGTATTCTGCTCGATGCCAGCCGCGGCGGTTTCGCCAGAACCGACGCGGCGCTGCTCGGTTTCATTGCCGACAGCGAGGCACAGAGCGGTGTACCTCTGGAGCCGCTGTACACCGGCAAGGCGTTGCTGGCCCTGCATGATGAAGTGCTGGCCGGTCGTTTCGCGCCCGGCACCCGGCTGGTCTTCGTCCACACCGGCGGCCTTCAGGGGCGGCGTGCGATGGGCCTGTAAGCCACGTGGCAGAGCCTTTGGCATGAATTCTGCGCAGAACGATGCGAGACGTCGGCCCTGACTACGTGGATGACACTTCTGGAGAGGGGCATCCGGGTCGCTGTCTCGATAATCGATCCATTCCAGATCAACACGCCGAGGCCCGCCATGACCACTACTACCGTAGAGCAAGTCGACCCTGCCACGCTGAAAAAAGTCATCGTCGCTGCGGCCATCGGCAACTTCGTCGAGTGGTTCGATTTTGCCGTCTATGGATTTCTGGCGACGACGATCGCGCTGCAGTTTTTCCCCAGCGGCGACAGCAGTGCAGCGTTGTTGAAAACCTTTGCCGTGTTCGCCGTGGCCTTTGCATTCAGACCGCTGGGCGGGATTTTCTTCGGCATGCTGGGTGACCGGATCGGGCGCAAGAAAACCCTGGCCATGACCATCCTGCTGATGGCCGGCGCCACCACACTGATCGGCCTGTTGCCGACCTATGCCGCGATCGGTGTGATGGCACCGGTGCTGCTGACCATCATTCGCTGTGCGCAGGGTTTCTCGGCCGGCGGCGAGTATGCCGGTGCCTGCGCGTACCTCATGGAGCACGCGCCGCGCACGCAACGTGCCTGGTACGGCAGCTTCGTTCCGGTCTCGACGTTCTCCGCATTCGCTGCTGCGGCGGTGGTGGCTTACGCACTGGAGTCGTTTCTGTCGACCGAGGCCATGGGCAACTGGGGCTGGCGTCTGCCGTTTCTGATTGCTGCGCCGCTGGGGCTGGTCGGGCTGTACCTGCGCTGGAAGCTCGATGAAACCCCGGCGTTTCAGGCGGTTGCTCAAGAACACGACGTGGCTCACTCGCCGCTCAAGGATACCTTGCGCCATCACGCCGCGGCGATGTGCTGTCTGGGCGCATTCGTGTCACTGACGGCGTTGTCGTTCTACATGTTCACCACCTACTTCGCGACCTACCTGCAAGTGGCCGGTGGACTGAGCAGGGCAACGGCGCTGCTGGTCTCGTTGATCGCGCTGGCCTTCGCCGCCGCCCTCTGCCCACTGGCCGGTGCCTATTCGGATCGGGTAGGGCGCCGGGTCACCATGGCAACGGCCTGCATTCTGTTGATGGTCGTGGTGGTTCCATCATTCCTGATGGCCAGCTCCGGCTCGTTCATCGCCTCGATCATCGGCGTCATGCTGCTCGCCGTGGGCGCAGTGCTGTGTGGCGTGGTAACAGCCGCACTGCTGTCGGAAACCTTTCCCACCCGTACCCGCTACACCGCCTCGGCGATCACCTACAACATGGCCTACACCCTGTTCGGCGGCACCGCGCCGCTGATGGCAACCTGGCTGATCAGCATGACCGGCAGCAACCTGTCGCCCGCGTTCTACCTCATCGCCGTGGCAGCACTGGCAATGGCCGGCGGCATGGCCCTGCCGGAAACCTCGAAAATATCGTTGCATGATGTACCTGTTACAGGCGAGGAACCGGTGGTGGGGTCAATTGCCTGAGGGCAGAGGCCGGAAACGAACATGGCTCGCATCGCAGAGCGCCGTGTGACGCAGAGCGTCACGAACTGCATTCCAACGCGGAGCATGGGAACGATAGTCAACAGAATCCCATGTCTTACGCGCAGCCACTGGCGCAAAAGCGCTTTTCAACCGCGATGTTACTGACGACGCAGAGTGCGACGTTAGTGATGGCTGAGTCCTGGCGCTGATCCGGGGGTAGCCTGGCAGGACGCCAGGCTAGCCGCACCGCGCCATGGATGGCGCGTTGCGGCGACCCCCGGATC